>NZ_NETJ01000001.1 GCF_002128405.1 Gottfriedia solisilvae
TATGCTTGTCGGGGCAGAGCGAGTCGCTTCCACTTTTCAAATGTCTAGTTTCAGCGACTTGCCCCTCGAGTCATAAGTCAAATCTCATGAAAGTTAAAAAGCAACTTTCACTGATCTTCATCTTATGCTTGTCGGGGCAGAGCGAGTCGCTTCCACTTTTCAAATGTCTAGTTTCGGCTCCTAGCTCCTCGAGGTCATAAGCCAAGGACCATTAAAGGTAAAAAGCACCTTTATTGCTCCTTGTCTTATGCTTGTCGGAGCTGACCAGTCGCCTCCACATTTCAAATGTCTAGTTCCAGCGACTTGCCCCTCGAGTCATAAGTCAAATCTCATGAAAGTTAAAAAGCAACTTTCACTGATCTTCGTCTTATGCTTGTCGGGGCAGAGCGAGTCGCTTCCACTTTTCAAAATAGGCTATTCCCTTTTTTTATTTGATTGGAAAATGACAGACAATTATTGTGCTTTTGCATAGTATACAGTAAAAACGTATGAGCCACGACGGATGTAGAAGGAGGTTAAAGAGGATGACAAAGAAAAAACAACCTAAATATAACGTAGATGATATTGTCGTGATAACGTTATATGGGACTGTCGGTAAGATTACAAATATCAAACTGATGGACGGCATATTTGTTTACGAAGTGAATAATCATGATGGTTTGTATGTTGAAAATACTCTTCAGCTTCTGAATGAATATGATGGCAAAAAACTTGAAAAAGAGTGGATTGAGGTAAATTATTCATTTTCTTTTGGGGATTTAGTTCAGGTGAATGGATATGAAAAAGAGATTTTTCGTATTGTTGGTTATCGTACAGAGGTTTGGCGTTATAAAAATGATGCTTGGGAAGACACAATTTATGAACTTGCCCGTATAACAGATGGTGAATGGTTAGAGGCAGATGAGACTGATTTAACCTTAATTGCGACAGCACAAACTGCTAATACAATTCTAAAAAAACTTAGAAATGATAAAAATGGCATTACAAAATTAGACTTAGAAAAGCTTCGTTCAATGAATGATTTTAATAAAAATAGAAATAAGACGACGAAATTAGAAATTATAGATGGGCTATTAGATATATATAATGATTATGCTGTTCTATATTCTATTTTTCAAGATGAAGAATATAAAATCGTGATGGATCTTGTTTTAAAAAATTTAAATAAATTTTCAGAAAAGAAAACAAATTGAGAGAGGATATTCTACAATAATTGTAGAATTATATGAATCATAAAAGGTATGCCTAACCCTATTAAAATGAAAAAGATAACAGAAGTAAATTTTTCTACAGTTGCTTCAAATAATTCTTCATTAAACATTAGTTCTTTCATTTTTAAGCTTGAGTTTGATTGCTTGTCCACTTTTAACATTGAAATCATTCTCCTTTAACATGTTTTATTTGAATATATGCTTGTCTTTGTTGTATTATGCTAAAGGTTACATATTAATAATTTAAGTGCTTGGAAAGGTTTTTTTCATATTTTCTCATTTTGAACATATTAACTAGTAAGGGGTGATGCTAGTGAAAGAAATTGAAGTAGTGATTGATACGGAAGAAATTGCAGAATTTTTCTATCAACAGCTCATTCAGCGAGGATATGTGCCTGAAGAAGAGGAAATTGAAGAATTGGCCGATATTACTTTTGAATACTTATTGGAAAAATGTATGATTGATGAAATTGACGAAGAAGATGAATAGTCATGAAAGTGGCGACGGGTGCTCTCGTCGTTTTTCTCTATGTATTCAATAGTACAAGCGGGTGACCTATCTATTTTTAAGTCGGGGGAGTTTATGAAAAAAAATAATTGGATAACCGTTTTTACTGCAATTTTGTTATTTGTTTTGTTAGGATTGATTTATAAAACAAGTATGGTCAAAACAATCGACGATGCATTTTTTGACTTTTTTGTTTCGGTGCGTTCAGATGCCCTAGATTCATTTTGTTTATTTTTAAGAGACTTTGGTTCTTCTAAAATGTATCTAAGTTTTGCTGTAGTTTTATTAATTTTTTCTATTATTCGTAAACGTATTTGGACAGGGATTTACTTATTAATCACTTTGCTTACTGCTAGATTAGTAGTTCAAATCGTCAAAGGTATCTATGAACGACCACGACCAGCAGCAATGTATTATGTAGAAGACGGATTTAGTTTTCCAAGTGGTCATGCTGTAATGGCAACAAGCTTTTTTTTAACATTAAGTTTCATCTTGATCATCTTAGATACTAATTTATTAAAACAAAGAAAAATCATTCAAGTAACTGCTTTAGCCATTATTTTATTAATTTCATTTAGTAGAATTTATTTACATGTTCACCATTTTTCGGATATTGTCGCTGGATGGTTAGTCGGCTATGTATGGTATAGCATTTGTAAAAATGTATTTATCTTTTTACATGAACGTAAACAAATTTAAATTTTAAACACCTTATTTGTTATATAGTTTATCTATATTCCAACTAGGGTGTTTTTTTAATTGATTATACAAAACATAAATTTTATAAAGATCTTTTATGGATAACATCCAAAAGGACAATATCCTTGTTGTAAAAATAATGTATATCTAATCGTCGCGTCAGTTGCTTTATCAAACTCTCTAGAACGATATCCAAATGTTATGACGACATGCACTTCATAAGGTGATTTGATTCGAGCGTATGTATCAACTGTCGTTCTAAAGAACATGGCCTTCTTGGTCGGAAAATCCATAATCTGTACCACTTAAAACAGAATTTGCTTTGTAAATTTTATATGGGTATGTTTTAAAGACTCGAGTAATCGTTCTACCGCCTGTTATTTTTTCTGGAAATCTAACAACATCTTCTATCATGTTTAGCATATTACACCACCTCAAGTGATGTATATGCATCTATTCAAGTCCAAATTGCCTATAATCATGTAAAAAAACCTGCACTTACGATAAGAGCAGGTTTTTTAGGTAATTTCTATTCCTATTTTACTGAATTACTCGAATTTCGTTAAAAATTCTTCAACTTGTTCTGGCGTTTTAGCATTGGCACTATGTAAGTGACCAATTTTTTCTCCATTTTGATAAACAAGTAAGCTAGGAATTCCCATAACTTGTTGTTCACTAGCGATTTCTGGGAACTCATCTCGATCCATCGTATACCATTCAAACGATGGATGCTCTTCAATTACTTCTCCAACAAACGCATCAAGACGTGAACAATCTGGGCACCATGTAGCATAGAATTTTACGACTACTGGTTTTTCACTACTAATAACTTCCTCATATTTTTTTACATCAATAATTTTTTCCATAAAGGCCTCCCTAGAGTCTAATAATTATATTTTGAATGATATCTTATAGTATTTCAATTATTTTGACCACTATAATCCATTTTTTAAACTTCAAATGAAAAAAGCATACAAACGTTCGTATGTTGATGTAAAATAGAGTAAACTAGAAGTTCAAATGAGGTGTAAAAAATGAAATTTATTCATACAGCGGATTGGCACCTTGGAAAAATTGTTCATGGTGTTCATATGACAGAAGATCAACGTTATATTTTAAAAGAATTTATTAATATCATTGAAGAAGAAAATCCAGATGCAGTAATCATTGCTGGCGATTTATATGATAAGAGTATATCTCCAACTGAAGCCATTGAATTATTAAACGAAGTATTACATCAAATTGTTATAGAATTAAACACACCAATACTAGCTATTGCTGGGAATCATGATAGTGCAGAAAGAGTTGAATTTGGAAGCAGTTTTATGGAAAAAGAAGGCCTTCATATTGTAGGGAAATTTCAAACCCCTTTTAAGAAGGTCATAATGAACGATGAATTTGGAGAAGTTCATTTTTATTTAATTCCTTATGTAGAACCAAGTATTGTAGGTTATGTATTACAAAATGATGATATCCACTCACATGATGATGCGATGAAAGCAATCATTAATAAAATTAGAGATGAAGAATTAGATTCTTCAGCAAGAAATGTTTTTGTCGGACATGCATTTGTCACGAATAATGGACAGCCATCTGATGAAGAAACTGAAGGCGAACGTACTTTAGCAATTGGTGGTGCTGAATACGTATCTCACCATAATTTCCAACATTTCAATTACACAGCATTGGGTCACTTACATCGTGCGCATTATGTTGGAAATCAATCTATTCGATATTCAGGATCTCCTTTAAAGTACTCTCTTTCTGAGGAAAACCATAAAAAAGGATGTTTAATTGTTGAGTTAGATGCTGAAGGTGAAGTATCTGTAACCAAAAGAGACTTTAATCCTAAGCGTGATTTGAGAACTGTTGAAGGAACGATTGAAGAAATAAGGAAGCATCCAATCAATGAAGATTATGTTTTCGTAAAATTGACCGATGAGCATATGGTGGTACAACCGATGGAACAAATCCGAACGGTTTACCCAAATGCTATGCATGTCAGTAGAAAAAGAATTAATGCTGAGAGCACGATAGAAAGTAAAAAATACGTTGAAAAACAATCAAAAAATCAACTTGAGCTATATCAATCATTTTATAAAGAAATGACAAATGATGAATTAAGTGAAGAAAATGAAGAATTTATGAAAGAAATACTACATGATATTTTTGTAAAGGGAGAATTAGAATGAGACCATTAGAAGTTATTTTACATGCATTTGGTCCATACAAGGACAAAATCCATGTAGATTTTAATCAATTAAATGAAAAAGGGTTATTTGCGATAACTGGTCCGACCGGAGCAGGTAAAACTACAATCTTTGATGGTATTTGTTTTGCACTATATGGTGAAGCGAGTGGCGAAAACCGAAACGACCAAACTTTATTACGAAGCCATTTTGCAGATGATGAAGTATATACAAGTGTTGACTTAACATTTGAACTGAAAGGAAAGCACTACAATATCTTTAGGCAAAAAGGTCATCAAAAGAAACAAAATAAAGGTATTACAGGTGACAAAATAGAGTTTTATAAAATCGAAAATAGTGAAAAAGTTCCATACTGTCAAGAATTTAATAAAACTACGATTGTTAATAAAAAGGTTGAGGAATTACTGGGGATTAATGCAGATCAATTTAAACAAATTGTTCTACTCCCTCAAGGTGAATTTCGGAAATTATTAGTTTCTGATACGAAGGAAAAAGAAGAGATTTTACGTAAAATCTTTAAAACAGAATTATTCGATAAAGTGAAAGATACAATTGGAATTGCAAGATCTAAAATGGAATCAAATTTTAGAAATCTAAAGCAAAAAATTGTCATTAAATTAGAAACGATAGAAGATTTGCTATTAGATAAAGGTATTAATATTACTGAGGATGCTCAAATAAACATTCATATCGTTAATGAAATTTTAGGTGAACATATTTCAACAATTGACGAAGAAATAAAGCAACTTGAAGAGAAAGAAAAAATACAAAAAGCTCAAAAAGAAGTTCTCCAACAAAAATTATATGCCGCTGAAACGCATAACAAAAACATTTACAGATTGCAAGAGTTAAATGAATTGATCACATTATTAAATGATCAACAAGAAGGAATTAAACAAAAGAAATCAAAATTATCAATGGCTACTAGAGCAGAAAAGGTACTGCCACAAAAGAATGAACTTGCCAAGCTGAACGATTTGATTGTACAAGCTAAAGAAAAATTACAAAAAGAACATCATTCGTTAACCGAAATCCTTCAATTAATCGAAACGATTTCATTAAAAGTTGATACACTTCCTGAAAAAAATAAAGAGTTATCAAATTTTGAACATCGTTATAGTCAATTATTAGAACTGAAAGATAGTATAGTGAACTATCAAAAACTTGAAGAGATTTATGTAATGAAAACCAAACAGTTAAAGCAACTTGAATTAGATGGACAAAAACTTCGAGATCAAATAACGAAAGAAAATGAAGAGCTTTATCAATTAAAAAATGAGTTTATTAAATTTGAAGGTATATATGAACAGTGGAATCAAATCACTCTATTGAAACAGCAAGTACATCAAAAAGGTGGCTTCGCAAAAAGAATTGTCTTTGCAAAAAACGATTTAGATGGAAAGTTAAAAGATTATGACGTTAATGATGCCATTTTAAAAGAACATGTAAATAAATTAAATAGTTTAGAAATGAACATGTTACAACAAAGAGCAGCATATTTAGCAAAGGATTTAAAAGATCAAGAAGAATGTCCAGTTTGTGGAAGTACCCACCACCCTTCAATTGCAAAATTTGCAGGCGATGTAAATGAACATGAAGTTGAGGTATTAAAAGCTAAAGTAACTACATTACAAAACCAATTAGCAACAAAACATGGTGAAATTAAAAATTTAGAAAATACAATCCAACTTGATCAACAATCGTTTATCGAGGAATATGGATTTTTTGAATTTTCAAATGAAGGTCTACGTTTATTAGCTAATGAATTTAAAGAGATTGATGCGAACTTATCAAGTATTTCAGAACGAAAAGAATCCTTTGAAAAAATTCAAAAAGCTTTAAAAGAAAAAGAGCAATTTATAGAAAGTTTAACAATAAAGGCAACTGAATTAGGTAATGTAGTATCAGAGTGCTCAACAAAAATCAATGAACTAAAAGTTGAAAAAGTTCAAATTGAGACGATGTTACCTGAAACGACTAGAACTTATGAAGCATGGAATCAAGATGTACAAAAATACGAAAAAAATATACAGGTACTTCAATCAGAAATACTAGAAATTGAAGGAAGTTACAAACGACTTTCAGAACAAAAAACAATTAAAGAAACAACTTGTTCTCATCTTGAACATGAAATAAATCGCCTAACTTCTGAAATCAAAATTTCACAAAATTCCTATAAAGAAAAATTGAGTGAGTATCAGTTTAGTCATGAAGAAGAGTTTTTGATTGCCATTGAATTAATTCAGTTTATTGATGAATATCAAAATGACATTTCAAAGTATGAAGAAAATAGCCAGAGATTAATAACTGAAAGAGACATTCTCGAAAAACAAGTGCAATCAAAAGAAAAAATCGATGAGAATGAATTAAGGCAATCGTTGCAAGTAATCGCCCAACAAGCCGATCATATTTTAAATGATATCATTCGAATTCAAGAATTATCTAAACGATTATCACAATTACGTATAGACTTACAAACATATCAGGAAGAGTACGTGAAAACAGAAAAGAAATTGGCTGGATTAAATGATCTTTATAAAGTTACTAAAGGTGATAATGAAAAAATGATTTCATTTGAACGTTATGTACTTTTAGACTACTTTGAGCAAATTATTGAGTCTGCCAATGTACGCTTGGATCATCTGTCAAATGGACAATTCCAATTACAAAGAAAAGATTCAGTTGAAAAAGGAAGAAAACAAAGTGGATTAGGACTAGAAGTGTATGATTCATATACTGGTCTTGCAAGAGATGTTAAAACCTTATCAGGGGGCGAACAGTTTAATGCTTCACTTTGTTTAGCACTTGGTATGGCGGATATTATCCAGGCTCATAAAGGTGGCGTTTCAATTGATACGTTGTTTATTGACGAAGGTTTCGGTTCATTGGACGATGAGTTACTTGCAAAAGCAATTGACACACTCATCCAACTCCAAAAGTCTGGTCGATTAATTGGTGTTATTTCACACGTTCAAGATGTAAAAGACGCAATGCCAGCGGTTATTGAAGTTCATAAGACAAATCATGGATACTCTGAAATATCTATTGTCGTTAAATGAGTTTAATATGAGTTGGGTTGTCCGAATAAGCGGATTTTTCACTTTTAATGAGATAAGTAACGAATATTATATTTTTTCGTTCATTAAAGGACCTTGTTAATTCAAAAAAGAATTAACAAGGTTTTTTTTGTGGTAAGGCATTTCTTTATAGTCTAACAGCTTATAAAACATGGTGTAATTTGGACACTCTTGCTTAAATATGATGCAACTTAAGTCTAAGTTGACTGAATCGAGCAAGGAGTCAACATTTTCATATAATATCAGTTTAACAACATCTTAATATCATTCTCCTCAACAGTAATCAACATATCACTACAACAACACATGATGACGCATCACTATTGACACACCGTTCGATATTCCCCCGAATTTTAATTTTAAATTCAAAAATCTAAAATATTTTTCCTGTTAATAACTTGAAATTCGATTTTATTATTGTTTTATTGACGATTTTTTTAACGAAAATTTTCAATATATAAGTCTATCTAACTATCTTTAATCACCCAATTTACAGTGAATTATGGTGTATGTACAATTCAATTAGTATTTATTTACTCAGAATGGTTAGTAAAATGACATTTTATTAAATTACTAATCTCATAAAAGTAGTGAAATAAATATAAAACTTAATCAAATAAAAAAGGAGCAATGTTAATGACCAAGAGTAAACTGAAGGCATTTAAAGTGATGACTACTGCAGCTGTAACATCCTTACTTCTTTCAACATTCACAGTTTTTGCGGAAACGAAGGATACTTTAACCGAATCATTAAATACAGACGATGTAGCAGTACAAACTTTCATTAAGCAAGCGAGTGAAAAAAGTTGGTTAAAGAATCAAAAGACTGAAAAAACGCAGTCGGATGTAGACCAAGCCCACAAGCCAGTTGATACTCAATATGCTCCAAATGATATGGTCCGAGTGATTGTGGAAATGACAGGAGAACCTGTACCCATAGCCAAAGGAAATGCAACTGAAAAGAAAAAATTAAAGCAAGATCAGCAATCATTGATAAAAGACTTTAAAGAAACGAAAAAGTGGAAAGTGAAAGAACGGCATCACTTTGTGACAGGTATTAATGGTTTCAGTATGGATACAGAGTTCAAACATATCAAAGAAATTGAAAAATTACCTGAAGTGGCGCGTGTTAAAATTGCACAAACCTATCAACAAACGATGAGTTCTAGCCAATCCATGGTACAAGCAAAAAAAGTATGGGAAGAATTAGGCTATCATGGTGAAGGAATGCTAGTTGCAGTTGTCGACACGGGAGTAGATTATCGCCATCAAGATTTAACGATGTCTGACAATGGAAAAAAGAAAGCCAAATGGACTTCTTCAACTATAGAAGCAAAATTAGCCGAAACAGCAGTAAATGATCGCTGGTATACAGATAAAGTACCAGCTGGTTACGATTGGGCTGACCGAGATCAGGATGTTCTCCCATATGCTTCATCACATGGAATGCATGTTGCAGGAACAATTGGAGCCAATGGGACAGATGAAGTAGATGGAGTAAAAGGAATTGCACCTGATGTTCAGATCTTAGCTGAAAAAGTTTTTTCTGATGTTAATTGGGAGGGGGCATATGCAGACGATATTATAGCCGGAATCAATCATGCTATTGAAATGAATGCTGATGTCATTAACTTAAGCTTAGGGACTGACGGTGCGTTTGTGGATGAAGAAGCTCCGATTCAAAAGGCAGTTCGTACTGCTACAGAGCAAGGGGTATTAGTGGTAGCAGCAGGTGGGAACGCATTCTACAGTACCAAAAGTGGTTCCTCCCAATATAATCATTCCCCCTTTGCTCAAAATCCTGATATTGGAGTAGTAGGAGCACCTGGTTCTAGTCCATATGCTTTCCAAGTAGCTTCTTATGAAAATGATCAAGTTCATATGGACACTCTTGCTCTTTCAGATGGGAAATCACTTATTTACCAACGTCATCCAGGTCTTCATTTGGCAGATGTTTTTGCTCAAGAGGAAGAGATTGAGTTAGTTTATGTAGGTTATGGTCGATATGAGGATTTCGAAGGAAAAGATGTAACAGGCAAAATCGTGGTTGCCGAACCAGAATATGATGGTAGTGAATCCTCCATACAAGTGAATGCTTACTATAGGGGAGCAAAAGGAGTGATTGTGGTTCCTTTAGCGGAAAAAGGAGATTATGCTAGATTACAATTTTATCCTTTTGCCATCCCAGCAGCTACTATACAGATCGGCGAAGGCAATTCTTTGATTCAGCGATTGAAAAATGGTGAAAAGATTACGGTTCGCGCGGGTAAGGGAACGAGAATTGATAATAAAAACAAAGGGACAATGTCTGGATTCTCATCGTATGGAGCACCGCATACTCTTGATTTTAAGCCTGAAATCACCGCACCTGGTGGTAAGATTTATTCTACTGTTTATGATAACAATTATGATACATATAGCGGAACTTCGATGGCTTCACCACATGTTGCAGGTGCAGGAGCTTTGGTACTACAGTCACTCTATGAAAAAGGCGTCACCAAAGGTTCACATGCGGTCTATCAAGCGAAAACAGCTTTGATGAATACAGCTCAAATCGTAATGGATCCTTCAACAGACGGGAAAATTCCATATTCGCCACGTAAACAAGGCGCAGGGATGATGCAGATAGCTAATGCACTGCAAACACCTGTTTTAGTAAAAGATAAGTTTGCTAAACCAGAAAATGCAGCTGCAGTGGAGTTAAAAGAGATTAAGCAAGATAAAATGAAATTTAGCCTTGAGATTGAAGCGTTAGCTGGAAAATCTTCTCCTGACGAGATGATCTATGATGTGTATTTAGATCTTTTAACAGATGATACAAAACAACAAGAAGTAGATATAAATCGTGATGGGGAAAACGATAAGACGATGGAAGTATTAAAGCTAAACAGTAAGCGGATCGAAGGAGCAACAGCGAAGATTAACGGAAAAGATTTTAGCCATACAAAACCTGCCACCTTTACAGTGAAAAAAGGTCATCTGCAAGATTTAGCGGTGGATATTAAACTACCAGATGGATTGAAGAAAAATATTTTTGTTGAGGGATTTGTTCGCTTTGTTCCGAAAAATGGTAAACAAGCTTCGATTCCGTCTTTATCAATTCCATATATGGGATTTTATGGTGACTGGGATCAACCTCAGAACTTAGATGCACCGATGTGGAACCAAAATGCATTTTTACAAGAAACAGCTCTATTTACGGACTATGGTGATAACTGGCTTGGTAATCCAGAGAAACCACTTGGTTTTGATTATGTGACTAAATCATTCATAGAAGAAAGAATGGCCAACTCACCATATGCAGCGAATCAAGGTGTTTACTCAATTTTTACTGCTTTGCGCAATGTAAAACGGGTAAACATGTACATTGAAGATGCATCAGGGAATCGAGTTCGTGAACTTGGAGATTACAGCGAATTTACTGAAACAGGAGAACCATGGAAATTTCGTAAAAATGTAATGTCTAACAGCGAGTTTTATTATGGTGGTTATACATGGGATTTGAAATCAGAAGATGGAAAAGTGGTTCCAGACGGAAAGTATCAATATATTATTGAGAGCACATTAGATTATGAAGGAGCTAGGCCGCAAAAGATTAAGTACCCGATTAATATAGATTCTATTGCTCCAAAAACAGAAAATATTCAAGTAAACAAAACACTAGAAAATAAGTATCAGATTAGTTGGGACATGTCGGATAATACAGGGGGAAGCGGCTTAACAAAATCTTATGTTTGGATCGATGACAATTATGAAGCTATTTCTGCAACACAAACGTCACTAACCGTTAATGCCGAACCGAAAAGTGTAATCATAATGGCAATTGACTGGGCTGGCAATGTCAGTTATGAATTTTACGGTGACCGCTCTAATGTAAAAGAGGAATTATTCCTATCAGTATTGGATGTTTGGCAAAGACCGATATCGTCACAAGAACCAGGATATATTTTAGGAGTAGGAATTAAAAAATTAAACTGGACCTTTACAATCCAAGATCCTCAAGGAAAAGTAATCGAAACCTGGTCAGAAAAAAATACAGAGTCTGTATTAAAAGAATGGACTCCTTCTCCTGATTTACCTAGCGGTAATTATAAAGTAACCTGTGAAATGGAAGATGAAACGGGTCTAAAGATCAATGCTACTCCACGTTATTTGAATGTGGTACAACAACCTTAAATACAAAACCATAAGATAAACCTCAATCCTTTATGAAGATTAAAGGATTGAGGTTTTTTATTATTCGAATCTGGGAAATTGGCCGCACTTTAGAGGCTCTAAATCTATTCTTTTTAAGAATACGGAACAATTGTTTTTTAATAAAAGTACATGTAAGAGTGTTCTTTTTATTTTGGTGAAATTTATCGGTAAATTTTTGCTTTAAAATATTTTAAATATTCTAATTGTATTTATTGTTATAATTTATTATAATACAAGACATAACAAATAAAGTTTTTTCGGAAAGGGTATGAAAATATGAATTATTGAACTTTTAAGTATCTACCAGTAAACCCATTTAAAAGCTTGGCCAAGAAAAACGAAAAACTTTTAACTTAACTTCATAACAATTCTTCGATCCTTACAATACGGCAACCAATTTTGAAATTTATATTAGATTATACGAGATTACTAGTCTTGTAATTTAAATTGGGAGGAACTCAATATGAGTAAAGGCACGCTCACACGAAAGCTGGGTTTTTGGTCTGCTTTAGCTATTGCTGTTGGAACAACTGTAGGTTCAGGTATTTTTGTCTCGTCTGGAGATGTTGCAAAAGCTTCCGGAACACCTTCAATCGCTATTTTAGCTTGGATCATCGGTGGAATTATTGCAATTCCTCAAGTTATGGTATTAGCTGAATTATCGACAGCTTATCCTGAAAACGGAAGTGGTTACGTGTATTTGAATAAAGCGGGTTGGAGACCGTTAGCTTTCCTTTATGGTTGGGCGGCATTTTGGGCCCTGGATCCACCTTCAATTGCCATTATGGCTTTAGCGATTGTTTCTTATGTTTCTACCTTTTTTCCATTTTTCTCTGGAATGGCAGGTAAATTATTAGGAATAGCTATTATTCTCATCATTACTTCTATTCATTATCGAAGTGTAAAGGTAGCGGGTATTTTTCAAGTAATCATCACTGCGATTAAAATCATTCCTTTTTTAATTGTTATTTTTTTAGGATTTATGTACATGAATACTGGAAACTATTTTTATACGCCAACAACTGGAGAAGTGGAAACAAGTTTAATCGGTGGCGTGTCTGCGACTACTTGGGCTTACACAGGAATGGCGGCTATATGTTTTATGGCTGGAGAATTTAAAAATCCAGGTAAAGTTCTACCTCGCGCTTTAATTAGTTCTGTATTCATTGTCATGATTTTGTATACACTTCTTGCTGTTTGTATTATTGGCTTAATGCCTTTTGAAAATTTAATGAGCACAAACGCAGCTGTCTCAGAGGCAATTAAGTATATCCCTGGTTTATCTGATATTGCATCGTCATTTGTAGCTGTAACAGCAATCATAGTTATTTTAGGATCATTAAGCTCTTGCATTATGTTTCAGCCTCGATTGGAATATGCAATGGCAAAGGACGGGCTATTTTTTAAACGTTTTGCTCAGGTTCATCCAAAATATGAAACGCCAAACTTTTCAATCATCGTTCAAGTACTATATGCCTGTATTCTTGTGTGTTCTAGTAATTTAACTGCATTACTCGGATATTTCACACTTACTCAATTAATGATTAATATTATGGATTTTGTAGCGGTATACAAATGCCGTAAGAGAGAAGATTATAAACCAATTTATCGTATGCCGGTTTGGAGAGTTACGACAATATTGGCTATTCTTGGCGCATCATGGCTTGCTTGGGGAACTTTTACTTGGGCACCTATACAAGGTATGATCGCGGCATTTATTGTCATCGCAACAGGTCTACCAGTCTATTTTTACTGGGAAAAAAAATATGGAGTAAATGTTAAAAATCATAAGGATCATACGATAAACGATTCAATTTAAGGAGGAAAAGCTTATGTTAAAATTTGATGAAGAGTTATTTGTAAAGGTGGTAGAAAAAGAAGGTCTATCATTTCAAAGCCAAATAGAAGAAATTGTTGATCACATTTGTCATAAAGGTTACAGTAATATTTTCTTGATTGGTGCCGGCGGAACAATCGCTATGATGTATCCTTATGAATACATATTAAAATCGCAGTCTACTATTCATGTTCATGCGGAAATTGCTGCAGAATTTATCGTAATGAACCATCAACATTTAAGTGAAGATTCTGTTTGTATTTTTACATCAGTATCTGGAACAACTGAAGATACGATTGCGGCTGTTGAGTATTGTCGTAAAAAGGGTGCTACTACGATTGCTTTAGTAGCTGAGCCAAATACTCCATTAACAAAAATGGTGGATTTTTGCATCACAACAGGTTCAGAGAAACATTCTTTTGATACATTCTTCATGCTTCTCTATATGTTTGTTTTTCGCTTTATGTATAACAATAATGAGTTTCCTCAATATGAACAATTTACGAAAGAAGTATCTTTGCTCCCGCAAGCGATTCTAAGCGCAGTTAAGTCATTCGATCAAAAAGCAGAGGAGTTTGCAATCAAATATAAAGACACAGAATACCATATGATGGTTGGTTCAGGAAACTTATGGGGAAACACTTATTCATATGCGATGTGTATATTAGAAGAAATGCAATGGATCCATGCAAAGTCAATTCATGCCGCCGAGTTTTTCCATGGAACGCTTGAACTAGTTGTGGAAGATACCAGTGTAATTTTATTAAAAGGAGAAGATGAAACAAGGCCATTAGTAGATCGAGTAGAGAGATTTGCTGAAAAAATTACAAACAACTTAACGATTATAGATACAAAGGACTTTACTCTTGATGGGATTAGTGAAGAATTTAGAAAACATTTTGCCGTGAGTATCAACTGGGCGGTTTTGAGCCGAATAAGTGTTTATCTTGAGCGGGAAAGAAATCATCCATTAGAGCTAAGAAGATATTATCGTAAAGTTGAATATTAATAGATGACAAAACTGGCAACTACGTAAACTTAAAAAGTTTCACTTTATCTAAAATAGTAATAATGCAAAACAGACTATACCAATATTGGGTATGGTCTGTTTGTTTTATTACAAGAGATTTCACCAGAATTGCAAAGATATAAGCTGTTTTTTGTAGGGAGTGCAAGACGCCTATCACCAAACGTAAGTCTTTGGATGGGTAAAAACCTCTCTTGCACAGATTGAAGGAAATTAAACGCTCGCATATTAGTAGGTTAGCAAAGATGTATATAAATTAAAATGCTTTTTTAACAGAGCATATTTCAAGTAATTTAAAATTAAATATCTTTGTTCATGAAGAGTTCATAATAATTTTATAGTATGAAAGTATCGAACAATCAAAGGGGAATATTGCATGAAATCTAAAAAAAGCTGGTGGGTTTTACTCATCGTATCTATTGGGGGTATGATCCCTTTTATAACACCTTATTTAACAATAAATTCTACTAATAGTAGAATGCCTACTATTTGTTAAATGGTTTTTCTTTGCCAGGGGAAAGAGAGCAAATGGTAGAAGAAGTGTTAAATGTAAATATTTGGGTAGGTTTAATCATAAATGTAATCATCATAGAATGGGTTATATTAAATAAAAAAACGAATGAAAACAAATAAACTAGAACACTATGAAAACAAGAAAAGCCCCCTCAAAATAATGTTTGAAGGGGCTTAAGATTTATAATTGCTTACACTTTAGTAAGATTAACTTGCCTTACTCTTTTGTTCATTTTTATAATTGCTTTTTAATTTAAAATAAACTGGTAAACCAATAATTGCGATACCAATTGAAATCAGTGCATCTACTGGTGAGTTAATTAAAGTACTAACAATTATATAAAGTGTACCAACGATTGCAACGATTGGCGTTAAAGGATATAAAGGTACTTTATATAAAGTTTTATCATTATTCACTTTTTTACGTAAAATGAAAATAGCACTAAATGCCAGACCATAAAATAAAAATACTGCGAAAATTGCCATATCAGATAAACGGTCAGGATTCCAAAAAATCATCATTGCTAAAGCGATTATAATTTGTATGATTGTTGATCCAACAGGTGTATTAAATTTAGGATGAATGCTTGATAAAAACTTTGCACCCGGAATCATTTTTCTCTCAGCCATAGCAAAAGTAATACGTGGGAATGTAAGAATTTTACCATTTAAACATCCAAAGATTGATACTAAAATACCAATTGCAAGAAGTTTACCACCAAAATTACCAAATACTGATGTTGCTGCTGCAGTTGCGGCATTCGGACCTAATTCAACAATTTCTTTGGCAGGTAATAAATGAAGCATCGCTATATTTACAGATAAGTAAGCTATAATAACAATCAGAATTCCAGAAATAATTGCTCTAGGCAAAGTTTTTGATGGATTCTTCATTTCGCCAGCCATAAACCCAACGTTCATCCAACCATCATATGCCCATAGTGTTGCTAATACAGCTGCACCCATACTAATCGTTTGCGTAGTACTGCCGCTGTCAGCATTAAAGACAGTTACATCTCCTTGGAAAATACCAAATACAGCAATAAGAATAATCGGTACAAGTTTTCCTACTGTGGAAATTGTTTGGATGAATCCACCAAAATGTGTACCAAGTAAATTTAATGATCCTAATAAAATAATCGTTAGAATACCAATAAGAACTTTACTACTATCGTCAAATCCTAAGAAATCTGCAAGTAACGATCCAAAATATAGGCTAAGTGCGCCCATTACTGCAGGACCATATATTAGCGTTTGAACCCAACCACATAAAAAGCCCCACATCTCGCCATATACTTCTTCAATATAGGCGTATAATCCACCCGTTTTTGGAATTTTTACACTTACTTCAGCGATTGTTAGACCACTAGCGAGTGTAATAATTCCACCAATAATCCAAGCTAAAAGAGCCATTGTGGAATTAGCTGTTGATGACAGTACCACTCCTGGTTTCATGAAAATACCAGAACCAATAACTGTGCCGATTACTAGAGATGTTGATACGAAAAAGCCAATATTTTTCTTCAAATTTACTTCCTTTTCCACTTGCTCCACCAACTTTCAAAACAAATTTTAAAAATTAGAAAAATTATACCACATTAATTTTCTGTAGCTTTTTTTTCAGAAAAGTTAAAAATTTATTTGATACTTTTCAACTATTGTTGTTCAATTAATTAAAAGAACTATAGTCTATTAACTTTTGAGATTTTGTTTAATGAAAGAGTAAATAGTGCAGTGAAACTAACAAAAGTTGCTAATTTATGAAGGATAAAAAAAGGCTAATTTAATCTGTTTATTAATATAGTAATAACTTTATATCATGATAGATTTAATCGTAACCGAGTATTTTACACCTAAACCTAAGTAATTTAACAGGAGGATGAATCTAATGTTCCCAGGAGACTATATTTTTCTAATTCTTATTTATTTAAAGCCACTATTATTTATTGCCATTATTATTTGGTTGTTTTTTGAAAATAGAAAGAAAAAGTTTGAAATACAACGTTTAGAAGCTAAAATAGATAAAATATTGGAGACATTGAACAGGAAGGATTGAGGATATCAATGCAATGTAAGACAACTAGGATATACTGGCTGGCAAACTAACAAAGGTCTATTTCTTTTTGAAAAAGACCAAGTAAATTATTCTCATCATTACTGACATTTAAAAGGCCATATCCCTATTATTGGGGATTGGTCATTTTTTAGTTTAAGCTTGGCGAACCGATAAAAAGTAAGCTTAAACTAAAAATTTTACATTTCATCTTTTGAAAATTTGAAGTAATAAGGAAAGTTTTAGTAAAATGTATTAAATATATTAATGACCTTTTTAGGGGTGTGTAAATGGACAGTAAAAAACTAGCTGGTGAAAAGGCGGTTGAATTTGTTGAAGATGATATGATAGTTGGGCTAGGAACTGGTTCAACTGTTTATTGGACCATTTTAAAACTTGCAGAACGAATAAAAGAAGGATTAAAAATTAATGGCGTACCTACTTCAAAAGATACTGAACAACTTGCAATTAAATTAGGAATACCTTTAGTGGATCTTTCCGTGTTAAGTAAAGTAGATCTAGCGATTGATGGTGCTGATGAAGTGAATCCTAATTTAGCATTGATCAAAGGTGGAGGTGGAGCTTTATTACGTGAGAAAATGATCGCGTCCATTTCTGAGAAATTTATTATTGTTGCAGATGGATCAAAGTTTGTTCAGTCACTTGGTACATTCCCTTTACCGATAGAAGTTATACCATTTGGATGGGAATTGACAAAAAAACAGATTGAAAAAATAGGACCAATCAATCCAATTCTTCGTTTGAAAAATAATACCCCTTTTATTACAGATAATGGAAATTATATTTTAGACTGCTATATGAAAAGTATTGAAAAACCAGAGGACTTAACAGTTCAATTAAATATGATTCCCGGTGTGGTTGAGAATGGTCTTTTTGTTAATATGTGTGACTTTGCTATTATTGCTGGGAACAATGACACAATCGAGATTAAATATGGTTGTTAGATAACCTAATTTTATAAAAGAAAGCTGTAAAAAAAGAGTAAACACATTCTATGTTTGCTCTTTTAATTTTGTCTCAATTAGAGAATAATGTTGAAATTTTCCTTTTCAAATAACAGGTAGTAGATCCGATTACTGTAGATGTTTAAACAAAATACTTACGGTATGTTCAATCTTAAAATATCTAATGATAAAGACCTATTTCCCCCAAGTTTATATAAACTCTAAAATATACATCTTAATTAAATCATTCTAAAAGGTGAAATTTCATAGGGATTTCTACTTAAATAAATAATGAATGTCATATTTCGACAGAATTACCATGCCAATTATAGTAGCTTTTCAAGATAATTCCCCCAATTTACTGTCATACAGTAGACAAGTAAAATATGAATATGTAAAACTACTTGATTTACATAATATTGAACATTTCCTATCCCCTTCAATGATTACATCAAACATTCTTCTCATATACTATTATTTTTTCCTTATAGTGCTCATTTTACTGCTTAAAGACGAATTCAAAAGTATAAGGCAAGAGCACTTTCTCACTATCATTCATTCAGCTTTTGTAGTTTTACTGTTCTATTGAGTAATACATTGCTACAGATGATTCTGGAGCACAATTTTAACTGCATATTCGAGAGGAGAGGAATGAATGAAGCACTTTAAAAACAAGTCCTTAAAGGTACTTGCTACTGCTACTTTGACATCTATGATATTCTCACCATTTACTGTTATTGCTGAAAGCCCTGAAAACAACACTGTATCATCACCAACTATCGAAGAAATTGTTAAACAAGGGAGGCAAATACTTTTAGATAAAGCAAAAGCTTCCACTGGTAATGATAAGGATAAATTAGGTTACAAAGACCTAAAAGAAAAAGGATTAATTAAAGCCTATAAGCCGAATGAAAAAGTCCGAGTAATTGTAGAAATCGAAGAACCTTCAGCTGATGAAAAATCAACAAAAAGTAAAAAAGAATTATTCAAACAAAAACAGGATCAAGTCATGAATCAAATACCAACTGGAAAATCAAAATCTCCAAATAAGCTTAAGCAACGATTTTACGAAGGGTTTAATGGTTTCAGCTTAGAAACAGAGTTTCAGAAAGTCAGTGAAATACAGTCAATTCCTGGTGTATTAAATGTACATATTGCAAGAACATTTAAACCTTCTATGGGAGCAAGTAAGGAATTAGTACAAGCTCAAAAAGTGTGGAATCAATATGGATATGAGGGTGAAGGTTTACTAGTTGCAATTATTGACTCTGGGATTGATTATACGCATAAAGATATGAAATTGACTGATAAAGGCAAACAAAAAGTGAAATTAACTCAAGATGGCTTAAAAGAAAAATTTTCTGAAACAGCTGTTAACGATGTTTGGTATAGCGACAAAGTTCCAACAGGATATGATTGGGCTGATGGTGATACAGATGTCATTCCAGGTGGTTCTGGTAGTTCCCATGGTACGCATGTAGCTGGTACTGTTGGAGCAAATGGTGATGAGGCAAATGATGGAGTCCAAGGTATTGCACCGGGTGTTCAATTATTAGCAGAAAAAGTATTTTCTGATTATAGTAGTGCTGCATACGAGGATGATATCATCGCAGGAATTGAACATGCGGTCACTATGGGTGCAGACGTCATCAACATGAGTTTAGGTACTGATGCAGGCTATGTTGGAGAAGAAAATGACCCAATTCAAAAAACAATTCGTCAAGCAACTGAGCAAGGTTCACTTGTTGTAGTTGCTAGTGGTAACGCATCATATAGTTCAAAAAATAATATTATCCCTTCATCTTTGAAACCATATGCAGAAAATCCTGACATCGGGATCGTTGGTGAACCATCTGTAAGTCCTTATGCTATTTCAGTTGCATCTTACGAAAACTCAAAAATTCATTTAAATACTTTAGCAGAAACAAATGGTATTCAGTTACCGTTTCAAGATCAAACTCAATTTCCATCATCTTATAACTTTAAATTATCTAAGTCATTAACACCTGGAGAAGATTATGAAATGGTCTACGTAGGAGAAGGAACGAGTGCTTCTGATTATCAAGGTAAAGACGTAAATGGTAAAATAGTAGTAGCGAAGCTTTTAGATACATATAGCTATTATTCTTCTATGCAATATGATGCCCAGCGAAAAGGTGCCAAAGCACTAATCATCATTCCACCTAGTAACAATAATGATATGGCCGATTATCCTTACTTAGGGTTAAGTCCATACTCAATCCCAGTAGCAACTACTGGTAAGGTTCCTGGAGACGCATTAGTTAGTAAGTTGACAAGTGGACAAGTTGTAAAAATGCATTTATCAAAAGGGACTTGGGTAGATAATTCAAATAAAAATTCAATGTCTGAATTTTCATCGATTGGATCACCACATACATTAGATTTTAAACCAGAACTTTCCGCACCTGGAGGTAGTATTTACTCGACAGTGCCAGGAAACGATTATGAGATTATGAGTGGTACTTCAATGGCATCACCTCATGTAGCTGGTGGTTCAACATTATTACTACAAGCTTTATATGAAAAAGGATTTTCTCATTCAAAAAATACAGCATTGAAAGCAAAATTAGCTTTAATGAATACTGCAAACGTAGTTATGGATCCACGAACAAACAACCAAGTACCTTATTCGCCACGAGTTCAAGGGTCTGGTTTAATGCAGATTCAAAATGCTATTAATACACCTGCGATCATTACTAGAAAAGATACCCCACTTGAACAAGCAGGAGCAGTTGCTTTAAAAGAAATTTCGAATGGAAAAGCAAGCTTCAAATTAAATTTAGAAGCTTTTGATAATCCTAAAGACAAAGACAAAGATAAAAAAGATCTAGAATATAAAGTATTTGTTGATATTATGACAGATCAAACTGAAGTGAAAGATTTTGATTTAGATAATGATGGTAAATTGGATTCCAAAGAATATTTAACATTAACTAGTAAACATGTTAAAGGTGCCGAAGTGAAAGTAAATGATAATAAAGTGTCTAACACAGATGGGACTATTATAAAAATTAAACCAGGTCAAACTAAAAGCATTACTGTAGATTTATCATTGCCACATACATTAAAGAAAAATAGTTTTGTAGAAGGGTTTGTAAGACTTGTTCCAACAGATAAAGGTAAAGCAGTAACTTTAACAGTTCCATACATGGGCTTTAACGGAGAATGGGATGATCCTCAAAATATTGACCCAGCTGCATGGGAAAAGGATGCATTTTTAGGCTATACGGCACTTTGGGATGAATTGTCTGAACGTTACCCTATGGGATACGACCCATCTACAGGAAGATTTGATGTTAACCATATAGCTGTGTCACCGAACATGTATATAAATGGTGCTTATGCTACGTTCACTACATTACGTAATTTACAAAAAACAGAAATGTATATAGAAGATAAAAATGAAAATAAGATTCAATATCTAGGTGACTTTAGTGAATACACAGGCAAGCCATGGAAATTCCGAAAAAACATTATGGTATATGGAGACTATATGTACGGCGGATATATGTGGGATATGAAAGATCAAAATGGCAATATTGTACCTGATGGAGATTACAAATATGTTATTAAGACTACTTTAGATTATAAAAATGCTAAACCTCAGGAAGTAAAATTGCCGATAAAAGTAGATTCGATTGCTCCAACAGTATCTGATATTCAAGTAAAACCAAAAGATGGGAAATATGAAATTTCCTTCAAAGCAGAAGATACAACAAACGGAAGTGGTTATAATGTTGGGATTATTTGGTGCAATGGTCAGTTTATTGAACTACAAAGAGGGGAAACATCAATCATTGTAGATGATGAACCGAAGAGTGTAGTGGTGCTGGGTGCTGACTACGCTTATAATCAGGGTTACACAGTTTGGGGAGATCCATCTTATATCAATGAATATATGGTTATCTCATTTTCATATGTAGATCCAGTAACCGAAGTGAACAAAGACAACCCAGCAAATATTATTAGTTATGCTTATAACCGAGTAGACTGGACGATCAATATTAAAAATAGTAATGGGGATTTGATCGATTCGTTTGAAGTGAAAAATGAGCATTCCCTTCGAACTCAATGGGCACCTAAGACCGATCTCCCAGACGGGACATATTATATTTCACTTGATGTTGTCACAAAGAGCGGTCTAAAAGTCACAACAACTCCTGAAGCAGTTACTGTTCGTCAATAACAATATAAATAAAGTATTCTCTAATAGTTCTTTAATCGACTTACATTAGTAGCTGGTTGGTGAAGAAAACCTTGGGTTATTTACTCACACGTATAGTGTGTTTTGAATTTCTCCAAGGTTTTTTTATTTAAAAAGCAGTACAAATGTAAAAATCATTGAATTTTAAACAATCAATCTAGCAATACATTAAAAGCAGGAAGCAGAGAATTATTTGTCGAAGTAAGTTTAAATATGAAGAAGATATTTAGAGAAAATATCTTAGCAAGATTTACTAATGAAAATCGGAGAGTGAATCTATATGAATATATCAGTTTTAGGTTGCGGCCGTTGGGGTACTTTTATAGCATGGTATATCAATAAAGTTGGTCATCAGGTTATGTTGTGGGGTAGAGAAAACTCTAGAAATTATCATTCACTAAAAGAAAATCGAAAAAATGATTACCTTTCTTTACCAGATACAATTGAATTGAACAATTCATTAGAAACAGCAGTTTCATTCGCGGACACAATTATCATATCGATTAGTGCACAAGAATTACGTTCATTTGCAAAACAATTACATGCTTTAAGTGGTATTCAAGGAAAAACGGTTATTTTATGTATGAAAGGCATCGAAGCAAATAGTGGAAAAAGATTAACTCAAGTTTTTAGTGAAGAAGTCGGAAAACACGTGAATGTTGCTATATGGGTAGGCCCAGGACATGTGCAGGATTTTGTGAATGATATACCGAATTGTATGGTCATTAGCTCAGAGAATATTGAAGTAACAAAAGAGATTGTTAATGCTTTTAATAGTGATTTAATTCGATTTTATTATGGACAAGACCTTATTGGAAATGAAATTGGAGCGGCTACAAAAAATGTTATGGGGATCGCAGCAGGCATGTTAGATGGACTACATTATAGTAGTTTAAAAGGCTCACTTATGGCTCGAGGTACCAGAGAAATTTCTCGCCTTGTCAGAGCAATGGGAGGAAATGATATTACCATTTACGGGTTAAGTCATCTCGGAGACTATGAAGCTACATTGTTTTCAGATCATAGTCATAATCGTAAATTTGGTCAAGCCTACGCTCAAGGTGAAAAATTTGAGAAATTAGCAGAAGGTGTTTCAACAGTAAAAGCTTTAAAAGAGTTATCCGTTAAATATGACGTTGAACTCCCTATTAGTTCTGCTTTATATGAAATATTATTTGAAGAAAAAGATGCTAAAGAAACATTAGTGAATTTATTTTTAAGACCAGTAAAATTTGAGTTTTAATCCAATTATTAAATAGGATACTAGAATACGGAAACGGCTGTACCTTTTTGGACAGTCGTTTTTACTATGATTCTTTAATTGAGATCTATTAAGGTAAATAAATTGTGTAAGTTTATTTGTGATGCTACCTCAATCGATGAAGGATACGTACATCCTGAAACCTTACTAGAGAAGGTCAAAATAAAAGGTAGAGGTGGTACAATCCTTCAACCTGGTATTGATATGATTGAAAGTGCAAAAGATTTAGGTGCAAGACTACCATTTATCCCGCGCGGTGAAGTTTTTAGAATGAAATAATAAAGCAAATTTACTATTCTATTTTTCTAAAGCAGTTCTTAAAGAACTGCTTTTTTGTATGTATATACTATTAATATAGTAGGGTTTAACAATCTTTGACATGGTATTGCATAAATAAACAAGAACAGATATAATTATTTAAAGTCTAAATATAGTAAATATTCTATATATTTAATTAAATCGGTAAATTTATAAAAGATAGTATTACATAGGGGGAATTTAAATGAAGAACTTTAAAAAAATGTCATTTGCTTTTGCTGTTTCAACGGCACTGATTCTATCTGCTTGCGGAAAAGATTCAAAAACAAGTGGTACTGAAAATCAAAAACCTTTAAGAGTTGTTACAGATGCGGCTTATGCACCATTTGAATATCTTGATAAAGGTAAAATCGTCGGATTCGATGTTGATTTTACAAATGCAGTTGCAAAAGAAGCTGGGTTGAAAATTGATATTGTAAACGTTGGTTGGGACCCATTATTCGCAGAAGTTGGAGACAAGCTAGCTGATATTGGTATGTCCTCTATTACAATCAATGATGATCGTAAAATTAAATATGATTTTACTGTTCCTTACTTCCTTTCAACAAATAAGATTTTAGTACCTGAAGGCAGTGATATTAAATCTGCAGAAGATCTAAAAGGGAAAGTCGTAGCAGTGCAAAATGGAACAACTGGTCAAGAAGCAGTTGAATCATTATTAGGTAAAAACAGTAAGGATGTTAAAAAATTCGAAAATAATAATCTAGCAATTCTTGAATTAAAAAGTGGCGGAGCAGATGCTGTAGTTGCTGATAATGCAGTAGTAGAAACATATGCAAAAAATAATCCGAATGAAAAATTAGTCGTAATTGAAGATAAAGATAGCTTTGCTGCAGAGTTTTACGGCTTAATGTTACCTAAAGGAAGTAAATATAAAGAGAAATTAGATAAAGCAGTAAAAGAAGTTGTTGAGAATGGAACTTATGAAGATATTTATAAAGAACATTTTGGTACTGAACCTGATCTTGAAACGTTAAAAGCTGAACAAAATAAATAGAAGTCTAAAAATTGCGTAACCTCACCAGTGTTACGCAATTTTAGATAATTGGGGGAAGAATTTAGATGGGATTTAATTGGGATGTAATCGTAGAATATTTGCCATTTTTCTGGGAAGGCACATTGTTAACAATTGCCCTATCTTTAGCGGGAATCGTATTAGGTACAATTATTGGTTTATTTATCGGATTAGGAAAAATGCAATCGAATAAATGGTTAGCTTTACCGTTTGTATGGTATATCAATTTCTTCCGAGGAACACCATTATTCGTTCAAATTCTATTAATTCATTTTGGGGTAGTACCTTACTTTATAGGAGAGACGAATCCAATTGCCGCTGCAATTATCGCATTATCATTAAACGCTGCAGCGTATATTGCGGAAATTTTCCGCGCAGGAATACAGTCAATTGATAAGGGACAAATGGAAGCTTCTAGATCACTTGGTATGACACATGTACAAGCTATGAGATATGTAATATTACCTCAAGCGATTAAAAGAATGATTCCACCACTTGGTAATGAATTTGTTGTATTAATCAAAGAGTCTTCTATTGCTGCAATTATCGCAACACCAGAAATCATGTATTGGAGCCGTGCGATGAATGGTCAATACTATATTGTTTGGGAGCCATATTTAATGGCAGCATTCATTTACTTAATATTAACGTTATCGTTAAGCGCAGTATTAAATCGTATTGAAAGAAGGCTGACAACAGGATGATAAAAGTAGAAAAATTAAAAAAATCATTTGGTGCGTTAGAAGTTTTAAAAGATATAAATATTACGATTAATCATAAAGAAGTTGTCGTTGTCATAGGGCCTTCTGGTTCTGGTAAATCAACATTTCTACGATGTTTAAATATGTTAGAGACGATTACTGATGGTAGTGTTTTAATTGAAGGTGTTGATATTACAGATAAGAAAACGAATATAAACAATATTCGTACAGAAGTTGGTATGGTATTCCAACACTTTAATTTATTTCCGCATCTTACAGTATTAGAAAATATTATGTTAGCACCAACAAAAGTTCGAAATACTTCAAAGGAAGATGCAAAAGAAAAAGCTTTGGAACTATTAAAGAAAGTTGGACTAGCAGATAAAGCTAGCATTTATCCAGATTCATTATCAGGTGGTCAAAAACAGCGTGTTGCGATTGCAAGAGCTCTTGCTATGGAACCAAAAATTATGTTGTTTGATGAACCTACTTCAGCACTTGATCCAGAAATGGTAGGCGAAGTATTAGAAGTAATGAAGCAGCTAGCAAAAGAAGGTATGACGATGGTTATCGTTACGCATGAAATGGGATTCGCTCGTGAAGTCGGAGATCGAGTCATATTTATGGATCAAGGCTATATTGTTGAAGAAAACGAACCAGTACAAATTTTCGATTTTCCAAGGCATGAACGCACGAAGAGTTTCCTAAGTAAAGTTTTATAATTATTAATTTTAAAAGATTATTAGTTTAAGGGAGGCCACAAAAGTGGTCTTCTTTTTTTGAACCCAAATGTTAGAAAATATATTAATAGCAGTTACACATAAGAATTCCCTTCATTTTCATAATTTACTAGAATCGTAATATCATAAAATTCCATTTTCTCACCTATATTAAAGGAAGAGTATTTGAAACAAGACTTTGTATCTGCAGTCATTAGAAGTAGTGTAATAGGGCTGTTTTTAATTCAAAATTTCTAATATAGGAGTAGATACTATTGAAGCTTCCACAATCTGTCGTTTTAAATGAGATTGGACCAAGATTACAATTACAAAATAACCTACATTTATCCAATGAACAAAAACTCAATTGGATTCATTTGCTTGCCGAAAGTGGTGTACCTAATATTGAAGTGTCTTCCTTTGTAAGGACTAATCAAAAAAAAGATTTCAATGATGCAGCGGAATTAGTTTTAAAGTTAAAAAAGAAAGAAAGCTGCCATTACAGCGTCTTAATACCTAATAAGCGCGGATTGACAAGAGCTTTTGTTGTTGATGCAGATCAAGTAAATATGTTTATCTCTAGTAGTGAAACTTATAATCAATTTACGAAAGAAGCGACTATTCAACAAACTGTGCAAGAAATAAAGAAAATGGTAAATGAGTGTAAAGATCATGGGAAAAGTACTAGAGTCTATATTACAACCGTATTTGGTTGCCCATTTGAAGGGAATATAAGTATTCAAAAAACAATTAAATTAGCTAATCAACTTATAGACATTGCTATAGATGAAATCTCCTTTGTAGATTCCGTTGGTAAGGCCACTCCTCCACAAATTCAACTATTCTTAGAAGATTTATTGAAAACAGTTCCATCAGATCGTTGTTCAATGCAGTTTTATAATACTTACGGTCGTGCAATTTCAAATGTTTATACATCTTTGGCATATGGAATTCATCGCTTCGATTCGTCAAATGGAGGTTATGGGGGACTATTTCCTTCAAATGAAAAAAATCAGATGGTCGCAACAGAGGATATTTTATCATTATTGACTCAACTAGGGATCTATACGTCAATTGATGAACAAAGTCTTCAACATGCTACTCAGTACATCGTGAACGAATTAACAGTAGATCCAACTAGTAAACTTTTTTCAGTCATGAAAAACAAAAAGCATCCGAAATGATGCTTTTTTGTAGGGAATTAATCATTAATATGTGTACAAAATAACTGAGTTTTGGACAAGATTACTTAATTTCAGCATATACTTTACTAGTTTAGTTGAAAGGGGAAACGTAAATGTCTAGTATTGAAGCATTTATTTTAGGAATTATCCAAGGACTTACTGAATTTCTTCCAATCAGTAGTACAGGTCATTTGTATATTGGGCGACATTTATTTGGACTTGATGAAGCGGGGTTATTATTAGATACACTTATGCATATTGGTACGTTATTAGCGGTGTTTGTATTTTATCAAAATGAATGGAAGCAATTAATCAAAAAACCATTTTCTAAATTAACTTTATTGTTAGTTGTCGGTACATTACCTGCTGTAGTCGTTGGTTTATTATTTAAAGACTTCTTTGATGCAATTTCAGTTTCTGGAAAAACAATAGGCTGGGAATTTATTTTTACTGGCATTATTTTGTTTATTGCAGATAAAAAACGAAAGGGTACAAAAACAATGGAAGAGTTAACTTGGAAAGATGCACTATTTATCGGTTCATTCCAAGCACTTGCCATTTTTCCAGCAGTATCACGCTCCGGTCTTACAATTGCCGCTGCATTGTTTAAAGGAATGGAGCGGAAAAGTGCAGCATATTTTTCGTTTTTACTTTCAACTCCAGCAATTCTTGGTGGCATCATTTTACAAGGTAAAGATGTATTAGGAGGCAAGGTAGAGCAAATCTCATTTTTTCCACTTTTTATTGGTACATTAGCTTCAGCTTTATTTGGTTATCTTGCAATTAACTGGATGATCAACTTATTAAAGAAACAATCACTTAATGTATTTGGTTATTATGTTGTCATCCTTGGCGTTAGTATAGTGATTCTCCAATATTTACATGTGTTTTAATCAATTTCATTTTTCAATTGAATAAACTCAGTTACATGATGGCGAATATAATTACTGATCGAGCTTGTTGTTTGTTGTGATAGCTTTTGAGCTGCATTAAATGAAGATACGACCATTGACTGCAAAACAAGATCTTTCTTTAAAAGTGAAAGTGATGGATTTTCACCATCTATATCCCATGATTGTATATGAGAGATAAACTGTTCTAAATGGTGAATCATTGCTTGATCGTTAAAGAATTGTAAAGCCTTTTTAAGCTCTGTCCATGCCTTTCTAAACATTAATAAATGTACTGTCCACCAATAAAACTCTTCTTTAGATCTTAATGCATGCTTAAAATAAACGGTATACATAAATAGTGCTTGTTGTCCTTTGGAAAGATTTCTATAATGAGACTCTGTAAAGTCTATTCCTTTAGATTGTTTATAAGCAAGGATAGAAGGTTCTATACAAGCCCAACATAAATCAGCATCACTTAATGAATTGAATTTAATTTTAGATAACGTAACTAACATGAAACCACACTCCTCAATGCATATTGTACTGTAATCATAGATATGGAATGATATGTTTTTCCTACATACGATAAAATTGAGTTACATAAAGTAGAAAAAGATGCTTAGAGCACATGACCTCTAAGCATCTTTTTAAGTTTATAATTTCTTAACTTTTTCCTCATCACCAGTCAATGCGTTTACATAAATATCATAAGTATCATTGTCTAAAGTACCAATAAATTCATAACATAGTACTTCTTTATTAAAGTCATTTAGAAGGATCGCTAATCTTTCCTCTTGTACTTTTACATTTGGATTAACTTTTTTGCGTGCCTGTACTTTTGTTAATTTAGGTGTTGGTATGTTGCGTTTATGATTTGAAACTACGTAAGATTTCGCATTAAAACCGATAACTTTCCCATTATCCAACGCAACTTTTAGTTGGATTGATTCAGGGTATATACGAACATCATTAACAGTTTTAACAAATTGAAATACGCCAATTGTATCGTATTGAGAGCTATCGTATATTTCCATATCCGTATATTTTTGTTTCTTTAAGTAATTTGCGCCACTTTTACCAGCATCTTCAAGACTAATTTGCTGCTTTTTAATATCTCTATTCGTAATAAAAAATAATGGGTGACCACCCGTTTCAGTTATTTCCATATAAGAATCAGCCTTTGGATTTTTATGCTCCATTGAAACAGAATAGAAGGGCTCACTGCTACCATCTAAACTCTTATTTACAGCAATATCTTTATAATTTTTAATAGGGAAGTAAGATTTTGCGATTTTTTTCGCTTCACTCTCTGAAATTTTATCACCTGTAAGTTTCTTTAACTCTTTTGACTGCTCAGGTCCAGTAGTGAAGGTAGGTCCAAAATCTTGATCAACTGTCGATTTGGTTTGCTCAACATGTTTAAAACCATTGATAATCACATTATCTCTTGGCGCTTCTTTTTGAGCGGATACAGTCTGTACATCAATCCAACTTAGGTTTTTATCAATAATATCCGACTGAACATTACGAAGACCATTTTGAACACTTTCTGATTTTTTATAGATGGCTTTAAGGGTGTTATATTCTTCATCAGTTAACGGTTCTTTTTCTAAGTCCCGAACTGCTGTTCTGTAACTGAAATTTGCTATTTTCGTTAAAAAAGCTTGTGTTTTATCAAAGGGTAAAAATTTCAATGGTAATTGTGCGATATCTGATTTGGACTCAATTGATAATCTCCATACATCTGCAAGTGCAGGGGATAGGGAGGCTTTAGAATTCATCGCAAGTGTAGCACCAATCTTATCATGTAATAAATCAACATCATATGTTAATTCATTATAGGCCCTTTGGTAACTATTTTCTGCTTGATTATGCATTTCTTGAAGGTCACGATGTTTTGTATATCCCCAATAGCCTGTACCAATTAAGGCGACAGACAAAGCTCCAATTATGATAGCGTTTTTCATATTCACACCTCAATTTAGTTTATTTGCAAAAAATATGTTCACCAATCGTTAAGATTTTAGGACGTTTTCGAATCCATTTATTTGTTGCAGTTTTAGGATTATAATAATAAATACATCCAGTAGTTGGATCCCAGCCATTGATAGCATCAAGTACCGCTTTTTTAGCGTTAGCATTGGGTGTTAAGTTAATTTGACCATCTGCAACTGCTGTGAATGCACCAGGCTGATAAATGATACCTGAAATTGAATTTGGGAAAGATGAACTGCTTAGGCGATTTAAAATAACCGCTGCTACTGCGACTTGACCAATATAAGGTTCGCCACGAGATTCACCATAAACAGCATTTGCCATCAATTTTATATCATTGTTCGTATAACCATTCGGCGCGTTTTCCACTTGTTTCTTATTATTATTTTTATTTGAGCTATTACTCGTTTTCGTTATTTTACTGACGATATTGTTAGATTTCTTAGTATTCGTATTGGATGCTGTGCCCGAAGCTTTATAATTCTTTGTAGCCTTTACTAATTTTTCTTTTAGCTTAGGTCCAGCAACACCATCAACCTTCATTCCAAATTCCTTCTGGAAAGTCCTTAATGACCAATAAGTACCCCAGCCAAACACACCATCAACTTTACCTTTAAAGAAACCGATAAATTTTAAACGTGACTGAAGCTCTTTTACATCCTGTCCAGTGGATCCTCTAGTCAGTACTTGGCTAGTAAAAGCGTTTACTTCATCTTTAGGTAAATACGTGTTTACCATTAAAAATGACAAGCATATTATGCAAAAGATTATGAAAGTTGCTTTGATTTTATATTTTTTTTGCAAAATAAGTCCTCCTTAAAAAGCATTTAAACTTACTATTTGTAAAAAATTTCTTTTTATTAACAGAAACAGTAAAAAATGATATTTTTTGTCGTAGAGATCAGTGAATAGTTTAGATAGAGCGGTCGAATAGTATGGAAAAGAGAAGAGGAGGAGATCTGATGAAAAAAGCATTTAAACTTATCCTTATTTTTTCAGTTTTATTTTCAATCTTTATGAAATTGTCTCCTGCACATGCAGCACCTGTATATGAACCTCCATATGCAAAATGGGGGAAAATTGCTGTAGAGAAGACAAAAGAGCAATATCCACAAGCCGATATAATTGATTATTTACATATAGGTAGAGAATGGAAATCAACAAATGTAGCGGTAGAGAAATTTAAATTATGGTTAAGGGTAAAGAGCGGGACTAGAGAATTTGGGGTATTTGTGAATGTTGAATTTGAACCAAGTACAGACCGATATTTAGGGATTTCTTATAGAGAGACTGATCGTTAATTGTAGTACAGCATACTTACAATTTGTTTTACAAAAAAATGAATGCAAAAGATCAATATGTAACGTAAATCTTGAATCGAAACTAAATAAACTGTTAATAAAATATGCACGAACGAATTAAGATTTAATAGAATTAGGATCCATAGATAGTAAACCAGCTTTAATGATTGGAATTATAAAAATTAAATTCGAAGGCAGTTAAAAATCACTAAAAATTTTAGATTAACTAAATTTAGTAAAAAAATTTAAAATCACTTAAAAATTTCTAATCCGTCTCAAAACTCTAAGAATACTTATGAATTGAGACGGATTTTCTTGTTTTATCATTAACTTCCTATAATATATATTATGTAAACTAGAAATAACTTATATGGAACAAGGGGTTTCTTATTTAGTTCCGATAATATCCGTTATTAGTCGCCTTCTACCGATAAGTTCCTCGATAAGGATTATGATGAACTTATTATGTAGTTTCATCTTTCGGATAAGTTTTTGAATTCGTTGGTTTTTGTCTAATGTTTGATGAGTTTAATTTGAGGATAAATAATTTAATTGGAGTTGATCTATCTATGTTGGTTATTCAAGCGATTGATGAGTTTTTGCTGTATCTTGATATTGAAAAGAAATGTTCTCCTAATACCATTCAGGGTTACACTAAAGATTTGCTTCTTTTCAATGAATATTTAAAAGAATTTCGGCAAGATCTAGATATTGCAAACATTACACGTGCTACTGTTCGGCGTTTTGTTCAATATCAAATGGTCCATAAACATAGTAGTTCCAGATCTATGAACCGTCGTATTTCATCACTTCGTTCATTTACTAAATTTTGTTTACTTGAGAAGTATATAAGTGATGATTTTATGGCTACTATTGAACGTCCTAAAATAAATACTCCGCTTCCTATTTATATGAATCTACAAGAATTACAACAATTATTCCTAAGTTTAGAACATGAAGCCTTTGGAGGTAGTTATCTTAGTATTCGAAATCATTTTCTGTTTAAATTCATTGCACTTACAGGAACAAGACGACAAGAAGTTTGTGATCTTACCTGGAAACAATTTGATTTAATGAATCAGACTGTAAGAATACGTGGTAAAGGAAATAAAGAACGATTATTACCTCTCCACCCTACTCTACTACCGCTGATTCATGCTTATAAGGACGTTTTAAAGCCGTTTTTAACACATTCTAATTTAAATGTATTTTATAATCATCATTACCATTCAATTGACCCTAGAGGCTTACATAAAGTGTTTAAAGAAGTTTTAAAGAAAGCCGGGTTAGATCCTAAACGTTTCTCTCTCCATCATTTACGTCATACCTTTGCGACATTAATGTTACAAGAAAATGGTGAGAATATTGATTTGAGAGTCCTTCAGGATTTTTTAGGTCATGAGAGCCTTGCAACAACATCGATCTATACACATGTTGATTTTAAACAAAAGCAAAAGGCAATTAATACCTTTTTAAGTTCAAAAACTTGAACTAATTTAAAATTTGATTTGAGAAGATGTTAAAAACAATTTTTAATTAATAACACTAAAATAAAGATAAAAAAGAGACCAGGTTTTCATTCTCTGGTCTTTTTTGTATATTTTTATATTCATTAAATTCTTCTACTATTACTGGACATTTATGTAAAACTACTCTAATTTAAGTGGTGTTGAATTCTAATATTGCTAACTCAACATTTAAAATTTATGTGGTTTGTCAAATTCTACAATATGACATTCGTAAGAATATTCATAATTCTATCCCATTATCAGTTTTTATTACAACTTAATAATCATTAAAGAAATTATTCACTATTTCCTATCAGTAGGTTCTTCTATTTTTGTTTTATTTTTTTGTTGCTGCAATTGTAATCTTGGATCAAATTTAATACCAACTAAATCACAAATCCTCTGCTTTTCTGCGCGGTTTACTTCTACCATATATAAATATCTTCTTACTATTGATTGAAGAATTTGAACTGCGATTTTATTATGATAGTTATTCTTTATGAAATCAGATAACTCTTGGTAAGGAAACTGATCATAATATTCAATTTTAATATACAAGTTTATTAATTCAACAGAATTATATGGAAGTTTTTGTTTTACTCTGTTAAATGTTCGATCTAAGTCTTGGGTTCCAATTGTCATTCCAATTTTTTCAATCATGCCTTGTGCTACAAAACCACCAATACTATAAAGTAATCTTTTAGCCATTCTCTCTGCTCGATCAGGATGTTCAATACCCTTCTCAATTATAATTGAAGATATGTAATGTACTAGATTCTCGTTCTGATTGCTTAAGTCTTCAATAAAACTATAACTGATTCTTAGTCCTAAAAGGTAATGTTCTTCGCAAAGATTTTGTTTGTCAATTCCACTCATAGAGCCGTAGTAATTTCTAAGTATTTGGCCAATGATTTCAAGCATTTTGAATCCTTTATTCATCATATCAATTTGTTCCATAACTTCACTGATGTCATCTAACTCTTCATCATCAGTAAAATCAGTTGCAGCAATTTGTTCCAATGCAGAATCTAATGAGAATTGTTTCTCTTTATTACGATCAAGTTCATCAAGTTGTTGATTTATTTTTTTTCGATGTTCTCGAACATTAACATCCTGTAAAACAATTGGTGATAAATCATCGCATAATTCATTAATAATGCTTACGTCTCCCTCTATTTTTAAAGGGGCAGATTTAATGAAAATTTGTTTAGCAGCACTTAAAACTTCATCCTTAATAAATTCGTCCTTTGACAAGTGGGTTAAAAACATAATTATATTTGCATTTTCTGTAACATGAAGTTTTTTACAGAGTTCAGAAATTTCTTCTCTGACTTTGACTCTATTAATATTCCTAGCAAAATATTGTGCTATAAAAAAGTAAAAGACATAAGGGTAATAAAATTCATAACTTGAATGTTTATTCCGAATAACCTTTTCTTTTTCTAATTTTGATTGGATCTCTCTAAAAACTAATTGGTCCTCGTTCATATCGTAATAATTTAAATGAGAATTATGGAAATCTCTCCACTCCTGAGTGGTTAAAGAATTTTTGGATTTTTGTAGCATTTCATATGCTAACTCAGTCAAATATTGATAAATCTTATCTGTTTCATTATTTTCGATTTCAATAGATGCTAATGAGTCCTTAATTAATATTTCAAAGTAATAACCGTTTGAACTTTTTTCTAGGTTATGAGGGGTTCCACTTTCTATGGTCTTTAAGATTATTAATAAATATAAAGGGAACTTAGGGACAAAACTTTGCATAATTACTGGCTGTATCAATCTTTTTAGTCTATCAATTTCTTTAATGAGTTCATTGCTTTCTATTGTTTCAGTTTGGCCTAAAGATACCCATTTTTCAATAAATTCATCACGTTTTACATGACCAAATTCATTTATAGTAAAATGTCTGAAATTATATTGATCATCTTTAGATGTAAGTTCTATAGTGTTGGTTACATTATCGTTGATCTCAGAGAAAAAAATGACTTGTTTAAAGTATTTGCTTACCTCTGATAAGAATCTTGTTTTATTTTGACTATTTAATTTCGTACGATGCCAGTCATCAACAATTAGTATTCTGTCATTTCTTGATAATTGAAGATAGATTTCTAACTGTTCTTCCGCATAAACGTTTTGTATATTTTTCGATATTAAAAGCGCTGTATTTCTAGATAATGAAGGTGTGATTGTTTCACCATCAATATATAATGGATAGCAACATTCATTTCTAAAATGACGAAAAAGCATTTTTGCTAATGTAGTTTTTCCAGAATCTTTATCTCCGGTGAATAATAAATGTGCCTCTCTCTCGCTTTTAAGTAATTCAGGCACATCTTTATGTCCCATTAGGACTTCGGATTCTTCTTGATAAATGATTTCTTCAACATTAGGGAAAACATAAATATCTTGTAAAGAAAGATTTGCAATTCTTGGATGAGAAATTGGGATTGAAATATCATCAAGAAACTCTTCAAAACTATCATTAACTTGTAAAAATTTTGGATTATTCGATTTTACAGTTGTTCCTTTCAACAAGGATTTCCAATCATCAGTTGTTATTTCTGAACCATAGTAAGATGATTTCCAAATAATATTTTTAACTTGAAATAATTCCTTTTTCAAATCAAATTTTATTACATTGTAACCACTTTTGTCAGGGGAACCTAGTTCCTGCAATGCATTTCCTTCAATAAAATGTATTTCTCTTTGATTCCAATCAGTTAAGGTTACTTTTGTTGGTACATGTTCATGACCTGATAATATGAAATCAGAAGTAAGTTGCAATAGTGATTCGACTTCCCTTTTATTGTTAGGTTCCAACCAATGAGTAGGATGATGTAAAACAGATATATTTACATCGCCAATTAAATCGGGACTCGAATTAATATATTCGCTTGGAAAATACATTTGACCAGGTTTTTCATTGAGAGTTGAAATCCACGAAGTATTAAATAAATTAATAATTAGAGTTTTATCGTTAATATTGACTCTTATTTTATTAATTAATTCGTTAGATTCAAGAAGTTCGCACATTTCCCAATCATCATGAAAGATACTAATAAACTCCGAATAATGATTCTGAGTTATGATACTGCGTAAAAACTTTGGATTATTTGCTTTATCGGGGTTGCTAATAACTGCGCTAATTAAATCATCACGTACCTCCATTTCATTTTTATCACTAAAGTCACAGTCATGATTACCAGGAATAAATAATAAATCACAAGGAATGTGTGGTAGTTCTTCTTTTAATGCTGATTTTAGATCAGCAAAGAATGGTAATGCTATTTCGAGATATTCGTATTCCACACCAAAATTAGCAGTATCACCAGTGACACATATAATAATGTGACTTGAGTCTCTTGCTTCAGATATAACTGATTTAAAAAATGATTCTTTTTTTTTCAGAATATCATTCTCATATATTTTAGAAAAATGAATATCTGAAAGGTGGAATATTGATAACATATTATCATTAGCCACTCCTTTCCATAATTTGTAATTTTTTGTCAGTTATAATTATACAGTAATTTAAGGGAATATTTAGATTATTTTTTACTCTTTAAAAAACAAATATTATTTTGTGAACAAAAACCTAAAATAGATATATTTTTATATAAATCTTTTATAGATACATTTTATAAATTCAAATAAAAAAAGACCTAAATGGTCTTTTTTTAAGTAAAATTTTTGATAAATATTTAAAAATCCACAAAACGATAATCATAATCCATATTTATTAATAGTATTGTTTCTCTCTGTTGATACCCCTTTAGATGGAAATTCATACTCGTTTAAAACATTTGAATCCTGTAATGGTACACTATTTAAAGTTTGAAAATTCCATTCATTATTTATGTAGTTATTATTTAAATTCATATTATCCATATTTTCTTGTTTTAAATAACCCTCACTCTCATGTGTTATATAATTTTGATTTCTATTAAAATCTCTAGAAAAATCAAAACGATTGTTATAAGGGTTAGGTTGATAAGATTGTCCAAAATGACCAGATACCATTTGTTCATTAGTATTAGGATAATTAACTGCATTATTAAAATCTAAATTGTTTCTTATTATATTACTCTTAGCATAATAATCAGGTTTACTTCCAGGGAAAGCATTATGAAAAATACTAGAAATAGAATGTCTTCTATACTCAATATAAGAAAATTTATTTAAGAAATATACCATATCTTTTAAATATAATTTTAACTTATGTACCCAAATTTGATTGGAGTGATTTTCAATACTTTCAACATCATTAATAGATGCAATTACTTGTGAAAGGATATCTTTTTCATAAGTAAATATCCAAGATTTTAAAATTTCTTGTTTAAATTGAGTGTCTTTTACATAACGTTTTGTAACTGATTTACTCTCATTATGGCCCAAAAGGAATGCTAAAGTACTTTCATCATTTAATGACAATTGAAAGTGAGTACTTATTGAGTATCTAAACCCATGTGGGGTAAAAGAATCATTCAAATTCCAACCTAATTGAATACATATTTTATTAACAATACTATTGATATTCTTTTCACCTAATGGATTATTGTGTTCATTATAGAACAGCGGATCATTTCCACTAATATTTCTGTTTTGAATATGAAAATTAAGTACACTTAACAGAAATGGTGGAAGTGGAATAGTATTCACAACATGTTTTGCATTAACAGTTCGTACAATTCTTCGTAATTGTCCTCTTTGAAAGTCTATATCGTTTACCTTCAAATTTATCATATTAGTGCAACGTAAACCTGTTAGCATTTGTGTCAAAACAATTGCTAATGTGTCTCTTTTTTCCATACTATCTAATTTTAATGCTTGGGATAATACTTTCCCTAACTCAATAACATTTAGACTGCGACTATGGGATGACGACGGATCTAAATTAACCCGAATATGTTTAAATGGGTTACCTTCTATTATCCCAGCATTTACAAAAACATTAAATAATGATTTTAAACTATCAATCATTCTTTTTATTGTGCTCGCAGAATAGAGATTGTTAATACTCATTTCCTCTTTCCACTTCTTCATCGTTTCAAAATTTACATTTTCAAGTGTAGGATTAATTCCAATTTCATTTAGAAAATATAATAGTTTTTCCAGATCTTTCGAATATGCCTTTACTGTATTATCTTTCCAACTCATCCTCTCTCTCAACTGTTCAAATGCTTCAATAATCAAACTGTTTGAGTTAATAATTTTACCTAATGGAATTTGTTTATAATCTTCCTTATTAAATTGGTGGCCTTTAAACATCTTGTACTACTCCCTACTTCTTATATTTTGAAGTAAATAAATCTTGTTGTATTAATCTACTGGTAGAGTAACAGCATTTAATGTGTCGGTTTTTCAAAAAGAATATAAAATCTAAAATAAAAGAAAAAAGATTGGAGAAAATTAATATCTCCAATCTTTTTTCTTTTTATCTACTATTCTCTCAAGTTATCCACATTGTTCGACTTTTTCCGTCATAGATTGAAATTGAAGTTATAAATATATATACTTAGTTCACACTTGGAAAATAATACAAAAAATACAAAAAAAATTCTCCATTTTTGTATCACATGTAAATTTCCCTGTTAACCTATATAAAACTGATTCTTTAAGAATCTCAAAAAATTATTCGAAAGGAGCGTGAGGACAATGGCAGAAAAAATGTATCGTAAACATGTTGAATCAATTCTATTAGATGCTAAAAAAGATCGTACATTAGATGTGTTTTTTGCTTTAGTTGAAATGGCTAACCAATTCAATTTACCAAAGGCTAATCCTCACGCTCCACAGGAGTATCTATTTACTGTAGAATCTGAAGTTCAAAGTCTATATAGTCTTTGCCAAGCAATCTGTAATCAAGTAGACCATTTTGATTTTGATAATAACCGCTCAACGATCCATTATGCTTTAAAAGATTTGGAAGACTTGGGTATTTTAGCATGCCATGAAGAACATGGCTACTACATGAAGGATATGGAAGAAATGGTTAAGACAGGTAGCAAAGGTTATGTATACCTTCGACCAGTTTTCTTTACAGAGCATTTCTTTAAGATGAAAGTTACTCACCGTCGTTTATTCACTTACATGTGCTACGTATTAGATACAGGTGATGCAAACGCAAAATTCTTCAAAGAATATGGTGTTGACATCATTATCAATCTAGCAAAACAAGATAAATCTAAGAAATTAAACTGGCTATCAGTTTTACATACTGAAAATGTATATTATGCAAGAGCAGTTATTGCAGAGTTAATTGATACATATAAGCACACTTTTGTATTAGATGAATCAAATGCTAGACGTGCAGATAAATTCACCCACAGAAAATCTCGTCATATCAAATCATACTTTGCATTCTTAGTATATCCAATTCTTAAGAAAGAGCGTGTAACGGCTGAACAAAAGATGAAGGATCTAAAAGAACGTCATATGACTCTTGCAAATATGATTGAGGTATATGAAAAGGATTATAAACTAAAAATGCCAACCGGAGTATTTAATATCCTAGTTAGCAAACTAGCAAAATATAGTCGTGCTGTTCATGAGCGTGTTATCCATACAATGTTCAATAAACTACATTCGGAAGATATCAAACCATATCTAAATGTAGCAGGATTAGAATGGGCTTTACCAAATTGGGCACCATTTATTACTTCAATTATCCGAACGAAAGTAGCAGAAATGTAACCTTAAGTCCCTATTTTTAAAAATAGAGCGATTTTAAGGTTATTCGAGTTTGTGTAAAATCCTATTCAAATATCTCAAGTGATCACCTTATGAGTCTCCAGTAACAGGAGGCTCTTTTTTTTTTGAAGTCATTGTGTGAATGTGTGAAAAGATTTGTAATAACACCTTGATAATTTGATCATTTTTCAAAATTCACTCCAATTTTAGCAACCATCCGTTCGACATTGTTATATTTGGTGTGCGAGATTGTTTAATTAGTAGTTTTAGATTCTTTAATAAGGGGATAAGGTACGTGTGAGATTCTTTATTATGTGAATAAAGCACGTAGTAGATTGTTAAAATCAAGAGTCCTCCAATTCCGCATGGTTGTAAGGTGGATCTCGATTTTCAAATTCCCATGTATGTTGGTCTTTTTATATGTATGTTAGTCATTTATTATGTATGTTAATTTACTATGTATATAAGTCATATAAGGATAGACGCACTTTGAGGACTTTAGAAGAAAAGTGTAAAAATGTAGTTAATTCATTCTAACAGGATACAGTCGTCTTGCAAATAAAAAAACACCTATCATAATTATATAAAAAAGTAAGTAGATCATTTTAATTTTACGAATTGTTTATTATTTAAATAAATATTGTTAATATAATATCTATAGTTTAATACCTCTAATCATTTCAGTACAATAATGATAGACATCTTATGAATGGAGCGATTACATGCCCGAAATTCAATTTGGTAATACAACAATTGAATACACCTTAAATATAGTTAAAAACGATGGACAATTCCCCTCTGATGAGATCAGTATTGTCGTTGAATGGTTAGATGGAGTTACTGTTACTACCACAGATAGATTAACTATCAATGAAATTGAAAGTATGTTGTATAAAAAGGCAAAGTGGATTTTAGATAAATGGGAAGCGGTTAATGAGATTGTTGAAGCACCTCCCCACCGAGAATTTATTTCAGGTGAGAAACTTCCTTACTGTGGTAAAAATTATAAAATAAAAGTTTTACAAAATAACAAATTAAATTCTATTTCAATTAATTTTTTACAAGGAAAATTTCTTATAGAAACGCCATTTAATCCAAAAACTACTGAACACAATGAACAGGTCAAAGAAAGAATTATTAAATGGTATATAACTCATGCCCAGTCGAAAGCAATTGATAGAGCAAATTATTATTCACAATTGATGGGCGTTACTCCAAAAAGTATCAAAGTTAAAACGCAGCATATGCGTTGGGGTACATGTACTCCTAGTGGTAATATTTATCTTAATTGGAGATTATTCATGGCCCCTATTTCAGTCATTGATTATGTTATCGTTCATGAATTAGCACATCTTAAATACCCTAATCATTCAAAAGATTATTGGAGTTTTGTTCAAACTATATTACCTAATTACGAAGAGAAAAAAGATTGGTTAAGAAAGAATGGTCCATTACTAACGTTATAAAAGAAGTAGAGATAGAAGTAACAACTTCTATCTCTACTTCTTTTATTTTTCTCTGTTAATTATAGTCAACTCTAATATCTGTTGTGCCAATAGATCTAATTTCTCACGAGGTGCCTTCGCTTTACGCAATATGCCCTTTATTTCTGCTCTTGCTTGTCGTTTAAGGTCTTCCTTGTCAGAAATCCCTTCATCTATTAAGTATTCTGATAAAGACTCATTAATTGTATCAGTAGTTTCTTTAACTTTTTCATTGTCTTCATAAGAGTTGGTCCATTCTAATTGTAAAAGTTGAAATATAGGACGCGTTTTACTAGTTAATCCATCTGATTCTTTATCACTATTTTGCTTACGAACTTCTTCAATTACTTGTTCTAGTTCCCAAGCCAATTGTGCATCATTAATACGTTTTTCTCGATGCCTATTAATTAACTCTTCTAATCTTTCTTTTAGTGATGAATAAAAGACTGGGTTTTCTTTCATTTTCACTTTTATTTCATGGCGAATAGCATGTTCCATTTCAGAAGCCTTCGCTTGATCATTAGTCATGCCTTTAACCTTGTAGTCAAAGTTCTTTTCAAAGATACTAATAGGTTTGTGTAAGGACTCTACATCTATACTAATAATATAATCCTCTATTAACTTACGTACCTTTTCTCCGCAATCAGAAATATCAAGTTTTTCATCCCGGTAACGATTTTTGGCGTATTGTCTTAGTTTTCCCAGAAATTTCAAATCTTCTCGATATGGAGCAGCAACTGGATTTGGCATAATCATATCCATACTTTCAGAAAATCGCTTAAAATGTTTCTCAAATTGATGACGAACATCTTCAGGCTCAAGTATCTTAATACAATCCTCAATGTTATTCTTGTTCACCTTATCAAAGAAACGCATTGCTGAACAATGTCTTGTCTCAAGTCTTGGTATTTCTGCTGAGATATTTGTAAGTGCTCCTTCAACATCAGTTGAAGTGAAGATTGCTAATGCTTTCTTTAAGAATAATGAAACTCCATAATAATCAACAATTAATCCATAAGTCTTTTTATCATAGGTCCTGTTGGTACGTGCAATCGCTTGAAGTAGATTATGTTCTTTTAATGGCTTATCTAAATACATTACTTGTTCAATTGGTGCATCGAAGCCTGTTAAGAGCATGTCACATACAATAATAAATGACAATCCATCTTCTTTTAGTGGTTTTTTAAATCGTTCAATAAAGGCTTTTTGTTGTTCTTTAGTAGTATGATATTTTTTCATTTTTTCCGAATCATTGTTGTTGCCTGAAAAGATCACAACCGATTCCGGACCATTTAATTCATCAAGTATCTCTTTATATAACACAGCAGTTTCTCGATTTATTGCTACTATCTGGGCCTTAAAGCCGTTCGGTTGAATATAATTTTCATAGTGCTGAATAATATCTAAACACACCTGACGAATTCGTTGTGATGAACCTATAATTGACTCTTCGTTTGCATAACGTTTCTTAATACGTTCTCTGTCTTCTTCTGAATAGTCAATGAATACTCGGTCAAAAATAGCATCAAGACTCTCACCTTCAACCCTTAGTTCCGGTAAGCGAGATTCATAGAATATAGGTAATGTAGCACCATCATCTACCGCCTGTTGGATACTGTAGGTATCTATATAAGGTCCGAATGTTTGTAATGTAGAACGATCTTCTTTGTCAATTGGTGTACCAGTAAACCCTAAATATATAGCGTTAGGTAAAGCAGTTCGCATGTTCATTGCAAGACCAGCATATTGTGTTCGATGTGATTCATCGACCATTACAATAATATTAGAAGCATCATTTAAAACTTCAAGTCCAAGTTCTTCTGCACTTTCTTGAAACTTTTGGACAGTTGTCATAATCGTGTCACCATTAGCATGAGTTAGAAAATCTCTTAATTGAACAACTTTTGATGCTTGTTTAGGATTAGGAAATCCACATCTTCTAAATGTCTTTGTAATTTGATCATCTAGATCAGTTCGATCTGTAACAATTACTATTGATGGTTTGTTTAACTGTTTAAGTCGGCGAATTTTCGTAGCAAGATAAACCATTGTTAAAGACTTACCGCTGCCTTGAGTTGCCCAGATAACTCCACCTTTATCTTCATTAAGAATTCGATTAATTGTCTTATTTGTTGCTCGAAATTGTTGATAACGAGACACCTTTTTGATTGTGCGTCCATTTTCAACTTCATATACAACAAAATTTCGAATCATATCAAGCAGGTTTTCTTTCGTCAACATGCCTGCAACAAGGATATCTTGAGGAGTTGAATTACTACCCACATCATTTTTCAGTAATGGATAAGTATCTTTCCATTCCCCATAGTGACGAGCCTTTGATCCGATCGAACCAAATTTTGCTTGGACATCACAACATGCGATCATTACATGGTTGTACCAAAATAATTTTTCAACATCTCTTTGATACCGGGTTAACTGACTTATTGCACGACTGATTGGTTCAGTTACTGTTGCACTTTTACATTCGATTACAGCAATCGGTAAACCATTAATAAAAACAATAACATCAGGTATGATAGTTTCTGATGGACCATTTATATGAAATTGATTTACTACCAGGAATTCATTGTTAGCAATATCTTCAAAATCAATTAAACGAACAGTTTGATTTTTCTTTCCTTGACCTAAATCCTGTGGGACAGATATTGCATTTACTAGATATCCAAATAATGCCTCATTATTTTCCATCAAACTTGGTGCATCTAAGTGAGTAATAGAACGTATTACTTTATGAATGTTATTATCATCGATCCATGGATTTAATCGTTTCACTGATTGACCTAATCTTTTTTCCAAAACTACATCACTTTTTGAAGTACGCTCACTTTCAAGAGAACCCCCGTGGAGATAGGTGTATCCATAAGACTCTAGTTGATGTATTATTTTATATTCAACTGGGCGTTCCTTTGCCCATTCTAGTGTCATTACTTAAACACCCCCTCTTGTTCTACAATGTTTACCCTAACTTTTCCGGTTAGCAAATCCTTCATGAGTCCTTTTTTTATTAATATTAATTGACTTAAATATTGTTGTTCAAAATCTAACTTATCAACAATACTATCTAAAATAGTTACAATCTTAGATTGTTCCTCTATAGGAGGGATTGGCAACTTCATCTCACGTAATATTGGCATACCTACTATATTCTTTATTGTCGAGCCATGTGACATATCTAATAATTTGGATTGATAAGAATCAGAAATTAATAAGTAGTTTAAATATTCAGGTGTAATTATTTTTTGATCGCACCTAATTCTAAGTAATGCTTGATTTATTATCCCTTCTGGTGCATTAAAAGGTACAATTGCCACTCTACCAACAGTTCCAGAACAACTAATAAGCAGATCTTTAGGTTTAATCTTAAAGTTTTCCATCTCATTAAATTTTTCCTCTGAAATGAAATACCTAAATTTATTGAAATCATTGTAAATAGCATGTTGTTGTTCGTATATGGAATAGCCAGTTTGGACGAAAATCTCTTTCTTAAGGGCACCACCAAATGGTCCTCTTCTTAAACCTTCTTTCGGTAATGTAATATTTTGCAAACTATCTACTTCCCAATTTTTAGGTATTTCACCAATCTCTGTTTTCTTAAACTTTGTTTGGCTAATACCTTTTGTGAATAATACCTGCATCATACTTTTTTTAACCGTTTCAGTTTGAGCAATTATGGCCTCTGTATACTCAATGGCTTGATCTACAGTTGAAAGAATTGCGGCAATTTTTCTTTGGTTTTTTAAATCTGGAACCCATAATTCTAATTCATTTAATTGCTCTAATCTTATTCCTTTTACGGTTGTTCCTGATGATATACTCTCTAGAAAACTTTTGCTTTTAATAATTGAATATAACAAAAACATTGGATCTACTTTATCATTTGGAATTAGTGCTTTTAAATCTTGATTAATTGCCATATCAACTTTATTCAAAAACGCCCTTCCTACACCAATTCTAGTAGCAATTATTACGTTACCTTTAGGAATAATATTAGTGGAACTATTTTTAACGGCTATATTTGTAATATATTCTTGAGTTTCTACCAATACATTTGAATTCATATCTTTCACTGTTGCCCAAGGTATGTCGCCGTTATAATAGGAATCGTTCTCCCTTGATGGAGTACCTCCTCCAATTATCTTTTTAACTAAATCCTTTACCTTTTTCCACTCACTCATAATAACCTAACTCCTTCATGAAGCCAGACAAGACTAATTCAATATCAATTCGTTTTTTTTCAAGATCCTTAAGTTCTTTTATTGCTTCAGTAACATCAATTTCTTCTAATTCTTCGGATGAATCTATATATATAGAAATGTTTAAATTGAATTCATTATTTTTAATTTCTTCCATCGATACTAAACGACAGAACTTATCTTCCATTTCATAATTATCAAATGCTTGAATAATTTTTGTAATATCATCTTTGCGTAGCGTATTTTGATTCTTTCCTTCTTGATACCCTTTTGATGCATCTATGAACAACACTTTTCCTTTTCGTTCCTCAACTTTGTTACGATTTATTATTATGATACATGCAGGAATACTCGTCCCGTAGAAAAGATTTGATGGTAATCCAATTATTGCTTCGATTAAATCTTTTTCAAGTATGCACTGACGTATTTTCCCTTCAGCACCACTACGGAATAATACACCATGAGGCATTACAACACCCGCTATACCATTTCCGTTTAGTGTAGCAATCATGTGCTGAATAAAAGCAAAATCCCCTGCATTTTTAGGAGGTAGACCAAATCCAAAACGTCCATATGAATCACTTTCAGCCTCTTCACGTCCCCAATTTTTTAAAGAAAATGGAGGATTTGCTATCACTCTATCATATAAATTTAATTCACCATTTTCATCTAGCAATTTAGGTTCCCGAATTGTATCTCCACGTTCTAAGCGATGATCAAATAATCCATGTAATAATAGGTTCATCTTTGCTATAGCCCAGGTGTTTAAATTCTTTTCTTGTCCATGAAGTGTTATACGAACTGGACGGTTATCATTCTCTTGACGCTTTGATTTTACGTAATCTACAGATTGAATTAACATCCCCGCTGAACCGACAGTTGGATCGCATACTCGCATTCCTTCCTGGGGCTTAATTAATTGAACTAATAAATTTACTACCTCAGTTGGCGTATAAAATTCGCCACCTTTTTTACCTGCATCATCTGCAAACATCTTAATTAAATATTCATATGCTCGTCCCATTAAATCAGGCTCTGATAGATTTTCATTCATTAAATTTAGTTGGTTGTAGTGTGAAATTAACTGAAGTAATACATGATCAGGTAATCGTTCCTTATCATTAAAATCAATACTTGAAAGCACCCCTTCTAATTTAAGCGGGTTTTCTTCTTCAATTGACTCAAATGCGGTATTTAACGCATTGCCTATATCACTTGTTAATTTATTTAAATGTTCCCATCTAGCACGTTCAGGAATCCAAATAGAATGCACATCACGATCGGACCAACCATAATCGTCATCTTCTTCTTTTTCAATTCTTAATGCTGTTTCCACAAATACATCATTCATTCTTTTTAAAAATAACATACCAAATATATAGTTTTTATAGTCGCTGCTATCTATTGACCCGCGAAGAATATCAGCACTCTTCCAAAGATGACCCTCTAATTCTTGTAATGTTAACTTGCTCATTATTTCTCCTCCAATAATTCTATACACAAAAATATGAAGTAAATATTTTTTATTACCTAATTATTATAGCCTTATTCTTCATGAGAGTATATTCATCTCTTATACAATTGACTAAAAAACACTATCTGATCATAATTATTTTTTACTTATTCAGAAATAAGGCTGTAAAAGAATCAAATCTATAAAGTTTAACTAAATGTACATTTTATTTCTTTATCCTTATATGACTTGTATAATTATGTTAGGAAATTTCAGTAAATTCTTATGATAAGGGAGAAAAAAATGAGCCAGTTACTTTTAGTTGAAGAAATAGATGAAATTAAAAAAAATATAACTCAATTTAATCAAGATATAGTATCGAATGATAATTTAAGAAAGAAACTTGCTCAATTTGCTCAATGGTATTATATCGAACAATTAGATATGTTCGCTCCTAGTAAGTACATTGGTTATAAAGATATGACAGCAGAGGTTTATCTTGAGAGTGATTTTTTAGAGTATGCGGATGGTAGGTCTACAGAACATAAATTAGATAAATGGTTTGTTAAAAAAGACATACCTTCTTTATTAGATAAGTTAAGAAGAACTCTTGGTTTGTATGGCCGAATACGAGTTAATGCTGAAGTTCATATTTTAAAATCAGAGATATATAGTTTTGAAGATGAAATTTTATATAATTACGGGATATTCTATGAAAATGATGAAGATAGGGTTGGTGTACCGGCAATAAGAGTTTTACCTATGTCAAGTCAGGACCCTGCTTTCGCTAATAAATCAATTATAGAGACTCAAGAGTGGTTTTTATATAATTTGCCAAATAGACATTATCAATATAAAAATGGATTAAACACACCAAGCGGTTCGTTATTTTTATTTCAATATCAAAGTCATATAATAGCAGCGGCTAAACTCTTACATAAAGAAAGGTATGAACAAGTAGCAGATGGTGGGTATAAAGGTTATTATTTATTTAATCCATCAACTATTTGCATCTTTAACCCACTCACAATTGATGACATGAAGTTAATTTGGGATGGAATAGGTCCTCTAAAGAACGCGCAGCACAACCTAAATAAAGATAAATATGAAGACTTTATGAATCTTATTTATTCTAAAGACATTCGCTTCGCTTTAGATAATGATATGGATGAGGAAACTTTTCAAAGCGAGGTTGAAAGAGTAGTCATTATTGATACTGAACCAATAGTAGATGAGCCTAAAGAAAAGTATAATTCTTCTTCTACAACTACATGCAAAAGTAATAGAAATCGAACTGTGTCAAAAAGGGCAATTAAAGTAGCAAATTACTTGTGTGAAGTAAGTGACTCCCATAAGTTCTTTATTTCAAAAGGAACAGGTGAAAACTATGTTGAAGCCCACCATTTAATACCAATGGAATTCGAAGAAGAATTTGAACATAATCTGGATGTTGAAGCGAACGTTACATCGTTATGTCCTTTATGTCATAAAAAGATTCATCATGCTACTTACGAAGAAATAACTCAAATTATCACACCTTTATATGAAGAAAGAAAAGAAAGATTAAGAAGATGCGGATTAAACATTAGTCTTGAGCAACTCCTAGAATATTATAAATAACCGTTACATTTAAATTTAAATTTAAATTGTTTTCCTATAAAAAAACCACTACTTATGTGGCCTATACGTATGAATTATCTAATCTTAGTCTCTCGTGCGCTTAATCATTTTTATGTGATTAAGCGCACTTGCTTCATTCGACTGACTAATTTTATATCTGAAATTTGAAGATCCGTAAGACTTAATTTTTCAGTTTAAAATCACTGTCGTACCTCGATTCGATTATATCTTCACAAGTCTTACATTTTATACGATTACTAGTTAATTTTATTTTAATTCACGCCTTTTTGTGCTCGAATGTAATCATAAAGGACGGTTCTCGATACACCTGTGGCTTCACATATTTCTTTAATCGTTAAAGACTTCCCCTCATATAGTTTCACAGCCTTTTTAAGTACTTTTTCATCAGTACGCTTTCTGCCACCAAGTCTACCTCTTGCTCTTGCAGAAGCCAAACCAAATTTTGTACGTTCACTAATTAAATCTCGTTCAAATTGTGCAATAACAGCCAACATTCCAAACATTGCTGTGCCTGTAGGGGTAGTTGTATCAATCCTGTCTTTTAAAGAGACTAACTGTACTCCTTTCGCTTTAAGTATTTCAAAGATTTCGATTAAGTCTTTAGTTGATCTTCCTAATCGAGATAATGACTCAATTACGATTGTATCTCCATTTTCAACATGATTAAGGAGTTCCATCAGTTGTGGACGGTCTTTTTTTGTACCAGTGATTTTTTCACTGAATATGTGGATTGGACGAATACCATAATCAATTAATTGATTTATGTATTTATCTAAATTTTGTTCGTCTGTAGAAACTCTGCAATAACCAAATGTAACTGGTTCTCTTTTTTCTTCAGTCAATTTTACCAAATCCTTTTTTTTCTTTAAAGTGTACTAAAACTCATATTTATTTTCAATATTTCGTACATAGTTTTTAGAATGAGTTTTAGTACTGAAAATGAATTAAAAATACCTTAAAATTTACTTACTTAAAAAGTACACGAAAAACGAACGTTTTTAGTTCTATTTCAACTTTAAAAAATGCGATAATATAAAAGTCATAAAAACTATAAAACTTGTAAAATATGTAAAAATATAAATCTATTTAATGGAAACGAGCGTGTGGAGAAATTTGTGGCTTGATTTTCAAGTCCTTAAAATGAATACTACAAAAAAAACCAGCCTATTACTGACTGGTTTTTTTAGAGTAAAGCAAGGGGAATTTTTTTGTAATATCTTTTAATTGTTTCATTAATTCATAATGTTTATACTTTTTATTTTTTAAAACAAATCTTCATCCTCATATTTATCTGCAAGGTAATCTAGCATACCCTTATCTAAGTCTGGCTGCTCATTCAATGCTTTAATAACATCTTGTGCTCTATCATCAGATATAGAAAATAGTGTATCTCCAGGTAACGGTCTGATATCTAATCCAACCTCTTTAAATTGTACACCAGGTTTTGGACCAACAATCCACACTAAATCGATTGAGTAAGGCCATCTATCTACATCTACTTTCTTAATTGAAGAAATAACTTTTGTTAATCCAATGATTTTCTTTTCTGGTGAGGTTGCATAGATAAACATATATTGACCAACTTCAATTTTTTCAGCAACAGTTCTTCTATTTTTCGGAAAAGCCGCTCTTGGCTTATCTTTACTACGATAAATGCCTGGATAGACAACTTTGATCATATACTTTGAAACAGAATTTCGTTTCCAATGTGGAACTTCTTTAAAAATTTCTTCAACTGGTTGTTGATTTGTTTGTTGCAGTAAATTCACTTTCACATTTAATTGCTCTACCACATTTTCTAATACTTCTAATCGTTTTAACATTTCATTCATGACAATCCCTCCATAGTTGTTAGTGAGTCACGTATACTTAATAGTTCACTTGTATTAAGTGAATACTTAATTTATATTGTCACTTATCTTGTTTTATTCTTATATTAAAAAATTTTCGAACGATATTCACTTCAACATTCAGTCCGTTTTACAAAGTGATAGGATTTTAATACTTTGATTACTTCCTCCAGTGTCATGATACCCATTCTTTTCCTCTCATGTTTTATCAAATTTTGTTCAGTTTTTTCTCATTTTATCTGATTTTGTTCAATTTTTACGACTTTTTACAAAAAAAATCTGTTTATATTCGATTTTATCAATTTTTTTCGAGTTTTTACGGATTTTGTTCAGTTTTATCAGATTTTTTCGGATTTTGTTCAAGATGGGTAAGATTGCCCTTAAAAAACCCCCTAAAAACCGCAATATCCGACCGTATAGGCGCAATATAGTGCCAAAAAGTGGGTTTAATTCCGTTTCAAGCGCTCTGAATCGCTCTAGGCGTGTTTCAAGCGTTTTTGTTGCACTTGACCAACTTTTTCTCACCTGTGTTTCCTTCTTATCTATCTATATAGTAATAGGAAAGAGATGCAGTTGATGATTTCAGAAGGAATAACTGGTACTGATACGAAAAATAAGAATATATAGGAAAATGGTAGAGGAAGTGAATCGTGCCATATAGAGGATTGTCAGTAAAAATGCACTATGGTATGGTAATGATTGTTGTTAATCAATATTAATACAGTAAATTGGTGTTTGGAATCCTCGTGTGGAAAGCGCAGGATTCTCTTTTTTCACCAAAAAAGCAGCCACTCATGAATAGTCACGAATGGCTAGCGTTTTATTATTCTTTGATTGTTGTCACTACTCCATCATCAAAATAGATGTAACGATCAAAACTACTAGTTTATTGATATAGAAGTTCTTTAATAACTAAGATGCCAGTTCAAAAATACGTTTTTGTGTTCTAAGATAACTCTGTAATTTAATTACTGGATTGTCAGATAGTGAATGTATATCTTTTTCTATTATAGTTAGTTCAATCGAATTATTTGCTGCAAGTAGTTTTGTATACTCAAAACTACAATTCAAAAGCAAATTAATCTCTTCAAACGAAAAAATGTTTATTTTTTCAAAGTTAGGTAGTGTTTTAAAATCATCTAAGCGTTTCATAAATTCTTCAACTATTCCCAATGTAAGAGAGTCGTTTTCCAGAGCATTTCGATAGATCTTTAGAGACTTTTTAAGTTTATTACAAATATCATGTTTATGTTTTTTAATTTTTGCTAGTGTTATACTTAACTTAGTTCCTGCCCAAACGGTATCTCTGTGGTTCCATGCTAAACGTAAAGCCTTTACCGCAAGTGCTCCTGGCTTAATTTCAATAGAGTTAACAGGGTCATACATTTTTGCTATTTGTCCCTTTTGCTTACCTGTATTATGCCGTATGACCCCACCACTTCTGCTTAACTCTCCAGTTTCACACTTACTAGCAACATCATCCTCAATTATATATGTATCTTGGAAAACTCTCATTTTTTCATCTCCTGTTATCTATCTCACTAGTTAACTTTCTAACTTTATACTCTTATATTAAACGGTATTTATTAAAATATCTAACGGGAATTAGAATTATGTAACATATTCAGTGAAATTTACATATGTTCCTTTAGGAAAAGAGGGGTTTTTGTTTTCCATTCATTTTTTCTCCGTTCAAACCTTCCTATTTCCACGTAGAGCGGATTAAGTGGGGTTTTCGGCAGTATATCGTACCAATTCAGTCGGTTATTGCACCTCTAGCGGTAAGATATTGACTTCTATTTCCTGTAAGGAAAGTGATTCTTGAATCGCATTCCCATTGTTGTTTTCAATTATCCTGTTTCTACATACACTTTCTTCTATATATATTTGCCTGGGTTCTTAAGGTAACGTTTATTAAATTATTCATACTTAAAAAAATACAGAAATGAAAAAACTACTTTTTCTTTAATATTCATTCATTAATTTTAATCGAGATATTTAGAAAAGATCTTCCGAAATAATACAGAAACTTTTTAGAATAAATGAGAGTTTTAAGATATAAATATTTTTTTATTTTTTGAAGGAAACTTCTTGGAGAATTCTCTCATAGTCTTCCTTAAACATCCATTTGTATCCAACAGCAGTTTCTCTTTTTCCATAACAACATTCTGAAATCATTGAACGTTTAGATATGTTTTGGGCGCGTGCTGCTTCAGAGATACTTGCATATTCTGTAATAATCTCACCATTTAAAGATAATTGAATTATTTGTTTTGAAATGTGAAAATAAGGAACATAATTACATAACGATAATGAGTCTCCATTTTTCAAGTAATTATGTATGGTATTTTTTGATAAACCAAATATTTTTCCAATCTCTTCTTTGTCTTTAATACCTTCATTCCACAGTTCGCAAGCGGATATAACTAAACTATTACATGCAAATTCATGGCATTCGTTCCAATTTATATTCGAGAGATCAAAATAACTGTTTAGACTACTATTTAATATGCTATTCTTTATCCAATTAAGTTCGGAGTGCCTACAGTCAATAACTATATATATTTCAATTCCATTTTCTTTTGCTAATTTTTCTTTTAATATATCATTTTCTAATTCTTCAACTAGCCTTCTTCCGCCAAATCTCTCAAAACTTGGGTAAAAATGTTGTAACCCATGAATTTCAATTATCATTTTCATATTTTGAATATAGTTATCATATCTTTTAGTTCCACTTAAACTAGAGTTATGATAAATGATATTTTTCGACCAATTAAAAATTTTTTGCGTTTCAAAATCAACATTTAAAGCCTTTAATAGTTTAAATATAAACTTTTCCCCGTAAGGTATACCATCTCCACATATTGAACAAGTAAAACCCTTATTTGCCATACTATAAATTGTTTTCAATTGTTCATGCGCACAATTTGGACATATAAAACATTCTTTTTTAGAACTACCAGATGTTAATTCATAGCCTTTTTGAGGATCTTTTAAGTGTTTAGCAATATGAGGACTTGTAGTCCAAAGACAATTTGTATGGTTTACTTTTCTACTATTACAATATGGACAATTTCTACTACGTCTACGCTCTGGCGTCATTTTATATTCACTTTTGCATTTTTGACATTCCCATAAATAAAGAGTTTTGGAACCATAATTTATTTCACATGGTTTCTTTTTATTTTTATTACTAAATTCAATCATTAAAAATTCTTTTCCATTTATTTTGGCCCAATATTCCAATGATTTCTCATATAAAACATCAACATTATTCTTTTGAACAAATACTCTCCTTTTAGTTGCACATTTAAAACATCTATCCTTACCATCCCCTCTTTCTCTACTAAGATGAATTTTAAAATAAGGAAGATTTTTAGTTTTTTTACCGCATTCATCACAAACTTTAGTTAATTTTTTTTGACTAAATTTGGGTAAATCATTTATTAATACTAATATTTTTGTTCCTTTCCTTATTACCATTTTGTTTTTTGACCCATCAAATGTACGAGGTATTCTATATCCTAAATTTTCGTAGTGTTCAAATGTATTAGAACTTAAAGTTACCCAAATTTTTTCCTCTAATATCGACATCTAGATTCCCTCAAGAGTTCAAATTTTTTTTATAGTTTTCCATATTTTCCTAAAATTATTTATGGTTTTTACTAAATGGTGAGTGTACATTTACCCAATTGTATACCTTGTAATTTATAATTTTGTGAGATAAATAAATTCCCTATAATAATTTTCTGCTAATTTAAATTTTTTCTCCAAATTATTTATTTTATTATTTTATTTTTTCCATAAGTATTTTCATTTCTAGAATTTATAATAACGTTATATCCAAAAATTTTATTTTTAAACCAAGTTTTTATACAAATCTATTAATCTATGCGCGAAACATTTGTTTCGCGCATAGATTGAAAAAAATAACGAGTCTCTATTTTTTATATTTAAAAAGTCACTACCTTTTTTTAGATAGTGACTTTGAACTTCTTTATATACCTTATTTACTTTCTTATACTCTTTTTAATTTTTGAGGTAAGAAGTTGAGAAGTTTAATAAGTGAATTATAAACTTGTAATTATCATAGAATATTTTAAAAAAAGAACTACCTTCTGAAAAAGTAGTTCTTTTTTACTTATAACCTAATTTTTAGGATAATGAAATAACATCACTGCTAAATCTAATTCTTTATTCGGATCTCCTTATAGATGGAACTTGAATTGATACCATCCATCCCCTTGATGACCCTTGTAATCAAGGTTTCTTTTCACCGTTGTAATTTGTTTTGACCTTGGCAACTCGCTGCTTGTGTTCTGCGTATAGAAATATACCAACTGCTGCTAATTCGATATGTCAAAAAATAGAACGATCATATTTAATTAGTATTAATTATTAAAAAGTACAAAGAATTTTCAAAAAAATTATATGATTTTTCTTAATTCATATTTGAAGATAAAATTAGTTTGAACACAGTCAATAAAGTATTCTAGCATATAATCGAAATTTTCATCTATACATTCTTCCCAAATTAAGTTAATAAAATGAACTAAACTGGACAAATTCTTTGAAACCTCTGCACATTCGAATGGTGGTACTATTCCACTAGTCATTTTATTATAAAAATCTAAAAAATTTTCTATTGGCATTTTTTTTGATTTTATATTTTTAACTTTTATTTTTAGATTTTCTTCTGTAAGATTGTTATCTGTATATAAATTAATAATTTCATAGAGTTCATTATAAAAATACAAAAATTCTGTATAAACTTTTTCCGTAATTTCCAAATAATTTTCTTTTAAGATTTGTTTAGTCTCTATTCTTCTAGCAAAATACTCATGCCCTATAACCCATTGTATTAATATATCATCAATTTTTTCGTTAACATCTATTATTCCCCAATAATTTTCTTTTGATTGCTTTATCTTCCAAAGCGTTCTACAAAAAGGTATTCCAAAAACCGATTGCTGTATGTCAGAAAAATAATCAATCCATATTTGATCACTTTTGTATTTATTTCTTAAATTTTCATTGATATACTTGATTGCAATTCTCATTGCATCTTTACTAGAAGCCAAAGTTTTATCTATACTAATTTTAATTCTAGTAAGATTTATATTTTCATCATTTTCTATTCTTCTCTCTTTTAATAATAAAAAATATTGCTCAGCAATTTTTGCTTTTCTAAAATTTATTATTTCATTAATTCCTGTTGAAGATATTTCAGTTAGTTGATTATAGAAATGATCTTCATGAATTATGAGATTATCTTTAGGAATTTTTATTCTTACTTTAGAAGCATTTAGCCTCCATGTTGGGTTTTCACGTTCTAAAGTTTCATAAATATACTTTTGTACAAAGAGCCAATATGCTTGACCTCCACTAGTGTTGTCGTCATATAAAAAAATAAGTACAGGTACTTCACAAATATCACAAAAATTTAAGAACTTTACTGGACAATCGTAGATTACTTCCCCAAGTTCTTCTTTAATATCGATATCTTTAGTAGATTTTAATTGTACTTTTATGAACTTTGCTGTTGTTATTCTTTCTTTAAAAATTTCTATTTCTACATCTATATCGTTATCGTTTTCAGTTTTTCTAAACTTCCATCCCTTTTTTACAAAAAAACTCTCTACATAGTTTCTCGATATATCTTCTCGTTGTTGATTTTCTGTATATTGAGAAAGTAGAGTATCGCTCTTTGACATATTTAATTTACCCCTTTTTAACATGACTTTGTGATTCTTAACTTTTTACGACTTATTTTATAAATTTTCGATAAATTTTGTCAATATTAACTTTAGATAGTGCTTTAAATCACACATGATAGTTCTTTTGAAGATTAGTTCTTCTGAGTTAAATGTTTGTATTAGTTTAATTCATTCAATAACTAATCCCTATTGTAAAAGATAGTTTTTGAATGTACAGTTATGAATATATAACTAGTTTAGAAGAGGAAGATGAATAACATGTATACAGATTATTCAAAAAAAATACAAAGTAATATTATATATTTACATCAGTTAAGAGTCGAAGGAATAAAAAATGCAAAAAAAATTATTGGTAAATCTCTCTTTTTAGAGGATATATATTTTTTAAGTTTAGTAGACAAGTGTCTTAGATTAACTGATGGTTTCTTAAAAATGATTGAATCGAGAAATTTGACTTGCTCTGGATTCATGTTAAGAATACAGTTAGATATTTGTATGAGAACTTACGCTATTTTCATCGCTGAGGATAAAGATAAAGTTCAAAAAAGTATTTTTTCAAATAAATATCAACTTAATAAACTTAAAAGCGAAGAAGGAGTAAAAATGACAGATGGTTACTTAAGTGGAAGACTAAATGAAATAGATCCTACATTTAAGGAAGTCTATAAAAATACTTCTGGATATATCCATCATTCTGAGCAAGCGTTTTATTCAATAAATCGTTCCGATACGGTATTTTCAAATCAAATAGCATTTGATATTGGACACGAACTTCCTCATTCTTTTGACAAAATTCTAAATGAATGTATTGAGGCTTTTAATTATTTTGTAGAGTTTTTTTACAAATTACTAGACCCAGTTATAAAATCCAAAGAAAAATTTGATAATGAAAACCAATAAAATTAATCCTGCGATAAACCACTAGGCAATCATTTTGAATACTTGAGTCTATATTAAACTTATTGCTAAATATTAGCATGTTTTAATCGTTAAACGAATCCCTAAAAATATATATTTCACATAAGACATTGATCTTGTAAGTTGTAAATAAAAAAGATAGCTAAACTTAAAGTTTAGCTATCTTTAATTTATTTCGCGATAGGGTGAAACACAATATAAATCGTTATTTTATACGATACCACTTAAAGATATGTAATTCTGTGTTTGAACAAGACTATATTAGTAATTGGTATATTTTTGTTGAATATCAGCAAATTTTATTTGGCAGTAACTCCAATTAAATCTGTCATACAGCATAATCTCTTCATTTAACTTTTGCTTTAGATTAATATACGATTTTCTCAATTTTATATGATATTCTTCATTTAGAACTTGCTTATTTAGCCATCCAATTTCATTAATAATGGAATGGAAATATGAAAAATGCTGATAATCAATAATATTTTGTGAGTCTTCAAGAAAATTATATAACTGATCAATTTTATTAATTAGTAGTTCTACAGACATTGAGCCATTTTGTAATTCAAATCTATTCAGATTCATAATAGGTATTTTCAAGACTAGTTGAATTAGTTTATTCTTTAATATATATATTTGGATAAAACTATTAATCTTCTCATCATAATGCTCAAATGCGTCTAAAATCTCACTATTATTTTGATGGATATTAATAATTTTTGTTTTTATTAAATTATAAATATCATTAAATAACTCAATTGAATTAATAGAATTAGTAAGTTCTTTCTTTTTATTGTCTTCCAATAAAAGACTTATTAGTAATTCATTCATTACCTTTAAAGATGTTATTTTTTCGAATGATTCTTTTAAACTTCCATGATTATACTGATTCTCTTCAAATAAATATAACCAACAGACCATATGCAAATAACCTGTTACATCTAAGATTATTTGTAGTTCTATGTTTTCTAGATAGTATAATGAAGTTGATTTTTCATTGTTATTCAAAAATTCAATATTTGATTCTTGTAACAATAAACTAGTTCTTTCAAGAAAATCAGGATATTTCACAATAGGGTTTCTATTTTGATTCCCTATTAACTCAAATATTTGGGCTAATGTAATTTTATTTTCATTTGTCAAATCCACTGTTATATCAGAGAAAGTTTTTATTCTACGAGTTAAAATATTTGGACTTACTTTTTCTTGTGAATAATTTATGGCTACTAGCATTTCTGTAAGTTTAGTATAATTCCAATGTTCACTTTTTATTTCCTCCATCGAATCTAATTCTTCTAATAATTCCTCATTTTTAGTTTTAATTTTTGAGAATATGTCAGATGATATTTTATCTGAATAAATTAGTTTGTTATAAAATTCATATTCCCTACTTTTTAAAATTTGCTGAGTTTCATAAATTAAGATTTTACTTGTTTCTCTAAAAAATGACTTTAAAAATATATCAGTATTATTGTCTACAAAAAGACCTATATCGCCTGATTTAACAATCTTTTCGTAGATCTCTTTGAATATTACTTTAAAGATATTTAATTTAAAGATTAGTAAATTAATATTTATAACATCATTTTCTAAATCAAAATTCGAACTACTACTGTTAAAGTTATTTTCAACAAAAATGAAACTCTCTCTAACTCCTGAGACGATTTTTTTTATGTATCTTGGATTACTAAGTTTACTGTTAAAATCTTTCAATTGCTCATTAATCTTATTGATGTCATCTGATAATACTTGATAAATTACTTCTTTTTTGTCAATTTTCTCTAACTTCTTTTTATCTTTTTCGATTCCTTCTTTTATATTGGTTGAAATAACTTCCAAATAATCTTTATATGACGACTTTAATTTCTGGAGTTCACTCAAAATAAAGGTATCTTTAAATTCTGGAAAAAGAGTTTCAAAATAATGTTTAAATATTTCATCATTTTCAATTTTTTTTAATTCAAATTTGGTATTAATAAACTTCTCTAAGTAAGCAACCGAAATTCTTTCAGATACAATTTTTTCATAATCGACAATTAATAAAACAATTACTCCTTTTAAATCAACAATTTCTTTAATAAATGTTAAGGTACTATAAATAGTCTCTTCTTCAACTCTGTCTAAATCATCTATAATAATAATAATTCTCTTTTGTAAATCAAGCAATTTTTGAATATTAATCTCTAAATTTTCCTTAAATTCCCGTAAATCCTCTTTTTTATCTTCTGGAAATAAGTCAAAAAAATTTACAATGTTATTAATGTTTTTATTACCTACTAATTTAAGTAATAAATTAAAGTAATTCTGGTATGGACTCCCTTTACCAGTATAAATTTCATTTTGATTCATTATTGTTTCTAATTGACCGAAAACATAGTTTATCAATTTCTCTCTCGTATCTATTATCATTGGCTGTACAAAGATTACTTCGTTACTATCTTCTTTTAAATTTTCAATTAAAGCATTTACAAAACTTGTCTTCCCTTCTCCCCATTCTGCACTAATTGCTAATGCATAAGGATCATATATATCCAAATCATTCAAAAAACCATAAATCCTATTAAACTCTTTTTTTCTTGTAGGGAATAACTCATCTAATGACCTGACTGGTAAATCGGAAAGTTCCGTATGTTTAGAAATAATTTCAACTTGTTCATCAAATGCATAGAATATCCATACGATTATTAACGCCAAGAAAATAAATAGAATAGATTCTATTTTACTTTGTAGTATAATTGACAGTGTTAATGACACTAACAATAAGAAATATATAAAATTTAAGTAATTTTTTATTACCTGTTTAACGGTTTTTCTATAAAAAAATAATTCTCTAAAAAAGATTAACGTCATTAAAGTAAATAGAATCAATCCTATTTTTGCAAAATAAGAAAGAGTAATTCCTGTAAATAAAGTACTTGCAATACCTCTAAAAACTATACCATTAAAGATCGCTAAAACTAGATAAAATATAAAACTAATAATTTTTTTTCTTTCAATATTACTTTCCATTTTCCATACCTCAAACTTTTTAAATTTAATTCTTTTAGACTAAAATTAATTAAATATTATTTGCAATTTCTACCTTTTAAATATATCACCAATTGTATATTTCAAGTAGAATTACTTTATTATTAGATAAATCAAGAAAAATATAAATACTACACAAATTTAATATGTCTCCCCCTAGCGATTATTGTTCTATTTTAAGTTGAGATGTTGTTGTGCCATCCCTTTACGGATTTTATAATTTGTACCGGGCTCATGCCCGTTTAATTTTGTTTTTTATCTCTAAAAATAACCTTACCCAAAAGTGAAAAAGAGACTGATCCATCAGTCTCCTTAACAACAATTCTTCCTTTAGAAAAACATCTAGCACAAAACATAGTATTAATTACATTCAAAAATATTGAAAAAATATCAACCCTAGATTAATATATGATTATCCTCATAATATACTATACAATCATCATAATTAATAAATTTTCAAATAAATTTTGTAATCTTCCGATAAGTTTCCATATTCTTCGGCTTACTATATATTATGTAAACTAGAAAAAGTGAAGCGTACCAATAACTACAGTTACTCACTTCCGATAATTTTCGTTATTAGGTAGTTCTTGGTATCACTTTCACAATAAGTAACGGATATTACCCATAATCTTTAAGGTCATTACATTAAGTATTTGGTTCGGTACATAATTCTCGGCTGCATCCTTATAACCAAAATATTAGGAGGTTTTTTGCAAATGAATATTCAACATACTGTTGATGAATTTTTATCTTACATTAAAATTGAGAAAAATTTATCAAACAATACTTTCAACTCATATGAGAATGATTTGCACTGTTTTATTCAGTTTCTAAAGAAACATAATGGATCACTCGTTCTTTATGAAGTTACATTATCTACTTTATGATGATGAAGAAGTAAAATTATATCTTTCTAAACAACTACTCTTAATGCATTTAGACGATGAATCAATAAGGATTACTTATTAATTACGACTCTTTTTATTATGTTTATTAAAACAGGTATAAGGAAAAAACAGGGTATCTTTTCCTGAATCCTAAACCCTATTTCTTCTTATCCTGCACTATTAGTTTTTATAAATAAAGTAATCAAAATCGGCATGAAGATTCTGTCCAGTTGTATCCTGACATTGCATACCAACAAATGCACCTGTAAAGAATCCTCCGCCTTGAATATAATCATCAGAAAGCTTATAAGAGTAGAAAGTTACTGGTAGAACTGTCCAGTTTTCACCGTCAAATGAATAAGAATATTGGTAAATATTCGTTTTCACATCAACTCGTAGATATACATACTCAACATGCTCTGGAATTACGATTTCATTTCCTTGAAGAGGTTGATCAAACGTGAAATTATCACATGAAACAAACTCTAAAATTCGACCTTTGCTTTCATTCCAAGTAATTTGGCATGAAGACCAGTTTTGCGTATTATAATAGTTTACTAGTCCCGCAGATTGATGGAATGTATTAGGATAAAACGCAACTTTTGTCTCAGCCGTAAAATTAAAATGCTGCCAGCGTCTTGCTACGAATGCTTGAGTGAATTTAGATGTCAATGATTCCTTACCGTATAAACGTAAATGGCCTGGGTTATCCTTTAGTGAAACTACGTTTTCACCAAGAGGAATTCTTAATTTTTGAAAATGCATGTTTAAGATTTCTGAGTTAAAGTCGTCTTTTTCCGGATAATCACGTTCCCACTTTACTTCTTCAATACTTGGTCCTTCTATTTCAAGTGAAGGATGATTTCCTCCAACTACATATGGCCAGTCGTTTTTCCACTCTAGTCTTTGAATAGCAGTCTCTCTTCCAAGTGGACAAAAGCCTCTTGGATCTAATAATGGTTGCCCTTCTCTTGGTAAAGGTCTTCCAGTTAAATGAACAAGAAACCATTCATCTGTATGGGTTTGGACAATTGATGCATGACCCGCTTTTTGCAGTGGAATTCTTGGTGAATGGAATGACGAAATTAATGGATTTTCTGGATGAACCTCATACGGTCCCTTTAATTGTTTGGATCGTGCAATTGTAGCTTGGTGATCATATTTCGTACCACCCTCAGCTGTTAATAAATAGTAGTAACCATTCATTTTATATAAGTGTGGTGCTTCTGTTAGCTTAATATCCGTTCCTTTAAAGATCACTTCCGATTTACCGATCAGTTTCTTTTCTTCAACACTATATTCTTGTAAAGAAATACCATAAAAATTATGATTTCCTAAACGATGGTCCCAAACCATATTAACTAAATACTTCTTACCATCTTCATCATGAAATAGAGAAGGGTCAAACCCTGTACTGTTTAAATAAATTGGATCAGACCATTCACCATCGATTGTCTCGCAAGTTGCAAGGTAATTATGACAATCCTTCCATTGTCCTTCAACTACTTTTACATCCGTATAAATTAACCAAAACTGTCCGTCACGATAAGATAATGCAGGGGCCCAAATACCGCCTGAATCGGGATTTCCCGTCATATTTAATTGACTCAAACGATTTAATGGTCTAGAGATTAGACGCCAATTTTTTAAATCCTTTGAATGATAAATTCCAACACCTGGAAACCATTCAAAAGTAGAAACTGCAATATAATAGTCTTCCCCTACTCGACAAATACTTGGATCCGGATTGAATCCCGGTAAAATCGGATTACGAATGATAGCCATTTTACACCCTCCATGTTTATCTATTTATTTCATGCCATTATTAATTTTTACTGCCGTGTCAAAAAAGTTCACACTACTTTCTAAATTCAAAAAGCTGCTGATTTAGCTCTTTTGTTTGTAAATAGACCTGTTTATAGATGATGTAGAGCTTTTCATACATTTTTACATTCTCTAAAACTGGCTTATATTCATTAACTGGTTTAATAAATTCCTCTGCACAATTCTCTAATGAATCAAACCAGTTGCATCCGTATGCGGCAATCATTGCAGCGCCCATTCCTGGACCTTGCTCACTTGATAGCTTAATAATTGTCGCGTTAAATATATCTGCCTGCATTTGTAGCCAAACTGGATTTTTTGCTCCGCCACCAATTGAAATGATTGAATCAATCTTTTTACCATTCTTTCGAAAAATTTCAATTGATTCATTTAATGAGAATGTAATTCCTTCCATTACTGCTCGTGCAAAATCACATCTTTTATGTGATGCGTCCATTCCAATAAAACTTCCTCTAATACTAAAATCAGCATGTGGAGTTCTTTCTCCAACTAAGTAGGGAGTGAATAATAAACCATTTGAACCAATTGAAACTTGGTCAACATCCTCTAGTAGCTGTTGAAAACTTTCATTTTCAGCGAATGTATCCTTAAACCAGCTTAATGAAAATCCAGCCGCCAACGTAACACCCATCGAGTAATAGGCATCTTCTTTTCCATGATTGAAATAGTGAACTTTTCCTTTAAAGTCTTGATCTCCATGTTCTTCGTAGGAAAGGACAACACCAGAAGTACCGATACTACATAATGTATTACCTTCAGTTAAGATTCCGGAACCAATAGCCCCACATGCATTATCTGCGCCACCTGCGAACACTTTAACTTCTGGACTTAAACCTGTTTGATTTGATACTTCCTTTGTAATCGTTCCAATAAAGTCGTGTGACTCTACTAAAGGCGGACAAATCTCTAAGGAAATGCCTAACTTATTACAAATTTCCTCGCTCCATTGCTTATCCTTCACATTTAATAGTAATGTACCTGCTGCATCAGAAAATTCAGTGTGTATTCTTCCAGTTAAGCGATAACGAAGATAATCTTTTGGAAGTAAGAAAACTGCTGTCTGATTAAATAGTCCTGGTTCATTTTCCTTTACCCATAAAAGCTTTGGTAAAGTAAATCCTTCTAACGCAGGGTTTTTCGTTATTTCAAGTAAACGATTCTTTCCTACTACTTCATTGATAAATTCACATTGTTTTGTTGTTCTTGTATCATTCCATAAAATAGCATTTCGAAGATACTTATTTTCTTTATCTAGCAGAACCAATCCATGCATTTGTCCTGAGAAGCTAATGCCTTCAATATCATTTATATCTCCATCAAATCCACTGATTAAAGCAGATAGTCCATCAATCGTTTTTTCAACCCACTCTTCCGGATTTTGCTCACTATACCCGGATCTCTCTTGTATCAGTGGGTAGGCACGTGTAACCTCTTGACATACTTCTCCAGATTGATTAACTAATAAGATTTTTACTGCACTTGTACCTAAATCAATACCTAAAACGTATTTCATTCCACTCATCCTTTTGTCGTTTTTGAGAGTACAGTATGAGAAAAATGTGCTGGAAACATTGAAATTCCCAACACATTATATGGCAATCCTCGATGTTCTTAGACTGTAGCGAATTCAGAAATCACTTCTAGTAAATATTGGTTTAATACTGATTTTAAGCGTTCTTCTCTGCCAGATTTGTTTTGGATTTCTCCTAAATTTAAAGCATAAGCTTCAAGGGAATTGAAATTAGCTTTGTTCTCTACAATTTCTTTACCAATACCATAAGTAAAGCTGTTATAGCGATCCTCGATAAAGTTTTCAAATACTTTATCTTCAATTAGCTTATTCGCTACTAATGTTCCAATCGCAAAGCTATCCATTCCTGCAATATGTGCATGGTACAGATCTTCCACGTCGAATGATCCTCTTCTTACTTTTGCATCGAAGTTTAGACCACCTCTACCTAAACCTCCATTTTTTAAGATTTCATACATTGCTAATGTTGTAGAGTAAAGATCTGTAGGGAACTCATCTGTATCCCAACCGATTAGCTTATCACCTTGGTTTGCATCGACTGACCCTAGCATTCCATTAATACGAGCAACACGTAATTCGTGTTCAAACGTATGTCCCGCAAGTGTTGCATGGTTTGCTTCAATATTAAATTTGAAATGTTTATCTAGGTTATTTGCTTGTAAAAACGCTAGACCTGTTGCTACATCAAAATCATATTGATGCTTAGTTGGTTCCTTTGGTTTTGGTTCAATTAAGAATTGACCATCAAATTCAATTTCTTTTGCATAATCTACTGCCATGTGGAAGAAGCGGGCTAAGTTATCTTGCTCAAGCTTCATATCTGTATTCATAAGCGTGTCATATCCTTCACGACCACCCCAGAATACATAGTTTATTGCACCAAGTTCTTTTGCAATTTCTAATCCTTTTTTCACTTTTGCTGCTGAATATGCAAATACATCTGCATTATTAGAAGTAGCTGCACCATTTACATAACGAGGATGAGTAAACATATTAGCTGTATTCCAGAGTAATTTAGTTTTGCTTGTTTTCATATAATCTTTTATCATTTCAACAATGATATCTAGGTTTTTGTATGTTTCACCTAGTGTATTTCCTTCTGGAGCTACATCTGAATCGTGGAAACAGAAAAACGGGACGTCTAATTTCTCATAGAACTCGAATGAAGCTTCTACACGTGCTTTAGCAAGATCCATACCTGTTAAATGCTTCCATGGACGTTGCATTGTTCCAGCTCCAAACGGGTCTGATCCATCTGCTGTAAATGTATGCCAATATGCAACAGAGAATCGTAGTAAATCTTCCATTTTTTGACCGTTAATGATTCTTTGTGGATCATAATACTTAAAAGAAAGTACATTTTTTGACTTTGGACCTTCAAATTTAATTTTATTAATGTTAGAAAAATAACTCATGTTTATTTCCTCCTAAAATAGTAGTTTTGGAATCTAACTTTTTATGTGAAACAACAATCCATGTACGCACTATTTTCTTATCTCCTGGCTCAATCCCTTGAATACCCGTCAATTCTGCTTTTACATTAAGGTTTGGTGCATTTGTTACCCATGTATAGGGTTCTGGACATAAGAATCCACTTTTTCCATCTTTGTTATAAACAACCCAATGTTTAAAGCTTTGATCAACGGTATAGTTAATTTCAATTCCTGATGAACCATATAATAGTTGAGCAGTTTGCAATCCCTTGTTGTTAGGATTAGATAAGAAAACATCATCTAACTTCATACCACTCAAACTCATCCCTTTGTTTAATTCATCACGGAATGAAATGTCTTCTAGTTCTCCCGTCGGTAAAAATCGTTCATTTAACTTCCAACGTTTATCGACTGAAAGCTTGAACAATGAGGTCTCTACAGGGAATAAGAAGCTAGTATGATAGCCAAATCCAAATGGGAGAACTTCACTACTTTTATTCATAATTTCTGCTTTTTTAGCAAATAAATTATCGTTTAATATATAGCTCATTCGTATAATAAAATGATGTGGAAATTGGACCATTACATCCTCATGCTTACTTGAATCAAATTTAGTTATAATGGAAATCGTTTCTTCATTTACCTCAATTTTAGAGACATCCCATTTTCTTGTATGAACAAAACCATGAATATGATTTTGTTTGTCTTGCTCATTAATATCAAATTGGTATGTTCTTTCACCAAAATGAAACTTACCCTTATCAATTCGATTAGGTGGGAATAAAATAGGTGTTCCAAACAGAACTGGGTATTCCCAAAATTCCGCTGAAGAGGAAGGAACTCTTAATAGCTCTGTATTTGTTTTTTTATCAACCATCGATATCAAATTTGATCCCCATCCAGGAACAATGATGATCTCTAATTGTTCATTCCCAGCTTTGATGGCCGCCTCTTCTAAAAAAGAGATTTCCTCGACATAGTTTTTCATCAATCTTCCTCTCCCAACTTTTCGTTCAAAAAACTCATACTTTACTAATCTTATTTTGCTTTATTCCAATTCGATTAAAGCTATACATTCCACAAAACATTAGAATCCATGCTACTGATACCATACTAAAAAATGGAATAAAGCCTGGTTGATAGACTAGTAAAAATAGAATCGCTAGTAAACTAATCAGCATAAGTAAGGTTATATGAAAGTGAAAAATGCTTAAAAACAACGCATTTTTCACATAATCCATCAGTTTAAATTCGTAATGGACATAAATCGGGAAAATGTAAAGTGTAATCATAAGATAAATAGCTGTAATGATTAATAGTGGTACGATCAATACGAATTGGACTGTTCCTTCAATCATTCGTATGAAAAAAACATCAAATAATATAAAGGCTCCGCTAAAAATGAGTAGCATTCCTAGTTTATTGGAGTTTTTAAATTCCTTGCGATAAACAGTAAGAAATGTTCTCCAAATTGGAAAATCTGTTTCTTTTAGTATCCACTTACGAACGATTGTAAAAAGCGCTACTGTAGCTGGGAAAATTCCAAGGACGATTAAACCTGCTATAGAAAACAGGAACCATAGTAAATTGACGTATGCAAACCTCATAATCCATTCACATATCGTAAACAGTTTCCCCATTGTTTTACCAAATAGCATCAAATCATCCCCTTTTTCTTAACTCATTAATCGCTTTATCTTTTGTCTTACCCTTTTACAGAGCCAGATGCGATCCCTTCAACAATTCGATTACTTAAAATAAAGAAAGCAATTAGTATTGGTAGGATACTAATGACTAAGGTTGCGCCTATAGCTCCCCAATCTGTCGTATATTGCCCAATAAAGTTTTGTATACCAACTGTTAGCGTTTTAAATTGATCTGAGCTAATGAATGTGTTTACAAAAACAAATTCATTCCAGTTGTAAATCATATTAATAATTGCCGCTGTAGCAATTACTGGTGATGTCATTGGCAACGTAATCTTAAAAAAGATATGGTTAATTGATGCCCCATCCATGATTGCCGCTTCCTCAACCTCCCTTGGAAGTGCCTCATAAAAACCAATTAGAATCATGATTGTGATTGGTAAGTTAAAGGCTGTATATGCAAGAATGACCGAAAGTGGGTTATCAATTAAGTTTATTTTTGTAAATGTATTAAATAATGGTATCAGCGTTGAATGAACTGGAATCATTAAACCGACCATAAATAATCCAAGGACAAGCTTACTTGCTTTCCAATTCATTCTTGTAATCGCAAAGGTTACCATGCTCGCTAAAACAACTGTCAAAACTACTGCTGCAATTGTATAAGTTACACTGTTAAAGAAATAGAGACTAATGTTTCCTTCAGTCCAAACCTTTGTGTAGTTCTCCCATTTGGGATTCTCTGGTAAAGAAAAAGGAGACATGTTGAATACTTCTTGGTTATTTTTTAATGAAAAAAGAAATAGCCAGATGATCGGAAAAATTTGAAATACCGCTACGACTATAAGGAAAAGATACATAAGCCCATATGCAATTCGACTCAGCGTACTACTTTTGTCTAGACTTGTTTTCTTTTCTGATACAATGGCTTGAGATCCTGTAGCTTTTACCGTATCCACCTAAAATCCCCCTTTCTTTTAATAAATGTCATCATTCGATTCAGTAAATTTACGTATAACCCAAGTAGCAACTAAACAGATAACTAATAAGAAGAATCCAATTGCACTTGCATAACCAAAGTCAAATCCTTTAAATGCTTTTTGATACATATAGGAAGCCATTACTTCACTAGAACCATTTGGACCTCCACCAGTCATTACGTAAATTAAGTCAAAGTATTTAAGTGATCCTACAACAGCAAGAACAATTGTTACTTTTACGACGTTCATTATTAAAGGTAATTTTATTTTTAAGGCAATTTGTATTGGGGTTGCCCCATCTATTCTCGCAGCTTCAATCAGTGAATCTGGGATGTTTTTAAGTGCTGCATAGTAAATAAGAATGTAGAACCCAGCATACTGCCAAATAATCGGAATAATGATCGCATATAAAGCTAAATTTGTTTCCGCTAACCATGCAGGCGGATTATCTACTCCAAGAGATACAAGGAGACTATTTAATATTCCATTTGTTGGGTGATAAATCTTTAGCCAAAGCTGAGCAATTGCAACAGAGGCAAGTAGCATTGGAATTAAATAAATTTTTCTCAGCAGGTCTGCACCTTTAATTTTTCCAGCAAGTATAAATGAGATGAACAAGTATCCTATTAAACTAACTGCCGAAAATACTGCTAATAAAAATGAGTGGAAGGCACTTTGCCAAAAAAGAGGATCATATAATAAGTGGGAATAATTCTTTAAGCCAATGAATTCCTTTTCCCCAATCCCATTCCATTTCATTAAGCCAAAATATCCCGTTTGTGCGATTGGAACATAAATCAAAGCAAGGATTAGAAAAAGAGCTGGTGCAATATAAAGAGCAATTATTTTTTTATTAGACATAGCTTTATTCATTTCGTTTCAACTCCTTCCCCTGTATTTGAAGAAAAAGGGACATACCAAAACGTAATCGATATGCCCTATTTAAGTAATAACTGCTTTCTTAACTTTGTTACCATTTAGGAAGTATGTTCGTTTTTTTCCACTCCAGTATGCTCGTTTTCCTTGGGGAGGGCTAAGCTACCTCGGCGTTTAGCTCCTGGGAGGATTCACAGGAGTCTCGCCCCTTACGCTACGATCAACGATTCATATTAAAATCAGAAATTATTTTTCTTCAGCTTTTAATGCTTCCTCATGTTGTTTTGCAAAATCTTTTGGTTTTACTTCATTTCCAAATAGGGATTGAATTAAGTTTAAATGTGTTTCTGCAACTGATGCGCTCATCTGAACGTCAGCAAATAGTGTTAAGTTACTTGCGTTATTTAATTCGTTTAATACATCAATATAAAGTGGTGGTAAATCAACTTTTGAAGTATCAACCTTTGTAGCTGGGATTACACCTGCTTTTTCAACAGATTGTTCTCCCCATTTTTCAACAAAGAATTTTACAAAGTCTTTTGCTTCATCTTTTACTTTTGAATGTTCTGCTACGAATAAACCAACACCAGGTCCGCCTACCCAGCTATTTACGTTACCTTTTCCACCTTCATAAGTAGGGAATTTAAAGAATCCTACATTATCACGGAAATCTTTTGGAATTTCTTCATTCGTTGTAAAGTTTGGAAGCTCCCATGTTCCCATTAAGTACATCGCAGCATTTCCATTTAAGAACTCAGATTTTCCTTCATCATTAGATAACCCATTGAATCCTTTATTAAACGCATCTTTTTTCACTAGGGTTTGAACTTCTTGTGCAGCCGATACAAGTGCTGGATCTTCAAACGATCCTGTACGATTAATTGCTTTGTTTAATACTTCAGCTCCACCAATTCGGTCAGCTAAGTACATATACCATAATGAACCTGTCCAACGATCCTTGTTTCCAAGGGCAATTGGAGCAACTCCATTTTTTTCTAACGTTTTTACAACATTTTGGAACTCGCTATAAGTTTGAGGCACTTCAAGATTGTATTTTTCAAAAATAGCTTTATTGTAATAAATTGGAGCGATGTTCAATTCTAGAGGTAAGCCATATGTTTTACCGTCTAGTGCGTAAGCTTCAGTCGTACCACTTACAAAAGAATCTTTTAAACCGTCATTTAACACATCATCTAAATCTGCAAAAAGACCACCTTGAACAAAAGGAGTCATATATCCTGCTGCCCATGTAAACCCGACATCAGGAAGTTCGTTAGAAGAAGAAAGTACTTTAATTTTGTTCTTGTATTGTTCATTTTCAAGAACCTCTACTTCAATTTTTACATCCTTGTGTTCTGCTTCATATTGCTTAATAATGTCTGATACAATTAAATTTTGCTGTTTAGAACTGCCAGCTGGCCAAAGGTGCATAAACTTAATCACTTTTTTGGAATCGCTTTCAGTAGAGGCATTATTAGAACTGCCACAGCCAGTTAAAACAGCCGTCAAAACTAGAACAAGTGCAAGCATTAATGAATACGCTTTCTTAAACATGTCAAACCCCCATTTTTTTAGATTTTCGTTACAATTAAATTCTAGCATTAAAAAAAAATCGCAGTAAGGTAACCGCGATTGGATAAAATTCCACTATTTTTGGATTAAAGGTTCATCAAGCTCTGTAATCTTTCTAAATTTACTTGGAGTAATTCCCTCGTAATCTTTAAAGATTTTGATAAAATATTTAGCTGTTTGATACCCTACTTCTAGAGCAATCTCTTCAATTTGCAGGTCAGTTGTTAATAAACGATTTTTTGCAAGTTGAAGTCTTTTTCTTGTCAAATATTCACTAAATGTAAGACCGATTTGCTCTTTAAATAAAACACTAAAATAGCTTGCATTTAAATGCACTGCTTCTGAAACTTCTTTTAACGAAATTTGTTTATTAATATTTTCATTGATAAAATTCTTTGCTTCTTTAATTGAATTTGATTGGTTCTCTGAACGATCAATTTTTAATAATTTTTGATCAGCTACCTTTTCCATATATTCAATACGTTCAATACTTGCTTCTCTTTCCAAAGCCTGCTCTATTGCTTCAATTAACTTTTGCTTACTGACTGGTTTTAATAGATAATTTACAACTCCGAGCCGTATGGCTTCCTGTGCATATTCAAAATCAGGATGACCCGAAATAATAATCGATACAAATTTATGACCTTTATTTTTAAGGGTTTCTAAGAGCTTTAGGCCATCCATTTCAGGCATGCAAATATCCGTAACTAGTAAATGAATTTTTGTTTTGCTCATCAAATCAAATGTATCTTGACCATTTGCAGCACTTAAAATTTCATATGTACCACTAGACCATTTTTCTAAAGTTTTCTTTAGACCTTGTCTAGTAGCTTGTTCATCATCAACAATCAGAATCGTCTTGGAATCCATTTTTACTCGCCACCTTTATCCGGAATCTCAAATATAACCATTGTTCCCTTTCCTACTTCACTTTTTAATCGAATACCTTTTAGGTCATAATGATCGTAATAGAGCTTAATTCTTTTATTTACATTCGTAAGTGCCATTCCCATTCCCTTAAAAGATGACACATTATCATTTTTAATTGCTAGATTAAGAGTTTCTAGTGTATCTTGTTCTATTCCTGGCCCATTATCTTCAACAGTGACCAGGATGTTTGAGGTATTTGCGATTCTTTGAATTTTTACAATCACACTACCCTGTCCTCGATTATTTTCGATTCCATGCATAATTGCATTTTCAACTAAAGGTTGAATTAGTAATTTAGGAATTTTAATGTCTAAAAGGTCAGGAGTGACTATTATTTCCGACATTAATCGTTTTCCAAGTCTCATTTTCATAATTTGTAAATATCGTTCAATATGCTCTAATGCTGCTTTAATCGTTACCCATTCGCCACTTTTTTCGTTTCCGATTGTATAACGGAATAAGCCTGACATTGCAATGACAATTTCCGCTAATTCCTCTTCACCTTTTTCATCTAATGACCAATAAAGTGCATTTAATGTATTGTAAAGAAAATGAGGATCTATTTGAGCTTGCAATGCTTTTAACTCAGTCTGACTACGTAATAATTCTTTCTCGTACACTACTTGAATTAAATGATTCGTATTTTCTACCATCTGATTATACGTTTTATTTAATTCAATAATTTCTAATGAAGAAGCGCTTTCTGTATTAATCTTTAGCTCGTCCATTTTTGCATTCTTCATAGTATTTGTTAGTTTTTTGATTGGTCGGGTAATCATCGTTGCTAGAATGATAGAGAAGACAAGAAAGATAATGAAACCAATTGCACCAGAGAATAGTGTCGCCTGTCTTACTGTTGAAACTCGCTCTTTTAAAAAGCTAGTAGGCTTCAATATAACAAGCGTCCAACCCGTTTTTGATGATGGTTGTTTAACAATCATATAGTCGGTTTTGTTTACCTTTATTGTTTCATACCCTTCAAGTAGAATATTCTGAATATTTATTCCGTAATGATCCGTTATAGGTGTTAAATCGCGATCAAGTAGCATCATATAACCCTTCTCATCTGGATTAAAATTACTTTCTTCTACTTGAAAATAACTATTCGCTATTTTTACAACTAAGTAGCCACCGTTTGAAAACCATCGATCCATTAAGCTAACTCTTCTTATTGCATAAGAATAATTACTATTTTTGGGATCCTTTCCTACCCAAACCAATTTTCCCTTTTCAGATTCCGCTAGATTTACCCACTTTTTATCTATTACAGTAGATAGTTTCTTATCTCCAAATGGATAAATTCTTTCACCTTCTGACGAATATAGTTCAAACGAAGAAATACCATTTGAATAAGCAAGGAAATTGTTTATCACTCTTATTAGCGATTGTCTTTTTGAAAAATCAACACTCTCACCATTCTTCAGTCCAAGTAATATTTGTTGTACTGTCCCATTTGTCATTAATTGATTAGATAATGTATCAATCTGCTTATAAAGAGTTTCCATTCTCCCGTTTGCCTCGATCGCAGTTTGTTTGATTTGCTTCTCTGTCGTATCTTTCATCAAAGTCCCAACTTGGTTATATACCATGATTGAAACAATTGATAATACGATCATCATGACAAACAAGAAAACGGCAAATATTTGATTTCGTAATGTGTTTAAGCTTTTTAACCGTAATTTGATGTTGACGATCGTTATCACCTTTTTCAATTTTAATTAATGTAAGGGTTTTCTTTGTTTTTATCATACTATATATTCCGAAAAATTAAATAACAAAAAACCTATCTGCTAATAACTTACAGCGATAGACTCTTTCTCAAAACGAATAGTTAATTAGTAATAGGCTCTTTAGGGTACTGATTAGAAATAAAAAATCCTGTCATTATTAAGGACAGGATTTTTACTAGTATAAATTTCTCATTAAGCTAGTTTATTTTAGTCATCCACCCTCTCTTTTTTAACATTATAAAAACACGAACCTTTTTGTGAATCATTTCACTTAAACTATACTGCCATTTAGTTTAAATGACAAACTTCACATTATAAAGTCACCACAGATACTTACTTGAAATCATATAACCACTTACCTTTTTCATTAAATCTGGTCATTCATTATTTGATTGTTCATTCCATAAGGAAAATGCACAATGACAAATTTATTACTTACTATGTCTATACTTAATACTTCTAATTTTACTTCAATAAAATAGGATGTATTTAAGTGTCCATCATGGTCAATTGAATACATCCTATTTATAATCGTTAATTCTACTCATTAAATGATTTGGGATTTTTTCTATTTTAAATAATCAATGATCCCAGCAACGATTGAATTTGTTGTGTTTGTTTGAAATTCATCTGAAGTCATACGCGCTTCATCAGTTGAATTTGAAATATAACCAAGTTCCAATAAGATTGATGGTCTTGAGTTTTCTCTTAAAACATAGTAGTCTCCTAAACTTACACCACGATCTCTAGCATCTAAGCCATTTTTAAAAATATAATCAAGAATTAATGCTGCTAATGGCTCGTCCGAATTTTTATTATAGTAACTTGTTATACCTTCAACTTCTTTCGTAAAAAAAGCATCGAAGTGAATACTAAGAAATAGATCTGCATTACTTTCTTCAGCAATATTCACTCGATCAGTAAGCGATATTTTCACATCATCATCACGGGTTAAGATAACATTAGCACCAGTTCGATTCATTAATTCATTTTGTATATTTTTAGCCATTGTTAATGTTAGGTCTTTTTCAATTGCTCCCCTTTGTCCACTTGCACCTATATCTTTTCCACCATGACCTGCATCAAGGACAATTGTTTTACCAGTTAATATCTTTTCAGAGGATGTATTTCTTTTATTTCTATTTTTAGTCGATGCGTGAGCTGAATTTTCTTTATTATTTATTAGTCCATTATCTTTAAGTTTAACGATTAAACCTACTATCATAATTGATAAGATTATAAATAAGAAGTTTCTAGACTTCTTTTTTTTCTTACGATTCATAGAATTTTCCCCCCAAGTTTTCTATCTTTTAGATATTAAATAGTGTAATTCTTATTAATGAAGACAAAATCAACTTTAGATAAAGATGAAATGAAAATTTAAAGTTCAAAGACGTCGATCATTCCAAAAATTTAATGAAAAGTGTTCGTTCTGGTTATATACCTTAAATGCATATCCTTTTGCTCTTAAATAGCTAATAATTTCAGGAAGTGCATCCAAGGTTGCCTGTTTTTCGTGTAGTAAAATGACTTCATTATTTTTGGTTGCTTGCTTCTTCACTTCATTAATAACTGTCGAAGCGTTAGCAGTGTTCTCCCAATCATGTGTATCTACATTCCAATCCCAAATTTTCAATCCAGCGTTAGCCGAATCATGACGAAGTTTTAAACTCAAACCTGGTCTCGACCCATAAGGAGCACGAACTAATCGAGTATTTTCTCCAGTCAAATGATTGATAATTGATAATGTTTGTTCCATTTCTGACACAAAAAAACCTTGTTTGTATAATCGGTTATAGTTATGAGTCATACTGTGAGCGCCGATATAATTCCCTTCTTGAACCGCCCTTTTTACAGCCTGCTGATGGTCATACAAGTTTTTACCAATCATAAAGAAAGTCGCATGTATTTTTTCCCTGTTAAGTACATCAAGGATTTGGTTTGTCAACGCACTCGGTCCATCATCAAATGTCAGATAGACTACTTTCTGATCTTGATTAATTTGTTGCTTGTTATTTGATTGATTGTTTTTATTTTGTTGCTCTTGAAGATTTGTCTTTTGACCATTTTGTTTTGGTTTAATTAGTTCCCCGACCTCTGATTTCTTAGCAGTTGATTGTTTAACACTGTTTTTAGAGGTCTTTATTTGTACCTGTTCGCTTACTGCACTTTTTGCTACATTCTCAACTGCAAATTCTTTCAATTTACCAATTAAATAGTAAATGAGTGAGAATATAAGAAAGACCGCACATAAACTTACAATCGCTCTTTTTATCATCCTTTTTTTCTTTCTTTTACGGGATTTCATCTCTCTTTCACCGCACTCTCCACTCCTTGAATATCATTACAATAAAGATAACGGTTCAAAATAAAGATGAGATGAAGATGAGATGAAGTATCAATTAAGATTGATATAAAATGAAAAAAAGACCAAAAATCTGGTTTTTACTATTTTTGGACATACAAAAAGAGACCATTTTTGAATGGTCACCAAAAGTTTTTTCTACTCGTTTAATAAGGTTATTACTCTGTTCTGTATAATTTCTACGTATCAAAAAAGCTTGGTGTTTCCAATGAAGTTTTTTTAAAAAAATGATGAAATTTTAAACTAAATAAAGTGTGGTTAATTCAAGGGATGTTAGCTTGAAATAAAAAATCGCCCTTTTAACAAGGGCAATCCAACAAAAGAATAGTATAGGTAATTTTCCCAAACACATTTTCATTATTTTTTATTTAAATAAAAGTAAAATAATACGCCATCCGATGTATTCATGACCCCGTACTGCGCACCATGTAGTTCTAATATATTTTTCGAAATGGCAAGCCCTAACCCAGTACTTCCTTCTGAACGATGTCGAGACGTATCACCGCGATAAAAACGGTCCCAAACCTTATCTAATTGCTCATTTGGAATATGTGATCCTTTATTTTCGACGCAAACTTTCACTAGTTCATCGTCTATTGTCGTTGATATATAAATATGTTCATGATTTGAAGTATAACGGATCGCATTTGTCATATAGTTCGTAATGACTTGTTCAATTCGATGTTGATTTGCGAATACTTCGATTGATACTAAATCTTTATGAATGGTAAGTTCCTTTTTTTCAATTTCTAAAGATAATTGACTACAGATCAGATTAATTACTATATCAATAAAAAATGTTTCCATTTTCATTTTATACGTTCCAGACTCGTATTTTGCTAGTTCAAGCATATCGACAATTAATAAATTCATCTTGTCGACTTCTTTTTCCATCGCTTCAAAATAGTAGTCCTTCTTATGACTAGCAACACCATCTTTTAAGATTGAAATACAGCTTTTCATAATACTGAGCGGGGTCTTCAATTCATGTGAAACACCTGAAATGAATTCTTTTCTTGTATTTTCCAATTGTTTTTCTTTCTCAATATCTTGCTTTAGTTGTGAGATATGAGAATGTAGTGTATTTGAAAGTAAATTTATATTCTGAGATAAATCGCCTATTTCATCTTTCGAATGATATTCTATTCGTTCCGAAAAATCTAAGTGCGCAATTTTTCTAGTTGTATCGTTAATTCTTAATAATGGTCTCGCAATTTTAAATGAATAGTAAATGGACGCTAAAATTGTAAGAAGTAAAACAAACGCAATTATATAGACAAAATAATCTTTTACCATTTGTACTGCCTCGTCTACTGGTTGTAAGGAGGCCATTGAAAAAATATAATTTGTTTCACCATTTTGATTTTTGATTGGATCGATAAAAAGTTTATATTTAATGCCATTTTGTTCATAATCAAGCGTTTTGAATGTTGTGTATTTGTTTTCTTCTTCAAATAATAAGCTCGATTGGAATTCATTAATACGATCCATTAATAAACTATTACTATATATGATGCTTGAAACATCATTCCGATTAGGAATTCTTACATCTTGTATAATTCCTTTTAATCGATTGATTTGGAAATTAGTTTTATATTTTTGAGTTAACTCCATTTTCTGTTTTAGATTAAATTTTTTACTATCAGATTGAATCTCCTTATCAATGTTAGTCCAAATAAGCTGATTTACCCAATATGTATCAGTCTGTAAAGAATATAGATAGAATGGAATCATTTTATTATTTTTTTTAATCGTAAAAAGATCAACAGACTCACCTTTTGAAATGGTAGGAGGATCTTTTAACATATCTTCGGTTTCTATTAAATGATAAAGCGGTATCTTTAATATTTGATTTGTATTCTTTTTATCTCCTTCTATCTTAATTTCTGCATAATAATCATTTGCGGTTTTTATATTCCCATTTTGATCTAATGTAGTAATCCATGTGTTTTGTGCACGATAAAAGTCTTGCTCTAATTGTTGGATTGCTTGAACATTACCTTCGCTTTTAAGGTATTGTTTCTCAAATGATTTGATACTTGATTTCAGATCATTTACTTTTCTATTCGCATAGTATTGTTTAAAAAAGATTGTTTGACCAATATAAATAGATCCTGTAATTAACAAGCATAAAGTTGTTGTTAATAAAAACAGTTTTAAAACTATCCCAAATTTCATACACTTTCCTCAAACTTATAACCTGTTCGAATGATCGTTGAAATCAGTTTTGATTTACTACCTAATTTCGTCCGTAAATTACGTATATGTGTGTTAATTGTTCGATCATCACCGTTGTAGTCATAGCCCCAAACCTTTTGCACGAGTTGTTCCCTTGTAATCACGATCCCTTGGTTCTGCATTAAATAGGTTAATATTTCAAATTCAGTATGGGTTAAATTAATATTTTCACCATCTACTTGGACTTTTCGTGAAGAAAAATCGACTGATATTCCATGTTTAGATAATGTATCTTTTAAGGTCTCATTCTTTTTATATCGACTTTCAAGCAAACGTTTAAGTCTTGCCAGCAAAATTGGAGGACTATAAGGTTTTGTAACATAATCATCGGCACCTAACTCAAATCCAAGTAATGTATCATCTTCATCCACCCGTGCTGTTAACATGATGATTGGTACATTTGAAGTTTTACGTATTCTTCTACAAACTGCCCATCCATCGACTTTTGGCAACATGATATCAAGAATAATGAGATGAAATTCTTGTTCTTGAAACAATTCCAATGCTTGTTCACCATCGATCGCTTCAATTACTTCGTGACCTTCATTTACTAAATAATCTTTCACTATTTCACGTAAAATCGTTTCATCTTCTACGATTAAGATTTTATATTTCATGGTATTTACACGCTCACTTTCTATGCTCTCCCATACTTATATTTTATCCAACATGGAATTTTATTAATTAGTGATGTATCTATTAATCCTTGGCTCCTGATAACTGTATTCCTTTGATTAAATATTTTTTTGTGAATCCAAATATTAATAACATTGGCGCCATATAGAGAATAGATGCTGCGAAACCAATACCTCTTGTCTCTTCTATTATTTGAGATAAATAAAGTGACAATGGAAATTTAGAAGGATCATCTAGAAAAATAAGTGGTTGTTCAACCATGTTCCAATAATCGGCGAATAATAAAACGACTAGCGCAGCAAGTCCTGGTCGAATGAGTGGCAATATGATCTTCATAAATATGGAAAAGTGACTTGCCCCATCTATTTTTGCAGCCTCGATATAAGAATAAGGAATCGTCATGACGAATTGTCTAAGCATAAATACACCAAACGCTCCAAATACTCCAGGGAAGATGATCGCGCCAAAGCTATTTAAGAGCCCTAACTTGTCCGCTATCAGATAATTCGGTACAAGTGTTACTTGAAAAGGCATCAGCATGGTTACCATATACACCAAAAATAACGTATCCCTTCCTTTGAACTTTAGTTTTCCAAAGACATATGCCGCAAGTGATGCAACAATCAGTTGACCAAGTATGATTGGGAATACCATTAATACTGAATTCCCATAAAATTTCATATTTGATTGTTCTTTGTCTATGAATGATTGTTTCTTGTCAAAAAAGGCTTTATATTGTTCAAACGAGAACTTTTCAGGGAACAGCTTCAAATGGCCGAACGACTCTTTGTGTGCAATGTTATCTTGTTGAATTTCACGATCAGATGGATAGTTTTGACTAATTTCATTCTCTGTCATAAAAGAATTTGATAATGTAAAAACGACTGGAAAAACCATCATTGCTGCCATAAGCAATAAAAAAAAGGTTAAAACCCATTTACGAATTAAAGTATTTCTTTTCACCTTCTTCACCTCTCTTCTTAACTCATAAACCTTCGATATCGACGTTCAATTGCGAAGAACACAAACACTAGCATTAAAATACATAAGACCATTAATGACGCAGCAGCAGTCAGTTTTTGAACATTCAAAGATGCAAACATATTGTTCATATAGTGCTGAATCATATAAATTCGATCAAAAGGATAATCTCCTGCAATTAGATAAGTTTCACGAAATACTTTAAAGGAGTTAATAATGCTCATTAAAAGTACAAAAAACATTGTTGGAGTTAAGTATACTAACGTTATCTGTCTAAATTTAAAGAAACGACCTGCGCCTTCCATGTCGGCTATCTCATAGTAATCTTTTGGTATATTTTGAAGGCCAGCCAAGAATATGATCATGTTGTAACCAATGTTTTTCCATAAATAAACAACTGATACAACAGCGATCGACCAATCTGATTTCATCCAATCGATTTGAGAAAAGCCTAAATTCACCAACCAAGAATTAAGAGTGCCGTTCCAATCAAATAATATTTGCCATAACATCACAATTGAAGCGACTGGGACAACAATTGGTAAGATGAATGAACTGATAATCACATTTTTAAACAGTACTGTTTGATGTAAGCAAAGTACCAGTAGTAAAGAAATGCCGATTACAAGTGGGACATTGATCGCTTTAAACCAAAATGTATTTGACGCTGCCTTTAAAAATGAGCTACTTGTTAATAGCTCTTTATAATTGAAAAATCCAACAAATGAACCACCAACCGCTCCATCTTTAAATGAATAGATCGTACCTATTACAAATGGAATCAGATAGAAAAGGGAAAAACCTATCAAACTAGGTAATAAGAAAAATGCTGCAACCCTACCGTCGTTATTTAATCGTTTATGCATGTTCATGTACTCACTTCTTTCTATTACTGAGTATTTATAATTTGAGAAATAATTCTGCTCGGAAAGAAGTATATCCTAATGAGATAAAGATGAGATAAAGATGAAATAAAGATTTGGCGAAATGTATTTAAGCAACAAAAATAAAAGCTAACAAATTGTTAGCTTTTTAAACTTTATTTTTTATTTTTTTATATCTAATGTTTTTCGCTATCTGATTCAAATATAGGCATATCACTTCAATAAAAATAACAATTTTTATTATCTACATAGGTCTACTTACTAAACATATCTATATAATATAAATTTGCGCTTATTACTTTCTTTGAATGGCTAGCAGATCAAAAACTATGCAATCCTAATGTAACTAATATAACTCTTGGAGAATTAGATGTTCTCTCTACAACATAAAAAAAGATCCTTCTTAAAAGAAGGATCTTTTTTATGTTAATTATTACAATTACTTCATCTTAAACCGTTACTGACTGGTTTGTTACATATTTTACAATATTACTTGAGACTTTATCTCGCAATAATTATTCAAACAAAGCTTTATTTAATTAGGTTTAACTATAACAGGAATAATTATTTTAATTCCTTCATATTCCGCAAATATCACAGCCGCTCCTTCTGATTTCGCTACTATCCTATGATCAGCGGTCACTTCTGCTACTTCCGGACTAGACGTACTCCATGTAACTTCAGCCGTAACTTCTTTAATCGTTCCATCACTAGACATAGCATGAATAGCTACCTCATTTGTTGAGCCTATTGAATTTACGATATAACCCGGCGAAGAACTTATTCCTAAAGTAAATGTAGGATACTTTTCTACGACTTCCACATTAATTGTTGTTGAAACACCATAAAAGGTAGCAGTTATCGTAGTTTTTCCAACAGCATGCCCAATGATATGTCCATCTGCTGAAATCGTTGCAACTGATTCGTCCGAAAATGTCCATTTTACTTGGTTAGTAACCTCAAAAAGGTTAACGCCAATTCGTGGAACAAAACCAAAAAAAGCATATATAGCTACATCCTTTGATTTATTAGGTTCTAACATTACATTTGGAGAATTTGAAAATAAAAGATTAGGCTTAACGTTTCTTATCCAAACAGAATCTTTCAAACCTCCATAATTGAAATAGATGTATGCTTGACCAGGACCTACCCATGTAACGACCCCGTTTTGATCAACAGTTGCTACGCTCTCATCGGAAGATTCCCACTTACCTTCTAAATCAACCTGAGTTATATTATGATCTGTATATTCCGCATAAGCGTTCACATCTACTACAGGAGCACCTGCCTCAGGCTGATTATCTACTCATTAATTTTTTATAATCTTTATGGTTTAACGATAACAGGTATAATTATTTTAGAACCATCATATTCCGCAATGATTACAGCGGCTCCTTCAGACTTCGTTTGGATCTTATGATCAGCGGTCACTTCCGCTACTTCCGGATTGGAACTAAACCATTTTACATCAGCTGTAACGTCTTTTATCGTTCCATCGCTTGACATAGCATTAATGACTATATCATTTTTTGAACCTGCTGAATTTACGATATAACCAGGCGAGGAACTTATACCCCTAGTAAATGTAGGATACTTTGCTACAACTTCAACATCAATTGTCTTTGACATTCCATAAACAGTAGCAGTTATTGTCGTTTTTCCTACAGAGTGAGCAATGATATGTCCATCTGCAGAAATCGTTGCAACCGATTCGTCCGCCACCGTAAATTTTGCTTTGCTATTAAGATTATAACAATCACAATTTCCATCTCTGCCATGATGACCAAAGAAGCCATTAATTGAGATGTCAGTGGACTTATTAGGTTCTAACATTACATTTCTAGTTGTCCATTTATTGTTTTCAGCCCAATATAAATCTACAGGTATAGTGTTTCTTACCCAAATAGCATCTCTCAAACCATAATAATTGAACCAGATGTATGCTTCACCAACGCCGACCCATGTAATGACTCCGTTCTGGTCAACAGTTGCTACACTTTCGTCGGAAGATTCCCATTTCCCTTCTGTATCAACCTGAACGATATTCTGATCTGTATATTCAGCAAACGCGTTCGCATCAATAGTTCCTTCTTCAGGGTGTAATATCATCCCATTGCTACTATTAGTTATCGCTTCTACTATATTTCCTGCTTCAGGCTGTATTATCATCCCCGCGCTAACAATTCCTACTAAATTTACTGGTCCAGCTTGATCTTGTACTTTTACTGGAATTTTAATAGAAGAGAAACCTGCAATTGTTGCACTAACCGTCGTTTTTCCAGTATTCATTCCAATAAATTTCCCGTCGTTAACACTTACAACTGTAGGATCCTCTGTTGTCCATTGAATTGACTTCGTTATTTCTTTTTGAGTTCCATCATTGTATTGAGCAAAAACATGTACTGGATATAGCTTATCTTTTTGAACAACAATATCCAATGAGGAAGCAAGCAAGGACTCAATTTTTAAATCTTTTATTGACGCATCATTCCCAGAAAGAATTGAAACATTCAAGATTTTTGTGCTTGTTCCGTAATCGATAAGTACCTGAGTTGTTCCTGCTGCTACTGCTGTAAGGACCCCATTCTTAACTGTAACTTTGTCCGGGTCTAATGTTGTGAATCTTGAGTCTGATGTAACGTCAGCAGTTGAACCATCCTTATATTTTGCTTTTACAGAGAACGAATGCGTGTGCTCAGATAAACTAAAGGTAATATCATTTTCACTAGGAATAAGATCAACAATTTTATTTGCAAAATCTTTAGAAGGTTCATTTGAAACGACAATTGAAACCTGCTTTGAGTATCCAGAGCTATCTACGGTAATGTTTGTTGTACCAGTGCCTACAGCTGTAAGCAGGCCATCCTTATTTACTTTAACAACATCAGGATTAGATGATTTATATACCGCATATGAAGTCGAATTTGATCTGTCTGAATAGGTCGTTTTTACCTCTAATTGCTGCTGTTGATTTACTACCATATTTTTCATATCTGGTGTAACAGAAATTGATTCAGGGTTTGGAGCCTGCTTCTGACCGTCTTTATCCGTGACTGCCACCGGGATATCTACAAAGTAACGAAAATCATTATAGATAGCATGCAAGACAGTTGTGCCACTTAATTGACCAATAACTTTTGATACACCACCATATTTTCGGGAAACTGAAGCTACGTGGAAATTGTCGCAGTACAATTCAACGGAATCTGTTACATCCTCAGTACTCCCATCACTATAAATCGCATTTATTTTAATAGGCGTTTCTTCACCTATTCCTAAAGAGAGGTTTGGTTGAGAAGCTGTCAAACCAATAACTCTAGGAGTTGTAAGCTTATTGGTGACAGTAACCTCAATTTTAACTGGAGGAAGAACATCTGAACGATAGGAAGCTGTCACAAACGTTTTACCTGTCTTACCTCCAATGATATATCCTGAATCAGTAACCGTTGCAATGCTGTTATCTTCGACTGTCCATTTGACATCATTAGGATTTACATTTTCAACTAAAGTCATACCACCTTCTGATATTCCATTAGTGAATACTTCGGTTAAATTAATAGGCCAATTTTGTCCTGGCATTAGTTCAACTGTAGGTTCATCAGCTATAAGCTTTGTAGGCTTAACAACATTAACAAGTACAGCACCAACCAACTTATCATATTTAAAATAAATATAAGCTTGGCCGATTCCAACTGGGGTTATTTGACCATCTTTACTTACCGTAGCTACATTTCGATCTGTCGTTGTCCAACTTCCTAAAGAAGTAACCTCTTTATTCCCCTCCCAGGGGTTCTTTGTACTGGCACCTACTTGAACCGACTTATCAGAGGTTTCTAACCTCAACATGTCAGCCGACATGTACAACGCCGTTACATTTTCAGGAATATCTCTTATCGAAGCAAAGAAATTTATTTGTGGAAAATTTGCGTAAGTTACTTTCATTGAAACATTACCTGGTGAAATTCCTTTTAATACACCTTTTTCAACCAATGCAATTGAAGGATCTCTTGATTCCCATTTAGCTAATTTCGTTACGTCTTCCATCGAGCCATCGCTATAAAGCGCTTTCAATGAAATAGGGCGCTCTTTCCCTTCATCTATGTATGTAACTTGATTCGCCTCTAAAACAAGCGATACAATTTTTTTACTTTCTGAAGGATTTGACAATTGACTTAAAACTTGAGCATTTTTCGTAACATTTACTTCTATGTTTAAGACTGCATTACCAAGACTGAATTGTAAATTTGTAGACCCAACATTTACTGCTGTTAGTCTTCCAGTTTCAACAGTTACAACTTTTTCATCTAGTGATGTCCATTTTCCTAACGCTGTAACATCTGCTTTACTACCATCCTTATACTCTGATTCAACTTTTAAATCGTGGTGACCTTGAGAAAGAGAGAGCGAGACTGTTGATTCACTCGGAATGAGTTTTACAATCTCCTTCGTTGGTGGGCTATTAGTTGCTCCAGCTGCCTTTTCAGTTGAGGCGAAAACCAAACTACTAAATAGAGACATGAATAAGGTTAGTACGAGTGTTAATGAAGTAATTCGTTTTGTCATCTTTGTTCTCATTTGTTAACCTCCAAATTTTTTTTATATTGGTCAACCTGTAAATACTGGCTGATAATATTCATAGTACGAATCATTAACTTGTGTTTGCTGCTGTATTGTTTCTATTTTTCAGCATAATCTAACGAAAAAAATTATACTATTCAAAATGTTAAGGTAATTATATGGTGATATATTTTTTTAGTAAATGACATTATCGTTATCATAATGATTCATTTCAGTTATCAATAAAGGAGAATAGGACGAGATTAATGGAGGAAAAATCCATATAAGTCTAAGCTTTTAAGTTTCTTTGACTACAAACCAATTTAATTTGTACAATGTTTTAGTAGCTTGGGTAGTTAGCTATTTAATAAAAAATAGATAATTTGTCACATGTTGCTTCAATTTAGTTTTAATAAAAAAACCACCTTTCTCAGGTGGTTTTAAATATACTTCCAATCGATATTCTTCCCATCGTAACTTAAAAGCACTGACTTCCCTTGAATATTCGTCTCCAAATTAACGCCTCTACTCGATAACTGATGAATATATGGCAATACTTTTCAACATATTTCGCATCTGGCTCAGTTTTCAATTTACGGGGTTTCGAAAACTTTCTTCTTTTAAAACCTCGTAGAATGCTTGTCAAAATGTGTAAATAAAATGCAAAGATAATGATTTAAATACTCTCACCATGATCAAGCTTCCTTTTTTGCCACAATAACTTGCTTGACCATCTTTTTATTATTTAAGAAACGTGATAATCCAAAAGTTGTAATACTTGCAAACACAACACTTAACGCACTGAACCATGTAATTGAAGATAATGATATTTGCCCCACAATTACACCACCTAAACCTGCACCAACCGCAAATCCTAATTGCATCATCGATTGGTTCAGACCTAGCAACACATCTGAGGATTCAGGTGATATCGTTGCTAGATTATATTGCTGAGTTGCACCTATTGACCAGCCTGCAAATGACCAGACTGTCAAGATAATAATTACTGCAATAATTGAATGAGAAATGAATGAAAGCACGACTATAGACGCTAAGTTTACAAGTAAGCCTCTTTTTAATGTAAAAATTATGCCTCTTTTATCTGCACTTATGCCACCTAATTTTGAACCAAATAAGCTTGCAACTCCAAGAACAAGTAAAGTAATGCTTAAAAGATGATCACTCATACCTACTGTATTTACAAGGAATGGAGATAAATAAGTAAAAATAATCCCGTACCCTGTCATCGAGAAGAAGGTGATAGACAATGCTAAAGCAATTTTTGGTTTTTTGAACATTGCAATTTGTCTCGTTAAAGGGACTGATGCATCACCATTCATTTTTGGTATTGTATTTAAAACAATTAATATGACAATTAAAACTAATAATGCGATACCAATAAATACAAATTTCCATCCATAAGTAGATGTAATAAAACGTCCAATAGGAACACCAATGATTAATGATGCGGTAAACCCCATGACAACTGTTGCAATTGAACTTGCTTTTTTATTAGCAGGTGCTATCTTTGCTGCGATACTTAAAACTGTAACGATAACTACTCCTGTACTTAAAGCCATAATAATGCGAGCAATCATAAATAATCCATAGCTTGGAACAATTACCGAAAGAAAATTCCCTATAATAAAAACAAACAACATATAAATCAGTAATTTACGTCTTTCCATTTTAGCCGTTAATACCATTAATATAGGTGTACCGATTGCATAGGCTAATGAAAAGACTGTTATTAATTGGCCGGCCGCTCCAATTGACACTCCTAGAACATCTGCCATTTTATCCAAGTTACCTGAGATGTTGTACTGTGATGTACCAACTAAAAAACTTATTAATGATAAAATATAAATCTTTGCTGTATTTGACATGTGAAATTTTCTCCTCAATAACGTATTAATTTCTGTATTTCTATAAACACTGAAATAAAGTGTGAAATAAAAGAAGCTATATAAGCTTCTTTCTATTCTAGAGCTTTAAATTAATGTATTAAGATGCTTTTTAACATCGTATTCTACTATTTTTTTCCCATTTTTTAAACGATGTATAAAATCAGGATTAGAAATTAATGGACGACCGAAAGCAGCAACATCAATTATTCCTTCTTCAATCGCCTGATTCGCCATTTCTGGATTTAATGTGCCTACCCCAATAATCACACCATCCCAGTATTTTCGAACTAATTGATGCATCGTTTTTCCATTTGCAAGCACTCGATCAAAATGCATAATCGAAGGGTGAATCATCGTTGCACCCGCTTCTTTAAATGCTTTAACAAATGTACGAATAGCCATTTCTGGATCTTCCCACATGTAATTTGGTATATCTGCTTTATGAGCAGAGAATCGAATCATTGTTCGGTCTGTACCGATTGCGGCGATAACTGCTTTAATTACTTCCTTCATGAACGTTAATCTTTGATTAAGGTCTCCACCATATTTGTCTGTACGATGATTTGTTATATCTGAATTAAATTGGTCAATTAAGTATCCGTGGGCACCGTGAATTTCCACACCGTCAAAACCTGCTGCTATTGCATTTTTCGCAGCTTGTGCATATTGATTAATTACTTCATTAATATCTTCAAGTGTCATTTCTTCTGGAACATCATATGGCTTACGGAAACGAGAGACAAGACCTTCAGCTGGAATAATTGATGGTGCTTGAGGTGGCAGATTTCCAGCAAGCTCGTGATGAGATAAACGACCAACATGCCATATTTGAGCGATCATTGTTCCTCCCTCTTTATGCACAGCTTCAGTTACTTTTTTCCATCCCTTAATTTGTTCGTCTGAATAAATGCCTGGAACTCCAGGATAACCTTTACCACGAGGACTAATGACCGTTCCTTCTGAAATGATTAAACCAACTCCATCGGCAGCACGTTTTCGGTAATATTCAACAATATCATCTCCTACTACGCCCGTCTGATCATCTGCAAAAGTTCTTGTTAAAGGGGCCATTGCGATTCGAGAGCGTAAATTCCAAGCACCGATTTTTATCGGTTCAAACAATTTACTTTCTAAACCATCTTTTAAATAACCCCAAGTATTTGTTTCTTTGCTAATTTGACTCATATTTTTTCCTCCGTTCATTTTAATTATTCTGTATTTCTACAAATACTGAAATAGAAATTAAAATAATTCCGCTTTAACATTAAAGTAAAGCGGGGGCGTATTGTGCAAGGACCTCTCGTTGTAAACTGTAATATCTGAAGGTTCCCTCTCTGCGAACTACTAATAATCCGCAATCGAGTAATGGTTTTAAATGATGCGTTAATGTTGAATTGGCAGGACCATTTAATTGATTTGCCATTTCCAGGCAAGCTAACTCTGATTGCCCTGCAAGTAATTTAACGATTTGTAAACGAGTTGATTCACCTAGTGCCTTGTAGACTTTTACTGCAATATCATCATTCACCGTTAAAAACCTCCTTTCATCATTTATTATTTCAGTATTTCTAGAAATATTGTATTTAATTCGAGATAATATGTCAAGAGAGTGGTTTATAATTTACCTACTTTCTTTTTTCAATTTATATCAAAATCCCCTTTTGTTCTTAACTATATTTTAAATTGCACTCGATTATTGAGATAAATACACCCTGTTAATGGTATTTTTGTAAATATACATCATTTTCACTAAGTTAGTTGATGAACTAATTAAGAAATTATATACAAAATTATTATTCAATATTTAATTAAATGTCCCTGTTCTTATTCAACTATCCTGCCAGATAGTTTCATAAAAAATGTTTCTTTACGTTCAGAGTTTAATAAAGAAATTTCAACACACCAACTTAGACACTGTAGCTATTAGCTGATTTTATTGAAGAACGATAAACAAATATCTAAAATAATTGTAAAACCTATTGCACCAGACTTTGAGTTAGGTTTTATTTATATCTTCTAATAAATGCTAAAGTAAACTACTCCCCTTGCTTAACAATTTGGTCCAATCGTGGATAAACGTGCTTGAATTTAGGTTATACAATATAAAGATACGATTCAACTTGTGAATGTTCTCACTTAAACTAAACTGCCATTAGTTTAAGTGTAATTCTTCATAATATAATACTAAATTAATAATCAATTTCTGTTTAATAAGAAAAAGATTTTTTGCAAAATAAAAAACAACTTGCTAAGATTTCGATACCTAACAAGCTGTTTAATACAGACTATATTCAAAGTGCAGTTTCATCTTTATTTGTCATATACAATTTATTCTTTAACTACTCTCAATGTTACTTCAAGCATTTTTTGAAGCATATTTTTGCCAACAGTATCTTGAAGCATATCTTTGCAAAAGCGGCAAAATTGATTCAAATTACATTTGCTTGACTTTCAATAAAATTATACCAGCAACTAGGGAAAGCCTCTCTTTGAAAATGAGTTAAACTGCCGCCGAGTGCAACAACTCATTTTTAACATAGATGAAAAAAACACCCTTCCATTTAGTGTATCTAAAACACTTCAAATATTTCAGTTAACCTTCAGAGAGTGGAACTTACCCTCTCCATTAGGATGCTAAATCACCTTCCAGGTTTTACCTCTTCAACTTTTTTTTGAACCTTAATATTTTATGACTACCTATGGCGCGTGTTTAATACTAAACATATCTAAGGCCTATTTTATTATTAAATATTTGGTTTTTATTTTTAAAGATAAATGATCCGTTTAAATAATCTATTACTAATTGATTATCATACACTTCTTCAAAGTCATTATTAACTAAAAATTCAATGTTATCTACTGTTAAAATTTTTTCATATGCGTCATTTGGTCTTTTGTTAATAACTTTCATTTCGTAAATATTATTTACTATGTCACAGCTTCCACGATCAAATGACAATTGAATAAATTGATTCTCATCCATTTTATTGCTCAATACTTCCTTTGCAGAATCAGTTATTTGAAAATCCACTTATAACCCCTCCTTACGTAAGGATATTGTTCTAACAACAAACCATAATAACACTATTCATATCCATACGATTTAGCTTGCTTAATTAATTCACCATTTAAATACTCTATAATAAAACCTGGTTACTTCTTGTACTTTTTCTCTTAGTACTTGGGGTTACGATCACCTCTTATTTACTTTACAATCATTACAGCACAATTCGCATGCTGGACCACTTTATGGCTTACACTTCCCAAGAGCAGTTCTGAAAAGAGGCTAAGTCCCCTGCTACCCATTACGATAATATCGTAATCTCCCTCTTTTGCCTTCTTGCATATCATTTCTGCAGGATCTCCAATATGGTATTCGCTATCATATTGTATAGATGACCCTGAAAGGACTTGTGCGGATTCATCTAAAATCCTCCTAACTTCCTCTACTTGCAATTGTTCAATATCAATATCCACTCCGAAAGCAACTGTATTGATATTGTTACTAGGAATGATATGAAGAAGCGTTATTCGGGCATTTATCCCCATGTTTTGCGCCAACCTTTTTGCCGATTTCAATGCATGTTTAGAGTGTTCGGATCCGTCAACTGGAACCAAAAATCGTTCATACATATTGTCACTCCCCTTATTATAAAATCTTATTAAACCCATGAAGGTGATTATCTTTTTTATTAATCAGATCTGATCCTCCGCTTTGATGACAAAACTTGATGGCGATCGTTAATAACATATTTTAATTTGATGCTTTTTAATAGAATCCCTCAAAGATTTTCCATTGTATGCGCAACTTTTTCATTGATCGCGAAATCATAGGGGAGATTCTCCTTTCTATAAAACCATATTTGCAGTTGCTTTAATCGTAACTAATAGCTGAAGACCCAACTTGAGAACGTTCATTCTCAAATATCCAAATAAAAATTAATGGTTTGTTTGCATTCCCCCTCTCCGTTCATTATTACATATCATCTTGAAGCTCCTTTATTTGGAACTGTTGTACTATATGTCTCACGTTTAAATCTAACTGAATACAACAATACATAAACAACAATCAAGGAAGAAAACAGATTTAGCACGATAAGAGAAATGTTTAAACTGTAAATTTGTGTAAGTGCTCCAACAACAACTGGAGGCACAATGAATCCTATATACGCACATATCCAGAAAGCCGAAATCACACGTGGTTTAGCTTCAGGTTCAGGCAGTTGCCCTGCAAAAAATAATGCATTTTGGAAAGTCCACCCAGCACCAAGTGCTTGTATGAATATACTGATCCATAATAATGGTAAACTTGCTGTAAAACCAGATGTAACAATCAACCAAGAACCAATACCTAAAAGCAAGATCCCCCATCTAATACGTGTAACCGGTTGAGAAGGTTTAGGAATAAACTGTGCGAATGCACCACCACCTAATAGAATTAAAAAGATCAAACCAGAAATAAATAAATTAGATGTATGAATAACATTTTTCACGAAAGTAGGAATTAGAGCAAGAGCTGTTCCTTGAATCGTAAATACTGTAAAAATAGATAGTCCAGACATCGACCAAAAGTGAGAACGTATTTTTTTTGGAACCCCAAGAGATATCTTATGTTTTGCAAGCTTTTGTTCTTTCGAAACTACATCCTTTGGTAGAGATTCTAGTATGATAATCGAGAAAATTAATAATGCAATTAATATCCAAAATGGTAATCTAAGTGGTTGAATAGGGAAATATTGTAACATAAAAGCCGCAATAGCTGGTCCAAGTCCAAAGCCAACAAGTACAGTAACTCCTGAATATTTAATAGCTTTACCTATTTTTTTGGGATCTGATTGTCTAATTAGAAAAGCTACAGACGTACCAGTAAACGAACCATACGCAATTCCCTCTAAACTTCTTCCAACATATATCATCCACGCTTCTGTACTACCAATCATGAGCAAAGTTGAAACTATTGAAATCAAAATACTAATGCCAAGAACTTTTTTCAGTCCCCAAGCACTACCTTTTGCCCCCACAACAAGAAGAGTCGGTAACAGGAATGCTGCATAGATAGCAAACAAAATCGTAATTTGCAAACTGTTTAATTGATAATATTCACTATACAGCGGAAATAATGGAGTTACAAAAGTTGCTCCACAAGACATCAATAATATAACTAATAACATTCTTTTCACATTCATTTTCCTTTCTAATGCTTAATTTTAATTCTTATCTTTTTTAACAATTTTCTTACTCTATAGCTATTCGTTCCTCTTTTGAGAATGTTCGTTCTCAAATATACAAACCTCCACAACTCCGCGATTAACAAAGGATATACTAACGTTTCGGTAATATTACGATTTGTGAAAGTTCGCAGTTTTCATTAATATAAAAATTTCAGGCTGAATTCGTGATCCAATAATTGTATTTTTAATTAAACAATTATTAACTCCCTTCGACGTTTATATTTATAACATATAGAGAACGAATGGTAAAGAATTATTTTTTACCGTTCGTTCTCTAATGACTATTAAAAATAAATAGCAACAAAAAAAGTTAACTGATTTTAGTTAACTATTTTTCATTCACAATTAAAGATAGAAATCCAGTCCTATTATATTGAATTTAATTATTTTTCAATTGTATACTATACCCCCTTCAGTTATTTTAAAAAAAGACCTTTAAGGTAAATTCGATCAATTTTAAATAATTAATCTAATACAGAGAGTGTCGTATCAATAATATTTTTAAGTTTATTTTTATCGTTAGTTGTTTTGACTAAAACTCGTAAACCTACAAAAGAATTATGAATAAACTGTGATAATTTTTCTATATCATGGTGTTTAGGAATTTCTCCTGAATTTTGTCCACGTAATAGTAATTCAAGTATAATTTTTTCTGTCTTAGAAAAATTTTGTTCAATTTTTTCTGCTACTTCTTGATCATGTAAAGTCAACTCAACTGCACTATTAATTGTCAAACAACCAACTGTTTTTTCGTTATCTTGGGAAATGGCCATTTCTAATATACTTCTAATAGCATCTTTCGCAGTTGATGAATTCTTTACTTGTATATCCATATTTTTCTTCATATTGTTATCATAATGTTCCAACGCTTTTAAAAATAATGAATGTTTGTCACCAAATGTATCATATAAACTTCTTCTGTGAATCCCCATATGAGAAACAAGATCTTGCAATGAGGTTTTTTCGTAACCTTGATACCTAAATAGTTCCGTTGCTTTTTGTAAAACTTCTTTTTCATCATATTCCTTATGTCTGGCCACGCTAGTACCTCCTTTTGAAAGATTATAGCATATTTAAAAATAAAATTTGAATAATCAGTAATACACTTTTTAAAAGGAGTGTGACAGATAAAGGTTTCTTATTTCTTATTTGTTGCTGTATTATTGGGAAATCTAGAAAAATTATTACTATTTCTTTAAAAAGATAACTACCATTGTTTTTGAATTTGTTCTTTTGCTATACGGAATATTTTTTCTTGTGGTGTGCCCTTTTGAACAATTACTTTGGTTTGATAATTCTTCCCTTTATATTTAAGGTTCACTGTTACTTCTAGCATTTTTTTCACCCCTTTAGTATAAAAATCGTATATGGTCAACAAAAATTAAAGTTTGGTCTGGCAGTGTTGTTGTTTTTTATAATCTTATTTACTATACGTAATATAAAAAATAAAAGTTAACCACACTATTGTTTAAATACAATTAAATTTATTTTGAACTCAAGATATTCATATTTCGAATTATAACTGCAATTGATTCCTTTTTATAAAAAAGTACTTAAAGCAGTTTTCATTTTGAATTATTTTATCTTTAATTCGAGATAAATATACTATGCGATATTTTATCAGTCAAATAGCAGTTTTTTCCTATATCCTTTTTTTAACACAAGCCTTAGCCCCGAAACTCCTGCATAAAACTCTATATTTAGTTGAGAATTATTTATCATTGCAGATATATGACTGATATCCGCTGTCTTTTAACATCTAAGTTTCTCCATTTCATCTAAGGGATAGATATTATAAGGAATTGAATTATTTTTTTTAAAAACATTTTCATTAATGGTTGCAAAGAGAGTGTTGAGAAGAATTACTATTTCCTTAATAAAACTCCTGAGTTGTTGTTTCTATGTTCAATAGTTTATTATGGGAATGACCAGTCTTTTATTTAGTTTTTCTCTTAATAATAAATTAGTACATTAAATAAAATCATCTAGAATAGAGAGAAGTGAAATCATGGAATTAAGGGAATTGGAATACTTTATAGCTATTTGTGAGGAATTACATTTTACAAGGGCAGCAGAGAAATTAGGAATTTCACAACCTGCTTTAAGTCGTCAAATGAAAGCGCTTGAAGATAGATTAGGGGTTCGTTTATTTGATCGTTTAGGTAAAAAAATTGCCATTACGGAAGCTGGTAAAATTCTAAAAGAAGAATCCGAAAAAATATTCTCCAATTTACAATTAATCTATGAACAAATCGGAGAGCTCCAAAAGGTAAAAAGAGGAAAACTGATTATTGGTACAATGTCGGAAGAGTTGAGCCAACTTGCATCTGTAGTTTTTCAAGAACTTCATCGAAAGTTTCCAAATGTTCAATTAAAGATCATTCAGTCAGATGATATTGAAGATAAAGTTATTCAAAATGAAGTCGATATAGCTCTGACAATGCCTTTAGCGAATGAACAGTTAACAAATATTCCTTTATTTAATGAAGAATTTTATTTAGCTGTACCATTTGATCATCCTTTGGCTGAAAGGGATAAGGTTGATTTTGAAGAGATTAAAGACCTACCACTAGTATTAAGTCCTTTAAGCCACAATTGCCGAAAAGTAATAGATATTGCCGCTAATTCTTTGGGATTTGTCATTCAACCAATCATAGAATTATCTGATGTAAAATCTATTTTGAGTTTAGTGAAAGCAAGTATTGGAGCAACCATTCTACCAAGTACACTACTCGCTTCAAAGGATGCTGAGACCCTCAATATAATTAAAATAGTAAACCCTGTAATTTGTAAGGAAATTGCTATTGTGCATCATAAAGATAAATATATTGGAAATGCTGCTAGAAATTTTATAGAATTGTTGTTTAATTATGTGAAAGAGACAAGTCTTTATGTAGAGGATACTGAAAAAACTTTTATTAATTCCTGATTGATTATATAAAAAAACTCCCCCATTCAAAGAAGCGGAATGGGGAAGTTTTTTTAATGTTGTTTTTTAGCTAATTTCATTCGGTGTACACTGCCACCCTGTGTTCCGACAAATAAATATTCTTCGTCGGGAGAAAGTTCAATTGCAGTAGCATTTCTATTCTCGAGAGCCCCGGATATATTGGTCCATGTTTTTCCTCCATCCACACTTTTTAACACACCGCGACCTCCCTTAAGTAAGCCATATTCATAAAAGGAACCCGTGGCTGCATAAACGATATTATGGTTATTAGGAGAAACTATCATATCATTTACATATATGTTGAGCTCATCAACACCCGCACCTTTTGCTGTTTCTAATGTTTTACCACCGTCAGTGCTAATATATAAATGATTTCCACCGACCACTAAATGACTAGGATTGTATGAGTCAATAGCAATACTGCTTACGGGTACATTTTGAATTTTTTGGAATGATTGACCCATATCGTTGGACAAGAATAGACCCTCATTTCCACCTGCCCAAATCCGGTTTGGATTGTTAGGATCAGCGGATGCTAAAGTTATAAATTTGTGTTCTAGCTTAATATTTTTCCAATTCTCCCCAGAATCTTTACTAATATAGATACCTGATTCACTAGTTCCTGGAATATAATAAGTGATCATAATTTGCTTGGAGTCGGCTGGGTTAATTAGCATATCAGATGGGACTCCTCTATCTTCAAATTTTAATTCCCATTTTTCACCGCCATCGTTGCTTCGGTATACATTAGTATTCCCAACCGCACTATAGCGTAGTTTGTAAACAACATTATGTTCTATTGGAGAAGTAGCAATCTGATACACTTGTTCTCCTACTCTTCCTTCACCTTCCGCTGCTCCCCATTCTAATGTTGTGGAATCAACCTTGTTTTGAATTGGTAACGCAGTCATGTAAGTGTTTGAGTCAGTCCCGGCAAGTAACTGATATCCTTTAGAATTCCGCGAAATAGCCATGTCGTAAACCGTTGCTCCAGGAATACCGATTCGTTTATATGATTCGCTGCTATCCTGTGTACCATATATCCCTGCCTGTTCAGAAGATACATAAATTGGTCGAATCCCTTTAGGAGAAGATTTTGGTCCAATGGCGAAATCGACTTCATAGGAGTTAGACCCAGGAAGAGGTTTTTTCCAAGTTTCCCAAGTTTTTCCTTTGTCGTGACTCACCATTATTCCATCATACCCAGTGCCTACATAAATATCCCCATCTAGAATCTCTAAATGAGATACATTATTAAATGGTATTTGAGAGTGAGTAAGTTCTTTCCAGTCTTTACCTTCGTTATATGAAGCGTACAATCCGCCACCAAAAGTGCCAACAACTAGCATACTTTCATTGCCTTCAATTTCTTTTGTACTTCTAAAAGGAAAAGGTGGCTGATATAATAGTTCAGATTTAGCTGATCCAGAGAATACATCTTTAAATAAGTAAACACCATCATAACCTGCTGAAATATATAGGTCGTTATTCAGAAGAATTGCATTATTAAGAAATCCCCACCATCCAGGTAGCATCTCCCAACTAATTCCTCTGTCCAAGCTGATATAAACTTCGTTACTCGAAATAGCAACCAGTTTTTTCCCACTTTTATCAATTACTAAATCAGTTATCTCTTTGTTCGGAAAAGATAAAGTGTTCCATGTTTTTCCACCGTCTTTGCTAGCTAATATCTTTCCAATATAAGTTGGATCATTATTTTTAGAATTAATAGCCACATACATATTTTTTTCATCGGTAGGATCAGCCACTAGTTCAGCAGCTACTCCTCCTGCTACAGGGAAATTTCTAGACTCATGCCAAGTTTCAGCCCTATCTTCAGTACGGAACAATGATAGAGTCGATGAAGGTAAAACTGTCATGTCCTTAGAATTTTTTAAGTCAAAATTCATCAGTCCTGCATTAGAGTATGGGCCAATAGATTTCCATGTTGAAGCATGTTCATTATCTGTAGGTAATTTTTCCAGATAACCAGAACCTATAATTGTAGATTCCACATTAGATGAATTTTTGACTGTAGTACTTGCATCGATACGATATATTCCCGCTTCATTTGTCTGAACCTGCAATTTCCACCATCGATCATGATCTAATACAGCAGTCACTTCATTTGTTTTTCCACTTGGAGTTCGTACGGTTACTTTAGGAGCTTGTGTCAGATTAACCGGGCTATAAATAAAGGCACTTGTTTCACTCACTGTTGCTGTTATTGGATCAGGTGATGCAGTAATGCGGAAATGCCTTGCAATTAACTTGTATGGCACGCGTAAGTGCTGCGATTCTTTTGCAGATTGAATATTTCCTTCTACCCAGCCCAAGATATCGATATCCTGATCCGGTCGAGTCATGTTAATATTTACTTCAACATTAACCTGTTTACCTGGTTCAATATGAATATGGGAAGGATTCACAGTAACGGTTGCCCCGGATTTTTTATCTTCTTTAATAGTAAAATCCATATCAACTGGTACATCGCCTTGATTGTTCAAAGATAATGAAGCGTTTCTATGAATCTCCGAATCTTTTAAATCAGCTAATCCTAAATTTAGTACATTGGGAGAGGCTATAACATTTGTTTCCGCTGCAGCCTTTACATCCAATCTGCCTGTCCCTTGTGTAAGCACATCATATGATGACAGTGGTTTAGCAGTTTCTTTTAAAGCGCTGGAAATCTCGCTAGCATTCCATGACGGTTTAAGTTGTTTCAGAAGTGCAGCTGCACCCGCCACATGAGGAGCAGCCATGCTAGTCCCACTTAATTTTGTATATCCTGTATCATTACTCTCATTCTTAACGAACGTCGAGTTGATTTCAACGCCTGGCGCGACTAAATCAGGCTTTGCTCGAAATTCGGAATGTCCACGCGAACTAAAGTTTGCAATTTGATCCGTTATGTCTTTTCCTGTAATCGTAATTTTAACAGGTCCTTTATCCAAGTAAGACTTTAATTCCCCAGCTTTACTTGCACCAATTTTCATAGCGACTAACGATTCTAACTGGCTATTTACATTAGAACCTGTTAAGAATTGATGTTGTGATTCTAACTCTGAATAAGGGTTGGATGTAAATTGAGATGGAATAGTATCTCCTATTTTAAAAGAAGGTCCGGGTTGCTCAGGCACGAAAAATATCGCAGCGTCTGCCCCTTTTTCTTGTGCTGTAATCGCCTCTGCACGTCCATCTGAACCTACTGGTGGTTGAATTAGGACAATCTTTCCTTTTACATCTAATCCATTGTAGCTTTCCATTCCACCTTCTCCAACGTCTACCAGATCTTGGGTAATTGCAGTATCATGGGGATTAGCTGAAAAACCTAGACGGGTAACGGTTAAATTCTCTACAAGTGGGGCAACCATTTTCGCGTCGGGTACTTTGATACCGCTTACACTTGCTCCAACAGCAAGTACTCCCTCAGCAATTGCTGGAGCACCAATCGTACCGTAACTAGGGCCTTCATTCCCGGCTGCCGCAACAACAACAACTCCTGCATCTACCGCATTTTGGGCAGCTTTGGAGATGGGATCAGTACCATCACCAGGACCACTCAGACTCATATTAATGACATCTGCTGGGAATGGGTTGTCCGGTGAAATAGAAGCTTCTATAGCTGCCATGATATCGGATGTTGTCCCCATACCATCTTGATTCAAGACCTTATAAGCTGTAATCGAAGCGTCAGGTGCCACCCCCTTCAAATTTCCATGTGCTCCAATGATTCCAGCAACATGAGTACCATGGCCATTGTCATCCATAGGATCATTATCATTATTGACAAAATCATATCCCCCAACTACTTTATGCCCTGAGCCTAGCGCCCCGCCAAGGTCAGGGTGATCATAGTCTACACCAGTGTCAATCACGGCGACTGTGACTCCTTTGCCAGTAACTGCTTGATTTTCATTGTCGTGCTTTGACCAGACATCTGGAGCACCTATCAAGGGAACGCTTTTGTCTAATTTTGCGTGATATTCTTGATCGGGATATATAGCCTTTACTCCTGGAAGTGAACGTAATTCATCCAATTTGTTTTTAGGTACTTGTAATGAAACTCCGTTAAATATGTACGTATATTCATTAGACTTTTTGAATGGAATCTTCTTTTCTATTATTTCTTGTATTACTTTCAAGTGAGATTTTTTCAAATTCTCAGTTTGATCTTTTATCATTCTTCTTAATGTTTTGGAAACGGCTTCAACATGTACTGAATGAGGCATGGTTTGAATGGCAGGAGTTCCTTCCATTTCAACCACAACACGTGTCATCGCATCATCGGGACCAGATCCTTGCGCCTTACTTAATGGAGTATCAAAAATAAATTTAGCATTAGAGATTACTAGGGCTGTAGCAACCATATAAGTCGCAGTTCTTCCCTTATACCACTTCGTTCGTTTTTTCATCTTTTGCATCACCTCTACCACAAATTTCATTTAAGGACAGCGGAATTAACCTATTAAAAACAGATAAATAAGACTATTCTAAATGTTAAGGTTATTATATGGTGATATATTTTTCTGGTAAATGACATTATTGTTATCATAATGATTCATTTTAGTTATTAATAAAGAGGAATGAAATATAAAACTATAGCAGGAAAACAAATATAACTCTATGCACATTATTAAGATGAGAGTTAGATCCTTTCTAAAAACGAATTCTAAGAAAATCAAAAAACCTGCTCCGATTTGAGAACAGGTTTTTTCTTAAGATAGTTTAGCTTTTTAATTACTCATATTATTATTAGTCGTTTCAAGTGTAGTAAGGTAATCTCTTAAGAAGCCAATAGACCGATTTATATAAATGGTGTCATCATATAGCTTTGTCATCATTAGAGATCCTTCAATTGTCGATATAAATATTGTTGTAAACGTTTCAGAATCTATCGTAGGAATGATTTCTACTTTTTTTATCCCATCTCGAAATATTCGAAGGATCATTGAATATAAATCATTCATGGCCATTACTGTCGCCTCCCGTAAATCGGGATGTGCATCATCTGACTCTATTGCTGCATTTAAGATCGGACATCCTCCAGGAATAGGCTTTCCTTCTACTAGAAACAAAAAAACATCAAGTATAGCGTTCAACTTTTCAACAGTAGTATTTTGGTTTTCAATTGCTTTTTGAAAAGTCATGGACATTGTATTAATTGCGTAAGAAAATGCATCCAATGAAAGTTCTGCTTTACTTTTAAAATGATTATATATTCCTCCTTTTTCCATCCCGGTTTTTTCCATGATAGAAGTTATAGGAGTACACATATAACCTTGTGTATTTAATAGTCCTGAGGCTTTTTCAATAATCATTTGCTTAGTTCTTTCGCCTTTGCGCATTTTTTTGTCCTCATTTCTGACTAATTTTTCAAACTGAGTAGTCTGTTAAATTTAGTATAACGTTATCAGTCCTCAAAATCACATTATTTTTATCTGAACATTTCGATTATATTGACAAATCATGTCTCCGATAATATATAATAAAAACAGACCGTTTTGTATTTTTTATAATGGAGGGATGTTAAAATGAGTAAAAAAGTTTATCTGCAAAAATTTATGAATGGTGAGTTTCCACCTCCGCCCATTGCAAGGTTAATTGGAGCGGAACTTGTAAATGTCGAAGAAGGAAAAGCAGTTTTTGAATTACAATGTGATACAGAAAAACATGCAAATCCTATGGGTACAATCCACGGTGGGATTTTATGCGATATTGCAGATATGGCGATGGGTGTAGCCTTTGTTAGTACATTAGAAATTAATGAATCATTTACAACCGTTGAACTTAAAATTAACTATTTAAAACCCGTCTGGAACGAAAAAATTATAGCAAAAGCAGAGGTTATGAAAAGAGGAAATACGATAGGTTTGATTAAGTGTGATGTTTTTGATGAAGGAGGTTCTTTAGTCGCCCATGCTTTAAGTACGTGTATGATTCTTAGAGGTGAAAAATCAGCAGGAAGATAGGAGCACAATTTTAGCTAATCGAATAACGAACCTTATTAGTGACAGAATTCAATAACCATACGTGTAAAATATTTGATATTTAGTAATTTATGATACTTACTTTAATAAAAAGAGGGAATATAGTTCCCTCTTTTTTGGCAACACAAATCGCTACATTTAAATATACTTTTTCAACAAAATAGCTGAATTGTGGCCCCTATACCAAATGAGTTTGATATACCAATGTTCAATTCTTTCTTACTTCCCCCTTCCGATACATAGTCTAAATCACATTCTGAATTAGGATGAGTTAAATTGATGGTTGGAGGAATAATGCCTTCCTGTAGACTTTTCAATAAGGCAATTGTCTCTACACCCCTGCTGCACCAAGCATCGATTTATAGTTTTTATATCAATTTAAAGTTAATGAAAAAATGCCAGCTCGTAGAATAAGAGACTGGCATTTTTTCATTCTATTATTGTACTACAGTAACAGTTTGTGGAGTTGTCGTAACTTTAAAGCCTTGTTTATTTACAACGTCTGCTGAAACAAAATACGTACCATTTGGAACATCTGACTCAGGCGTCCAGTTCAAATGGATTTCAGTTTCATTTTCAACTTTCATAGAATCAATTACTATTCCATTAATATCTTTTATATTGATTGTCCAATTTACATTGTTACTAGCAAATGCATTGATTCCTGCAGGTGTACTTGCAGAAATATTTTCATTTGGCCATACACTAAAGTAACTGACCAGCATTTCCTCATTAATATATGAAGGGTCTCCCCAAACTGAGTATCCATGATTATAAGCATAATCATAGCCCAATACGACTACGCTCTTCGGCTCTTCTTCCACAAGGACTGAGGTATGTCCAATCTTTAATGGCATATATTGACCGTTAAACCAAATAATTGCCCCTTTAAATCCACTACCATGTTTGTTGTCAACTGCTTTGAAAGAGATTTCAAATTTTCCATCTTTCGGTTGTACTTTAATATCCGAAACAACTGGAGCAACAGAATCCACTTGGATAGGTAGTTTTACAATTTGTGGTTTAGCATCCTTATAATCTAGTGTTGTTTTTATGACATAATTATAATTACCATCATTGACTACCTGCCCATTTTGATCTTTTACATCCCACCAATATCCACCATTCATATAGTTTTGATAAGACATAATATTTTTACGGAATTTCCATGGCTTACCAGTATATTCACTAAAGTCACCAAGATATTGAATCCTTTCACCATTTTCATTCTCAACATACATTTCAGTCTTTTGTAAGTTTCTTAGTGTCGTAAAAGTTGAGAATACTTTTTTTAAGTATGCATTTGGAGAAATAACCATTCGACTTTTGTTAAATGTTCCAGTCTGCGGATCATACCCTAATGGGAAGGTACCTTCTGAACCTAGTTCATCATTCCAAAGAACTGTGTAACCTAAGAAAGCATTTTTATCCCATGCCACAGGGTCAATATTTTGTGGTTGTTCCCATTTTCCGTAGTAGCCCATATATGGTATAGAAATTGAAACAGCTAAATCTGCGTTTTGACCTGTTGGAACTAGTCGTACATATCCCTCAACAAAAATTCCTTTCTTTAAATTAGTTGGTAATTCAATTTGAATATCGAGATTCTTATTTTGCCCTGACTTAATTTTTATTATATTCCCACGAGAGTTACTTACTTTTTCTCCGTTCACAGAAGCTATAGCACCTTGTATTCGCTCATTTTTTAATGTTAAATAATCTTTTGAATCTAATGTACCATCATTGTCTAAGTCAAATTCTTTCGTTTCTTTGCCATCTTTTAGGACATCTACATAAACTCTATATTCAAATTCTTCTTTATCTTTATCTTTATCTTTATCTTTATTGTTTAAAAGTGCTTCTAAATTCAATTTAAATTGGACATTATTGCTATTAATCTCTTTTAATGCAACTGATCCTGCTTGTTCTAGAGGAGTTTGTTCTCTTGTCACGAGTACAGGTGTTTTAATTGCATTTTGTATTTGCATCAAACCGGACCCTTGAATTCGTGGTGAGTAAGGAACTTCAGAATTTGTCCGTGGATCTTGTATAATTTTAGACGTGTTCATTAATGCAATTTTAGCTTTTAAAGCTGTTTTCTTTGAATGAGCTAAACCTTTTTCATATAAGGATTGTAATAATAGTGCAGAGCCACCTGCTACGTGTGGAGTTGCCATTGATGTTCCGCTCATAATCTCATACTCATTGCCTGGAACAGTTGAATAAATATTACCACCAGGTGCTGATAACTCAGGTTTAAAGTCTAATGTATGTGGTGTTCCGTAAGATGAGAAATATGACATTGTATCTTTATTTGGATTATCAATATAAATTCCTTTTGATAATTTCATTTTAACGATATAACCACTTGTTAACTTAGATATTAAAGTATTACCAATTGCTTTGCCTGTTGTTGCCGCTGTTGCATAATAAGGGCTAAAGTAGACAAATGGATAGTCAACATCTGTATTCGATGGTACTAAAATAACCGCTTTAGCACCCTTTCTACTTGCTTCGTATTGAATATGACTGTATGATCCATATATTTGGTCTGGTTTTGCAATAACAATTTTATCTGTGACATCTTTATTATTAAAATCTTCAGTTCTACCTTCACCTACATAAATCATCTCGTAACTTTCAAATGGAGATAAAACTTTAGAAAACTTAAAGTTAAACTGGGTTTGATCTTGATATGGAAGCTGATTTCCATTTTCTTCTTCAAGGGTGTTCATATGAATTTTCGAATTTTCATATGAAGCTACAGAAATTGCATATGGACTAATACCTGGTTCACCCACTGTACCAATATCTGGATTTTCAGCATAAGGTTGTAAAGAAGATTGCAGTAGTTCATTTTTGGTACTGTAAGCAGAGTTCCCACCAGCAACTACTACAAGTGTGCCATTCTCTGTTGCTACGTGAATTGCTTTCTGCATCGGATCGTTGTCACCAACAAAGCCAGCATCAGTTCCTAAACTCATGTTAATAACATCTGCTCCCAATGATACTGCGTGCTCAATACCGGCGATAATGTCATCTTCATAAGCTCCTCCACCATTGTCAGAAAACACTTTTTCAGCTAAAAGTTGCACACCAGGCGCAATCCCTTGTGCACCATCATTTGTTTCGTCACCATTTGCTCCTACTGTACCTGCTACATGTGTACCATGAGGGCTTCCATATTCACCATGAGGAATTACATCACTATCATCATCCGCCCAATCATAACCTGTAGGTACTTTATCACTATACCATTTCTCATTTACTGCAGTTTCAGTAAACTTATTTTGGATATTCGTCTCTGTCCATTTTTCATTTTTTTTACCTTTTGCAGTAAGTGTCATATCTTTATGAGTATAATCAATTCCAGAATCTATAACCCCAACAAGTAACCCTTCACCTTCATAACCATATTGATGCCAGACATTTTGAGCTTGTACCAATTCTTTGCTTGCACCCATAGATGGTTCAAAAGTTCTTGCAATATGTACATTATCAACCCCAGGTGTGTTTTGTATTTCTTTAACATTACGAAATTCAGTTTCAACACTAAACCCATTAAAGCCTTCAAAAAAACGATTTTTTACCTTGGAAACAGATCTTTGCATTGAAATTTTTGCTATAACGTTATCTTGCTTTTGTTTTTGTTGCTTCTTTTTTTCTTTAGGAGAAATATCAATAGATTCTGGTTGTTCTACCTCAACTATTAATCGTACTTGTTCATTTGGGTTATAAGCTTTAACAATACCATTTTCACTTAAATCCTTATAATCTAGTTCATCTACTTGATCCTCATTTAAATGTTTCTCTTCATCTAAGAAAATTTTTTGACCTTTTTTTACAATGTCCTCAATACTTGGAGCTGTATCCGTGTTACTTTCTGTTTCTTCTGCAAAACCCGTTGACGTTAACAATATTGCTGCTAAAGTTGCTGTAGTAATTACTTTGAAATGAATACCATTTTTCTTCCTCATCATCCACTTACCTCCTACTTAACTCATCTAGAATTTGACCTAAAACAAGTGCGTCTTTAGTAATATTTATTTAACGTTTAAAACAGCAGTTCCAAGATTAAATTCTACATGTGTAGACCATACTTACACTGCACTAAACTGTTACAACTTTCTCTTCTAGTAAAGTCCATTTTTACTTCTGCAGAGAACGATCCTTATCATGTGTTTCCCCCTTTAAATTGTAGTGACTTTTGAGAATGGGAGTGCGAGACTGGTGATTCAATTGGGAGGGTTCTATGATGCTTTTAGTGAATTTTTAATTGAGGCAAAAAACTAACTACTAAATTGAAGAATTGAATAAGGTTAGAACATGTGCAAATGAAGTAATTCGTTTTGTCATCTTTGTTCTCATTTGTTAACCTCCATATTTTTTATATTGAACAACCTGTAAATACTGGCTGATAATATCAACAGAACGAATCAATAACTTAGTGTTTGCTGCTGTTTGTTTCTATTTTTCAGATAATCTAATGTTTTCTAAAGCATGAGCTCTAACATAAATTGCATTTTGGGATAGTGGAATTAAATCATTAATAAATAAAGGGGAATTTAGACTATTCAAAATATTAAGGTTATTATATGGTGATATTTTTTTTTAGTAAATGACATTCTCGTTATCATAATGATTCATTTCAGTTATCAATAAAGAAGAATGAGAGAAGATTATAGGAGGAAAATCAGTCAGTATTCAGAAAAACGAACAATACTTTATTTTAAATGATAGTGATTGATATTTTAGATGATAATAAATTAATATTTTTGTAAAATAGTATAGAATCAATAAGGTTAAATCCAATCTTAGAGCTAATAGGTTTAATACTTATTTGATTTAAAAATTAGTTTATTTTCTATCTTTGAGATTTCTTTTTACTCATTTATTTTATTTAAAAGTTGATTTTAACTGATATATAAAAGTAACATTTCAGCTTTTCAAAATACTATTTACGTGTGTAAATACTTCAATCGATTCCCTAGCTGAGCGACCGATTGAAAAAAGAAAAAAGGAACTTCTCATGAAACGAAGTTCCTTTTTTCTTAAGTAACTTAGGCATGCGTTAGTTACTTAAGTTTTTTCTATTAATCCAACGATTTCTCTTTGTCCTTGTTCTATTGCAAAAGTTAACGCGTTGTATATCTATTCCAATCTCAAATAGTTTTTTTACTATAGCGAGTTGTCCCCTTGAAGATGCAAAATGAAGCCATGTACCAAAAGGAGTCATTTTTTGTACTTTGAATTATACTATTTTGTAATTAATTAATAAGCTATTTTAATAGAATAAAACAATATAGTAGTTATATTTGTTCTCGCTTATATTCAGGAAGATTTAAAAATTCTAAGTAAAAACAAAAATAAAACTGCTTTTGAATTTGAAAGGTAAAAGTTGTAGCCTCCTAATGGTTTTTATAGTATGAAAGCAGAACTTACATTTTCTGCAAAAACATTTTCATTGAATTCCTAGATGTTCATACTACTGTTATGTCCTTCATAATTCATGAACAATTAATTAAAATATAATCCTTTTCCAACAGGTTGCACAGTTTCTAATACAGTGTTTACCATATCTTCACCTACTAAGGTTCTAATAATCCAAGCTGAAAGTTCCTGAGCAGCGAAGCAACCAGCAGCAGTTGAAACATTTCCATTATTAACAAAACTTTGTTCAATAACTTCTACATCAAATTTTTTAAGTTGTTCAACTACCGTTGGATAAGTAGTAGCCTTTAGACCTTTTAACAACCCTTTGGCTCCTAAAATTAAAGATCCAGAACACATGGACCCAATCAATTGACTTTTTGGGTCGAAGTTTATTTTGTTTAAATACTGTTGATTTTGAAATAAATGCTGAACACCTATACCACTTGCAAATATTACAGCATCAGCTGATGGAATCTCAGATATATTCCCTGTCATTGGAATTCTTAATCCTGCCATAGAAAAATGTGTTTTATCAGTTCCTAGAAGTTGGACATCCCAATCACTAATACCACCAACCAAACGTACACGATTTAACAAATCCCAAGGTAAAAATACATCAATATCTGTAAAATTATCAAAACAGACAATAGCAATTTTCAAATTTAACTCCTCCATTTAAGCGAATTAACTTTTCAAATTTATTCTTGATTAGGATAGCTCCAATTTATTTACTCATATTATTTTTAGCAATTTCTGGATTATAAATGGAATAATGATCCAATTTTATATTTTGATTCTTTAAAGGAAAAACAAATTTAAGCATATTGGAACTAATGGAATAAGTTATTATTTTTTCGTTATTTGAAGTAATATACTCTGAACTTGGAGATCCAAAATGATTTTTTATATCATTAATAGATAAATATTTCAAACGTGGATCAAAAGATCGTAATTCAAATATTTTATGGCCTTTTTCATATCCAAATACTACGTTTTTCTTAAGATAAGTGCTATATGTTCCTTTAGCAGCAGCAACATAAGCACTACTATCTTCTTTTCCCCATTTATTCCAAATTGTTTCTATATTTGTATTCATTACATTAAATTCTGCATTTATGATTTTTCCGTCTTTAGCCTTAGTTGCAATATTCTTTTTAAGAGTGATTTGTATATTACTAGTTTTATTGTTATTAGCAATAGTTTGTTTAATTTGTTTATTTAAACTCATAACATTCACAGGTGGTACATTATTATTATTCAGTTTATATTTTTGTTTTAAAGATAGAATCTTATATACACTTTTATTTATTTTATCCTCTGATATTGTGTGATTTTGAACTGCTTTGTATAAACTGTTGTAAACTGATCTTACATTTTGGTTTCCATGCCCAATTAAAATAATATTACTACCAGCATTTATAGACCTTACTGCCGCATTGTTTAAGGTATAGTGTTTTGCAATAGCTCCCATTGACATATCGTCAGTTATAATTACTCCATTAAACCCATATTGCTTTCGTAAAAGATCAGTAATGACTGTTTTTGACATTGAAGCTGGATACTTAGAATCTATTTTCTTTACTAATATATGTGCTACCATCACCATATCTGCATGATTCTTTATTGCATTGCTGAAAGGAATTAATTCGAATTTTTTTAAACTTAATAAATCTTTATTAACTATAGGAAGTTCTAAATGTGAGTCTACGGAAGTATTTCCGTGCCCAGGAAAATGTTTAATAACAGGAATCGTATTGCCTTTACGAATTCCCTCCATCATACTCTCACCCATTTTAGAAACAACACTTGAACTTGAACCAAACGAACGATCTCCAATTACTGTATTCTTAGGATTACTTTGTATATCCAATACTGGTGAAAAATCAGTATTGAATCCAAATGAGGATAGCTCTTTTGAAATCATATTCCCTATATTAAATGCGTATTTTTCATTATTTTTATTTCCAATTGTTCTTGCAGAAGGAGTATTTAAAACCGTTGAAGGCATTCGATTTACCCTGCCGCCTTCCTGATCGACAGAGACAAACAAAGGAACCTTGTTATTTTTATTAAATGTTTTTATTTCATTTGTTAAATTTACTAATTGACTTGTACTTTTTACATTAGGTCCAAAGAATATAACGCCTCCTAATTTATAATTTTTTATAAGATCCTTTGCATTACTTGATGTTGTTCCATCAAATCCAGCAATAATCATTTGTCCTATTTTTTCTTTAAGTGTTAATTTATTAACTTCATCCTGTATTGAGTCTAATTTAGAAGTAATATTGCTTTGTTTTCTATATGCTGATGTATTCTTAAGATTTACATTGTCCTTACTTTCATTTTTAGCGTTAACTTCTATACAACCAGATAATAGTAAGAAACTGCTAATGGCAATCATCGATAATTTTCTAATGTTTTTTTTCAAAACTTCACCTCTAAATTCTAAATGGTTTAAAAGTCTTGATGATATTAACCTCGAAAAAATAATAGCAAAGAGATGTTTCAAAAATATAAACATTTTGTAATTTTTTAATTAGATTGTTTTAAAAGGTCAAATACAAGAAATTAAAGTTATCAATAATCATTAAATCTAGATAGTTAGTAGCTTTGTACGCAATTAAGAAGCTTTCATTAGACTGGATGAATGCCCTATTTTTTTGAATACTTTTTTATGACGATAAAATACAAAAGTTGCAAGTATAATACTGACTATCGCAATGATAATATCTAACCAGAATACAGCGGATACACCGATATTTTTTGCTATTAACCCTGTAATATAAGGTATTACTATGAATGCAGAACTTGATGCAGTGCTAACATATGCCGATTTTGTCGCTTTATTTTTAGGGAAGAATTCTACTATTACTGTAATACATAATTGAAATAAACCAGCAGTTGAAAAACCTATAAGAAAAGAACTTATTATTAACAAAATTGGTTGATGGCAAAATAATAAAATCAATACAGATAAAGAAGTTAAAAAAGGATACAAAATTAAAATTACTATTGGACTTACAAACCGATTTATAACGATTGCTAGTATTAAAACGGAAATAAGAGATCCAATGTTGAAAAAACTCAATAACTGAATGGAATCAGTTTTACTCATACCAAGTATATTAAGTCCATATGTTGGGAGCCAAACTTGAACGACCATAAATAAAGTAGTGGTAGTAAATCCCATAAAAATAGTAGCTAAGCCTTCAAGCCAGATGATAGGTTTTGTTTTGAATCGAAGCGCTTCATAAATGGTATCTTGATCACTATAATTAGAATTTTTTGGAAAACGAACTATAGATAAGAAACTTCCGTTAATAAAAAACATAAAAGCAAGTATAAAAAAAGAATATCCATAAAAAATATTATGATTCATAATATATGAAATTATGATTGGTAAAATCATAGCCCCAATTGATATAAATGCTTTTATTAGTACTGTAGATATCCCTGTATTTTTAGGAAATGCTTCAATAAGTGCAGGATATGATCCTGAGTCTAATATTGAATTACTTACCCCAGCAATAATGGCAATAATAAACGCTATTTTATAAGTAGGTGCTAATGGTATTCCAATCAAAAAAATAAGATATAGAAATGAAGCTGTTAACACAAGTGGCTTTCTGCCAAATTTATCTGAAAGCCTACCAGACACACTTAAAGTGATTAATTTTCCAATCCCTATACCTGAAACTAAGAAACTTATACCTGTATTATCTGTATTTAATTGTGTTGTTAGAAAACTCATATTTGATGTAAAAATGATATTAATCATACCTAAAAGGAAGTAATTAATATATAACCCTATTGTCATTCCAAAATGTTGAGTTTTCATTTAAATCCCCCCATCTAATTTACTTTTTCTATTAATTACTACAAGACAATTTTTCATAATTTAGTATTTAGTATGATATTTTCATACCTATTTAAATATTATCTCGAATTCGAGATAATATTAATACTTATCAACCCTTGAAGTCAATATTATTTATATTTTTATAATATAGAAATATTTTTTGAATTTTCGCATTTTTCATTAGAAGCTATTTACAGATAAGCTTTTAAGTCTTTTCTTCTTCAATTAAGTTCGTAGTATCGCCAATAACCCTAATTTTAAAAGTATTCTGAAAAATATGTGATACAGAGTTTTAGATAATAATATTTCGATAATTTTCAACCATATTAACAGACCACAATTTAATTTTGATTCTGGCGTCCATCCTTCAAAAGCAAAAAAACACCCCCTTTTTTATAATGGAGATGCGTCTTTGATTTAATATTTTTAATGTCGTGCCAGAATTCTAAAGTCCAACCTTCTTTAGATCTAGGTAACCAATGTTATCCTTTCTTGTGCCACTGTTTGTTACAATAATTTCCCTATTATCACATTTTCTATATGGTCTTCTTATTTAATCCCATTGGATAATTACATATTCTTACTACTAAATATACTTCAGAACCATTTCACAAAACTGGGACTTGATTTAGCCTTATTCCAACAGCTCTTCAAACTATTGAAAATTTAGACATGGATTTCATAATTTCCCTTATCGTCTTTATAAACCATTATTTGTGGAAAAAAGTTCCTGTGAAACTATATGTTTGGCGGTCATGAAGGTAAATAATTAGATTAAGAAAAATTTACCATTATGGTTATACCTTGTTAAGTAGTTACAAAAATATGCAGCCTTTACGCCAATCACTATTGGACTTAGGTTGCATATTTTTATGTAATTCTATAAACAGTAATACACTTCCATATTAATCGGTATTGATGTTTTATATATTTAAATTAGTAATTTCTTTTCAGATATATCTTTAATTAAAGATAAAATAATTATCAACCTTATTGTCAATTACTACCATTTATCAGTTTACTCCTTATTTTCTTTTATTTAATTTTTTATAGGTTTTTTTATTGCTATCCCCTCACCTAACTATAATTTTCCTTTTTGGTAACATTTTATTAGCCAAAATTGTTTCTGCAAAGGGATAGTATTAATATTGGGATCAATAAATAAACACTTTTTAAAATTTTCTTTATTCTTTTCTTCCTCTATCTGTAAGTGTAACCTTTACTTTTATTGTGCCAAGAGATTTTGGTGTTAGAAGAAATTTATTTTTTTTAGTAATTGATTTCCAAGATTTATAGTTATTTCTATATAAATCTTCTTCTAAATGAAATACATCTAACTTTTTATTTATTCCTTCCAAATAGGTCGTACTAATTTCCTTTTTTATTTTCTTTTTAACTTCCCTTATTAATACTTTATTGCTGACTTGGGAATTTAACTGAGTTATAGTCGCTTGCACTTTTATATCCATATTAAATTTTGGAACACCTGATTTGCTAACCATAGAATGAATCTTAACATCTGGATTTTCAATTGGAAGCAATGCTTTTATTTTTCCGTTTTTTTCGTTAAGAGATAGAGGTGTACGTTCAGTATTCTGATCAACCCAACGCAATCCTATTAAATCATTTTTGGATATCCATTGTGGTTTTTTCGCTTTATAAAACAAAAATGCTCCATTTACATTCATCATTGGCATATTTTTGTCATCTTTTTTCCACAGTTTATCATCTAAACCAAGTGTAGGTACGATAATTGAAGCACTGGGTTCATTTATAAGTGCAGCGAATTCAACTAATTTCATCGGTGATATTAATGAATGTTGTTCATAGTTTCCATTCGGTAAATGTAATAAAGTCATAATTGGTGAATTAGGTAACATAGGTTCTACTGCAAAAATTTTATCAATCGGTTCTTTTGTTGTATAAATCCAAGGTGTGAGTCTTGCATCTACGAATCGCTCTAAAGTATCCAAGGATTCTTCTACTTGTTTTTTACCTAAGGCTGATTCTTTAAATACGATTGAACTAATTTGACCAAATAGTGTCCTTTGTTGGGTGCTATTGTATAAGTCGTTCCAAGCATTTGCAAAAGTCGGACCTTTTCCTTTACCAATCCAAATGTTAGGCCCTTCAGTTCCACTACTTCCTTGTTCTGATTTACCTATTTTGGATATATCCAATACTTGTACATATAAAACATATTCATTATTTACATAATCTACTCCTAAAGCTGAAACATATGTTAATTGATTTAATTGTTTTATATCCCAGCAACCGGTTAAAAGTAAAATAGGAGCAATTAGTAGTATTAGCCTCCGGTTCAATTTGACTTATCCCCCTGTTTTCGTCCAAGTTTCGTATATAAAAATTTTGGAGTCTTTTTCGTGAATGTTTTCGGAAGCTGAATTAAACCTTTTATGTAGTCACTGTCACTTGGATTAAAAAATGAAGACATGTATGGCACTCCAAAAGATTTTAACGTTGAGATATATATTAATATTAGAAAAAGAGCAAGCATTAAACCTGGCAAACCTAGAATACACGCCATTATTATACTTATAACTCTCATTAAAATAACAGCACTTCCAAAAGACTGGTTTACAATTAGGAACTGAGATATCAATGTAATTGCAACAAGGACAACTACATTCGGAGAAGTAAGTCCTGATCGAATCATAGTTTCTCCAACTATTAACGCTCCTACCACTGTAACTGTTTGACCCGTTGATTTCGGCAATCGCAAACCTGCTTCGTACAGAATTTCAAATAGAATAGTCATTATGATTACCTCCATCCCTGGAGAAAATGGTATCCCTGTAGTATTTAGTGAGATTGTTGCAAGGGCTGGAAAAGGTATCTGGTCTTGATGAAAAGATACCATTGCAATGTATAACCCAGGAAGTAAGACCGAAATTAATAAACCTAAATATCTTAATATTCTTTCAAGTGTCACAAAATAATAAGGCATGTACAAATCTTCAGCAGATTTTAATAAAAATTGTAAATTAATTGGAGCTATTAATGCTGCTGGAGCACCATCTATTAATATACAAAAGCGTCCTCGTTGCAGTGACTCAACCACCATATCCGGCCTAGTATTATAAGTTAAAGAAACGATAATCGAATAAGGTGAATCTGATAGTAACTCCTCAAGAGGAGAAACCCCATTTAGAATGTCTACATCTACTGAATTAAGTCTTTTTCTTGCTTCCTCAATAATACCCTCATTTATTACATCTGAAAGGTAGAGTAATGAAACGCTAGTTTGACTTCGTTTACCAATCGTAAATATTTCATTGCATAATGTCGTACTACGTACTCGTTTTCTAATCAATGCCACATTTGTTTCTAGAGATTCTGTAAACCCGTCACGAGCACCTTTAATTGAAACCTCATAAGTGGACTCCTCAGGTTGACGTTGTGGAATTTTTGATATATTTAATGAACAAAGTTCACCAGTTTCTTCAAATAATAATATTAATTCACCAGAAAAAACTTTCAATATGATTTGTTGATCAGTATCTTTTTCGTTACTAATTACTGGTATTAATTGTAAAGTATTATTTTGGAGATTAGGTAAAACAAACTGATTCATATGAATAGTATCAATCATTCCACTAGAATAGACAAATAGCACTCGTTCATTTTTCGAATCATTGTATAAGTTATGAACTTTTATTTGCACATCTGCACAGGTGCTGAAGAGTTTTCTTATTTTTTGTTCGTTTATTTTTGAAATGAGAATCACCCCACTTTTGGTTTTACCTTAAATTTTATAACAAAGAGTACTAATAAGATCGATATGAAAAAGATAACTGGTACAAATATAGGGAAATAATTATTTTTAATAAATGAATGAAGCTTTAAATTCGTAATTGGTATACAGGCGACTACAAATAACGCAAAACTTATAGACCATAACAAATTTTTTTGGTTACGTTTTGATTTAATATTTAAAATATCTATAGATAAGTATATAGTTAAAGCAATTCTAATAAAGGAACATGACATAAATTGATAAACAGAGATAAAGTCTACATGTTGAATGAATTGACCAATTCCGAGAAGTCGCCATTGCTCATAAACTGGGAACCTCATTTTTTCAGATAATTGGGGTCCAAATAAAGAGATTGAATAAAACAATGGAAAAAGTGATGAAAGTAATATCAAACTTCCTAAAAATAATAATTGCCAGAATTTAACTCGCTTTTTGATATTGTGTTGAACTAGTAATATAAACAAGAGTTCAATATAACCTCCTGCAATGTAAAAGCTTCCTTTTAAAATAGGGTTCCAACCATTTTGTAACATCGGTTTCATCCAAGTTATGTGCATAAATTGGATATTTGCTCCATCAAGAAAAAGCTCAAAAAATAGAATAAAAGGAAAAAGAAATACCGATATAACAGCTAGGGATGTTATGCCGGCAAAAGCACAATAAGTACAGATAATTAATAAACAAACTTCAATAACCATTTGTGGCGTTTTAGGTAAATAAGTTATCGCAATCCAAGATGAAATACTTTTTAAAGCAATGTATGAATTTATCAATAAAAAAGCTAATAATGGAATTACAATTATATAATATGCTATATTTCCATATCGCTGTTTTATCAGTAAGGTAATAGATTTTTGTTCTGTTTTTTTCATGATATAGTATAAAATACAAAGCCAGACTAATAGAGCTGGAAAAGCAATTACTACCGATATCCACGCATCTCGACCCACTATGTCAAATAGTGCTGGAATCATTAGAAAATGGTTCATAAGTATACTGGAAAGTAGTACGAGGATTAATGCTGCACTAATGAAAATTTTTTCATTATTCATTTTCGAATAATACCTCCCAATATCTACTAGTGATTTATTTCATTAATATGAATATATTTTCCATTGATACACTAACCTATTCATCAACAAAGCTTTCCCAAATAGTGAAATAGGAGCCGATTATGAAGTGAACTCAAAAAGTTAGACAAATAGTTTTTATGAAGCTAAAGAGGAGTGGACTCTGTAACTTCTCAATAAACTGATCCATACTGCTAAATTCCTCATCATATTTACACTACACTGCCAATTTGCACAATAAAAGGCTGCTAAGCAGCCTTTCTTGTAATACAACTAACATATTCTCCATCATAAAATAATTGAGTAATAACCTTGTTGAAATGGTATTAAATTTGAGAATTATTTAATCCTAAATTCTGTTAAAAGTAATTTTTCCGTTTGAAGTATTGATATACCTAAATGCCAACATCCCATTCCGGCCAAGCCATATTTTTTGGCTAAACGAAATTTTGAAAGTAAGCTTCTTGGATCTTCAAACCATACTTCGTGTTGAATGCCATTTTTATCGATATAACGAAAAGCAGGTGAAGATGCATTTTGATCAAAGTATACTTGGCTTTCATATTTTTTATACATTTCAATTGCATTTTGCGTAGAATAGGCACTCCCTTTTCGATTTTCACCAGTAATTGGCCAATCATATGCGTATTGAGGTATTCCTAATAGTAACTTGGATCTTGGTACTACTGAAACTGCATATTGTAAAGTTGTATTTATTTTATCTAATGGAGCAATTGGACCAGGAGGACCACTTGGCCAATGCCAGTTATAAGTCATTAAAAACATTTTATCTACATATTTACCAATTGTTTTGTAATCGTAACCATTATAGTAATCCGGAATTCGATCCCCTTCTTTTGGCGGCATTGCAATTAACACTTCCATTTTTGAACGATGTAACTTTGTAGACAATTCTTTTATAAATAGGTTTAAGTAATTTCGATCAGTTGGTTTTACCATCTCAAAATCTATACTTACGCCTTTATAATCATTACGATCTAATAATGCATATATATTATTTATAAATTTCTTACGTAAAGTTATATTACTTATTAATTTATGAATTAAATTTGGATCAAAGCCTTTATAACTAAGATTCGTTAATGTTGCATATGGAATAATTCCTTTTTTCCATGCAAGCTTATTCGATTCCTTCTCATTTACTTGAATTAAATTTGCATTAGTAGTTGGATGGTATTCAAAAACGAAAATTCCAGTAACCGCATTTTTAGAATGCTCGAGTATCCAATTATTGTAATGTTTATCCTTTGGAACGAAATATGTGCCTGTCCAAATAGTTTTTTTCGGAGACGAAGGGATTATTAATTTTTGCCCAGGTATTAGGGTGTCGTTCGTCATTTTATTTCTATCCTTTAATTTGCTTGTGCTTAATGAATGGCGATAAGCGATGTCCCATAAAGTTTCACCACTTTTTACATAATACGTTGTACCTGGTAATAACAGGGCCTGTCCAATTACAAGTTTATCGTCTCGTTTTAGACCATTGAGTTTAGAAATATCCTTAGAATTTCCCTTATATTGTTTTGAAATTTTATTTAAACTATCACCTTGTTTTACTTCATAAATTACTAATGCCTGAGCTGAAAATAAAGGAATAAAAAAAACAAAAAGCATTGTGAAAAATAAAATACATTTATGTTTCAATATGAAATACCTCCTAATTTTATGGAGATGTTCGTAATCCTGACTTTTATTTTCTTAGCTTTCACCAAAGATAAAAAATTCATTAAAAAAAGTGGCTTGCCAAATGAAGATGACGTTCTCTATTGGAGTGCTCGAAACTATAAAATCAGGTAAAATGTAAGTATAATATCATTAAATAAGCAGTGGGTCGATCATCATCGACTCCTGAATTTGTTCAACTATCGCATGCGTAAGTTGAATAAGAATTATTTAGTTATAAATTAAGTTTTATTATTGATGGTCCACTTGAAATAATATCTCTTGTTCCTAATTCTATTCATGGAAACTTTATCAGTGTCCAAACAATTGAAAAGATTAAGATACCATTAATCCAAAAACGACAAATTTAATTCTATAATTTTATTTAATTTTTCTCTATCCGATGTCGTCTTTGCCTTCACCTGAAGTCCTATTATTGAATTATATAAAATCATAGACATATCTTTCGCGTCTAGCAACTTGGAAAATTCTCCTGATTGTTGGCCATCCAGAATAAGTTCACATATTAATTGTTCTGCAAAATCCCAGCTCCGCTGAACCCACTGTCTGGATTCAGCATCATCTTTTGCCAACTCAACTGCTGTGTTGACTATTAAGCAGCCCAAGGGAAAGTCTTCTTCTTGTTCGATTGCCCAATTGAAAATGAATCGGATGGCTTCCTTTGCAGAATTGGTTTCAGTTATTCCTTTTTCAATTATTTGTTGGCCCATTTCGAAATAATGTTCCAATGAGTTTACGTACAATGTATGTTTATCACCAAAGGTATCATACATGCTCCCTTTATGAACGCCCATTTGTGAAACAAGTTCTTTCATAGACGTCTTCTCATAACCTTGCTCCCAGAATAACAACATTGCTTTATGTAAAGCGTCGTTTACATCGAATTCCTTTTTCCTTGCCATCTAAAAAATCCCTCCTTGAAAACAAATTTAACACTATATAAACAAACGAAAATCATTTTTGAACAAACGTTCTTAATATGAGAGGTTTTATTATATCTCAACCTCATATTTAAGTCCAATTATATGCAAGTTATCTATTATGAATTTTTTTTGCATAAAAAAGTCTCCTTGCTGTACTATCAAATAATCATTATCAAGGGTTGAACGGAATCAATGCGTACTGTTAAAATAGAATCATTTTATTGTCCAAAAAAAAGAGAATCTACCCTAAAAACGGATAGATTCTCTTCTATTATACCCAACAACAAAAAATGGTTTTGCAACTTATAGAATTGTCTCTTTGTATCTTACAAAAGATTATTTTCTCTTTCTTTGATTTCTTGAAGTAATTTTCTCAATTTTTCGTGTTTCTTTACGATTTTTAGGTCTATTTCATCTAAAGCATTTTGATCATTATTAATCATTTTTTTATTTTCTTCTATTAATTCATAAAATGTCTTCTTTTTAAGTCTTCCCATAATACCCTCGCTTCCTCTACTTTACTTTTAAATTGATTGTCTAATGGCTGTTTGAATCAATTTAAAATTGCAACATAAAAAACTAAATAAAATGCAGCCCCAATTATTATTGAGGCTGCATTATTCTCTTAACGTTCAAATCGAATAAAAGCTTTGGTTCACTTAGTGGATCAAATTTTACTTCGATTAGCGTAGCTTCTTAAACGCTGTGCGTAGTTCTGAAGTAATGTGTTCTGGTTGCTCCCAAGCAGCGAAGTGTCCACCCTTAGGTAGTTTGTTGTAATGAATTAGATTTGGGTATGCTTTTTCTGCCCAGCTCTTCGGTGCTTCGTATAGCTCATCTGGAAAAACGCTTACAGCAACTGGAATTTTTACACCTTTGACGCCGAAGAATGAGATTCCAGCAACTGTGTTCTCCCAGTAAATACGAGACGTCGAAACTCCAGTATTCGTAAACCAGAACAACGAGATATTATCTAGAATGTCATCGATTGTTATGCCTTCTTCAATTCCAGCAATAGATCTCGACTTCATAGCAAGACTCTTCCAATCATGGTCAAGTAGGAAGGCTGCTAATCCGACAGGCGAATCAACCAATCCTGTCATCGTCTGTGGACGCGTTCCCAATATAGCTGCGAATGCGAATTTATTTTCTCCAACTTGTGCAGCAGCTTTTTTCTCTTCGTCTGAAAGACCAGATGGTAATGGATTACCAGTCCAAATAGCCGCATCAACTTCTGGTGGAATTACGCCAGCCATGTTAGTGTGAATTCCGATTAGTCCTTCTGGCTCCTGAACTCCCATGAAGTCAACAACAATCGCACCCCAGTCACCGCCTTGTGCAGCATATTTCGTATATCCAAGTCTAGTCATTAGCTCACTATAAGCACTAGCGATGCGTTTAGGATTCCAGCCCGTAGTTGTCGGTTTGCCAGAGAAACCATAGCCTGGCATAGATGGAATAACCACATGGAAAGCATCTGAAGCACTTCCTCCATATGCAGTTGGATTAGTAAGTGGTTCAATTAACTTCATCTGTTCGATGATTGACCCAGGCCATCCGTGTGCAATGATAAGCGGCAAAGCATCTTCATGCTTCGAACGAACGTGAATAAAGTGAATATCCAAGTCATCGATTTCTGTAATGTAATTTGGATAGGAGTTTAATTTTGCCTCCATTTTGCGCCAGTCATATTCATTCGCCCAATAATGAGCTAGTTTTTGAATTGTCTCTAACTGTACACCTTGTGATTGATCCGTTACCGTTTCCTTCTCAGGCCATCTAGTTGCGTTAATTCGTCTACGTAATTCGATTAATTCCTCTTCAGCGATATTTACATGAAACGGGCGAATTGCTTTTTTGTCAGTCATAGTTGTCATTTTTAAATCTCCTTTAATCACATTTTTTTGTTTTTTACTTAAAGTTTCACGGTTTACCGTATTTTCAATCAGTAGATAATGATAAGTTTTTTGTTCATAGAAAGGTCGAATTCTCAGGGCGTAATTATGCTTGTATTTTCTGTTTTGCAGTAACCTTTAGTTCCAATCTATTTATTTCAAGATTTTGGCTAGATGCTTTCCTTAATTTCAAACAAATATTGATTGTATCCTTGTCAGAATAAGTATGTCCCCATGAAACGATTATTCTGATTTTTCTGATAACTAAACTTACAATACCAATATTTTATATACAAGGCTTGATTATCTAATAAGGTATATTCTATTTACTAAAATTGATCCACCTATTATAGGCTTGTCCTTAGCATTGGGTATTTTTCTACCCTGTTCGCGGAATAAATGAATGAATGTTTTACAAACAAACATTTAATACTGAGCTCCCTACTTCTTATCAACTATATGTTTGTCACCTCCTTGTGAAATAAATATAGCATATTCAAGAACGAGCGGTCAAGAATTATCTTGACCAATCGTTCTTGAATTTATCAAACTCTAAAATAGCTGTTGTTATGAAGCTAAGTTTGATCTAAAACACCTAATAGCCCTTATCTCAATGGAAAATAAAAAGAATCCATTTTGAGTACAAGATGTTCAAAATGGATTCTTCAATAGCAGTTTTTTTAGTTTCAGTTTTATAAAAAAATTTAATCATTTATTCTAAATCATGTACATACCCATAGTTATTTATGAGCTGAGCTGTATAGAGCCATGTGGAATTTATCGCCTATTAAATATTCCATTAAGGAAATCTAGAGCATCTTTTTATCACTAAATAATACTACAGGTATCTCCGGTTTGCTCTCGCTCTCCCTTTAATTCCTCACGAATGACACACCAAAGCGGTTCCAAAATTGGATCTTGAAATTCGCTTTGTATCTCCTCAAGCGTTCCAATTCCTCTTGATAGCCCATTTAACCTAGCTGCTAAGGTTGATTGAACAAGTGATTCTTCCCCAAAATGAAGCTGGCACCACTTTTTATAAACTGGTTTCCACCGTTGAAGATAATATTTTTGATGCCTAGTTACTTCTTCGTAAAATTGCTCAAGTGGCTCTACAGCAGTATAGATAACTCCATACTTTTGTAGCATTTCCTCTACTTTTTGATACATTTTCTCTTTCTGTTCTTCGTTTTGATAAAATAAAACAGATCGATACTTATTAGAATACGGTGCTCTTGTCGAGTTATGCTGTTCAAAAAATTGAGTTAGTAATTGATCTAGACTTAGTAGCTCTGGATCATATTGGATTTGCAAAACCTCAGTAAAATCTAATGTGTTTTTCGACGTAGGTTGACCTTCTTTTCCACCTGCATACCCAACTCTGGTTTTGACAACACCAGGTAGATAACCAAAGCGTGCTTCCGGTCCCCAAAAACAGCCCATTCCAAATGTAATAGTATCCAATAAAATCACTCCTATAAAAATTCAAATTAAAGTAAATAAAAAATGCCTGATTTGTTTGTAGATAAGTGTATAGTCAAGTTTTTGCTAGTTTAAAAAAAGTCCTTGGTGAAATCACCAAGAACTTTACTATATTTATTTAAAAAGATAAGGTACTCGTTACAGCCACCTTCTTTTAGCTTCTCTTTTGGTTTTCTCGAATAAATTGTGCTCTTCCGGAACCTTCCTTGTAAAGTTTATAGTGGAAGGAATTTTTTTTATAATATTGTTGATGATTTTCTTCAGCTGGATAAAACATAGACGCTTCTTTGATTTCGGTTACAATTGGCTTATTATATTTATTACTATCTTCTAATATTAGCTTAGATTCTTCTGCCATACGTTTTTGCTCCTTATTATGATAGAAGATAGCTGTTCTATAAGACTCGCCTCGATCATTAAACTGACCAAAAGCATCAGTTGGATCAATTTGTATCCAGAAAAGCTCTAATAACTTTTCATACTCAAAAATGTTCGGATCGTATGTGATTTGGACTGCTTCATAGTGGCCAGTTGTATTAGAGCATACTTCATTATAAGTCGGATTATCCTTATGTCCTCCTGTATAGCCAGAAACTACCTTAATAATGCCAGGTAACTCATCAAATGGTTGAACCATACACCAAAAACATCCACCAGCAAAAGTAGCTACTTCATAATTTGTTACCATAAATATATACCTCCCTATCAGTTAATAACAGAATGAATCACCAAGGAATATTCTTAAAGGAATTGCACCTTTGTCATTTCCTCCTAAGTCTTTCTACTTATATACAATAACGTCCTCACACCTTTGGTGCGCCTCCACCAAAAGGGTTCGAGCCCAATGTTCTAATTAAGTTTGCACTTCATTTATTTTTAAATTTTTTTTTCACCAAATTGCGCAGCATAAGCGCCATATCCTCTATTTTCAAGATCTGCTTTCGGAATAAATTCCATTGCTGCAGAGTTCATACAGTATCGCAGTCCTCCTGTTGGTTCTGGCCCATCTGCGAACACGTCACCTAAGAAGGAATCAGCTTTCTGGCTTCTTACCTCGGCCCCCAACAAAAATCCTTTACGTTTAAGAACAATATTTTTTTGATCAATAGGTTTTGTAAAACTTGGCCAACCTGTACCCGCATCATACTTGTCCTTCGAGCTAAACAATGGCTCACCTGAAACAATATCAACGTAGATACCTTCTTTTGTGTTATCCCAGTATTCATTATGAAACGGTGCCTCGTCCATGCCATTCTGAGTTACGTTATATTGGATATTCGTCAGCTTCTTCAGCTTTTCTTCCCTGTTAAAATCTTTATTGAAGTCTTGCTTTGAACTATGTTTCATATTGATAACACTCCCCCAAATATTTTTTCAAAAAATAACCGTAACCCAATCGGTTTATCTAAGAAATCTGAACGGTTATCCTTTCGAAACAAATTTACCACATTCAAGAACGTTCGGTCAAGAATTATTTAATACCGATCATTCTTAAATGTGTAAATGTGTGTACCCATAAATTCATCTTATTGCAGTTGTCGAATTATGAATCCCTGATAAACAAAGTCTGCTGAGGTAAACGACCCATTAAGCAACAAAAGAGCATATACAGCTTGTTCCACGCCAGCAGTCATTTTCATGCTTCATCATTCTTTTTTATGATTGTTTTTTCTGTTCTTTTTTCAATTTTTCAGGTGTAACATCATTACCTAAAGGGTCTAATATTGTTAACCCTGTAACTGTGCTGATTACTTGTCCACGAATAATTTGAAGATAGTCTTTCCGTAATGATTGCCGCTCCTTTAATTCTATTTGTGTTAAACCATCTTCTTTTTGTTTTTTAGCTAATATGTTAATACGATTTAAAATTTCAATCATTTCTTTCTCCGCCTTTCTTTTTATAAAAGTTCTTGTGCAAGTAATCGATAAGACTGTAGTCTTGCTTCATGACTATGACTGATTGTCCCAATCACTGCTTCATTAATACCAAAATTTTCATCATGTGCACGTAAAGTATTTGCAACATTTTTTGCACTCCCCACTAAGAATCGTTTACGGTTATTCTGTATATGCATCTTATCCATTTCGGTATAAGAATAATTTAAAGCTTCCTCAGGAGATACTACTTGAAAAGGCATCCTTTTATCTAAGAATAATAAGTTTAAATCTAAACTAGCTGCATGATATTCAGCTTCTTCATCTGTTTCTGCCGCCATTACGAAATAACCAACATTAATTTGAGGGTTTTGCATAAACTCTGATGGAATAAAATTAGAACGATAAGACTCCAATGTTTCGGCAGATAATTGTCCACTAATGAATTGAGCAAACGAATATCCAATACCGAATCGTCCTGCTTGTACAGCGCTGTCGCCACTTGATCCTAATAACCAAACTTCAGGTAATGGAGCACCCAATGGAGCTGCCAGAGTACGATTATATAGATGGTCAATAGGCATCGTTTCTGACATAAACATCATCGTTTCTACTAATTTATCGTACTGGTTGAACAGGTTCGGTTGTTTTCCTTCATGTAATGCAAGAGTAGAAAATTGGTCACCACCGGGTGCACGGCCAACACCGAAATCAATTCTATTAGGGTATATTGTCGTTAATGATTTAAATATTTCTGCCATTTTTAATGGTGAGTAATGCATCAGCATGATTCCACCAGAACCAACACGAATTTGCTTTGTTACTGATGCAATATGGGCAATCAATATTTCAGGTGAAGCACTAGCTAAGTTTGCAGATCCATGATGTTCGGAATACCATACCCTTTGATATCCTAAACCATCTACTAATTGAGCTAATTCAATTGTATTTTGTATAGTTTCATGAGCAGACTGCCCATTTGAAACTGGAGTTTGATCCAATACGCTTAATCTCATAAAAAAACCTTCTTTCGTAACTAATTTAGATACTTAATATCGATAATTAGTAATTATTTTCATTTCATATTGATTTAATAAAAGTTTTTATAGAGCCTGTGATTAAAAACATATTTTTGATTGCGCATTTAGTGTCAGGGGAATCTCTTTATCGGTGGTGTCCCCCTGCTATAGTAAATATATTGTAAAATAGTGATGTTTAAAGTTTTCCATTCCAGTAAGTTACTTCATTAACATCTAATCTTTCCGTTGGGGATCCTACTACTCTTGATTTACCAACAGCATTCATTAAGTTAATAACTAAATTTTCTTTCCAACCGCTCTGAAATCATTAATTAATCCACTGAACAATATCCTTCATGTCTCTTCTTCCTCTAGGGAATAATGTAGAATCATTTGCTCGGTATCCAAATGCGACCATAGCCGAAACAGCTAGGTAACCATCCTCTAGTAAGTTTTCTTCGGCAAGGAGTTTTTCTACCTTATCGATATAAAACCCTTCTATAGGACAAGAGTCAATTCCAAGTAACGCTGCTACAGTCATCATATTGGCAAATGGAAGAAAAGTTTGTCTTTTATTCCAATCCAACGCTTTTTGCTCATTTTCTAACACATTTAGTTGGTTTACTTGGAAATTTCTTATACTCTCTATTACTTGATCCGACATTTCTGCTGGGAAACCCGTAACATTAAGCACTTGATTTTTTACATATTCTGAGTCGTACCTAGTATCCTTACTTGTTCTTGAAAGAATGATAACGAAATGGCTCGCAGTTGGCAGATGACCTTGTGCGCCTGGAGAAATTTCTTTTAGCTTTTCTCTGAATTCCTGATTTTGGACAATGAGGAATTTCCAAGGTTCAAGACCACATGAGCTTGGTGAAAGACGGGCTGCTTCTAATATGACATTAAAGTCTTCCTCTGAGATTTTTTTTGTTGGATCAAAAGTTTTTATTGCACGTCTAAAATTAAACGCATCAAGAATTTCTTGTCTTTTTACTACTTTTTGTGTCATGTTGAAACACTTCCTTTTCTTAAAATATTTATAATGGATTCTTCCATCGCTATTCCCAACAAGTTTATGATCAGAATTCTCTTCGCAAGATAGAACTTAAACAACACGTGTTGTATAATTGATTCTAAAATAGAATTCATCTAGTCTCAATCATCAATGTTGGTGTTTTATTGCTTAAGCAACAAATAAAGAAAAACGTTGTGGATGTATAGAAAGAGAGGTATTAATATGAAAGATAAAAAAGTAGATCCTCGTAGTATTAGAACAAGAAGACTATTAATAGAGGCCTTTTTAAGATTAACTACAAAAAAAGATTTCAAGGAAATTACGATAAAGGACATTACAGATGAAGCAACCGTTAATCGTGCTACTTTTTATTCTCATTTTCTAGATAAATACGACTTAATGGATGCTGGCATTATTGAAGATATAATAGAGAACGTTGTGAAAAATTTGAGCCAATACGATCAGTTAAATGAAGAGTCTATTATAAATATCTTTGTTACATTGACTAAGTTTCACACAGACCTAGCTACACAATTTGACACACAATGTAGAAGAAGTTATGCATCTTTTAGTTCAATCATTGAACAAAAATTAAAGAAAGAATTGGAAAAAGTATTTTATTCTCTCTTTTTAAAACAACAGTCTAAGCTAGATTTGAAAGACTTAAAAATTGGTGCCGCTGTGATAGGTTGGGGAATATACGGAGCCTCAGTGGATTGGAAAGATAATAGTTCCTTATCAGCTGAACAATATATTAATATAGCCTTACCTTTTATAGTAACGGAAGTAAATCATTTTAAAAGATGATTATTGACGATGTATTTTTTTACAATAACCATTTATCATAGTAAACGTTACAAACGATTGGACGCTTTTCTTTAATAAGAAGGCATACTTGAATATACTGGTAAAATGTATTTATGTGCAGAAATGTATTCGATATCTTATTGTCAAAATCACCTACCACAATTATTAATGCACATAAGAAAAAGGTACAATCCACTACTATTTTAGTAGAGATTGTACCTTTTCCAATTTATCTAACACTTTCGATAACCTTACAAAGAGTGGTTTTTCTCACCTTCGTTGTTACTGGGATAACATTTTTTTGTAAGCTGTGATGATTCCAAAATGTAATCCTTCATGATACAAATTATAACTGAGTAATTCCATTGGACTATGCAAATCTAGTCCCGTTGACGTTGTAAGAGCAGGTGTGCTTTCGTTCATACGTCCAGTCAGTAACTTGCGAAGTCGCTCATACTGTTTCTTTAAAAGGTTATCTAGCTCTGGTAATGTAGGCATTGGGACCATTTTGTCAAGATCGTCCAATGGCGATGTACCGGTTATAAAACGCTTCATAAACCCTTCCGTTAGTTTCATAGGAAGCTTTAATTAGAAAAACGCCAATAATTCAGTAGCAGTAAAGATGTGTCTTAGTTGCCAACGGATATTATTGCGGAAATTTGCAGGAATTCGATCTGCTAACTCCTCCGTTACACCCTCCATAGCTTTTAGTGTTTAAGTTCTGATGATTGCTAATTGGTAAAACAGATTTAGATCGTCCTTTTCATCAAACTCTTCCATAATTTTAGACATTTCTCCCAATGATCTTCCTGGCTAGCTTGTTGATACAAGTATTGCTCATAATACATAGTTAATTCGGTCATTTCGCTTGTAGTAAAAAGAGAATCTATATATTTTGCATAATTTCTTAGTGTTTCGTTTTCGTTTCGCTTTAATCCATAACGAGCTAATTGACGTAATAATGTTAGGTAAGCTGATTCTAGTCTATTTTCCTTCTTACTAAAACGGTAAATTAACATGAAATAGTACGGTAGCCATTTTCTACGATTTAGATATATGATACCTACAATGGTAATGATTAATCCTAAATAAAGAATCATCTTTTTCCAATCACTTTTAATTGAGAGTTTAATCTTATTCCAGAGACTAGAAAAGACATTTGTTTTTTCAATTTTCTTTGATTCTTCACCAGCTACTTCTAGGTCAGGCTTCGGTTTATTTTTAATTGCATTTGTAGGTAATTCTTGCTGTTCGGTAGTTGATGAGTTATCGCTGCTGGTATTGATAATGGGTTCATTCGAAAAGCCTTTAGTTGGTTCAAATGCCACCCATCCTTGATTTGGTAAAAATACCTCAACCCATGAGTGAGCATTGTTCACAGTCACTTCGTAAATTTGTTTTGATGAGTCTTCTTTACTGTTGTTAGCAAAATTCCCGCCAGTGAATCCTTTAACCCAACGTGTCGGTATCCCTAGTGTTCTAAGCATAACTGCCATCGATGATGAAAAATTATTACAATAACCAGTTTTTGTGTCAAATAAAAATTGGTCGACATAATCAACATTCGGACCTGGAAAAGCTACATTCTTTTGAGTATATTTGTAGTCTTCTTTATCAAAGTAATTCTCTATTGCTTTCGCTTTGTCATACCAATTTGTTTTTCCTTTTGTTATTTGCTGCGCCAACTCACCTATTCTCTTAGGTAAATTTGCTGGTAATTGAGTATAATTTTGGTAAAAGACAGCATTAATCAAATCTGAATCAAGTTTTACTGTTTTAATTAAATCTTCTAATTTATATCTAGGTATTTCATATTCTACTTCAAGCTTGGCTGGAATTTCTGGAATGCTATCTTTTTTGAAATAGCTTATTCTGTCAATAGTTGTATCAACTTTGAAAACATTTATACCGGATTCATATGGTAGGATGTTTACTACTTTATTAATTCCTTCTGGATACATAATATAGTTATATTGGTAGTTATCATCGATTGTGATTTTTGCTGTTTCAATTTTTGTTTCAATCGCATCAGAATAACTATTTAACATGACAAAATCTTCTTTTTGCATAGGACGCTGCGTCGATGCAGAATCAACCCAACCTCGACCTGTATATGTATCTTTAGTTTCCATTTTCCAGTATGTTCTTTGATTAGATTCATATTGAAAAACTGGGTCATCATTACTTTTTACTGGCCCACCTAGTATTGAATCATCGGTGTCGTACCCAACCGACTTTGTTCCTCCTCCAGAACCACCCTTGGCATCCTGTTTTGATCCTGGGAAAGACCAATTTGAGAAAGTTTTGATTGGAGAATGCTTAGGCGCCAAAGAGCCAATAAGGACAAAAAGAATAATTATACTAACGAGTGGAATCATCCATTTTTTTACATATTCTGAATAATAATGAACTCGTCCCTTATCCAATAGATTGTCAAAAGTTAAAAGTCCCATAATTGTAAAAGCAAGTAAAACAGTTCGAACAATAGCAAATTTGGCTTCGTAGGCAGTAAACGAATCTAATATAGAAATATATATAACAGTCAAAAGTAATAAGTAAAATAACCAATTGCGATTTAAAAAGAAATTGATGGAATAGGCGATTATAGAAAGAAAAAGTAAGAATAAAAATGTCTTAAATTCATAAGTCAATTCATTTAATTGGCCAGTTACAAGCCAAATCATGTTTTCAACTATATGCGAAATGAAAATGAATATCCATTTAAATTGAAAGAAACCTAAATCGTAATGGAATCGATTAACAAAGACTAAAACTAAAAATAAGTTTATAAGCCATTGTAGGATTTTTTTTACTTTAAAAAAAGATAATGTAAAAACGATTAACATGTAAAACATGAAAATTTTCATATGATAAGTAGTGGTTAATTGTTCAATAGGCCTTACCCATTCCAATAACAGCAAACAGCCATATGTATACAACAAAAATAAGGTGAAATTACTTTTTATCATCGTAAATCTCCCCCTGTAAAGGCTGCATTAAAATTACCTTCACGTACAATGATTGTTCTCACCCCGCGTGCATTGGCGATTGAAATGAGTGATTTTTCACTTTCTGATACGACCATAGACTCTGCCTTAATGACAAACATTGTAAATGAGCCTTCTCTATTTTTAATAAAACTAGCTTTTTCGACCAAATTTTTTGATATATTGGTGGTTATTAAGATATAAGATACATTTTGTTGAATGAAACGAAGGTCTTTTTCTAAAACCATCTCAATTGGTGAAGTATTATTTGCCTCTATTTTTGCAAGATGGTATAAAAGCTTTTGGAAATGGCCTTCACCCCCTCTAATTGGAAAGGAATCTCGTTTTTTGTTATTTGTTAAAAGTCCAACTTGAATACCTTTTTTCAGTACAGTATGCAGGAAAGATGCAGTAAACGAGACAATTGATTCAAAAAGTTCATTTTGAGTACAATCCATTATGACAAACAGGTCGTTTGATTGTAATTCTTCAAATTCTTTTGTCATCATCTCATTTCGTTTTGCTGAAGCTTTCCAATTAATCCAGGAAAACCGGTCTCCAGAGCGATATTCTCTTATTCCAACAGCCATTGATATATCCCGCTGGTAGTGATGACTTGAAATTGTCGATCCTTGATTATTCTGATGCTCAAGTGCACGATAATAAAGCTCCGAATACTGAGGAAATACTACGAACCTATTAACAATATTGAATTTTATTTTCGATTCAAAAATACCAAGAGGGTCACCAATCTTTATTGTTAAGGAATGAATAAAGTATTCTCCTCGTGGTAATTTTGGAATTATATAATCAAAGGAACATTCCTTTTTAAAGCCAGTTAATATTAACTCCTTTGTAAATCCTTGCTGATCAGTAGTATGTAAATTATTTGAGAAATTTTCTTCTATTAAAAAATAAAATACTGGTAAAAAAAATGATTTTTTTACGGTTACAATAACTTTTATCGGATCACCGACCTTGAAAACGTTTTTAGGGAGCTCTCTAGTCACTTTCAGATTTTCCAAAGGATAAAATGATAACGCTACACAGTATAAGATAAACGGTAGACAACTATAGAATAAAAACCAACTTACAAATCCTCCTTGAAACAAGGCATACAAAAATAGTAATGGTATTAGAAATATCAATAGATATTTCCTAGCTTTATTGAGGACACGTAATTGCATTTTCATTATAATTTCACTTTCCTTTGAACAGGTACAGAAATATTTTTAACAATATTTTTAATAATTCTTTCAGCAGTAATTCCTTCAAATTTTGATTCTGAATTTAAAATAATTCTGTGGGACAATACAAATGGTGCAAGATATTGAATATCATCAGGTAAAACGTAATCACGTCCGTACATGAATGCATATGCTTGTCCCGCTTTCATTAGCGCGAGTGAACCTCTTGGGCTTGCACCCAAATACACATTTCCATCCTGTCTCGTACTATTAACAATACTCACAATATAATGCTTAATGGATTCATCGATAAAAACATTCTTCATTTCCCTTTGAAGTGATAATAAATCGTCAATATCAATGACAGGTTTTAACTGATCAATTGGAGGGATATTTTGGTACCTATTTAATATTTCTAATTCTTCATCTATAGTCGGATATCCCATTGTAATCTTTAACAAAAATCGATCTAGCTGTGCTTCAGGAAGAGGATATGTACCTTCATATTCAATTGGATTTTGTGTCGCCATAACAAAAAAGGGCTTCGGTAGTTCATAGGTTATCCCATCAATTGTTATACTTGCTTCCTCCAATCCTTCTAATAGTGCAGACTGAGTTTTTGGAGATGTTCGGTTAATTTCATCAGCCAGGATAATATTCCCCATTAATGGTCCTGGATGGAACTGAAACTCCATCTCTTTTGGATTATAAATAGAAACCCCCGTTACATCTGAAGGCAACAAGTCTGGGGTAAATTGAATTCTACGGAAATTTGCATTAACGGATTTGGCAAGTGATTTTACCATCATTGTTTTCCCAACACCCGGAACATCTTCCAGTAAAACATGCCCCCCTGTAAGAAGGGCTACCAAACTTAGTTCGACTACATTTCTTTTACCAATCATAACTTTTTCCATATTTGTAATGATATTTTCGATTTCAGGATGCATTTTTTCGTTGACCACTTTTTTACTCCTCCTTAAAGTTTAGTAGATTGTTAGAATAGTAAATTTTGATTTCGTCGTTCGATTCCGACTAGGGATATGTTCAAGGAGTATTTAAATATAATAAATAGTTACTTTAAATTCTTCTTCGTTGACAGACTCATTTAATAAAAATTGTAATGAATACAAATTGAATTGTAAGTGGTTAGAAGCAAAATAATCACTAAACTTCAGTTTTACAATACAAGGTAATTTAAAAGTACACTTTTCATCCTCCATATAATGAACATGCTGACTATTGGAATCATTATCAATAGTATAGTATAATTTTAAAAAAATTTCGATAATTAAAAATACTTTTTTGGTAAATAATTCCATTTTATTGATATTTTTTAGAGGTTATTAATTGATAGGTAACCTGGCACTAAAAATATTCATTGACAAATAGTTTGGTTCACCGTACATCAGTTTTTTCCTTTCAAAATCATTTGTTAACCCACTTACATGTATTAATATTTAAAATAATATTCAACGAATAACCAAACATTTGAATAAAAAAGCGGAGATCAAAAACTTGATCACCGCTTCATAACCATTAATTTAGGTTTTATTTAATATTCGCCTTTAATGACAAAATATGAGCCACGAATTGTTCCAGCTAGTTTAGATTTCTGTCTAGCAAACTTAAACTTTTCTTCTAGCTCCTTTGGTACTTCCATCCCCTCAGAAAGCTTAAAGCCAACAGCACGCTTCTTTGGGTCATCAACCGTATACATGACATTAATCGCAAGACCGTCTTCATAAAAGACATAAGCAAATTTAATATTTTCTACTTGAAAACGTGACGTTTCTAAAGGTTTAGCTGCAAACTCGATATCGCGCTCTTTTAATATTTGGTTTACATAATCAAGTGTATCTTGACTTTCGCTAGCTGGTACAACCGTAAATTCATGTTTGTATTTGGTCATAAAGTATCGTGCTTCGTGAGCACGTAAGCCAGCAAGTGCTTCTACAACAGGTGATGACTCTAAACCAATTGTGGACACATTTTTAAAATCAACGATATATGACATTTACATCTCTCCATTCAATTTTTTAAAACTTCATAAATTGATAACTAATCTAACAAAATAAGATTCAAGTGACAATCCCAAAAACAGATGTATGTTAGAAACCATTTTTTCTTGTTCATGATATTTGTCTCTCGCTAAGAATATGTCTTCTATATCATTCTAGGCTTATATTGAAGAACCCTTCTAATTGAACCGTTTTTACAGTTGATTCAATAAAAAAGTTCAAGATTTCTTACTCCAAAGAAGAACGTTCCATAATTGTCTGTATTCTAGGCTCTTGTAAAACTCTTTTGTACAAAATTGTTTATGCATTATTTAATTCATAAACTTCATATCCTATTGTTAAAAAACATTATGTTTTCCTTGATGTTATTGCCATTCGAAACAATCCAACGCACGTATAGATCGTATAAAATATCAAATAATAAGGTTTGTCAAATTATGCCTACCATTTTTGTATTTGGAAATTTAGAATTGATCAGTTTGTATATTAAAACCCTTTGTCAAAACGACGATTAGATTATAAGCTAATGACTCATTTAAAGTGAGGGTGTTAAATGGATAAATCAACTAAGCGAAGACTACAAATCATTAATATTTTAAGTAGTAACGATAAGTGGTACACATCAGAGGAATTGGCAAGTGAATTATCTTGTACTGAAAAAACGATACGGAATGATATACAATCAATAAACTTAGATTTACCAAATGGATGGGAAATTGAAACAATTAAAGGTAAAGGGATTTATATAAAAAAACCTATTTCGGCATCAATCAATGAAATTCGCTCATTATTTGTAAGAAATTCAGTAACATTTAGAGCAATACTGTACATTCAATTTAAACAAATAAAAAATATAAGTGGCTTAGCATCAGCTCTTTATGCCCAAGAACAAGCTATTTATAAGTTACTAGGACGTGTTGAAGCTTTACTTAATTCTTATAGTTTGCAACTGAAGCGTGGACCACTTCAAATAATCGGAAGAGAATTTGATATACGATTATTATGCTGTGATATGTTAGATGTATTAAATGATCACACTGCCCACACCTTAGATAATTGGCCATTCGAGAACATCTCATTTTCAAAGTTGAAAGAAATTGTTACAACTACGACTGATAAATATAAATTATTTATATATCCTGCGACAACAAACAAATATATATATTTCCTTGCTACGATGTTATACCGGATCAAAAAAGAAATTGATCTAAACTTAAATAGTGAAACAAGAAAAAGAATTGCTGATTCTCATTTCTTTAAAATCTCAGATGAAATTTGTAACGAAATAGAAAATGTTTTTAATGTTAATATTTCATTAAATGAAAGAATTGCATTTACATTATCTATTACTACATTACCTTATTATAGCTTTGATGAAACCGAAAAATCTGAATTTTTAACACTATTTTATAATAAAAAAACGTCTTACTATAATGACATGTATCAGCTTGTAGAAAGACTAGAAAAAAATTTAGGAATACCATTACTTAATGATGAAGATTTTCTTTATACATTTCAAAGTCAATTTAAAAGATACTCACTAGTTTTATACTCAATTGAAAAAATAGAGCCCTCTTATCCATTGGATCGATATACTAATGAGAATTATCCTGAATTATTTAATCAAGTAAGAAACATTTTGTTCGAATGGACAAATGAAAGGTCATATCCTGAACTTACAAAAGACGGTGTTGCTAAAGTAACATTGAATATCCAAGCAACAAAAATTAAATATGATATGGTGAAACAAAATATATTATTACTAACAAGTAATGGTCCGGGAGTTTATCGATATATTTCCACAAAACTGATAAAGGAATTCGGCCATAAAATGAATATTCTTCAGCCTAAACAAGGTGATTTTGAGCCACAAAACTTAGATAAACTTCCTATTGAATTTATCATTGCAGACTTTCAATTAGATATTAATACAGTCCATCCAGTTATTATTATTGATCCAACTCTCACACAACGGGATATAAACCAAATTTCTATTTTATTTCATTCAAGTATCGATCATAAAAAAAATAGGCACATATAATGTGCCTTTAGAATGACTCTCGTTAGCTTACGTTCTTTCGCCTGCTTAGTTATACATATACTTTTAAAAAGTAACTTCGTGTCTCATCAGATTTCCTTCCACTAAAAGCCGAGCGTTATCGAAGTGGCTGCCATTTCTAATTTTTAATATGTGACACAGAATAGTTTATTTTACCTTTCAAGTTTATTTATCTATTTTTACCTCTTCTTGAATCTGATCATCATCAAATTCTATAAAATTGAATTCATCACAGATATAATTAAAGTTATCCATTCATTGTAACTCTCCTTATTACATACTCGTATATTTTTACCTTGTTTTTATTGAGAAATAAACATTTGTGTCCATGCATTTGAACGTGAATCAAATCCAACTCCAATTTGATCTAAATTACTGTTTAAAATATTTGCTCGATGTCCTGAACTATTCATCCATGCTTTTACGACTTCTTCCGGTGTTTTCTGACCCTTAGCGATGTTCTCTGCCGCAGTTTTATATGAAATACCAAATTTTTTCATCATATCGAATGGAGAACCATATGTTGGACTGTTATGATCAAAATAATTTTTATCTGTCATATCTTGTGATTTGATACGAGATACTTTTGATAATTCATTATTTATATTAAATGGTTTTAGGCCTGCTTTTGAACGTTCAACATTTGTTAGCTCAACAACTTTCGTTTCAAATGCTGATAATGTAGATGAGTTTGTATTTGAACTTGATTGTTTATTAGTTGGAATTGTTTGAGTTGTTGGTTTAGTTGTTGGTGTTGAAGTAGACGATTTTTTTATATACTTAACCATAGCCCAACCTTTTGTTTTACCGGATGTAATATATACCCACTGAGTTGATTTACGTGTCACCTTTACTGTTTTACCTTTTGATAAGGTACCAACAACTTTATATTTTGAACTAATCCCTGAACGAACTTTTAACGTTTTTGCAGTAACCTTTCCTTTATAGTTTACATTTGTGTAATTACTTTTAGTTTTTGATGCTGCATCAACTGCTCCAACGTTAGTTCCTAATAGAAGTGATCCAACCAAAACGGATAAAGTCATTAATTTTTTCATTTATATATTCCCCCATTAATTTAATTAATTTACTTTTGTTTTGCACTTGGTTCAACACATTATTTGTTTGTGTGTCCCGCTGAACACTTACTAATTTAGCATGATATCAGAATCTCTACACTAGCACTTTTCACCTTTGCCAACGGTAAATGTATTCCTTGTGAAATGAATCACATTAATATAGAAAGCATATTAAACAAAATGAATGTAGATATTTATTAAGAAAGCCAAAAAATTTTACATTAAGCTTAATCGAATTTATGAATGTCGTAATTCTACATAGCTTTTTTCAATGGGAAAATTTTGTTTAGAATTAAATCGTTCAATTTAGTCGTTTTAGTTGCATGCTTAAAAATTATAGAAATACCTTTTACTGAATATTGTTATGATCGAAAAAAACTCCCCTGCCTTAGGCTGAGGAGTTTTGAAAAGGTTTATGGAGCATCAATTAAAGTCCAATTGATATCTGTAGTATAGGTTCCAATCGTTACTTCAGTCATATCAGGTTTCAATAAAATCCCTTTATCTGCATCCCACTTTACAGGAGTAACTGGGATCGTATCCGTAACGTGTTCAAATACTTTTAATGGTGACTGGCTTAAAGGAACCGTCCCATTTTGATCAACGTACACAATTGCATTTGTTAACACTTTTGACGGATCATCAACTTTAGTTAAAGGTTTTTCTATTGAAGCGGTTAGAATCCATTTTCTACCAGGTAGGTCCGATGATACTTTCATATTCCAAATAGCCTCATTCCTTTGAATTAAGGTTTCGTTTGACTTAATTGTTGATGTCTGAAAACTAATTGTTTCAGGTACGGTTTGAAACGATAGAAAGCCTTTTGTATATTGTGATATTTGTCCGGAGAAAGTTGTAATTGCTTGTCCGATTGTTAATGTTGTATTCCATGTTAGTTTATTATCTCCTGGAGAACTCCAAGTAATTTGGTTATTTTCATACCTCCCAGTTCCATAGCTCCAGGTTAAACCAGGTGTACTACCATCAGGATTTTTTAAGTAATAGGTGGTAGGTATTCTGATCGTCCCTTGACTTAACACTACTTTTTGGTCAGATAGATTACATAAAGTTAAATTCAATAAATCAACTAATGGACTAGTATCATTAATTTTATTACTGGCCAAATTTAAATCCTTTAGATTGATTAATCCTGATAATGGACTTACATCGCTTATCTGATTTTGCGATAAATTTGCACTTTTTAGGTTGGTCAAATATTCCACACCACTTAAATTTTCAATGTTCTTACCACTAGCATGATCTAAATTTATAATCGATGCTAAGTGTTCCTCACTTACTCTACTTGTTACTTGTAAACCTAAATAATTGGCAATAACAAGTGATAAATTTGGATCAGGAAAAATTTCTTGAATCGTTTTTTTTATAGACTTTACACTCACTCCTCTAATTTCAAGAGTACGTATATCACCATTACTAGTAAATGAACTTGTTGGTTTGAATCCCATAGTTACATAAGTTGTTGATGTCGTAGCTTTGAATTGAAAAGTTATAGTGCCTGTTTCAGTGCTTGCAATAGCCTTTTTATTATTCGCTAGGATTACTTGATTTGAGTCAAATATTCCCCATTCAATTTCCTGAGTTTCTCCACCCTTTTCATTTAGAATGGTATGCTTATATGGTAATGTAACTTGATAAGTTTCACCTATAACTGTTGAAATAGGAGTTGCTGCACCTACAGAACTATTAACAGATCCTGTAAAAGCATCCCAGAAATTAAACAAATAATCTCTTCCATTTTCTACAGTAACAAAGCAATAAGAGCCTATTATAGGTAGATATGCATAACCACTATTTGGTGTTAACATTGAATGGCCAGCAAATGCTGCTAATAAGAGTGAATTTGCATAAGTTACATTCGTAAATGTTCTTTTACCATTAGGTGTATCGACATAATATGCATCTCTTATTAATTCTTCCCCTTTTAATGGTATTAGCGTTTGAACTAGTTTATTATTCACTCCCTTTAGGTTTGTTTCGGCTAATGAATGTGAGGGTATTAAATGATTCGAAGTGATAAGAATTATCGTGATGATTAATTTGAAAGTTAGATTTCTTGGCTTTAGATTTTTTATTTTCATTAATATCATTTTAACGCTTCTCCTAGATACTGAAAAATTAAGTTATGTCTATTAGATGATTTTTAAGGATCTATTCTTTTCTTTCCTTCTTCCTTTTCTTTGCAATAAAGAAAAAAAGGATGCTTAGGACTAAAGTTAAAAAGATCCCGACACTAAAATACAACCAGAAATAATTTTGCTTTACTTCAACTGCTTTATCATTTAATTCTTTTGCTTCGTTTCCAATTTTAAACACTTCATCCCATACCCACATCTGATCTCCAATGATTGCTTTCATTTTTAAACGATATATTCCAGGTTGAATTTGATTATTTTTTAAATCAATCGCATAATCAAAATTTGAATTTGGCGCCATACTTAATCCTGTTTTATTCGAACTATATAAAATTTTATTTGAACCATCTTTAAAAATTTTTGAATCGATTTTCATACCTTGAACAATAGTTGGTTCACTATTTTGGATTTTGGCTATAATTGCAGTATGATAATTGACTAATTTGGGCTTGATTTTTATAAGATGCAACTCTGGCTTTACTTTTTTTATTGTTTCAGTCAATTTGACACCAATAACATAAGCGTATTGATTATTAATTTGAATCGTTTCTGATGATTTTTTAGTTTCAATTTTATCAATCTTCTTTTTAAAATGGATTGATCCTAAAAGTACTCCATTAAATTTTTGTTTAGGCATTTTAAAAGTGAATGTAACAGTTCTTGATTTACCCGGAGGAATGACAATTTCTTTATGAGGTTCATTTACAAGGTCTACAATTGGAAATTTTAAACTTTGATCTGCTTTTTTAACACTTTTAGGAGAATAATCAATTAGACCATTATCATTTGTTGTTGCAAAAGTGACATCTGCAATAAATGTTTCAATTTTCGTACGGTTGTTATTAAAAACGTCAATCTCTACAACTTGAATTTGTCCAGGATTCATTTTTAAATCAAAATAAGATTTCGTCTTATCAATTTGATTTTCTGGTATCTTAGCTTGAACTGAAAAATCGACTATATTTGACGAAGCTTGAACGGATGTCGGAAATAAGGAAACGATTATGGCAGCTGATAATAAGAATAGTACGATTTCAAGTTTCGTGTTCATATTTCTACCCCTTTTATATATAGTTAAAAAACAGAGGGTCTTTTTATAGGCCCTCTTCATTTGATTTTTATTAATAAATAATAAATAAGAATACTTTTCTCTCTACACTCCTGGTGCGTCTGTTAAAGTCCATGTAATCGTAGCTTCATGATTTCCAACGGTTGCAGAACCCGCTGGTATTGTTAGTGTTACATTGTTATTTAGTTCTCCGTCTTTTACATCTGGATTTATACCAAGCCAACTCGTTAACCAAGTTCCTAATCCAGTACCTGTAGATGCTGATACAACTGATGACGCAGTACTTCCATCAGTACTTAAGGCAACTGTTTGTACTGCTGACGGTGAATTTCCTGTTCCGATTGAATTGACTGTAGCATTTTTAAATGATAAAACTGCTCCTGGTAATGTTTCAATTGTTCCATTTGTAAACTTACTAGCTTTTGCAATAACTGACCATCCTGCACCTGTTCCTCTTCGATCAGATACTTGAATAAATGGTTTTTTTGATGTAGCTGAATATGCTACAGTTGTATTTGAGATTTCATGTGATCCAAACTCTACTGATGAAACATAGTCTAAAGTTAAAGGACCAGTATTACCAGTTGGTACGTCAGTTGGGTCAGTTGGGCCTCCTGGAAATAATGGATTTGTTGGATTCGTTGGGTTACTTGGTTCTACCGGTCCTGATCCGGCAGTAAATGTAATGGCAGCCTTTGAACTACCTGCTGATTCTTCTCCTGCGGCATAAGAGTGATTTACTCCTACCAAACTTGAAAATGCAAATACAGTGATGAAGGTAAGTCTCGTAATTTTCATAATTAATGCTCCTTTAAAGATTTATTGTGATAGCACAAAACTGATTATAACGTGACAAAACATTTATTAGTTATTACTTCGTTTACCGTTGGCTTAGGTAAAAAGAAAAATATTGTTGACATTAATTGTTCACAAAATACAATTTATTTTTTTGTAGAATATGATAATGAAGTTGAATGGAATGACCCGTGGGAGTAAAAATACTTACATAATTAATACGGATTAAAAAGGACAAATAGTGTACAAATAGCAATTCCTTAAAAATTTAATGCTAGAAGTTAGCTAATTTCTTCTTTACGATTTTTAAAAACTGGATATTTAAATCAACTTAAACGCTATGTTTTTTTAGTTTGGAACAAAAAAAAGAACCGTCCTAATATGGACGGTCCTTTTTCTATTTATCATCTAGATTTAGTAAGAACATAATGAAAAAACTTTTGAGGTGTTCCATAACGCATGATGTCTTGGATTAATTCAGTATCTTCCTCTGAAATTGTATTTATTACTGGACCATTGTCTTCTTGAATTGAAACTGGAATTAAATTTCCATTAATATAGTCAAAATTAATAACTTTACCTATACTCTTTCCTTTTACACTTAAGCTAATTCCCTCATTTAACATTGCATATCCAACGATTTCATACTTTTTACTAAAGACTTCTTCAATTGCATCAAAAGAAATAAATTCTTTTTCTCCGTCATTGTAGACTGTATCTTTATCAAATGTAACCTGTATTCCTACTGGTTCTGAACCTCCTTTTGCATCATTTCCATAGACGATTTCATTGAGGGTTCCAGAATGATAAAGTGGTTCTTCATGATTAATACAATATTGATCACTTCTCAAAATAATTTCTACACGTTCACCTTCATTTACTTCTAGCTCTTTTTTATTGCCAAAAACATTATAGTATTCCACTTTCTAGCCTCCAAGATTAAAGTAGTGAATGTAATTCGCTAGTAAAAATATTACCCTCATTAGAATTTGAATAAAGATTGTATTCCATACAAAAAATAAACTCAACCATTAAACTGGATGAGTTTACTTACTATCTATTTGGTCATTCTCGTAATGACACTTTTGTTATATTGTAACTACACTGTTTGATTCGGCGGCTTCAATAATACCTAAAATTACTTTAAGTGAAGAAAGGGCATCTTCACCTGTCACAAGTGGGTCCTCATCAAGCTGTATACATTTAATAAAAGCATCAATTACACCACTTGTTGTTTGGTTATCATTTGTTTGAATATTTTCTAGTTGATAAAATACCTTCTCGCCATCTTTTGTAATGACCTCAATTTGATATTCATTAGTATTGTATATTTTAATAATCCCTTTTTCGCAGTAGATAATTGTACTATTGTCTTCTTCTCCATAATAAGTCCATGAGAATGAAGCTGTACCTAAACGTCCTTTTTTTGTTTTTAAACTGCAAACAATATTATCGCAAACCTCAATTGGTTCTCCGTTTTCATTGACTTTATCTAGTGACCCTTGAAATGCACTTACAGATGCGATTTCATCATCAAGTAAGTAATGTATTAAATCAACTTTATGGATTCCTAAATCTCCAGCAACTCCAAGCCCTGAACGCTCTTTTTTAAAGAACCATGTAGAATTTGATTTATTTACACCCCAATGTTCCGGTCCTGCGTGTCCAAAAGTCGTTCTAAAGGTTAAAACTTTTCCTAGTTCTTTAGTGAGGATGATTTCTTTTGCTTTTTGATGTGCACGTGTAAAACGTTGATTATGATCTACCATCAATTTTTTCCCAGATAACTTTTGGGCGTCTACTATTTCTTTAGCATGTTCAATTGTAAGTGATATCGGCTTTTCACATAAAACATGCTTTCCACTTAGTAGAGCTTTTGTAGTAATTAAATGATGCTGTTCATTGGAGGAACAATCACTGATCATATCTATAGAAGGATCCGCTAATAATTCTTCTATAGAAGGAGCTGTCTGTCCGTCAAACATGTCCGCTAAATTCCTTGCTCGTTCGATATTTCGGTCGTAAAATACGATTTCATTCACAAATTTATTGGCTTTATATTCTGGGGCATGACGAAATTTAGCAATTGAACCACATCCGATAATGCCTACTTTCATATTTAGCTACGCCTCCTACTCTTTCTTTTGAAATACAACTGCAATGATGATGATTAATCCTTTTACAAATCCTTGAAGATGCGGAGAGACGTTCATTAAATTCATCATATTATTTAAGATACCTAAAATTAAAACACCAAAAAATGTTCCAATAATCTTCCCTCGGCCACCTGTCATTCTTGTTCCACCAATGATAACTGCAGTGATTGCATCTAATTCATATTGAACCCCCGTACTTGAAGAAGAAACAGAATTTAATCTAGATGCTTCAATGATTGCGGCTACACTGACTAATAAGCCTGCAAAACTATAAACGCCAATTTTAACGCGATCGACTCTAATAGCAGACAGAAGCGCAGCTTTTTCGTTACTTCCGATTGCATACACATATCTTCCAAATCGAGTCTTGTGCATTAATATATAAACAAGTGCGGTCATAACGAAGAAAATGATAATCGGGTAATCAATCATACCTAAATTATTATTTGCGATTGCTGTAAATCCAGTTACTTTTCCAGAAATACTACCGCCCTCAGTTATATATAAGGCGATTGAACGAGCTGCCGCCATCATCCCCAATGTAGCAATGAACGAGGCAATTCTTCCTTTTGCAACCATTAATCCATTTAAAAATCCAGCGAATGAACCTACTAAAAGTGCAGTTACGATTGCTACAAATATGCTACCAGTTGCATTTAAAGCTAACACCGTGCAAACACCGACTAATACTAGTACTGAGCCAACAGATAAGTCGATTCCTCCTGAAAGCATGACAATCGTCATTCCTAATGCAACAATTCCTATGATTGAAACTTGCATTAAAATATTGAGTTGGTTATTCATATCAATAAATCTAGGATTCATAATTAATGCTGCGATAAAAATAATTAAAAAAGCAATAATGACGCTATACTCTGACCAAAGCCAAGAGAGGCGATTTTTTGTATTTGAAGTTTGTGGATTATTTTCATTTAATACGACATTAGCCAATTTTTTCGACCTCCCTTTTCGATCCAGTTGCATAACTCATAATTTCATCTTCAGTAGCTTCTTCTCCATTGAATCTAGCAGTTATTTCTCCTTGATACATTACATTAATGTTATGACAAATCTTTAATACCTCTGGGGCTTCTGAAGAAAGAATGACAACAGCTTTACCTTGTTCTGCTAGTGAAACGATATGTTGATAAATCTCTTGTTTTGCTCCTACATCAATCCCTTGAGTTGGGTTATCAAAAATGATAATATCTGTATTTACTTCAAGCCATTTAGCAATAATCACTTTTTGTTGATTCCCACCACTTAATTTGTCAATTGTAATTCGTGGGTTGTGTACTTTGATGTTTAATTGATTTTTATAAAAATCGAATTTCTCCTTCTCAAGCTTTTCTTGGATGAACCCTGCATTTTCAAAATGCCCTATTGAAGAAAGACTCATATTATGAATGACACTTAAATCTTTTATAATCGCATTTTCTTTTCGATCTTTTGGAACAAGTCCCATACCAGCTTCTAATGCTTTACGTGGATGATCTATTTTTACCGACTGGTTATTGATTCGAATCTCACCAGTGTATTTTTTTCGATAACCAAATAAGCTTTCAAAAAGTTCAGTTCTACCATCTCCAGCTAAACCAGTAAAACCAACAATTTCTCCCTTACGAACTGAAAAATTGATATCATTAAATAATCTTTGACTGGTTAAGTTTTTAACTTCTAATAATACAGGACCAAATGTCCCTTTTTGAACGATTCGATCTTCTGAAATAGATTTTCCTACCATAAGTTTTGTTATTGAATCTAAGTTTTCATTTTCTATACTTCCAGTTCCAACAACTTCACCATCACGTAATACAGTATAACTGTCGCAGATTTCTTTTATTTCTTTAAGCTTGTGAGAAATATAAATAATTGAAACACCAGAATTTTTTAGGTTTTTCATTAGTTCAAATAACCGATTTACTTCATGTTCTGCTAAGGATGCTGTAGGTTCATCCATAATAATAAGCGTGGATTTATGTAATAGTGCTTTTGATATTTCTATCAATTGTTTATAAGAGGTATCAAGATTTCTAACATATTCTTTAGGATTGATGTCAACGCCTAGTTTTGCTAATATCTCACTAGTTTTGCTACACATCTCTTCTACTTTTAAAAAACCTATTTTGTTGCGAAGTTCAGAACCTAAAAACATATTTTCATAGACTCTTAGATCGGAGACTACATTTAATTCTTGGTGAATAAAGCTAATTCCATGTTCCTGCGATACTCTTGGATTCAGCATTTTACTATCGATTCCATTGATCTGAATTGATCCGTGATCAGGTTGATGAACGCCACCAAGAATATTCATTAATGTCGATTTTCCCGCTCCATTTTCTCCTAATAATGCATGAATTTCACCTTTCTCAACTTGAATTGAAACATTTTTTAATACCTGGTTACCGTTAAATGATTTTTCAATATTGTTCATTGTCATTAAAGGATTCGTAGACAAGGCTTGATCCCTCCTTTATAGGAAAATAGGAAATACAATATCTGTATCGACAATTATTGTATTTCCTCTCGATTATTTAGAATTTAGAATCTGGGTTATAGTACTCTTCAACATTATCTTTTGTAACTTGAGTTGCTTCTTTTACAATCATATTTTCTTCTGGTTCATTACCTTGGGCGATTTCTGCTGCAATTTTTACTGCATCAGCGACCATCGTTGGCGAATATAAGAATGTTGCTGTAATTAAACCGTCTTCCTTCATGTTATCAAATACAGCCTTACCACCGCCGGCACCTGTGATGAATTTGATATCTTTACGTCCAGCTTCTTTAATTGCTTGGAGTACACCAAGTGCCATGCCATCATCCTGAGTGAAAACTGCATCAATATGAGGGTGCGCTTGTAAAATATTTTGCATAACTTCTAATGATTTTTCAGTAGAAAAATCGCCACTTTGTGAAGCGATTACGTCAATACCAACAGCAGCTTCCATTGCTTCTTTGAAACCAGAACCTCGTTGCTCTGTAACAGAACTTGGTGGACCTGTAATTTCAACTACTTTCCCTTTGCCATTTAATTTTTCTACAAAATATTTACCAGCATTAACGCCAATGCCCTCATTGTCTCCTTTTACAACTACAGTAGCAGCATCATTTTCTAACTCGCGATCTACTATGACTAAAGGAATACCAGCATCTTTTATCTTTTGACCAACTGGAGTAAGTGCAGCAGACTCAATTGGAAGCATGACAATAACATCTACATCTTGTGCAATTAAATCATCAACATCGTTTGCTTGCTTGTTTGGATCTGTTGCATTGGTCATTACATACTCAATACCATCACTCTCTTTTAATTCCTTTGCTTGTTTTTCAGCACTATCAATTAATGCACCCATCCAACCATGTGTTGCAGATGGTAAAGAAATACCGATTTTCAACTTATCATCTTCTTTTCCACCAACACTACTGCCTTTATCATTACAAGCTACCAACCCAAATACTGTTACTAAAGACATTCCAGCCACTAGTAATTTTCTCAAAACCATTCACCCCTTAGTATTTGTTTAATAAACTCCCCTTTTATGTAATCGATTACATTTAAGGTCAGCGCTCTACTATTAACCTCTTTTAATAACAGAGCGCTGACCTTACATCGATTTAACCTGAAGTAGACTCTCGAATGACTAATTCATGATCTAATATGATACTTTCAACCTTTTCACCTTTAATCTGATCAATTAACATTTTCGCTGCAATGGTTCCCATCTTATGCATTGGTTGTGCAATCGTTGTAAGAGTAGGGTTTGTCATATTTGAAAAATCAATTTTATCAAAACCAACTACTGCAATATCATTTGGAACATGTAGTCCATTGCTATTGATTTCTTTTAATGCGCCAATTGCTAAAAGGTCAGATACAGCAAAGACCGCTGTTGGTCGATCTTCTATGTTTAATATTTTTTTCATTGCCTGCTGTCCGTACTCGAATCCTAAATGTTGAGTATGAATGATATATTCATCCTTTACGGCAATCCCGTGCTCTTCTAATGCTTTTTGATAGCCTTTTTTTCGTTGTCTTGCATATAAATATTTTTCATCAGAGTTCATTAGGGCAATTTTTGAGTGACCAATTTTAATTAAATGTTTCACTGCTCGATAAGAAGCTTCCTCATTATCAATCGTTACATAAGGAATACCACTGTCCTCTCCATATTCACTACATTGAATTATTGCATGATTTTCTGCTAGCTTTTTTAATGTGTCTACATTTACTGCAGGATCCATTGAAATAATCCCATCTGCCATCTTTTTTCTGACTAGATCAAAATAAATATTCTCTTTCTCAGGATTTGAATCCGTCTCACAAAGTAAAATATTATAATTTTGGCTGATTGCAATATTTTCAATACCTTTGATAATGTCCAAATAAAATGGGTTAGAGATCGTAGGAATTAAAATTAAGATAATTCTACTTTCGGAGTTTCTTAAATTCCTCCCTAACATACTTGGTTCATAATTTAATTTATGAATGGCTTCTTCTACTTTAATTCTTGTTTTAGAGGAAACTGTGTTTTGTCCGTTTAATACTCTTGAAACTGTTGCTACAGAAACTCCTGCTTGTTTAGCAACCTGTTGGATGTTTGCCATCTTTTTATCCTACTTTCTGTAAAATCACTGTATGTAACCTTCTGAAATCGATTACATTTTTATGTTAATATGTTCTGAATTATCTGTCAATAAAATATTTTAATCTAAATAAAACTATTGATTTACGTGAAAAATTTCTATATGTTAGAAATGTAATGGATTACATAACAGTATATTCTGACAATTATTGTTAAGGAGGGAATTTGCATTGAAATTAGGTGTCTTTACAGTTTTATTCTCCGATCGAAGTTTTGATGACATGTTGAGCTATGTTTCTTCTAAAGGTGTAGAGGCTATTGAGCTAGGCACTGGGGGTTACCCTGGTGATGCTCATTGTCAAATTGATGAGCTATTAAACAATGAATCTAATATAAAAAAGTTTAAGCAAAAAATAACTGATCATGGATTAATAATTAGTGCTTTAAGTTGTCATGCAAACCCCCTTCACCCACAGAAAAAAATTGCAAAGCCAGCTGACGATCTTTTAGAGAAAACAATACGTCTTGCTTCCGCATTAGAAGTCCCTGTTGTAAATACATTTTCTGGATGTCCCGGTGATCACGAAAATGCGCTTTACCCTAACTGGCCAGTAACTGCATGGCCACATGATTTCCAAGAAATTTTGAAATGGCAATGGGAAGAAAAATTAATACCATATTGGAAAGAAAAAAATGATTTAGCAATAGCGCACAATGTAAAAATCGGTTTAGAGCTACATGGAGGATTTTCCGTTCATACACCAGCGACAATGTTACGATTAAGAGAAGCTTGCGGTCCTGCAATTGGGGCTAATCTTGATCCTAGTCATATGTGGTGGCAAGGAATTGATCCAATTGAAGCAATAAAAATTCTCGGTCGTGAAAATGCCATCCACCATTTCCATGCAAAAGATACGATAATTGACCAGCAAAACATGAATCGAAATGGACTCACAGACATGACAGACTATTCAGAAATGCGCGATCGTGCCTGGTATTTTAGAACAGTTGGCTTTGGTCATGATCAAAAAACTTGGGCAGATATAATAAGTACTCTTCGTCTCTATGGTTATGACTATGTTGTTAGCATCGAACATGAAGATGGATTAATGTCTATTAATGAAGGATTTACAAAGGCAGTCGAAAATTTAAAACCGCTTATTGTAAAAGAATCTGTCGGTCAAATGTGGTGGACATAGTTTTTAGTCTCCGTTTCTCGCAATGATTAAGAAAAAGCTAATGAAAGTAATGTTAGCTTTTTCTTTCATTTATTTGTGTGAATCCATCTTAAGTCTTCCCCTATCGTTTCTTGATGATCAGTAACGGATAAAGAATGTGAATTCCTTATACATTCATTATTTTTTATAACTGATAATACTTTTAAAGTATTCTACTTCTGATTTTTCTAGTTTTCTAAAATCTATTATATTTTCACCGTTATTCACCCCAATTATCACAGTATTATCATTAAACCAAATCATAGAATTAAGTATCCTCGTTCCTTGTCTGGGACTGTTGATGATTAAAACAGCATCCGGATGATTATGATCAACATTTGGACTAGTAATACGATTTGACCCCCAAAAGATTCCTTCAATATAATCAACCGCATTTTGATCATCTTCATCTGTAATAATCTTATTGAACTCAATCTGATCCATATTGTTCGAAATCAGATACCCTATTTGAATTTGCCTTGATGGTATTGGATTTTGGACTTTTTTATAAATAAATACTGTCGTGAAGCTGGTGATCAGTATAATTACTAGGATATAAAGAATAATAGCTTTTTTCATATTCTCCCCCAATACTTAAAAAAATGAATGTTCATTTTACCCTCTCAATCTATTAAAAATAGCCTCTGCTTTCCTCTTTTTAAAATATATATGTTATTTCATTAGTTCGAATTTGTCATACTTGACAGTAATATAAATAACTTTAGAAGGAAGGTAAGAATCTAAAATAATCAGAGTTCAAGTAAAATGTGCCTAGTTTTCATCATTAAAACGATAGCTACTTGATTAATTATTTAGTCTTTTGCCAGTATGATTTCAATTTACTGAAATGAGGAGGAATAAATTTGAAGGCTATTGTATGTAAGAAATATGGTTCACCTGACGTTCTTGAACTTTCAGAAGTAGAAAAACCAATTCCAAAATCCAATCAAGTACTAGTAAAAATAAAAGCAACTTCCATAAATTATGGAAATCTTGTACTTTTAAAAGGCGAACCTTTTTTAGCTCGTATTGCTTTTGGTATTCTCAAACCAAAATACGTAATACCTGGTGGAGATATAGCAGGTTTAGTTGAAGCTGTCGGTAAAGATGTTAAGCACTTCCAACCAGGCGATGAAGTGTTTGGAGACTTATCATCTTGTGGTTGGGGTGGTTTTGCAGAATACGTAACTGTACCCGAAAATGCTTTGGCATTCAAACCAGTAAATTTGTCTTTTGAGGAAGCAGCAGCTGTTCCTATGGCAGGAGTTACAGCATTACAGGCTATTAGAAACAAAGGTAAAATTCAGTCGGGACAGAAGGTATTAATAAATGGTGCTTCAGGTGGTGTAGGTACTTTTGCAGTACAGATTGCGAAAGCATTTGGAGCTGAAGTAACTGGTGTGTGTAGTACAAGAAATATAGATATTTTACAATCAATCGGTGCAGACCATACAATTGACTATAAATTGAAAGATCTTAAAGAATTAAAAGAGAGTTACGATCTAATCATTGCTGTTAACGGCTACCAATCAATATCAACTTATAAGCGAGCACTTAATCCCAATGGCAATTATGTAATGGTAGGAGGTTCTGGGGCTCAATTAACCGAAGCGATGTTGTTCGGTCCTTTGATTTCACTAACTGGGAATAAGAAAATGTGTAGCATGTTACAAAGGGCAAACCAAAAAGATTTAATTTTTTTGAAAGAACTTATTGAAGAAGACAAAATAAAACCCATAATTGATCGCTGTTATAAATTAAGTGAAGTACCTGAGGCTTTCAGGTATTTTGAACAAGGTCACGCTCAAGGTAAAGTTATCATTACTGTATAAATAACTCTCATATGGTATATGTACATAAAAAAGGCTGAGGTTCAGCCTTTTTAAATTTTTTGTATTGTCGTATTAGCAAATGCTTGTTGAAGGTCGTCCACAATATCCTCCCATGCTTCTAAACCGACTGACATACGAATCATATTATCTGTAATCCCCATTTTTTGCTGTAATTTTTTTGGCACAACAGAATGTGTCATTGTAGCTGGATGTTGAATTAATGTCTCTGTATCACCAAGACTTACTGCAATTTTAATCATCTTTAGGTGATTGAGGATCTCTTGTGTTTCCTCCTTCGAACCATGCACCGTAAAAGCGATGACGCCTCCACCTTTTCTCATTTGCTTTTTAGAAATGTAGTAGTCCGGATGATTCGAATCTCCCGGATAGTACACTTCTTTCACAATTGGATGAGAGTGTAAAAATGCAAATACTTTTTCTGCATTATCACAATGGCGTTCCATTCGAACTGCTAAAGTTTTTAATCCACGAAGTAATAACCATGCATCAAACGGAGACATTATTCCACCAGTGTCCTTCCTAACAGGTAACATAGCATCAGCCAGTTCTTTTGTTTTACACACAACGATTCCTGCGATGACATCCCCATGTCCGCCAATATATTTCGTTGCACTATGCAACACAATATCACAGCCAAGACTTAAAGGATTTTGTAAATATGGTGAACAAAATGTATTATCTACGACTACTATAATGTTCTTTTTCTTCGCTACTGCTACTACCTTCTCAATATCAATGAGTTTCATAGTAGGGTTAATTGGGGTCTCAATAAAAATAACCTTTGTATTTTCTTGGATTACTTCATATAGCTCTTCTTCAGTGGACATATTGCAAAAATCATGTTGTACACCAAACCGATTTTCTAACATTTCTAATAATCCAAATGTACATCCGTATATTCCTTTTGAGCATACAATATGATCTCCAGCTCTGATTAATGAAAACAAAGTAGTCGAAACAGCGGCCATACCAGACCCAAAAGCAAGTGCAGCTTCTCCTTCTTCCAAAGTAGCCATTCGTTCCTCTAAAATATGAACTGTTGGATTCCCTAGTCTTGAATAAATATAACCATTACTCTCCCCACTAAAACTTTGTTCACCGTGTTGTGCAGTAGGAAAAGTAAAAGTGGATGTCTGAAATAACGGTGGTGTTAAACTACCTTGGTACTCACTTGATTCATAACCTTCATGAATTAGCATCGTCTCAATCTGTTTTTTCTTCATATAAATTAGCCCCTCTCCATTTGCGTTCTTTTTTTCATAAATGAGCATGCATGCTTTGGATGTTATTGAATTTGATGAGGTTCTAGCAGATTTTTAGTAATATCTATTCAAAAAAATAAATGGTTTTGAGAAATAGATAATGCTAAACCTTACTCAAAGATTGTAAATGCAATTTTAAAATATATGTAAGCGCTTTACTATTTATATTTTATTAGCCTATTTTGATGGAAATACATATTTTCAATAATAAAATGAGTAGCTATTAAAGAAATCCTTAATTTATTCGTAATGGTAGTTTAAATAAAAAAAAGAACTACCCTAGTAGTCCTTTTTTTTATCATATGTATGTGTTTTTGTATCTTGGCATTTCATTCTTTATTTGAAATAGGTGAATCTCCTTTTTCTAAATATAAAATTGCAATTCTATGATGATAAAGCACCAATGATGATTGAATTACTTTTCATATTTAAAACATTTGATCGTTATGTATGTGGACCCTGTAAAAAGTTGATTTGCTTGTTCTAGTTTCAATTATATGTAGAAGTTAACAAAATGATTTTCTTTCGTAGCCTAAAAAAAGATGTAGCTCTTGCTACAGTACTACTTTTACAAACTATATTCTTCAGTTGGTATTTTGCCCGTAAGTATATCATATTCAGCTTTCATTTCACCGAATTTTTGAGGATTCCCTTCATTTAAGGCATAATCTGGATGCCACAATTTTGTATATTGTCTCATATGCTTCTTCCAAACTTCTGCACCATCTTTAGGATTGAAGTATTTAAATTGATATGTATGATTTTCTTTAATTGTAAATGAATAGTCTCTAAAATAACGTTCCCATTCTTTTGCCCAATCATCTAGTTTTTTCTTAAATCTTTCGGCTTGCATACTGTTTTTCATCTTCTCTTCGTTCTTCCAATATTCCATTCTTTGGTTAAATTCATCTAACCCAGTATTAGCGTTCTTCCAGCGTTGCTCATCATCTTTTAGTTCTTGGTCTAATTCTTGATCTAAAGAGGTTTCATTTACCTTATCATCACTAAAAATCTGTTTTACACCTGTATTACTTAAATGAATGGCGTACTTTTCGTTGATCATTTGTTCCAACAGTTCTGCCATAGTTGTACCAGTTAGTTGGGAAAGCTGATCTAACTTATTCATACTTTCTTGATGTAGTTTATGTGTAACATACACTTTTTTAGGTTTCTTTTTCAACCAACTCAACTCCTTAACTAAATGTTACTATACAAGAATGTAGCAAACCATTAAAATATGGAGTCAATCTTGTTACAAAATATCATCAAATCACTAAAAAATTGGTAAATGAATCAATTGGAGTATTGTTTTTAAAATCATTGTTCCTGAGTGTTCAAATTATCATTATACAAAAAACACTTTAACTAATTGTTAAAGTGTTCAAATTAACTGATCTGTTTAAGCATTGTTTTCAAATGGTACGCTGTAATCTGCTTTTTGTCTATATACAACTTTGCCTACTTGGGTTTTCCCTTTTACGTCGGCGGTTGCTTTTACACCTACTAGTTTTACATGTTTCGTTAAATCCTTTTTGGAAACCATTTTTTTCACGTCTTTGAAATCAATATATCTTGTCATTTAGAACCACCTCCAAATAGATAATCGATTGTACTCATTAGTCTTGAGTTCGCTACTATTAAAAGATCTAGTTCCTCATCTTTTAATTCTGCTTCATCATCAGTAGCGGTGATTGTCACCGTTAGAACGCCCTCTGTTCCCATAGGATAACATATTAAATAACTTTTATACAAGTTATCTCTTGTTAACAAGAACAGTATATTGCTCTTCAAATAACTATCTACTACTAGAATTCGATCCCCAGAATCTTCCTCGATACCATCATTCACATTAAACTCATGAAATTGTTTACTTGGTATTTCTCCAATAATATGTCTTAATCCTTCTGAACCTTCCCTTTTCCAAAAACCAATATCGGTTAGTTCGAATCCTCTTGGAACACCATACTTTGGCTTTAGGGTTTCAACTATGTATTCATGAATATGTTCAGGACTTGTTTTCATCAGTTTTATTGCGATGTCTGCAGAAAATTTTGAAGCTACGTTTAATGCACTGATCCTAAGAGTTGCTTGTTCATAAAGCTCTTTATAGTCAACAAATGGACCGGTTTGTTGAATGATTTCAGCAATTTCACCGCAGGCTACTCTTACTGCTGCTTTATTGTTAACTATATCTCTTATTTCATAAGTAAGATGATTTATGCCAACTAAATCAGAAAGGAAATGAAAATCTAACAGTTTCAGTTCTTCTTCGACTTGAATTTTCTTTGTTTTATTTGGGATTAAAAAAAATACTCGACCTCTACGTAGTTTCCCCCAAAACAAGCCCATTTCAAACAAAGTATTATCTCGAGTAATTAAACATTTATTGCCTCGAATAGTAATGACATCATCAGGAGAACATATAAAGACGCCATAATCATTTTGATCTAGTTGTTTTTCTAAGTCTTCCATCGTATATTTATTAGTCGTAAAGGCAGAATTCCAAGGTGTAACTTCTGCAACATAACTTAGATGATATTGTACTGCATCAACATATGGCATGGCTTCCCTAGATGAACCAATAAAAACTCTAGATCTTCTCTCTTCCATAAAACCTCCAACTTAATTAGTAAATATTACCACAGATTATATCATAAAATTCTAATAATTTGATTGCGAACATTAAATATAAACGAAAATGGTTCAAAGTACCTTGACAAGTTTGAAAAATGATATCATAGGCTCTTTTATTTAGGATATTTCGTATTATTTTATTGCGAATTAAGCAAGAGTTTTTAATTCTAGCTCAAGATTGCTACCATTCCGTAGGTAATCAAAAAAAGCTAACAATATGTTAGCTTTTTATAATAGATTTAAGCTGAAAATACAGATTTTAATGCTTCGAGTCCATCTTGGTAAATCCCATTAAATAATGATGTAACCTCTTCCTCAGTCACCCCAATTGGAGTAAAGCTACCAGACCACTCAACTAAGGCTTCTTTACTACCATTATGTTCACGAACACGTAAAGTTGATTGATAGTTAGTTACTGGAAATGGTGCTTTCATAATTGAGTAAGTGTAGAATTGATCTTTGTCATTGAACGCTTCAAGACGTTCCACTATTACATCTCCATCAGGATTTGCAAGATGTCTTACGCGTCCACCTTCACTTAATTCACTGTTAGGGATATAGGGTAGCCAATCTGGAAGTGAATTAAAGCCACCGATTAATTTCCATACTTTTTCAGGTGATGCAGGAATGATCATTGTTACTGTTGTGTTTGCCATTTTCATATCTCCTTTTTAGCGTCTGTTGGAAGTGGTGCGTTTTCCGCCACTAGTTTTTGTTCGCGCATTTCCATCCAAAACTCAGCAGGAATTACTTCATTTAATGCAGCTTGATCCTCGATAATTCGCTCTGGACGACTTGCTCCTGGAATAACAGCAGTAACCGCTGGATTGGCTAACGAAAATTGTAGAGCAGCTGCCTTTACGCTAATATTGTGGCGTGTTGCAATACCCTTGATTTTTTCAACTTTTGAAATAATATCAGGCGATGCTTTCTGATACTCGAAATGAGTACCACCGGCTAGGATCCCTGAACTGTATGGACCACCAACAACAATATCAACGTTTTCCATAGCTGCAGTTGGCATTAATCGTTGAAGAGCGCGATCATGATCTAATAATGTGTAACGGCCTGCTAATAAGCTAATGTTTGGCTTTGTTTCGCCAAGTTCTAAAGCAAGTTCAATTGGCTCTACTTTATTCACGCCAAGACCCCAAGCTTTAATGACCCCTTCTTCACGTAATTGTGTCAAAACGCGAAATGCTCCAGTTCGAGCAATTTCAAATTGTGATAGCCATTCGTCTCCATAGAAGTCCTGTGCAATATCATGTACATATACAATGTCTAAGCGATCAGTTTTTAAACGGTTCAAACTTTGCTCGATTGAACGTAACGTCGCGTCTGCACTGTAGTCATTTATCATCTTATTTTTACGTCCGAATTCGAATAATCCACCTTTTTCACCTAAATCACGTGTTGATGGGTCCTCTAGTTCGTCCAAAATTAAGCGACCCACTTTCGTGCTTAATACGAATTCATCTCGATTATATTTTGACAATGCTTCACCTAGTCTAATCTCAGCTAGTCCTGCTCCATAAAATGGAGCTGTATCAAAATATCGTATTCCATTGTTCCAAGCTGCATCTACAGTCGCAAGTGCTTCTTCTTCTGGAATATTTCGGAACATATTCCCAAGTGGTGCAGTACCAAAACCTAATTTTCCTTCAAACATATTTTTCATCATAATCCTCCTATAAAATATATTACAAGTCTTTATAGACTTAATAAGTTATTTCATTAATGTTTATAGTGAGATCTCACTTGTCTTCTATTACGTATTTCTTAAAAGTGATTACTCTCTATATTGGTATTATGAAATAATGTGAAAAAGAAAAGAAGGACGTACTTTCAAGTGCGGTAGTAACCCTACTGTTCTTAAGGCACTTTTTAGTTACTTAAGAACTAAATAGGTATAAATAATAATATCGATTGTTTATTATCATATTTAGAATCAATTGAATGATAAAATTAAGCGTTTAAAAGTAAAATCTATTTAAAAAAATTTTGAATTATTTTTAGGAACCCTAGCCGTATAAAAGAAAAAAGGTAGGGAATCCCTACCTTCTGTACTATTCATTAAGAATACTTACTTCTAATACATCATCTTTATTTCCGTATTTTTTTATGATATGACTTTCTCCCCATACACATAATGAATGTAAGATTTCATTCAAGCTGACTCCATAGTCTGATAAAGAATATTCAACTTTAGGCGGTATTTGATTATATACAGTACGATTTATGATTCCGTCTTCTTCAAGTTCTCTAAGTTGTTGTGTGAGCATTTTTTGAGTTATACCAGGCATTGCTCGTTTTAATTCACTTGTTCTCCGTGTCCCTAGCTTTAGATGGCACAATATCACGACTTTCCATTTCCCGCCAATTACCTCTAATGCTGCTTCAACCGGTATGTTATATTTCTTCATTAACAGATCTCCTTAAAAACAATATAGAAGTTCTAATAAATAATCCTCACTAAATAGCGAGGATTATCATACTTCTATTTTTATATATGTATCCAAGTTTATTATTTTCCTTTCATGAATTAATCATTCGTAGGAAAATAGCTTAATTTGGCATATAACTTTGATTACTAATTATTTTAAAATCCTGTAGTGTATTGTCTTGGAATAATTGTCTCCTTATTTAACTTAGAAGCAGCTTCTAATGTCCAATAAGGATTTCTCAACATCCCTCTACCTACTGCAACTAAGTCAGCGTCATCATTACCAACTACAGCATTCGCAAGGCTTGGCTCGTCTAATCTTCCAACTGCAATGACAGGCACATTAAGAGCTTGTTTAATTTCTCTTGCAAGAGGTACTTGATATGCTACATGTGTGCCAGGTCTGCCGTGAGCTGCAATTTGCCCTTCACCACCAGAGCTTACATGGAAAATATCTACTCCTGCATTTTGATATTCTTTAGAAAAATCAATACTATGATCAATTCCATATCCACCTTCAACATATTCAATGGCAGAAATACGCATAATTAAAGGCATTTCTTCTGGCATCACACTTTTTGCAGCCTGAATGACTTCTTTACCGAAAAGAGTTAAATCCTTTCCGTACTCATCTGATCTACGATTTGTTAATGGAGATTGAAATTGATGGATTAAGTAACCATGTGCACCATGTAATTCAATCGTGTCTACCCCGATTTTGACTGCACGTTCTACAGCTAAACGGAACTTTTCAACCATATCCTTCACTTCTTGTGTTGTCAGTTCTCTTGGAGTTTTTGATTTTTCATCGAAAGGAATTGCAGATGAAGATACAGGAACTTGTGCATCTACAGCTTTACGTCCTGCATGAGCAATTTGAATACCGACTTTTGCTCCGTGTTGCTTGCATGCTTCAACAATTCGTTTTAAAGCTGGAATTTGATCATCTGACCATAATCCTAAATCAAAATCTGAAATTCGACCATCTGGTTCTACATCAGTCATTTCAATAATGATTAACCCAGCTCCGCCTATTGCTCTACTTACATAATGAGTGTAATGCCAATCAGTTGCAATCCCATCTTTGTTTGTAACTGAATATTGACACATTGGAGGCATAACTACTCTATTTTTTAATTCTAACCCTTTTATTTTAAATGGTGTAAATAAATGATTCATTCTCATTACCTTCCTTTTGGTTTCCCATTATTTTAATGTAAATTTACTTCATTCCTAAACTGAATAAAAGTTTTTTGCTTATAAAGAAAATTTACGACTGGAAAATACTCTCATTTCTTCGTATCAAAACAATGGAAAAAAGCTGTTAAATCAACAAATAAAAGTATTTCCTAAAACTGCAAAAAAAAAATACAGTAAATTAATTTACCGTACAGATTTAGAATATGTTGGACAAAAAAGTAGTTATTAGAATGTTAACTAAGACTAAGTACTAAAAAATTCTAAAAAAAATCATAGAAAAAGCCTTGTATTTTATACAAGACTTCACTTAATTAACTATATCTATATTACTTTTAACTTAATTTTTAATGTTCTTCCTCATCACTTGTAAATGTATTTTTAATAAATTCTAAAATTTTTTGTTCGTATTCTATTGGTTCTTCTTGATATGAAGTTATATGACCATAGTCTGTCAACCAAATTGTTTTGTCACTTTCTTTTGGAATTTGCGCTAAAATTAATTGGCTACTAGTAAATGGTACGCGTTCGTCATTTTTACCGTGTATAAGCAAGTAGCTTGTGTTGTGACCTTTTTGGACTTCTAGGATCGGAGAAACTGTTTTCGGGTCTATACGTAATAAGTGTTTCATCGATTGTATGATAATTGGTGTAAATGGCTTTTTCGGAAGTTTTGACCAAACATTTAAATTCTCTTCCAAATAAGTTTGTAAATCATGAAACGGACTGTCAGCTATAACACCTTTAACAAAAGGATGTCGACTTCCAACGAGTAAACTTGTAGCAGCACCCATACTCCAACCTAACAAAATAACTGATGATTGCCCTTTTGATTTTAGTACAAAATCAACTGCAGCTGATAAGTCATGTTGCTCGTAATAACCTATTCCTGTACTACGGCCACCTGATTTTCCACTATTTCGAAAATCAAACATAAGTACATTAACGTTAGTGTCATGTAGTTTTTGAATAAGACGTAACGATTGAATCGTTTTTTGACTCCGCTCATCAGTATAACCATGTGCAGTTATGACCGTATTTGTAGTAGGTATTTTAGAAGGAATCCACCATCCTCTTAGTGTAACCGCTTGAAAATCACTTTTAAATTCAACCTCATCGTAGGCTAATCCATAATCAGCAGGTGTTTCCTCAGTTTTCCTTCTTTTGGGATGTGTTAAGATCAAGCCAACTAATATTGGTAAGATGAAGATGACAAAAGGTGTAAACATTAATGCCCAGATTACAGTTTTTTTGATATTATGTCTTTTCATCTGGTACACACTCCTTTCAATCTAAATCAACATGATCTATTTTCAAAAAATTATTTCAGATGATTCAAGATTATTTTCTCTGTTCATATTCTATTTATGAAGGATTTCTGACTTATGTTCAAGTGAATTTTTATAAAAGCCCAATATTTTTATATAAAATTCTTTTTAAATTTTTTAATTATTATTTTATTTAATACAAATAATAAAACCCAACTACATAAGTAATTGGGTTTTAATAAATTTATCAATTATGAAGCTTGAGCAATTCCCTTAACATGTTTAAGATTGATATCCTGAGGACCTTGCTTAAATGTCACTACTAAAAGTGTAATGATTGCAATTAAATATAATAATAGCATTGTGCAGAATCCAATAATTAAGAACATATAATTACCACCTTTTACTTTGATGAGCTTCGTTCTTACAAGAACAATGTAACATATTAAATTCATAAAACACTCTCTACTTCGTGAACATTTTGTGAAGTTTTTCACAAATGATTTTGAAAAATAAAAAGTAAGCATAAAAAACTGCTCACTTTTTTGGTTATATCTTGTTTTTGGGAATTTATTTTAAGATTCCACTTGTTTATCATTATATAAATTGCTAACATCTTTTTCTTTCTTTCCATAACGAGACCAAATGACAACAGGAATTAATAAAAGTGATAGCGTACCACCGGCTAAAGCAAGTGTTGCATAACTTGAATTTGCGACAACCATGCCTGACATTGCCCCTCCCGTAGCTCCTGCTAATGCAATAAAAACATCAATCAACCCTTGCGTTTTTGCACGAGTTGAAGAGTTTGTTGAATCAATGATCTGTGCAGTACCGCTAATTAATCCAAAGTTCCATCCTAAACCTAATAAAGATAGTGCAATAATTAAGAATACCATAGAATCACTTGGTGCCATTGCGGCTAATAAACCTGCAAATAGTAAGGTAATTCCAGCGGCGATTGACATGGCAATTCTTCCAATCTTATCTACAAGAATCCCAGTTACAAGTGATGGAAGATACATCGAACCAATGTGGAAACCAATGACTACACCAACATCACTTAAATTATGTCCATGATGCTTCATATGTACTGGGGTCATAGTCATGATTGCAACCATCACAATCTGAGTTAATACCATAATAGAAGCACCAACAACTATTCCTCGTTTATTATTTGATTCTAATGCGTGCGACTTGTTGTCTTCTATAACTTCATTTTCCCGCTTATTAGATTCTATGAATCTTGCAAAAATGAGCGGATCAGGTCGGAGCATGATGTAAACAACTAAACCAGCTAATATAAATGCGATTGACGAGAGAATGAAAGGTCCGGCAAGTGCAGGCACTCCTATTGAATTTGCAAAATTGCCCATAACACCGACTAAACTTGGTCCTGCTACCGCACCAAATGTTGTTGAAACCATTGCAATACTGATTGCAGTCGCTCTCTGGTTCTTATCAGCTAAGTCAGTACCAGCATATCGAGCTTGCAAGTTGGTTGCAGTTCCTGCTCCGTAAACTAGTAATGAAGGTAATAATATAAAAATATTATTTGTAATTGCTGCGATCACAACTCCGATTGCCCCAAAACCACCAGTGATAAAACCTGCAGTAAGACCTATACGACGACCAAAACGCTGGGAAAGCCTGCCTACTAATAATGCTGCGATTGCTGAACCTAAAGTAAATAATGCAGCTGGTAAACCTGTAACTGAATCAGATCCGAGCATTTGCTGTGCAAGAAGTGCACCAACTGTAACACCAGCAGCAAGACCAGCACCGCCAAATATTTGTGAGATACATACGATAATTAGTGTTCTTTTATAGATTTTTTTTTGATTTTCTGCTGAATCTACTTCTTCGTTCATTACATCAATTGCTTTACTTGCCATTTATTCACCTTCTTCAAGAATTGGTTACTCAAAATTACTATTATCATATTGATTTGTAACATATTTTAAGAATTAATAAAAGACAGTCGAAAGTTTTGGAATGAAAAAAAAGCTTTTTTTTCATCATACTTTAATAGAATTTTTGCATGGTATGATAGCTTTTATCGTTCCTTCTATCCTTCATTCTTGCTTCAAAATAGATTTTTCTTTTTTAAAAAAGTAATTGAAATTTTCAGCATATTATAATAAGATAGTTTGATATCAAAGAAAGAATGTTTCTTTCGGTCAAAAATGTTTATTTTTTGAAAGAAATTATTTTTCGATGATACTTATAAAACTTCATAGAAAAACGGAGGTATATCATGGACATTCAAGTAATTATATCAATCTCTATTTATTTTATTTTTATGCTAGCAATTGGAGTTTACGCTTACAAAAAGTCCACTGATAGTTTATCAGAGTACATGCTTGGTGACCGCGGACTTGGACCAGCTGTAACTGCACTCTCAGCAGGTGCAGCAGATATGAGCGGTTGGATGTTAATGGGGTTACCAGGAGCGATGTATGCAACTGGGATTTCTTCTGCTTGGATCGCGATTGGTCTTACAATCGGAGCTTATTTAAACTATTTACTGTTAGCACCTCGTTTAAGAGTTTTTACTGAGGTAGCGGATAACTCAATCACGATTCCAAATTATTTTGAAAAAAGATTCCAAGATACTAGTAGAATCTTAAGAATTGTTTCAGCAATTGTTATTATCATTTTCTTTACATTGTATTGCTCAGCAGGTTTTGTATCTGGGGGAACATTATTCGAATCTGCTTTTGGAATTGATTATAAAGTTGGACTATTTGTTACTGCTGGCGTTGTTATTGCTTATACACTATTTGGTGGGTTTTTAGCAGTAAGTTTAACTGACTTTGTTCAAGGTCTGATTATGTTTATTGCGCTTATATTAGTACCACTAGTTGCCTTTATAGATGTTGGTGGTGTTAAGCCTGTATTCGATGAAATTAAAAGTATCGACCCGAAACTATTAAATATTTTTACTGGTACTTCTTTTATTGGAATCGTTTCATTGCTTGCATGGGGCTTAGGTTATTTTGGGCAACCTCATATTATTGTTCGATTTATGGCAATTTCGACTGTAAAAGAATTAAAACCTGCTCGTCGAATTGGAATGAGTTGGATGATTTTTACGATCGTTGGTGCAATTTTTACAGGATTAATAGGAATTGCTTATATTTCAGTTAACAATTTAACTTTAGAAGATCCTGAAACAATTTTTATTTATTTCTCTGAAGTGTTATTCCATCCATTAATTACCGGATTCTTGTTATCTGCAATTCTTGCTGCGATTATGAGTACGATTTCTTCACAGCTTTTAGTAACAGCAAGTGCATTAACTGAAGATCTATATCGTATTTTTGGTAAAAAGAATGCTAGTGATAAAGACCTTGTTCGTATTGGTAGATTTGCAGTATTAATCGTTGCAATCGTATCACTTCTATTATCATTAACTCCAAATGACACAATTCTAAATCTTGTTGGAAATGCATGGGCAGGCTTTGGAGCAGCATTTGGACCTGCGATTCTATTAAGCTTATTCTGGAAACGAATGACTCGTTGGGGCGCACTTGCAGGTATGATTGTTGGTGCTTTAACAGTTATGATTTGGATTAGTGTAGATGCGATTAAAGAAGCAATCAATTTATACGAAATGGTACCTGGCTTCTTCTTTAGCTTAATTGCTGTTATTATCGTTAGTCTCCTTACTTCAAACCATAGTAGAAAAATTGAAGAACAGTTTGATGAAATGGAAAAACGTCTTGCGTAAAAATAAATAAAAAACGGAGTGTGAGATTGTCACACTCCGTTTTTTTTATAAAAGTATTAAGAAAGTATGGCTCTTGCCTCTTCAAGAATTTCTTCTATTATTTCCTCAGCACTCTGTCCACTAGTAAGCATTCTTAATCCTTGTCCTGCCCATAAAGACATATAATCTGTATTATTTTGCAAAGCAGCTGCATTTCTTATATCTCTTGTCATTGTATTTTGGATCGGAAACGGTTGTGGTTTGATATCTATATTTTCCCAGTGCGCTATAAATTCATTTTTAATTCCCCTAGCTGGACGACCTGAAAATGAATTTGTGATAACAGTACTTTCTTCTGTACTTTGCAAAAGTTTTTCTTGATAGGAACTATGCGCACCAGATTCGTTTGAGGTTAAAAAACGAGTGCCCAATTGAACACCTTGTGCCCCAAGAACAAGTGCAGCAACTAAACCACGTCCATCCATAACTCCACCTGAAGCAATAACAGGAATGTTTACTTGGTCAACGATTTGCGGAACTAATGCAATTGTACCGATATTGTTTCCCATTGGTTTGTCATTAACGTTAAAGGTTCCTCTATGTCCGCCTGCCTCTGTCCCCTGCGCCACTATTGCATCGCAACCTGCTTGTTCTGCAAGAAGTGCTTCTTGAACAGATGTTACCATTGATACTATTTGAATCCCTAATGATTTTGCTTGTTCGATCATGTTTTTTGAAAGTAATCCAAAAGCAGTACTAATAACAGGTACTTTTTCATCTACTAATATGGCAAACTGCTCATCAAAATGAGAAGTTGATGTTATACCCTCCTCTTTTGCTAATGGAATGCCCAGTACTTTTCTGAATTTATTTAGTTCACTTTGTACTTCATTCATTTCAGCAGCATAATCAGAATTACTGGTGGCAAATAAATTAACAGCAAAAGGATGTTTTGTTAATTTGCGGATCTCATAAATTGCAGCTCTTATATCATTCGGTTCCATGTAAGCAGCTCCAATAGTTCCAAGACCACCTGCATTAGAAACTGCTGCAGCTAATTTTACAGTGCCAGGTCCACCTGCCATTCCTGCTAAGAAAATAGGATAACGAATGTTGAATAACTGACAAAGTTTCGTATTAAGATGGATATTCACAGTGAAACCTCCTATTAGTAAGTACTTAGTGATTCATATACATATTCTAAAGGAATCTAAATCCTAACTTCTACTAAAAAGACCTTCTCATCAAGAAGGTCATTACGGACTTATGTGATTCATCATTTATTTAATAGTAATTGAATGTCTTCTGGTAAATCAGTAAATTTCCCATTACTACTTACTGGGAATTCAACAACTTTAATGACAGCATCCAAGTTTAATGGTCCATAGATATGAGGATATAGCTTACCAGATTGAATTAAATCTTCATAAACGTATTTCGATTCTAACTTAGCTGGGTCGATACAAAGTATAAGTAAATTTTTAAACCCCTCAAAGAAAAGATTAGCAACTTCAATTGATTGTTCAAATGTAGAACAGTGAATAAATCCCTCAACTTTTAAACTCGGTGGCATATAAATACCTAATTCTTTAGCTTTGAACCATTCTTCATTTTCAATAATATGTAAAATCATTCAGTAGTCTCCTATCAATATGTTAATGATATCTATAAACAGTAACACGAATTACATTATTTTGAAATCAAAAAACCAACATTCATTAGTTGGTTTTTTTGATAATATTTATGAATTCATAATTTCAAGGTCATAAATACACTATTTGGATCATCGATATAATCAGCAAATGGCCCACAATATTGAAATCCGAAGTTTGAATAAAGTTTTCTTGCAGGTGCAAATGCATCCATTGAACCAGTTTCTAAACTAACACGCTTATACCCTCTGTTCTTTGCTTCGTTAATGATAAATTCAAGTACACTCTTTGCAACACCTTTGCGTAAGTGTAATGATGATGTACGCATAGACTTGATTTCTCCATGAGATTGATCTAGTTCTTTCAGTGCTCCACACCCTAGTAATTGCCCTTTTTCCCATGCACTCCAAAAAGTAATTTCAGGTTTTTTTAATCCCTCAATGTTTAATGCATGAATACTTTCAGGTGGTGAATTTTGGGCCATTCCTTGAAGATGTTCACCAATTAATTGAATAACTTCTTTACCAGTTAAGTCATCTCTCTTGATTTGCATTATATTTTCCCCCCGCAATACTTTCATAATATATGAATTATTATACTTAATTTCAAATTTTTTGAAAGTTAATAAAAAAGCGATTTTCAATTTAATATTGAAAAATCGCTTATAAGCATGATTAAGACGATGAATATGATCGTCGAGAATATGAATGTGAATGTGAGTGTCTATTATGATGGCGATGATGATGGTTTGAAGTCGATGAATGATGACGATGACGTCGATGTTTGCGATGATGACGATTTGAACTGCTTCCAAATAATTTTCGGAAGATACCGAATTGAAGCGTAGTCGTTTCAGTACCAAATCTTCCTACATCCACGATCCGAATTTCGCCATTATTCGTTAACATGATATTGTGATTATGTAAATCGAATGCATCAAGTCCAACCAGATGTGCATCAATCATTGCTTCTTGTATTTCATTTTCATATCGAATTCGTAGCTCATCATCATGTCCTACCAGTTGATAAAAAGTATCACCGTAAATTCGTTCACTTACCATAAAGTCATTTGTATATGCTTCAACTTGTGGATAATAAATACTGTTTTCAAGGCGATGTAGCTTCATTCCATCATCACTACTTTTGCCATCTTCTTTAAACACTTTGATCACAAAGTCGTCACGAGTATAAACATTACCATCTTTACCACTTGCTAAATACTCAAAATGATCTGCATGCTCTCCCCATAATGAAAACTCATGTATTTCTTGCAATAAAGATTCTTTCAATCAATTCATCTCCTCTCATCATACCTATATTTTACAATATATATGTTACTTTTTAAAATTTGAGCTATGAACGTTTAATAAATTGAAATAAAAAAAGATTGAGTTGTAACGACTCAATCTTTTTAAAATTTATATTAAATCTCTTAATAAGCAGTCCAACCTGCATCTGCTGTAATAACTGTTCCATTTACAAAACTTGATTCATCAGAAGCAAGGAATAATGCAACATTTGCGATTTCCTCTGATTTACCCATTCTTGGATTTACTGCTAGACCCGCTTGTGTGCGCCCTATTCCAAAATGATTAATATTGGTCATAGATGCACCGATATTTGTTTCAACTCCACCTGGTGCGATTGCATTACAACGAATACCATTTGGTGCATACATAAAGCCAGTATTTTTTGTAAAACCAACAACGGCGTGTTTAGAAGCTGTATATGATGCACCAGCACGAGCTCCATTTAAACCACCAGCGGACGCAATATTTATTATGACACCCTTTTGTTTTTCTAAAAATATTGGTAATGCCTTGCGTGTTGCACGCATTACACTCGTAGTATTGATTGCAAATACTCTTTCCCAATTATCATCTTCTATATCAGCAGCAGGTTCAAAATTGTCCATAATTCCTGCATTATTAACTAAAATATCAAGTGTTCCATAAGTATTGACAGTCGTATCAATTAAATTTTGTATGTCTTCTTCTTTTGCGACATTTGCCATAATCGCTATCGCAGTTCCCCCATTGGATGTAATGTCTTCAACAGTTTTATTCGCCGCATCCAAATTAATATCTGAAACAACTACTTTAGCTCCTTCTTTTGCATATAAGTTAGCGATTGCTTTCCCCATACCTGAAGCAGCTCCTGTTACGATTGCTACTTTATCTTGAAGTCTCATCATCATTTCCTCCAATTGTAAATTAATTTGTATGCGCATACTAGAAAAGTTAATGAACATTTGTTTATTAACGTCCTATGTGTATATTATAATTAATAATTAGTAGACTAAACAATCGGCAAATACAGAGTGATTTGTTCGTTAATGAACAATTAACATCTAATCCGATGATTAATTTTATTTAGTAAACATAGGAGAACACAAATGACTAATAAAAATAACAATATAGATAGAAGAATTTCTAAATCTAAACATGCTTTAAAGGATGCTTTATTGGATTTAATGAAGAAGAAAGATTTCAAAAAAATCTCAATCACGGATATCGTTCAACTTGCAGATTTAAATCGAGGTACTTTTTATAAGCATTACCAATATAAAGAAGATATTTTAGAAGAAATTATTGATGATGTCATTACGGATTTAATTGCATCTTACCGAGAACCTTATAAGGGAAGTGAATCATTTGATGTAAGTAAACTCACTCCATCAGCAATCAAAGTTTTTGACCATGTATGGAAATACGCTAATTTCTATACCCTTATCGTACAATCTAATGCATTATTAGGATTTCAAAATAGATTTTGTAATGTATTAAAAACATTAGCACTACAAGAGCTAAGTGATCAAATGTCTAATCAAAAAATTAATCGTGAATTACACGCAAGCTATCAAGCTTATGCAATTTTAGGAATGATCATAGAATTAGTTAATGAAGGATTTAAATACAGCTCTAGTTATATGGCTGAGCAATTGTTAGAGATCATCATGAATAGTAAAACGAATACGATCGTTAAACCGAATATTGTAGGTAATTGAAAAAGAACCGTTAAATGGAATACGCCTCCAATTGTTAGTTGTATCTAACAGTTGGGGTGCAGTCCAAACAGTCCTTTTGTTGAATTTAACTTTCTGAAAGAGATCTGATTTTTCTAAGTGAAGGAAATAAAAACATCCAAAGTCCGGCTACGATTACTGTACCGATGCCCCCTATTAAAGCAGCTGGTACTGCCCCCATTAAGCCTGCTAAAGTTCCTGATTCAAATTCACCAAGTTGATTGGATGTTCCAATAAAGAGAGAATTCACCGCGTTTACTCTTCCCCTCATTTCATCAGGCGTTTGCAGCTGAACAAGTGAAGATCGAATGACCACACTGACTACGTCCGATGCCCCAATTACCAATAATGCAAATAATGATAAATAAAGATTTGTTGAAAGTGCAAATAACATGGTAACCAATCCAAAGACTCCTAAAGCGGCAAAAAGCTTTGGTCCTATTGCTTTTTTTAATGGGAAATTAGCTAATACAATCGACATAAGTAATGCGCCAACTGCAGGTGCTGTTCTCATTAGTCCCAATCCGAAAGGTCCAGTTTTAAGGATATCTTGTGCAAAGATTGGTAAAAGTGCAGTTGCTCCTCCAAGAAGTACTGCGAATAAATCAAGCGAAATTGTACCTAATATGATTGGATGTTGGCGTACAAAAACCAGACCTGAAAAAATAGAACTTAGTGTTACAGGTTCAGAAGTTCTCTCAATTTTCTTAGACTGAATTGACCAAGTAAGTATAGTGGCAACAAGTAAAGATGCTGTTGCAGTACTGTAAACATATGTAGGACCTAATGCATATAGTAATCCACCAATTGATGGTCCTAATATTTGAGCTGTTTGTCCAGCTGATGTACTAAGTGCAATTGCTTTTTGCAAAATAGATTTTGGTACTAATTGTGGTAAAAGTGCAGCAGACGATGGACCTTCAAATGCACGGCATGCACCTAGGACCATTGCAGCTAGCAAAATTTGTTCTCGGCCAAGCCAACCAAAAAGATTACCATATAGGAGAAGTCCTGCAACACAGGCTTCTATGATTTGACATAAATAAACGATTCTTCTACGATCAAAGCGGTCTGCAACTTGACCGACAACTAAAGTTAGTAATACCATTGGAACGAATTGAGCCAGTCCAACTAACCCAAGACTAAATGCATCATGAGTTAAAGAATACATTTGCCATCCAATTGCAACAGATAACATTTGAAAAGATGATGAAGACAGCATTCGTGATCCCCAAAACTTCACGAACGATGGCTGTCTTAGTAGTGCTCTCCTTGAATCTCCCAAAACAAACCCCACGCCCTTTTTTCTATAACAAATTTTATGTAATCTTTAAAATATACCACTGATATATTATACTAAAATTTCACCAAATTTGTTGAAAATTTGTACTAAAAAGTATATTATATTTTATCGTAGTATAATTTTATTTTGAAAATTTACTTAATGATGACGGAAACAATATAAAAATTTTATATTTCAATTTTACGTCAAACAACTATTGAATGGGAGAAGAAATATAAAATGAAATGGTTAATCGTATTTGGTCCTCTTTTAGAATTAGCGATTACTGCTGGAGTTGCGAAATTCTGGGCAGATGATTTTAAAGAAATCGCGCCAATTATTATCCTTCAATTTTTACTTTACACATTTTTAATTACACCAATACTTTTATGGGGCTTTTTCTTCAGATAGTAAATATTGTTAAATGAATTGTTAATTTACGTAAGTATTGGTATATTACAAACTAAAAAAGATGACATCATAAAGTCATCTTTTTTTAGTACATTATATTGGATTGTTATTCATTACTATTTATTTTTCTAATATGTATTTTATGATTCTGGAAAGATCTCCTTTAATGAACTCTTCATCTCTGGTTTAAATTTAATTGTTGGACGAATTGAGCGAACCATTTCTTCCGCTTCTTCAATTGTTTGCGCCTGACCTAAAGCAAGTAATGTACCGATTGCAACAGTTCCTGCACGCGTATTTCCCCCACCACAATGAAAATACACTTTTTTATTGTTTTCATATGCATCTTTCACTTGATGTAAAGCATTCTTTAAAGACTCGGCTTGATGTTCTTGTTCATCAACAATTGGCGTATGTACACGATTAATATTTGAGTCAACATCATATTCTTTTACTCGTAAATCAAACACTACATCTGCCTTTTCATTTTCCATCATTTCAGTTACATCATTTGCACCGCCGAAATATATACGGTTTTTAATTAATTCTTGGTATTTTTTCTCCAAACTAACTGCCTCCTTTATTCTGTCATTTAATTTTACTATATTTTTACTATTTTTTTTAATTAACAAACGTTGATTACTTGAAAATAGTTAAAAAAGCTCCTTCAGTTTGTTTCCACTTACAAAGACTATGAGAATCAGACTGTTAATGGTTCATTGTACGCTTTAATGCGCCGGGCTTATTGTATACGCCTATTGACTCAATAATTGACTTACTTGATCCATTTAATCCAATTATTTTTGTATTAATTCCGTTTTCATGTAGCTTTAATATAATTTTATCTATCGCAGACACTCCAGATTCATCCCAAACATGTGCATGAGATAAATCAATTTCAACAGTTTCTACATCATCTTTATAATCAATTGCGCTAACAAAATCTGTTACAGATGCAAAAAATAGTTGACCTTCTACAGAATAAATACGTGTATTGCTTAAATTTATCTTCTTTGATGTCACTTTTACTTTTGAAATTTTAGCTGCAAAGAAAATTGCACTTAATAAAATACCAACAATTACACCAATCGCTAAATTATGAGTTGAGACCACAACTCCTACTGTAATGACCATAACAGCAGCATCTGTTTTAGGTAATTTTAATACATTTTTTAATGATGACCAATCAAACGTACTAATTGAAACAAATACCATAACTGATACAAGTGCAGCTAAAGGTATTTGAACGACTAACTTATTTAATACGATAATCAAAAACATCAAAAAACTTCCTGCGATAAAAGTTGATAATCTACCACGGCCACCTGATCTGACATTAATGACAGATTGTCCGATCATTGCACATCCAGCCATACCACCAAATAATCCATTTACAATATTTGCAATACCTTGACCCTTGCTCTCTTGATTTTTATTACTTGAAGTATCTGTCAGATCATCTAGAATTTGTGCTGTAAGCAATGATTCAATTAGTCCAACTAAAGCAAGTGATATTGCGTATGGTAAGATGATTGAAATTGTTTCAAATGAAATCGGTACATTAGGTAAGATGAAACTTGGTAAAGCACCTTTTATATCTCCCATATCTCCTACTGTTCGTACGTCGCTTCCAGTAGTGATTGCAATGACACTTATAATGAGAATTGCTACTAATGAAGACGGAATGGCCTTTGATATTTTTGGAAATAAATAGATTATAACTAATCCTCCTACTACCATTGCGTACATCTGCCAAGATTCACCAACGAAATATGGTAATTGTGCAGTGAATACTAAGATCGAAAGAGAATTTACAAATCCAGTCATCACTGAACGTGGTATAAATTTTACTAATTTTCCAATTCCTAAAAATCCTAATAAAATTTGAATTACACCAGTTAAGATCGTAGCTGCAAGCATATATTCTATTCCATGCTTTCTTACTAGCCCAACTAAAACTAATGCCATTGCCCCAGTGGCAGCTGAAATCATTGCCGGTCGACCTCCAACAAATGAAATGACTACGGCAATACAAACCGATGCATATAAACCCACCATTGGACTAACTCCAGCAATGATTGAAAACCCAATTGACTCTGGAATTAATGCTAATGCAATAACAATTCCTGAAAGAACATCGCCTCGTACGTTCGAGAACCACTGTTGCTTAAAATAAGCTTCCATATTTAGTACCTCACTTACTATATTCTTTTCAAAGTTCATTGATATCTCGCAAAATGGATATCGTCCCGACTTCATAAAAACCATTATATCTGCCTAACTCTATGTTAATCAATGAATTTATTATCTACTTTTATTTCTTGTGAAAATAAAATAACCGCTCAGGAACAAATCGAGCGGTTGTAACAATTATTAAATAGAATTTTCTGAATCGAGAAAATATAAAGAGCTAAAACTTATAAATATATTCAGTATTTAATACCTAACAAATACGGATCCAATTGTTTTGAACAGCTTTAATGACAGCGTTTAAACGATCTTGAACTTGCATTTTATGAATAATGTTTGAAACATGGTTTTTAACTGTTTTATTTGAAATAAATAGTTCACTACCAATTTGTATATTAGAATAACCTTTTCCTAACAGTTTTAAAATTTCAATTTCTCTTTTTGTTAACATCTTTTTCAGAGAATTTTCATCTAATGGTACACCTTGATTCGTTTTTTCAATTAAACGGATGTTTTCTTGAATGACATCATGAGTCAGGCGATGATCTAAAAAGAAATGTCCATTACGTACTTGAGTCACTACTTGAATCAAATAATGCTCATCAATGTCAGTTAAACAAATGCCATTTACACCAATGTGTAATAATCGCACAATTTCTTTATATTCTAAATTATTTTTGATAATAATAATATTTGTAGCATTGTCTCTAAGTTTAATATTTTGAGCCCTTTTTTCCATTTCTTCATTTTTAACATGACAAATAGAAATTGTATCATTTTGATCTAGTAAATATAAATGGTCTAACTCTTCCTTTTTAACGCTCATTTGGTGATGTTCTAAAATAGTGCATATACCGGAAACAAAAAGTGAATTCTCCACAAAAATAATTGTTTTATTCTTTTGATTATTATTTACTTTATTTGCTAACAATTTTTTCATTCCCATCTTAGTTGTATTCAATCTTCTCTGTATTTGAAAGGGATGTATACATATATATTAAACTTACTTTAATTTGCTGAACATTTATTATTGTACATTGTTTTTTTAATAAAATATATTTAGCGATTGTAATTTTAGTATTAAGTAATACTTAAAATACATGTTTTTGTTTCAAAAATTAAACACTTTTTACTATTATCAAAGATTTTATGATAAAGTTTTAGAGTAATAAAGTTGAAAAATGACAAAAACTGTTTAAAATTTAAACACAGGGGGAAAAAATGAATTTCGAACAATTGGAATATATTGTAAGTGTTGCAGATGAGAAATCAATTACAAGAGCAGCGGATAAATTACATATCTCACCTTCGGGAATTAGCCAAAGCGTGTCTCAATTAGAAAAAGAGCTTGGTATTTCGATATTTAATCGTTCACGAATTGGAGTCACTCTAACTACAGAAGGATTTGTCGTATATGAAAAATCGATTGATATTCTCAATAATTTAAAGGAACTAAAAGATGATTTAACAACAATAAAAAGATTGAATAAGAAACATTTAAAAATTACTTGTGCTCCAACATTTACTTATGTTTTACACGATGTTCTTAAAAAATTTTCTAATGAAAATAATGAAGTAACTTTTCAAATAGAAGAACAAAATTCAGTCAGTTTACTAAAAAATTTTAATAAAGATCGATATGATTTAGCATTTTTGCCTGCCCTTAAAAGTGAATTTGACAAGGAAACAAAAATTGAAATAGATTTTTTGCATAAAGGATATGCCTGTATTCTTGTAGGTAAAGACTCTCCCCTTTTTGATTTAGATTATGTAAATGCAAATCATTTATTAAATCAAAAAGTAGTTTTGTATAGTCTAACGAATAAACATTTTAGTGAAATGGTTAAGCGATATAAAAATGAAATCATATTAAAATCGAATAGAACTTTGACTCTAATTGAAATGATTAGAGAAAGTCAAGTTTTCACATATATACATGATATTACGATTAGAGATTACCCAGAGGTATTAAGTGGACAATTAAGAATAATCCCTATTAAGGATCCGGATTTTATTTATACTGACTTTTGGGTAATTTACTCTGCTTCAAATAAATTATCAAGTTCGGCTAAGAGTTTTATTAATGAGGTTAAACATCATATCAATAAATAAAAAAGTAGGATCTTTCAGGATCCTACTTTTTATATTGTCTGAGTCAAGCAACTAATCATGCAGTGAACGTTTTCATTTTTTTTTCGGTTATCATCTTTGCCGAATGTTAGAAAAAAAAGAATCCTCCCACAACACCAGTTAAAACAACTATCCAGGGAGCTAATTTCAAATATGAAATCATACTAAACAAAATTGTAGCAAATACAAAGTCCATTGGATTTAAAATGGTGCTTGTCCAAATTGGTTCATAAAATGATGCTATTAAGATCCCTACTACTGCAGCATTTATGCCAATTAATGCGCTTGAAATTCTATTATTTCTCCTTAATGTATTCCAAAATGGTAAAGAACCTAAAATAAGTAGAAAAGCTGGGAGAAATATTGCGAAAGTTGCTATTAATCCACCCTTCCATCCATTTAATACAGCTCCTAAATATGCTGCAAATGTAAATAATGGTCCAGGGACAGCTTGCGTTGCGCCATATCCTGCTAAAAAGGTTTCTTTATTAATCAGTCCTTGTTGTACAAACTCCTGCTGAAGTAACGGTAAAACAACATGCCCTCCACCAAATACTAAACCTCCTGTTCGATAAAAACGATCGAACAGATCAACCCAAGTTAATGTAGTAGATTTATTTAGTATAGGTAAAAGTAAGAATAATAGAAAAAATAAAGTTAAACAAACTAGAGCAAAACGTTTTGAGACTTTTATATTCATGTTTGTATTGTTTTCAGATGGACTTTTTTTGAATAAAAATAAACCAATGATTCCAGACAGTAAGATGATCACGATTTGAGAGAATTCCGAAGTCCAAAGAAGTGTAACAATTATTGAAAACAAAGCAACTGATTTCGTTTTTAAATCTGGTGTTAGTTTTTCCGACATACCTAAAATTGCATGAGCAACGATTGAGACTGCTACAATTTTTAATCCATGTATCCAACCAGTATGAATGAGCGCAGAATGCTGCATAAATTTCGCAAAAAAGATTAGTAATATGACAGATGGAAAGGTAAATCCAATAAATGAAACAATTCCTCCAAAAATCCCAGCTCGTATAACACCAATTCCAATCCCAACTTGACTACTTGCTGGACCAGGTAAAAATTGACTAAGTGCAATTAAATCTGCATACGATTGTTCATCCAACCACTTTTTTTTACGCACATATTCTTCATGAAAGTAAGCTAAATGCGCAACGGGTCCTCCAAATGAAGTAAGGCCTAACTTGGTTGAAACAAGAAATAATTCTATTAATAATATAAAATTGTTTTTTATTTTCATATCATTCATTAAGTACCTTCTAAAAAATTTTTAGTTTGCTTTATTAATTTTAGCTTAAACAATACGTTAATCTAAAAATATTACATATTTTTTATATAAAATTTACAATTCTGGTGGCAATTTATATATTACATTTCCTTTTTCATCTAAAAATTCCATACATGGAACATCAAATTCATCTATTGCTAATCGTATACGTGGATTTCCAATACGATCCATTAATTTTACAGATACTTCACCATTTTTACTTTTCCCCATAAATGCACGTTCGACATTACCGCTCCAAAGGTTTTCAATTACTCCTTCTTTATTTTTTTCATCCATTACTTTATTTTGGATTTCTTTATGTTTTTCTATCATTTCTGGAAGTGGGGTACTAGGTCGATCGTATACCGAAAAACCGTATTGCTTATCACCGTTATGATCAGTGTAATGCATTTGTACAACTTGATCTTGTTTATATTGATCAAAAGTAAGTGAAGCTATTGCCTGATAATTCCCCTCTTCATCAACTTCATTTCCATATATTAGACCACCAACCTCATCGCCATCATTGTTATAAAACATCATTCCAGAGCAAGGATCATTTTTTCTATGATTTAAAAAGACTTTGTTATTCATGATTCCAGGTGGTATGTGGTCATTATTAAAAAGTGACAACTTTACATTACCATTTTTATCAACGATATTTAATTTTTCAACTTCTAAGCTATCGATTTTGATGTGTTTATTATTCATCATTAAACTCCTTAAATAGTTTTTCTTTATAGTTTCTAGGATTTTACAAACTTTTCCTGTTAACAAATAAAAAAACAAAGCTATAAACTACTAACTTTGTTTTTTCTATTTATTTACATTAAATTTGATTGAGTATTTTCTACAGCTAGTTCTCTTAAACGAAACTTTTGAATTTTTCCTGATGCTGTCATTGGGTATGTATCAACAAAATCTATATATTTAGGTATTTTATGTTTTGAGATTTTCCCTTTGCAATAAGCTTGGATTTCTTCTTTGCTAATGGATACTCCTTCTTTTGGAATAATCCATGCCATAACCTCTTCACCATACACTTGATCTGGTACTCCAACTACTTGGACATCTAGAACTGACGGATGAGTGTATAAAAATTCCTCAATTTCACGAGGATAAATATTTTCTCCGCCACGGATAATCATGTCTTTTAATCGGCCAGTAACTTTGCAGTAACCATTTTCATCCATAATTGCTAAATCACCTGTATGTAACCAACCTTCTGCATCTATCGCTTCTTTTGTTGCACTTTCATTTTTATAATAGCCTTTCATCACATGATAACCTCTAGTGCATAATTCACCTTGTACTCCCCTTGGAACTTCATTTGTAGTCCCAGGCTCAACAATTTTGACTTCAACATTAGGAAGTGCTCTCCCTACAGACTCTACCTTTAATTCAATTGGATCATCTGTACGCGTTTGTGTGATGACTGGTGAGGATTCTGTTTGACCATATGCGATTGTTATTTCAGTGGCACCCATTTTTTCGATTACAGCCTTCATAACCTCTATTGGACAATTTGATCCAGCCATGATACCAGTTCTTAAACTAGATAAGTCATAGCTAGAAAAGTCTGGCTCATTTAATTCTGCGATAAACATAGTCGGAACACCGTGTAAGCCAGTACATTTTTCGTCCTGAACGGTTTGAAGTACTTTCTTTGGATGAAACTCTTGAACTGGTACCATTGTCGCACCAACAGAGACACAAGCCATCGTTCCTAAAACACATCCAAAACAATGAAAGAATGGAACTGGAATACAAAGGCGATCTTCTTTCATTAGCTTCATACAATTTGCAATATTAAATCCGTTATTGACAATATTTGAATGTGTTAGCATTACGCCTTTCGGGAAGCCTGTTGTGCCCGAGGTATATTGCATATTAATAACATCATGAGGATGTAAAGAATCCATTCTTTCGTTCAATTCATGATCAGACACGAATTTTGCTTGTTCCATTATGTCTTCCCAGGAGAATGTACCAGGATATTTTTCAATTCCTAATACAATTACATTTCTTAAAAATGGAAGACGAGTACTATTCAATTCACCAGGAATCGAATTCTTTAATTCTGGTACAATTTCGTATAGCATATTGATATAGGAAGAATCTTTAAATTGGTCCATTAAAATGATAGTTGTCGAATCGGATTGTTTCAATAAATATTCTAATTCAGATGTACGGTAATTTGTATTGACTGTAACAAGTACAGCACCCATTTTTCCTGTCGCAAATTGTGTTGTTAACCATTCAGGAGTATTTGATGACCAAACTGCAATATGATCACCTTTCTGAATGCCAAGATTCATTAGACCTTTCGCTACTTTTCGACAATGGTTATCAAATTGTTTATAACTCATTCTTAATCCTCTGTCAGCATAAACCACTGCTTCATGTTCAGGATGCAAGTTTGCTTTTTCCTCTAAAAGTTTACCGATTGTTACATCTAATAAATTTGTCATCTTATCCTCCTTATAAGTTAGCATTTACATGAAAGTATCCGCTTTCAAAATTAGATAAAAAGTATAAGTAAGAATATTCTATATATTTGAGGTATAACCTTCTTTAACTAAAAAAAAGATGTAAAAGAATGACCTTTTACATCTTTCTTGCAATCCAATTTAGTTAAATTTAATCGTTTGTAGCATTTCGATCATCTGTGGCGTTATCCCCTCTGAAGCTTCTTTGTTTTCAAAATGTATTGTGAATCTCACTAGTTTTCCATCCACTCTTTTTACGACAATATTTTGTTGGAATTTTGCATTATGAGCGTGTAAGAAGAAGTACGCATTTTTATAAAATGGGATCCCCACATCTGTTTTTATTTCCGTCACTTTTCCAGTAGATGAAAGATACAGTTTTGAATTTGCTTTTACATCACTTATTTTCGAATTGGCATCTAATACTTCAATTCGTGTAAAATAATATCCGTTTTTATTATATAGCAAAATGTATTTACCAGGTTCCTCTAGTCCGAAAGAAAAGCCAGTTTTTGTCTGTAGATTGACTTTCACCTTCATTGCATCGTAATTTAAATCCTTACTAATGATGAGAGTTTTACCAGCATATATTTTGTCTGATTTTAGTCTATTTAATTTCTTTAGTGCAGCGATGGTAGTCTGATATTTTTTTGCAATTGAATATAAAGTATCTCCTTTTTTAATTTTATACGTAATCGTTGCGGCATGTGTTGTTTGATTAAATCCGAGCATAGCGGTTAGACCTAATGTTAAAGCTGCAGTTTTTAATAAACTACGTTTCATTAAAAAGCCCCCTATATCTCTATTTTTTTGAATGACTCTATGAAGCATAGAATCATGATTCAAACTTGTATTCCGCACATTATTATGAATAAACTAAAAAAATCAATGCGCATTTACAGTTATATTCAATTTTCCCAACGTTTTTTCCTTCAAATTATTTAAAAGTCAAATTTTCGTGAGGTTTGTATATTGACTGATCTTCTTTGAACAATTACTGATTCAAAAAAAAGAAGAAGCTTCGATGAGCTTCTTCTTTTTTGTAAACTATTTTATGCAATTTTCTTTGCGTTTTCTGAATTAGGAGTAAATTCCCCTTCCCATTTCGCAATTACGACAGCTGCTAATGAGTTACCAACAACGTTTACTGCTGTTCTTGCCATATCAAGAATACGGTCAATACCCGCAATAAATGCTAAGCCCTCTACTGGAATGCCTACAGTTCCTAATGTAGCTAATAGTACGACAAATGATACGCCAGGAACACCTGCAATACCCTTTGAAGTAACCATAAGTACTAGCATTAGTGAAATTTGTTCAGTAATTGACAATTGGATACCATACATTTGTGCGATAAATACAGCAGCTAATGCTTGGTATAAGGTAGATCCGTCTAAATTAAATGAATACCCTGTTGGGATAACGAAAGAAGAAATCGCTTTTGGTACACCAAACTTTTCAACTTTTTCCATAATTCTAGGTAATACTGTTTCAGAACTTGCAGTTGAATATGCTAAAAGTAATTCGTCTTTAATCAACTTCATAAAGTTGAAAATATTTACACCAACCATTTTAGCAATTAATCCTAGTACAACTACAATGAAAAATGCCATCGTCCCATAAACAGTAATGACTAATTTCCCAAGTGGAATTAGCGATTCTAATCCAAATTTAGAAACAGTTACACCTATTAATGCAAATACTCCAAATGGAGCAAACTTCATGATTTGATTCGTAATATAAAACATTGTATCTGCTGTACCTTGGAAAAATGCAAGAACTGGTTTTCCTCTTTCACCTACTGCAGTTAATCCAAGACCAAATAAAACTGAGAAGAAAATAATAGCTAACATATTTCCTTCAACGAATGCAGCAAAAATATTGCTTGGTACAATATTTACAAACGTATCGGCAAACCCATGACTTTTTACTTCAGATGCAGTTTCAACATAGCTATTAATATCCGTTTTTTGAAGTGCACCCATGTCCACTCCAGAACCAGGATGGAATATATTTGCAACGAATAGTCCAATAATAATAGCGATTGTTGTAATAATTTCAAAATAGATGATTGTTTTACCGCCAAGGCGACCAAGTTTTTTTGTATCTCCTACACTTGCGACACCAACAATAATACTAGAAATGACAATCGGTATAACGATCATTTTAATTAATCTAAGAAAAATGTCTCCGATTGGTTGTAAGTAACTAGCTACATTTGGGTTACCAAAAAATATGGCACCTACGATAATCCCTAATACTAGTCCAATTAAAATTTGCCAAGCTAATCCAATTTTTTTCATTTTTAAAAGTCCCCCTTTTTTACAAGATTTTAGTCATAGAGTGGATACCAAGAAATAAAACCAATGAAGTTTTCCTTCTTAATGGTATTTGGCATTCTGCAATGGCTTCCTCTGTAAACGATGGAACTTTAAATTACCCATCACTCACAATGAATTGAAAATTGTTAAAAATGCATTAGAAAAAGTTATATAAAAAATAGTATAACAGAAATCATTACGATTTCAACTTTGAAGCATTTACCAATAAAATGGAAATGATTAATTCTATAACCCTTATCATATCTAGAATTAATCCATTTATCATAATTTATTATTTCTTCATGATTGTTCAAAAATTTTCCAATGTTCATTTTTATGAAATAATATTAAGCCTTTTATATCATGAAATTAAGCTGCTTTATCTGGAATAATAATTCAATAAAAATAGGGAAAATAAGGAATTCACCCTGTTTACGTTTGAACATGTATTGTTTATGATTAATTTAGGAAAATAAGCAAAATTATTTATTTTTTGATAATCAATTTTGTTTTTAGTTAAAATATGACAATTTTTTATGTAGAATTCTTGTCATTTGAATAATCACTATTGATTATTACAAAAATAAGTTAGTAATTTATGTTTAAGAAGTGAGGTAAAATCATTGAAAAGTACAGAAAATCGTCCTAAAGCTGTAATCGTTATTTTTGGTGCAACTGGAGATCTTGCAAAAAGAAAATTATTTATTTCTATTTATAGACTGTTTTTGAGTCAAAAAATTGATGAAGATTTTGCTGTAGTTGGTGTTGGGCGAAGACCTTGGTCAAATCATGAATTTCGTGAAACAGTAATGAAATCAATTCAATCTTCTGATCAAAGTCAAAATGATATAAATAGCTTCCTTTCTCATTTTTACTATCATCAATTTGATGTTTTAGAACCATCTTCTTACTTAGAACTAGGCACTCTATTAACGAATATGGATGAACATTATTCTATTCCAGGGAATCGAATTTTCTATTTAGCAATGGCACCAGAGTTCTTTGGAACAATTGCCAAACAGCTAAAAGAACAAGGTTTAACGAATACTAATGGTTGGAGTAGACTTGTAATTGAGAAACCTTTCGGCCATGATTTACCTAGTGCAATTGAATTAAACAAAGAAATTAGAGAAGCATTTACAGAGAATCAAATTTATCGAATTGATCATTATTTAGGTAAGGAAATGGTTCAAAATATTGAAGTCATCCGTTTTGCAAATGCAATGTTTGAACCGCTTTGGAATAATCGTTTTATATCCAATATACAAATTACGTCAAGTGAAGTTTTAGGTGTTGAAGATCGAGGAAGATACTACGAAAACTCGGGTGCTTTAAAGGATATGCTGCAAAATCATATGTTGCAAATCGTATCATTACTTGCAATGGAGCCACCAATCAAACTAACTACAGAGGAAATCCGTAGTGAAAAAGTAAAGGTTTTTAAAGCACTTCGTAAAATTGATGAAAATGAAATTAAAAATTACTTTGTTCGCGGTCAATATGTTGAAGGTACAGTACAAGGTAATCAAGTTCCTTCATATCGAGATGAGGATAATGTCGATCCGAACTCTCAGACTGAAACATTTGTAGCTGGTAAACTTTTCATTGATAATTTCAGGTGGGCTGGTGTCCCTTTTTATATCAGAACTGGAAAACGTATGGCACTAAAATCTACTAAAATTATCGTACAGTTTTCTGATATTCCTATGAATTTGTACTATAATACGAAAGAGCAAATGACACCAAATCTACTGATCATACATATACAACCAGACGAAGGCATTACACTACAATTAAATGCAAAGAGATCGGATGCCGAAAGTTATACAAAACCAATACAATTAACTTTTAATAATAATTGTGTTGACTGTATCAATACCCCTGAAGCATATGAAAGACTAATATATGATTGTATGCTAGGTGATGGAACGAACTTTACCCATTGGGATGAAGTAAAATATTCTTGGAGTTTTGTTGATGTCATTTCTCAAGCGTGGACGAATAATCTTGCCCCATTAACAACTTATGAATCCGGATCAATGGGTCCAAAAGAATCTGATTCTTTATTAGCAACAGATGGACATAATTGGTGGCCAGTTTCAGATCTTTTAAATGATAATAAAGATAGATAAACTAAAAACCCTTGTAAAATTACAAGGGTTTCAATCTGCCCGCAAACGCTCGAATTCTTTGTTGCTTCGCCTGATTGCGGTGCTCATACCTTCAAGGTAACTCCGCTTCTCATTTGGCTTTGCGTCTCGAATGACAAGCGCTATATTTTGTACTTTGTATACAAACCGAACCCTTGTAATGATACAAGGGTTTAATTTGTAATTCAATCTGATTGATTATGTCCACTGAGTATGGAATTTTCCTTCTTTATCTGTGCGTTCGTAAGTATGTGCACCGAAGTAATCACGTTGTGCTTGAATTAGATTTGCTGGTAAATCAGCTGTACGATAGCTATCATAATATGCTAATGCAGCCGAGAAACAAGGAATTGCTACACCTGCTTCAATCGCAACCACACTAATTTTACGTAAAGCTACTTGGTAACTTTCAACAATTTCTTTAAAATACGGGTCAAGCATTAGATTTGCTAATTTGCCATCAAGATCGTATGCTTCTTTAATTTTTTGTAGGAAAGCAGCTCTAATGATACATCCACCGCGGAAGATCATCGCGATTTCACCGTATTGTAAGTCCCAATTATACTCATCAGAAGCAGCTCTTAATTGAGCGAATCCTTGTGCATAAGAACAAATCTTGCTCATATAAAGTGCTTTTCTTACATCCTCGATTAATTGTTCTCTATCACCGCTAAATTTGTAATTGGAAGGCCCAGATAATAGTTCGCTCGCCTTCACTCTCTCTTCTTTCATCGCAGAAATAAAACGAGCAAATACTGATTCAGTAATAATGGATAATGGTACTCCTAAATCTAATGTGCTTTGACTTGTCCATTTTCCGGTACCTTTTTGCCCTGCTTTATCAAGGATAACATCAACTAATGGCTTTCCAGTTTCGTCATCTGTTTTTGTGAAGATGTCAGCAGTAATTTCGATTAAATAACTATCTAATTCGCCTTTATTCCAATCACTAAATACATTGTGTAGCTCTTTTGCTGTTAGACCTAGAACATTTTTTAATAAAAAGTAAGCTTCTGAGATTAATTGCATATCTCCGTATTCGATTCCATTGTGAACCATTTTAACGTAATGGCCTGCTCCGTCTGGACCAATATATGTCGTACAAGGTTCATTATTTACTTTTGCAGATATTGCTTCAAAGATTGGCTTTACAAGTTCAAAGGCTTCCTTTTGTCCACCTGGCATGATTGATGGGCCTCTTAATGCACCCTCTTCTCCGCCAGAAACACCTGTTCCAATAAAATGAATGCCACTATCTGATAATTTTTTATTTCGTCTTTGTGTATCTTTATAATATGTATTTCCACCATCAATTAAAATATCGCCTTTTTCAAGATGAGGAAGTAATGCATCAATCGTTGAATCTGTTGGCGAACCAGCTTTAACCATAATTAAAATTTTACGAGGAACTTCTAATGACTGTACGAACTCTTCGATTGAAAAAGCTCCTACGACTTTTTTGCCTTCTGCTTCTTTTAAGAACTCTTCTGTTTTTTCTGCTGATCGATTATACACAGAAATAGAAAAACCACGGCTTTCGATATTAAGCGCTAGATTTTTCCCCATTACTGCTAAACCAATCACACCAATTTGTTGTTTAGCCACCTGAATTAGTCCTTTCCTATTAAATTATGCAAGGTTTTAGTACATAAAGTAACGATGATGCCTTTCATTAATATAACCTTACACGGTTAACACTATCCTTTTCAATTGATTACACAATTTTTAAGGATATTATGAATAAGTATACAATCTATTATTGGTTATACATAATATTTTTTTCTTGCATACTAAGAAATTAAGGTCAATAATGATAGTTATATAATAATAAAGTCTTAAAAAACCATACAATTACTCAACATTAAAATTTAATAAAATGAAAAGAAGTGATTCTTATGATTGTACAAACATTATTTCAAAGAAAATGGACGCTATTTTTAGCTACATTCATGATTGCGATCATTGGTGGTTTATTATTTAAATTGATACATCTCCCTATTCCGTGGCTACTTGGTCCGATGTTTTTTGTTTTTATCTGGGCAAAATTTTTCAAAGAAAAACTTTATTGGCCAAGTAAACTTCGAGATTCGGCAATGATTATCGTAGGATATACAATCGGACTTTCTTTTACTAGTGCCACTTTTGTTCAAATTGGTCAACAGATAACTTCTATGATTTTAATGACTCTCCTTTTATTACTTTTTACATTGATCATATCAATCGTCATTTCAAAGCTATCGGGTATACCATTTCCAACCATTTTAATAGGTAGTATACCAGGTGGATTAAGTCAGATGATAACTTTGGCTGAAGAATTAGAAGATGTTGATATTACGATTGTAACGTTTCTACAAATATCTAGATTAATGATGATTATCTTTACAGTCCCTTTATTTATATTTAGCCCTTTATTTGATATTCATAGAGATAGTTCTCTTACTAGCACCGTTCAAAATTCTGCTAACCTAAGTGATTTATTTCCAAATATTATTGTATTTGCAGTTGTTTGTACTCTTTTTGCAATTTTAGGTAAACGTATTAATTTTCCTACTGCTTTTTTATTGGGACCAATGCTTGCTACTATCATATTAAATTTATCAGGAATTCATGGTCATTCTCTCCCATCATTCATTCTTTATTGTTCTCAATTAATGATAGGTGGATATATTGGGCTTTTACTGAAACCTGAAAATATGAAAAATAAATTAAAAATATCAATTTTAGCAATTGGTAGTGGTATTGTCTTATTGTCATTTTCCTTTGGATTAAGCATTTTATTAACGCATTTACATTCTATGAATACTGTCACTTCTATGCTAAGTCTTTCTCCTGGTGGAATGGATCAAATGGCGATCATTGCAAAAGAAGCACACGGTGATATGTCAGTTATAATGTGTTATCAACTATTTAGAACATTATTTATTTTTATTGCAGTTCCTTATTTATTAAAGTTTATCTTTAATCGTATGAATGTGAGAGTTGCAGATAAAATGTAATTGATAAAAGCAGAGTTGAAGTTTAATGTGTAAAGGGGCGTCAATAATACGCCCCTTTTTTGCAAACATTGATATTCTGATTCAATTTAAATATATATTCTATTTTAATAATAAGGTGGAATCTCCTATTACTTCTTGAACTCTCACTTTTTAAAGATAAGTCTTCCCTTTTTAATATGCTTAAGGGAAATTCTCCATCGTTTTTATCATTTTTAAATAAAAACGATTTATTACGAAGAAACTGATTCAAATTAATTCATAAGTATAGTTTATACAACATAAAACAATAATATTGTTATGCACTTTTACATATTTTTAGATGAGGTGAAAATAAATGGTTGTATTATTTACATCAAAAGCCACAACTTCCGGTGGTCGTGAAGGACATGTGAAATCTGAAGATGGATTAATTGATTTACAGCTTACAACGCCATCAGCTCTAAATAAGAAAACTGGTTCAAACCCAGAACAATTATTTGCCGCTGGATACTCTGCATGTTTTGATGGGGCTCTCAATTTCATTGCGAAGAAAAATAAGCATAAAATTGAATCATCAATCACTGCAGAAGTTAGTCTATTAAAAGATGAAACAGAAAGTCCTTTTTCTTTAGCTGTTACATTAAACGCGCATATTAAAGGTGTGCCTCAAGATGTTGCTGTGGAGCTAGTCAAAGAAGCACATGGTTTTTGTCCATATTCAAAAGCTTTACGAAATAATGTTGATGTAAAATTAAAGGTTTCGGTTGAATAATGAAAGTTTGTAAGTACGTAAAAAGACTGTTAATACATATTAACAGTCTTTTTTATATTCAATATGAACCCTCTTTTTGCCAAATAAATTATATTTGTATTCTTATTTTTTCAGATCATAATAAGAGGAGTTATAAAAATTTATTGATCAAACTTTTTAAAAACAAGTACAGCATTATGTCCACCAAAACCGAAGCCATTTGAAATTGCATAGTTTACTTCAGCTTGTATAACTTTATTTGGTACATAGTCTAGATCACATTCCTCATCTGGAAACTCATAATTGATCGTCGGTGGAATGATATTTTCCAGTATGCTCTTTAGGGTAATAATTGCTTCTATTCCCCCAGCTGCACCAAACAGATGGCCAGTCATCGACTTTGTTGAGCTTACTTTTAGATGATATGCATGTTCACCAAACACACTCTTAATTGCTTTTGTTTCTGATTTATCTCCTTCAGGGGTACTCGTTCCATGTGCGTTGATATAATCTATCTTAGTTGGGTCAATTTGAGCTAATTCTAACGCTAGCTTCATTGCGCGTTCTGCACCGTGAAAATCAGGTGACGTAATATGGAAAGCATCAGTTGTTGAACCATATCCAACGATTTCTCCTAGAATGGTTGCTCCTCTTTTTTTAGCATGCTCATATTCTTCTAATAACAAAATACCGGAGCCTTCAGACATGACAAAGCCGTCTCGATTTTTATCAAAAGGTCGACTAGCTTTCATTGGTTCATCATTATTTGTTGACATTGCTCTCATTCTTGAAAATCCTGCATAAGCTAATGGATTAATCGATGCTTCTGATCCCCCTGCTAAAATAGCATCTGAGTAACCATGACGAATATTTAAAAAAGCTTCTCCAATTGCGTGATTACCAGTTGCACAAGCAGAAACTGGAGAAAAGCTTGTACCTTTAAAACCAGTTTTAATAGAAATAATCCCTACAGCCATGTTGATAATCATCATAGGTACCATAAACGGTGATACTTTTCTAGGTCCTTTATCCAAAAGTGTTTGATGATTTTCTAATACAGTATCAATACCACCGATACCTGAACCAATAAAAATACCTAATCTATTAGGATCTAGTTTTTCGATATCTAAATTTGCCTGATCTAAAGCTTGTCTAGATGCTGCATATGCATATTGTACAAATTTATCGTATTTTCCTAATTCCTTCTTTTCAAAGTAATTTTCGGGTGAGAAATCTTTGATAGCTCCACCAATTTTTGTATTAATGTCTTCATATCCTTCAAATTCAACTTTATTAATACCTGATTTTGATGCTTTAATATGATCCCATAAAGTGTCCACATCATTACCTAAAGGTGAAACAACTCCATAACCAGTAACTACGACTCTTTTGCTCATATGAATCCTCCTTCAAATACAAAATATGATAAATAAAGAATAGTTAATAGTAATTAAAATAACATCTTTTTTAACTGCTTAATAATCATATCCAAATACTTCTTGTCTCTGTTTAATCGACTTAAGGCTAACGAACCTTCTAATGAAGAAAGAATAAAGACCGCCATTTCTTCTGGATGAATATCTTTATTAATTTCATTACGAACTTGTCCTTGTTGAATAATGTTTGTAATTAACTGGATTAACCCATTAAATCCATCTTTAATTGTATCTTCAAATTCAATCATTGAATCATCTGCTTCAATCGCAGCATTCATTAAAGGGCATCCACCTCGGATGAATTGATCGTGTAATAATGTGCTAAATACATTAATAAATTCATCAAATTGTTCACATGCAGTATTTTTTTCAGACACCGCATGAATATAATGTTCCTTTAATGTATTCATTGAGTGTAAAAATGAAGCTTCAGCCAAAGATTCCTTGTTTTCAAAATGATTATAGATTCCACCTTTTTTTAAACCGGTAGCATTCATGATGTCTGAAATAGAGGTTGTTTTATACCCTTGCATATTAAAAAGAGAAGATGATTGTTCAATTATATAATTCTTTGTTCGTTCACCTTTGTTCACATGCATTCACCTCTTTCTTTTTAAAAAAAGAACAATCGGTCTTTTTTATTAAACAATTTTCTATTTGGTTTGTCAACTGACTTGTCCATTAAGACTATTCTTCATAAATCATTTTTCGTGTCATACCACCATCAACGATGATATTTTGACCATTTATAAAATTGTTATCGGGATCTGCTAAATATAGACATGCTTTTGCAATGTCTTCGGGTTTTCCAACACGATTAGACCAATGTTGTACATGATCTTTTTCTTTTAAGTCATCATAATTATTAAACTCTATCCAACCTGGACTGATACAATTCACTGTAATATTATTGGTCTGAAGTGAAGCGGCTAAGGAATGAGTTAGTGATACAATTCCACCTTTTGAAGCAGCATAAGACTCTGAGTTTGGTTCAGACATTATTGCTCTTGTAGATGCCATATTAATAATACTACCTCCATTAGTCATTACTTTTGCGGCCTCTCTGGAAGCAATAAATACACTTCTTAAGTTTGTATGTATTACATCATCAAATTCTTGGGTACTTAATTCAAATAATGGTTTGAACATAGCGATTCCTGCATTATTAATTAAAATATCAATCTTCCCATATGTATTCATAACATATTTGATGAGATTTTTTAGATCTTCTTCTTGCTTAACATTCGTATTAAAAAATGAAGCTTTTCCCCCATCCATTTCTATTTGTTGTTGTACATACTTCCCTTTTTCAACATCAAGATCGGCGATACAAACAATCGCACCTTGTTGTCCGAACGCTTTTGCAATCCCTTCGCCTATACCATTTGCGCCACCAGTGATAATAACTACTTTATCAATAAATTTAGCTGTCATCGTTTCAAATCCTTTCATCTATCTTTGTTTCTATTAGTTTTGTTCACGCTAGTACAAAAAAATTAAACAGTCTTCTTGATATCAATTCATTATACTTAATATACGCTATTAAACAAAAAAACTGCCAGAAGGCAGTTTTTATAATACAGACTAATTAGTTCGAATATATCATTTTTTGTTTATGAAATTTCATTTCTAAGTGAACTTAAATATCCTGGTTCAGTCCCATTTTTTTCAATAGATATATGAGCATTTCTTTTTCTGTCTTATTGATATGAGAAAACAATTGATCAATCATTTGTTCATGCTCAGGGAAAATGGAACTAATTAAATGACGACCTTCATCAGTTAAAACTGCGTAAGTTACTCTTCGATCTTTTGGACAAGGCAATCGTTTTATAAATCCCTTGGCCTCTAATTTATCAAGAACATATGTCATATTTCCACTTGAAATTAATATTCTTTTACCAATATGTTGAATTGGAGTATCACCTTTATGAAAGAGTAATTCTAAAACTGCAAATTCTGTTAAATTCAAACCAAATAACTTAATATGTTCAATAGCAGCATCTGTTATATATCTATTTGTTTTACAAATCTCAGAGAATAATTGTAGCGATCGGCTTTGATTATACTGATCATTCAACATATATTTCACCTCTCATTACAAAATCTTTAATTCGAGATTATTTTAAAATATTTTCATTGTAAAGTCAATAAGAATGGGATTTTTGCTGCTCTGCGATTAAAAAATCAAAGCATCAATTGCATAAGAACCAGGACCTGTTAGAGCTACCCCAATTACAACTGCTAAAATAATTAAGTTTAATTCATATCCATTTTGAGTTGACCAAAAACCGTTTGGACCATGCACTTTTACAATCGCTACGAACATTGCACCAGCAATTAATAATGATGCTAATGGTGTTAATAAACCTGTTGCAAATAAAATACCACCTATTAATTCACTTACCCCAGCGAAAAATGCCATTTGTACCCCTGGTTTTAAGCCAATCGAATCCATCCATTGACCAGTACCTTTTAAACCATACCCACCAAACATTCCAAATAATTTCTGTGCACCGTGACCAATAAAAGAAACCCCTATCACTAAACGGATGATTAATAATCCTAAACCTACTAACATAATTTTCATTCTCCTCTTTTGTTTTAGTTTTAATTAAAGTATCTCTAATTCGAGATAACGTGTTAAAAAAAATTTGAAACCACTACTTCTTAATTATGATTGCACAATATAAGTTTCATCTATTTTATTAATTTTCACCTCACTCAATTTATCTTTACTTCGAGATAATATTAATCTAAATTTATCTCTTTGTCAACAGAGTTATTGAAAAAAATAAAAAAGATGAACAAAACGTTCATCTCAATTTTCTCTTATTACATGTAGCCCTATTCTATTGTTGAATATCTGGTTTTTATTTTTGAATACAAAAGAACCATTTACATAATCAATGACTAACTGATTTTCGTAAACATCTTCAAAATGTAAGTTAACCATAAATTCAATACCGTCACCCGTGATTAATTTTTCATTAGGTCCGCATGGTCTTTTATTGATCACTTGGATTTGATAAATGTTATTTACAACGTCACAACTACCACGATCAAATTCTAATAATAATATTTGATGGTCTTCTATATTCTTTAACTTTTCTTTTGCAGAATCAGTAATTTTAAAATCCATTTTATAACCTGCCTTATTATTTAGTAACATGAAGGAATTTTACACAAACAGGTTCTGGTACAAGTACATCTGAATGAATGACTGTTAATTTTCCTGTGTGCTGATCCCTAGTAAAAAGTACAAGATTGCCAGAGATTTCATTTGAAGCAATAACATAATTTTCAGTAGGATCTAATACAAAATCACGTGGCCAGTTCCCTTCTGATGAAACAATTTCAACTAATTCTAGCTTACCATTGTCTTGATTTACACTAAACACAGCTATACTATTATGTCCACGGTTTCCTGCATAGACAAATTGGCCATCATTTGAAATATGAATAGCGCTACCTTGGTTATTTTCAGTGAAATCAGTTGGTATAGTCGAAATATATTGTAGTTCAGTAAAGCTACCGTCTTCCTTGTTATATGATAATACAATTACTTCTGAACTTAACTCAGTCATTACATAAGCATATTGACCATTTGGATGGAATGTTAAATGTCTTGGGCCACTTCCTGGTTTTACGTTTAAAGTAGTAGATTTTGTTAAAGTACTGTTATCTAATTTGTATGTATTAATTTCATCTGTTCCTAAGTCTACCGCAAGTACAAATTTTTCATCTGGTGAAAATCCTGAATAATGAGCATGTGGTTTTTCTTGTCTTGATTGATTAGGTCCAGTACCAATATGCTGCATTGTTGAAGTAACTGGATTTACATGTCCGTTAACTTCAAAGGATTCAATTGTACCTTTGTGGTAGTTAGCTGTTACGACAACATGATTTTCTTCATTAACGCTTACATGACATGGAGATGCGCCTTCTGAGAATTGTGAATTAATTTTTACAAGATCCCCGCTATCCTCATGAATTGAAAATGCAGTTACGCCACCTTTATCTCCTTCTTTCACGACTGAATAAAGGTTTTTATTGTCTTTACTTATTGTTACATATGTAGGATTTTCCAATGTAGCGACTGGTGCAACATCTATAATTCTTTCTGCGTTCGTATCGAGTGTAAAACGATAAATCCCTTTACTTTCCCCTTTAGTATAGGTCCCAATATAACCTAGAAATTTACTGTTAGTTGTTTGCATTTCTACTCCTCCTCAAAATGTTGTATTTTCATTTTATGGAAATGGTTAATCTATTTTAAAAACCCCCTTAATCATAGCTACAGCCTAAAACAGTATCACAGACAAAGGGGGTCTTTTATAATTGATTTATTTATTTGTTACTTAATCAGCTTAGTAAGCTTTGCGATTAAAGTTTAGGTGCTTTTTCCCAATCTGCAGCGAATTTTTCAATTCCTTGATCAGTTAATGGGTGTTTAGAAAGTTGCTCAATTACGCTATATGGAATTGTAGCGATATGTGCACCTGCCAATGCAACACGAGTAACGTGATCTGGGTGACGTACTGATGCTGCGATGATTTGAGTATCTAAGTTATGAACACGGAATAACTCAGCAATTTTAGCAACTAATAATACACCATCTTCAGAGATATCGTCTAAGCGACCTAAGAATGGAGATACGTAAGTTGCACCAGCTCTAGCAGCTAATAATGCTTGGTTTACAGTGAAAATTAATGTAACGTTTGTTTTTACACCTTTTTTAGTTAAGTAACGGCAAGCTTCTAATCCAGCAAGTGTCATCGGAAGTTTGATTGTGATGTTTTTATCTCCACCGTTAATTTTGATTAATTCATCTGCTTCAGCCATCATTTCTTCAGCAGATACAGCATGCGGTGTAACCTCAGCAGATACTGATTCTACTTCCGGAACTAATTTTAAAATTTCTTCAATTCGATCTTCAAATTTCACGCCTTCTTTTGCTACTAATGAAGGGTTTGTTGTAACTCCAGATAATACGCCCATTTTATAAGCTTTTTGAATATCAACTACGTTAGCTGTATCGATAAAAAATTTCATGTTTGTCTTCCTCCAAAAAATAATTATTTTTTATATTTATATTGTAACGCTTATTTATTTCTTTTCAACTGCGTGGCCACCAAATTCATTACGAAGAGCTGCAACAACTTTACCAGTGAATGTATCATTGTCTAATGAACGGTAACGCATTAATAATGACATTGCAATAACTGGAGTAGCTGCTTGTAAATCTAATGCAGTTTCAATTGTCCATTTACCTTCACCTGAAGAATGCATAACCCCTCTAATCTCATCTAACTTAGCATCTTTAGAGAATGCATTTTCAGTTAATTCCATTAACCATGAACGAATAACTGAACCATTGTTCCAAACTTTCGCTACTTTTTCATAATCGTAGTCGAAGTCACTTTTCTCTAATACTTCAAAACCTTCACCGATTGCAGCCATCATTCCGTATTCAATTCCGTTATGAACCATTTTTAAGAAATGACCACTTCCAACTTTACCAGCATATAAGTAACCATTTTCTACAGCAGTATCTTTGAAGATTGGTTCTACGATATCCCAAGCATCTTGATCTCCACCAATCATATAGCAAGCACCATTACGAGCTCCTTCCATACCGCCTGAAGTACCTGCATCCATGAAACGGATACCGAATTCTTTTAATTCATCGTAACGTCTGATTGATTCTTTATAATGAGAGTTACCAGCTTCAATCACAATATCGCCTTCACTTAAGAAAGGTTTTACTTCATTAATAACTGAATCAACTACAGCATGTGGAACCATGATCCAAAGAATTCTTGGAGTATCTAAATTTTTCACTAAATCCTCTAAGCTTGTTACGCCTGTAGCACCAAGTTTATTCATTTCTTCTACAGCACTAGCATTTACGTCAAAAGCAACGACTTCATGGTTGTTGTCCATTAAATTTTGACCTAAGTTTAAACCCATTTTCCCTAATCCAACTAATCCTACTTTCATTACGATATCCTCCTAAATCATCCATGTATCTATATATGTTTTTCTCTAAGTAAATAATTTTATGACAAAAGTATCAAAATACTTTTTTGATTGCATTAGATCAAGAATTTAATAAACTTTTACTAATATTTACAACATTTTTTGTACTGAAACCAAATAGTTCCATTACTTCATTTCCAGTACCTGATGCACCAAATGTTTCAATTGAGATTTTTTTGCCTTTGAAACCAACAAATCGTTCCCATCCTAGAGAAATTCCCATTTCAATTGAAATACGATTTGTATTGTCTGAAGGAAGTACAGATTCTTTATATTCATCAGATTGTTTTTCAAATAATTCCCAACTTGGCATTGCAACGATTCTAACTGATATATTTTCTTTTTCTAACTCAGTTTTGCTATCAACTGCAAGTGCTACTTCTGAACCTGTTGCAATTAAAATTAAGTCAGGTTTGTTATTTGTTTCAGTTAAAACATAAGCACCTTTTGAAAGATTATCAATATTTTTAGCTGTTTCTTCAAATACTGGTAAGTTTTGACGACTTAAGACTAATGCGATTGGTCCTTCAGTATTTTGTAATGCATATGCCCATGCATTTGATGTTTCATTTGCATCCGATGGACGAATGACTGTTAAACCTGGGATTGCACGTAATGCTGCTAAATGTTCAACAGGCTCATGTGTTGGACCATCTTCTCCAACTGCAATTGAATCATGCGTAAATACATACGTTACAGGTAATTTTTGTAATGCTGCTAAACGAATTGATGGACGTAAATAATCATTAAATACAAAGAATGTACTTACGAAAGGTTTTACAGCGCCATGTAAAGCCATACCATTTGCAGCTGCACCCATTGCATGCTCACGAACACCAAAGTAAATATTGCGACCTGCATAAGATTCAACAGCAAATTTACTCTCATCTTTAATATCTGTCATAGTAGAGTGAGATAAGTCTGCGCTTCCTCCAAAAATTTCAGGTACTGATTTTATGTAGTGATTAATTGCTTCACCACTTGCTACACGTGTAGAAACCGTTTTTTGAGGATCAAACGTTAATATTCCATCAGCATCGATCAAAACTTCTCCATTAATTGCTTTCTCTAATTCAGTAGCTAATTCTGGATAAGCCTCACGATATTGATTAAATAATTGATTCCATTCAGATTCTAACTGACTACCTTTAATTTGTATCTCGCTAAAATGCTGTTTAACTTCTTCTGGAACATAAAAATCTTCATCATAGTTCCATCCATAAGCTTTCTTCGTTTCTTTCGCTTCTTCGATACCAAGTGGAGCACCATGTGCTTTATTAGTACCAGCAACTTTTGGACTACCGAAACCGATAATCGTTCTGATTTCAATAATAGTTGGTTGACTAGTGTTTTGTTTCGCAAGCTCAATTGCTTTTGAAATCTCTTCTTGATCGTTACCATTCTCAACACGTAAGTAGTGCCAATTAAATGATTCTGCTCTTTTTTGCATATCTTCTGAGTAAGAAAGATTTAATGTACCATCTAAAGAAATATCATTTGAATCATAAAGCACTACTAATTTACCAAGCTTCATATGACCCGCAAGTGACATTGCTTCATAAGCAACACCTTCCATTAAATCCCCATCACCAACTAGTGCATAAGTATGATGATCAATAATTGAATGGCTATCCTTGTTAAATTTAGCAGCTAAATGAGCTTCTGCCATTGCCATACCAACAGCTGTTGCAATACCTTGTCCTAATGGACCTGTTGTAGCTTCAACACCATCAGTATGTCCAAATTCAGGATGACCAGGTGTTTTACTATTTAGTTTACGGAAGTCTTTTAAATCTTGGATCGATACATCATAACCTGCTACGTGTAGCAAGCTGTATAACATACTAGAACCATGTCCTGCTGAAAGTACGAAACGGTCGCGGTCAAACCATTTAGAACTCTTTGGATTGTGTTTTAAATGGTTTGCCCAAAGAGCATATGCCATTGGTGCTGCACCCATAGGTAGTCCAGGGTGTCCTGAGTTTGCTGCGTTAATCGCATCGATTGATAATGTTCGAATTGTGTTAATTGCTAAAGTATCAATAGTTGTATTCATTTTTAGATACTCCTTTTTAGTTTCTTATTTTCACTAAGATCAGATTCTTCTGAATCCGAGTCAAGCCACCATTTAAATCCATCTTCGGCCAATAATTGACTAGATGCATCGGGGCCAAATAAACCAGCTTTATATGAATGAAGTGGTGTTAAATTTTCTTCAAATGCCTCTAGAATTGGTTGGACAAATTGCCAAGCTAATTCTACTTCTTTCCAGTGTGCAAAAAACTTCGCATCTCCGCGAATTGCATCATGTACTAGTAATTCGTAAGCTTCTGGTTGGTCAGCGGCATTTGCTAAATAATCTGCACGAACAGGTTCAATTTTCCCATCAATGTTTTTGCTATTTAAATAGAAGGAAACTCTTTCGCTTGGATTAATCTCAATTACTAAAAGATTTGGTCCAACTAATTCATTTCTCTTTTTATATAGATCATCTTGCATTGGGTTTTTAAATTCAAACACAATACGCGTCGATTTTTCTTTTAAACGTTTACCTGTACGAATATAAAATGGTATACCCTTCCAAAATGAGTTATCAATCCATAATCGAGCAGCTACAAACGTATCATTCTGAGATGAAATGTCAATTCCAGGCTCTTGTTTGTATCCTAAAAGCTTTTTACCATTTTGTTCCCCTGCTGCATATTGACCACGAACAACATGAGATGTGACTTCATCTTTTGTCATCGGTCTAAGTGCTTCTAAAACTTTACGTTTTTCTGTACGCACTTCATCTGTTGTAACATTTTTTGGTAAGTGCATTGCAGTCATCATTAATAACTGAAGCATATGATTTTGGAACATATCACGAATTGCACCGGCATTATCATAATAACCAGCTCTTTCTTCCACCCCAACAGTTTCACTTGCAGTGATTTGGACATTTGCAATAAATTGATTATTCCACAATGCCTGAAGGACTGGGTTCGCTAATTCTAAAGCTTCTAAATTTTGAACCATTGGTTTACCTAAGTAATGGTCAATTCTATATATTTCATCTTCGTTAAAAGATTTACTTAATTTCTCATTTAAATCTCTTGCAGATTTAAGGTCTCGTCCAAACGGTTTTTCGATAATTAGACGTTTCCATCCTTTAGTAGTGCCTAAGCCACTATCTTTAATGTTAAATGCGATTGTTTCAAATAATTCAGGGGCTACAGATAAGTAAAATAATCTGTTTTCTGGAATATTTAATTCAAGTTCGCGTTTTTTCACAAGGTTTAACAAATCAAGAAATCCTTCTTTTTTTGTAATATCTAATTGATGATAACGGATTGATTCGAGAAAAGCCTGAGTTTTTTCGTCACTTTCTAATGCACGTCTAGAAAATGTCTGAAGTGATTGTTTCACTTGTAGCTGAAACTCTTTATCTGAAATCTCTTTTCGACCGAGTCCAATTATTGAAAATGATTTTGGCATTTTCTGATCAATAAATAAATTATATAAAGCAGGATAAATTTTTCGTTTTGCTAAATCACCTGTACCTCCAAATAATACAAATGACATAGAATCCATTACTAAACCCCCTAAGTTCGAACCTTTTAATCTATTTATCTATTATCTTTTTAAAGACATAAAAAGTTCGGTTGTATATTAAATTGTAAAATGTATCTGAAATTCTTTGATTAAAAGTACTGAAAAATCCTATTTTAATGAAGGGTTGATCCGTTTAATTTAGTCAGAAGGATTTCAATGTAAATATATATCTTTGAGAAAGGTATTTGTCATTTATTCTCGAAAAATATTTTTTCACACTCACTATAATACAAGAAAAAAATTTTAGTTACCAATAAAATGCTTAAAATTCAAGAATTTGGTTAAAATTTTTTCGACATATATCAAAAAAGCCTTGAATAACTATGTAAAGTTACCCTAGGCTTTAAAATGATTTGGTTTAAAATAAAGTACTTCGACCAAATGTCTCACTAGAAGGTCATTTGAAGATGATTTGAATTGTAGATAAAATAATCCCAATTAAAAACCCACATACTGCTCCATTTACACGAATCCAAGTAATATCTTTTCCGATCTTGTTTTCTAATAAATCTGTAATTTCTTCTGTAGATAATTTTTCTATATTCATTCGGACTAGTTCGCCAATTTTATAGTGATATTTTTCAATTAATTGATATAAGATTTTTTTAAAGCTAATGTCTATTTTATTTACCCAACCAGATTTTTTAATAAAATCAAGTAAACGGAGCAATGTATTCAAAATATATGTACGATCCGCTAATTTATTTTGAATCCAATTTGTAACTTCTTGTATTGCATAGGTAGCCCCACTATTTTTCCATTCATCTAATTGTCTTATAACATTTTCATTTGTTTTACTTTTCTCAGCTTCAATTCGAATAAATGAAAGGATTGTTTTACGTCGATCACTTTCTGGATTTTTTAATTCAATTAATAAATCAAGTAATCCATTATGAATAAATTCAATAATCTTTTCTTCGCCAATCATTGGTAGAAAAGCTTTAATCATAAAGAATTTTCTTTCAATAAATTGAATGATTTCTCTTCCAATCAGTTCTTTTATATGTGGCATTTTTACATAATCTTCAATTTTATCAATTAAAAATTCATATGTTTTTTCATCCCACTCGTTCTGGAAAATCTTATCGATCACATTGCTCCAAATTTTTTCGCTTGATATAGATTTAAGGGTTGTATGTAATGAATCTTGAATGATTTTTTCTATTGATTTCTTTTGAATTGAAGAGCCAAATTCTTGTATGGAAGATATGATTTTTTCTTTAGACTCTTCATCATTTAGCATATTTTCAAAAGAATCTACACCTTTTTCAATCCATTTTTGTTCATTTACTTTTTCAATTAAACTTTCTTTACTAAGCCATTGATTATTCAGTGAAGACAAAATACCTTCAGTAATTTTAGCTCTATTTTTAGGAAGTAAAGCTGTATGTGGGATCGGTATATTAAGTGGGTGTCTAAACATTGCTGTAACAGCGAACCAATCGGCAAGTCCCCCTACTAGTGCAGCTTCAAACCCTCCTGATAATATTTGAATGAATTTTGCTTGAAACGGCATTGTTGCGACAAATCCAGTTGATGCAACCAACAAAGATAGATTTGCAAGCCGTTTTGAATTTTTTTCAACCATTTCTTTATTGCCTCCTATTGCTGTTTGAAATTAGTATATCACTGATTGATGACAATACTAAATTTAGGGAAAATCGTTATGACTGTATGCAGAATATATAAAAATTGCTTAAAATAACTAATCATTCAATATTCTTTTGAAAATGATGACATGTAATATCTAAACCATTCTTAAGGTAAAAACGGTGTGCATCAAATCTATTTACACCTGAATCTAAATGGAATTGTTTACATCCTTTTTTCGATGCTTCTTCAATTAACCAATTCCATAATAATTGAGCATATCCATTTTTACGGCTGCTTTCGTTTGTAATTAAATCATCAACATATAAGTATTGATCCCATGCTAATGATTCAGTTAATCTATAACCTGCCACAGCCATTACTTCATGTTCATCAACGACCGCTATTAATGTATAATCATGTCTTTCCATTAAGCGTCTGATTTTAGTAACGTATTCAGTTTGATTTAAGTGAGGTCTTAGTTGTTTAACTGTATGAAAAGTAAGCATGATTTCTTCATCACTTTGCATAATCTTTACTTCCGGCATCATGATACAACTCCATTCTAAAAATGTTATAAGTAAGAAATTAAAATATGTCTAACTTAAAAATACCAAATTTTAGTGATTTTAAGAAAGGATTTTCTATAAATTAATAGAATGTATCAATTTAATATTCTGCGGATAGAAAGGGTTTGAAAAATGGGTAGAAAAATAATTTATATCATTGCATCTGTTATATTCATTTTATCAATTTTTATCTATTTCAATTTTTTCCGGGGCATCACTCAAGATACAAATTTTTTATTGATTAATAAAGTTGAAGTTTCTGAGAATGTAATTAATCTTCATGCATCAAACCCTAAGAGCGGAATCATGATTAGTGGCATAGACAAAACTTATAAAGATCATATTGTTTATCTCAAATTCCGAGGAGCCCTAGTTAATGAATATGGTAAATCGATTAAAGATGGAAAAATTAGTATAAATGGAAATTATAAAGATATAAATAAAGTAGTGATATTAGGGAACAATTATCAAAAAAAGCAGATTTGGGAAAGATAACAAAAACAGACCTAGAGTATATTGGTCTGTTTTTGTTTGTTGACTCTTTTCATATGAAGATTAATAAGTTATTTTAGATAAGGTTTTTATGCTAAAATTTCAATTTACTTCTAAGGAACATATTTAAACAGATTTATATTGTTGTTCCATTTTTAAGAGCATCTTCTTCATAGCTAATCCACCTCGATAGCCGGTAAGTGTACCATTCTTACCAATTACACGATGACATGGAATCATAATCAATAATGGATTTTTACCGATTGCAGTTCCAACTGCACGAACTGCTTTTGGATTGTTGATCATATCGGCTATATCTTTGTATGTTTTTGTCTCACCATATTGAATGTTGTTTAAAGCGTTCCATACTTCCAGTTGAAATTGTGTACCTTGAAAGTCCATTGGAATTGAAAATTGTTGTCGATCCCCTTTTAAAAATTCTATAATTTCTTCTGAATAGCTTTGTAAAACACCATTATTCTCAATCAATTCTACGTTGCTAAAACGCTTTTTTGCCCATTCTTTCAGTTCATCAAAGGATTGATTTAAAGACCCAACAAAACATAATCCTGCTTCTGTTGCCGCTATATATATTTTCCAGTCTCTATGTGTCAATAATGTCCAGTAAATTTTATGATTCATTTTGTTAACCTCCTAATGCTCATTAAGAAATTGATTGAATCTTTTTTAACAGTCCGCATTTAACTTCCAAAATTTCGAAATCATCCATTCCAATCAATTACTTTAACCTGTCTTTATATTATAACCTCTAAGTCATTTAAGAAGTTGAAACTATGAATGAAAGAGCAACATATCGATAATAATCTGTTATCTTTCATCAAAAAAACCAATAGCAATCTTTTGCTACTGGTTCTTATTATTGCATCATTTATCTTTAAATTGGATTTCTGCCACTAACTTCTCTGCAGCGCTCTTATATAAATTGCTAATATTTACAAATGAAGCTATACATAATAATTGCTCAAAATATTCTAAGTCTTTCTGGTCAGATTCATTTAAAAGACTACTAACATCATTAACTCTTGATTGTAAATCGGTTTTGAAGTTTGTAACATTTCTTTCGTTAATTTCTAAAAAGCTATTATATAAATCATCTATATTTAAATCGTCTTCTTCATGTATTTTTTTGTTAAGTCCATTTAATGTATCTTTTATGTCATTAATTGATAATGCACCTTTTAAATGATAGATCAAACTAATTAAAATGATATGTTTCTTCGTGTACTTCTTATTTTTAATTGGAAAAAGTAACTTTGCTTTAGCATAATTATTAATCATCGTTTTGGTTAGGATTTTTTCGTCTGAATCTGTTTTCGCAAACTTATTATCAAATAGTTGAATAACTTGATCCATATATAGATCAATTTCAGGTATATCTTCCAGTTCTATTTTTTTATCTAAATCTAGTTTTTCTATTAAGTCATTAATTTTTATCATAGTAACCTCTGTTTATTTCGTTTATTTTCATATGTAAGTATATTTTAACATAAAAATTTTCCAATTCAAACACTTGACTACGTTATGTAATCAGTGATAATGTAGTATGTAGTTATCAATACTACGTAACATAGTTGGAGGAGAAAAATATGGAGAATTATATGCGTGAACCAATCAATTCCCTAACTCATTTAGTTGGGGCTGTCCTGTCACTTTGTGGATTAATTGCAATGTTATTCAAAACCATTTTTACTGGGGGAACTGTTTTACATATATCAGCAGTTGTAGTTTTTGGTGTAAGCATGATTCTCTTATACGCGGCATCCACAACTTATCATATGGTACTAGCGAACGATAAGGTGATTGCCTTCCTAAGACGTATGGATCACTCTATGATTTTTGTATTAATTGCAGGTACGTACGCACCTTTTTGTTTAATTAGTTTAAACGGTTTAACAGGTTGGATTATGTTTTCAATCGTGGTCTTTATTGCATTATGTGGGATCTTATTTAAGTTAATTTGGTTTAACTGCCCAAGATGGTTGTCTACTTCATTATATATTGCTTTAGGATGGGTAATAATTATCGCTTCAGTGCCCCTAGCTGATGCAATTAGTTTTAAAGGGTTAGCGGTACTCATTTTAGGCGGGATTTTCTATACAGTAGGTGGTGTAATTTATGGTCTAAAACCTAAATTTTTATCATTTAAAAATTGGGGATTCCATGAAATATTTCATATATTTATTATGCTTGGTAGTTTGGCGCATTTTTTATGTGTTTATATATTTGTTATTTGATGAATCTACTGTCGGTGGATAAAAAAAATCCTTCTTAATTAGAAGGATTTTTTTCGTTTAATTACCCATACTTTTCTGTTCATCATTACAATAATTGATGCCATACTGCCAATCAAAATACTCACTACTTCTTATGTAAACAATGATTAATTGATTGTGATTTTTCATTATCTTCCAGAATGCGATGTTAATATATCAACTATTATAAAATCACTTTTTCATAATCCTCCGGAAAAACATACACTGACTTTTACAGATAATAGAAAAGGGCTACAAAAATGTAGCCCTTACTTATATAACTAACGCTCTCGTTAGTTATACAAGATTATTAGATATCACATAGATAGTTTATTTCACTATTTTCTTCACTTATAATGGTTTAAACTTTGTCAATTCTTCTTCAATTCGGTTCATAATGTCAAACGCTCCTGCTGACTTATTTGAGCATACAACAACTTTGAAAGATGAGTTAGGAAAATAAGCAGAATGAAAGCTAACTCCAGGATCATAGCCCATTACATGGTACTTAACGATGCCATTTTCATTTTTATTAATCCATATACCGTAACCATAAAAACTACCTTCTTTAACTTGGTTGTGAGCTGTTAATAACTGATTGGTAAGTGCTTCATTTAGTAACTTGTGGTTAATTAGTGCTTCCCATAGTCTCACCATATCTTTAGCTGTAACATATGCTCCACCATCCGGGCCACCTTTAACTGGTAATGAATAAATATTTGATTTCCATGTTCCGTCTGAATTATCAATATAACCTATTGCTGTACTTTCAGGAAGAGCATCAAACGCAAAATACCCTGAATCCACCATACCAGCTTTTTTAAAAATATTTGCTTCAACGTAATCAGTAAATGAAAGCCCACTAAATTGCTCTACAACTAAACCTAGTAATATATACCCTGCATTATTATAGTGAAATCGCTCTCCCAATTTTGATTTCATGTGCTCGTTTTGAAAAAGTGGTAAGAAGTCTCTCGAACACCTAATGTGATACATAGGGTGGTTGATCCATAGTTCCTCAAAATCATCCATGACTTCTTCATCAAAATAATCTGGTATTCCGGAAGTATGCGTCAGTAAATGATGAATAGTTATCTTTTCATCCCAATTTGCAAAATTTATATCAAGACATTCACTTAAAGTAGAATCAAAGGAAAGTAATCCTTTTTCCACAAGCTGACATATTGATATTGCAGTGAAGAGCTTACATCCCGAGGCTATGCCATATCTGGTTGATGTTAGGTTTTTTAAGCGTTCGGAACGATTGGCATAGCCAAAACTTATATCCAACAAAATATTTTCATTATCTTTAACCAATGCTGTACCTGAGAAATTATTATTATTTTGGATATTTGAAATGCTTTGTGAAATATTTATGTTCATTTGCATCTAATTCCTTTAATTTATTTGTTTTATTAATGGTATTAATTTCCATTCATACTATTTATTCCACAATAAATGATAGAAACCTTTATTTCTCACCAATTGCTGCTAATTGCTTGCTTTAATAAAAAAAGAACAGCCAAAGGCTGCTCTCAATCTTCAACTAACGGGCTTGTTAGTTAAAAAGAAAAACACTAAATTACTTTTACTTAATTAATATTACAACCACTTGTTCTATTTACTTCAATCTCATCTTTAACTTTTTCAAATATAAATATTGATACTAAAAACTACCTTCCCATATTTCGTTTTCGACTAGAACGCCGTCTTTCATATATGTAACTGATAATTTTGCATGTGTAAGTTTCGCCTCATTTTGTAGAAAAGTCAATATTTCATTAAATAACCTTATATCATCCTCTTTTTTCTTTCGTGGGATTTCAATATCAATTGAAGGGGTTGCATCGTAATTTTTATAACTACTTGGCTGGTTTGGATCCACTTGATAAACGTAACCAACTGATTCATCAAACTTAATATAAATTTTATCTATTTTCTTTAACTTTTGTTTTATATATCCTTTTATATTTTTTCTTAATTCATTCTCCCATTTCTTTGCAACATAACTGTCTTCCATTCGTTGAGACCTATCATTAAAATAAATAAAAAACTCCGTTTGATCTTTAGTGTTTTTTGCATTAGCAGCATATTCAAAGGGGAAAACTCCACCATCGTCAAAATAACTACCTTTTAATTCTACATTTTCTCGATTTGTGTCAATTATATATTCTTCTGCTAATGAGACAGCAATTTCCATTTCTTGTGGATCCGCAATCCAGGTACTAACGATAAACCAAATAAAACAGTATATTGCTATTACTCCAGTTCCAATAACAACTAGCAACAATTTGAGAAAAATATTTATTTTCCTTTTAAATAACTTAACCAATAAGTACCCAATGCCAATAATCAAGAGAAATAGTATAAGTGGAAACAATACATTTAATATCATATTAATCCTCATTAATTTACTTTATATATAAATTTACCATAATTATCCAATTTTGTTTCAAGAATTTTTTATGACTTCTCTCATTATTTACATCAAAAAAAGAGTCACAACTGTGACTCTTGCATTCAACAAACGCGCTAGTTAGTTGAATATGGTATTAAGAAATTCTAAGTTTATGGAAATAAAAAATAGTGACGATTTTTTTGATCGTCACCGTTGCATCAGTAGTTCCTATTTAGAAATGTTTTTGAGTATCTTAATGTTTTGATCTCTTTCACCACCATCGGACAACTCTTCTGAAAATTCATGTTCTGCCTTCTTACCTAACAGAATTTCAGATGACTTGATTGTATTAGATGATAAATTATTATTTGGTGCAGCCTGTTCATTCCATTTTCCCATCAAAATCACCTCTTTTTTATTAGTATAGGAATTTTGCCATGATTATATTTAGTAAACACAAATAAAAAACACCAAACGTTCATCACTTACAAAAACAAAATTTTCCTTTGTTAAGTATTTTCTTTTATTTCCTTATTCTCGCTGTTCAACTAACGCATGCGTTAGTTCAAGTTAGGATTTATTTATTTCAGTAATGATTTCAAATCCTAGGACGATTATTACTATATGTATTTATTGAATTTCTTCATTCATTATATCTTTGTTACTTATAACGGGCGCTGTTGGTGAAATCGTACTTTTTAAAATGGTCCAATATTATTCGAATTATTTGGATTTGTCGTATCTCTCCCAATTTCTTCACTCATTGTTTGATTATCACTTTTATTTGGTGCGCCAGTTCCAAACTTCTTTTCCATAAAAAAACCAAATGCAATCACAGTTAAAATACCTCCAGCAATCCATACCACGTTTAATTCATCCTCTCGTATTATGATACCTGTTCATAATATTACCTGTATTATATTCCATTTAATTCCAAAAAGTCCTTTACTTATTGAACTATATTACCATTCGGTTAATAAGAATATACTAGAAATGCGAAAGACATTTTTACAATCAATCTCTTTTTGTTTTTTAATTGAATAGGTAATATAGATTGTTTTTAGAATATTACTTGATTCGATGTTCAATATTCGTATAATGTATTTTTTTAAGTTCATTTAGCAATGACCTATCTACATATAAAGTTGATTCTTTTCCATTATATTTATCAATATCATACAAGCTATTTATTACGTATAATTCATTAAAACGCAAATAAATTTTAATTGAATTTTCTTTAGGATTTTTATAAATATTATTTTGATTTTTAAGTATTAATTTACACAATAAGTAGGCATTATTGTGATCAATTCCAAAAGTATGTCCTGGAGAGTATACGACGATTTTTTCTACACTCATTTCATTGCCTTCTATAGCTAAATAATTCCAATCGTTTGTCTTCATGGATATTGGCTCTCGAATATTGTCAACTTTGTCGAAATAACCTTTATTTTCTAATTGAATGCTCCCCACAAAACACACTAATATTATCAACGTTATCAATATTACTTTTTTATAGTTAATCCTATTCCCCTTCTTTCAATAACAAATCTTCAAATATTCTATATTACTTCAATTTAAATTTTAGCATATCAACTAAAACCTTTCTTATTTAAGTAAACTGCCAGGTAGCTATAAAAAAAAGACCGACAAAATTGTCGATCTTTTTTAATGCGCTCGTTAGTTGAATAATTTTCAAGTTCAGTTTTCAAATCTCTGGGTAGTATTTCATAATCTACTAAAGCCATATTAATGCGAATTATCGGAAGTAAGATAGCATATTCCAGGAATTAGCAATAATTTCTTACATTCTGTATTAACGTATCCTCCCCAAAAAGATTTATTATTCACCACAACATCGGAATGTGAATGATTCATCCGAAATATAATGCAAAATAAAGATCGTTTTATCTCTTCGGCCCATCTCACGTAAAGCTGTTGCCAGGCGGTTTTGTCTTGAATAAAAACCGGCCAAGATTCTGAAGTAACGTATTGTGTTTGTGGATAATTTTAATAGTAATGAAAGTGAGGTATAGTCCAATGAATTCTTCATTAGTTAATTTCTAAATTTATCAAAGGGGTGAGACCAATGATAAGATAACACTTTCACACAAATAACTTTTGGAATGTTCAATACATTTTTCGAGGTGAAAGTGATGAATTTTAAACAAAAATACTCTATGAATGAAAAAAATATAATTACTTGGTCTATTCAGCCGAAGTGCACACCATTAGTTCTAAGGAACTGTAATAAATGCGGAAAAAAAAAGGAATTTTATTGTAGTGAACTTTTTAGAATGAATGCGAATAAACAAAAAGTAGATGTATGGTTAATTTATAAATGTAATCAATGTGATACTACATGGAACTTAACTATCTTTTCTCGCATTAACCCGGTAGATATAGATAAAAGCTTATTTGACAAAATGTCGAGAAATGATAAGGAAACTGCATGGAAATATGCCTTCGATATGGAAACACTTAGAAGTAATCAAGCGGAAGCAATTTTTAACATTGATTATTTTGCAGAAGGCGAAAACATTGATTTATATAAAAACCTTTCGAAAGAAATTTTTATTAACATTGAGTCACAATATAGCTTTAATCTTCGCCTAGACAAGTTTCTTAAAGAGAAATTAAACGTTTCAAGAAAAATGCTTTGGAAGATGATAGAATACGGTTTTATACACACAATCCCCGAAGTTAATATAAGAAAGCATAAAATAAAAGAAAAACAAATCAAAATTATTATGACTAACAATGCACTACAAATGATTAATTCAACTTTCGCATTTGAAAATCACCATTAAACATCCCTTTTTTTGATTGTGGGGGGCGTTGATTATTATTATTGTCTTTAGGTTTATCTTGAAATTGAGTATTCCACTAAAGTGCGCTTTATTGATATAACTAAAGCCTAATTTCTCACTTATAATACCGAGAAATTAGGCTTTTTTATATTTGGTTTTCGTTAACGTTGTATATCCGCATTTTCGTGCTTGTATCTATGGATTAAACTGATCCAACTATTTTTACTTAAAACTCTCTAATTGAACTAACGCGCCCGTTAGTTGAATTAGTGATTCTATAAAGATTCAATAATTATAACGATATCTCTTATTTTTTACGTTCAAATCATATAGTAAAATATTCTAATATCCTAAAAGATTTAATTTTATTAAATCATGTCATGATTTTAAGTAGTTTAATATATTCAAGTATTTTAAGGAGATTTCAATATGAAGTTATATAAAAAACTTTCTTTTATTACCATTTTATTTTTAATATTAACTGGTTGTGAGTTTAGTCTTAATTCCGGTAAGTCTTTAGATACCTCTGATTTAGAATTTAATTCAATGTCTGCAGGTACAGTGTACAGTAGTTAAGTTAAAAGGACTTGATAAGAAAGTTATGATATATGGTCAAAATCCACTTAGAGTTGCTGATGGAAAAAGGTATAGATATTTAGGCTGTTTCTATCCCGAAGGATATACTTCAGACGACGAAAATGTTTTTTTGGGTCCAAAACAGATTGAAAAAGTCTACCATTTAGGTTACAAAAAAAAATAAAAAAGTCCATTGTTGTATAAAGTTTAAGATAATACAACAATGGACTTTTTAAAATTGAAACATGCTATTTCTTGGGATTTGCGAAGTTGATTCAAGGCAATTACATAAAAAAGAACAATAGAAGAAGTCCCATGTTGTACAACTAACGCATGCATTAGTTGTACAAGGGATTTTAAAATTTTAGTTTAATTTACTTTTGCATAGATGCAGGTATCAGTTAGTGTTTTACCGTCAGCTGAAAGATCTTCATTACGTAATATCCCTTCTAGCTCAAAACCTAGTTTTTCAGGGATCTTACGACTTTTAGTATTTTTAGATTCACATCGTATTTCAATCCTTCTAAATTTGAGTAGCTGAAAGCCAAGTTTTGTTAACTCACTTACTGCTTCTGTCATATATCCATTGCCACTAAATTTCGTGTTAATCCAATATCCAATTTCACATTTAGAAATCTTCCAATTAATTGCGTGAAGGCTAGCAGTTCCTAAAAATTCATTAGTACCCTTATGATAGATAAGATAGCGAAAGCTTTCTCTTTTCAAAAAATCAATATGGGCATTTCTCAGGAGAATTTCCATTTCTTCAACAGTAGGAATTGACTGGAATAATTGTAACCATTGCTTTAACTCACTAATTGAATCCTCAATAGCTGGGTTTACTACATTCCCCTCACCAGCTTGAAGTGGTGCTCGAATAATTAGTCTGTCTGTTTCTATTTGTAACGGAACATCTAATAAAATAGGATTCATATAATTTCCCCTCTCGAAAACTTTAAATTATGACCTAATGAAACTTATATAATAAAAAAAGCTTCATTATTGGTTAACCCTGTCGCTACAATTTCACAATTACACTGCGGAAGTTTATTAATCGTTGCTCCTCCTAATGCATGCCAGGTATATCCAGAATCACAACATTTTCTTACAACGAAGGAATCATTTACTTGATATACAGCTATACAGAAAAGCTAAGGAACCTCCCCATAATGGTGAATAATAAATATATATTCAATTAATTATCTAGAAAACCTTTTAAAATTAAAACTAAACTGCCAGTTAGTAAAAAAATTGGCTACCAAAGCAGCCATCTAATTGTTCAACTAACGCGCCAGTTAGTTGAAGAAGAAGATAACACTATCATTCTGAGTGTTATTGTTTCCATATAATTAGTAAAATGCGGTTAATTAAGAATACCATTCCAAGAATAATGGCTAAGATTGTTTTATCCGCAACATACAAAGCGGATGAGGTAACTCCGAAGATTATTAATTCCAGAATAAACCTGTACGGTTCAGGCATTTTCAACGATGCCTTTGGTGCAATAAATGTCCCCCATAATAACGCTAAAAGTAGTGGTGATCCAATACCAAATACAAGTTTTGTATAGAATCTGTTACCAACTTGAAAGCCCCAATAACCTAGCGATATAAGAGCACATATTTCTAGAAGAAATCTGATTACTAAATTTACAGACCTTAAGAGCACTTAAAGAACACTCCTTTTAACACATTTGATTATAAATTAAGTATTAACTATAACAGAGCCAAAAAATTAAAAACTAAAGTATACCTTCTAAATATTAGTTAACTTATTATTTTATTCCACTTAATGCCAACAAGTCCATTTCTTATTAAATTATCCAGTCCACAAGCACAAAAAAATAGACTGCTGTAACAGCCTTTGTTATACAACTAATGCGCCAGTAGTTGAATAACAAATTTCTACATTAATTCACTTTAAGGATGTTCAAATGTTTCGTTGTAGAAATTAAATCTATTTTCTTATTTCCTTTTGTGTATAAAACTGAGGCACCTTCTCTTTTTCCCTTTTTCCATCCATTAGCTTTAAGGACTAATTCATATCCAAAAGGTATACCATTTTCTTCTGATGCTGCTGACCAATCGTAACTTATCTCTTCTTCATTTTCCTTAATTAATTCAGCATTCCGAGGGACAGGGAAGTTATATAAATCTTCTGATGGTAGATATAGAAATTGCAAAATGAAATAGTAAATAACTCCTCCGAACAAGAGCGTAGCTAAGGCTATTGTCCAATTAACCATTTTCTTCCTAACTTGGTTTGTCATAGCAGCCTCCAGTTAAATGTTCTGTTATTTACTTATTCTTCCTGCTTTATAGTAATTCCTTGTTCAACTAAACTGCCATTTAGCAAAATAGAGGATGATCGAATAATGATCATCCTCTATTTGTTGTACAACTAATGCATGCGTTAGTTGAAGTGGAAAACCAAAGTATACTCTCCATAAGATTATCTCTATAAGATTATCTCTCTATTTTACTACCAGTTCTGTTAAACACTGATTCTTAGTTAATAATCTGATTAAGAGAAAAATTATAATTAAATATTAGTATTTTGAGGTCAAATTTTATATGAGGAAATCAATTTGTATTTAAGGCATAAATTAAAACGCAACCTTATAATAACGACATAAAGTTGCGTTTAATAAAATGGATTGGACCAAGAGTTTTTAAGTTCTACACTTTTCACTTCCTACCAAATACCTTAAATTTCTACTAGGAAATAGAAAAATTAATTAGTAAATAATATGGAAACTATAGCTAAAATAGCAGGTAACCCTTGTTTAAATAAAATTCCTATATTAGCTGTAATAGCCCCGAACACGGCAGCGATTAAAACGCAAATTAAGAAAAATAACTGAATCGTAGTATTAAATGGGGCAGGGAAAAAATATAACCCAAAAAACAAACCTACTGCTAAGAAGCCATTATATAGCCCCTGATTAGCAAATAATATTTTAACCCTTGGATTTTGAAGGAAATCTTCAGTCATTTTAAATGTTTTTTGTGCTACTTTAGTTGTTGAAAAAAACATTTCTAAAAACATAATATATATGTGTTCAACTGCCACAAATAAAGTAAAAAACGTTGCTAATACTTTCATATATATCATCCTTATCAAATAAACATTTTTTTATTTTAACTATTTTGAACTTAATGTTATTATCGATTAATCTATAAGAAAAATTAATTTAATTGTTGAGTAGTTAGTTAATCTTTTAAAAGGCGACCATCAAATATTTTTATTTTAAGTGGCGCCACAAAATAATCCTTTGCTTTGGTAACAAAAGATGTGAAATGCTCACTTTTATTATGACTTTCAACCGCTACCATATCTTCCCATACTTCTACCATGGTAAATATATTATCTTTTTCTATTTCTTTATACAAATTGTAAGAGATATTTCCATTTTCTTTTCTTGAATTTTTAACAAGATCACTTATATCTTTTAAAAAATTTTCTTCCTTTGTTTTGTTTAAATGAAATTCAGCATGAATAATAATCAAAATAATAACCCTCAACTTTCAATATAATATCAAATTAGTGACAACGTTGATTTCAATTAAAATCAACGTTGTCATTCATCTAATTAAATTACTTCCAATGTGCAATCTTGTTTATTGGAAGTCGAACGGATTTATAGCCACTATCAGCAGCTTTTCCAATTGAAACAAGCATAACTGGTACATAACGGTCTTTATCTAAACCAAACGCTTCTGCAATTTTATCTTTTTCAAAACCACCGATTGGACAAGTGTCATATCCATGAGCGCGTGCCACTAGCATTAATTGCATAGCTACTAGCCCACCATCAATTAAGACAGTTTCTTTATTAACTTGGGAATCTAATGTTGAAAAATGATCTGTAAGAGCACTCATTTGTCTTTCTTTAACTTCTTTAGGCATATAACCAAGTTCAACGGCTTTGCTGTAAATTTCCTCACCATATTCAAAATTGTTTAAATCGCCAAATAAAGCAATCACTGCTGAAGATGTTTCTACTTGAGAATTATTGAAACGCGCAAGTGGTGCTAGTTTTTCTTTTCCTTGATCACTTTCAATGACAAGAAAACGCCATGGTTGCATATTAACTGAAGAAGGCGCTAGTGATGCTTCTGTAAGAATTTCTGTCATTTCTTCTTTGCTTATTTTTACTGAGGCGTCATAGTTACGAATTGCACGACGTCCAGTTAAGATTTCTTTAAAGTCATTTGTTAATTGTGTTGTAATCATAGTTGATTTACTCCATTTATCTTATTTTAGTTAGTCCACTTTTTAAATCTCTTTTATGTTGAACTGAATACGATTTAGCATTCCAATTATTGTTTCCATTTCCTCTTCGCTAAATTCGTTTAGCATTGAAGCAACGAAAAGGTCTTTTTCTTCTTGATACGAGCTTATTTTTTGACGTCCATAATCTGTAAGCTGTACAAGAGTGACTCTGTTGTCACTTGTTTTTTTACGTCTTATGATCATTTCACTCGCTTCAAGTTGTTTTAAATGCCGAGTAATTGCAGCATTATCAACATCTAACTCTTTTTGAAGCTCTTGTTGACTCAATTCCTCTACTTGATAAAGCTGATGCAACAGTTCTAGTCTTGTTTGACTAACGCCTGTACATCCAGAAAATTTAGAATTAATTTCTTTGTTAAGAAAATGCAATTTATATAAAATTAACGAACCCATAGAGCACGAATTAACCAATAAGTTACCCCCTTTTATATATTATAAAAATGTTTGATGTATCAATCATTGATATATCAAACATTATAATGCTATAAAAAATTAAATTCAACTATTTTATTTTTATGAGGTTAAACACCTTGTTCTCTTTAATATTATTCTTCATTTTTTTAAAACCATTAAAAAAAGAGGAAATGAAATTTTTATTGATGCAACAAAACAGCAATGTTATTAATTTGTAACAAGTATAATGAATAGTTGGTTTCCAAAAATAGCCCCATAATGGGGTAGCGTCAGGAAAATGCGGATTTACAACGTTAAGGAAATTACAATATTAAAAAGCCCAATTTCTCAGCATTAAAATTGAGAAATTGGACTTTTTTCGTTACTCCGGAAAAGCGCCCTTTATTTTAGGAACTAAAGTTCTTTATTCATTGAAACAACTTTAATATTTATACCATTTGGTTTATGTACAACTTCTTCATCGTATACAGCATAACCTAAGGAACTACTCAATGGCTCCCGTGTTATGAAATTAAAATTGATCCAAAGTTTAGACTGGATATCCTCCGGTTGGTGGTGGCCAAGCTCTAAATAATCTGCGTATTAGCACGATTTCACCTAAATGATAGGAGTTGTGAGATGCAATATTACGTAGTACACCACCTGGTGATTCGCCTGGCCATTTCTCCAATGATTTGTCCAATTGAACAGTTTGTGCAATCGAACATGCCTGTTCTATCCCTTGAAGAAAATTCTGAATAACCTGTTTCCACTCTTCCTCATTATTTGGCCCATCTTCAACAGGCCAGCTTTCTTTTACATCGGAAGGTAATTCAGGCTTATCTCCTTGTGCGAACAATAAGAGAAATTCTTGCCAGTATGTCATGTGTTTGACTAATTGATAAATAGTATAAGGTAGCTCTTCTATTCTTTTCCCCGCAAGATCCATTTTTATATCCAACAAAGCATTCTTGATAGGAAGATGACCTCGTTCTCCTCTTAACGATTTTATTAATGTGTCACTAAACGCTTTATTTGATTGCTCCATAAAACCGACTCCCAACATTTTTATTCTAATTTACTATATTCAAATTGAATTTTTCATCTAAACCATAAGTTGATAAAGGACCCCATCTTTAAATAATTACAGTACATCTTTATTTTTTTATTATACTGATTAGAGTAAACTCTAAGTCAATAGATAAATGAATGATAAATCTTTTACTCCTTCTTTATCTAATCTGCCATTTAGCGCATTAAAAAAATGGACTAAATAGTCGATCATAATGTTCAACTAACGCACTTGTTAGTTATACGAAAATTTATCATGTTAAGTTATTAATAGCTACAATGACAATTAGAACAATAATTAGTTCCCCGAACCCGTTTATTCTCTTTTTGACATTTTGGACATGTGACTGTACGTGAATCATATTCAGCTGACTTCATTGTACTAGCCATAATTTGTGTTTGAATCCAATCAGTTCTAAAAAACGCATAAGCTAACACAATAAGCGTTATTCCAAGAATAATTACTGTAATCATTAAGAAAAGATCCTCCAAATCGCTTTATTTGTTAAATTATACCATTTTTACTTTTATTAAAATTAGATATTAGTTTTTAATAATGTATTTCTCCCAACTGACGCTCTTAATCTCTTCATCTGTTGGTGTAGTAACACGATTAGCGTTATTTTCCGTTCTTGTTGTAAAAGATTTAACCTCTGATGGTTGATTCCACTCATTTTCGTATTCATCACACATTACAAAAAGTTCATTGGTTTCAACATCTTTTACTATCTCTACCCAACCTTGATCACAAATAGGACACCAAGCTACTTTTTTATAGTTCACTATTAAATCATCCTTTAGTTATTTTAAGTAATTGTTCAACTATCGCGCCAGTTAGTTGAATAAGGATGGGCTATGATTTTCCTTATAAACTCTTCTTTGATCGTTTTCCATTTATCCTTTTACGTAAGATTAATACAACAATACTCGTTATCAGCAATAATATTGGAATTGCTTGAATAAATAAAAATCCAAATAAAAACCCTTGCCACATTTCTGCATCGTTCGTAGCGCTATCTGTTCCCATGACCCCGATAAAGTAAGCCAATGGAATTGTAAGTATATTAAATACAATGCTCATCCAAAAAAAGGATTTGCTATATGACATCGTTCTAAATATTTTATTTTTACTATCCAATATGAATCTTCCTTTTCAATACATTTTTACTACTTAAATTATAACAGTTCTTATGCAACTAATTTGCCATTTTGCGCATAAAAACGACTATACAGTCGATCATTTTTGTTGAACTAACGCGCCAGTTAGTTCAATAAGTGAATTAGTTTATTCATTGATTGGTTTACGGTTTGCAACTAATATCTCATATAATTCATTAAATATTTGTGAATGTTTATCAGCTAACTTATAGATGTTTTTACCAACTTTTAAATAACCTTGGTCATTAATATCTAATATGTAAAATTCAAGATTTTTTTCTTTTACAAACACATACATTGATAAAAGCTTCCCGTCATTTCTTATATTTCTATTTCCAGGGATCCTCGTATATCGAGTGTTATTAAATATATTTACTATCTGATTAATTTCTTTTGTATTTTTAAATCTTACATTGTAGTTATTCATTTTACCATTTACATAAAAACCGAAATCAATTATTTTAATTTCTCCATTATGAAAAACTGTATTAGCTTTTAAGGGAATCTTATAGTATGTAATGGTGCTAGCAATTAAAATAATCACAATTAAACCAATCCAAAGAGACTTCTTACTTTTCTTCACCTTATCCCCCTATTTGATTACATATTAATATTTACTACTTAATTAATATTCCATTTGATTCTAATAAGTCCTTTTTGTATTGATTTAGACTGCCAACTACTAAAAGTAAAAAGCAGCCAATGGCTGCCTTGAACTTCAACTAATGCATCCGTTAGTTAAATAAAGAATATAAAATTTAAAGGTAGAGCATTCCCATTTTAAATAGAGATACATAATGTCTAAATTGATTAAACTCCAGACCAACCTCCATATTTATAAGTAAAGGTATATTGTCTTTTAACAAACTGTTTTGAAGAATCTCTTGTTACTACAATAAAAGTGTATTTTCGTTCTTCAATACCTGACATATCTCCTTCATCCCAAGAACCTTTTCTACTTATTGGCTTACTATTTTTAATTTCCCCCTCAAGTCCAGTATCCATTTTAAATCGTTTTAAAGAACGTTTCTCTAATTCTATTGTTGTTTGTTCGTTAAAGTAGAGTTTTTGCTCAATAGGTTTATATAATTTCTCAACACCTACAATAATCCCAATAAAACCTATCATCGTAAAAACAAAGGCAATAACGGCTCCCATTTTAGAGATTTTATTGAGTTTTGAAAGAATAAAAAAATATAAAGCATATGGTGAGCAAAAAACTGCAACAGGAATAAAAAACGTAAAAATTGCTATAAGCAAATAACCATAAAATAGATCAAGTGAATTTAATATGTCGAATCCAAAGGCCGCAATAACAGTTAAAATAAATGGTAAAGAATACAAAATTGTTGCTTTAAATGATATTTTCATTTGAATACACTCCAGAAGTTTAATAATTATACTTTAATTTAAATCTTAATATTAAGAAATTTCAAGACAAATCGTAATAAACACACCACATGAAGTGGTGCGCCAATTGAATCTTATCAGCTTAAATATGAAAAAAGAGTTGCTGTCGCAACTCGATGTAATTGAACTAACGCGCCAGTTAGTTGAATAAGAATTCCGAATAAAAACCTACATATGATTTAACGCATCCATATATTTTCTAGCTTTCTTAGATAAACTTCAGGATCATCTTCATCGAAAATCTCTATCCCATTGTCCTCAATTATTCCATTCTTAATTAAATCTGTAACTACTTTGTCAGTAACTTCAGTATATTCTTCATACAAAGATGCATCTTCCCAAGTGGCAAAAGATATTTCATCACCAATATTTTGAAGAAGATACCATGTAGTAATTGCAGATGTTACTGGATTCCCTGTTAATTCTCTTGCTTTACTTGCTGGTAAATGAGCATATATTATTTGTTCTTTTTTACTCTTATTAATTAATTTAAATTCTTGTCCCATAATTAGCCACCACCTTTAAAAATACATATTCAAGTAAGGTAATGGAAAACCCTTTCCATGTTCAACAAAACTGTCTAATAGTGAAATAGGAGCTGATCACTCGTTCATCAGCTCCCAAATTTTATATAACTATCGCATGCGTTAGTTGAATAAGTACTATTTAGTTAGAAAACGTATCATAAATAGTTAGTAATATGATGAGAAAACTAATTGAACACAATAAAATTTGCATTTTCCGATTAGGTTTTGAATTTGTTTTTTTATTTTTCCCCATAAAAAAGTAGTAAATAAGAGGACCTATTCCAATTGATAAATAACTTATTTTTAAAATCATTTCCAATACTTATTCCCCTCCAATAATTTAGTAACCTTTAGTTAATTATACACTTCATATGCCTTGCGTAATTTGGGGGAATTTTGTATTTCACTTTAAAAAGTTATATTGGTCTAATCTGCCAAATAGCAAAATAAAAAGGCTGCAAAACAGCCTTCGGTGATCTTCAACTAACTTGCCAGTTAGTTACATATCAATCTATTTTGGTATTTAATAGTAATGTGTTCTCATTTACCATTCAATAGGAATTTCCAAATATTATACAAAATACCTAAAAATTCAAATGGTCTATATGCAATAAACAACAATAAATAGATACTAATGAGACTTAATAATACTCTTACAATAATTCGTTTCAAATTATGACTCCTTAAATATTTGTTTACTTCATGATCTTCAACTAACGCGCCAGTTAGTTATATAAGAAAATTATAGATACGAAACTTGATTACTTAAATAATCTTTTCGGCAATAGATTATTCCATCGATTTTAGGTCTAGTCGTATAATAAAAATATTCTTATTGTCATGCCAGAATTCCAAAGTCCAATCTTTTTTATGATCTACATAACCAATGATATCCGTTCCTTGTTCTACTCGTTTGTAATAAGTGTCCCCGTAGGTTTTAATTGCTTTGTCAATAGAATCATTTAAATGTATACCCTTTGAAGTTTTCGTTTCCTCACTACTGAATGTAATTCGGGTAATTTTATGATTTTTCTTATCTACAGCAATCATTTTATTTTTGATACTGTAATAAGTATGTTGGTCAGTTTCCATATGTATTACAGAATCACCATGTTTTTCTATAAATTTGTCATCCATTATTTCATCTAGCTTTATACCTTCCACTTGCTCATATGATAAATCAGTATTCTTCTCGTGCTTAAAATAGTAAGAACGTTCACACGATGTTACTAATGATTGAAAAATGAAACATATAATTAGGATATTAAAAGATTTTTTCATGTTTACCTCCAAAATTCAAATGGATACTTTGAAAAAACCTTCTGATTATTACCCATTTTGTTTACCAAATTTTAACATATATTTATTTTTCTTGTTTAACTAATTTTCAATTTAGCACTATAAAAAATGGACTACCGAAGTAGTCCATCGTTTGGGCAACTAACGCGCCAGTTAGTTACATAAGAAAAAAGATATTTCATTATTAAAGGATAAATTTCCAAGGACTTTTTAAAATATTGTTGAAAGTTCAATACACTTGTTAATTGCTGAAGTTAAATTCGTCTCATCCAATTTCTGTCCTAATATCAATTGAGATTCTACTAAATGCTGATATCCATTTCTTTTTTCTTTTTGAGTTGGACAAATAATATAACCTTCATCTTCATCCCAAGTTAAAACTATTAATTTTTTATTTTTTGTAGCCTGACTGTAATTTTTTTTATTTAACATTATAGCTAATGATGAAGATTTTGCTGGAATTGGTGGAATCCTTGAATAACACTGCTCAAGGCAGTTATTTATCTTGTTATATAGTTCTGAATCCTGAAAAGGAACAGTTACTTTTTCTATATTTTCAATCTCAATAATACCAAGACCAACCAATCTTCCAGTAGAAATAATGACTAAATCGCTTTGTACTATATCATAATACAAATTTATTTGCTTAAAAGTATGATCCAATTTCCCGCCTCATTTTTATGTTATTTTTTATTGAACAACATTGAATACAAGTAACATTCTAGATGAACTTTATATAATCCTTCTTTAACTAATCTGCCATTTAGCGCAATAAAAAAATCGACTATACAGTCGATCGTAGTTCAACTAACCCGCCAGTTAGTTGAATAAGCTAACGAAATAATTTTTTTAAAAACTCTTCAAAGGTGTCTGCAATTTTGAAATATTCCCAATCTGTTGTTTCATTAGATGAAGCTGAGAAATCTTCCTCTATATACAAAATGGGAGGATTATCTTTTCTATTTCGATAATCCAACACTAGCCAACAATGAAAATCAGTCCATAATACAATAAGCTCTTTAGAAAGTCCATCAACTTCTTTTAAAAGTTCTAAAGATGACAAAATACTAATGTCATCTTTTTCAAAATGTATTGGTTCTATAGAATGAATACTTCCTGTAACTCCGCTTGGTAAAATAAAATATCGATAATTTATTTCCCCTCCATTTTGAATCTTCATTAAATCTATTAACGACTGAGGGAATTTAATAGATAAAATATCCTCTGCTCTTTTTATTATTTCATCGTTTATCGGATATTCAATACGTTTATATTTTGTTTTTTCATTCCAAAAATCCTGACCATTATAATAATTCCTTTTCAAACACTTCACCTCCTATATATAATTCATTTAACATTAGTATAATTCATATGCCTTGTTCAACTATATTGCCATTAGCACAATAAAAAGGCTCTACTTCGTTATTGAAGTAAAGCGCCAGTTAGTTCAATAAGAAAAAACTATTAATCCTTTTCATAATAATAAGCTTCTGTCCAACTATACTCTTTTCCATTATCTGCACACCATTGTACAAATCCTTCAGATTCCACCTTTTTAAAATCTATCCAATCACTCAGTAAATTCTTATAGTAAATTAGATTATCATTTAAATTCTTTTTAAATTGTTCATTGTCCACTTTTGATATTAGATCTTCGATTTGGACAATTAAACTCTTATCTTCATTGATATCTCCAAGATAAAAATCTTCAGAAATATGATGAAATGAATACCATAAAGAATAAAAATAAAGTTCGATTAACTGTAATAACGCATTCTGTTCTTTATCCCTTCCAATTTCAATTGCTATTTTCAAGTATTTAATTCGATATTCTGTATTCAAAAAAAGACCATGCCATCTAAATGGTCTTGAATCTTTTGGTGTTGAAATCATCCATTGATTAAGGAGAGGCTTCAATAAATTCTCCTCCAGTGGATGCACAAGTACATGATGTATTTCTTCTGTATTTTCAAATACATCAAAAAGCCAGCAAGCAAACTCTTTTTGGGCATTTGCATCCCATTTTTTTAAGTCATTAATAAAGGTATTTAAAGACTTAAAAGCTTCCTTCCTCAAACCTTTTTCTTTTAGGATACAGAATTCTTTAAATAGCTTATATTTATCGGAATGTTCATTTTTAATGATGTATGTTAGTACATTTTCCAATTTTCCACCTATACCTTATATAATTTTTATACACTTTAAATCTCAACTAACGCGCCAGTTAGTTACTTAAGGAATTTTAATCTACTCGCGCAATTATTTTTCTATCCAGCCATCTTTCGAATGAACTTGTATTATCTTGCTTTTACTTATAAACTCAACTGTTTTCCCATCTACTTTGTACTTTATTATAGTGAATTTTATTTTAACCAAATCATATTCGGGATGTTCTGTCATAATAGAATAGTTTTCATACATTGAGTCTAATCCATCAACTATTTCTTTCCATAACCAATCTGTTTTCCACCATCCCCTTTCATTCTTGTTATAACTATAAGTCAGTTTTAATTGGTTAGATTGGAGCTCGAAAATTTCATTTGTCGTTAAAGTTTTCGTCACAACTTGCTCGTTTTTCGTGTTATGAACGATATATTTAATATACGCACCTTGAATTTTCGTGAAATTCCCAGCGATCACCAAACCCAAAATAATGAATATGATAATAAGCCTTATTTTAAGTTTCCTTTTTCTTTCAGTTTCATCAATCAATCATAACACTCCTCAAAATAAGCTTTTATTTATAAGAGATTAGAGGTGCAAGATGAATATTCCTTTTTACGAAATAAAATAATTTCAACCTTATTCAACTAAACTTCCAAATGGTGAAATAGGAGCTGAATGTCAGCTCCTAAGACTTATACAACTAACGCGCCAGTTAGTTGTACAAGGTTTTAAATACATTGGTACATAAAGTATAGAACAAAATCAGAAATACTCAGTAACAAATTTATATCTTCAATTGAAATAGTTATTATTTACAGATCCATTAGTAGATTGTTTTTCAAAGCATGTAAATACAAAATAACCTGCTGCTATTCCAATTGTTGCAATTAGTGTAGATGTTGAATTTCCAAAATACCCTCCCATAATGTATTTGATAAGGGTAAATTTCATAGAAATTATTTGTTTTAAAAATAAGTACGGGGTAATAACAAAGTATAAAGTGGGAATTCCTAGTACAATAAATCTAACCCAATTGAATTTCCAAGCTCCCTGTTTGAGGAAGTTTTTAATATTATAAGGAATCGACAATATTGCTCCAATAATTAAAGGAAACAAAGTTTGAAATTTATAATAATCAAATAAATCATAGGTAATACCACTTTGCTTATAAAGATTACTCTGATGCTTTAAACCCACTGAGATTACTACACCTAATATAATCAAATATAATAAATACCCTATTATACTTTTAATTTTATCTCCCACACAAATCCCCCTCGGTCTTAATTAATAGAGAGCTAACTAAAATATTAAACAATTGAATCCATTTTCCCTTTATTCGATTAAAAATATGTTAGGCAATTATATAGTAGTACATTAATAAATTTTTCTTCTTCTAAATATGTCTGATTGAAAATAAAGGTTGATAACTAGGAACATAAAAAGTCTGTCTAAAATTAGACAGACTTTTACTACCTTGTTTAACTAACGCGCCAGTTAGTTGCATAACTAATTTCTTCAAATCAAACAATTACTAGCGGATGTCTCCTTCTTCAACCATTAACATTAATAATTCAAGCTTTTCTATAATTTCATCCTTATCTTTCGAATTAATTGATTCTAGAGGCTTTTCCCATTCATAATTCTTGATTAATTCTATTCCAAAATTACCTTTAGGATCACCTTCTGGGTACCACCCTAAATCAATTAGTATATTTCTACTCTTATGAATTGCTTGGAATAAACTTTCAGTAAAAATCATGAACCACTCTTCATCTTGTTTTATATTTGAAGGGTCTATTTCTAAAAATGTATTATATGTTACTTCCCAACCAGACGGTATTCTTAATGGTTGAAGTTTTAGTTTGTTCTTCAAATTTTGTCTCCTTGGTTATCTATTTTATGTAGATGTCTTTCGATTACTATTCCTATTCAACTAAAGCGCCAGTTAGTTAAATAAAAAACTTATTTATTATTTTCTAAATCACTAATTCTTTGTTCTAACTCTTTAATTTTAATGAATCGTTTTTTACTCATGTTTTTGATTAACATAATTACACTAAAAATAGCTAATCCAAAAATAACTAATGCAATAAATAATGGGATAATAGTGTTCATTTAATCCTCCAATGCTAATTTAAATCTGACAAAAGTTTTCCAGTCAACTTTATATCTAAATTCAGATAAACCTATTCTAACAGAAATTTAATTCTTTATGTCTATAAAATTCTCATTAAACTATCCTGTCAAATACTTAACTAAAAAAGCAGCCATTGGCTGCTACTGTTGTTCAACTAACGCGCCAGTTAGTTGTATAACAACTTTTGTTTAATTCTCTAGTCGATTTTTCTTTTACATCTCTTTTAGTGCATCTGGTTCAGGGATGTTATTAAACATCTTTATTAGTTCATCTATACACATATCACTTGTAAAGCCTCCATTACCGCCTTTTACGATTTCTATATTAGCGGCTGTAATCATTAAAAAGGTTTTAGCACCTGACTCATCTAAAGCAATGATTTTTTCTCTTATTTTGTCTAAATCCATCATAAAATTATCTCCCTTGATTTGTTTGAATGATAGTAAATTCGCTATGAGAAAATGACTTCCTTCTTTAACTATACTACCATTTAGCGCAATAAAAAAAATCGACTATACAGCCGATCATGTTGTTCAACTAAAGCGCCAGTTAGTTGAATAAGAAAATTTTATTTCGTTCAAAAATATACGACTATCATATATAGATTTGAGATATAAATTTCACAATCATCCATAGTTTTTGAGGCTAATAATTCATCAGGATATTCTTCCCATTTAGATGCGATATGATTGAGCATTGTTTTCAAATTTGTTTGAGTGAACTCTTCAGCCTCAAGTGAAACGGAGTACATTTCATCTATTTTCCAATATTTTTCTATGTTTATAACAGAAAAACTACAACCTTGTGTATCTGCAAACTTATGAAAATCATCTAAAAATTTTTTAGTTTCTTCTAGATTTTTTGCCTCAATAAATAATGAAAATTTCATAATATTCTCCTACAATATAAACTAATTTTTCATACATACTCACCAGCGATTTTGTTCAACTAACGCGCCAGTTAGTTTAATAAGATTTTGTTCTTGTCACTTTCTTTAGAACTAAAAAAATTAATACACTCGGCAATATAAGCAAGACAATGCCTGCTACAATTAAATTAAAGGGACTGTATTTCCATCCGGCATACTCACCTTTTCTAATAGCTTTTATATATTTACCATCATCTTCTACTGCTATTGCTATTTTCGTACTAATACCTTTTATAGAATAATATTTTGTACCCTTTTTATAAACATTGGAAAAGTTACCATAATAATTACCTTCAACATCTGAATACTTTGTAACGGTTCCTATTTCTCTATCAATTTCTGTTACATTTTCATCGCTAATAACATAAGTGAAATCATTAAAAACCACAAACTTATATGCCCAATCCGCTAAAGTATTGTTTGGGTATAAAAATGAACTTATTAATGCCATAAATATGATAAAGACAGTCAAGTGCTTTCCCCTCACACTATCCCTCCTATCAGTTAATTAATTTGATTGGAAAAAAGAATATTTTGTACTTAAACTAACGCACACATTAGTTCAATAGCAAGTCTTAATGAAGTTGGGTACTGTTGCTCATTTTTATTTCATTTTAGTTTTTTTCTTTGCCATAAACGCAAATGATATTGCAGCAAAAATTGAAGCTGTAGCTACTAATATTTCAATTACTACCATTTTAAATCCATTCTTTTTATTTAAAGTTTATACAAACTATATTTATAAAATTATCTATTTTAAGTATTCCATTTTAACCTTAAATATCCCTTTTATTTATTGAATTATACGGCCATAGTGCAACAAAAAATAGACCACCGAAGTAGTCTATGGTTGTTCAACTAACGCGCCAGTTAGTTGAATAACACTTTACAATTTTTATGTATATGGAATTACAACTGCTTTACACGTTTTTTCATAAAATTCTATTGGTCCTGCTCCACCGATTATGGCATACTCATAACCAATCTCTTTCATTTCTTTTAAACAATGATGAAGTAAAGAATAGCCAATTCCATTAATTCTCTTAGTTATTGAGACTCCCATTGGTCCAAAATAACATTTTTTATTTTTATATACATCATAACAAGCGAAACCGAGAACTTCTCCATTATTATCTAAAGCAATAAATATCGAAGGGTCAATTTGTAAGAACGCATCTTTTATTGTTTGTATCCAATCACTTGAAAAGTTATTATCTACAAAATTAAATAGACTGGTATAATCGTTTCTATTTATTTTTCGAACTATTATTTGCTTAGTTGTTTCTGGAAATGTGTAATTACCAAGATGAGTGATCATATCACGAGAGGTTGTACCGAGGGTTAGAATAGTTTGCTTTTGATCTTCCGTTAAAAAGGTATCAGCTACATTTATATTAATTAATGCTTTTAGTAAATGACCTACATTTAGATATACTTGTTTGTATTTTTTCATATATTCAATGGCAAGTTCCATTACTGCCAATACATCATTGGATACAGATACATTAAAAAATTCACTCATCGAATTTTGAATTTGAACACTATCCATTTTATAGTTCAAAGTTCTTAAAGAATTTAATTTTATATCACATTTCAAAGAAATTTCGCCAAGCACACCTGTATTTTCTTGAAAACAAGCTAATAGTAAGTGTTCTGGTCTTAAGACCTCATTTTTTGAAGATTTAACTTCGTTTTCTGCGTTTCTTATAATTCTTAGAACTCTATCAGTGAGATTAATATTTGATCTAGTCAATATTACTCCTCCTTTTTAAGCGATTTTATCATTTTTGATTACAATAATCTCTTACAACTTATTAAAATTTCTTCATTTTCCCATAAAAAAACGAGCTGCCTTAAAATTATTGCAACTCATATTATTGAAGTAACGCGCCAGTTAGTTGAATAAGAAAGATCTTCTATTAGTTTGTTTAGTTCTATAAATAATTAATACATATGCTACTACTTTGACTCTTAATATCGTACGCTGAACTGACACTTCCCCATTTATATTTAAAAACTACATAATTATTTGACTTTAAATTCCTTCTTCCTAACCATTTGGTTATTAGATTATCATGGAACTCTTTTCTTTTTAGTTCTTTTTCTAATGACCAATCTGACCATGATAATTCTTCATTATTCTTTTCACTAACATAAACTAAGCTTGTTAGCTTAAGCCTATCATTAAGGAAATATAATTTAATTATGAAACTATGTTTGTCTATTTTTACGTTTTTAATTGTGTAATTTTTATGGCCATTATCATGGTCAATGAAACCACCAACATTATTAAATAATTCCGTTTTCTTAAATTCGTCTACTTTTAAATTACTATTGATTATTCCTAGTGAGGTTGTAATATTCCCAATTTCCTTTTGTATCATATGTCCTCCAAATTAAAGTTCGTTTACCTTTTTAATCGACTAAAGTGCTCTATAATTGAACAAAAAAAAGAGTTACCATGTAACTCTTGCTAAAGAACTAACGCGCCAGTTAGTACAATAAGATTTAACACGGTAAACATATTCTTAATATCATATTAGTTTATCTAACTTTAATAGCTTAAGAGCCGTTGACCGTATATTGATATATCCTAAATACAAACAAGAAAAAAAGAAGAGAATGCGCTACTAGGTTAATTACAATTATAGAATTACTTGATTGTTTTATTTTAAAGAAAGTTATAATCATTAATAAAATAATACAATGTATTATTAACAAAATGATCGAATGGGTGAAAAATATTTTAATTTCTTCAGCCTGGGTAAGCATATAATTCCTAGACTCATCTAGTCTATAAAATGAAACAATAAATTCCGAAATCCACGTAGCAATCCATAAGAAGACCGTATTTAGGACAAAAAATAATACCATTTTTTTATTGTGATGATTATTCAAAAAACTGCACTCCTTAATTATTCATGTCAGAAAGAATAGTACACTAGAAATAATTTAAGTGATTCCTAAATTTATGGTGTTAAATAGAGCGCCAGTTAGTTGCTTAGAAATTTTTATACTTATTCTTTTCTGGAAAAACCTTAAGATATGTGATGAAAAGTACTATTACGAATAGTAATATTAAAAAAATTTCTACTGGTGGATTAGGATAAAAGTACTCCGAGATCCTATCTATAATTTTAAATTCTAAGTAAACAATTGCTATGAATGCAAAACACCTTATAATCAATAAAAATAGTCCTCTATTCTTTTTAATTTTCTTAATTTTATTATAACATTACTTTTTCCACTATATTGCCATATACTTCAAAAAAAATAGAGTAGCTTTTAGCTACTCTCGATCTTCAACTATCGCGCCAGTTAGTTCAATAAGAATTTTGTTTATTTAAAATTTTAAATAATTAATTCAATAAAATTTTTCAAGTAGAAAGTTCATTATAACATCTAAAAAATAAAAGTACTCTGAGAGTAATATTAATCCTGCAAACATGAGGCCTATTCCCACTAAAATAAAAAATCCAACCCCATAATAGTTACCGAACGATAATTCAAGTCCTTCTTTTAAAACAAATTCTTTGTCTCTAAATTTTGCTTTAATTGTTTTATATGCATAGTTCGAAGATAGCACCATAGTAATTAATCCAATTAAAAAAAACGTAAATCCTATCAACATTATTGATTACTCCTGGTTATTTTTTTTATTTCTATTTTTAACTTCGGTTATTTATAAAAAAATGTTAAATCCCTCGTCCAACTTAACTGTGAAATCTATTTATAAAAAGCTGCTCGTAAGCAGCTTATACTATTAAACTAACGCGCCAGTTAGTTACATAAGACTTTTTCCAATATCTCAACAATTTCTCTTTGTCCTTGTTCCTTTGCAAAAGCTAATGCGTCCATTTCTTTCATACTTTCACCATTATATTTCACCTTAATGTTTATTCCATTTTCGATAAGTCGATTTGCAACCTCAACCTGACCATTACTTATTGCTCCAAATAAAGGATTTCTTACAGGATCACTAACATCCATTTCAACTCCTATGGACAATAAATAATTCACTACATCGAGATGGCCCCACGTAGCAGCAAGGTTTAGTGCATTTCCACCATGTGGTCCACCATCAGTATTAATATCTATCCCAATTTCAACTAGTTTTTTCACAATAATAAGTTGTCCTTTTGAAGCAGCTACGTGAAGCCACGTACCAAAAGGAGTCATCACATGTAAAGATTGAGGATTTGAAGAGATTAAATCAATCACTTTTTCAATTTCACCGTTCTTTATTGCTGATCTAATTTCCTTTGCTATTTGTTTATCATCCATTTTTCAATTTTACTCCTTGTTTTATTATGACTTCATAGTTGTAGCAAACTTTATTAATCTATCCTGCTATTTATTCCAGTAAAAAATCGACTATATAGTCGATCATGTTGTATAACTAACGCGCCAGTTAGTTGAAGTAGATTTTTAGTTTAATACCCACTGTGCTTATTTCATTAAATCATTCTTTTTAACCAATTATAAAAATAAAGACATGCGTCCTGTTCTCCATTAAAAGTATTTAAACTTGATTTGTTCCCACGTTCACTGTAATAAACTTCCCATATTCCATTGTTTATTCCAATGCAGTAGGCTTCATTAGGTAGTCCTCCTATTAAGGAATATGCACTTGGATCAACATTTTCAGCTATAAGTTTAGATTTTAATTGAGCAATATTCAATTACTACACCTCAGTTCTTAAACTAACGCGCCAGTTAGTTGTATTAGTTTCAAGTTCAGTTTCCAAATCTCCGAGTAGTATTTTATATTCTACGACTGCCATATTAATGCGAATTATCGGAAGTAAGAACTTGATTATATTCTGTATCTCTTTTTTTTCAGTTCTTTTAATCGATTCTCTAGTTTCTTCTTTTTCGATTCTATCTTGGGAACCTTACCTAAAGTGAAAAAAGATAGGATACGAATGAAAATATAGTATTCACGAGTGATACCGTCACCATCTTGCGGATCATTAATAATTTTTCCCATAACTTCTTCACTCCAGATTCTTTAGTTCACATAACATGACTTATCACTATTAAAAAAAGTGTTCTAATTTATAGATACTTTTTGGTTCTTAGTTATATAACGAATATAAAATTATGAAAATCATAAAAACTCCAATACATATGAACAAAATTCTTGTAAACCAATAATCATTAATAAAAGGAAATAGATCAATTTTATTCTCATTAAACTCTTTATAATGTATATAAAATTTATCAAAATAAAATAAACCGACCCCTAAGAATATAATCCCAGTTATAAAAACAAAGATTGCTCCTATGACTTCTTTCATTTTCAATTCCTTTCTTAATTTAAAATAAAATCAGACAAAAATATTATAAATAAAGATGCTACGGTAAAAGTTAGCCATCCTCTTTTCTTAGATACTGTTTTCTGGAGGAATTTGATTTTTGATACTATATACATAACTAAAGGAATTATTATAATTATAGAGATGTATTTAAGCCAAAAAGAGATTCCTATTTTTTCAAAATAAAAAGAAATCAAAGTTAGTACAATTACTATAGCAATACCTTGTGCAACGTTTTCCCATTTTTTCATTTACTCTATCCACCTTATAACGTCAAGTGCTGATCTTATTTCTATCATAAGGAATATATTAAAATGTACAATGGAAATTTATCCCTTTATTAATTTGATATTCAATTATCTAGCCATAGAGTGAAACAGAGGATGATCGATTAACGATCATCCTCTGTTTGTTGTTGAACTAAAGCGCCAATTAGTTATATAAGAAATCATACATCTTTATGAAAAACGGAATACATCCGTCGGGTTCAATTAAAAAAACAGAACAATTAGTTCTGTTTAATTTAAAGTAAAAGCTTAATTATTCCACCAGTTAATAATAGTACAGTGCCTGATAAAAGAGCAATTTGAGTTGAGCGATTAGATTTATGAAAAAGTTTAATTAACATTTTCTCACCCCACTATATTTTTTTATAAAGTAGTTCTCTTATTATTTATTATATTTCTTTGATAAAATAGAGATACCTTCGTACAAATTTATTTTAACATATGATAATTTGCTTGTTCAATTTTACATATAACTAACGCGCCAGTTAGTTGTAGAAGATTTCGATTAGCGAGTGCGAATCAATTATAGATTCCCCACTCAAACAAAAAGTAATGGTTTTCGGATTGTCCGAATATGTAATCATAAATATACCCTTTTTTCACTTGTATTGTTTCAACATGTTCTAATCTTTTTAAAAGTTCTCTTATAGCTGTTTTTGGGGCATTAACCGCAACTAAATCATTTTTAAACCTACGTATAAAATCATCTTTCTTTATTGTCTCTATGCAAATACTTGCACTCGGATAATATGTATTAATCCATACATTTTTAAGTGCCGTTTTCCATTCTTCATCTGAAGGCCTTGGCTCATCATTAATATCCCATTCCTCTACATCGAACAATTCCTTTTTAAATAATGCAGAAAATGCCGTTTGAACATTATTAAATTTACCTTTTTCTGTGAAAATCAAGTTTACTTGCATTGCGTTTTCTTTAAATTCATATACATCAAACAATAAATTTGTCATGCTTACATTTGCGATTTGTTCAGCAAATAAATTGAGATCATCAAACAATTCATGAATTTCTTTTTTCATAATTTCCAACCTCTTACTATTTGGTCATTTCTCTATAATTATTTAAATCTCTTTATACAACTAACGCGCCAGTTAGTTGAAAAAGAACAGTTAAAAATTTAGATGATGGATTTTAAACTAAATACACAATTAAACATAAGCCAGTTATAACTGAAATAATAATTCCAGCTTTAAAATTCTTTTTTAATCCATGTTTTTTAGAATGAAAAATTGAAATAAAACTTATTATGAACGATAGTAATATCATTACTAAATATACTACTTCCATTTTCATATGAGCGCTCCTTTTTAAAATTTATGCAGTCCATCAATCACACTGAAAGATTGAACTGTCTTACCAATTTGTCCAATGAAAAAGACCGACTACTCGTCGATCATGTTGTTCAACTAACGAAATCGTTAATTAAATTAGGATTTCTCCTTTTTATGAAACCAATGAAAAAAAAGAACGACCTCTATCAACAAATATATAACTGCTATCCAAATTAATAAATACATTTTATTTGTATCAATGGGTATTTTTTTATTAACATTCTATTTTGATAATAAAAAAATAAGACCGCAGAAGCAGTCCACCTTGTGTAAATGTCGCGCCAGTTAGTTTAAGTAGAATACTTCACAGACAACAGTATTTTAAAACAAAATTATCATAGTATTTATCCCTAGCCGTAATTCTTATTGATATAAATCTTTAATTCCTAGCTTTATGTATGATTAGAATCACTTCTTTTGAATCATTGATAATCCAATGTTTAGCATATCGGTCTATTCGAATACTTGGCGAAGTTCAATCTGTCCTTCTCCAAGACCATGTGGATCTGGCGCGCGCATCGCCCATTTGATGGCTTCCTCACGAGATTCCACATTTATGAACCAGTATCCTGCAATCAACTCATTGACTTCAGGGAATGGCCCCTCTGTAATGGTCGGCGGTTCTCCAGGAACAGGGTAAGTAATACGAATACCGTTAGAGCTTGGATGGAGTCCACCAACTGATACCAGAACTCCGGATTTCTTCAGTTCTTCATTATATTTCTTCATCGCAGCAAACATCAGATCCATCTGTTCACTTGGCATTGTCCCTGCTTCAGAATCCTTTGAAGCCTTTACAACCATCATAAATTTCATAAGTAACTACCTCCTCTAGGTTATGGCTTTCTACGGTTAATCTTTTCTTTAACATTGTTCAACTAACGCGCCAGTTAGTTGTATAAAGTATTGAAAATTGACACCTATATAAAATTAAGGTGCTACCAGTTCTACCTTAATTCTATCTGGGTCTTCAAAGAAAACAGCATAATACTCATCTCCACCTGCAAATGGATGCTTGTCTGGATAGAGGATATCAATGCCTTTTGCCTTTAATTTATTTGTCATTTCATCGACGTGTAGACGTGAGCTCGAATGAAATGCTAAATGATTAAGACCTACTCGGCACCTGTGGTAAGAAACATCTAAAAAGCGTTCTTCTGTTTGTACGAAAACTATGTAAGTATCCTCAATTTTCCAACTTTGCCCACTTTCCCATTTTTGATAAGGACTATACCCTAATTCTTCAAGAAACCATCCCCAAAACTCTATTGACCTTTTTAAATCAGAAACATATATTTCAATATGGTGAATTAATCCTTTGCCCAACATATATCCTCCTTTTTATTAAACCTTTATTTTATTAATCTACTCCACACTTTAGTACCAATTATTTCAAAACTTATTATTTAACACAATTCCTTGTTACATAAAAAATGCGCTATCCTTATGTCGGTAATGCGCTAGTTAGTTCAACAACAATTAGATTAATTTTCTAGTTTTTAGAAATTCCTTTAGTAACCTTTGTTGTTACTTTGTTTAAAATATTTACACATACTGCAAGTACTGTATAAATTACAATGATTTTAATAATTATTCTTAAAATAAAACTTGAAAAGAAACCTGCCAACCAATTCCCACCGTAATATATACATACAAATGCTAAACCCGCGGTAATAATATAAGAGATTAATAAACCTATTATTTGGAGTATAGTTAGCTCTTTTAATAAGTTTCTATTTTTAAATAATATATAAATCGTTATCACAACGAACATAACTAGCATAAATATATCTTTCATAATTACCCTCCTTTTGGTCTAATTCTAACATAATGGTTATTGAATTATCCTGCCAATAGTGTAATAAAATAGTGCTGCTTTAAGCAGCACTTTTTGTGTAACTAACGCACCAGTTAGTTGAATAAGATATTTTCAAGTAAAGAAATAAGTAAGTTAATATTTACATTTTATAGGTAAACACAAACTAATCGCTTGTTAAAATTAATTTTCGTGTTTGGGAGTCATATATTTTATAACTAATTTCAAACATATGGTCTTTTGTAACTGTCACTTCGCAAAAATAAGGGATGGACTTTCCATAAGCATCTAATTCAGGAATATCTCTGAAGGTAAAAATATCATCGGTATCGAGAAAATTAAAATCCGCTTCAGACGAACGACCGGATGAATCTATGTCAATCACACATTTACCACTGACAACATCATATTCCTTGAGCAGAACATATTTTAGGCTTGGAAGGGTTATCCATAATAGTGAGACTCCCAATAAAAATATTCCAAGACTTTTACCAACATTTGATAATGGATACTCTTTTTCAACATACATAGTTATAAAGAAAAATACTGCACCTATTACCATTAAAATTCCTAGTGTGAGCATAAAATAATACATGAACATTTATTTCACTTCCTATATTAATTAAATCGTATACAAGTAGATTTTTTAAAATTCAACAAGCAACTAGTGATATGCGTTTTTCCGATTAGAATTCTAGTTGTTCAGGCTTTTAAAGATACCATTTTAGATAAAATTATCTTTTCTTAAGTCCTTTTTTTATCGCTAAATTACAAACCAAATAAATTATATAAACAGCCGCCATAATTGCCACATAAATAATAAAGTTCTCCTTTTTGCCATCTGACCGATAAATAATTAACCATAGCAAGTACGAATATATAATAAAAACTGAACATTTTATTACAATTTGTAAAGCTTTTAATTTCCTTGTCAAAAAGAATTCCTCCCGTATTATCAATGGTGTATTTTGCTAGTTAATCCTTCCGATAGTTTAACATGTAACTAAATTAATAAATAGATTCCTTACTGTCATTTCAAAGCAAAAAAAAATCGACTAAATAGTCGATCATGTTGTTCAACTAATGCGCCAGTTAGTTAAATAATAAAAGTATGTATGAATTTAAATAATCCACATTTTATCAGAAAAATAAAATTCCAAGAGGACCGACACTCAATGGTATTAAGAATAACTGTGCTACAAATATTGACCAAGTTATTTTGTCGTTCTTATTCTTATCACATAATAATGGTCTAAAAATAAGATTTAAAAAATATGAACCTAAAATACTAATAAATATAGAATAAAGAATAAATATAAAATCCACTGAAGCATTTGGGTCGTCTGTAAGAAATGTTAGAAATGCATACAACGGAATACTTACAGGAAATATGACTAAAAAGGAGCATAAATAAATTATTGTGGTTATTATTCTGTATTTTTTCTTTTTTATCAAACCAAACACCCTTTTATTATATTTTCAAACGTTTCTTTATTAAACAAAAAGCAACAAAGATTATTGAATATATAAAGACAATAATACGGTCAAATTTTATTACTTTATAAGACCAATTCAGATATTCATACTTATCGTAAAAATAAGTACTAATTATACTGTAGTTACCACCAGATGTACTCATAATTGCATATTCAACATTAGAATCTACTAACCACAAAGCAAAAGTGTAAAATAGGATAAACGTTAAAAATATCAATAAATATCTCTTTCTCATGATGCAAACCTCATTATTAGTTATTTGAATTTTTTAAACATTTTTTATTACTATCATATTTTAACATAAATCAATTAAATTACTGATGTTTCTTATTAAGCTAAACCATTTACTCCATTAAAAAAGAACCGCCGAAGCAGTCCATGTTGTTCAACTAACGCGCTAATTAGTTACATAAGGAATTTTAATTTACTTATAAATTATTTATCTTTCCAACCACTTTCTGAATGTACTTGAATTATCTTTCCGTTAGTCAAGAAAGCTACTGTTTTACCATCAATTGTATACTTAACTAATGAAAATTGAATTTTCGCTGAATCGTATTCTGGGTTATGGCTTAAATATGCGGTGTGATCTATCATCGCTCTTGCTCCATCATGGATTTCATCATGTAACCATTCAGTTTTTCTAATATCATATTTTTTTGAAAGTTGGATTTGAGAACTTTCTAGTGATATCAATTGGTTTAAATTCAAGTTTTTTATAATAGTAGACACTTCTTTTGTTTTTTGAGCACTTCTTTGGCTATAAAAATTTTGTATTTTAGGAAGGTTTACAGCTAGAATAATAACCCCAATAACCAACAATATTATAAGACCCTTAAAACTTTTCCGTTTTTCCCTTTCAACTACAGCCATAACTATATACACTCCTTACAAATATAGTCCTAAAATAAATATATTAAATGTAAAGGTTGTATAATCCTTTATATGAGAAATCCTTTTTTGGACGAAACTGCCAGTTATAATAAAAAAGTCGCAATTTGCGACTCATGATCTTATTTTACTAACGCGCCAGTTAGTTCAAAAAATATTTAGAGTCATTATAATATGTACGAACCGATTATGCGATCAAGCTTCCTAATATCAATCTGTTTGTCTAAATTTAATTTAAAATGACCTGCTTTTGTCCAAAGTTCCAGCTCTGCATTAAAGTCTAATAATCCACCTGCATTTTCACTTGAATACATAATAATACTCTTAAATGGGATTGTGTAAACTTCGACTTTCTTTCCAGTAATTCCTTGCTTATCCGCTATAATAAGACGTTTATTAGTAACAACAGCTGTGTCTCTAATTGTCTTATAAGCAACTTCAGCTACTTCTCCTTCAACTAATATCTCTTTGACTTCACTTGGTACTTCTGTTTCTGAAATAAATGTCCATGCCTTTAGTGTACTAATTGCCATAAAAATCACTCCTATCCCATTTTTTTTAGATTTTACTTCCTTCATGCTTTAATTCAAGATTACCTTTTTGACTTTTTATACTCCTTCCTTGTTCGAAAGAAAAGGATTAACATACCCAATATTAAATACAAAGGTTGTATATCAAAGTCATTTTCAATAACTAAGTTCTTAAAAAAAACAAAGCCACCATACAATATCCAAAAAGAATGTAAAATACATAGCAAACCACCAAACTCGTGTATACATACCCAACCTCTTTTTTATCTATCATAACATTTATAGCGTGAAAGAATGTTAAATTTTGGAAATTTCATTTACATTCTTGTACAACTATCCTCTATTTAGCATAATAAAAAGACTGCTGAAGCAGTCTTAGTGATATTCAACTAACGCGCTAGTTAGTTGAAGAAGAAAATTTTCATAAAGTCTTTATTTAACTACAAGCTCCCTTTTTATAGACAACTAATCTTGTTATTTTATTTTTATTATTTAGCAAACCTACATAAACTTCATCTACTGAATCTTTCTTTATCAATAACGAAAGTTTCTCTAACGTATAGCCTGAATCCACCATCAGTTCTTGAGAAAACTGGACTACCTTTTCACTTGAACGATAGGAAAGATGTTCACCTGTAAAATTAATTCCTATGAAACCAGGTAAATTCATTTTTTGGGCAATTTTGGACTTCCCGCACTGTCCAAGATCCCTCGATGATACACCAGTATCAGTTGGCCCAACCCAATATTGCGGTATAGTAGTTTGTTCGTTCCAATCGGCATCGTTTTTAACTTGCTCCTTGCTGCATCCAATTAAAATGAAAAGTAACGCGAATCTCAAAAACATCCAACTAATTTTCTTCAAGAGTAACCTCCTGGCATTAAATTTGAAAAACTAGCTTTTTACCAATCATGGAATGGGTTTAATAAATTTCCCCCAATCTCCTCTATGGTTTCCTCAATTACTTTTCTAATCTTCTTATCCATATCCTTTTTTATAATTAAGGATTCTTTTGCCAATTCGAAGCATTTTTCTAATCCAAAACTTATAATAAAATAAGTTATATTATCTACATCATCAAAATTGTCGGTATTCCACAAATTACAAAGAATTGAATCTATCCTCTTTCTAATTTCATTGTTTAATAATTTATGAGTATAGGTTTGCCTATCATTCAACTCAAATATTGCTTCAAAAAAATAATATTTATCAATTTTTTTAAAATTATAAGCTTCTATTATTTCTATAAACAACAAATCTAATTTATCTGATGGAATACTAATTGGTAATTCACTAAAACTATCCTGACATTTAGAGCAAAAAAAGGCTGCGTAACAGGCTTTGAAGTTATACAACTACGCGCCAGTTAGTTCAATAACAATCTAATATTTTTTTAATAATCCATAGAGAAATATAAGTATTACTATAACCCCATAATATAAATACATTTTTTTAGCTTTCTTATAATAATCTGCTTTTAGTACTTTATTAGTCTTTTTTTCTTTAAAATATTTATTGAAGTGTTTATAAGTTTTAACGGCTTCATATAGGGCTAACACTCCAAAAATAATAAGTAATATTAAACTAATAGATTTTAAAACCATTAATACCACTTAACTAAAACCCCCTAAAATACAATACTTCTTTCATTCAATTTTATATTATTTTCACACTTGGAATAAGGAAAATTTTATTGGAATATCCTGACAGTTGGCTCAATAAAAATAGGACTGATTAACAGCCCTTGGATCTTCAACTAACGCGCCAGTTAGTTTAAGATTATTTATTTAAGAAATATCTAGTTTCCTAAAATTGTGATAAACTCATGATTCTTACATTGAGTTCTAATCCATGATTGAAATTCATCAATAAGAACTATTAAATCACTAATATTTTGGTTAATATTTTCCTTAAATTTTGATTCTGTATCTTCCCACAAAAAGCCAACCATTGTTTGTATTTCTTCTTCTTTAGGTTCGTCAGTTAAAAAAAGCTTCATATTTTCTAATTGTTCTATAATTAATTCCCATGTATTTTTATCTATTTCACTAACTCCCCAAAGTCCCCAAGGGCTATAGTCTTTAAACTCCTTCTCAATAGCACGAGACAAGTATGTAATAGTTTCCTCTGATAAGTAAATAGATTCTTTATTCCAATGATTACCTGTATTTTTTCCAGGTTTAATTTCTACACATGTACATTTTAGAGTCTCTACATTATAAAAAATTTTAATTGGAGGTAATTTTAATGATTCTATCGCATTTTGCATTATATACAAAAGAAAATCCCCAAAATCCTCTGCAACTATTTCTATCTCTCCCCAGTCTTCGTCTATATTAAACGAAACAACTGCTGGTTCACCTTCTTCATTGAGGTTATTTAAATCCAAACAATATATGATGTCATATAAATAGTCAATAATAGTAATGAAGTTATTAGGTAATTTATTCTCTTTTCTTTTCGACAACGTGAACCTAATGGCATCAGGATTATCTGGAGTGTATGATTCTAAAAAGTTTTCATTTGTTATACCTAAAATTTCCCATGTTCCAAAAACACCGGCACCATACTTTCCAATAAAATGACGATAGATTTTTGGGAAATTCAAACCTAAAGCTAATTCTGCTTTCTCAATTAAAAGTTCGGAACATTCACCAATATAATCACATTCAACATCGTTTTCTTCCAATAGCGCTAAAGCTATTTCATAATTTGACCAACTCATTAACTCTCCCCTTAGATGCTATTTATTATAAAGATACCATAAAAATTTCTGTTACTTCTCATTAAACTAACTTTCATATGTGAAAAAAAGGATGATCAATTATTGATCACCCTTTTTTTATTGCACAACTAAAGCGCCATTTAGTTTAATAAAATAACATAATTAATATTATTTAAATCTGCAAGTGGTTCAATATAAGCAATTTGAGTAAGTCCACTCGATTCTGTTTTTATATCTTTAACTTTCCCTATTTCAAGCTCTGGCAAGTATACTCCACCTAATCCTGAAGTAATAATAATATCACCATGTTTTAAATTCGTATCTTTTTTATTAAGTGTCATCAATAGTAGCCTTGTTTTTTGATCATATTCTTTTATTAAACCAGTTATCTTCTTATTCTTTTTAGACATTGTTGAAATATATGTTGAATAGTTTTGATTACTAATTAAATTAACTTTTGAGGTGTATTCATTTACTTTAGTAACTTTTCCAATCATTCCCTGTGTAGTAATTACGTTTGTGTTAACTTTAACACCATCTTTTGATCCTTTATTAATTTCAATATAATTTGACCAACTATCCCACTCTCTTTTTAAAACTATTGCAGAAATAGTTTCATATTTATTATTTAAATTTTTAATTCTTTCACTTATTTCCCTAAGCTCTTTGTTATCGTTTTTTAACATATCGGATTTTGCTTCAAGATATGTCATGTTATCCATCTTTTTGCTTAGATAATCATTCTCTTCTTTCATTTTGAAAAGATCCGATATATTTTTAGTATGGGCTTGGACAATTTGATTCTTATAAAGATAATATCCACCGGTAGCAATAATTAAAATTAAAATTAAGATAAAAAAATATTTTTTCATTGAAATAACCATTCAATGTCGCAAGACTCTTTAATTTTCTTTTTCACAAAACTTCCCCCTAATGTAATATTTTTCCAGTAGTTACATTAGTAGTATAATATATAAAAAATTGTTTTTAAGTTTATCGAATTTTAAATCATTTTTTAAAAGATATTTGTAATAACAGTTCATTTTTAGGAAAAGAGATTGCATAAATTGTACCTAAAACTCATTTAATGGATAATGGTGCACCTCTTGAAGTAATCCAAAGTTTATTAGGTCATGAAAAAGTGAAACAACACGTATTTATGCTGAACTAAGTGGAAAGCAACGTCATGAGCATTATAGTAAATTCTTTTAAAATAGGACCTAAAAATTGTCCTTTTTTACTTACAAAATATATTATTCAATTATCAAACACGACCCAATTTGTGAATCTTTTCACTTAAACTATACTGCCATTTAGCAATAAAAAAAGCCGCATTAGCGACTCTTGATCTTGTAAACTAACACGCCAGTTAGTTACATAAAAATTTAAAAATTATATTATATTTTCGATAACTGAATTGCATCTCTCACCGCTTTAGCTAATTCACCTTTCATTAACTCTAAACCTAAATTTATTCTATACTTTTTTAAGTGTGCATACCCTTTACGAGGTAATTTTTCAGTTGGTGTAATGTAGTAACCCTCATCTATATTCCAATTTAATACTATAAGCTTCTTATCTTTTACAGCCTTTGCATATCCTTTTACTCCTAAAAATTTTTCTATAGGAGTTAAACTAGTATCTTCTTCATTAGGATTAAGGGAAAAACATAGACTTAAAGCATCTTTTAGTAGTTCTTCTATTTGATTATCAGTATATGGAGAATCAAGAGATCGAATTTTATCTATTTCCATTGATGCACCACCATATTTTTCAGATATACCATTTGGTACAGTAAATAGGTTATCCTTGCTATCTACATAAATTGTTACTGCTTTAAAAGCATAATCCATATTTTCCTCCTTAAAATTTGAAACTCAATTCTTTTATTTAGTTATAATTTCAATATAATCGCATTTCTTCCTGCTATAAGAAGTAATGCCCGAAGAAAAGATTAATAGGTTTTCAAATTGCACTAAACAGCCAATAAGCACAATAAAAAGGCTGCAAAACAGCCTTTCATGTCCTCAACCCAGTTGTTCAATAAGAGTTTTACTACCTCATCTAATTACAATAATTATTATTCTATATTGTTCATAATTCCTTGTTGAACCATTCCGCCTATTACATAAATAAAAAAGCAGCCAATGGCTGCTTTTGATCTCCAACTAACGCGCCAGTTAGTTATATAGGAGATTCAATCTACAAACTATTGCTTTTTTTAGTTTATTGTACTTTTGGAAAACTAACACTTGGGTTAAGTTTAATGTGAACTCTTGTTTACTCTCTCGTACTGTATTATGCGTAAGCCTAAATGTCTTTTTCTAGTAATTGATTCATCAGAACTTTTTTGAGTTGACTGCGGCGACTTGATTCTACAAAAAGGTATTTTCCTTTACACATTTGCATTAAGAAAAGCAAAAGAATTTTTAAAAATTGCATTGAATAACGTTTATTTCATTTGGATATTTTATGGAAGTATCATAAATTCAGGAGGTAACACATGAAAGCAGTCACGTACCAAGGTATTAAAAATATGCAGGTTAAAAATTGGACAAGCTCCCGTGATACACCTTATACCTATATTATTTGAGAAAATTACATCTGGAGAATTTGATCCAACCGAAATTGTAAGCCATCAAATCTTCTGGATCAGGCAAGTGAAGCTTATCGGATTTTTAACGACCATCAGGATGAATGTATCAAGGTCATTCTAAAACCATAATAAAAACAAGAAGAAAAGCCGTACTCTTCGGAATACGGCTTTTTCCATATGATATATATAAGGAAGTGTAATTACATATATGAAAGTACTTTCAATGATTCAACCTTGGGCCAGCCTTTTCCTTTTTAATGAAGCACAATACGAAACAAGAACATGGAAAACTAAATATCGTGGTCCATTGGCGATTCACACAAGTAAAAAAATAGATAGTAATGTTTGTCATAACAATGCAATTCAGCATTTGCTTAGTAAGCACGAGTTGAATAGGAGCAATCTACCAACCGGCATGATTATTGGTGTCTGTAATCTTATTAATTGTTTAAAAGTAATAGAAGATAATCAAGAAAGTGCAGTATTGGAAGATGGACGTATTGTATCAGGAAATGACTACTTCTTAGGAGATTTTAGAGTAGGGAATTATATTTGGGAAGTTTCCAATAAAGAAATGTTAATCGATTTTATACCAGCTAAAGGAAAATTAGGTTTATGGGAATACGATATAAATTAGTTGTTTACTTCTGGAAAAAAACACTAATAATGCGTTAGCGCTTAACAGTGAATATTTTCAGTATGAAATTTTATTAATTGTATTGTATAAATTAAACAAATCTTCTTTGCCGACCAACCCACTATATAGTGAAAAAGAGGATGATTGATTCATGATCATCCCTTTTGTTCTTCAACTAAAGAGCCAGTTAGTTCAATGTGTTATCTATAGTTATCTTTCTTTTCCTCCATTTAATAATAGCAATGATAATTAGACCAATTAACATTATAAGTGTTGGTATTCCTTCAATATAAAACAATCCAGCCCAATAGGCCCACCATGGACCATAAGGGTCATCGGTTGCCATTCCACCTATAAAGAAAGCCATAGGAAATGCAAGAGCGAATAGTACTGCTCCTGAAATAAGTATACCTTTCCCAACTTCCATTATATCTCTACTCCTTTTTTCACCAACAAGAAGTTAGTTATTTCTTTTCACTATTTCGTTTTAATTATAACACTTTCTTATTCCCCTGAACTGCTCTTCGTGCAATAAAAAAGAACCGCTGCAGCAGTCCATCTTTGTTCAACTAACGCGCCAGTTAATTGAATAAGAAATTCTTATATAGTGTTCCAATATTGATGGCTTACTTCTGCAAGTTTACTAATTGAAATTTCTTGCTTTTCTTGATCATAAATTTTTATGGTTTCTGTTTGTATATAGAAATTACCACCAGTATTTAACTTACTTAAACACTTTAAAACTACTTTATTATCTATTTCTTCTGCTTCTATGATTTCCAACTCATACTTTTTCAGTAACTCTGAATCAATTACAGTAAAATCATTCTCTTCCCAAAATTTGAAGTTAATTTCTTCGTAATTTATAAACTCACATATAAAAGATGTAAAATTTTTATTAATTAACTTAGCTAAATACTCGATCTCGATTTCCATTGATATCGTTTTAGTACGTTCTATAAGTTGAGTAATAGTGCCATCGTGAAACATATTAAGTACATTGATTTGTTCTATATTTTTCAAGTTTCCACCTTCTTATAGATACTTGTGATATGTAACTAACGCGCCAGTTAGTTTAATAACGATAATAAAAAATATTCTTTTATAATTGCAGTTTTTGTAAAGGCTTGTAGTTTAAAAAAGCCTTATACCTCTTAAACCTTTTCAAATCGTACTAATGTATGTTCGTAAATATTAATCTCATTTACGTTAAAATGATTTAACTTTAGCGTTAATTCGCCAATACGTTTTTCGTCTTCTTCTCCAACCCAACAACTATATAATTCAAAATAATCACCTTTTTCTAGGTAATTATCTAGGATTTTACAAAGTTCAGTTAATTTATTTTTTGACTCTAAATTCCTTTTACTTTTTGAATACTTTAGTATTTCTATTCCCCAATGACTAGATACTTCATATACATAAGGAGTTGAAAATTGAAACTTTCTAACATTTATTTTGTTGTGATCATCAGAAAAACAATCACCAATGATTATTAAATCCTCAGAATCTTCATCACTCAGTGGAATTTCAATATTTGTACCTATATATGTTGCTAAACTCATTTCAAATCAATCCTTATAATTTATTTGGAATCTTCTCTACTTAATAACTCCAATAATAAACTAATCTTTAATTTTTAATAACTACTTACTTAAATTTTTTTTGAACTATACTGCCAAATACATAAATAAAAAAGCAGCCAATGGCTGCTCTCGAACTTCAACTAACGCGCCAGTTAGTTCAACAAGAAAATTTAAAATTTATATCCGTAACCATTCAGCATGGTTTTTGTATTTTCTATTTTCGTTAGTACAATATGATTGAGAAAGTTAGTGTCATTAGATTCAATTGCTTTTTTTAATTCATTTAATTCCTTAAGTTCACTGTTTAAGAAAATTTGAAATTTATCTTCACTATCAAACTCACTTCTATGGTTATCAATAATAGCTGAGATATTCTGATTTATATATGCTTCTACTACTTTTAATGCACCTTCATAATTTTTAAATTTTAAAAATAAATGTAGTTTTTCATCACTCATATATCTTATTTCCCCATAATTTTGCAGATCAGAATCAATTTCGAATTTCAAAAAATCTTCTTCGGTTTGTACACTTTCAAAAATTGGTAAAATCTCTTTTTTGAATTGATATTTACATTTTTCAAGTTCTTCTTGAATACTTTTTATGCTCAAAGGATTATAACGAAACTCACCAGAATCGTAATCTCCGAAATCATACAATCTAAATGAACCTTCTTTTAATAGACTTTTATCGTTATCCCTAGAAAATGGGAAGATGCCGATATTAAGTGTAAAATCAAATGGAGATTTTTTAAAGATATTAATCGTTTGTATAATCTCATTGTTTGTCACCCTAATAAACAATGAACCTTTTATAATAAACCCTAAGGGTAACAAAATCTCTTTAAAGTTTTCTTTATATTTTTGTGTAAGATTAGAAGTTAATTTCATTTTTGTAGACCTTCCTCATATGAAAAAACTTGGATAAAATACTTGAATTTCATAGGTATATTTAATCCGATTATATCATTTTCTTATTCAACTAGCCTGCCAATTACAAAGGAGTCGATCATCATCGACTCCTGGATTTTGAACTAACGCGCCAGTTAGTTATATAAGGGACAGTTGTAAATTAAATCTTAAATTTTAAATAGTCATAAAACACATTCCTACAAAAGCTAATCCAAATATAAATAGCAATATTTTTAGAATATACCAAGGTATAAAGGCAAATATTTCGTAAATAATATCACCAATCAAACTACCATTATATCCTCCACCTGCTTCATTTCTTTTTCCTAATTTTTCATGATTAGATTTTTTGTAAAAAATACCCCAGACAATAAAACAAAGTCCTATTATTAACTGGATATAAGCTTGTGTTTCAACTATTTTATTAAACATTTTGACTGCTCCTATTTCTTCTTGATTCAAGCTATTATTCTATATATACCATTATTTTTATAGAACTAATCTGCATGATAGCATAAAAAATAAAAAAATAGACTGCCATAGCAGCCTTTAGATATTCAACTATCACGCCAGTTATAATGGGTTGCAACTGTAACAATGAAAGAAATAACAATAGAAATAATGATAGAAACAGAAGAAGAGATAGAGTTTTTACGTTTAATGCGAAAATCACGATTGATAAAGATGAGTTCTGTGTGCAGTAGATCGTTGCGACGATGACAGACGCGATATTTTCGGTCGTCGTATTTGTGACAGAGGTAGTTGGTGGTAAGTTAAAAAAGCAGAAAAACATAGTTATGTAAACTAGCATTGTACCAAAAATTTAAAATAAAAAACTCTTCCCTAATTCGTGAAGGAAGAGCTTTGTAATTTTTAATTGGTTGAAATTCCGCGAGCTGCCCAGATTGAATCAATTTGAGCTCCGTGCGCCCCGCCGTAAAGCAGTACATCAGCTTGTTTAATAGCTCTAGCTCCATCACTGAATGTTGCATTTGGAGTCAAAGAAAAGTGAGACTGCAAGATGATCTTGGTCGCAATATCGCGTCCAAACGCTTGCGCCATGTCATACTCCCCTTGAGACCAGATTTCACCATCCGCATGCACTTCCCCTGCCCAATCACGAGGATAGACTTTATTATTGTCTAGTCGACGTAGGCAAGGAGGATTGCTTGATGAATATGAAGTAGCATCCCATTCACCAATGCATCCTTTACCATACCCATTTGTTGACAGAGAATCTTCATAAGTAGCACCTAGGAAATCCCCGAAGCCCTCTCCCATTGCGCCTCCTTCAGCGGAGTTGCCAAAGCCAGGAACTTGGTTATCTTGGATCGAGTGTCCATATTCATGTGCGATAATTCCTGCATCCTCAGCATCATCTACTCCACCAGATCCAAACGTCAACTCTTTTGTGGATGGAGAGTAGAAAGAGTTATCTTTAGTATAAGTATTTACATTGGCTTTAATCGAACGATTATTAATATTCTGAAAACCTATTGACTGGATATAACGTTGTAACGTGTCAATATGATAATAGGTGTTCACATCCTCAAAGCTATCATTTGATCGGGTAAAGTTGAACGTATTCGATGATGAGAAGGTTTTTGCTTTCGAGTAAATGTTTACATAGCTACCTTTTAAGTAGCCAGATCCATCAAGTCCTAATAGACTGACCGCTTTTAATTGATTGTTCAGTGAAGTGGAGTCTGCATCTCTGTTATCAGTGATACCTGTAGTAGAGCCAAGCGTTGCCACTGGATTGGGCATGAATACTTTTCCTGTTCCAGTCGCACGTTGGTTTAGATTTCTTTTCTTTAATAGTTTTCCGTTTTCAGCATGAATGTACGATTCCCAAGCACCAAACGGCTCATCCGTATGTACAACAACGCGATAAATTGGAATAGCTACACCATCTTCAACCATATAACCAAATTCTTTAGAGTTTTTTGCCCAATTGCCATTGTCTTTTGCACCGATGTGTTTAAGCGCTTTTGATTCTGCATCCTCTTTTGACATTTTATTTTTTATTTTTTCAACTGATTTGTACGGCACATAATCGGAAACAACAAGCAGAACTTTTCCTGTTTGATCCAAAGTAACCGTAACTTGATTGGAGAATACTGGTGCTCCCTCTATTGTTTGCTGATAGCGTACATAAGTACCGTTTTCTGAATTAATTACGGTTTCAACATTCAAATCGGAGAGGTCTTCTTTGAGGTTATACTTGTCAGCGTGTTCCCTTAGATACTGATCCGCAGCCGTTCTGACATCGGACGTTTCGATTACTGCTGCTTGTGAGTGAGCACCTCTTTCTGCCATGACAGTTGGAACCGTCATCGTTAATAAAATTGATGCGGCTACGATAATACTCTTGCGTTTCTTCATTGCTTTTCCTCCCATTCTTCTAAGAAATTTTAATGTTCAGAATTATTTTATAATTTACTCCTTGAATTAACAATGTTTACTTTTTATTAAATTACGTCAAGTTTCGCAGACTGAAATTGGGAAATACACCTTGATATAACTTGGAAGTCCCGTAATCCATTCCTGTAGTTACTTAACAACATGGTATACTTTTACGGACTAAAGAAAGGATTTTTATACGTTGATATTGATAATTGCTAATGGGATGAGTCTGTCTTTGTTTATATATTCATAAATCATTTTCGGTGCGTATGAAAATTTAGTAGCAGAGCTGGTCCAGTAAGTTGAATACTTGGTCCCCTTGAAATCTAGTTTCGTTTCCACAAATAAAGAAAGAGCGTAATTTGAACAAGATTGTTCAAATCACGCTCTTAATAAATTCAAATAGAGTATTCTAGTTTGAATTTACTATTTAGTTTGTGAAGTATTACACTTAAACTATACTGCCATTTCGTATTATAAGGTTAGCCAGATTTTTCTGGTTGACCTATTTTTATTAGGTTTTATGATTACAGTAGCCAGGGTAGAACGTAGCTGCCATTGGGACATTGATCTCGTCAACTAAACTGTTCTCCCTCTACTTATAGAAACATGTTTGAGGTTGGTTGGGACCTAGATCTCGTATAACAAGCGAAGCTATGAAACTATAAGAAGAGCTAGAGGTTACTGGTGAAAATTAAATTAAGGAGTGAAATAAATGAATCCAGTAATTGGTCTGGATGTTTCAAAAGGAGAAAGTGAAGTACAAGCCTTTTTAAATAAAGGTATTCCTTACGGAAAAAGCTTTAAAATTTATCACACTAGTGAAGGATTAATTTCTTTTTTACATTTTCTAAATGATTTAGAAAACAAGAGCTTAGTTAAACCTACTGTCATTCGTGAATCAACAGGACATTATCAAGCACCTATCATACAATTCTTAGAGAAATACAATTACTTGTATATCGTTATTAACCCAATCCTGTCACATCAGTCTAAAAAAACAAGCTTAAGAAAAGTAAAAACTGATGCCATGGATGCCTTTCACCTATGCGAATTGTTTTATAAAGAAGAATTAGAGCCCTATAAAAAACGAGGTATTAATCTCTTAAATCTTCGCCATTTAACAAGACAACACGAGGCTATAACTGGTCTGTATGTTCAAGCTAAACTACAATTTCACACAATGTTAGATCAAATATTCCCTGAATATAGACATGTATTTGGTGATTTATTTTCAAAGGTTTCTTTAAATCTATTAAATGAATTTCCTACTTCTGAAACAGTTTTAGAAGTAAGTGAAGTAACTTTAGCTGATAAGATTCATTCTCTATGCAAAACTCGTTCATACCAATGGGCATTAAAAAAAGCAGCAAAATTAAATGAAGCTGCCAAAAATAATCCATTTGAGAATATTGTGTATCAAAGCCATTTAGTTAGTTTAAAAATGTTTATTAAAATGCTTCTTCAATATCAAGAGCATCTATCAATCTTAGACGAACAAATAGATACTCTCGCTAGAGACATTGAAGAATATGAGATAATCCAGTCTATTCCAGGAATCGGAGAAAAAATCGCTGCAACGATTATCTCCGAAATCGGTGAAATAGAACGGTTTAATCATCCTAAAAAATTAGTAGCCTACGCCGGTATAGATCCTAGTGTGCATCAGTCTGGCAAATTTACAGCCACTATTAATCGTATTACCAAAAGAGGGTCAAGTAGACTTCGTCACGTCCTATACATGGCTGTTCTTTGTGGTATAAGAAGTTCAAGAAATAAACGATTAAAGGAATTTTACGATAGAAAACGTGAAGAAGGAAAACCTTCAAAAGTCGCAATAATCGCTTGTGTAAACAAATTACTTCATTGGATATATACCCTAATGAAAAGAAAAGAAACTTTCCTTGATTTAAGCTAAATACCAAAATTACGAAGTAATAACACAACCTTCCAATTAGGTGATGGAAGGCTATTTGGTATGCACATTTTTAGTATAGCATGTGACTATTAAGTTGTTTATTGAAAAATATTGACATCCTATTAGCTGGTTTAGTTGAAGAAGGAATAACAAAAAAAGAGCCACGACTGTGACTCAGGCTATTCAACTAATACATACATTAGCTAAAATTGTAATACTCTTTAATTCCTTTAATTAAATACCGTATGCCAACAAACAGGAATACTATACTGACTATTAACGGAATAAATGAATTGTTAAATAATGCTGTTCCAATTAAATATAACGATTGATCGTTTCCTCGCTCTACTCCACTCAACGAAATTACTGTTGATGGAATAACTGTCATTCCGAATAAAATAATACTCATTAAGATTCCGATACCGCCAATTATATGGTTATTCATAATATCTTCTCCCTTACAAACTATAAATTCATTATACATAATTCTAGTTTTAGTATAAATAAACTATTAACAACACTAAGAAAATGTCATTTAAAATATAGACAATTCATATTCTAAAAAAAGGACAAGTAAAGGGTGTGAACTGTTTGAACATTGTAGAAATAACTTTAATAATGTTAATTTTACTTATGATCATCATTATAGGTCTTACTCTTGTTTCAAAATACAAAAAACAAGCAGTTAAAATTTATACAATTGAGAGTTTCTTAAATGGACATCATTTGATCGAAAATGAAGATCAGAAGAAAAATCTGATAGATCGAATAAATGATATCTTTGATGATAGTAAAGACAGTGCTGGGTACGGCGAAAGTGACGATGGTGATGATGGCGGTGATGGAGGAGAATAATAGTCTTAGTCTCACATTGAGTACTTAACGTTTAATCGCATCAACTATTAGCGAAGGAAAACCAAGTTGATCACCTTGATTTCTAGCATCATACCTTTTTGAACGGTAAATCACACCATCATTCGCATCCCACTCACTATAGTAAAATTTTCCGCTTTCATCACAATATTCAAGTAATATAACTTCAAATCCAGCATTTTCAAACATTTGAGTTAATGTTATATAGTTATGAACGATTTTATGACTTGCAGCAGGATGGTCTATCGGTCCAGGTCCCCCGACTTTCACGATATTTTGATAGGTTTCATCAGGAAAAAATGCATCTGGGACAGCACAACGAATATGACCCGATGATTTCAAAAATTTATAGCAAATTTTAGCTGCTTCAACACCTTGCTCAAAAGTAAGATGCTCCCAAACATGCTCAGCCAAGATTGCTGATATTGAGTTATGCTTAAACTTATTTTCCCAAGTAGATTCATCTAATAAGTTAAGTTCATCTTCCTGAGTTTGTATCCAACCAGGATTATTGTTAAATGCACCAGCCCCTACTACTACTTTCAATTCATTTTGATGAATAACGAACACCTCCAACTCTTAACTAATTTTTTACTTATGTGAACTTTCAATTAGTAACATTTAATACAAGTTTTTTAAAGTCGGAAACCATTTCAATGAATTGTTCTTTTTCTTCTATAAATGGTAAGTGATTACTGCGCTCATAAATATATAGTTTTGATTCTATTAAGTTCTCATTTATTTCTTCAGAAAAATATAATGGGCATTGTGCATCATACCTTCCACAATAAACAAAAATAGGCACTTTAACTTTAGTAAGTTCAGTTAATATGTCATATTTCGGTAAATCATAAAAAGAATAATAATCTAATCTTTTTTGTACAACTTTACCGCTACTCGGTTTTGAAAAATATTCCTCACGCTTTTCAACATTATATAAAGACAGATCAGTCCATTCTTTGTTAGCCTGTCTGTTTTCTTCAATTGTAGAATTGGCAGATTTTAAAACGGCGAATATTTCTTTTAATTTACTATTTAATGGACTTTTAGGGCAATACATACTTTTCTCATGGTCCATATATTTATTAGTAGCAGTAGCTCCTCCTACTAATAATTTTGAAAGAGAACTAGGAAACAAGGTTACGTAATACAAACCGAGCATACCACCTGTTGAATGACCCGCATAACTCCATCTTTCAAGGCCAAGCGCAATTCTAATAGCTTCTAAATCTAAACAAGTTTCTCGCATGCTTAATTCTTCGTCCTTCATTACCTTGCATGAATTACCTGCTTCTTTTAAATTGATTAAGTAAACTGTAAATTCTTCAATGAATACGTCTGCAAAATAATTACCTAATTCATTAAATTCACTATATAAATGAGTAATACATATTGGTTCCCCACTACCTTTTGTAAAAATCTCAAACGCTCCTCGACTTGTTTTTACAATCTGCTTCTCCCACATAAGAAATTCACCCCAAAATTGCTAATCATTTATTATTTAATTTTAATTCAATAGAATTCTGATGATTCCTTTAAGCAAAAAAAGAACGGACTACCGAAGTAGACCATCGAAATTCATTTCGAATATGAAAATTTCATGTCACATTGCTTGAGATTAAAGAACAATCTTAACTATACCACCAACTAGTATTAGAATAGACACTGTCAAAAGAGTAATTTTAGTGGACCGGTTAGATTTATGAAAAAGTTTTATTAACATGTTCTACACCTCAATTTCTAATATTTCCTACTACAATTTTTATGAAAACGTGTTTAATAAGATACCAGTATGATAGTAATTATTATTTGTATCCTTTTAACGCCTTTCCTAACTGATTATCTGATTAAACAGACAAATTATGTTACAAAATTATGATGTAGCTTGAAATCATTAGAGTATCAATAGATTAACCGTTTAAGTAAAACTATTATTTTTTAACTTTTGGTAAGAAAGGTCTTTCTCCTTACCCACATTTCTATGGTATATTGAAAAAAGTGGGAGTTGATAATATGTTTTTAGAACTGTTCGATCAGTTGCCTGTAAGAATTTTAACTGCGGCACTGCTGATTATATTCACAGTATATTTAATCCGAAAATCGATCAAGCTTTTCTTTGATAAAACGAGTTTGTTGGATGAAAAGCGTGAAGAGACAATTATGCATTTCGCTAAACAGGTGACAAAAGTATTAGGATGGGTATTATTCTTACTTTATGTAATAAGTGAAAGTGATTTCATTGATCTCGGCAATTTTATTGCTGGTTCTGTCGTTGTGGCAGGTGCCGTAGCATTAATACTACAGCATATCATTAGGGATTATATTATGGGGCTAACTTATTTGCTTGAGCGACAAATTCATCTCGGTGACTATGTGATCATAAACGGAAACCGTCAGGGGAAAATTGAGGAAATTAGTATGCGCTTCTTGAAAATCCGCCAATATGATGGTTATCTATATACTGTCTCTTATAGTAATATCACGGAGCTTCAAAACGGGAACCGCGGGATGCGACGTGTGAACGAGAGTCTTGTCCTCAATTATAAGCAAAATCCTGACGACGCATTCAAGGTGCTAGAGGAAGTTGCAAAAACTTGTAATGAAAAATATGGTGAATTCCTGTTACGGGATGAAACCGGAGTTCCTGTTGAGAGTTTCAGATTCAACCAAATTACTGAACTAAATGTGGATTTCAGAGGTAACCGATTCTCTTTATCTGGTCTTGTGAACGAATCGAACTATGTTGAAGCCGGAAAAAAAGTTAGGTATGAATTGGCAAAGGCTGCCCACCAATACGATTTGATGATGGCAGAGAGTCTAAATACAAGCCATTAAAAAAAGCAATAGTTCATTACTCTTGCTTTTTATTTATTTAAAACTTTTATCATGCTAAATATGACACCGAGATGTTCGGAAACATGTGATACATTATAAATGAGTAAATCTTCAATTGTATTTGCTTCTAGAAAATTCTTTTTAACATCAGTATCAAGTTTACCATTCAAAGCTTCGTGGATATAATCAAGTTGTTCTTTCAATTGTTCAATTAATAAATCACAAGTAGGCGGTTCTTCTTTCCAATCAAGTGGTTTTGTACCATATGCAAAAAATATTTGATAGCTTTCTGGTAGAACCTTTTTTTGTTCAGAAAGCCGAAGTACATGGTTTTCAGTAGAATAAAGAATATGACCTAGTTGCCAATGAATACTATTTTTAAAACCTTCAGGTACAACATTTCTCTTATTTTCAGGACATTTCTTAATCAAATCAAACAATTTATTATATTTTTTATTTAATAGTTTAAAAACATAAGATGAATCATTCATTATTGTCCCCCTGATTTTACTTGCGATAAATATGTATCAAAAAAGGAATTTCAAAAGTGAAATTCCTTCTTTACATAGATTTTATTATGTTTTTGCTATTACATCAAATTAAGCCTTTGTAGTAGTGTAGTTTTCTTCTAATGTTTTCTTTAGAAACGAAGCTAATTCAAGCATACCATATTTTCCAGCTTTTGCTTCAGCATCAGAATTATAGTTCGTGTTTGTATTGATATCGTAAGTAAATATTGTTCCTTCAGCATTTCTGATAAATTCAATTCCAGCTACTTGAATATTATTATTAACTAAAACGTCTTTATATTTATTTAATATTTCATCTTCAAATCCTTCAATAATTTGGAACTTAGGTTTCTCTTCTACTTCTTCTCCAACCGGGCAGAATAGATCGCCAATTTGGCATACGTCCGCTGGGCAAAGTTCAAAACCTTCCGAAGTATCAACCTTAACAGCATATACAAAGTTTCCTCCGACAAACTCACAACGAGTTATATAGCTTTCAGGAGACAGTATGTATTCTTGAATAAGGGTAATGCCATCGACTGGTTCTTCGAAAGTAGTTCCTTCCACATAAGTTTTTAATGCTTCAATACTATGAAATAATTGAACACCTAATCCTTTACCTGCTCGATTATGCTTCGTAATAAATGACTGTCCTGCAAAACTTTCAGCTGCCTTCAAAATGTTTTCTTTTCCAACCGCTGCAATTGTTTTTGGCGTCTTAACACCATACTTGTTTAATTCTAAGTATTGCAAAACCTTACTAACTTCTAGTTTTAGTGCATTCGTTCCATTTAACACCGTACGTCCATGAGCTTCAAGCCAAGCTAATACTTGCGCAGTAAATTCAGCCGCAAAACGATGATCACGTGTGTGAGAAGAAGCACTCATTCTGCTATAAAAAATACCTTCTGGTGGTTCGGTGGATAAATCTAAAGTTCCTTCGTCTAAATGCCATTCTTCATAAGGAACACCAAGTTCCTCCAATCTTTTTGTTAAATGGACTGTCCACTCACTATTTTCATGAATTACATATACTTTACTCATTTTTACGACCCCTTTCTAGTTCTTTATTAAACTACGTTTTTGTTCAACTAATGGCATAACCTGTTTTGAAAATCGTTCCATTTCCTCAAGTTGAGGAGAAAATTGTAATAATAATAAGTCTAAGCCAGATTCTTCATATTGTAAAATTCGATTTGCAATTTGCTCTGGAGTTCCTACTAAATTTGGGCGTAGACCTCGGTTAGACACCGAGTAATCCTGTAATTGAATTTGTTGCTCCAATTGTGACTTTGTAGTGAAGTCTTTAAATCCAGCATATCCGCTTGAATCCTTCACATTTGTGATTTTTTCAAGCTCAGCTTGTGCCTCTTCTTCAGTATCACGGCATATAACATACGCAGCCATTCCAAAAGAACTGAATGGTGCATTATCAGTTTGTTCACGACGTGCTTTCATATCTGCAATTTTTCGTTCAATCTCTTCAACAGTTCCACCATGCATTACATATGCATCACATTTTTCTGCAATGGTTTGCTTGCCTTTTTCACTTTCACCACCTGCATATAGAATCGGGTTAGGTCTCTGAACAGGCTTTGGAGCAAGCTTCGTTTCTTTCAGGTCGTAAAATTGGCCAGAATAATTGAAGGTTTCTTCTCTCCATAAACCTTTTAGTACATCAATAAACTCTTCGGTACGAGCATAACGTTCATCATGTTCTGTAAAAATACCGCCATATTGACGCGCCTCGTCTGCCCACCAAGCAGAAACAACATTTAACGTAAATCGTCCGTTACTGATTCGATCAATATTTGCTGCCATTTTTGCTGCTACAGCTGGATTATGAAACCCAGGCCGAATCGCCGTCATAATTTCTATTTTTTCTGTCACCGCTGCAAGTGCTGCTGCTGTAGACCAAGCTTCAAGAGAGTCATGCTCTGGTCCCTTAATATCATTTAAATTTAATTCAGCTATTAAAGTAGTTGAGTAGCCCCATTTTTCAGCTGATTGAATAACATCTTTTGCATATTCATAAGTTGGCGGCATATTTTCATCATCGACATTTCGTAACCATCCTCCAAAAATCGGTAACCAAAAACCATATTTCATTTAGACACTCTCCCTTATTTTCACTTTCACCAAGTTTACCTATCTACTAAGTTGGAATTGTACTTAAAATAAAAAACTCTCCTCCAAAAGAAGAGAGTTTAAAACTCTCTTCTCATCTTTCAAGCATGTGCTTGTTGGAATTGGCACAGTATTCATAAGAACCTGCTGCCGAGGCTTCAAAGGGCCAGTCCCTCCACCTCTCTAGATAAGAAGAAAAATATAAATTCAAACTTTTTTATTAATAAAGTGATAATAGTTTAAATTTTTTTAATTGTCAATTAATTCACTCTAATGTTAACCTGTTTTTTAAACTGATAGATGATAGCTACTTTAAAACAGTACTTTGTCTAAATTTCCTGTTTTATTAAACTACAATAGTCACAAAAATCTGGAGTTTTTCTCCCTTATATTTTGCGAACGTAGATGTAGATCAATCATTTCATTACTAATTTAACACATATAAAAATTACTTCAAAAAAAGAGCAGCCATTGGCTACTCTACAAAATAATAGTTATTCGATAGTATTTGTTCCATCAGACTTGCTATTTTCTATACTTTGTTCAGGTAAAACAGTGACAGCGCCTTGATTTATATAGCCATTCGTCTTGGATGCATATGACTTGATCAATTCAGCTATATCAATACCTGTCATTTCTTTTAATGGCTCTTGCATTTCGACCATTGTTTTTGTAATGCTCTTTCCGAATGATGGGATCCCTTGACCGTTACCTGAATCAATAATTTTAACTGATTCAATATTATTAAGTGGTTGAGCAATTTTTTCTGCAAAAATAGGGAGCATTTCAATTAACTTTTCTGTGATGATGACCTCACCATGTTTTTCCATCGCTTCAGCTAATAACTTACGTGCTTCCGCTTCTGCCTTACCACGTTCACGAATAACGTCCGCCTCAGCTGAACCTTCTGCCTTACGAATTTTGGCTTTTGCTTCCCCATCAATCTCAGCTTTACGTGCCTCAGCTTCAGCTTTACGAGTTGTTTCATAATATTCTGCATCTGCTTTTGTTTTACGTACTTTACTTTCCTCTTCTTCTAGTCTAACTGCTCGTTCACGCTCTAGGAATTTAAGTGATAATTCTTCTTCTTTTACTTCTTTAGCTAATTTGGCTTTTTCAAGTTCATAAGACTGTTCTGATTTTGCACGAGCACGTTCGGTTTCTTCCATGAAGGCTGCGTCTTTTATATCTTTTTCCTTTTTCGATTCTGCGATTGCAATTTGACGTTTATATTCTTCTTCTTTTGCCTCTTGATCGGTTTGTGCTTTATGTATACGAGTTTCACGCTCACTATTTGCTTCAGCGATTTCTGCCAATTTACGAACTTCAGCGATTCGTGGTCTACCTAAGTTTTCTAAGTATCCATTCTCCTCATCAGCGTCACGTAAATCTGTTAGACCTAATGATGTAATTTTAAATCCCATTAAATCAAGTTGCTTTTGTGCGACTTCAGATACATCTTGATTAAATTTTTCACGGTTACTATTAATATCTTCTACCGTCATTTTAGAAAGAATCGCACGAAGATTACTTCCAAGAACCTCAATAATTTCTGCTTCAATTTCTTCTTGTTTCTTACCTAAAAATTGTTCTGCATAGTTTGCGATCCCATTTAAAGTATCCGCTACCTTAACCATTGCTACTGCATCAGCAACAATTGGTACACCACCATTTGTATAGACTCTTGGCGTTGATAACTTTAATTGAAAGGATGTCAGATTAACAGGTGTTGATGTTTGGAAACGTCTTAGACGGTATCCACCACCTCGAATAATTTTCATTGATCGACCTTCTTGGTCTGTAAAGATATTTGTTTCTTTCTCAGGATCACCTAATTTCGGACCTGTAATAATTAAAGCTTGATTTGATTTAGCAGTTCGATAACGATACCTGATCCAAAAAAAATAGGCTACACCACCAATTGCAGCTATGATCAGTACTGGAATTAAAAACAAAAGTCCTCCTAAAAAACTTAGCATTGCATTTCCTCCTTCTAAAATTTCCAAAATATTACATTTATTGTATTATTCGACATAAATGATTAAATCCCTTGTTAAAAAACCTCCGTTTACTTATCCATTTTTGCAAGTAAAGTACGCGTTAGTTGATTACAACTACTGTCTTAAGAGATTCTAATTCTATAAGTAACAATCTTTATAAAGAATCTAAAAATAATAAACGGACTACCGAAGCAGCCCATTATTTTTTCTATAAAGAATGCGTTAGATGTTTGGTAATTTAATAGAATAATTGATTTAAGATAGATTTCTTAATTAGTTATGGTTATATGCCATTCCACAAGAGCAACGATTTCTTCCAATTAGCAGGTGATAGGATGCGGGTAATTCCTGATTGACTTGTTGAACTGCAATAGCAAATTCATTACTATCACTAGGTACCTGAGTTAGTGCGTCCGCTTTTTCTTGAGAATCAATAACTGCTCCAGGTGGCACAAATGTATTTGCTGGAATTGTGACACCGTTTGTAACTACGGCGTTATAGGAAATAAATGCTCCTCTTCCGACAATCGCGGTATAAACAATTGCATTAAACCCAACAAATACTTTGTCGGCGATATAACATGGCCCATGAATAAGAGCACCATGGGCTATACTCACTTCATTACCAATGAAGATAGAAAATTTTCTTCCTACAACTGAAATTTTTTTATTTGCTAAACCATGCAGAATGACTCGATCCTGGATATTTGTGTGAGAACCTATATAAAAAGGTGTTCCTTCATCAGCACGTATTGTTACATTAGGAGCTACATACACATTGTTTCTAAGCGTTACATCACCTATAACACTCGTAAACTGACTTACAAATGCAGTTTGATCAATAGTAGGATAATGTTGAATAAGATTATATGAAGTTATGGGGTTTGGACTTATGAAAGGTTCAAAACAGCAAGAAGGATTATTAGAATAGGAGTTTGATTCTTTATTATCTCTCACGTTATCACCTCATTTACAATTTATTTTTTTAATCACGTTTTATGCCTTAATAAAATATAGATTCGTTTGCTGAAAGCGGTATTTAAAAATATAAAAAAAGCTGCTATTTAGGCAGCTTTTGATTTTTAACTATATTTTGTCTATGTAAAATACTCATGCTAGTTTTATGTTGAAAAAGTAGAATATTAAATCTTAATAAATCCTTTTTGCGAATGGATGATTTTCTGAAAACTGTATTAAATCCCACAAATTTCCGTATAAATCCTTAAATACTGCTACAGTACCGTAATCTTGTGTTTTGGGTTCTCTTACAAATTCGATTCCTCTTGAAGTCATTTCGTTATAATCTCTCCAAAAATCATCTGTACCTAGAAAGAGAAAAACTCTTCCTCCTGCTTGGTTCCCTATAAAAGACTCTTGCTCTGTTTTAGATGCTTTTGCTAGTAATATTGTAGTACCATTTGAACCCGGAGGTGATACAACTACCCATCTCTTATCTTGTTCAGGCTGGTATGTATCTTCTAACAATTGAAAATTTAGTTTATTAGTATAAAAATTTATAGCTTCTTCATAATCTTTTACAACTAGCGCTATATGTACAATTGATTGAATCATTTTAGTTTCTCCTAACTAGCTTATTGCTACTATTGCTTAACGACAAATGCAAATGTATTTAAAAAAAAGACTCTATGAATGACAATGAGGATTATTATTGATCGTTTAAATCAACATCATTCAAAAAGCTTCCAATCACTCTTAAATACTCTTCCGGTTCTTCTAAGTAAGGCATATGTGCACTCTGCTCAAATACATGGAACTTTCCATTTGGTGTAAGCGTACTGAAATATTTAGTTGATTCAGGAGTTGCTTCATCAAAACGACCACAAGTATATATCGTTGGAACATGAATATCTTTTAATTTCGAAGTACAGTCAAAATCCTTTAAATTTCCGGTCACGTGAAACTCAGAAGGTCCCCACATAATATTGTATACTTCCCTATTTCTTAAATGTGCACCATTTTTTATAAATTCCGGGTTCGGCTCGAGTCTATAAACGAAATGATTATTAAATACCGCTGTAGCATTCTTGTACTCTTCAGAATCAGTTGTTCCATTTTCTTCACAATTTTTTAAAGTTTGTTGAACCTCAAGAGGAAGCAGTTTTCGATTTTTATCTTGATCCTCAGCCCAAAGTGGAGCACTCAAACAAGGACTTGAAAAGATGATACTCTTCACACCGTCTGGTTTGGATAAATAATATGCTGCAGCAAGGGTCGTCCCCCAAGAATGTCCTAAAATGTGAAATTCATCAAGGGAAAGTGCCTCACGGATTTGCCCTAATTCTTCAACAAACCGATCAATATTCCATAAAGTAGTATCAATTGGACGGTCAGACTTGCCACATCCCAACTGATCATAAAATATAACTGGACGATCCTCTACTAGTTTTTGCAATCCCTGTAATGAATAATGTGAAGAACCTGGCCCACCATGTAAAACAATTACTGGTGTGGAATTTGTGTTTTTTTCATGGATCTGATACCAAACCTTCCCCCCAGTTACGTCAATAAAACCTTCTTTTATACTCATTTATTTCTCTCCTTAACGCTTTTTAATTAGAATCAAAACTGTTGAACTATGTAAAAGTGATGCATAACTTTATTAAACTATCTCACGCGTTAATTAAACAAGTTATTTTTAATTTTTAATAGGGCCTACTCAAGGGAATCTGCTAATTCTTTTAACTTATTATATGTAGTACTATTTTGAAAGTCTAATCCTATTATATCTAAACTTTCACACGCAAAAAATAAGTGTTCACACCAATCGGCGTCATTTTCTTTGACTGCTTTTTCGCATTCTATTTCTATATATTTAGTACTAATTTCATTACCTAAATCCCTAAATACTTCAATCCCATCTAAAGCCCCGGGCCAGTTTCGATCCTGTAATTGTTCTGCTAATTTTGGTAAAGCTTTTTCATTTCTTGGATAGCCTATTTTCTTAATAACAGCTACTGCATTTTCCCAACAAGCCTTACTATATTTAGGTATAAGTAGATCAACCTTATCTGGTGGAAGATGGAAAAGAATATCCATACTCTCTAATTGTATATCTTTTGGTAGATGCCAATTTAGTTCATAAACATAAGTAAGTATATGTTCATCATCATAAAATTCATATGAAGAATAATTTGTCATAACGATTACTCCTTTAACTCTAAACTAATAAAATTTATTTATTTATCCAACTCTTATTAGTATTAGATTTCTAAATATTCAGATGATACTATTTTTCTCCAATCCCATAAGCAAGTAGAAATATAAGAATTATTGAGCAAATTGAAAAAAAAGTTAAGTATGATTGGTACCCATTTTAAGGTACCCTTCTTCCCTTTAAATCCTATTAAAAAACCAATAATGGGCATTAACATTATTGTAAGATTTGCATTCTACCAGAGTGACCAAATTCTCCTGGAGGACTACTTATAAGAAAGTATGCCAATAGGATAAAAATACCTAAAAATATAAAAGAAAATATACTATATCTATTCATATTTTTTCTTGCCTCTCCTTTTAATATTTCTATTATGATCGTAAAACAATTTTGGCATATTTCTATATTACTATTTTACTCATAGGATCCGTTCAAAAACAAAGAGCCCCCAAATACATCGGAGACTCAAATAAATTAATATTGATCGGTAAAAATCTGTTGGCCCAAGATGCCGTGGAAAAATTGTTCAAGAACTGGGACGTCTTCTGTCATAATACCAAGTTTTTGTACCCAATGTTCAGGATGTTTAATATCATCCCTGCAAATCAACACCATGCGTTCGCTTTGAATAGAAACAACCATGGCTTTTCCTAGAAAATTCCCTGAAAAGATAATCGCAAAGTCGTATCGATGACTTTCAGTAGCGATACAGTAATAATGAATATTTTGAGTTTCTTTCTCTTCCGATAAAATGTGAAAATTCATCTTTACCACTCCTTTTTGTAATTTGCTTCTTTAAGCAACCTATGTTGAAAGGTTAAGTGATTTCAAGAATAAAGAAATTCTATAAAAACTGCCTTTATATTAAATTAAATATAAATATACGATTTCCCTTTATTTTTCGCTAAATATTTTAATTGACTTCAAATGTTTAGCCTAAAGTCCTACTTCATTATTCCAAATTTGAACTTTACAAAAGCGAATTTGAGACATTTAAAATCTTCTCAATTAGTATATACTTATTAAATTTTTTAAAGTTACTCAACATGATAAAAGCTTTTTATAAAGTTTAATAACGGTTAAATGCATTCCTTCGTGATATAAATTAAACGTTAGAAATTCTTTTGGTGTCTCCAATTTCATTCCTGCCGAAGTGGTATACGGTGGGATTATTTTTTCGTCTATTCGATCTGAAAGTGTTTCTTGAATTCGAACTTGTTGAGCTTTAAGAAGTTCTTCTAACTCCGATAGAGTAGGTACTCGATATTCGTGGGTATTTAAAGGTGACGTACCGTATTCAAATTGTTCCTTGAAACCTTCTGGTAAATTTTGTGGAAGCCCTAAGTATTGAAACGCAAATCTTTCTACAACAACATAGATATGCCCTACATTCCAACGAATTGTATTTCTGAATCCCTCAGGAATTCGATCAGCCATTTCTTCTGAAACTCCGTCTAGTAGGTTCAAAGTTTGATTTCTTACAAAAGCTAACTGATTGAATAAAAATTGTTCCATTTACCTCAACTCCTAAATTGTTTATAGTTCCCCATGACATCGTTTAAGTGCCTTACTGATACTCAACTTTAAATGAAGCAATTCATTTTAATAAGCATCAACAAACTTAAAGCAACCTAAATAAAAAATATAGTCGCTTTAAAAAAGGCTATGATTACCATAATATATTAATTCTCTCCCATGCATGATATTCCCTCTATAGTGATTTTTGAAGTTTACTATACGCTACTAAAAAACAATTAGTTGAACAAACATAAAAAGTAGGAATCATTAATTTTTAATGATTCCTACTTTTTAATGGTAGATTATATATATTAAAATCAAAACTCTGACTTTATTATTTCTGCTTTCTTTGCATTTCTTGCTTTAGCTTATAATTACGCATTCTTTTCATATTTTCGGGTGCGTCCATCGAATCCTCAATGATCATTTCGATAACACATAGTCTTTCAGCACGTTCTATATCTGCTTGGTTTATAGCTTGTTCAAGCTCCCCATTTGTTCGAACAATAGTAGTAAACGCATTCCCTCCAAAGGTTTCAACCAGTTTTGTGTAAGACCACTGAGGTATTTTGTTGTACTTCTGATTTTTTGTTTTCACATTTAAATATTTTTCAATGGTATAACCATTATTGTTCAAGACGAAGATAATGGGTTTACAGCCGTAATAAAGCATAGAGCTAATTTCTTGGGCAGTTAGCTGTAGTGAGCCATCTCCTGTAAACAGTAATACCCGGCGTTCTGGTGCTGCGATGCTGGCACCAAAAGTCGATGGGGTTGCATAACCGATAGACCCCCAACCACCTTGACCAATATATATAACATTGCTCGGTAGTCTTACCTCCGCCATCCCATTATAAAACGTACCGGTCTCGACGATTAGGATATCGTCTTTTTTCAGCATCTGTTGAAAAATGGGGTAATATCCAGTTGCCATAAGAAGTTCATCCGTATTTGTTTTGCACTGATTATAAGGGAAATCCACTTTTTTTAATAATCCTTGACCTTTGTATCCTAAACTTTTCAAAGCATTAAGCATATCTTCAGCAAGTACGTTCGGATACACCGCTTCACCGACCTTAACAAAGTCCGGTTGAATATTGACGGTCTTTAATGAATTCAGTTTTGCTGTATAACTCGCGGTGTTGACGTCTGCCCATACTAATCCTATAGCAATGATACAATCTGCATTTTCTATAATACTTTGCACTTCAGTAGATCCAAAAGAGCCTAAGTACATACCAATATAATTTGGATGGGTTTCATCAAATGCCCCTTTTCCGAACAGCATTGACGCAACGGGAATATTCATTGTGTCCGCCAGCTGTTGAACTGCAGTTTGAAGACCAAAACGCATTGATTTTACATCCACCAGAATCACTGGACTATTAGAATGCTCTAGTAGTTGACGGACATGATCCACCGCAGCTTGAAGAGTTAGCTTGACGGAGGTTCTTGGTTGCTGTACTGGCACTTCTCGGAACATAATCGGCTTCGCTACTAAATCATCTGCCACTACGAGGTATACTGGTTGTTTCTTTTCTTTAGCAATTCGAATAGCAGCTGGAATCTCAATCATTGCATTTTCTGGTGTGAGTACTACACTATAGGCTGTTATCTGCTCATACATCTTACGAAAAACATCAAAATTCCCATCCATTAATGTGTGGTGCATTAGCTTGTGCTCTTTTTGATCTTTTTCTGGAGGCGAACCAACAATGTGAATAATCGGAACATGTTCACTGTTGGCACCCGCTATCGGATTACACGCGCTTAGCTCTCCAACCCCAAAGGTTGTAATGAGTGCTGAAATTCCTTTGATTCTTGCGTAGCCATCTGAAGCATAACCCGAGTTTAGTTCGTTCCGTCCTTCAATAAACTTAATACCGTTATATCTCTCCAAAGTGTCCAGCAATGTAAAATTATAGTCTCCTGCGACGCCGAAAATTTCTGTAATCCCCTCCCACTTTAAGCAATCAAACAAATACTGCCCGACTGTTTTTGGGGCCATATCATAATTAGAGTCTGTACTGACCCTACTTTTCATCTTATCCATTTTCACACTAACTCCTTATCCAATTTTTGGATTTATTCAGTTTACTAGTATCCCTTTTATTCGTACCCTATCATTGAATAGGTTATACGATGCTTTATGAATGTTTGAATCGCTTTTTAACGACAAAAAGAAGAGTTCTTTTTTAAAGATCTCTTCGAAAAGTAATTTTTTATTCAGATTGCTTAGTTAACCTCTCAAGCTCTTCTTCTATCTTAAGAGGATCTATTCTTTCAAATAAGGGTTCAACATTTGACAAATATTGCGATTTAACTAGAAATGGTCTCCAATCTGTTACTGATGTTGAATTGATCATTCCCTTGACCTTACTACTTGAAAAAGGTAGGAACGGATTTAGAATATGTGATAAATTGGCAATTAAATAGATACAATTTGCAAGCGTTACTTTACAAGACTCCGTATCTTCCTTTACCTGTTTCCAAGGTTGTTGGTCATCAAAGTATTTATTAGAGAATCTAATTAACTCGAAAATTTTTTCTAATGCTTGTTTGAATGTAGTAGTTTCAATACAATGACCTACTTCATGGTACAAAAGATTAACTTGATCTTGAATAGTAGAAGAAATGACTTTTTCAGGAATCATACCATTAAATGATTTTTCAATAAATTTTAGTGTACGATTTACAAAGTTGCCATACGCACCTAATAATTCACCATTATGACTATAAATAAACTCTTTCCAAGAAAAATCGGCATCACGACTTTCTGGTGCGTTGATTGATAAGAAATAGCGTATTGAATCTGGATCGTACTTTTCTAAAATATCTGGAACCCAAACAGCCCAATTTTTACTCGTAGACAATTTCTTTTTTTCTAAAGTCAAATACTCGTTTGAAACAATATGTGTTGGTAATGATTCTTTTCCAAGACCGGAAAGAATTCCAGGCCATACTATAGAATGAAACGGTATATTATCTTTTCCGTGAACGTAATAGGATGTAACAGAAGAATTCCAAAATGTTGAGTCGTCATTCTTTGTTTCTTTTGCCCATAACTTACTTGCTGTGTAATATCCAGAAACCGCCTCAATCCAAACATAGATTTTTTTATCTTCATATCCTGCCACTGGAATACTGACACCAATAGGCAGGTCTCTCGAAACTGCACGATCCATCAAACCTTCCTTTAAGTATCGCTTAGTAAGTGAGATTGCATTCTCTCTCCAAAGATTCCTATTTTCAGCATTTTGAGTATAGTTTTCCAATACCGATTGGAATGAGCTTAATGCGAAGTAAAAATGCTCTGTCAAACGTTTTATCGGAGGCTGGCTACAAATTTTACACTTTCTTTCAAGCAATTCAAGCGGTTCTAACACTGTTGAACAGTAATCACACTGATCTCCACGTGCTTTTGCCCCGCAATTAGGACATATACCTTCTACATATCGATCCGGTAAAAATTGTTGATCATATTCACAATATGTTTGTTCAATTTCTTTTTTGTAAATAAGTCCCTTCTCAAGTAAATCTAGAAATAATTGTTGAACGATTTCATGATGATGTTTTGTATCTGTTCTTGTATAGATATCATAAGAGAATCCTAATTTTGTAAAACACTCTAAAAATTCATGGTGATAACGATCCGCGATTTCTTTGGGAGAAACCCCATCCTGTTTTGCTCTGATTGTAATAGGTGTACCATTGCAATCACTTCCTGATACATACAAAACTTTTTCTCCTTTGATACGGTAATATCTCGCTAGAATATCTCCAGGTAACAAACTAGAAATATGTCCAAGATGTAATGAGCCGTTTGCATAAGCCCAAGCACCTCCGATAAAAATACTCATAAATAAAACCTCCTAAAATTAATCTAATTTTAAAAACAAAAAAACCTCACCCTTAACTGTAATAGTTAAGGACGAGGTTTGAATTTCCACGCGGTACCACCTTATTTTACAAATGGTTCACACCATTTGCCTTATGCAAGTACGGAGTAATAAATGCTACTCTTATACTGTGAATTTGATAACGAGTGTCAAAACTCGCCGTAGCCTACTAATACCAAAAGTATGTTCAGTACGAAGCTCAGAGACCATTGTTCAAATGTGTGTTTTCTCTTCTTTTCAGCTACCGAAGCTCTCTGTATAAAACAACTTCATTTTACTTTTTCTCTTCATTGCCTGTAATTTATAATTAATATTTAGTATATTCAATAATTTTCATAAAATCAATATCAAAATATATTTTATATTATGATATATTTTGCAATTAAATTTGTCTATTAAATCCAATCAATATGTCGTGTGTCCATTTTGTATGAGGTCATAGAGGTCATTTGGATTGATGACTAAGTCATTTCCGCCAATTAATGCAACATGAACGCCTTCATTTGTACCGAACGCATACTTTCCTTCAAGATGCGCCTGTTCAAATCGATCATTTGGAAAGTGCGCATGTGTGAATTCGATGCGCTGTCGTTCCATAAAACCCTTTCGTTGGTCTACTTTATAAATAGACATATGGACATTTTCAAACTGCGCACTATGAGGCAAAATGCCATTTCCAACCCAATAAGAAGGAGAAAAATTTCTCGCATTGTCATCAAAAATCGGCGCACCCGGATGTGTCGTGAAAATACTAATATTTTTATTTAAAGTTGCTTGCCAGATGTGATGCTGGTCACCAAACGTTCCTGGATAATAGTTTTGTGCTGTTGATAGAATATAGTTGGTTGTCCGATATGTATATGAGTTCACCTTTTGGATCGCGACACCGTTTGATACTGGATTTAATATTTTTGTTATGAATGGTAATAAAAAATCAAGTGATTTTATATCTAGCATCTATAGATCCTTCAAAAAATCATTTGCCTTCATATTGTAGGCTCGGAACATTCTCATTGTTTCACGAATCGCTTGAGGATTTGTAAAACTTTCCATTGCCCATTGAATATAGCCTGCTGTCTCTTCGCCTTTTTCGGCACGGAATTGCTCAAGTTCCTCCAAATCATGTCCCATACTTGTTTTAATGACGCCTAGTTCTGTGTCGTTCGCAATTTCAAATATGACTTTAGGTAACTGATAATTTTTGCATAAAAAAAGATTGGCACTTATGCGAGAATAATCTAATTCTCGCGTATAACGGTTTCCAAATAAAAACTCATTAATTTCAAGCACATCTTGTGTTAACGGTTCGCGTTTTTGGACTTCATAACAACGGCCACTTGTAACTGAAAACAATCCTTTATACAAATGCATCGCCATATCTGCTAAAATTAAATCCATTATTATTGTCGATTTACTTTTGATTTCTTCATCACCAAAATCAATGAGTAATGCTAAAGGTGCAATATCTTCTTCATAATATGTGTTTGAGTGCCATTCAATAAAACCGTGCTCAAATCGGTGTTTCAACCAAATTAAAATTTTCTCCCTAAACTTCTCACTCAGCTGTGCACCTGTTAAACCTGAATTCCTAAATAGTTCATGATCGTAGTAACGCCCTGCTACATATGCACAAGTAAAAAACAGTAACTGATGATTTTCGGACCAATAACACATCGAGTCATCACCAGGTTCATCCATCCAATACTTGAATGATAAAATAGTAGTTTCCATCTCTTTTAAGGTGTTATCCGACAAAAGTGATGAATAAGTATAACGTTCTTAAAAAAGTGATCATCCTAAAGTCAGCACAGTCAAGACGATAATCAATAAACTTCAATAGCTCTAGTAGTCCAGTCTCGTCAATGTGCTTCCCTTCATCTAAATCTTTATAATTTCTTTAAATGACTTCGGCCCCATTTTCACACTCATCGGAATATCTCTGTCCATAATTCCCCTCATTCCTATCCGTTTGTAACTCGTTTACAAACAACCTTTTTAAATGGTCGTTTAAGAACATCCCATTTGGATCAAGTTGTTGACGAAACTTTTTAAAGTCTTCTATTTTCGGATAAAGTGCATTAACATGATCTGCTTGAAGTGTATGAAGTTTTCCCCAATGTGGTCGTCCATTGTAGCGCCGAAAAATTGCTTCTACATCTGCAAAATATTTTTCATGCTCCATCCCTTTATACATATGGATAGCAATATACGCTGAGTCACGACCGTTTGCTGGACTAAGCCAAATATCGTCATCCTTTACATAACGACATTCAATAGGGAAATGAACCTGATAGTTGTTTTTCTCGACAAGCCGATGGATTTCACGTACAACAGTTTCCATTAATTCAGATGGAACACTATATTCCATTTCGTTAAAACGTACGAGACGAGATGTTGTAAATAATTGATGTGTATAACCAATATCCTTACCTGTATCAACAAATTTGGCTGACAAACGACTGATTGATTTACTTAAACTTGGAAATGTACGACATACTCGTGAAAGTGCGCCAAATAATGCATTTTCCATTATCATTTGATTTAAATCACGCCAAAATCTATTACCAGGTACTTGGTTCGTTGCTACATTCATTAATTTAGCTTGAATTGTATCAGTGTGCGGAAACCAGTAAAATTCAAAGTTGCGGTAATGATCTCTAAACTCCGCTAACTGGTTAAAACATTCATCTAATGATAACCGTTTACTTTCATATGTAAGGACTGTAGCTGGAATGACACGCAACGTTACTTTCACAATAATTCCGAGCATCCCAAGTGATACTTGCAAAGCCTTAAATAGATCTGGGTGGTTTTCATCATTACATGTAAGTACTTCACCAAAAGAAGTCACAATTTGGATTTCAACTGCTTGCGTCGAAATACTACCAAGTTTACTTCCTGTTCCATGTGTTCCCGTACTAATTGCACCAGCAATCGATTGTTTATCAATATCACCAAGATTTTCTTGGGCCCATCCTTGTTCGTGTAGAGCTGCACTTAGATCGCTTAATTTCGTTCCTGCCCATACGCCCACTGTATGAGTCGTTTGATCGACTTTTTCAACTCCTGCTAGTTGGTCAAGTGAAACAAGTACATCGTTTGTATGTACAACTGGCGTAAATGAATGACCAGATCCGACAACACGAATTTTACGCCCTTCTTTATTACAACGTTTTACTAACGAAACAACATCTTCAACACTAGTTGGATATACGATATGTGACGGTTTACTTTGAACAATACCAGACCAGTTTTGCCAAATTTTTTGATTTTCCTTTAAAGAAAGCATAGTCCATCCCCCCGATAAGTTGTTACTTTATTAACAATTTCACCATTAGAAACACAATATAGATAATTAAACCGCTCGCATAGCTCACCAGCTTTTGCATGTCTTAAAAATATTGGATCACCGAGCATTAACGTATTTGTCCCTCGGTAAACAATCGGTGTCTGCACTTCTCCCGCTCCTTCAAGCGACATTAATTGAGCGTTTTCTGGTAAATATGGCTTTGGTAACTTATCTGTTCCAACTGCTCCTGATGCGATATATCCTCCTCCAGCACATGTATATAGATGGGCATCCGGTTTGCGAACAATTTCAATCGCAAAACCCGCAGCTGGTTTGTACTGAAAATCTCGATAGTTGTCAAATAACCCTGGAGAGAAAAAACCTGAGCCGACAGTTACTTCTGTTACCACATTCTCATTCGTTGTTGAATGTAAACTTCCAGTCCCGCCACCATTCACAAATTGAAGCGAAATCCCGAAGTTTTCAATCATTTGAATCGTCGCCGCTCGTTTTTCAGCAAGTTGCTTTATTGATTGCTTTTTTAGTATTGTAATAATCTTATTTTTTGCAGTTTTCTTAGGATATTGGTCTCCAACCCCAGCAATTTGTGCCTCATATCCCATCACACCTACTAAACTTACTGACGAGGACGACATAATTTCCTCAACAACTACTTTTGCACCTTCTACAGTCCGAACAGGTGAACGCCATACACCGAAATGAAGACCTGGAACATCAAGTGACATATCGATGTCTAGACATAGAGGGAGTGTAACGTTATACAATTGAGCAATTTTGTTAAGGTGCTTTACATGTTCGACAGAGTCAATCATTAACGTAATCATTTTTCCTTGTTGATTTAACTGACAAATTTTCGCAACAGCTTCTGAATCCCAAATTGGATAGCCGATTAATATATCTTCAATTCCTTCGTTCAACAAATACATTGCTTCGTTCGCCGTAAAACACATCACACCTTGAAACAATTCATGTTTCTTCATAATATATTTAATGATAAAAACACTTCGAATCGATTTCGTCGCAATTCGAATGTTTTTATGTGATGCTGCTGAAACAATCCTTTCAATGTTTTCATCTAATAAATCAAAATCAACATACCCAAATGGCTTTGCTGTATTCTCAAATATTTTCTTGTAATATTGATAATCTTGTTCCATTCCATCAATCCTTTCTTTTTAATTCATCCTGTTAAATCACCTTCATATGCAATTTTCACAAAATTCAGATAATTACTTTTATAAAGATCCATAGATTTGTCAATTTAAGTTAAGTCATCTTAGGGACTTTTTACTTGGATAGGTTCAGCAATTAATTTATGTAACTGCATCATTTCATTAAAACTATAAATTCACATACTACAAGGTTGGGTTTCATAAATGGAATACCACTATATCCATGGGTAAATTTCCTCATACTAATATATTTATCTACATTCATTATTTATCCTGCATTTCGAAAAAAAAAATGAGCCACATTTCGCGACTCGGGTTCGATTAGTTAACACATACCATTTGCTCTATTCTTTTTTATACTTTTTCTTCATGTTGTTTAATTAACTAGTTAGTTACATAAATTCGATTAATATTACAGATATAATTGCTGATAAACATGCTGGAATTGACAACAAAGTTTTCCTTCGTTTTCCTATTGCTTTAAAAAATTCATAGTATTTAAAGTCGATAGCTCCGAAAAGAATATAAATGGGAGAAAGAATTAATATTGTTATTAAATCTACATATGTAAACGGACTACTTATGTATGGTTCCGAGATATAATTTATTAGAATGAATGTATAGAAAATTAAATATTGATAAATAAAATATTTAATCATGTGGTTGTCTCCTAGTTGTATATAAATTTAATTCGGATCTTACTCATTACTTTTTGTGAGCTTAAACCAAATCCCCAAATTTTTTATTGCTGAAACTTCTATTTCTTCATTATCTTCTTTGTAAAATGTATAAGAATATGGTGTTGTAATCAACTAAAGCACTCTATATAAATCGGAAAAAACCTTCTTTTAAGTGTAGTTCCATCTACACAAAAGTAAGGTTTTTCATCATTCAATTTAATTGTTTTTTGTTTTCTTCAACTCGAAATACGAATTGCTTTTGACAGATATAGTTTGTGATTGTGTAAATCGCGGTACTTAATAAGATTGCAAGATCTGTTTGAAAAGAAATTGCATAGTCCATTTCTTTCATCGACCAATCCACTAAAAGTGTTCCTAAGTGATAGGAAATAAAATAACAACATAGTATTACGAGCAAAAACTTAATGATACTTTTTTGTATGTAACCATTACTTTTAAAGGTAAAGCTTCGATTTAAAATAAAGCTAACGACAGCACCGACAGAATTTCCGATAAAAGTGGATAACCAATAAGATTGATTTGCTAAATGATATAGTACATACATAATCGTTAATCCTACAAGTGTATTAATGAGTCCAACAATCAAAAATCGCACAAAAGTAAAGTTCATTATTTACTCCTCTTTATTTCCACTTTTCTTATGAGATTTTGTGACTCGGAAACAAGATTACTGTTAATCGCATATCTAGGTCGCTTTTTAATTTCATTATGTATTCGATCTATATATACATTCAAATTAGGTTTGCGATAACTCATATTAGCTTCATTTTTAGAATAGATATCTTTTTCAATTGCGTATTTCGGTCGTCTTTTCACTTCTTGATAGATTTTACCGATATATTCTCCAATAATTCCAATACCCAATAATTGAATCCCACCTACAAACCATATTGAAATCATTAATGAAGTCCAACCTGATTTTGTATTTCCTAAAATAGCTTGTACAAAAGAATATCCACCTGCCATCGCACTGATAATTAAAGATAAAAAACCGATGAATGTAACAAAACGAATTGGTGTAACACTGAATGATGTGATACCGTCAAAAGCAAATGATAGCATTTTTTTTAGAGGATATTTAGATTCTCCAGCAAAACGTTCCTTCCGATCATAATAAACAATGCTAGACTGAAAACCAATCAATGGAATTAAACCTCTCAAAAATAAGTTTGTTTCCTTAAATTTCAATAACTCATTAAGAGCACGTTTACTTAATAATCGATAATCTGCATGATTAGGTACTAATTTTATCCCTATCCTTTCCATAAAACGGTAAAATCCGAGTGCAGTTGTTCTTTTGAAATAGGTATCTGTATTTCTACAATCTCTAACCCCATAAACAATATCATTGCCTTCTTTAAATTTTTCAAGAAAGATACGTATTATAGAAATATCATCTTGTAAATCGGCGTCAATTGATACAACACAATCCGATTGTTTACTTGCAACTTCAAGTCCAGCTAATAATGCATTTTGATGACCTACATTTCTAGCTAATTTTAAACCTTTAACAATAGGATTTAGTTTGTTTTCAGATAAAATTAAATTCCAAGTGTGATCCTTACTTCCATCATCTACAAAAAGGATACTACTTCTATTTGAAATTTCATTTTGAGTGACTAAACTTTTTAGAAGAGTTGACAATTGAAAAGCTGTTTCAGAAAAGACTTCCTCTTCATTAAAACAAGGAACTACAATTGTCAAAACTGGTTTCATCATATAAAACACTTCCTTCGTAGCTGTTAAATTACTTCATAGAGGTAAATTTTCCAAGCAGATTGTTGATCATCGAATGTTTTCATTAATTTCATCCCATTTTGTGTCGCATTTTTGATTGGTACTGCTGAAAAGATATATTTTCCACCCATATTTTTAAACACTTTAGTATTGAGTTGTAGATTCTTAACTTCTTTATTTGAGTCTTTTTCATAATCATATTTTTTTCCTAGTTCAGCTACAAAAATATAACATCTTCCACCCCATTGATCGAAGTATCTTTCTAGTTTTGGATTCTTATCTAATTCTGTAGCAATGATGTTTCTAAATTGATGTTTATATTTTAAAGGATAAAAATTATTGTATGTATCAATTGTATAAAACCCATTATATTGTGAAATTGCAGGATGTAGCCCAATACTAGCTACTCTGTAATCTGCTTTCGGTTTTCCAATATACTCCTCTATTTTTTTAAATTGTTTTTCAGCATAGAATTGTTTAAAATTTGGTGAACCATAAACACGATAAACGATCTCTTCATTGGATGTGATTACTACAATCATCTGTACTAGCAAACAAAGCTTTACAAAACTTTGACTAAACTTCCCTTTTTGCCATAACAAATAGCAACCAGTAGCAAACATTAGATAGATAACCATTGGTCTGAGAAAATGAAATCTTGCAAAATTGAATGTATTTAGTAATTGAAATTGTTCTTTTAACGGTTCCCATCCTTTAAAAAACCAAAAGGCATACCATACTGATAACAAGATATTAAGAACAAATAAAAACATAAATTTTTTTGCATATCCACTTTTCTTATCTCCTCTAATCATAATGAGTACAATAAATGAAAGCGGAAGTATAACAAGCGTATGTAGAGCTAATACATGAGTATGGCCAATTATGTAGTTCTTAAAGACTAATCGAATCGTTCGGCGAAATCCTAGAACCGAACTGAAAAATTCATTTCTACTTGTAGGTTCATCAGGAAAAAGTAACGAATAGACGAGACGGTATTCGATTGCTAAATAGATGAATGTCATGCATACGATACTAGCTAAAAACGTCCAATTTATCCTCTTTTTAATGAATAAATCTCTTACCCATAATAAACTTACTGCTACTAAGAAAAAGAAAAAACCTAAAACAAAGCTTGAATAAAATGGTAATAAGATAATTGTTAGCCATTCTTTATACGTATTTTTGCCTCTTCTAATATTTAAAAATGCCCAAAGTGCTAACGGCATTCCAAGTGTACTCAGCATTCCTGATGGCCAAAATGGTGTGAGTGCAAATGCTAGTGATACCCAGACTCGGATTAAATACCCATCCTTTGAAGGGATAAAGTGATCAACTAGTAGTTTATACATCCCAATGAATGCAAAAATTCTCGAAATTGTTTGAGATAAAGCATAAGCAAACATTGAAGGGAATATGGCATGAAGCCATTGAATCCCACTAAACTCTGTTCCATAAGCATTTCTTGGAAGACCATTGATAACTTGTGGAACGACGTCATTAATATTTCCAAATAAAGTACCACTGTTATTTAATGTTTTATACCAGGCAATATTGGAATCTAAATTATCATGAATTCTTATATGAGCATTTTCACCTAATATAAAAAGAGGTGATACAAATAAAATTAATAGAGTTATCGCCAAAAAGATATGCCGCTTTTCAACACTCCATTGCTTCCAAAAATTCATCAGTATTCACCACACAAACTTTAACATTAATATGAAAAAATCTTTTATAAAACTACTTAAATGTATGTAAAAAGCATTTTATTTCTGTTATCTTTCCCAAGATTACTTCCAATCATTACTAATTTTTAGTTTCAAAAGCTCTGAAAATAAAAAACATCTTGAATGCATTGTGCAAACAAGATGATGTCATTAGATTCGATCAAATTTCTCAATCGTTCCTCTTTTCTTAAATCGTTTCACTTTTGGATGTTCAACCTTATGAACTAAATTTTGTAAGTATTTTAGTAATGGCCTATTCAAGTCTTTATGGCGCATCGCAAATTCAATATTCGTTGTAATAAAGCCAAATATTTCCCCTACATCATATCGAGTTCCATGAAATTCATAGGCGTAAATATCTTGTATCGTAATTAACCTTTGAAGTGCGTCAGTTAATTGAATTTCGCCATTTGTCCCCTCTTCTAAGTTTTCTAAAAAGCCGAATATTTCAGGGGTTAAAACATAACGTCCCATAATTGCTAAATTTGAAGGTGCATGACCTGGAAATGGTTTTTCAATTAAATTTTTTATTTTAATTAATTCATTTTCTTTCCGTGATGGATCTATTATTCCGTATCGGTATGTTTCAGATGCAGCTACAGGTTTTACACCTATAATAGAGGAACCAACTTGTTGAAACTGATCTATTAATTGTTTAATACAAGGAGTAGTTGACTCAACAATATCGTCACCTAATAATACCGCGAACGGTTCATCCCCTATGAACTTTCTAGCACACCATACTGCATGGCCTAATCCCTTAGGTTCTTTTTGGCGAATATAATGTATATCTGCCATTTTTGATGACTTAAGTACTTGTTGAAGTAAACCATCCTTTCCTTTGTCAAACAGATTTTGTTCTAATTCGAACACATGGTCAAAATGATCTTCTATCGCCCTTTTTCCTTTTCCAGTTACTATGATAATGTCTTCAATTCCTGCCTCAATCGCTTCTTCAACTATATATTGTATGGTTGGTCTATTGACAATTGGAAGCATTTCTTTTGGCATTGCCTTTGTTGCAGGTAGAAACCGAGTTCCAAACCCAGCAGCTGGTATGATCGCTTTTTTGACCTTTTTCATTTTCATTTCTCCTTTTACCAAACTAAATTATGACCCGTTTCACGAAAGAAGTAATGAGTTTCAAATTCTTCTATTTGATGTCATCGTTTATTAGATTATTAACATAGTATTAAATTTTATATTTTTTTATGTCCCATATTTGCTGGAACTGTATCCATTCGCTTTCATTAAACAAAGTTGATTTATAGAATTCTATGAAATTTAAGGCATAAAATGAAGTACGAAACTTAAATTAGACCCTGTATATCCGAATGGGAGTGTTCAACATGATAATTTTTGATGAAAAAGAAAAACAGTTTCATTTAACGAATGGTCAAATAAGCTATATATTTTTTGTGCTGAAAAATGGACATCTTGGTTCTATTTATTTTGGCGAGGCGCTCAATGAATGTACTAATTTATCGAATATCAATCATCATTTATATCCAAACACCTATTCCTCTTATATTGAAGGAGACCGTGCATTTAGTTTAGAAACATTGAGACAGGAATACCCTGTTTACGGAACGACAGATTATCGTGAACCAGCTTTGAGTATTATTGGGGAAAATGGAAGTCATATTTCAAACTTTATTTATAAATACCATATTATTACAAAAGGTAAACCTATCTTGGAGGGATTACCTTCAACGTATACAGACAATGAAGAAGATGCAGAAACCATTCAAATTATCCTTGAGGATACTGTTTTAGCGGCCGAGCTAATTCTTTCCTATACAATCTTTACAGACTTACGAGTGATTATAAGGAGTGCTTATATTTGCAATAAGGGTAAGAATCCGTTTTTTTTGGAACGGTTCATGAGTACTTCAGTAGACTTTCCAGATAAAGACTTTAGCATGGTTCAGTTAAGTGGAGCTTGGGCAAGGGAACGCTATGTAAAAGAACGACGTTTAGAAACTGGCATTCAATCAATCTCTAGCTTACGGGGAGCAAGTTCCCATCAACATAACCCTTTTCTTGCATTTGTAAGACCTGATGCAAATGAAACACAAGGGGAAGTTTTTAGTTTCAATTTTATATATAGTTCAAATTTTATTGCCCAAGCTGAGGTTGATCAATTTGATTGTTTAAGGGTTACGATGGGGATTCACCCATTTCGTTTTAAATGGAAGCTATGTTCGAATGAGCATTTTCAATCACCAGAAGTTGTAATGGTTCATTCAAATAGTGGATTAAATGGCATGAGTCAAACTTATCATGATTTATATCGAAAACATTTAATTCGAGGTGTTTGGAAGGAAGTTAGTCGGCCGATTTTACTAAACAATTGGGAAGCGACTTATTTTCATTTTAATGAGAAAAAACTTCTTGAAATTGCAGAGGCATCAAAAGAGTTAGGAATTGAATTATTTGTACTAGATGATGGATGGTTTGGAAATCGGAATGATGCGACTTCTTCATTAGGAGATTGGTTTACGAATAAAAGTAAATTCCCAAACGGTATACAGCATTTTATTAGCGAATTAAATCGTTTAGGATTACAGTTTGGTTTATGGTTTGAACCAGAGATGATTAGTCCTAAAAGTGAGTTATATAATAATCAACCTAATTGGGCTATCAACACACCAAACCGCCCTACCTCATTAGGAAGGAATCAGCTTGTTTTAGATTTTTCAAGAAAAGAGATTGTAGATGCTATATATTATCAAATCGCTAGTATCATTGAAGAAGCAAATTTATCATATATTAAATGGGACATGAATCGAAATATTACAGAAGCTTATTCATTACATTTGGCTTATGATCAGCAAGATGAGTTTTTTCACAGATATATACTTGGTGTTTATGATTTATATGAACGTTTACATACGAATTTTCCGCATATATTGATTGAATCCTGTGCAGGCGGCGGTGGAAGATTCGATGCCGGGTTATTAAATTACGCACCTCAAGCTTGGGCTAGTGATGACACGGATCCAATAGAAAGACTAAAGATTCAATATGGTAGTTCTTTTGCTTATCCGCTCAGTAGTATAGGTTCTCATGTTTCAACTAGTCCAAATCATCAAACTTTACGTCATTCTTCTTTGAAAACTCGGGGAAATGTAGCGTTCTTTGGTACTTTTGGTTATGAATTAGATCCAACTACATTAAGTGAACTAGAAAAAACTACTATTAAGAATCAAATACAATTCTATAAAAGACATCAGTCACTTATCCAATATGGTGATTTTTATCGAATAGCAAGTCCTTTTAAAGGAAATGAAACCGCATGGATGATCGTTAGTAAAGAAAGAGATGAAGCATTAGTTGGCTGGTATAAAGTATTAGCCACTCCTAATCCCAAAAAATATCAATATTTAAAATTAACTGGCTTAGAAAAAAACTATCTTTATTATGTTGAGCATTTTGACCGTTTTTTTTATGGAGATGAACTAATGTATCATGGCATTCCATTGCCACCAGAATTTAACGGGCCAAATAAAAAAATTGCCAAACGAAAAGGTGATTTTCAATCTGAGGTTTTTTATCTAAAACAGAAGAAATAGCCCATTCAGACTGTTGAAAACCGCTCGCTTTCTCCTTGCTTCGCCTGCTTGCGGTGCGCTAATTATCGTCAAAGGTAACTCCGCTCCTCATCCGGCTTTGCGTCTTGATAGACAAGGTTTTCAATCAGTCTGAATCTCTTAGTTTTTTATTTTGTTTACGAACTGATAGAAAAAGCATCCACAATTGTGAATGCTTTTTAGCATTAGTAATTTAGAGCCATATTCTACAGTTTCTGTGTCTACGAATGTTATTACTATTATTATTGTTATTTGAAGTACCGTTGTTGCTATTACTATTGTTTTCAGATTCAACTCTTCGACAATTGTTTGAATTTAAATCACTTCCGCAGTCGTAATTTTCCACAACTGTTTCATTTACATCAGAATTATATACTGGATAATAATTTTCATTACGAATAACTGTTCTATTGATATTTTCAACTTCTGTTGGATGAATGTTTCTTACAGTTCTATAATTCGTATTTGTATTTGCTACTCTTAGTGTAGGATTCATGATTACTTCGTCTTGACTTGGAGATACAGAATTCGATCCATTTTGATACTGAGCCCCAACCTCTATTCCTTCTTGAATTATTATTGTTACATCCCATAATATCTATTTCCTCTCTTTTTTAAAATTTTGCAAGCTACCTGTAATAGATATGTCTTTTTGAGAAGACTTGTCTTAGGTGATGACACAAAATCAAATAAATGAATAATAACACTATTTAAATTATTAAGAAGGATGAACTTTCGTAATATTTAAAATGAAAATCGCTTTATTGAGATTTCATTAATATACAAATAAGTAAACACTCAATAAATGAGTGCTTACTTATTAATGTACTTTATACTTTCTAAAGAAAAGTTTAGAGACTTTACATGATAATCTAATTTGATTAATTTTTTGGTTTAATTAAGTAAGCTTTTATTCAATAATTCCCGAACTAGTTATCTCCACTTTTATATTTGGTTTGATGGTAATTTTAGGATAAGCCTTTTCCCAATCTAATGATTTCCATACTTTTGGATGAAATGCAATTAATTCCCTTCCAATTCCAAAAGCGTCACAATTTGCTAATTGTAGTGTTTTAATTAATTTTTCAGCTTTTTTCGTTAACTGTTTAGAAATTTCTTTATTCAATCTTTTAATCTCTTTTTGATCTGCAAGATTATCTTTCGGATATTCAAGTGCTTCTACTTTTATATTTAGATTAAACTCAGCTGTAATGTCTTTATTTTTATTGATCTTTATTTCTTTTTTCACTTTATTACTTTTCACCTGAACTGAGATAAAACGATTTCTCTCATCTTTTTCTTTTGGATTTACCTCTAAAGTGAATTTTGCATACTTTTTCATTTCATTCTTCATCATTAATAATAATGTAGGTTCTTCATCATAAAGATTGTAACCAGTATATTTTCGTCCATTAAATAAAGCTATGCCATATACATCAATCATTTTATCATTCGATTTGCCTAAATAAGGTAGTGTGATATCTTCACCAGGATCAAACAATGTAGGGCAAATAGATTGAACATTTTCCTCAGGAACTAGGGTAGAAGTTTCAGCGGTTGTTACAATTTCTAGTATTTCTTCACTTATTAGAGATTCTTCGACTACTCTTAGATTTAATATATCGGCTGCTTTGTCTTTACTAATCACTACTTTAGCTCCTAAAGAGCTTCTAGGGTCACGATAAATAATATCTAATACAGGATATAAGTCTTCCTTTGCTAAATCTTCATGAAATAATAATACTCTAGCTTTACTCGTAGCATATTCTCCTGAGATTTTCTTCATAATTTTTGTTCTTGAATCGGAAAATGTATTTGCTAAAGAACTGACGATTACATTAGTCAAAACTGGTTCACTTGTTCCTTTACTTGCTTGAGCGATTGTTTGGATAACAGCTGTTACCAATAATTTCCCATCTTTTTCGAGGTCAGCTCCAACACCGTAAACAAGCTTAGATTGACTTAACAATCTTTGATCCCAACAACTAGTCAAAAATAAGAGACAACAAAGAAATAATATGCACAATTTAATTTTCATATAGTTGGCTCTGCCCCTTCTTTTTTCGAATAATCGACACAATCAATAATATTAAAGGAATAATAGCAATAAAAATATAACTAGAATATGAGACGATTATGTTAAATTTATCTATTATTTGATCTTCTTGTGGGATAAAAACAGAAATGATCATAATAAGGATCCCTAAAACTAAAGTTACTTTTTTATGATTGGACTGTTTAAAAATTTTTTCCATCCCAACACTCGCAATATGTAAATAAGTAACAAATGACGTTATGATTGGAACGACCCAAATTGATAGAAATATTAAGTCTAGTCGTTCTACTACTTCATATGATAATGCCTTTAACATATATAAAATAGGTTCAGATACAATCTTTATTTCTTCTGGACTAAAAACAACAAAGCTAGTTATTAAAAAAAATGTATATAAAACTGTTACAAATGTAATTGCGATTGTTGAATTTTTTAATATGTCTTTAGCATTACCTTTCACAAATGGATAGATAACTAATAATGATTCAAAACCTAACATAGCAGTTAAGGAATCGTGAGATCCAATCATGATATTTTTAAAACCAGCTTGTCCAACAGGTAACAAATATTTATAATTTGCATCTTTGTATGAAAGTAATTCTAAAAAGACTAAAAAAAGAATTAGGATAGATACAAAAGTAAAAAATCTACCGATTACTTTCAAGTTTTCCCTCGCTAAATACACACCAGTACCAACTATACAAAGAATAATGACAAATGGAGGTGTAAACGTTAAAATCCATTTCTTTAAAATACTAACTGTAATGGTCACTACAAATATAGAAATGATAAAAAAATTAAGTGCATAAAAGAATGAAATGACTGTCCCTAGATACTTCCCTACAATTTTATTTGAATACTCGTATATTGTATCGTCCGGAAATCGTTTGCCTAATGCCCACATGATGAACAAGAAAACAAATACGATCATACCCGCAATTATGACTGATATCCAACCATCATTTTTCGCATGCAAATGAACCATATATGGGAGCGAAAGCAGACCAACCCCAATTTGGGATTGTAAAATAAAAAACATAAGTTGTGATTTAGAAAGTAATTTTTTATTATTCATTCTGTTTCCAACCTCTTGGATTTTTTGCACTTCTTAATTTTTTTGGCAATGCAGAGCGTGGTCGATCTGTCATTTTCCACATTGGCACCCTGTAAATTGTATCCTTTAAATCTTTTCGTCTAAGTGGAGCTAAAGGTGCAAAATATGGAGTTCCAAATGATTCAAGCTTACACAGATGAATTAAAATAATCATCAATCCAAATACAATCCCTATTAAACCAATAGTTGCAGCTGCAAACATTAACGGAAAACCTAATAATCTAACTGAAGTACCCATTTCACTATCAGGTGCTGCAAATGATGAAATAGCAGTTATTGAAATAACAACAAGCATAGTATTAGAAATCAAATTAGCTTCAACGACTGCAGTACCAATTACTAGTCCACCTACTACTCCAAGTGTTTGTGAAATAGGACTAGGTAAACGAATGGCTGACTCTCTTAGTAATTCGAGCGTTATTTGCATACTCAACGCCTCAATTAAAGGTGGAAAAGGAATATATTCTAATGAACTCTTTACATTAGAAACTAGTTCAATCGGTATGATTTCAAAATGGTAGGAAACTAAAGCGATATAAAGGGCTGGCAAAGAGATTGAAATGATAAAGCTCAGCATCCTCATCAATCGAAAAAAAGATACCATCATCCATCGACTGTTATAATCATCAGTTGTCTGATAAAAAGAAAAGAAGGTGATCGGCATTACAAGAACAGATGGGCTACCATCAGTTATAATCGCTACCCTTCCATCCATTAAATTTGCTGAGACACGGTCTGGTCTTGATGTCGTTAACATTTGGGGAAATGGAGAGAATGAATTATCTTCAATATACTCCTCGATATTACTGACATAATCAACATCAATATAAGAAATTCTCCGCTCAACTTCTTTTACTAAATCATCGTTTGCAATTGAATCAACATAAACGATTGCTAAACTAGTATCAGATTCCCTCCCAAGAGTTACATATTTTACAACTAAATTTGGATTGTTTATTCTTCTTCTCAAAAGGTTAATATTTGTTTCTAAAGTCTCAATAAACCCATCCTGTGCGCCACGTAAAACTTGTTCAGTATCAGGTTGCTCTATCGAACGACCTTCCAACAATGCAATGTTTAATATAATAGCGGTACCTTCATTATCAGTAAAAATGACAGCATTACCTTTTACAAGTGCTACGACAATTTCATCAAAAGAACTTGAGGTTTTAATATCTTTAATTGAAACAGTTTCCTCAATTGTTTTTTTAGGATTCTGGATGATTTGTTGGATGATTTGAGACTCAAGTACCTCACCCTTAATAAGGGTATCAATAAAAACGATCCCTATTTTTCTATTCGCAAACTCTAAATTTCTAACGATCAAATCACTAGAATGTAAAAGTGATTTTTTAACATTATCAATATTTTCTTCAAGCTTGATTGAAATATTTTTATGACCCATATGAGAGCCAGATCGGTTTACAGGATTGTTATTATTTCCGCTCATAAATGAATGACTCCTCATTGAAACCTCAAATACAGTAAATATATTTTATGTTAAATAGAATGTATTATACATTCGAGACTTCGTACAATCCAACTAATTTTGTATAAAAAAACGATTCTACCTAAATGATAGAATCGTTTTTCTTTTCTTTATCATATTCTTTTTGGTTAGTCTTGTTGCTAATTGAGTAGTGCCTATTAAATTCTCATTTTCGATTAACAGTCCTTATATTCAATTTCTAAATCAACCTAATTTTGTTCAACTTTCTTTTTCCAAATACCAAGAATTAGAGCTGTGACCACTGAACCGATCAAAATAGCTAATAAATACATGAAAGGTTTATTAACTAAAGGAATGACAAAAGCCCCACCATGTGGTGCTGGTAAAGTAATACCAAATGCCATAGCTAGACCACCAGCAATCGATGAACCGATTATAGAACTGACAATCACTCTAATCGGATCTGCGGCTGCGAATGGGATTGCTCCTTCTGTAATGAATGATATACCCATGATATAGTTAGTCACTCCAGATTTACGTTCTAATTCTGTAAACTTAGATTTAAAAATTGTTGTTGCTAAAGCGATCCCTAATGGTGGTACCATACCGCCTGCCATAACTGCAGCATGTGGTCCGAAATTTTGTGCAGAAATTGCAGCAATTCCGAATGTAAATGCGGCTTTGTTGATTGGTCCACCCATATCAACTGCCATCATTCCACCTAAAATTAAACCTAGTAAAATAGCATTTCCACCACTTAAACTACTTAACCAATCTGTTAAAGCAGTATTTAAAAATGTAACTGGTGGATTTACAACAAGCTCCATTAATACACCTGTGATTAGTAATCCAAACACTGGATAAAGTAAAACTGGTTTCATACCTTCGAGTGTTTCTGGTAGCTTTGAAAATAGTTTACGTAATCCAATAACAACATAACCTGCCAGGAAACCAGCAACTAAACCACCTAAGAATCCAGCACCAGCATTAGCTGCTAAAAATCCTCCAACAACACCAGGTGCAAACCCTGGACGATCAGCAATCGAGCTTGCAATAAAACCAGCAAGAATTGGTACTAAGAAACTGAATGCGCCTGCCCCACCAATTTTCATTAATAATTCTGCAATAGGTCCTTTTGTATGAATTCCACCAAATGCAAAAGCTAGTGCAATCAGAATTCCACCACTTACTACAAATGGTAGCATATTACTAACACCATTCATTAAGTGTTTGTAAATTCCTGATCCCTTTTCCATAGAAGATTCGTCACTTTTTCCTTTATCTGTTCCTTTGAAAATTGGTGCATCTTGTTTCATTGCACGTTCAATCAATTCTTTCGGCTTACGAATCCCTTCTGCTACAGGTACTTGAATAACATGTTTACCTTCAAAGCGATTGACATCAACATTTTTATCAGCTGCGATAATAATCGCAGTCGCTTTTCTAATTTCATCTGAAGTTAATTCATTTTTCACACCTGTAGATCCATTTGTTTCAACCTTGATATCTACATTTAATTCTCTTCCTTTTGCTTTTAGTGCATCTGCTGCCATATAGGTATGTGCGATACCAGTAGGACAAGCAGTTACTGCAAGAATAAGCGGTTTTTTAGAATGAGAGGAAATCACCTCTTCATCCTTATTAATCGCATCTTCTTTCTCATTAATTAAGGCAATGACTTCCTCTGCGTCTGCTGCACCTAATAATGAACTTCGCATTGCTTCATCCATTAATAATGTAGATAAACGTGATAAAGTTTCTAAATGTGCATTATTTGCACCTTCACTTGCCGCAATCATAAAAAACAAATGTGCAGGTTGACCATCTAATGAATCATAATCAATACCAGAGTTTGAGCGACCAAATACAATTGCCGGTGTTTTAACTGCAGAAGTCTTAGCATGTGGAATTGCAATTCCTTCACCAATACCAGTTGTACTTTGAGCTTCACGAGTTAAAATTGCTTCTATGAATTGTTCTTTATCATGTAAACGGTTCGTTTCATATAATACATCTGCTAATTCATTTATGACTGATGCTTTATTTGCAGATTGTAAATTGATAACAACCGTATCAATTTTTAATAAATCTGTTATTCTCATTATCTCTCCACCTTATCTCTTTTCGATCATCACCTGATCGATTAGTTCTTCAATTTTTTTTCTACTTGTTAAATCTGATGAAAAGGCCGTTGCACTTCCTGCAGCAACTGCTGTTTTAAAGGCTGTCACTTTATCGTTCGTTTTAACGTAAGTCCCGATAAAACCAGCAACTAGTGAGTCTCCAGCACCAACAGAATTAATAACTTCTCCTTTTGGAACATTTGATACAAATATATCTTTTTCTGTCATGAGAATAGCGCCCATACCAGCTAGAGATATACCTACATTTTTTGCACCTAACTCAAGGAGTTTTTGACCATATGGAATTGCTTCTTCAACAGTTGATATTGTAACGTCAAATAATTCTCCAAGTTCGTGATGATTTGGTTTGATAAAAAATGGCTTATGTTTTACGACATCTAATAGTGCTTTACCACTTGCATCAACAACTATATTTACACCTTTTTCATTTCCCCATTTTGCAATTTTTTCATATAGATTAGATTCTAATGAACTCGGTATGTTTCCGGCTAGAATTAAATAGTCTCCTGGTTGTATCTGTTCTAATTTTTTGAAGAAATCAGTTGAATTTTGCTCTGATATTGTGGGACCTTGACCATTTATTTCGGTTTCATATTGCGACTTCAATTTAATATTGATCCGAGAGTCTCCTGCTACTCTTACAAAATCTGATAATACACTTTCACTCTTTAATACATTTTCAATAAAATCACCAGTAAACCCACCGATAAATCCAAAAGCAATACTAGTTACATCAAGTCTTTTTAAAACTCTAGATACATTAATTCCTTTCCCACCAGGGAACTTTTGGTCACTGATCATACGATTGATTGAATCAATTTGAAAATTATCAACATTTACGATGTAATCAATTGATGGATTAAGTGTTACAGTATAAATCATTTAATTCACTACCTTTATTAATGTTGTAAATTTTTCATATGTGCTAGTTAGTTCTTCATCTAGTTCATCCGTGATCAGAATTGCTTCATGAATATCGGCGATTTTTGCGAATGAAGTTTCTGAAAACTTACTATAATCAGCTAGTATATACTTTTTTTCTGAATAAGAAATGGCCGTTTTCTTCACAAATGCCTCTTCTGGATCTGGTGTTGTGTAACCGTACTTCGGATGAACGCCATTTGTTCCAATAAAACATTTATCAAAACGAAAACTTTGAAGATTCTCAGCGGCCATATTACCGATCAATGCTTTTGTATGCCCTTTCATTTTTCCACCTAAAAGATAGGCTGTTACTTCATTTTCAAATAAAGCTTCGACATGCATTAAACCATTTGTGACTACAGTAACATCTAAGCCTTTAAGCAAAGGGATCATTTCAAATGTAGTACTTCCTGCATCCAAATAAATGCAATCACCTTCATTTATTTGTGAAATTGCTAATGATGCAATTAATTTTTTATTTTGAACGTTTTTGGTTGTTTTTTCTGTCATGCTTAACTCAGTTGCTTTACTATTTAAAGATGCTGCTCCACCATGTACTCTTTTTAATAAGTGTAAGGATTCAAGTTCAATTAAATCACGACGGATGGTTGATTCTGAAGTATTTGTAGCTTCAACAATATCTCTCAACTTTACGACTCCGTGTTCCTTCACCATCTCAATAATTAGCTGCTGTCTTTCAGGTGTTAACATATGAATCATCCTTTCGATATGTTTAGTATAAAGTAGCATCATCAAAAATTCAATCAAAATCTATCAAAAACTATCATTTTCATTCAAAAGCGTTCAAGTTTGAAAATTGTCTAAAATTTTCATAATATATTCGTGGTAAATAAAGTATTTTATGACATTCTTTGACAAAATTTATAGAGTAGGCTTGTTAAGATTTATATAGGTTTATTCTAAATTCGAACACTTCAAGTCCGTTTGTTACTATTAAGACGATTTATCTCTCAGATCGAATTCATTCATATAAAACAAAGTTTAATGTAAAATCGTTCAACAATGAAATCGCTTAATATATTTTGAAACAAACGTGCATATAGAAGTAAAGATGAATGTATTTGGTTTATTTTTATCTGTTCTAATTTTTAGATTTATTGATTCTTAATAAATGAAATGAGGGTATAACAATGAAAGAAAATATTCAAATTCGAAACGAACTTTTTGAGGCTGTTAGAGATTTATCAAATGATCAGTTAAATAAAAAAGTGAATGAGGATCAATGGTCAATTATGCAAGTATTAGATCATTTATATCTAATGGAAGCTGGATTAGTAAAAATGATGACAAAAACATTTAACACAGCACCTTCTGAAGAAATTTCAGAAAAACCAATCCATTTAACCTTAGATCGAACGCTTAAATTTAATGCTCCAAACTATTTCGTGCCAACTAACGAATTTGTGACTTTAGAAGAAATGCAGCAAAAATTATCGAATTCAAGAAGTGCATTACATACTTTTGTAGAAGAAACAAAGGATCATCATCTTGAGGACAAAGGATTTCCTCACCCTGCTTTTGGTCAAGTGAATTTAAAGCAATGGATTCCTTTTATTGGGTTACATGAAAAACGCCATCTTGAACAAATTAACGACATCAAAAATCAATTATAAAATAAAAAGATGTTTACAAAAATTGTAAACATCTTTTTTAATGACTTAGCTGATCTAATTCATCTTTATAAAGTTTTAAAATTTGCTCTTTATGTACATCCAATTGATTGGTAACTTGTGAAATCGAGTATCCAATAAATAATGGAGAAACGACAAAACGCGGAATAACTTTACAAATAATTTTCCCATTCCATTTATAAAAAAATAAATTATAACTATTTAAACCATTATAAAAATTGTTTAATAAATAATGTGTAACGATTTGTAAGAGCACAGCCATTTCAGATAAATAAGAACGATCTTCAATAATGATATTAAATTCTCTAAAACCCATCATTGGATGAGTAGAAATATTTAATTCCACGCCCTCTTTTGAAAAAATTTCGATTCCTTCAAAATAGATATCCGTAATCTTTTTCTTATAATCAATGTTTTTTAAACCAACAATTTGCATATGAGGATGATTTAATGTACCACCAGATAAAGGACCATGATTTTTATAAAAAATGACAGATTTAAATTCTTCTGTTTTCTCCATTTCTTCCCATTTTTGAACAGCAAAATTTAAAAGCTCTTTCATATGACTTTGCGTATATTTAGAAATATCTCCATCACAATCATCAGTTTCAATGATCACTGTTTGTAATGTATCCTCTAGTGTTGGGAATTTATTTTTTAGATAAATGATTGACCCAGTAGTATCTAATATATCTGTTAAATTTTCTCGATCACAAAATGGACATTTCACGGTTTTATTCACAATATTCTCTGGTTTTTTAATACCTATATCCATTTTAAATTGAAGTAATTCATTTTGAATATCCATCTCATTCCCCCCTTTTTTACAAACTTATTAAATTAATCCTACTAAATTTTATCCTCTTTTCACATACTTAACTATATAATATTTAAATATTATTCATTTTCTATTAATAATAAATTTATTGTTAAAATCTGATTTCAAACAAAGTATATCCTATTACATATTATAAATTGGAAATGCTTTTTTCAATTTTTACGCTCACCAATTGTTTTTTATTAGTCAATACAAAATAACTGCAAACATCTAAATGTTTCTATTATAAGATTTGAAACTTCTTCGTTACTTTCTGCATTAATTTGTAAATAAATCAAATACTAATGATGATATTCATTAGAATATTAGAGATATCCAATACTTCATTAGAGGTGAATCAAACATGACATTAAAAAATCATTTGGATCCACAATCTCAGAAGTTCTACCATAACTGGACAAGACCTAAGCATGCGAAGTCTCAAGTTAATGGACATACGATGATTTCACAAAATACAATCATCTTAAAAAGTAATGCTAAGGCCCACAGATGGTAATGGATAAATCGAAAAAAGAAGACTATTTTTAGTCTTCTTTTTTATTAAGATTATTATGTTCAAATACTTTTTTTGATCAACATCCTTATGGTTCATGCAAGTAAAAAACCATGACTATTATGTCATGGTTGGAGTTTATGTACAAAATATAAAAGTTAAGAGATTCAGACTAATTGAAAACGCATGTCTTAAGAGGCTCAGTAGCCTGATGAAAAGCGGAGTTACCTTTGACAGTAATGAGCACCGCAAGTAGGCGAAGCAACGAAGAAAGTGAGCGTTTTCAACAGTCCTTTAGATTATTTATTTGTTCCGTGTTGTTTAGTTGGTAACTTCTCATTAGGTGTACCATTACCTTGATGTTCTTTATTTTTTTGGTCTTTCTTTTGTCTTTCATGGAGTTTTTCAACAAACTCATGTGTATCTTCCATTTCATAACCTCCTTACTAGCATCTAAAGATTACTTTAACCAAACGAAAGGAAAACAATTCACGGCTAAATCTCTTTATGCTTTATGCTATTTGTAAAGTATTTAAAGATACTTCAATAGGAATATAACAGTTTTAACAATTAATATACACTGAGCAATACCAAATAATATGCCAGTGATGATTCTTAAACTATTATTACTTTCCCTCCACTTCCATTTTTGCGTAAAACCATCAATAAGTAATGGAATCATTAGTAATGGAATTAACCACCACTTTAAATAATGTGATTGTAAAAATAATAAAGGTAGAAATAAATAGCCTATAACTATGCCAGAGCATCTCGCACAAAGTGGGAATGTATAATTGGATATTTTGATTGAACGATCTATTCTACGATGACATGGTATCCATTGGAATAAAATCATTATATCACCCCACTAATTTGAACAATCCGGACTACAGTCGCAATCTGGAGTACAGTCTAAACCGCCTTTGCGAAAGTTGCAATCTAAAAAATCGCAGTCAGGAATAAAAGCATCACTACAATCACAATCTCTCTTATACTTATGTTTTCGTTTACTTTTACGTACATAATACACAATCGTAAAAATTAAGAAAATAATACTACCAATTAAAAATAGTATTCCTTTTAAAATCAATCCTTTTACCAATAAAAGAATACCTAATATAAAAAGGATTAAAAAGATACTAAATAAGAAAAAAACCAATATATCCCTACTTTCTGTACTTCCTAAAGACATAATAGTATTTCGATTGTACATACTTAATAGTTAATCTAATGTACTGGCTTTTATTTGGACTTTTGTAGGAATGCGCCAATTAGGATAAATACTGCAGACAGCACATGTAAAATCCAACCAAGACCAGGAATCCATGCTAAACAAGAAGTAATGATCCCAAAAATATTCCCATATGCCGTTAAACCAGCTTTTTTTGCTAATACTAACGTAATTATATGAATGATTAATGCTATTACAAGTGGAAACCAACCAAATCCAATTACGATTGAAGCACCAAGGATCGGTATCCCTAAAATAGCTTCAAAACCACCAGATATAAATTTAAATGTTCTTACGTTTGAATTCATTAAGATTCTCCTTTAATAGAAATTTGTAAAATTTATCCAATTATAACTTTAATTGTAGTGTAAAACGAACTTTGTGAATAGAGTTATCTAACAATAAATCATAGAACATATTTATCAACTAAAAAAGATCAAAGAGTTGTTTAACCTCCCGTTTGATCTATTTCGTAATTTTTTTAAAATTGAAATCCAAATTTCGCTTTTAAATGTTGGTGAAGTAATATTTTTTTGCTCATTCCATAAAATCTCTGGGCCTTCAGTTTGTTCAAAGTTGGAAGTTAAAAATATAATTTTATCAATAAAAAATGACAACTAAATTAGTTGCCATTTTAATTGTTAATAAATCTTTTAATGCTTAATTATATTGTTGTAAGAAAGCTCTTAAAGTAGATGCTACTGAATGTGCATCTTTTAGCTGAGTGTTTGTAAATGTTAGTGCAGTTTTCTTTTCGTCTAAGCCTAGAGATTCTTGTAATAAACCAGCCAAACCGCGGTGTGAACCTGCTTTGTCTACAGCAACTCTCATGAATAAACCATCTTTATTCGGTTCGATCATGCACTCGATTTCATCAAAGCGCCATTCTCTTTTCGAGTTTGGAACGAATTCCCATTCTTGATAGAAACGTCCATCCTGTGCTTCTACTTCCACTTGGCGTAATCTAAAGCCTAACAATTTAAATGCTTCAACAAAATTTGATAACTCTTCATGTGCATTTATTTTTAAATAGTCGACATCTGTAGGATCAAAACTTAGATCAATATCTAAATCCGTTTCAATCCATACTTGCCCATGTCCAATTGTAATTGGTGCATAGTATGGTAGTTGAAATGAAAATGGAATTGATTTTTGTTCATTTGCTTCTATTGTTAATTTTCCACTAACACGTTCTTCATGTAATTGAATCTTTACTGAAACTTCACCATCTCCACTTTTCTTTTTTGCGTAAGCTTTTAATTTAAGTGCGATATGATTAATCTCTTGAGCTACTGATCCACCATTGATTTCTACTGTTCCTTCAACTTGTTTACCTGGATATAAATCCTTTGTATGTATAATTGTATTTACTGTTGCAGCGCCAATCCCAAGTCTTGCTAATACTTTTTTAAACATCGTATCCCTCCATATTTTAGATGACTACATTCTCATTATATATTACTATGTTAATATTTAATATTCTTTAAATAGTAAACATGTAAAAATATAATATTTCATGTAGACATGCATATTTTACTTTTTTAATGGCTCTATAAAAAAAGAATGTTGATTTCCATTCCAGGTACTTCGCTTTCCATGGGGCATGACCCTGAGCCTCCTCGGCAAGCCTCCGGGGTCTCAAGTTTCCCGCATCTCCCATAGAAGTAGTCTTCGCACCTTCCATTCCAATTACACTTGAACAGGCTATTCTCTTTTCATACTCTTAATATATTAAGGTAAAATCAACAATTTATATTAACAGAGACTTTTTATTAGACAAGTTCTCCATCCCTTGAGCATATTCTATTAAAAAGAATTGATTAGGGGGAACTATTATGCATTTTGTTGTCATTAAGAAAAAATGGCTTCTTTTTAGCTTTGTTTTCATTGTAATAGGTCTAAGTGCCTTGTATTATTTATTCCCTAAATCCGCAGAAACTACAGCTAAAGAAAAACCATTAGAAACTGTTGAAATACATATGGTTACAGGTGAATTTTCTACCAAACTTGATAATGGTTCAGAGATTGAGGCTTATCGCTGGGATCCTGGGACGATCAATGTTGAGGAGAATCAAAGAGTTGTTTTAAAATTACATGGAATTAATGGTATGGAACATCATTTTCATATAGAAGGTACTAATGTTTCTGGTGTTGTAAAGAAAGGCGAAACAACAGAAGTTGAGGTACAGTTTAAAAAAGAAGGAACTTATCGATTAATTTGTGACACTCACTCAACAACTGCAGACTCTGCTCCGATGATTGCTTATATAGTTGTAGATTAATAGTAAATGTAAAAGATAGTATCAAATTACTATCTTTTTTTCTTTTTATTCATACTTACATTTCATGCTCATATTAATGAGTTGAATCAAAAAAATAATAAACCATTTTTATTTTTCTCTAATTCACCAAGGTTTACCTCATTAGAAGGGAATGATTTAAGTGCTGGAATGGGCGAGTATTATATTAACAGTACTATTATCTAGTTATGTCATCATTGTCTCAACTAAAAAGAAAAATAAACTTTTATGTACGGTAGGTAAAATGGTTAGTATGACGAATTCGATGATGGCTAGTGTTACAATTGGTACAGTCTTAGGAATCATGCTTCGATCAACAGATTTGTCCATTCCTACTATAATTTCAGTCATGATTGGCATGTCAATCGGATTTTTAACTGGAAGGCCAATTTCACAAATGGCAGCTCTAGAAGGTATTACTGCAGGAATTATGGGTGGAATGATGGGAGCTATGTTAGGTATGATGTTACAAACAACCTATATGGAACTCATGATGTATTTTCTTGATGTAATCTATGTGATTGTTATGATTTTATTATTAAAAGTAATTGATAAGGAAGCTCATAAACAAGATGATGCAATGAAATCTTATAAAACGATATAATAGATATAAAAAGCACCACTATTTATTTTTTTACGGGCTTGTTTTTGAAGCACAAAAACACAATAAGCAACTGAAATCATAATCAAATTTGCACCTAGATTGACAATAAAATTAACACAATAAATAGGCAAAAACTGCTCTTGGCAAAAATGCAATGAGCAGTTTTTATATTTATCTGCGAACTTATGTTAGATGATTAAATAAATACCACTTAATTACCTTCCGCTAAGTAATACGGTATTTCATAACCATCGCAGCCTAATATAGAGTATTTTTTTTCTTCAACTAAAATTTTCTCACATTCAAATGTTTTAATTTCTCCATCTCCGTACTCATCTCTAGTATTATCCCTTGTAACTTTTAGCTGTTCCCCGTTAATTGTTAAATCAGTTAGTATCGGGTCTCCTTCTTTTGTGTAACCAACAACACGAATACTATCCGTTTGCCCTGTTTCTGTGTTTTCAATAAACTCTTTTAGCCTTATTTCGTTTACGATATCACCATTATTTCTACTTACAATATCTGTTTTAGATGGCGTGTAGTTCATTGAATTTTTATTTGCATTGGTACACCCATAAAGAAATAAAAACATTATGCAAATAGTTTATAAAACTTAAATACCGTGCCATAAATTTCCCCCTTTATTTAAATGGCAATAATATTTCTATATAACCTTCCATTTGCCAATAACCCAGGTTATATTAATAAAAAGAAGCAGTCCATTTAAGTTGATAATTGGACTGCTAATTGATTTGTTGCTTACTGTTTTGTACTCGCAAACCGAACCCGTTATTTATTATTAGGGGTGTTTTTAAAATACTTGCTTTCTTGTAAATGAGCCGTGTCGCAAAGTAATTTAAGGTTTAAATGCTCGTTTTCAACATCTATTTCTAAATGGGTTAAACAAGTACCATGTACAAATGGGATATCCCATAGTTTTTCAATAGGCGAGTTTTTAAAGTATGCAATAATAGTCGCAACGATGACTGCGTGAGTAACGATTAAAACATTTCCGTCTTTATTTGTTTCTATAATGTTTTTTAATACTTCTTCAACTCTATTTCTTACATTCTTTAGGCTTTCTCCATTATGAGGTAGGTGATTATACGCACTTGGAGATTCCCATAGTGATGAAAACTCATTTTCAAATCGTTCATTAATTTCAGATTTTGTTTTCCCTTCCCACTCACCAAAATTTATTTCTCTTAAATTTTCATCTAGGAAGATTGGAATATCATTTACTCCCGATAAGATTTTTGCAGTATTCAAAGCCCTCATACTTGGACTTGAATAAATAGACTGAAAACGAATTCCTGAGATTTTTTGACTCAGTGCCTTCGCATCATTGATTCCCTTTGATGTTAAAGGAGAATCCTTCCATCCTTGTAATCGATTTTGAATATTCCACTCTGTTTCTCCATGTCTTGTTAAATAAATATGTAACAAATTTATATCCCCCGAACATTAAAAACTATCGATTAACCTATACGGACTATTTTATTAGCTATTAGTAAAATTAGTTATGATTTCTTTGTTCATTCCAATTCATCGCATCTTTTACACCTTCTTCTATTGATAAAGACGCAGACCAATTTAATAGTTTATTTACTTTTTCAACATTTGCAAATGCCCCAGCAACGTCACCTAATCTAGGTTCAGTTTCAATTTTGTCGATTATTTTTCCGTATACATTTTCAAAAATAGAAATAAATTCCTTTACCGTTATCCCTTCGCCTTTTCCAATATTTAAGACGAGATACGGTTTTTGAGGTTCATCTGATAGTTCAAATGCATTCTCAAAGTTTTCAACAGCTTTTACATGAGCCATCGCTAAATCCCAAATATGAATATAGTCTCTTATGCCTGTACCATCTTTTGTTGGCCAATTTGTACCCGTAATCTTAAATACTTCCCCTTCTTCTGATACGGATTTTAATAACTTACCTAGTAAATGAGAAGGAAATTTGATCGTTGCACCAGTACGCATTTTCGGATCTGCACCAATTGGGTTGAAATATCGCAATGACATCCCTCTTAGACCATATGCATAACAAAAGTCTTCGAGAATCATCTCAGTCATATACTTAGTTCTAGCATAAGGACTTCTTGGGTTTAATGGTGATTCTTCTGTTACGACTAAATCAATTGGATCGTCATAAATAGATGCAGAAGAGCTATAAACGATTTTGTGATACCCAAATTCTTTTAAGTTTGTAAATAAAGCAATTGATTTTGTCACATTTTCTGTATAATATTCACTTGGGTCCTTAACAGAATCAGGAACAACCGTCATCGCTGCTAGATGAATTGTAAAATCTATATCTGGATGTTCTGTAATGATTTTCTTCAGTAACTCCTTATCTGAAATATCTCCTTGATAAAAAACTTTGTCAAAAGTAAAATCCGAGCGATCATTTTTGTCTAAAATGACTGGAATATGTCCGTTATCAATTAATGCATAACACACAGTACTTCCTATATAACCAGTTCCGCCAGTAACTAATATTTTCATATGTATTTCTCCTAATTTTTGTATAGAATGATCATTTTATGGTATTACTTCTCCAAATTTCTACGCTCAAATAACAATCCTACAATTATTCCTAATAATATATTTGTAATAAATATTGGTTGAAATGGATCGGTTTTTGAAAATATAAAAGTTAATACACCTGCTATTACTCCCCATAAAATCGGCATAAAATTATCTCCCCACTAAAATTGTTTTTAATTTGAGCAGACCTGAATAATATCCATCGCTTTATAATTAAGACTCAAATAGTTATAAGTAAATCAGTTTGTACCCATCTTTGTTCACATTTTACTCAAACAGATAAAGAATGCAAATCTTCACCATATTTTACCATGAAAACATTATTCTTTAACTTTTTATTCCTTTAAAAAAATGACTTTTACTTTCTTATCTTAAATTGATTGTATTAATGGCATATATGGCAAGTTTCTTTTTATTTCGGCAATAGTGGTTGAGATATCTTTTATAGTCGTCAGCCTCTTACGTTACATCAATATAATTACGTATAAATATAATGAATAATAAATTAAAAAAACGATTCCAATTAAGAATCGTCTCTTTTAATTTATTGAAGGAACTGCAAAGTATTTTAATGGCTCTTTATCATCTTCTGAAATTGTTCCAAGTGCACGCAACACTTCTTCAGCAAATTTTAAATAATTTGAGCCTGTTGCTGTAATAACATTTTGATCTATCACAAGATAATCTTCCCGTTTATTTGTCCAATTTAACACGTCTGTGTACTCTCTATCTTCTTTGGAAAGAGAAGCTGTGTAGCTTATTTCATTTAAAATGCCCGCTGCTCCTAATAATGCTGGACCACCACATATTGCACCAATCATTTTATTGTTAGTATAAAAATCTCTTATTAACGAAAGTAGTAATTCATTTTCTAATAAAGGATATGGTGAGCCTCCTGGTATTAATAAAGCTTCATAATCATTACTATTAATATTTTTAATCGAATGGTCTGCTAAAATTTTTAAATTCCCTGCAGAAATAATCGGTATATCATTAGTATTTATTGAAAAAGTTTCTAATTGTATTCCTTTGCCCCTTAAACATGTAATTAATATTGAGATTTCAAACTCTGCAAAAGAGTCATAAACAAACAATAATACTTTTTTCATTATTCTACTCTCCTAAAATATAAATATTTTTTATTAAATTAATACTACAAATAATAATAATAATAATAATAATAATAAACATAAAATATTCATTTTTCTAATTAATCAGATTTCTGAACAACATAAACATGTCACGCGTAAATTACAGATAGTTTTTTTACTTTGAGAAATAAGTCATTCTCGTTTTTATTAATCTTTTCTCAGCAAAAAATAGAATCATTAAAAGTAAGATTACTGAGATTAAAAATAATAAAATTGAAGAGACGATGACGATTTTTTGTAATGAAATACTATTTGTTAAGGACCCAAATAAGATTGTAAAAATTATGATGAAAAATGCTTGTAATAATCCAAATAGACTACCCACTCGACCCATTATTTCAACAGGTATTTGTTTTTGGTAATACGTATCAAATCCAGTATTTGCAAAAGATAGCGCAAATGATAGTAAAAAGAATCCTAACGAAGCAATTTTAAAATCATTAGAAAATGCATAAATGAGGTAACCAAAGGATAAAAATATAGATCCATAACCTATTAATTTGCTAGAGTCGAATCGATGGGCAAAAACTGAATTAACAACAGACCCAATTACAAATCCTACTCCAGCTATACTTACTAGGAAGCCGTACTTTGTATTTGATAGATTCAACACTTCTTTAGAAAAGGCTACTTCAAGTGAATCAACTGTTGTTGTCATGATGATTATAAAGTAAAAAAGTATAAATATGTACATCATTTTTATTTGTGATTTGCAATATGTAATAACTAGATGCCAATCTTTTCTTAGTATTTTGAACCCAAATTTTGTATTCGAGAAATCTTGCTTTTCTTCCTCCTCAATATTTGGTAAGAAGATAGTTAATACGCCAGACAAAATTAATGCCACACCATTTATGATAATTGCAAATGCTGGTGAACCCATCATAAAGAGTAAACCTGCAACTGATGGACCAAGTACAAATGCACCAGAACCTACTAAACTACGTAATGAGTTAAATCGTTGCCTCTTTTCTTCTGGTACAAGCTTGGTCAAATAAATCATCGACGCTTGATAAAAAATGTCACCAGCCATATTAATAAAAAAAACAATAATAAAAATAAGCCACAAGGATGAAATCAAAGGTAAGATTATGATCAATAGTGCTCTAACAATATCTAGGGCAATCATGATACTTCGTTTATTTATTCGATCAATCATGCTACCGCTCCAAAAATTAGTAAATAAAGTAGCTAATGGTTTTATAATATATAATAATGACACAGCAAATGCTGAAGAAGTTGTATCAAGAATAATTAAATTAAGTGCGATGAAATAAATCCATGCACCTATATTTGACAGTCCAATGCTTGATAACAAAATAAAAATGGACCTCTGTTTATTGAAATAATTACTTTTAAACATCATGTACCCCCCTGACTTAATTTGTAAAAGAATGAAAACTTCCCAACAAAAAAAATCTCACCTCCAAGACCGTTGTCTTGGGGACGAGATTTGAAAGTCGCGGTACCACCCCAGTTTGTCAATATGTCACCATATTAACCTCTTTAGGTATTTTAATATATACCTACGCTCTTTAACAGGAGCACCTGTCACATTATCCTCTAGAAATTCTGATTCCAATGTGAAGCTCAGAGTCTTGCTTCAATAAATCTTTCTTACTCCTTTTCAGCTTACGGAGCTCTCTGCAAAGAAATCATTTATCTACTCTTCTCTTCATCGCAAAATAATTTTTTCAATATTAACATTAATTTGTTTAATAGTAAATGATAATTTTTTAAAAAATTTCGTATAGTGAATAGTAAATTTGTATATTTTGTAGGATTTTGGAAAAAACAACGATGGGAATATTTGTCGATTTTACGACCTCTATTCTGTCTTTTTCATAAAAATGAAAGTGCTCATCATATTATTTAGATTGGTTACGTATAAACGTTTCTAATAAATTAAACTTTTCAAAAGGAGAATATCATGAAAAAAACATTAGTTTCAGCTTCAATCGTAGCTGCATTTGCCGTTGGGTCTCTTGCAGGAATTAATATTAGTAGAGCGGATTTACAAAAAAGTACACAAGAACACTTAGTAATGGCTACAAACTGGTTCCAAACATCTGCAGAAAATAAGGCATTGCAAATTCAAACGTACAATGTAGCTAAAGAAGAGCTTGCAGAAACAATGGTTAAGAAGATTGCTAAGGATAAGAAAAATAAGAAAAAAGCTAAACCTGCTGCAGTTGTATTAGATATCGATGAAACAGTATTAGACAACTCACCTCACACTGCATGGACAATTAAAAATAATGTTGCATATCCAGAAGGTTGGGATGAATGGATTCATATGGCTAAAGCGGAATTGATTCCAGGAGCGAAGGATTTCTTATTAGCTGCTAAAAAATTAAAAGTAGATATTTATTACATTTCTAACCGTACAGAAGCAGAACGTGCTGACACTGTTAAAAATATGAAATTACATGGTTTACCTAATCTAGATGAAAAGCACTTATTATTAAAATCAACAACATCTCAAAAAGGACCAAGACAACAAGAGATTGAGAAAACGCATGAAATTGTAATGTTAATTGGTGACAATGCAAACGATCTTTCTGATATTTTCTATAAAGCAGATTTAAATACTCGTTACAATAACGTTGATAAAATTGCAAAAGATTTAGGTGTTAAATATATTCAGCTTCCTAATCCGATGTATGGTGACTTTGAAGGTGCTATTTATAACTATGACTTTAAAAAGACTGAAGATCAAAAAGCAGCTGATCGTTACAACGCTTTAAAAACAATGAAATAAATACTTCCAAAGGGTTAGTGAGGCTTAATGCTCCACTACCCTTTTTTGTTTCATTATTTCCTCCATTCACCTTTTACTTTAGGCATTATCTATTTTCATTCGTAATAAATTATGAATGAATAGAAAATGAATATAATTCGAATTATGGGGGTCATTTCATGCCTTATATTGAAATTAACGCCAATACGAAACTACATTATGAAGGGTTTGGAGAAGGTCAACCAGTCATTTTTATACATGGTGTGATGATGAGTAGTAAATTTTTCTATAAACAAGTACCCTATTTTAAAGAAAATTATCGTGTCATTACACTAGATTTACGTGCTCACGGACAGTCAACACATGTTATGGATGGTCACACTGTAGCTCAATATGCTAGGGATCTTAAATACTTTATTGATAAATTACAATTAAAAGACGTTATTTTAGTTGGATGGTCGATGGGTGCGTTTGTTCTTTGGGATTATGTAAATCAGTTTGGAACAAATCAAATTAAAGCTTTAACGATTGTTGACCAATCTGCGTCAGATTTTATATGGCCAGATTGGGAATTTGGAGCTTTTGATTTCAATATTTTAAAAAATGTAATGCAATCTATTCAAGAAGATCAACATACCTTTAATAGTGAATTTATATACGGGATGTTTAAAGAAAAACCTGATCCGAATGATCATAAATGGATTTTAGAAGAAATGAACCGATTGCCTGCTGCAATTGCAAGTACAATCGTATTTAATCAAACTGCAGTAGATTATCGTGAAACACTGTCAAATGTAAATGTCCCAACTTTAATTTGCTTTGGTAGCGCTGGCTTCTTTCCATTAGCTGCAGGTGAATATATACAAAGTAAAATAAAAGACGCTAAGTTTGTCCCTTTTTACAATAGTAGTCATTTATTATTCTTAGAAGAAACGGATAAATTTAATGCTGAACTAGATATATTTTTTAAAAGTTTACAATAATAATGTTGAAAACAAAAAAAGCGATTCTTAATTGAATCGCTTCATTGTGTATACAAAGTATAAAAGTATAGATAGTCAGACTGTTCGATAACTCAGTTTGTCGGGCAGTCCGACATTATTTAAACCAACCTTTTTCTTTTGATTGTTTAATGGCTTCAATTCTATTTTTAACTTCTAATTTATCTAAAATCATTGATATATAGTTTCGTACGGTGCCAGTTTTCAAGCTTAATTCATCAGCAATTTCCTTAGTGTTTTTTCCGTCTGCTACAAGGTTTAATACCTCTATCTCGCGTTCAGTTAAAGGATTCTCCTCACTATAAACATCGTCCATTAATTCAGGAGCATAAATTCGTTTCCCATTCATAATACTACGAATTGAGCTTGCTAATTCTTCGCTTGGACTATCTTTCAGCAAATAACCTTTTACACCAGCTTTTAATGCTCTTTGAAAATACCCAGAACGGGCAAAAGTTGTTAATATAATGACTTTGCAATCAAATTTTTTTAATTCTTCAGCTGCTTCAAGTCCAGTTTTATTTGGCATTTCAATATCCATAATGCAAATATCAGGTTGCAATTGATTTACAAGTGAAATGGCTTGTTCTCCATCAGATGCTTTCCCAACAACTTCCATATCATCTTCTAAATTTAGCAAAGAACCTAAGGCCCCTAACAGCATTCGCTGATCTTCAGCTATCACTATTCGAATCATTTAAGTTACTCCTTTTCAATCTGTTTTACATCAATTGGTACTTTCATTATAATAGTTGTCCCATTTTGATTTATTACATCTAGAGAACCGTTTACAAATTCAAGTCTTTCTCTCATTCCAATCAGACCATAGCCTTTTGTGAAATTCTCTTTTGGTGTGCATCCAATTCCATTATCCTTAACGTTGATTATTAGTTCATGGTTAGTTTGATGAAAAGAAATTGAACAGGTTGTTGCTTTACTATGTTTCACAACATTTGTAACAGCTTCTTTTAAACACATACTCACAATATTTTCAGTTAAAAGTGATACATTCGTAAGCGTTAACTCTTGATCACATTCAAATTCGATTTGAGCTGCTAATAAAATCTGCTTCACTCTTATGATCTCATCTTTAATTCGAATACCTCGCATTTGAGATACTATTTTCCGAACTTCATTTAATGCTGTTCTTGCAGTTTGTTGTACATCCCTTATTTCGTTTTGTGCTTGTTCAGGATCTTTTGTAATCAATTTGCGTGCTAAATCACTTTTAAGTCCTATTAAGGAAAGTCGCTGACCAAGAGTGTCATGTAAATCTCTCGCGATTCTTTGTCTCTCCTCTAACTTTACGAGATCAGAAATTCTTTTATTGGCATCTACCAGTTTTTCTTCTAATTGCCCTCTTTCATTTCGACTATGAATACTAAAAGGTAATAAAATAACACTGATCCAAGTGATGACAACAAATGGTAATTGTTTAATCATAAAATCTTCTTGAAATATAATCGTGAGGTTGATAGAAATTGTTGTGATTACTAGGTGAATAATATATAAAGTTAAAAAAGTAACGCGGTTTTTCTTATTACCGATTAAATAAGCGTTAAAAAAAGCAAAGTATACATAACTAAATTGAATCGTCATTATGATTGAAATACTAATCAGAATGCTTGACCATAAATAAATTGACCAGCCTTTTGAAATATATGCGATTCTATATAAAACAAAAAATGATACGGTAAGTATGACGCCAAAGACAATTTCAATTGTCGAGGGAGATGAAAGAAATATAAAATAAAATGGCAAGATACTTAAAACAGTCCAAATATATGGAGAAATTCCAGTACTTTTTAAGAAAATGAAATATCTTTTTAACATGAAGTTGTCCTCTTTTTTTAGAAATAAAAATTTGAATCATTTTTAATTTTACCATAATTCCAGACTGTTCGTTTTGTTTATGTTTATTGATTGGAAGACATAAATCAAAAGCTCAGACAGAGTCTGAACTTTCGCGATTTACATTATACATTGCTTTTAATTCTTTAAAGCTAATGAATTTTTTATTTTCTTGATCCCATAATCGGAACTTTAACGATGATAGACTTGTTTTAAGGGTAATCGTTGGAACGTTTTGTAATGGTAATGTGTTATTATGAACATCTTCTAAATGATAATTTGGAACTCTAGGACTTAAATGATGTACATGGTGATAACCAATATTTCCTGTTAACCATTGCAATAATTTCGGAAGCTTATAAAATGAACTTCCTTCAACTGCTGCTTTAACATAATCCCAATTTTCGTCTTCTTCGAAATATGAATCCTCGAATTGATGCTGTACATAGAATAACCATATTCCAAGTGCTGCACTTACGAAAAAGATTGGCCCTTGAATGATTAAAAAGTTTTCCCATCCGATTTGCCAACAAAATAACGCCGATAATCCTACGATGGCAATATTTGTTATATAAGTGTTTAATCTCTCTTTTAATTTTGCATTTTTTGCGTTAAAACGATTTGAAATGAGTACGATATAAATTGGTCCAAATCCAAACATAATCAATGGATTACGATATAGTCTATATGCAAGCTTCTTCCAAACAGATGCTGAAACATACTCCTCTACAGTTAAAACCCACATATCACCAACGCCTCGTTTATCTAAGTTACTACTCGTTGCATGATGAATTGAATGACTATGCTTCCATTGACTAAAAGGAAATAAAGTAACAATTCCCGTAATGGTTCCTAAAATTTTATTAGCTGTCTTGTTTTTAAAGAATGATTGATGACAACAATCATGAAAAATAATAAAGATTCTAATTAAAAATAAGGCTGCAGCTAAATCAAAAATTAATGTTAAAAAAATTGAAGTGGATAAACTTTTATAAGCAAGTATCCATAAAATAATAAATGGTACAAAGGTGTTAATCATTTGCCATACACTAGCTTTTAAATTTGATTTTTCATAAGGGATAATTTGTTTTCGCAAATTCTTTTGATTTTGTTGTTGTGACATTTACTATTTCCTTTCTTAATTTCAATACTTAGTTTTAAGATGTAATCCTAATTATAAATAGTTAGAATATACATTGGTAGTAGCAGGCGTCATGTGTTATATATGACAAATGTCATATAGCTCGTAATCGTTTACAACTTTTATTCATTTAGTGACACAATATAATTTTTATTTTTTTCCTCATATTTATGCTATTAAATTAAAATTAAAAAGTGCATATCAAAAAATAATGGATATAAAAAAGCAATACTTTAAAAAAGTATTGCCACATGTTGATCATGATTTATTCATTTCCAATTTCTTATTCTTTTTAATTTTACCAAATGGTTTAAAGTACGTAACAATCGTCATAACAGTCATGCAAATTAAGTTAAATATGCCTGTAACAATAATAGATAACCAAGATGTCTTAAACTCATTAGATGATAATGCATCAATTCCAAGCTGATTAGCGTATTTAATTAATAGTGCAAACCAATCATTTATAAAAAATATTCCTAAAAGGATAATTAAAATCGTTAAAACAAGTTTAATCACGACCCAATAATATTTAACCAGTCCCCACTGGGTCCAAATAGATAATAATATTCCAGTAATGAGTGTAGCAAGCGCAGGAAATTTTAATAATGTTTCATCGATGATATGCATGCTTGATAATGTATAGATTAATTGATTTCCGTTTTCTGCATTTTTTAAGTAAAAGCTTAGTAAAATAAGACTCAATGTTGCTCCGAACCAAGCGCAAAATGCAATTACGTGTATACTTACTAAAATATTTTTTTTAGTTAAATTTATTTTCTTTTTAGTCATCTTTATTCCTCCATTAACAATTCTTTATGTTTCAAATCATAATCAATAAATATAAAACAACTATTATTAAATCCTTAAATTTTTCTTAAATAAACTCAGATACTTTCATATCTGTATAAAATATAATTTAATATAAAAAAAACCGCCAAACTCTATAGTTTAGCGGTTTTACATATTTGATTTGAACCGATATCCTGCACCCCAAACGGTTTCAATATAATCTGGATTTGAAGGATCATTTTCAATTTTTTCACGTATCTTTCGAATATGTACAGTCACTGTTGAATTATCACCAATCGAATCAAACCCCCAGATCCGGTCAAATAAATGATCTTTACTAAACACTTGATTCGGATTTGAAGCAAGAAACGTTAGTAAATTGAATTCTTTTGTCGTAAAGATTTTTTCTTCACCTTCAACGAAAATTTTTCGTGACTGTTGATTGATCAATAATCCCCCAACCTGTAATTGGTTGTCATTTTGATCTTTTTGGACTAAACGATTATATCTTGATAGATGAGCCTTTACTCTCGCTACTAACTCACTTGGACTAAATGGTTTCACAATAAAGTCATCAGCACCTAAACCAAAGCCTCGTATTTTATCAATATCATCAGTTTTAGCAGAAACCATTAAAATTGGAATCTCTTTACTTTCACGAATTTTTTTACATATTTCATACCCGTTTATATCTGGTAGCATGATGTCTAATAATATAAGGTCAAACTGTTCATGAAGGGCTTTATTTAAACCTAATTGACCATTTGTCTCTATTTCAACTATCATTCCGCCAATTTCTAAATAATCTCTTTGAAGTTCAGCAATACTTTGGTCATCTTCTATGATTAAAATTCTGTTCATACTATCTCCTTATTACCAGTGACCTTATTTAATGTAAGATAAATACTTGTATAAACCCCTTCTTCACTTTCTGCCCACACTTGTCCACCATGTTCTTCAATTATTCGTTTTACAATTGCAAGTCCAAGTCCGGATCCACCACTCATTGCATTTCTAGACTGATCAACACGATAAAATTGATCAAATATATAAGGTAAAACTTCTTTAGAAATTCCTTTTCCATTGTCCGTACATTCAATAATCACTTTTTCATTTTCTTCAATTAATTTTATCGATATATTTTTTTCTGACTTATCCATATATTTTAAACTATTTTGGATGACATTAGTAAATACTCGCTTAAATTGTTCTCTTTCCATAATCACGAATATGTCATTTTGTTTGCTAACATTTTCATAAGTAATCATGACTTGAATATTGTCTAAATCAAACTGTAACTCTTCAATACGATCTAATAAATAATGATGTATATTTACATCTTCAAAATGAAATGGTACTCGCTTTAAATCTAATTTCGAATATAAGAAAAGTTCATCAATTAAATGATCCATGTGTAAAGTTTTAGTATGAATAGTTTGGATATACCTTTCCATTTTCTCTGGTGTATTCGCTATTCCATCTTGAATTCCTTCTACATATCCTTTAATTGAAGTCATGGGCGTTTTAAGATCATGTGATATATTTGCTATTAATTCTTTTCGATTTTGTTCATACTTTTGTTGTAATTCGGAGGATTCTTTTAGGCTTTTTCTCATTAATTCAAAACTTTGTGCAAGTTGACCGATTTCATCCTTACGATAAGGCTTCATTTGAAAATCTAGATTACCTTCTCGAATTTTTCTTGCAGCATCATTTAAGCCTCTAATTGGTTTAATGATACTTCTTGATACAAAATAAGACAGTAAAGCATTCGTAATGGCAAAGATTGGGATAATGATACCAAAACGGAAAAAATAAAATGCATGTGTGCGTTGCCCACTGTCTGTTGGATCAAAAGAATTGAAGAAAAACATGTCCAGGATTATTTGTAAAAGAATAAAAGTTATAATTGGGATAACAATCATTGCAATATTTGAAAATATTAAGCGTTTACGTATTGACAATTTACAACCAACTTTCATGTTTAAATATTTTACGAGTAAATGTCTTATAACTATTGTAAATTTTAATCATAAAAAATTAAATGGACCTTATATAAATCTTAAGTAATTCTTAAATCTGCTCACATTTAAATTAAAATAACAATTAAATAGGCACTTAAAAAGAGGCTGTGACAAAGTCAATTTGACATGAGGAGCCTCTTTATTTTAGCGTATATATTTCTAACTTTTTTGTTTTAGAGATTATTGTGTTGATTTCCACTCCAGGCTGCTCGCTTTCCGTGGGGCTAAGCTTGAGCCTCCTCGGCACGCCGGGGTCTCAGACTTCCCGCTATTCCCACAGGAGTCGAGCAGCCTTCCGTTCCAATCATATTCTTAATCATCAGTGCACTCAAATAAAAATTTATCAAAACTGCTCAATGATTGTTGGAATTTCTAATAAATCATCAATCATAAATTCAGCAAAAAAGTCTTCCCAGTAAGTATCTTTTTTCCAAATCACTTTCATACCAGCATTTTTAGCACCATTGTAATCATTTTCAGGATGATCACCAATATAAACTGCCTCTTCTGGTAGTACTTCAAAAAATGCAAGCGCACGATGAAACAAGTTTGGATTTGGTTTGCTTAATCCTTCTTTTTCTGAAATTAAAATGATTGGAAAAAGAGATTCTAACCCTAATACCTTCACATTATCCATTTGAAACTGTTCTTTTCCATTTGTAATGAGTCCTAATCTATATGATTTTTGCTTTAATTCATGTAACATTTCAAAAAGATTCGGAAATGGTTCACAGAAATGTTGAAAATTATGTATGTAATCTTCTAATAAATCTTCAAACTTTACACCTTTAATATCGAATTCTTCTATTAATTGTTTATATACTTGATCTTTCCATACATAGCCTCTATCATCTAATTCAATAAATCTTGTACGATATTTATCTATTGAAATATGTGAAAAATATTTTTTAAACCTTTCATATTGATCATTAATAAATTGGATAAGTGATGCTTGACGATTTAGAAGTGTACCATCTAAATCAAATAGAACTACTTTAATCATTGAATTTTACCTCCATAAATTGATTTAACTCAAAAGTTTCATTGACTAATAACTGATATCTTCATTGTAATCAAATTTATTTTCAATAATTAGTTATTTTTTACGAATATGAATTTAAAACATAGTTATTTAACCATTCGCCCAAACAATCACACCCAATTTCTCATACTTTATAAAGATTGATAACGAAGGAGTTGATATGAATGGATTATTATCCACATTATAGAGTGTTTCCTGGTCAACCAGGTGGGTTCCCTGGTCAACCAGGTGGGTTTCCAGGCCAACCAGGCGGGTTTCCAGGCCAACCAGGTGGGTTTCCAGGTCAGCCGGGCGGCGGGCAACATGGTGCACCAACATCCCCTCCACCATCTTTTGTACCTCAACAAACAAGTGCAAGTTTATTTGCTGTAGATCCGGGAGCAATTGCAGGTTGTCGATTTAGATATACTTATGTATGGCTAAATAATGGCGAAGCTTTTTGGTTTTATCCGACATTTGTAGGACGTAGGTCAGTTGCAGGTTTTAGATGGTTCGGATTTTTCTGGTCATACTTTGGAATTGATACAAACCGTATTAGATCGTTTACTTGTTTCTAAAAACTATAAAAAATCCTTGTGCTTATAGCTCACAAGGATTTTTTTTTTAGTATTAAATAAATATTTCATTGTCGATATGATAAAAATGAACTTGATTTCTTCCATTTAATTTAGCTGTATACAATGCTTTATCTGCGTAATCAACTGCATCTTCCATTTTAATCGATAAGTTAGGAACCAATGACATGACACCTATACTAATTGTAACGAATTGATTAACACCTGAGTTCATATTTGGAAGTTTAAGGTCTAATACACTTTTCCGTATCTTTTCAGCAATAATACATGCTCCCTTTTCATCGGTATCACATATTCCGATGAATTCTTCACCGCCAAATCGTGCACAGAAATCTGAAGTTATATCTAATGTTTTAGAGACTGTATTCGCAACAATTTTTAAACACTTATCTCCTTCTAAATGACCATATGAATCATTAAACTTTTTAAAAAAGTCTATATCAAAAATGATTAGAGATAATGGTTTTTGTGATGCTTGTGCTTCTTCCCATTTTAATTTATACATCTCTTCAAAATAACGTCTGTTAGGTATCCCTGTTAAACCATCGGAAATAGAAAGTTGATGAAGTAATTTATTAGCTTGTTGTAGTTTTCTTTCTGTGTTTTTTTGCTCAGATATATCTCTAAATACGACCATCGTAGCTTCTTTAGTTTCATAAATAATATTAGACTCGGAGAATGATAGATCCACTGCTTTTCCATCAAGACGGGTATAGTTATTATCTTTTTGTACAATAGTATCTCGAAAATGACTAAATATTTCAAAGCTATCAAATGATTTTGATTTTAAATTCGGATCTAATAAATGAAATATGTTTAGACCGATTAAATCTTTTGATTTTTCAGTACCTAATAATGTTCCTGCTTTTTCATTCGCTAACATGATGATACCGTTTTTATGAACAAAAATCCCATCTGGTGATGTTTCAATTAAACTTCTATATCTTTCTTCACTTTCTTTTAAGGCAAGCTTTATTTCTTCATTTCTATTTAAAAAGCTGATAAACACCGCTATAAATAGACCACCCATTAAAATAAAACTTTCACATATTGGCATAATAGGGAAAAGTTGATGTGAATATTTTATATGCTGATAAAAGAAGAACGAACTACTTAGAATCATTACACATAGAATCATATAAATCCATTTAAACCAGTAATTTTTTACTAACTTCGAAATGAAGCCACTCACGATCACATTAATGGAAATAGTAATGAATGCAAAAATCGACCCTTCATTAATTCCGAAGTATGACAGACGAAAAGCTACTATAATCATACCGGTGATGATAGCTGCTCTAAAGCCACCGAAATACGCTGCTGAAATAATAGCGAGCTGTCTAAAATCTAAGATGTTAATTTCAAACACATGAATTCCAAACAAAATTAAGATAATGCCGAAAATACCATGTATCATACCTACTACAATTTGAAACTTATTTGGCAATTTTTGGCGTAATATATTTTGAAGTCGATGAAAGCCAAACAAGAAAAATATGAATAACGAAAAATTTAAAAATAAATCTTTTATCATCTTTAGCACCTATTTACATTTAATATAGCTGTTCAAGGACATTGTTCCTATTGGAAAATTCATTAGCTGATGAAATCTCCAATATAGCAACAATCTCTTCTCTAAAATGCTTTAATAATAAATACAAGTTGGACGAAATTAAGTACAAACAATCATTTTATTTATAGAAACAATCCCATTAAGACAGTATGATAGTATCGTCCATCAATAAATGTATCTTCTTTTATTATTCCTTCAATCTCAAAACCTAGTTTTTTATATAAACGAATGGCTTTTGTATTATCTTCATTACAAGTCAATTGAATTTTCCTCGTGATGGTATTTTGTTTTGACCAATCAATAAGGTATTCCATTAAACTATTTCCTAATTGTAATCCCCAATATTCCTTTTTTATAACAATGCCTAATGTTCCAACATGCTTGGTACGTGCTGCTTGACTAGAATGAATCGAGGCAATGCTGATGATTTGTTCATTTAATGTAACTAATAGAATGATCGTATTCAGTTGTTCTTTTGAATTCGTTAAAGATGTTTTATATTCTTCAAGATCTCTTTTAAATTCATTTTCGCCAAAAGATAGAAAATTTGTTTCTCCTCCGACAATATTATAAAAATCAATGATCGATTGTGCGTCATCCTTAGAAGCTTCCCGTACAGTTACAATCAGATCGTTTTTTAACTTTATTTTGAACATGTCAATGACTCCTTTTCAAACAAAAAAGAGCCGCATTTGCAGCTCACTACTTCGTATTTTAATAAATAATTTATTTTTCATTATTCATCATATCATATTGCAAATGATTTTCCATTTTATTCTCTATCAATTTTTTCTTTTCGCTTGTAATGACTACTAAGGCAGCACCAAGTAAAACAATTGCACCACCAACTAATTGTAATAATTTCATGTTTTCGTTTAAAAGAATAGTAGAAAAAATAATCGTAATAACTGGTTCCACCATACTTAATATTGCACTTTTTGTAGGTCCTATTAATTTTATACCTGCAAAAAAAGATGCCATTGAAATGACGCTAGAAATGATTGAAATGCAAAGAATTGATAACCATCCAACAAAACTAAAATGAAATTGAAGTGTATTAGTAGTCAAACCCACAATTAAAAAGGAAATTGCGGCAAACAACGCTATAAACGCACTTGTCACTAAAGGTGGCACTTGTAATGTCACTCTACCACCTACAATAATATAAATTGAGTAAACAATTGCAGCACCCAATGCTAGTGAAATGCCAAATATATTCATATGGTCTGTTGGAGTTCCTAAAACTAAAAGAATACCAAAAAGTGAAATAATCATAGAAATAACCATAAATTTTGTTAGTTTTTCTTTATTAACAAAAAATGATAGGATTGCAACAAAAACAGGATATAAGTATAAAATCAATGCAGCTAAAGATGCAGGTATGTACTTAATCGAACTAAAATAAAAACTAGATTGTAAAGTATACAGGATGCTACCTAGAAGAAAAAATGTGATAAATTGTTTCTTCGTGATCGAAACAAATCCTTTCTTCATAAATAGATAACTAAAAAAGATGATCGAAGCAAATGAGAATCGTAGAAATAACAATGTATTTACACTAACTTGATGGTCATAGGCATAAATTGCAAAAATAGGCATCAAACCAAATGCTGTCGCTGACAAAAGTATTAAAAAATATCCTAAATACATCGATATTCCTCCTAGATTACGTATTCTCTGAAAAGTATTTTGAATTTTAAATTAATTAAAGTGTAACATACATACCTCTATTTACAATTCAAATTTTCAACATATTGCACTTTGTATTCATTTCTAAATTAAGGTTTACTTCAAACAGCATAAGATCGCATTAGCAATTCAACATGACAAAGCGTAAAATAAGAATATAAATTCATAAAGGACTGATGAAGATGGAATTATTGGGAATACATCATGTATCATTACTTACTGGAAAAGCAGAAAAAAACTTTGAATTTTATACAAAAGTTTTAGGTATGAGACTTGTTAAAAAGACTGTAAATCAAGATAATACGTCTAGCTATCACTTGTTTTATGGAGACGCCAAAGGAAATCCAGGGACAGAAATAACCTTTTTTGACATTCCTGGATTAGGTAATACATATCATGGTCATTCTAGTATTTCAACAACATCATTACGCGTACAGTCAACAGAATCATTACATTTTTGGAAGAGTCGATTCAATCAGTTAGGGATTCGTCATGAAGAAATCAGTAAAAGAGCAAATCGTGATACTCTAGCCTTTCAAGATTATGAAGGAACAAGATTAATTTTAGTTGCAGATAATGGAGAATCAGGTGTACCAGCTGGAATTCCATGGATTCAAACAGATATCCCGCTCGAGCATGGAATCGTAGGTTTAGGACCTGTAACCTTAACAGTCAAAGATGCTGCACCTACATTAAAGACGTTAACCGAAGTTTTAGGTTTCAGACATATTGGTACATATCCATCTCCTTCTGAAAATCAACCTAATATTGACGTATTGGCAACTGGAATTGGTGGTTCTGGCGCAGAAGTACATGTAGAAAGTCGCCCAGATTTACCTAGAGAAAGGCCTGGACGAGGTAGTGTTCATCATGTTGCATTTCGCGTGCCAAATGAAGAAGAATTTAATAAGTGGGCTGAAAAGATTACATCATTAGGTTACATAAATTCTGGAAAAGTCGAAAGATATTACTTTAAAGCACTATATTTTAGAGAACCAAATCATATTTTATTTGAATTATCAACTGATACTCCTGGATTTGCAGTTGATGAATCAATTGAATCTTTAGGAGAACAGCTAGCTCTTCCTCCATTTTTAGAGCCAAAAAGAGCTGAAATCGAAGCTAGTTTACGTCCATTAGAAATTTAGGATCAGTTAGTAAAAGAGAAGACACTTCAGTATCCAATGTCTTCTCTTAATCATTTAATCCCAATATTTCTCCATTAATTCAGTTGACCAATTTGGTTGTTTTATTTCTCCTTTTGGAAGAAATTCTTTCATTATTGGTTTTATATCAATAATTGGTGTTCCATTGATTGCATCCAATCCTCTGACTGTAATTGTACGCTCATTATGACTCAATAGTTCAACTGACGTTAAGCCTAATTTATTTGGACGGTTTTTCCCTCTTTGAGAAAAAATCCCAACTTTCGGATAGCTTGGATTATTCCTTGGATGTCTAGCATTATATTGAATTTTATCATCAGAGACTTTATCAAAATAAAAAATTATCTCTAAGTGTGAAAAATCGGTAATCCCACTTAAAGCTAATTCACTAACCTCTTCAACTAACTCAATTTCAGAAATGATAGAACCCCAATGATCGTCTTCTATTTCTTGTCTAGAATTTTTGACATAAGCAATTGGTTTAATTGTAAATGACATAATCGATTCTCCTATTGTTTAGTATAATTTGATTATACAGAAAATTAACGGAATTAGTAAAATTGATACTATCCTTTATGTATCAACCGAGAATTTTATTTATATGATAGAATCCTATTCTTCTATGTAATATCGTAATTTGAATAAGAAAAAGTATGCCTTAATTGGCATACTTTTTTAGTTTTACTCTCTACTTTTCATTTTTAATGGTGCATTTTTCATCATTGGGAATGTTAAGGACTGTAGTATCATTCCAACAATACCTAAAATAGTAAATATCATTAATACATTATTTTCTAAGATCCAACCAAAGATTGTTGGAATATATCCAGTAATTGAAGATAAAGTAATAATGATACTGATACCTACTAGTAAAATTAGAAAATTTAATACACCTAATCTTCTGATCAAAACTGCAATTAGAGATGATATCCCAAGAATGAAAAATCCAATCATTAAATCAATCCAATAATATGAGAAAAAATGATAATTTGTTGAATACCATTCACCAGCATGAAAAAAATGAAATTTATTAATACCTTTATCAAATAAAAAGTTCATTATTAAATATAAAAGATTTAAAAATGTAATACTAGCTACAACCATAAGAGAAGCCATCACATTATATGACTTTAAAAATTGTACCCTTGTACTACCTAGTCCGATAGCAACCTGAATTGGAATCACTAAACCCGCGACAGCAAATGTACAAATCCCTCCAAAAGTTGGCCCAAATAAAGCAGCTTCAGTTCCTGATGGAATATTAAACATAAAGCTAATTAAGAGATAAATGACCGATAATCCTAATGTAATTGTGGAAAATAACATAAAATACCAACGTAAGTCATCAAATATTAATTGATAAGTACCCTTAATTGAACTCATGATTTCACCTCAATCTTTCTATCCGTAACATTAATTAAATAATCTTGTAAACTAGCTTTTTCAATTGTTAAATCATGTTCCGAAGCGATTGATTTCCAGTGATTAGAATAATTTTCATCGAGCATCACTTTTAGTGTTGAACTGATTTTAGATGTTTCGATTATGCTTGTATTAGAAGTAACCTGTTCGATCAATTCACTATTACCTGATAAAATAACACCTTTTTCTCTCATAACTTCCATTTGTTCATGAAATAAAACTACTCCATCTTGGATCACAATGAGTGATTCACAAAGTGGTTGAATTTCTTCAATATGATGAGTAGAGATTAAAAATAAGCGTGGTTGTTCTTCATAACTCTCTAATAATGCATCATAAAATATTTTTCGCTTTACTGCATCCAACCCATTTGTTGGCTCATCAAGAATTGTAATTTGTGCATTACTTGCTAAACCTAATATGATTTGTGTAGCAGTTTTCATTCCTTTAGAAAATTTAGTGATTTTTTTCTTATAAGGTAGCTCAAATAAATCGATTAGTTTTTCAGCAAACTCTTGGTTCCAATTCGGATGAAAATAGCGACCAAATTTACATACGTCTTCAATTTTCCAATTTTGACCAAAAGGATGATTTTCTTGAATATAACAAATTTTTTCTAATGCGGATAAATTATTATAAGGTTCTTGACCTAATACATTTAATTGACCTTCTAATGGTTTATAGTGTCCCGCAAGTAAACTCATTAAAGTTGTCTTCCCAGATCCATTTCTCCCCCATAGACCAATAATGTTTGGTTCCGTTTCGTGTAAATTAAATTTTGATAAAACCGGTGTTTGTTGATAACCATAAGTCAAATTCTTAATCTGGATCAATCGTTACTCCCCCTATTTTGAATCCATTTTTGTTTTTATCAATTCAATAACCATTTGTTCATCAAGATGTATTCGATTTGCTTCCTTTAATAAAGGAGCGACATATTCTTCATAAAATTGCTCTTTTCGCTGAATGATTAATTTCTCTTTTGCGCCTTTAGAAACAAACATTCCAACACCTCTTTGTTTATAAATAATTTCCTTGTCAACCAAAGCTTGGAGTCCTTTTCTAGCTGTTGCAGGATTAATATTATAAAAACGTGATAATTCATTTGTTGAAGGAACTTGCTCCTCCTCCTTAATTCTACCGTCAATAATTTCATCCATAATTAAAACGGCAATTTGGTGAAATATTGGCTGAGATTCATCTAATGTTGGTTTCATTAGCAGCTTCCTTTACTTGTTAGTTATTTAGTTAGTTACTTGTGTAACTAACTATACTACCTAATAAATGATATGTAAAGTATATCTAAAAAGTACGCCTAAATATAAAAATCTATTTTCAAGTAGAAAATAGATTTATTAGACAACCAGGCAAACGTACGCTTTTTTTTGTTTTGCCTGCTTGTGGTGCTATTTAAAAAGATAAAAGCCCTAATTCAAAAAGAAGTAGGGCCTAATTTTATTAAAAATATATACGAATAAGAATCTCTAAAGTGGATTGATAACTTTCAAGATCATAGTTAGAATTATTGACAACTTCCTTTTTTAAACTTAGTTCTTCTAAAATGTTAACTTCGAGCTGTTTTCTTGCCTCAAGAATTTTTATTGTTCCCTCTAATCCGTTAAAATCATGTTCACTTCCAAATGCTTGATTTACATAATAATTTACAAATCCATCAAACCATTCTTTTGGTCTTTCATTTATAGTCTTATGGAATGAAAATTTTAAATCATCTTGACTAACATAAAGTAACAGTGGATTTAGAGCTTCAACTGCATTTTCTAACGATTTTATATATTGGATCACTTTTTCTTTACTTGCATTATATTTAATCATTCCAACTGTTATTGGATTTTGAATAAAACAGCATTCAAAAATAGTTACTTTATCACTTTTTTTGGCTTGTTCAGCAAAAGCTTGCCATCTTTTTTCGATTAAATATTGATTTTGTTCAAGTGGTAATTCATATATATCCTTTTTCATCAATGAATCTAATAATTCAGGTGATAGTTTTAAACCTAATTTGTGATGTAGTTTTTGATATGGAATTAAAAAACCAGATTCATATTCTTCCATATGTTGTTTTATCATTTCACTTTGTAGCTCATGTTTTAAAAATAATTGTTCCATTTCTGACTTCGTAAAAAACGCTACTCCTTCAAAGTCAGCAGGATGATTTACATCACCTTCTAAGAACAATTCAGCTGCTACATTCTGTTCTTTTAAAATGTTATATACTAATCTAGCAGTCGTTGATTTACCAAAACCAGGTAATCCCTCAACTAATATTAAATTTGGTTTTGTACTCAATACAGTGTCCTCACTTTAACTTTTATAATTTTTTTATTTCAAGCTCGTATACTCCACTGTATTCACCTCAAATTTATTTAATATACTACTAGTATACTAGAAATTACACCCATTAATAAATACAATTTATATTTAGAATGTGTTTTTCACTTTCACTTTCACTTACTTCAAATTCAGATTTAATTCAATATTAACTAATTCATTTTTTATAATCGGAAGGATCGATTCTAAACAACCTTTTTCAAATGGAGAAATCAGGTTGGACTCTTCTAATATCGTTAAAAACGAATTGCTACCTCCAGCTTTACAAATTGTAAGAAATTTAGAAAAGGCTTTATCCTCATTTGCTTTAAATCGTTTCCAAAATTGGAAGGCACAAACTTGAGCTAATGCATAATCAATAAAGTAAAAAGGTGTTTTATATATAAGTGTCTGTTGTTGCCAATACCCACCTTTTTCTAAATAATCATTTCCTTCATAATTGCGAAAAGGTAAATATTCTTTTTCAATATTCCTCCACTTTTCTTTTCGTTCATTTGGAGTCAGTTCTGGATTTTCATAAACAATATGTTGAAACTCGTCAACAGCAACACAATATACTAACCAGTCGAGTGCTTCATGCAGGTGTAGATATTTATATTTATTTGTTTCTTCACCAAAAATACGATTAAGCGATTTCCATCCAAACAACTCCATACTCATTGAAAAAATTTCACACGCTTCATAAGTGGGATAATGATAGTCAACTAATTCTAAATTTCGACTAGCATAAAGTTGAAATGCATGACCAGCTTCATGAAGAAATACCCGAACATCATCGGAAGTTCCGTTGAAATTTGCAAAAATATAAGGGGATTTATATTCAGCAATATATGTACAAAAGCCCGCTCTCGCTTTATCATTTCTTGTCTCTACATCTAAAAGATTATTTGATACCATGAATTGATAAAATTCCGCTGTTTCAGGTGAAATCTCCTTAAACACATGTTGAAATTCATTTAGTATCCATTTGACATTTCCTTTAGGTTCTGGGTTTCCATCATCAAACAGAATATCTAAATCATAATAAAGTAACGTTTCAATGTTTAAACGATTTCTCTGATTTTCTTTCAATTCTATTAATAAAGGAACGATTACATCTTTAACTTGCTTTCTAAAAATACGAATCATTTCTGAACCATAACCAATCCTTAGCATGCGTGCATAACCTAATTCTACAAATTTTTTGTATCCTAGCTTTTGTGCAATTTCTGTTCTTTTTTTAACTAAATTATGAAAAATTTGATCTAGTTCTTCTTCATGCTCCTCATAAAATCCATACCTAGCATTAACTGCTTGTTTTCTTAATTCTCTATTTTTATTTTGTGAATATGCTCTTACTTGAGTTAAATTCATCTCTTTCGAAAGGAAGTTAATTCTTGCAGAAGAAATAAGTTTCGTATATTGACTTACTAATTTATTTTCCATCACTAAATCTTCAATAATATTTGCAGAGATTGTTTTGGTTTGTAGTTCTGCAAGGGAAAAGAATTGTTTACCCCACATTTCTTCTAATTGGTTTCTATATTCACAGTTCACAAGATTCCTAAAATATTCGTTTATCAAATTTTGATATTTAGGATTAGATTCATCAAAAAATTTTTGTTCCGCTGAATAAAATGAATCGCTTGTATTTCTCATAAATTGTAAATAAGCAAGATTCATCATACTTTCGAAGTTTGATCTTAACTGATTTATTTTGCTAATTATATTACTTAATTCTTCAATATCTTTTGACTGCTTAAATTGATTAAGGAGATGGATTAGATCCTGCTCCAATTTATCAATATTAGGTCTCTTATAATTAAATTTCTCGAATTTCATAAATTTCACTACCTTCTGTTATTTTATAGGCCGTATTCTAATTCATTCATTCACGAATTCCTCTTCCAATCACCTTAAATGTTTCAGCGTCAACATAAACCACAATATCGCCTAATATTTCTTCATTTTTTGTACTATATGTCACTTTAAAAACTTCATTTCCATCATATTGATCGTTTACTAATCTAGCAGTATCCTTTGATACGAATGTTTTCAGAACGTTTCCTTTCGCATCATCATTCGTTAAATCTTTCCTTTCATGACTTGTTAAATCAGCATTTGCTATTATTTCTGCTTTTACAGCTTCTGGAGAAATTTCTGGTATCGCACATTTTGTTCTTTTCATATGTTGACCACATTTATTTTGATGAAAACCACGTGTATTAAATTCAATAAATCCAATAACTAAAAGGATTAAACTAACGATGAATATAGATTTTAATTTCATTTAGTCCTCCATCTATCTAACTTGATTTTATAAATTATTTCTTCCATATGACATGTAATATTACCTTTTAATTGGAAGCAAGTCTTTCATTTACGAACAATTTGGACATAATGAAGGTACTATAACTTTTTTACTATGTTGTTTCATCGAGAGAGTAATTCTTGTATAATAGAAAAGATGTGAAATAATTAACTTACTATTTTTGTTTTTAGAAAGGACTTTATAATAGATGGCAAATAAAGATTTAATCAACCAAGTTGCTAAGCGCCGTATTTTTGGAATCATTTCTCACCCGGATGCTGGTAAAACAACGTTAACTGAAAAATTACTTTTACATGGTGGAGCAATTCGTGAAGCTGGTACTGTAAAAGCACAAAAAAACTCTAAATATGCAAAATCTGACTGGATGGAAATTGAAAAACAACGTGGGATTTCTGTTACTTCTTCAGTTATGCAATTTGAATACGATGAAAAAATGGTCTCAATTATGGATACACCAGGTCATAATGATTTCGGTGAGGATACATACCGTGTACTAACTTCTGTTGATAGTGCAGTGATGGTAATTGATGCTGCTAAAGGTATCGAGGCGCAAACGAAAAAACTTTTCCAAGTATGTCGTATGCGTGGAATTCCGATTTTTACATTCATGAACAAATTAGATCGACAAGCAAAGGATCCATTAGAATTAATGGAGGAACTTGAAGAAGTTCTTGGAATGCCTTCAGTAGCTGTAACATGGCCAATTGGTAGTGGTATGCAATTTGAGGGTGTATATGATCGTCTTGAAAATGAAGTTCATCTATTCAGAAAAGATGAAGTCATTAAGCTTGGAAAAGATGGTGTTCATGGACCTGAATTAGAAGCCCATTTAGAATCGACAAACCTAGAAAACTTAAGAGATGAAGTTGATCTTTTAGAAGGTGCTGGGAATGAATTTAATATTGAATTGGTACAATCTGGTGAATTAACACCTGTATTTTTTGGAACTGCATTAGTTGATTTTGGTGTTACACCATTTTTAAATCATTTCTTAGATATGTCACCTGCTCCTGGTCCACGTAAAACGATCAATAGTGAAGTGAATCCAACAGATGAAACGTTTAGTGGCTTTATTTTTAAAATCCAAGCTAATATGAATCCGGCCCACCGTGACCGAATTGCATTTGTACGTATTTGTTCTGGTGTATTCGAACGTGGAATGAACGTAATGCTCTCTCGTACTGGTAAACAAATCAAACTAAGTCAATCTACTCAATTAATGGCAAATGATCGTGAGACTGTTGATAAAGCATATGCTGGGGATGTAATTGGTATTTATGATTCGGGGACATATCAAATTGGTGACACAATTACGGCTGGCAAACAAAAAATATTCTTTGAGCCATTACCTACCTTCCCACCAGAATTATTCTTACGCGTAAGCCCGGTAAACTCATTAAAATCTAAGCACTTCCATAAAGGTGTCGAACAATTAGCCCAAGAAGGTGCTATTCAAGTTTATAAAAATGAATTTAATGAAGTTATACTTGGTGCAGTTGGTCAACTTCAATTTGAAGTATTTGAGTACAGATTAAAAAATGAGTATGGTTCTGACATTCGTAAAGATCATGTTGATTATAATATTGCACGTTGGGTAAAAACAGATGATGTAAAAGGCTTAAAAAAATATCAGGATATGCGTAACATGCTTGTATTTGACCGCTTTGAACGTCCGTTATTCCTATTTGCAAATGAATTTACTTTTAATCGATTCCAAGAACGACATGAAGAGCTTGAACTTGTAGAAGCACTTGATGTTAATAATGAAATCGCTCCAGAATAATAAAAAAAAGTGGCTGAATCATTCAGCCGCTTTTTTTATGCCTTTTTCGAAGAATAATTTATAGTTGATAGATTTTTTGGCTCCTTTATTGATAAATAAACAGCTAATATGATTAATAAACTGCCTACATAAAATGAAGTTTTTATTGATTCATTCAATAAGAAAAAGCCAAAAACTGTCCCAATAAGTGGTTGGAAAAAGAAAAACAATGAGCCCGTAGATGTATCTATGAATTCAAATCCTTTATTCCACAAATAAAATGCCCCTGCTGTAGAAATTGTTCCTAAAAATATTACTCCCATCCAAATCCAAAAATTAAGCGATAATGAACTAGGATTTTGAATTTGTTCAACTACTGTAAAAGGAATTGTAAAAATTACCCCAAAAACAGTTGCCCAAGTTGTAACGGTTAAAGAAGAATATTTTTTCGTTTGTGCTTTACTTAAAACTGTGTATAAAGCCCACGTTATTGCAGCTCCAAATAAAATGATATTACCATAATAAGCACCGTAATCTGTATTTCCTGTTGGTATTCCAATCACTACGATCACACCTATAGTCGCTAACACTAATGAAATGATTTTACGATTATTTATTTTCTCTTTTAAAATGAGAAATGCAAAAAATGAAATCAATGCAGGTGAAGCTGAAGTTATTAAAGATCCCATAGCCGCTCCTGAAAGCTTTGTACCGATAAATTGAAGACCAATTGAACCTGAGTAGCCAACTAAACCAATCATTGCAATTGTTAATAAGTCCTTCTTATCTATCTTCCATGATTTTTGAATGATACAAATAATTCCTAAGGCAATTAGCGCTAATAAAAACCTCATTTCCAGTAAAAGCCATGGAGAAATATGATCTAATACGACTTTACTTACAACATACGTCATTCCCCATATACTGGCAGCTAAAGATAAATATACTGCACCTTTAAAAAAATTCATTGTTACTTCTCATCTCCTACCCTACCCAATCATCTTTTGTCAATTCGAAGACAAACTCATTCACTATTTGACCTTTAAAAGGACTATTTTCTATTTTTTTCACCTGACGAAATCCTATTCTTTTTAAAAGTTTGATTGAGGAGTCATTTTGTTCAACAGCAATCGCTTGAATTTTTTCTTTATGTAAAACGTTAAATGCATGATTTACAAGTCCATTTAGTGCTTCTGTTGCATAGCCTTGTTTTTGAAATTGTGGATCTAATGTGAAACCAATCTCAATTGAATTTAGCGGTAACTCTAGCGTATGGATACCAAAATCTCCTATTAGTCTTCCATGATCTTTAAGTTCAATCGCAACTTGTACCCATGTGTCTGGAATGTTTGCGATCGCAATTTTTTGTTTTTCAATAAATGAAATTGCTTGTTCGTATGAATAGTCCTGCCACCCTTGATATTTTGCGACATCAGGATTAGCTCGATATTGATAAAAGTATTCCAAATCTTCATCTTTAAATCTTCTTAATTTTAATCGTTCGGTTTCAAATTCTATAAAATTATGTACCATGTAATCACCTCTAATGTTAAAAATCAATTAATCCTGGCTTTTTTATTATACTTTGAAAATTCAAAATAAGTATATCGAATTTTTTCATCTTCAAATAGTACTTTAAAAAGTATGGTTTATAATGATAAAATTCTCGACATCATCCTGATGGAACTATTCACCCTCTAACTATTACTTCGAATTAGACCTCGCCGTGATTTTATCTCAAATTATTATCAATATGGATCAATGCACAAAAAAATACTGACCATTAATTGATCAGTATCTTTAAGTTAATAATTTGTTACTTTATTAAATGGCGTTTGAATAATAATTGGTTTTTTAGCTGGATCTAGCCATTTTAAGATAGAAATAACATTTGTTTTTGAAGTTGCAGTACAACCAGCTGTATATCCAGAAGTACCGGCTATGTGAAAGAATATAGCACTTCCTTTACCAGGTGTTCTTGATACATTGTAGTTGATCACAAATCCATAATCATAAAGAGAAATATTCATCTTTTCAGCACTATTCCATCTTCCATTGTTTTTAGAAGCTGATTGCCAAGTATTATAAAGTGTACTTTTGGAATCATCTACCCACACATCATCAGCTGTTATTTTTCGATAAGGTAATTTTGTTCCTGGATTAACCTGTCTACCAAAGGCTGTCGTTATCGTATATTTTCCTTCTGGCGTTTCGTAATCACCTTCATGTTTACTAGAAATCATACCGTTTTTCCCAATAACGCCTGCAAATGTATTACGTTTTTTCCAACCGCTATCGTATTTTTCGAACGTCTCAATCACAACATTTCTAGTACTTTCATTATCTGCAGTTACAATAATTAGTTGCTTAGAAGTACCAATCGTTTTCATATTATTTACGGTTGATGATGCAATTCTACTTGTGGACTTTCTGATATATTTGCTTGAAACCCACCCTGTTTTCGTACCAACAGTTATTTTATACCAGCCTGTCTTACTACTTGTGATGCTTACTGTTTCACCTTTTTTAATTGTGGCAACGACCCTATAATTTGTGCTAGGTCCACTTCTGATATTTAAAGTAGTTGCAGTTACAGTACCTTTAATAGTAGCCGCCTCAACAGTTTGAATACTAGAAGGTATCATATTTACGTTTAATAACCCACCAGTAAAAATTGATAATGCTAATGATGCTTTCAATATTCGTTTTTTCATACGATCGCTCCAATATGTATATGATCTTAGTTGTAGAGCTTTCATTATACATAATTAATGTTTACAAAATGAGGTCATTTTCATTACAAATTCATTTTCTATAAATTACATGTTTTAGTTCAATATAAAAAAACAGAAGCTCGTATAAGCTTCTGTTTATAATATTAATTAATGTCCAACCATCATGCTTGATTTTGCTTCTTCATCAAGTTCACCTTGATCAATATCACTCACTACTGGTTTACGTAAAATAATTGATAGTACAGCACCTGCTAAAGCAATTCCTGCTGCTAGTAAGAATGTATCTCCGTATGCAGAAATCATCGCTTCTAAAGGATTTGCGATTTTAGTCATATAATCCTTTGTACTTGAAGTTAAGAATCCAGCCATACCTGCTACTGCAAAAGATACCATTACTTGTTGTGCTGCTGATGTTAAAGATGTAACGCGACTTACTAAATGTCTTGGAGCAGATTGTAATACGTGAGTATTGATTGCCATCATTGAAATACCCATTCCAGCACCCATCATTGCAAGTGTAAGAATAATAAAGACATTTGTTGAATCAAGTGTAATTGTTGAGAATAAATATAGAGCACCTGTTATAACTGTTAATCCAACTAATGCAAGTGGTCTTGCACCAACTTTATCATATAATTTCCCACCGATTGGCATCATTAAAGCAGATGCAACAGCTTGTGGAAGCATAATTAAACCTGTTTCAAAAGCGCCATAGCCTTTTACAGTTTGTAAATATAAAGGAACAATTAAGAATGAACCAAATAATGCGATTTGCATGATCCATGTAATTAAGATACTTCTAGTAAAATCAGAAGACTTAAACACTCTTAGTTCAAGTAGTGGTTGTTTTTGTCTTAATTCAACAACGATAAATAATAATAAGGCTACTCCACCTACAATTAAACCTGTTAATGTCTCTTTAGATGTCCAGCTTGTAGAGCTTTCACTAACACCATAAGCTAACATTGAAAATGCAATTGGAGCAAGGATAATACCAAATTTATCAAGTGAAGGAACAGTTTTCGTTTCGAAATTTGGTAAATATTTCATACCAACGATTAACGCAATAATTCCTATTGGTAAATTAATTAAGAAAATCCAGTGCCAAGTTGAGAATTCAACAAACCAACCTGAAATAACTGGTCCTAAGGCTGGAGCTAATAGCATTGGAATACCAAGCATTCCCATGATTGAACCCATTTTATCTGGAGGAGCTAAACGGAAAATAATAGCCATCCCAATTGGTGCAACCATACCTCCACCTAGTCCTTGAATGATACGATAAATAATTAATTGTTCAGGCGACTGTGCTACTGAACATAACACTGAACCGATTGTAAAGAATAAAATTGTGATTAAGAAGATTCGCTTTGCGCCGAAGCGATCTGACATCCATCCTGCTAATGGAATAACTGCAGATAGTGCTAATGTATAACCAGTGATCGTCCATTGCATTGTATCCAAATCAGATTTGAAATACTCTACAATACCTGGCATAGCTACGTTTACTACAGTACTATCTAATATAACCATGATCATACCAATAATTACAGCCATAACTGGACCGATAATTGTTTTGATATTAAAAGGCGTTTCTACAGCCTCATTTTGCTTACTCATATGCCAACCCCATTTCCCCTAATATAATTGCTAAAAAATAATGACTCATAACAGTTCTGAAGTACTTTACCATAAATTTATGAATTGAATATGAACTGTTGTTTTCTAAATATGCAAAACAGAAAAATAATCATACAAAATTAAACGGTAAAAGTAAACAACAAAAAGTGTTCTCGAACAAAGTACAGTATATAAGAATAGTTAGTTTTGTTCAAGTTTATTTTTTGTAAATTTAAATAATTAATAAAGTCATTATTTTTTATTACTTGAAGGATGTTTCCCTTATAGTATTTTCATTAAAAAAATAAAAAGCCCCTGTAAAAAATTACAGGGCTATTGTTTACTATATTATCTTTTATAAGAAATATTATTTATTTTTTACGTATTTAATCATTAAATTTGCAATTGTATGTTGCTCTTGTTCATCAGCAACTGTCCATAAATCCTTAAGCACTTGCTCTTCTGGATTTTTAGGATCTACTTCATTTGCCAAATAATCTCCTAGGCGATAAGCCATTTCAGAAACAGCTCCGTCAGCTAGACCTTTTTCATTTGAAGCATCTAAACGATTTCCTAAAAAATCTTTCCATTGATCCCAATTATCTAAAATTGACATTCTTTTTCACCCCATCAAATCGTATTTGTAAAGATTACATAAATACTATTTACTTTTTTTAAGGTAAATATGTATGAATTATTGTCCGGGGAATATTTTCAGAATATTGGCAATACTTTCGACAAAAACCAACCAATTTCATTTAAGTTCAACGAAATTGGCCATTTGCATATACTTTTATGTTAGTTATTGTCTGAATTCATGAAAAATATTGCTAACGTTCCTGGGCCAGCATGTGCTCCAACTGCCGAACCAATCGAATGGATAATAAAATCTTTACATCCAAACATCTCACTCATAGCATTCTTTAATTCAGTTGCTCTTTCAATGTCATCACCATGGGAAATACCAATCAATTGATTTGATAAATTTACGCCTCTAGACTCCATTATTTCAAGCATTCTTTTTAAGACCTTTTTTGATCCTCTTATTTTTTCTAATGGAATTAATTTCCCATCTTCAACATGAAGGATCGGTTTGATATTTAATAAATTACCAACAAAACCAGCAACTTTACTTACTCGTCCACCACGTACTAAATATTGTAAGTCATCTACAGTAAAAATGTGTTCAATATGGTTGATAGAGTGATGAATTTGAGTCATTATTTCCTCTTTAGTCTTACCTTCATTTGCAAGGATTGCAGCCTTAACTGCAGCTAAGCCCTGACCTATTGATGCACATTTTGTATCAACGATATCTAAATCAAATTCGGGAAATTCTTCAACAATTTCATTTTTCACCATAACTGTTGATTGATATGTACCTGATAGTTCAGAAGAGAAGGCTAAATAAATACAAGGAACATTCTCTTTTGCATATTTAATAAATGTACTATGTATACGATCGTATGATGGCAAAGATGTTTTAAATACTTTTCCATTACGCATTTCTGAAAATAAAGTCGATGAATTTAACGTCTCACCATCTAAATATTCTTTTTCATCCTCAGAATAAACACGTAACGGTATCACATCAATTTGATATTGTTCTAATACTTCTTTAGGCAAATCAGCCGCACTATCAGTTATTATTTTTACATTCATACTTTTTACCTCTGTTTTCTTTTAATAATTTTATTTTCTCATAAAATTGCTTAAATGAATAAAAAAATGTTTTTTTATTTAAAGTAAAACATTTAAAGGTATTCCTAACAAGTATTAACTTTCAAATTTTCTATATTTATTGTTACATTTCTCATTATTTCTTAACCCATATTATTTTGGGTAATAACCATAACGAGCAGTCTTAGTTTCCTCTTCTGACTCAATTGAATTGTTTACAGCAATAACGATTAGAATTGATCCTAAAACTTGTACCCAACTACCAAAAAATAAAAGTTGTTCTCCAATAGCAATATTTTGATTTAGAAGTGCTACATTCCCTATACCATCAATCATAGCACCTATTGCAATTAATTCATTTCCGAAAACTTCAAATTTAACTAATACACCTTCTTCTTGTCTAGCACCATTTGCTTCAAATGAAGCACCTATTGATTGAATCACACTCCCTAAAGCGTTTAATTTTTCCCCTTGTTCCATTGATCCACTTATTTCTAGTTCTGTTGCAAGTGTATTTGTTGCATTTCCTGCAGCTTGAATCCAACTTCCTAACATAATTGTAAGTAAATGATCATTATTACTACTTTCACTTTTTATTAATTTTTCCCTACCAACTGACTGAATTGAATTTCCAAATGCCTCGATTGCATTTCCTTTCGCAAACAGTTTCTTTCCAAAGTTCGTGCCAATAATATGTTTACCTGTAACGCCTACAGCTGAGGTCACTGTTCCAAATAACAAAAACCATGCGCCTGTTATAATTAGCTCCTCGCCTACGTTACTCATTTTTTCACCTCCAAATATATGTAGATATTTATCTTATTCATCATAAAATTTAATTGACAATATTTAATGTTTTAATTATTATAAAAAAAATTAATATTTTCAATAAGGCTATGATGAGAAAAGTAATATAGAATTGTCACTTACAGAGACCTCCGGTTGCTGAAATGGAGGATTGACAATCTAATTGAAAAAAGACTTTGAGCCTCGTATTGAACTAAGTTAGAAAGCTTCGATCTTAGGGATGGTACGACGGGATCTCCCGTTATAGAGATAGGGTATAAGCATTTTTGCCGTACCTAAATGAGGTTGATATGGCAACATATTAACAAACTGAGGTGGTACCACGAAGTTAACAACTCTCGTCCTCAAGATGAATAATCTTGGGGGTGGGAGTTTTTTTATTTACTTTTTTAATCATATAAATATTGAAAATTGAGGTGGTTTTATGCATTGGGCATATAAAATTGCAACTGAATTGATTAATAAATATCCAAATAAAGAAACATTCGTTTGTGCTTCTGGTATAAGTCCTTCTGGTTCTGTTCACATCGGGAATTTCCGAGAAGTAATAACTACTTATTTTGTGGTGAAAGCTTTACAAGATTTAGGAAAAAAGACAAGATTCATTTTTTCTTGGGATGATTTTGATCGATTTAGAAAAGTCCCTAATAACGTAGACGCTGAGTTTCAGCAATATATTGGTAAATCATATGATAATATCCCCGATCCGTTTGGATGTCATCATTCTTACGCAGAGCACTTTGAAGCCGAATTTGAGGATTCATTAAAAGTTTTTGGTATAGAAATTGAATTTATTTATCAACATAGCGCTTACACTTCAGGGAAATATAATAAACAAATCCTTCATGCATTGAAACAAAGAAAAGAAATTTACGATATTCTAATGGAATTTAAAACTAGTCAGTCTTCTAATCACGATAGGGATGCTTTTTACCCTTTAACAATTTATTGTAAAAAATGCGGTAAAGATGATACAAAAATAATTCTTTTTGAAGAAGAACAAGAAGAAATTAAGTATGAATGTTTATGTGGTTTTCAACATCAAATAAAAATTATGGAAGCAAACAATATTAAATTGAATTGGAAAGTAGATTGGCCAATGAGATGGATGATGGAGGATGTTATATTTGAGCCCGGTGGTAGAGATCATTCTTCGGAGACGGGTAGCTATAATGTTTCAAAAGAAATAGCTAAAAGGATTTTTCATTTCGAAGCACCAGATTATACTCCATATGAATTCATTGGTATTAAAGGCCATAATGGAAAAATGTCCAGTTCTACTGGAAATAACATAACACCTAATGAATTATTAAACATCTATATACCAGAAATCATTCTGTTTATGTTTGCAAAGTATAAACCTTCTACTGCTTTTAATATAGGGACAGATGAAGATGTTCTTAAAAACTATACAGAATATGAACGATATATTGTGAATAATCTAAATCGATCACTAGAAGATGAAGATATAAAATACGCCTTAGAGCTATCTCATTCTAATAAAACATTGAGTCGTCTTCCAAAATTTAGTCTAATAGCAAGTGTACTCCCATTAGTAAATTATAATGTTCAATTACTTCAAAAAATCCTAGAAAAAAATGGAGAGAAATACGATATTCAAACGATAAAAAAAATTAGTAATAGAGCTGAATATTGGATTAAACATTGCTACCCTATTAAAAATATTGTTGTTAATCAAAATAAAGCTTCTGACTTATTCCAAACTTTAAATGATGAACAAAGAAATTGGATTTATCAACTGCAGGAATATATTGCACTTACTAATAATTCAGACTCGCAATTGATGCAAAAAATATACGCTATTTGTCAACATCACGACAAAAAAATAATGAAAGCAAACCAAAAACAGTTCTTTACTTTGGTATATAAACTTATATTAAACAGTCCAAGTGGTCCACCTTTCCCAATTTTAATTCAAGCCATTGGAAAAGATAAAACCCTGGATTTATTGGACTTTCAATAAATCTTTTCATACAAACAAAAATTGAACTCTAATCTTTTTTAGAGTTCAATTTCATATTTACTGAATTCGGTTTTTAAACGCTTCTTCAGTTACAATATAGTCTTCTTCACGATCTTCGTGTTTACGATCCTCTGGTTCTACAAGTGAACCTTGTGGTTGTGTAGGTTCATGACCTTTTTTCTTATGATTAAAATGTTTCCCTCGTGCCATTATTTATTTCCTCCCTCTACATCAATAAATCATTAATAATATGGTTTAATAGTTAATATTTTATTGATGGTAAATGTTTCAATGAATTGAAGTCAAATTAATCAAGATTATTTAGTAAATACTGGAATACAAACTTTTCTAAATATGATTGTATTGATAAAATGAAAAGATAAAAATAGATCGAGGTATTTGTATGGATAAACAATTTGCATTGCATATCGCTAACCAAATCGATGATTGGATGAAATCAAATCAATCATTATATGAAATCCAAAAAATTGAAACGAATTTGAATACATTAATGAATTTTCAGCAATGGGCTAATGGCAAGCCTGTTATTGCAGCATATCATTTGCAAAAAATTGAGGAAGAAAATTATTATTTATTATTGATTGATTGGCATCGGAATGATCAGTTTTATCTTGTCATTTACGTTGGAAATAAATCAACGACTGCGGCCGAAATTAGAGAGGTAAAAAATATGAATGGGAAAGACCATTTAGTTTGGAAGTATAATCCTCTTAAACGTGATGGTAAAAACGCTGAACGAAAAGCTTATTTCAAACAAGTTTTTGGTTCCCTTTTCGTTGAAATTCCATTACCTGAAACAAAAGAAAATGTTGAGGTTTTCTTTCAACAAATTTATCAATTATGTAGAAATCGACATAAAGCTGATCGCATTACTGATGTTTTTGACTTTAAATAAATAGACTCTGTTAAAAAAGTAAGTTGATTTCCATTCCAGGTACTTCGCTTTCCATGGGGCGAGACCCTGAGCCTCCTCGGCAAGCCTCCGGGGTCTTAAGTTTCCCGCATCTCCCATAGGAGTCTTCGCACCTTCCATTCCAATTACTCTAGAACCGGCTATACTCTTTTCATACACTTATTGTATTTATCAAAAATCAAACATTAATATTAACAGAGCCAATAAAAATAAAAACAAATGAGTTAAATAATTCATTAACCCATTTGTTTTTTTGATTAATATTTAGTCTTTTTTAAGTTTATACATTCAACGAATGCTTAAATGTCGAAGTTTTATTTAATAGAAATGGTGAAATCATAAACCCTATTACCATACCAGCTAAATGTCCTGTTAAGCTAGATGAAGGAATAATAAATGAAGAAATTAAACCGATTGCAATAAATGTTAAGATAAATTTTCGGTCATCAAGTAAGAGCATGTTCTTACGAAATAAAATGATGAAAAGATAAATTCCTAAAAATCCATATCCAACACCTGAGGATCCTGAACTGACAATATTGGATGAATAGACTAAATGAAGAATGATACCTGTTAACAAAGCTGCTACCATATAAAAGAATAAAAATTTAACAGAGCCTAGAGCACTTTCTAATGGCCTTCCAAGAATAATCATGAAGGTCATATTCATAAAAAAATGAGTGTAGTTTCCATGCATAAAGGCATATGTTAATAGTCTCCAAAATTCACCTTGTTGTACTAAATCGTATTGATATCCACCAAATTTCAATATATTTTCCGTAGTATATCCTCCGGCCGCTGTAGTTAGTAATGCTAATATTGAACAGATACTAACCATAATCGTAATGATTGGATATTTTTTTATAAACGTTTTAAAATCTTCTCTCACTAAAAACATTTGAAGTCATCCTTTCAAAGAACAATTCAACATTTGGCTTAATTTTTTTATTTTAGATTTAATTCGACATTTATGATGTAAATTCCTATTTCCAATATCTGCATAAAAAATTAGTTTACTATATCTTCAATTAAAACTAACTTGTCTTTTTCTTATTGCTGAAAATATTTCCGGTATAACTTCAAAGGTATAAATGAGTCAATATACTTTGCGCAACTAAACACAACCACTAATTTTTGCTTGGGTGAAACGATAATATATTGCCCTCCATATCCCATTGCAAAAAAGATTGGAGGATTATTTATTTTTAGTTCATCGTTTAATAAAGCCCACCAATGATATCCATATGAACCAACATGATCATACGTATGATATTTCGCATTAGTTGATTGCTCTACCCATTCACTAGAAACCAATTGTTTGCCTAACCAAACACCTTTTTGTATCATTAAAATCCCAATTTTTAACATATCTTTTGTTGCCAAACTTAATCCAAATCCACCAATATTAATGCCTTTTGAATCTTCATGCCAAAGATATTCATGAATCCCTAAAGGCTTAAATAGCATGTTCTCTGCAAAAACCGATAGTTTACTTTTAGTCGCTTTTTGTAAAATTGCACTTAAAAGTTGAGAGGCCCCTGAATCATAGTTCATTTTTTCGCCGGGTTTAGCAACGATATTTTTCTCTAAAATATAATTAACCCAGTCCGTACTATTGATCATTGGAAATGGTCTTCCATTCCATGCTCCCCATTCGGGCCATTCATAACCAGCAGTCATAGTTAATAAATGTTCAATCGTAATATCCTTTTTAATTTGATCAATCGTAGGGAAATATACGGAAATCGGTGTTTGAACACTCTCAATGATACCTTTATCAATTGCGATCCCAATTAATATTGATAAAATACTTTTTGTAACAGAATTAATTTTAAATAACTTAGACTCACTCTTTATATTTTTATAGTATTGAAATGAAATTTCACTTTCCTTATAAACGATACATGATGAAATTCGTTCTTTTTTAATTTCATTTTCTAATTCTTTAAATATTAACGTATGACTATTCAAATTCTGTCTCCTTTTAATCAAATACGGTTTCTTTATTTGGATCCCTCAAATATTCAAAGAGTAAATGAATTTGAGATTCTGTTACTCTACTTAATGATAGTTTTGGTAATGCATGTTCAGCAAAAAAGTCTATTTCTTGTGTTTCAATCCCTATTTTTGATTCTCCACCTATTATGTCACATTGAATGAATATTTTATAGTAATGATAGGCTTGCGGTGGATGTGGATGTTTATTCATATCAAGTATTGCAAGCAATTTTTTTGCTTTTACTTCATATCCTGATTCTTCTTTTATTTCTTTTACAATGTTTTCAGAAGATGATAAACCAACATCACAAAATCCACCAGGTAAGGACCATTTATTGTCATTTTTTTCTCGAACTAGTAAGATTTGATTGTCTTTAAATACAACACCTCTCACATCTACTTTTGGCGTTTGGTATCCCTTTTCTTGATGAAATAAATTTAATACTGATTCCATTTCCAACTCACTATATTCAGACAAAATTTCAGCACTCAGTTTTTGTAATTGCTCGTATCGCTCAATATCAAATACATCCTTAGAGAAAGCTAATCCATTTTTTGAAATCGATTGAATTTTCATTGCCCATTCTATCCATTTATAACTCATTTTTAGACCACCTTATCGTTAACTTCGATATGTTTGTAGTTTTTCCTTGTTATTTTGCAAGACTTACTATTAATTGGCCCTTATAAAAAGTTTTGTTGAAACCCCACAACTAGATGTTAGCTTTTTAGTGGGGAGTGTAATTTTCTACTTGAGCCATTTTTTAATACAACACTAGAGCCACTAAATAAAAAAAGCTCTATATAAAATATGAGCTTTCCTTTAAATTGTACAGCTTATTTAATTAGTTGATCGTCTAAAGTTAATATAATTGGACAATGATCACTACCCATTATATTTGAATGTATTTCTGAATTAAGTAAATTAGTTTGAAGTCTATTCGAAATGATGAAGTAATCAATTCGCCAACCAATGTTTCTTTCTCTAACCTTATTCATATATGACCACCAAGTAAATGATCCTTCTTTTGTTGGATTTATATATCTGAATGAATCAGTAAAGCCATTTTCTAGTAGTGATGTCATTTTACCGCGTTCTTCTTGTGTGAAACCAGAATTTTTACTATTAGATTTTGGGTTGGCAAGATCAATTTCATGATGTGCAACATTCAGATCACCACATAATATCACAGGTTTATGAGCATCGAGTTTTTTTAAATATCCACTAAACTCATCTTCCCAGTTTAAACGAAAAGGTAGTCGAGCTAAATCTCTTTGAGAATTAGGTGTGTAAACATTTACCATATAAAAAGTATCGAACTCTAACGTTAATACACGTCCTTCAATGTCTTCTTCTTTTCCATTAAAACCATAAGATACATTTACAGGTTTGTGCTTGGAAAAAATTGCAGTTCCAGAATATCCTTTTTTAACTGCGGAATGCCAATATTGATAATACCCTTCAAAATCAAGTGTAATCTGATCTTCTTGGCATTTCGTTTCTTGAATACAAAATATATCAGCATCTTGTTCTTTAAAGTAATCTAGAAATCCTTTTTGTACACAAGCTCTAATTCCATTTACGTTCCAAGATATAAATTTCATACTTTCTTCTCCAATTTGCGTTTCTTCGGTTTCACTAGTGATGATCTATATTCGAATCGGTTAATAAGCCCAAAATATATATTCGTTTTTTCATATAAATCTTCTAAGCTAATTATTTCATTTCTCTTCGTAAGATGTAGGAAAATTCTTGCACAAGCTTCTGCATCGGCTAAAGCATGGTGATGGTTTTCTAACATAATCCCAAATTGATTAGATAATACATCTAATGAATATCGACTTTGTTTCGGTAAAACTTTTTTAGCTAATTGTAGTGAGCATAATAAATTATTTTCAACGGACGGAATACCATATCGAGATAAATTATCCTTTAATGCATATCCATCAAATGGTAAGTTATGGGCTACTAACGTTTTTCCTGACAGTTTATCTTGTATTGAACGATAAAATTCTGGGAAAGTAGGAGCATCTTCTACATCATGTGGACGGATTCCATGAATTGAAATATTCATAGAATAAAATTCTTCTTCAGGATTTATTAAGGAGTAGATTTGATCAACAATTACCCCGTTTTCTACAAATACAAAACCCGCCGCACAAATACTATGACGATTATAATTGGCTGTTTCAAAATCAAAAGCGACAAAAGAATTCATTTTTACAACTTCCCTTATATTTTTTAATAAATCTATTATAAACCGTTTTTAGAAATCATGCATTTTTTGTGAAAACAACTCTAAATTGTTACAATTCCATGTCTTTTAATGTACAATATATAGATTATTATTTTCATAGAACAAATTAGGCAAAAAAGGATGTTGAATATGAAATATGCTTATATAATCGTTCAAATCGCTTTCCTTTACTGTTTAAACTTTATCGGAATCACTATACAAAACAAATTTCATTTAATGATCCCCGGTAGCATAATTGGCATGTTTATTTTATTTTGCTTATTGAATATCCCTATTTTTAAAGATAAATGGGTTCGAGAAGGAAGTAATTTTTTAAATAAGCATTTAACGTTATTTTTCATTCCAGCCACAGTAGGTATCATTCAATATTCTTCTTTATTAAATGGTTCAGGACTCATTTCAATAGTGATTGTCTTAATCAGTACAATTGTAACGATGTTTTTTTCCACTACATTAAGTTTCTTTCTTTCTTCTCGAAAAGAGCAGAATAAGGAACAGCTAGTAAGGAGTGAATTTGATGGCAAATAGTATACTGTTTATCGCGATCACGATCATTTTGTACTTATTAGCAAAAAAACTATATTCACATGTTTCTTTTCCTTTACTTGTCCCTATTACGACATCTACTTTTGTCATTATTCTTATTTTAAGTAGTTTTCACGTTTCATATGAAAGTTATATGAATGGTGGTAAATGGATTAATATAATGCTAGGACCTGCGGTCGTTTCATTTGCGTATCCATTATTCGAGCATAAAGAGCGTTTAAAGACTCATTTTTTATCTATTTTTATCAGTGTACTTTCTGGAACATTTATTGGTTTCATTTCTGGTGTTTGTTTGTCGATCTGGTTAGGGTTAAAGCAAAGTGTCATTTTATCTTTAGCAGCTAAGTCTGTCACGACACCAGTTGCAATGGGCATTACTTCAATTATTGGCGGAATTCCTTCCCTCACTGTTGTGTATGTCATGATTGCAGGAATCTCAGGGGCTATATTTGGACCTTATCTGCTGTCACTTCTTAAAATTGATCACCCAATAGCGATCGGAGTAGGATACGGCCTAGCCTCACACGGGATTGGTACAGCAAAAGCAGCCGAATATGGAGAGGTTGAACAAGCAATCAGTTCAATCACAATGACATTGAGTGCAATTTTTGCTTCATTAATGAGTCCTTTTTTTATCCATATTTTAATAAAATAAAGAAACATAATAAAAAATGCCACAGCAATGTGGCATTTACTTTTTTTTCGTTTACCAAGGTCTTCCCCAATATCCCCATCTAGGTCTTCCCCAGTAACCCCAAGGACGATAATATGGATAGCCCCAAGGCCCCCACCAACCCCATGGTCTAAATGCCCCAAAAGCTGCAGCGCCAAGTAAAAATGGAAAGAAAAAGAATCTTTCATCTTGATGTTGTAGATGTGTTGCTGTTGGACCATATGTTTGTTCAAAATTATATCGATTTTGATACATAATATTTCACCTCCATACTATTTAGTGTACGAAGTGAAGGATTATTATGAGCAAGTTCAACTAACTAGGCAAACATACAATTACGATCACTAGCCTTTTTCTTTCCTATACTAATCTCTTATACATTTCATATTGAGCCAATTTTTCTTTTTGAAAACCTAATGATGTTAAAAAACCTTCTAAATGACTATTGTTTGGAAAACCAGTTGAGAATGCTTTACATTCTAAATGTAAAAATGCTGTTTGTAATAGTTTCGTAGCAATTTTTTGATTTCTATAATTTTGATCTACATATAAGAAACTGATTTTACCACTAGCATGCACAGCTATGGCACCTATAATTTGCTGGTCAATATACGCCTCGAAGTAAGTAACATTAGGTGCTTTTTCTAAATATTCAACATCATTTTGCCAATTAATATGATAGTTCCATTTGTTAACAATTTGAGTAAATGAATTGAATTCAATTTGATGAACTTCACACTCTGAAGTTGGATTTAATTGTTCAAAATCTGATAAATCTTTTTTACTAAAATAAGAAATATCATAGATTTTTTCATAACCTAAATTCTTATAAAATTGTATTGCTCGATCATTCCCTACAATTACTTCAAGGAATAATTGTTTGCATCCATGTTTTTTAGCTTCAGTTTTATGTAAATCAAATAACTTTTGACTTACACCTTTTCCTCGATAATTAGGACTTATAGCAAGTGTACCACATCTCATTGTTTTCATATTTTCATATTCTTTGATACCACCCAAAATGACCCCAACAGCTTCGTTTTCATGAATCGCAACAAAAGAATGTTCTAAATGATTGCCTTCTGGGCCAAAAAAATTGGCAACAAATTGTTCCTTTGTTAATTCGAACTTTACGATATAATCAGAAAATCCGATTGTAAAAGCTTTGTATACAAAATCAATATCTACTTCGGAGCATCTGATGTACTTAATATTTTCTAAATCAGTCTTTGTTAAATCATTCTTAATATTTGTTTCCATTTAAAGAGCACCCCTAATTTCAGATTTTATTTACTAATAACTAGTTCAACCTCTTGTTTTAGTTTAGGATCATGATCAAAGTGAAACATTTTTCTTGAAAATAGAATAATCGAGATAACTAGAATAATCATAATCATACTTCCATGAAATAACCACACAAGATGAGGCATTGTTAAAACTTTTAATAATAGAGAAGATGCCACAAATCCAAGTGTAAATCCTAGTCTATTTAATAGATTCGTTACGCCAAATATTCTTCCTCTTATTTTGTTTTCAGTTTGTTGAATCATTGATGAAAAGTACGTCCCTGCTGCAGCATCAAACAGTCCTGTGAAGAAAGCAAAAAATAAGATAAATGCTAGTAACTTTGTAGATAAAAATAAGATAAATCCTGTAGACATTAAAATCGAAGTACCAAAGTAGATAACTAGAAAGTGTTTTTTTAGCCAAACAAATTTAGGGATTAACCAAGTTGAAATGATCCCACCGATCCCCCAAATGCCCCAAATTAAACCTTGGTATAAAGTAATATGGTCTGCACTTAGCTCTTCAGCCAAGATCGGTACACCAACATTATGAGAGCTAGCTGTAAACGTTTGACATAAGAAAACAATAAAAATTAATAAGAGTAGTGGTCTTAAAAATACATAGTTTTTAACTTCCTTCAAATCGATTATCCATTGCTTCCAATTTGAATTTCCGCTATTTTTTACACTATTTTCCCATTTAAATAAAAATAGAACATATGCTGATAAGAAATAGGAAAAAGCATCAATCCCAATGATAACTCTGTAATCTACAACAGTAGACAATAATGCAGATCCTAAAAATCCAATTACCATACTAATTGCAGCCAATCTAGAAATAAAAGCATTTACTTGTAATATTTTTTCTTCGCCAAATATTTGTGGGATTTCAGCACTGAAACTAACTGTGAAGAAACTTCCCAAAGCTCCTAATGTAAATGCAATCACTGCAAACATGGTAGGTGAAGGAAAAAAGCAAAGAATTAAAATGCATATTCCTCTTGTAATATCACTAAATATCATCAATTTCCGTCTATTATATCGATCAGCTATTACCCCTGAAAATAAGCTTGTGATGATTCCACCACATACTCGAAGTGCTAAGATTGCTGCCAACCATGTAGTACTTTTGGTCATAGAATAAATGACAGCATTCATCACAACTAATTCCATCATATTTCCAATATCTGAAAAGGCCTTCGTGTATAAAAAATATACTTTTTTTCCCATTGTATCTCCTTCACCCTTATCAAATACTTATATAATTAACAATGTAATGCTAAATAAATTAATTTTATTTGAACCGAATTCATATAGATCGCCTCCTTTTAAATAAAACTGACTGTTAAGTTTATTTTATCTAATAAACATTGTATGTCAAATAATAAATTTTAACATACTAAATTTTCAGTTTTCTTTATTTTATTTTTTAGGTAGCAAAGTTAAAACTTCACTACCTAAATATTACTTATTTCGTTAATATATAGTTCATAATCATTTCTTCAGTTTGTTTAAATTGTTGCTTATACAATTCATCTTCTTCAACAACTGAATAATGGAGACAAATTCCATCGATATATGCCCAAAAAATGCTGGAAACAAGTTCAGCTTGGATTTCTTTTTTAAATTCTCCTGATTTCTTACCTTGTTCTATAATTTCATTCATAAATTGTAAATATTGTTTTTTATATCGATCAAGCATAATGTTCTGAAGATTTTCATGCCTTGCAGAATTGATCCAAAACTCCATGTGCACTCGAATTAAATGACGCCATTCTTCAGTCAGAGTTATTTCACGATACATCTTGAAAAGCTCTCTCATTTTTTCAGTTGCCGTTTCACAGTTTTTAAAATGCTCATTAATTCTTTCAAATGTAAGTTTTGTACGTTCTTGCATTAATTCTAAATATAGTTCTTCTTTACTCTTAAAATAGTTATAAATAAGACCTTTACTTGTTTTAGAATATGCAACTATATCATCCATTGTTGTTGAATGGAAGCCTTTCTCTCCAAAGCATTTTAAGGCGCTTTCTAATAAACTTTCTCTTTTGCGTTCTTTGTAATCATCAGAAACCTTAGGCATTAAATCTAGCTCCTTACATTTTTATGAATTAAACTGACTATTTAGTTTAGTTTAACGGTTCATACTTTAATTTTCAATAGGTCAAATTTATTAGAATAATTTAATCTAAAAAAGTGACTTTACAAATTTAGGTTGTAAAGTCACTTTTTTGATTAATTTTGATCAAGTTTAGCTTGTACAGATGCTAACTTACCTTCCATTGTACTCTTTTTGTCTCTTCGATCATCGATTCGGATTGTAGTAGCAACTCGTGAAATACCATTTTCAAAAGGTACTTCATGCATCTCTTGAACAACTTGAAGAAGCAATGGTAAATCTCCTTCAATAATCGTATTCATCGGAGTTAATTGATATTTAACCTCACCATTATACTTTTCTAAAACCTTATGAATATTTGCCACATAAGCACTAACACTTGGCGTTTCTGTGCCAATAGGAACAATCGAAACATCTATAATTGCCATTTTCTTCTATCTCCTTTCAGGGTAAACATCTTGATGCATTCATATATTACCATGATTTGATAAAAATGGAAAAATTAATAACCTTTATCAATGACGACTTTATTTTTTACAGCCTCTCCATTTTCTAGTTTTGATAATGTATCAACAAAACATTTTACACCATCGATTGGGAGTGTTACCGCTGAAATATGTGGCGTAATTGTTACATTCGGCATTTCCCATAATTCTGATGATGTTGGTAATGGTTCAATACTAAAAACATCTAAAATAGCCTTTCTTACATTTCCACTCTGTAAGGCATTCAATAGATCAACATCAGATACTGTAGCTCCTCTTCCAACATTAATGAATCCCACTCCATTTAAATTCATAAAAGTAGATTCATTTATGATACTTTGTGTTTCATTAGTAGATGGAAGAACTCCAATTACCCAATCCGTTTGATCTAAAATCGTATGAGCATTATGTAAAGTCACAACTTTTTCAAAATATGGTTTTTGTTCCCCACTCATCGATACACCATACACTTTCATACCTAAAGAGGATAATGTTTTCCCAATATATCCACCAATTTCACCTGTACCATAAATGACAACTTTTTGTTCTTCTAATGATTTAGGTATATGAAACTCCCATTTACGTTCTCTTTGTAGATTAGAAAACTGTTCATGTAATTGAGCATCTTGTAATATGTAACTTAAACAATACTGACTCATTTTCGGACCAAAAACATCAATCGTTCGAGTAAGTAATAAATCTTTATTCCAGTCTAGTTTCATAAAACTATCAACACCAGCTGCTAAAGAGTGAACCCATTTAATATTTCCAAATTCAAAGTTAGGAGTTGGTCTAAATCCAACAAATGTATCAGCCCATTCATAGTCTTCTTTCGAAACCTGATCTTCAGGTAAAAAACGAAACTCTTTTGGTATATCAAAAGATTCTATTAACGTCTTTAATTTATGATGTAATTTACTCGTTACCAATATTTTTTGTATTTCCATTTCGCCAACTCCTTCTCTCTCTTTTTACTTATTGTTAATTTTAACATAATTTTTTGAAAAGAATAAAAAAAGAACCCTTTTATGGAAAAGAGTTCTTTTACTGGATAAATATACTAATTTGAATATACAAACCCGGTATTTTTTGGAAGTATATTCATTGATATGTATTATTATACTTCTAAATCATTACCTTCTTCTATGATGTGGAATAATAAATGTACTAAATGATGTATAGAATTTGACTCTTCTAGTTCAACTTCTTCTTGATCTTCTGTTTCATCAATGAATTCTAAATCATTTAAATAAAGTGCCATAAATTCATAATAATCCTTCATTGCAAACGAATAACAAGCTACTGGCTCCTCTTCTTCTTCTTCAAACTGAAGAAGTAAGTGTGATACATTGCCATCTTTATCTTCTGCATCAAAAAACACAAAAAAGCCAATATTTGTATCGATTTCAAATAAATGTCTAGTGCCACCTACAGTTGCACTATGGTATTCTTCATCATTCAGTTTTTGGATTTGCATATTGTCTACATTGTCTTCTTTGTGAAAAGTTACATTAAATGATTTCATTTTTTTTATCTCCTTATGTACACAAATTTATATATTTTAAAGCCTTCTATATGTAACATACCCTTTTTACTAGTAATTATTTCCACAAGTTTAAAAATGAATAAAGGGCAAAATATAAAAAAAGGAGTGAACGAATATGAGTAGAAGAAATAAAATTTTAGTGCCAGAATCAAGAAAAGCACTAGATTCACTAAAAGCTAAAGTAATGAATACAACTAGTCCTGAAAATGCTAAATTTGAAGCTGCCAAAGAAGTTGGGGTTCCTTTAGTTAATGGTTATAACGGTAATCTAACTTCCGAACAAAACGGCAAAGTTGGTGGCCGAATTGGTGGAAACATGGTTAAAGAGTTAGTCAGAATGGCTCAAGAAAATTTAAATAAGAAACAATAAGATTGATACTTTCTTAAATCATTAGTCTTCATCTTTAATATCTGGATCTTCAGGTATTGGTTCGTTATAATAATCTGCAATCATTTTTTTCATTTTTTCTACTTGATCTAAATGATTATTAAATTGTTCTTTATAAATTAAAAATTGTTCACCATCATGAACTGCTCTTATTTTCTTGGCTTGAATTAATTGTTTAATATAAGCTACATCAAGAGATAAATATTCTGCAGTTTCTTCAATTGTTAAATACATTGGAATTCTCCTTTTAAAACAGTGTTCACTTTATTTTACCATAAATTGACTTGTTAACATGAATATAACGGTACAAATAACAGAGAAAATCTATCATATGTACTAAAGGAAAAGACATTGAATATAGAAATACCAATGTCTTTTTTACTTGTTTAGCAAGTTATCATTTAGTTTTATTATTAGAGATATTTTTCTAATCGACTATATTAAATGATTCAAGGGATTCTTTTATTCGCCATCCTCTCTTTCTATTTAAATAAAAAGAGACAGATATACCGTCCCTTTTAGCATGATTATACTATTTCTTTCGTCTTAAATGTTTCTTCATATCGCTTTGATAACATGTAATAGTGATAACCTCTTGAATTTGAAATTAAATGAGATAATAATGTTTTCGCTTCTTCAAGTTTGTTTTCCTTCAGTAATAGTTCGAACTCAAGTACATTTTTAAATTTCTGTGATCGCATTGAAGCTTTTGTTACTTTTGCTTTCTCTAATTCATTTTCTTCAATATATAGAAGTGTTTTGTAATATGAATTCCACTCAGGTACTTTAATGAAATCAATTCTTTCCTTAACAAGTTGCATATCTTTTTTTGCAAAGCCGTAAACAACTTGATAAATGGCTTTTTTTGAGGGGTTCATTTGCTTCTTCATTATATAATGATACGACTGTTCGATCTCATCGTGCATATGGTTTGTAACTGAGTAAAGAAAATAAAGGATTGATTTTTTGGATTGTTTGCTTAGATAACGTTCAATACTTGTTAGGTTTTTTGAAAAATAAAACGGATAATATATAGTCCAAAAAAATGAGAGAAAAACTCCAGCATAAAAGATTCCAAATACATAAGATGGTGCATCATATAGACCTAAACAAAAAGCACCGATAAACAGTGAGATAATAAATATAGTTTTTTTCATAAAGCCTCCGTGATTTACTACTAGATGTAACTAAATTATAACATCTGTATTTATTATTAGGTCTTTTATTTAAACTAGACAAAACTATTCAATTTACTTAGAAACAGTAAAAAAAGCTTAGAGTAAATAAATTACTTTGTTGCTAAATCTCATCAGATTAATCCTCAATTTTTGCATTCCTCAAAACAAAAAAAAGCTGCATTTTAGCAGCTCACGATTTTAAATGTTTCATGCGTTATTTGCATAAGAAATTTATATACTCTTTAACCAAATACTGATAAAGGAGCTAATTAATCAATCAGCTCCTAAGCGTGTTGAACTTACTTATTTGCTAGGTTTATAAAAACTCCTAAAATGATCATTTTTTGTATAACAATAAATGAAAAGCCTTACCTATATTAAATAGATAAGACTTTTCTAGAAAGCTTATTAAAATATATCCACGGATTTTAATTAGTTTTATCTTTTAACGGACGATGCCTCGAACACTTAAAAACATTAATAGATTCTTAATGGCTTTTTGAGCAGTAAGTAAGGCCTGATCTGCGTGAGAATGAATAGTTCTAACAAAGGCGATTCTAGAATAGGAGCTTTTCAATTTACTAACATGAATTCCATCTGAAATGAGCTGACTAAATTCAGCAACCCCTTCCATATTTTTAATTTCGTCTTTATTTTGAATCGTTTCAAGGACTCCATCAAAATTAACAAAAGAATACCAAATTGCCGATGTTTTCCTTTCCTCATTCACTGAATCTAAGTGATTCACTAACTTTTCTTTTATTGATATTCCTGCTTCTTGTTCCACTAAATATTGAATGCAATCAATTCCTATAGAATCATAGATTAATTCTGGCAATTTATCACTAGGTGGTCTTAATTGTGTTTCAATGATTTTAGGACCATCAATGGTATAAATGATATCTGTGTGTGTAATACCATATTCAATATTTAATGCATCTAAAAATTTAAATGTATATTCCTTAATTTTATTTTCGATATGAATTGGTAAATCCGCTGGAAAAACATGACCAATCTCAACTTTGCTATCTTGGTCTACATGCTTTTCTACAATACCAATCATAAAATGTTCACCATTTTCCGAAATTACCTCAACGCTAAATTCTTGTCCAACTAAAAGGGGTTCTACCATTAGAGTCGAATAATCAAGACGAGGAGCTGCAGCTGATTCAGAAAACACCATTGCTTCCTCTATGTCGTCTTCCGTATAAATAACGGAAATACCTGTACTTGCTTTCCCTTTTGAAGGCTTTAAGATTAATGGATAACCTACCTTACTAGCAAATGTTTTAATTTCCTCTACAGATTGGATAAGTTCACAAGGGATCTCTTCAAACTGTAAAGCCTCTAATCTTTTTCTCATTTTATATTTATTATTTACCCAATCAATTGTGCTTGGCTGATGAAATTGAATATTAAGTGCTGATGCAATTGCACATGCTTTATCTTGATCTAATTCTTCAAATGAGGAAACATGGTGAATTGGATTTAAACTATGAAGATTCTTTGCATATTCTATCCACATTTCTGGGGTTGAATCATCCTTCATCACAATAATTGACTCATGACAATGTGCTCTATGTAAAAACGGTAACTCAGATGCCCTACAAATTACACTTGTTCGAATAGTAGATTGTATCTCACTTAATTTAGAGGAATAATTAGATGTACCTATTATTAGTATATGTTTTTTTGCTTCGACTAAATTTTCCATTAAAAATCCTCCTTCGTAAAACAAATTAGATACTGAATATTTAATCATATTAATCTATTTATATACGTTTCAACCCAAAATATTATGAATATTGACGAAAAAACGATATTTTTGTAGAAAAATATACAAATAGCTCATGACTTTTATTAATAATTAGACTAAAATAGAATTAAATTTCTGTAAATTGGGGTTTTGGAGTGGAATATATGTTCGATAAAGGATCAATTATTCAATATTTTCGTCAAAAAAAAGGACTCACACAAGAAGAACTTGGTCATGGAATCTGTTCGAAGACTCATTTAAGTAAAATTGAAAGAGGTCTTACTGAAGTTTCTGATGAAACTATTTCCCTACTTTGCGCTCGAATGGGATTTGATATTGATGAAGAAGTTAAGAAGCTAAATAATGTCCAAAAATTGATAGAATCCTTGCAAAAACAGCTTATTTTTCAAGATTTAGAAAAAATTGAGGAGCTAATATTTGAAATAGAAATAGTAGATTTTGATTTTATTATCCCATTGTTTATCAGATATAATTTATTAAAAGCCAGGTATTTGTTATTAATAAATAAAATTGAAGATAGTAAAAAAATACTATTTTCTAAATTAAAAAAAATTGAAAAAATACCCCAACCTGAAGAAGATTTACTTAATCACGTACTTGGTATATATTATATTCAGACTAACGAACTACATAAATCAATAAAATTCTTAAAGAATGTGTCTTTGGAATCTTATTACAATCAAGAAATCCACTATCATCTTGCAATGGCGTATTACTATTCTGAAGCATACATTTCAGCTTACTATCATTGTCATAAAGCTAAAGAGTTTTTTGTTAAAACAAACAACTACGAAAGAGTACTCGATACTGAATCGATTATTTTAATGTTATTAGAGGAAGAAAATCAGTTAGATTTTTCAGAAATAAATGACAGATATGAAAATTTAATCGATATAGCTGACAAGTTGAAGGATAATAATCGTAAACACTTATTAGTTCACAACTTTGCATACCAATTATATTTTAGAGGATTTTTTGAGAGATCTAGTCAAATGTATTTACTTGCAATGGAACTTAAGCCTGGTTCTTATTATAATTTAATAACCTCAAAATTCGGTTATATGAGATGCTTATTCGATGGAAGTTTAATTGAAAGAACTTCTCTTTTAGAACTAATTATTGAAGGAAAAAACGAGGCTAAAAAAGCAAATTTATATCAATATGAGTATTTATTTGAGTTATATGAATTAAAGCTTGCGGGGAATGAGGAACAATATTTTAGTTTCTTAGAAAATACCTTACTACCTTATTTAAATGAGATTTCTCATACGAATTACTTTAATCATTATTTAAAAGACCTCAAAGATTTTTATGTATCACAAAAAGATGGGGATAAAATTCTTAACTTTATTAAGAGTTATTCTATAAATTTAGTATTGGGAGATGAAAAAAAATGAAAAAACTATTAGTAGTATTTGGCTTAATTCTTATCGTAACTCTAAACTTTACATCTCAAGAAACTACTTCCAATGATGTTTCTCTAAGTGAAACTTCTGGCGAATTTCAAATGATTCAATTAAGTAATAAAGTTTTACCAGGAATATAAAAAAAAACACGAATCAATCGATTCGTGTTTTTTCTTTTTAATATGCCTTACCCCAATAAACCATTGTTTCTGCTTTCTTACCGCAGCATACACACTCTTCAGCGATTTGCTCTTGTTCAAATGGCATACATCTTGAAGTTAAGCCAGCCTCTTCTTTAATTTTTTCTTCACATGCTAAATCTTTACACCACATTGCTTTAATGAAGCCTTGTTTGTCATCGCTTAATTGTTTTAGTTCGTTAAATGTTGATGCTTTGTATGTTTTTTCAGTTCGATTTTTTAGTGCTTTTTCATATAAAGATTGTTGGATTTCTTCTAATATTGTTGTGATTGTTTCTTCTAAAGAATCTAATGATACGAATATTTTTTCACGTGTATCTCTTCTTACTATTACCGCTTGGTTTTTTTCGATATCTTTTGGTCCAATTTCAACGCGAACTGGGATCCCTTTCATTTCATATTCATTAAATTTCCAACCTGGCATTTTATCAGAAATATCGATTTTCACGCGTGCAACTTTGGAAATTCGTTTTTGTAGCTCTTTCGCTTTTTCTATTACGCCATCTTTATGTTGTGCGATTGGAATAACCATTACTTGTGTTGGTGCTACTTTTGGTGGTAAAACTAATCCACTGTTATCACCATGTACCATGATCAGTGCACCGATTACCCTAGTAGTCATCCCCCATGAAGTTTGGTGAACATATTGTCTTTTAGAATTTTTATCTGTGTATTGGATGTTAAATGCTTTTGCAAATCCATCTCCAAAGTTATGTGATGTACCACTTTGAAGTGCTTTTCCGTCATGCATTAAACTCTCAATTGTATATGTTGCCTTTGCTCCTGCAAATTTTTCTTTTTCTGTTTTTTGGCCTTTTATAACTGGAATAGCTAAAAAGTTTTCTAAGAAATCTGCATAAACGTTTAGCATTTGAATTGTTTCTTCTTGTGCTTCCTCAGCAGTTGCATGAGCTGTATGGCCTTCTTGCCATAAAAACTCAGTTGTTCTTAAGAATGGTCTTGTTGTCTTTTCCCAACGTACCACAGAACACCATTGGTTATATAGTTTTGGAAGATCATTATAGCTCTCAATGACCTTCGAATAATGTTCACAAAATAATGTTTCTGAGGTTGGACGAACCGCAAGTGGCTCTGCTAATTCATCATGTCCACCATGTGTAACCCAAGCTAATTCTGGTGCAAAACCTTCGACATGATCAGCCTCTTTTTGTAATAATGACTTTGGTATAAACATTGGCATATATACATTTTCGTGATCAGTTTGTTTAAATTGTGTATCTAATTCTTTTTGGATGTTCTCCCATATCGCATAACCGTATGGTCTTAAAATCATACACCCTTTTACGCTTGAATAGTCTACTAATTCGGCTTTTTTTACGATGTCTGTATACCATTGTGAAAAATCAACATCCATATCTGTAATCGCTTCTACAAATTTTTTTGTACTCATGTTTTCTACCCCTTATCAAATTTTTTATACAAAAAAACACCGAGAATAATCGAAAGGGACCATTCTCGGCGTTACCACCCTAATTATTATGTAGAAATGTAAATGATAAGTAAGATAAATAAAAAACGCCATGAATGACCTAAAGGGACCATCCATGGCGTTACCACCCTACTTATTATGTAAATTGCTACATAATCTCTTAACATCTTTAACGGGAAAACCGCTGTAGCCTACTCTAGTTCGGTACAGAGACTCCAAGGCTGGTTCAGTTTACATACTTTAGGAATTTTCACCACCCATTCCCTCTCTAAAAAAGCTGTTAAACTTACTATTCCTTTTCTAAGTCGTTTATTAATTTAAAAATATAATACGTTAAGTTAAAACATCTGTCAATGAGGTCAATACCCATTTTTACATTTTTTTCTACATTTCTTTATAAATTGCTTCTTCTTTTACATTTTTCGCTCGTTTTGGCATCGGAATTTCAGATAATAACATACCACCAACAATAAATGTTCCACCAATTAGTGTATGAGAAGTTAAAGTTTCTCCTCCAAATACTACTGCAGTAATAGCAGCAAAAACAGGTTCTAATATGAAAATAAGTGCTGCTTTTGTAGATGAGATATGTTTTTGTGCAAACATTTGAACCCAAAACGCGATACTTGTACAGAAAATAGCAGTTACGATTACCGCGAATATAAATGTTGAGTTTGTAAATAGATCCTTTGATAATGGTGCTTTAGGAAGTTCAAAGATAAATGCTGAGATTGTACTAAAAATACCAACTGTTGCTAGTTGAATCGTTGTAAATGTTAGTGCATCCATTTGTTTTGTAAATTTACCAGTTAGAATGATATGAATGGCAAATGCAATTGCACCAAAAAGTGTTAAAACATCACCGATATTAACTGACAAACGATTACCTAATGTTAAAAAGCTTAATCCAAAAAGAGCAATGAAACATGCGAGAACCGTCGCCCAATTCGAACGTTCGCGATAAAATACATATAAAAATACTGGAACTAATACAACACATAAGCCTGTAATAAACCCTGATTTAGAAGATGTTGTATAAATAAGTCCAAAAGTTTGTAGTAAATAACCAGAAAACAACATAAATCCTATTCCACTAGTGATAAGAACCTGTTTTAATGTGATACCATTCTTTTGTTTTCTTCTTAATAGAAAAGGTAATAGGATTAAAGTTGCTAAGATGAAACGAAATGCATTAAATGTGAACGGTTCTACAAACTCAATTGCATTTTGTACGACAACAAATGTTGTCCCCCAGAGTAGTGTTACTATGATTAGTGAAATGGTAGCAATTCTTTCAATTTTCAATCTCTCATACCCCTTTTCTTTGACTTACTTCCCCCAATTACAGAAAAAAGAGATGTGACATAACACATCTCAGTAATTATGATTGCAAATAGACGTCTCAATTAATTATATACTCTATTTTACCATAATGTGAGGGCTTTTTGTCTTAATGAATTAAATTTCGTTTGTTTTACAAATAGGTTAATTCACTTATGTAAATTCGCACTATCTTCACATTGACTGAAGTGAGTCACCTATCTATACTTAAATACAGAATAAAGAAAAAGGTGATCTTATTGGATTTTGAAATAACATTTCTATCATTTTATGTAGTAACAGTTGAAGGTAAAGGAGATCAATCTGATAAACGCTATAAACATTTTCAAACAATAGATGAGAATATGTATGAAGAAAGTGCCTTAAAAGGCTTTTTAGACGGGGAGCTTGCTCGAATCGTTAATCGAAAAGTTGAAAGACACGCTAAAAATGATACAGTACCGACTAAATTAGGACATTTTATCGTAGAAGAAAATCATTCGCTAGATTCGAATCCGAATTATAATTTATTTCAAAGAATACGTCATGCAAAAACTACTGAAGAATTTAAGGCTGCCAATGAGACATTAGTTATTAATTATGTAGATACGAGTGCAGTTCGTGGTGGAGCGTTCTTAGTGATACAAGCAAAATTAAGAAAGTATTACGATGATCCGATTGTTTTTGTATTAAAATGCGATTTTGAACCAAAAGTTGCTTCTATTTCAGATGAATCTACTTTAATCAAAACGGTAGAAATGGCGATTACAACGAAAAATATGAAATCGATTCAATATCCATACATGGAAGAATTAGGTTTATTATCTGAAAGTGAATTAAAAATTCATCAAGCATCACACGCTCGTTATTTTGAGGACTTCTTAAAATTTGTTTCATACGCTGAATCTATGCCAGAAATCGTAAAATCACAAGTTATGACGATGGTTTATGACCGAATCGACGAGGTATTTGAAGAAGAAAGCGAAGAAAGACAACAATTTGAAGCTGCAATGGAGGTTTGGGCAGCAAGCCCTAAGCGAGAAATTCAGGAGCATTTCTCTTCCGAAGAAGTTATAGAAGCGGCAGCACAAATCGTAGAACATACACCTGAAATTGAATTAGCATTTAAGGCTGATCATTTTTCAATAAAAGGAATGCTAGCAGACTTTGGAGAAAATTTACACATCGCAAAAGTAAATGGTCGCTATGTTGTTATGTTAGAAGCCGATACTCTACAATTTGAAAAGGGCTTCTCCCCTATTGAATTTTTAAAACCCGATGAAATTCATCATGTGATCGAGAAAATTAAACAAAAGTAATAATAGGAAAAGAGCCTAATCGGCTCTTTTTTAAATTTATTTAATAAATGTATCAATGAAAGATGAAACAAAAATAACTAATATAAAATATCTAAATCTCACAGGTTTATTTAATTTACCTAATAACTTTACTAGATAACCATGACTTATTCTTAATATTGTAATGCCAACTAGTACTTTTATAATTATAAAAATAATATCAATATACCAAATCGGAGATATCCTCTCACTAAATACTTGAAGAAGTGAGTAAAATATACTAAATAATATTAAATAACTTACATCCATTTCTTTTTGACTCTGAAATAACCAGCTAAAATAACGTTTTATATAAAATATAATTTCCACCACCAAATCTAAATGAATTATTGTAATTCCTTAAATATAACTTCCTTTAAAAATACTTTATTAAACATCTGCATATTTAAAAAATTCTTTAATATAAAATAGGAAAAGTTCGCTTAGGCATTAGCCGTTTCCTTCCGCATTTTGCCTACATATTGTATTTTGTATTACCGAAAAAGGAAGGAGCGACTTTTATATGTATCAGTATCCTAATTACTATCCGTATAATCAGCAGACAGTTTATCAACAACCTCAATATAATCAATACTCACATGCAACTTGGGAAGATCAATATGATATAGAAAGACAACCACAGCAAATTCAAAATCTTACTAGACGCGTTAATGAATTAGAAAGACGTGTAAATCAATTAAATCAAACTGTTAATCGACTTCAACAAACTTCAGAGCGTCATACATTCCGTTTAAATAGGTTGAATCAACGTTTACGTCGAGTTGAGCAAAGATTAAACATACCATTTGCTGCAAGTGACGATGGATTTTAGAAAACTAAAAATTATAAAAAAGAGAGTGACATACTCTCTTTTTTTTATGTTTTTATTTACTCATCTATTAAAATACTTTGCATTAGCATAATGACTTTATCAATATCTTCTTTCGTAACCCAGTAATGTGTTGCAAATCTCATATTCCCATTTTCATCAGGTGCAAAGATCGTAATATCATTTTCTTTAAATATTTGTTCGATTTCCTCTGGGGTTCTATTCGTTTTTTCAATTTGAAAGAAAACTAAATTAATATGATTGTTTGTTGAATCTACTTTAATGCCTGGAATTTCTTTTAATTCATTTGCTAAATAAAGAGCATTTTCATGATCTTCATGTAGTCTAGTCGTCATTTTCACTAGCGCTATGATTCCAGCTGCAGCTAAAAAGCCAGATTGTCTCCACCCGCCGCCTAATAATTTTCGCTTTTTCTTCGCTTTTTCAATAAATTCAGTACTTCCTGCTAATATTGACCCTACTGGAGCACATAAACCTTTCGATAAACAAAACATTACACTGTCACTATACTGGGTGATTTCTTTCACATCAGTGCGCAAATATGTTGCCGCATTAAAAACTCTTGCACCATCTAAATGGATTGGTATATTTTTTTCTTTGGCAATACAATATACTTCTTGCATATAATCAATATCAACTACACCACCATTGGAGTATGCATTTTCTAAACAAATTAAAGAAGTTTCGGGAAAATGCAAATCTTCAGGACGAATTGACTGTTTTATTTTTTGAAGGTCCATTTTACCTGAAACTGTTTGAAGAGTTCGTAAATGTACACCCGCAATAATTGAAGCCGCCCCTACTTCATGTTCGAATATATGACAGTCCTCACCTAATATTACCTCAGTTCCACGATCGCAATGTGTAAATAAAGCCAATTGATTTCCAAATGTACCACTAGGGACAAAAAGTGCTGCCTCTTTACCAATCATGGATGCCGCTAGTATTTCTAGTTTTTGAACAGTTGGATCATCACCATAAACATCATCTCCAACCTCTGCATGAAACATTGCCTGTCTCATTTCATCAGTAGGTTGTGAAACCGTATCACTTCTTAAGTCAATTACACGTGATTTCATATATTATCTCCTAACTCGATAAATTTCAGAATAATCTAAAACGACCTATCAGACGCATCGAAAATGATTTTAACGTAATATCATACATTCATTTCTCTATTATAATACACTTATTAAAAGTCTAGTTTTTTTTCATATTCAGCTAAACCTATACGAATCAATTTTTCTGTGACCTCTTCAATTCCTAACTGGTGATTTATAGCAATTTGCTTTATTTTCACTTTCATAGAATCTTCTACAAATGTGGTCAATTGTTCTTGATTACTTGAAAAAATAATTAATCCTGGTCTAGAAGATAATTTCCCATCCAGCAAACAGTTTTGCAGGATTTCAAAATCTTGCTCTAGACGATCAGGTTGATATTGTAATTTAACCGGTTTTAACTCTGCAATAATTGTGTTCCCATCAATATATAGATTCATATTTTGAATCCCAATTTTTTGATAAAATGTATCGATTAAACTAAAAATAGGCGCATTGATTGATTGAGGAAAAGGAAAACGAAAAACGATATTTCCCCTCTTTGTACTATGTTTAACTTGCTTCAGCTCATACGCTCTATAAAAGCCACGTTCTACAAGCTCCTCTTGGTTTAGAAATTCACCCATATTTGTTTTTGCTACACAAGCTCCAGTTTCATTTAATTCGATGATTCTTGCTTTTTCATTTGAATCCCTTTTAATATATAACCCAAATAAACAGTATGCTAGATTCTTCGAAAAGTATGTTTTTCTATTTTGATTACTTAGAAATGTAGCTTTAAGTTTATGAACCTCGTCAGATGGGATAAAAGACGTATTTCTACCCTTAATAAATACTTTTTCCGATGATAATTTCCCAGATTTTATATATTGATGGATCGTTGCCTTTGATACACCTAGTTGATTAGCTGCCTCTAATACTGTAATTCCTGTTGGTCTTTCTGCAGTAGACTGCAATCTATCAATCTCATCACGATAAAATTTCATCGTACCATCTATTTGCCAATCCTCATAAACTAGTTTCAGTTTACCATTTTTCACATAATTATATATTGTTTGCTTAGACAAACCAAGTATTTCTACAGCTTCATTTGTCGTCAAAACTTCTCTTTCGAATTGTACATTTTCAGACATGGTATGTACCTTCCTTTTATCCATTTACAGCTTATTTTCTTTTATTATATCATATATATTTAACAAATTATCACTTAGTTGTTCCCAATCATTACATTCCGTATATATATTTATTAATATTAAATTATACATAGTTTTATTTAAATAGAATAATATTGTATTTTTCTATTTAAAAGAAAAAGTATATAATATAATTAATAAAAAATAAGACTGGATTTCTAACTGATAAAATAATTTCAAATACATACTAACTTTAAGATTCTATATAACTATTAGGAGGTGCATGTCATGTTACCTGTTAATCCTTCCATTAATACAGCAGTTCTTACTACTACAAATGACAACACGTACATAATAGATCAATTGTTAGATGAAACGCACCATCTTGCTCTTTTACAAGCAAAATTTGATAATGAAAAACAGAACCGCTCATTTTTTGATGGTTTTTCTGATTTAGAAATGATCTACTATTACGTTCATCAACGGAAAGATATCCAAACCTCAAAGCAAAGAAAACAAAGTACGAAAATGGAATATATAAGAGAATTAATCCAATTTTATAATTATCTAAAACAAAGTGAAGATTTTATTCGAAACGATGTAGAGATTTACCATGAAACTTCCCTGTTTATGAATTTAAAGCAAAGACATATTGAAGCTTATCAACAGTGGCTTTCAACCTATCAATATGGTCAAAAGAAACAAGTATATCGAGTAACTACTTTATCCAGAAAACTAGTTATTTTAAAAAGTTTTTTTAGATTTTTATTTGATTCAAATTATATTCAAGAAGCACTATATACTCGAATTTTAGATGCGAAAATTACAAAAGATGATTTACCAAATCGCGATTTAGAAGAATCTGAAGTAAAGGCTTTGTTGGACTTTTATAAGAGTAATATATTGAAATCTACTTTAATTAAACTTTTAGCCACTACTGGGATGAGGATTCGGGAACTTGCTGAAGCAAAATGGGGTAATGTTTCAAAAGATACAAATGGATATTGGTTACAAATTATTGGAAAAGGAAATAAAAAGCGCGAAGTGAAAATACTAAATCATGTTTATCTAGATTTATGTAGATTAAGATATCGTCGAGGCTTATCAAATCAAATCAGTAAAACAGATTCCAGTCCCCTTTTTCCAAATAAAATGAATCAACATTACTCTTTTAAATACTTATCAAATTTTGTAGTTGATATGGTGAAAAGTTCAGATCTGCCATTTGTTACAGAACGGAACGGCACGAATAATATAAGCCCTCACTTTTTCAGACATCATTACGCATGTCGTTCAATTGAAAAAGGGGCAAGCATTTATCAAGTTAGTCGTAGTCTTGGTCATGAAAGTATTCAAACGACTGAATTATATTTATCGAAAATGATGAATCGAAATCAACATGCAAGTAATGTGTGGGATGAAGATGAATATTAATTGTTGTCGTTTTTCTTTAAAAATTCCTTTAAAAGTTTGAAAGCCTAGGAAATTCCCTAGGCTTCTACTTTGGAACACTATAACCTCTTTAAACTTGAAAAAGCGAATCAGATTATTTCTACCTTTGTATCTTTTGTAATACCCGCTGCATTTCCTTCATCAACATCTACATGCATCTCAAGTGCAAATTGTTCATTTACTCTAACAAGTACGTTTTCAAAAATTAATCCACGTTCGCCTTCTACTTTCACTTTTACAATATCTTTATCAGAAACTCCAAACTCTGCTGCGTCTTTCGTATGCATATGGATATGCCTTGCTGCTACGATTAAACCTTTTTCAATTGTTACTTCACCCTTTGGTCCAACTATTTTACATCCCGCAGTATTCGCAATATCACCTGAGTTTCTTAAAGGAACTTTTACACCCAGTTTGAATGAATCTGTAATAGACACTTCAATTTGCGTTTCATTTCTTACTGGTCCTAAAACCCGTACACCAGATAATGTACCTTTATTTCCTACAACATCAACCTTTTCCTCTGCTGCATATTGTCCAGGCTGCGATAGGTCTTTCCACACATTTAATTCATAGCCTTCTCCAAATAAAATATGTAAGTGTTCTTTTGTTAGATGTATGTGTCTATTTGAGACACCGACTGGGATTTTTTTATTAGTCATGATACCCTCCTTATTTCTTCTTCTAGACATTCATCATTCTATAAGGCTTACTTATGACAGTTTTAACCACCTAAAATATTTCTAAACATTTTCATCATATCACTAATTAGTTTACATAATATGATTATTTGTGTGTTTTCACTAACAATTTCCATCGATTTCAGAATAATATTCTAATATACGGAAAAATACAGGCAAAATCCTTTAATGAGGTGAAAAATTGACGATTCGGATAAACGCTTCATCAATTCAGATTGTTCCTTGGACAAGCTCTGATCTACATTTACTCTATTTATTAAATACACCTAATATGATGAAATATCTCGGAGGACCTGAATCCAATGAGCATATTTTATCACGACACAATCTTTATCTTGAGTTAGGTGCACAAAAAAAAGGCCAAATGTTTACCATTATGATTCAACCGCTTCAATTAAAAGTCGGAAGTGTTGGTTATTGGGAAAAAGTATGGCGAAACGAAACCATATATGAAATGGGATGGAATGTTCTACCAGAATATCAAGGTAATGGAATTGCAACCTTAGCAGTTGAAAAAGCAATGGCCGTCCTTAAACGGAATTCAAAACATCACTTTCTACATGCATTTCCGTCAACACACAATTTTGCATCAAATGCTGTTTGTAGAAAACTTCATTTCTCTTTGATTGGTCAGTGTGACTTTGAATATCCACGTGGAAGATGGATGAAGAGTAATAACTGGAGATATAAACTGAAATGATGAATGTATAAAGAAGTTAATTCAAAATATATTAACTTCAAACTGGCTGCCAAACGCTCGCTTTCTTAGTTGCTTCGCCTGCTTGCGGTTCTCATTACCGTTAAAGATAAATACGTTCCTCATCCGGCTTTACTCCTCGTAAGGCAAGCGTTTTCAATCAGTCTGAATCTCTTATTTTTTATTTTTTATTTTTTGTCTACAAACTAAATTAACTTATCTTACTTTTTTAAAAGATAGGTTTAATTTTTATAGTTTTCTTACTTTTTATAATATAATGTGTTTACATGACTACTTTTCTACACATAAAAAAAGCTAAACCAATATAAATTGGCTCAGCTGATCTTCTTTAGTTATTCAAAATAAAATAAAGCATCGTGAGAAGTATTTGTTTGATAATAGTTCATTAATTCTTCTACTGATATACCTCTTACTTCAGCTATATCATTAAAACTCATATCATAATGATAAGAGAGTTCATGAAGAGATAATGCAGGGTCATTTGTCAAATTTAAATAATCAGGGGTATTATTATCAAATTGTTGAGACATACTCATCACTTCCTTTAACAGTTTCTTACTATCCTTCCCAAAAATAGACATTGTTAGTCAATAAATAACAAAGTATTCAATTTCTAATGAACAGTTCTGTTAATACAGTGCTAAATAAATAAGTAGGTGATTACATGATACAAACGATTTTACATGGGGTATTGTTAGCATTTGGGTTAATTCTACCATTGGGCGTTCAGAATGTATTTATTTTTCAACAAGGTGCAAGTAGTAAGAAATTTATCAATGCCTTACCAGTAGTAATTACTGCCTCGATTTGTGACACAATTTTAATTACGCTGTCTGTAACTGGGGTATCTGTATTAATTTTAGCATCACCCTATTTAAAAACTGCCTTACTTGTATTTGGAATCTTATTTTTACTTTATATGGGATGGCAAACTTGGAAAAGTAAGCCGAATACGATCGAGTCAAATCAGGCTTCGTTTCCAATCAGAAAACAAATTCTTTTTGCTACCTCAGTTTCACTTTTAAATCCACATGCCATACTGGATACAATTGGGATCATTGGTACAAATTCATTACAATATGAAGGAACAGAAAAATTCATATTTGCTTTCACATGTATTATTGTATCTTGGATTTGGTTTACTTCGCTTGCTATTGCAGGAAGAATAGTCGGCAAAATAGATCAAACAGGTAAAATCATGGTAATGATTAATAAAATATCTGCAATCATTATTTGGGCTATTGCGATCTACTTATTGAGTTCACTTTTTTATACATAAAAAGACAAATCCCCCACTCTTATATTGTGGGGGATTTTTATTAATCGAATTGAATTTGTTCAGCTACCCGAACTTCAAGTATATCAATCAATTCTTCATCCATAAATTGATAAACATCAGGAATATCAAGATTCACGATTTGTTTACCATCTAATAAATTTCCGAATTTATCTCTAATTCTTCTCATATGCTTCTTTTCCATGACAAAGATGATGTCTGCCCAACCGATTGGCCTTTAAGTTATTTTAACTCTTGCTCCATTTTCAGTTCCAGCAGACCTTGCTTCAAAATCATTTCGAAGATGAAATATTTTCTCTGCAGTAGGACTTCTCCACTTGTTTTTACTACAAATAAACAATAACTTAATAACAATTCACACCTTAACAAATATTAAATAGTTTGGTTTTAGATCTTTTAATTTTATATTTTGAATTAATTTTAGGTTCTTTTTACGATCTTTATATGGCCTAAATGATGCTTACTATGCCACGCATATAATGCAACTAGATAGTCTACACTCATTGTTATTTTACTTTCAGGATGATAAACTGTTCGTTTGAATTGATCTTCCGTTAAAGATTCAATCAAATTTACATAGCGTTTGTGTACACCTTCAAGAATTTTAAGGGAACTTTCTACCTCAATATTTGAATCACTTAGCGTAATCCAAGCATTTTCATCATAAGGCTTTATCGTAGGGTTTTCTTCAGTCAAAGCTAACTTTATACGAATGATACTATTCATATGACTATCAGCAACATGATGAATGATTTGTTTTGGATTCCAACCACCATCACGATATGGTGTATTTAGTTCCTCAGTTGTAAGAGTATAAATAAGGTCTGCAAATTCTTTCGGTGCATTTTTTAAGATTTCAATACATTCTAACCGAATTTCCTTTGTATAGTCTGTTGGTTCTGAAAATCTTCCAATCGGATACTGTAGTTTCTCCATCGTTCTTCCCCCTATTTCGTTAAAGAGTTTTAAGTATTCTTTTTCTTGCTTAAGTATTTATTAACAAAAAGTAGTACATGAAAATAAAGTAGTGATGCAGGCACAGAAATGAAAAGTGTTGAAAGTGCTGACTGAGGATTAAAATCTTTTATGTTTGCTAATAGATCTAAAACAATTGCTGCCACTACATACATTAAAAATTGAAATACATATTTAGTATTAATTCTCAAAACCTTTACTAACAAATCAACTAAATATGACCAACTGATCCCAAGTACTATATAAACGATACTGCTAATATATAAAGCAATCATATAAACTGGAGCAAATAATAAGCTAAATAAAAGTGCAGATATAAGTGCTGCAATTATTTTATGAAATAAATTCTTCATGGATGTACTTACCTCTAAAAGTTAAAGTTCGATAATTATAAAAACAACAAAGCCCACAAAAGACTTTGTTGTTAATAATTAAAGAGTATTAAATGTATCAGTTAACACTGGTACGATTTGTTTTTTACGAGATACAACACCTTTTAATAGAGCTGTATTATTTTCTAATGTAACATTGTAAGCTTTTTCTACCGCATTTGTTGCAGTACCTTTTACAACTGCAATTGAATCATTTGTTAAGATATCAGTTACGACAAATAAGAATAAATCTAAACCTTTGTTAGATACAATGCCTTCAAGTACAGTTTCTAATTCTTGTTGGCGAGCAAGTACATCATTAGTATCAACTGCATTTACTTGAGCAATTTCTACTTTATAATTACCCATTTGGAATTCTTTAGAATCTAAAGATACTAATGTCTCGATTGATTTGTCTGCAAGGTTAGCACCTGCTTTTAACATTTCTAAACCGTATTCTTCTGCATTAACTCCAGCAATTTCAGCTAATTCTTTTGCTGCAGCAATATCTTGATCTGTACAAGTTGGTGATTTGAATAATAAAGTATCAGAAATGATAGCAGAAAGCATTAATCCTGCAACTTCTTTCTTAATTGATACATTATTTTCTTTATACAATTTATTTAAAATTGTCGCAGTACAACCAACTGGTTCGCAACGATAGTAAAGTGGATCGCTTGTTTCAAAATTTGCAATACGGTGATGATCGATTACTTCAAGAACACGAACTTGTTCGATATCATCAGCACTTTGTTGACGCTCGTTATGGTCGACTAAGATAACTTGGTTCGTTTCTGTAGCCACTTTTTCTACTAAACGAGGCGCATCTGATTTAAATGTATCTAGAGCATATTGAGTTTCAGCACTTACAACGCCTAAACGGATTGCTTCTGCATCTACACCTAATGCTTTTTTTAACTCAGCATAAGCAATTGCTGAGCAAATTGTATCTGTATCTGGGTTTTTATGTCCGAAAACAAGAACTTTTTCCATCGAAATTCTCCTACCTTATTCATAATATTATGTTGGATTATTCACTATTTTTATGTACGTATGTAATACCAAAGCATCAATTCGTAAAAACTGTATAGAAATATTTGGGTATTACTTAAAACGCTTCAATAATAATACCATATCAATAAAAAAAAGAATAGCCAAATTGACTATTCTATACTAGATATTACTCTGAATTTTTATATGACATTGTTTTCGTAATTGGCTCATCTTTTGGTAGCCATTCAATCGGAATATCGTCCGCTGTATTAAGATCCTCAAGCAAAAGTTCATCTAAATTTTGATGACTATTTACTTCACTTTTTGCTGATTTAGATTTTTTCATTTACCTTTCTCCTTTATCTATTTAGGCTTTGGAATCCTTAATAGTTTATGGAAAGGTAGTCATTCTATTAAATTATTTTACATTTTTTATAATGATTTCAGGGATTGCAATGTTTTTACGTGGTTTAATATTATCCATAATAATTTCAGCAATATCGTCTGGATTCATCATTTTAGATGTTTTATCTTGATCAAAAATTCCTGACCAAAAATCTGTATTCATTCCACCCATATATGCAGCAAAAACAGAAATAGGTGTCCCAGTTAATTCAACAACTAAACTTTCTGTGAATCCCTTTACGCCAAATTTGCTAGCGCAATAAACTGATTCTGTCGCCTTTCCAATTAAACCTGCTGTTGAAACGATATTGACAATCGTACCACTATTTTGTTTTTTCATTTGTTTAAGAACTTCCTGTGAACAAAAGATCGTTCCTTTTAAATTTGTATCAATCATATTATGTATATCTTCTTCACTTAATTCTTCTGCTAAATCAAATGAACCTACTCCAGCATTGTTAAATAATAAATCAATTTGTCCATACGTTTGAGTGATTGAATCAAATACTCTTTTTACATCACTTAATTTTGAAATATCAACTGTATGAATCGAATAATTGTTTGGTAATTCTCTTCCTATATCTTTTAATTTATTTTCAGTACGCCCTAATAAACAAATATGTGCGCCAATTTCAGAATATTTTTTTGCAAGTGAAGCACCTAGTCCACTTCCTGCTCCAGTAATAACGATTACTTGATTTTTCAATTCAATTCCAACTTTCTGTTCAAAGTTAATTTATAAACAAGATTTACTTATAGCAATTAAACCAAAACATGATACAATTGTAAAAGTGTTTGTTTAGGAGGTCGATCAAATGAATACGACAAAAAAGGGAAAAATATCTCACTTTTTCACACTACTACTCCCAATCCTTGTAACTCAAGTGACATTATTTTCGATGTCATTTTTTGATACGATTATGTCTGGTAATAGTAGCCCACAAGATTTAGCTGGCGTTGCAATAGGTGTTAGTATTTGGGCTCCGATTAGTACTGGACTTACTGGAATATTAGTCGCTGTCACTACAATGGTAGCTAATTTGAATGGTGCAAAAGAAGACAAAAAAATTGCTCCACTCGTTATGCAAGCTCTTTATTTAGCAGGATTTCTTGCAATTTTCATTATTATCGTTGGAATGTTTTCAATTCAACCAATCTTAAATCATATGAATCTAGAACCGAAAGTTCATCGAGTTGCACTTCATTTTATATTTTCTTTATCATTTGGAATTTTACCGTTATTTTTATACACTGTTCTTCGTCAATTTATTGATGGCTTAGGTAATACGAGAACAACTATGATTATTACGATTGTGTCTGTTCCGATTAATGTCATTTTAAATTATTTCCTCATTTTTGGTAAAGCTGGGTTACCACGACTCGGTGGTGTTGGCTCTGGTGTTGCATCTGCAATTACGTATTGGATTATTTTTGGTTTAGCTACTTATATTGTTCAATCAAAAGAACCTTTTAAATCCTTCCGTATTTTTAAGAATTTTGTTCCAGTTTCAATTGCCACTTGGAAAAGTATTTTAAAGCTTGGCGTACCAATTGGTTTAAGTATCTTTTTTGAAGTAAGTGTATTTGCAGTTGTTACATTATTATTAAGTGAATTTGATACAGAAACAATTGCTGCGCACACCGTAGCAATGAATTTTGCCAGTATGTTGTATATGGTCCCACTTAGTATCTCAATGGCATTAACAATAGCGGTGGGATATGAGGTCGGTGCAAAGCAATTTCAAAATGCTAAGGAATACAGTAAAATCGGTTTAGTCATGGCTTTATTAATTGCATCACTCTTTGGTATTATTATCTACTTCTTTAGATATGATGTAGCTGGTTTATATACAAATGATTCGTCAGTTCAAGCGTTGGCTGGTGGTTTCTTAATATTTGCGATTATGTTCCAATTATTTGATGCATTCGCTGCGCCAATTCAAGGTGCATTAAGAGGTTATAAAGATGTGAATGTAACATTGTTAATGATGATTTTAGCGTATTGGATCATTGCCCTTCCGGTTGGTTATGTATTAAAAAACACTGAATTAGGCGCAAAAGGATACTGGGTCGGGCTAATTGTTGGTTTATCAGTATCGGCAATTACATTAACTTACCGCTTAATTCAATTACAAAATCAAAAGATTAAACTTGCAAAAGATATAGCGTAAGCAAAATAAGACGTTTAATTCTCGATTGAATTGGACGTCTTATTTTTTATTTAATTTGAAAGGAAGTATTCATTAATGAAGAAAATATTTCTCCGATGGATCATCGTTCTGACCGGATTGTATACCTTATGCCATATATTATTCGGTTTTAATGAAACAAAATTAACTAGCAGTATGATCAGTGCAATTGAAGCTGGCTTTTTTTTCAGCATACTTCTCTATTTTATCTTAAAGGAAAAAGAGAATTTGAATAATTAACTTCCTTATTAAAAAATTTAGTAGAAGCAAAAAGGATAGCCACTATTAGCTATCCTTCATTTCGTAATATGATTATGTATTATCTTGCTCGGTGAACCGTTAAGTTGACTTTTTTGGTTTCACAAACAAAAGTAGAAAGATGCACTGGTTCATCATTTGAATCAAAAGCAATCTTTACTATTTTATAAAGATTAGAACCAATATCGCAATCTAAAAATTTAGCATACTCTGTTGTTGCACCGATTACATCAATTATTTTATCGTTCGCAACGATTTCTGTTTGATATTCATTTGATAGAATTTTATATGTAGATTCATCTTTCGCAATTTTCTGTTCTAAATTTGGAAAACGAAGTAAGGAATAGTACGCAATATCATAAAAAAGCGGATGATCATTTACATACATTAACCTTTCTAATTCTAATACAGGACTACCCTCTTCTATGCTTAGGCGATTCGCTACCTCATAAGATGCTTCAATGATTTCACTTTTCAGAATTCGTGAATTTGGGATCATACCTAATTGATGGCTAAACTCTGAAAATCCACTTACAGAAATCAATTCATTATGAAATTTCTGATTTGTCACAAAAGTCCCCCTGCGAGGAATACGGGTCAAAGAACCTTCTCTTACTAATTCTTCAATTGCTTTTCTGATTGTAATACGACTCACATTATAAAATTCACAAAGCTCAGCTTCTGTAGGAATTTGTTCTTCTGGTTTATACTTGCCTTCCTTTATATCATCTTGGAGCATCTGTCTAATCTGCATATATAAAGGCTGGGTAGTTGAAGAATTTAATTTCATTTATCTTCATCCTTTTCCAATCTATTCATTTATAGATTGATTATACATCGATAACTTGTTCTCGTCACCATGCACCAAAATAGCTGATTGTTTTTGCGGCTGTTTCTGATCCAATTTGTAAACATTCATTCATTTCATTTCCTTTTAAACGACCAAAAAGGAATCCTGAAATAAATGAATCTCCCGCTCCCATTGTATCGACCACATTTCCTTTAACGACATCGCTTTTATAAAACTGTTTACCATCATAGGCTAAAGAGCCATTTTCCCCTAAAGTAGCTACAACAACTTTTGACCCTAAATTGAAAACTTCTTTTAAAAACTCTCTTATATAAGAATCGTCATTCGTATATGAGAAAAATGAATAATCAACAAAGCGTGGTAATGTTTTAACTAGTTCATGATGTAACTGATCGGAGAAATCGAATGAAGTTTGTAATCCTCTTTCCTTAAAAGTTGAAAAAAACGGATCTACATGCCCCCATATACCTGCATGTACTAGTTGGAATGTTTCTATATAATCAATCTCTTCTGCTGTTAGCGTAAAATCTGCCATAACTCCTTCATCATATTTTCCAAACTGACGGTCATTATTAACTAATTCAACAAATGTTATCGCTGTATTACCTTCTTTTTTAGAAACAAATGAAGCATCCACACCTCTACTTTGAATTGCTTTTATCATTTTATCACCATAAGCATCACTACCTACCCAGCCTATATATGATGAATCTACACCTAAATCCTTTAAATACACGCTTACATTAACTGGATTTCCTCCAGGGTAAGCCTCACCTCTATTTTGATATACGTCCATACAATTATCTCCAATGGTTACGATTCTCACAGTTTTCCCCACTTCCATATTGTATTTTTAAATTTGCTCATAAATTGATAATATTGCAATTGGAGTTCTCTAAAATTTAATTTGTTATGCCTTGTATTGTAACAATATATCACATTATTCACAATCATTTTTTAACAAAATTTTCTGATTAAATCCTCCTTCATTTTTACCCTGCTTTTGATTATCTAGAGCGAATCAAGTTTTTTTCCAATAAAAATAGGAAGTCAGATCATATTAAACTCTGACTTCCAGGATCAAAAATTTGGGTAAGATTTAAACTAAGAGAATTTAATTCAATTCAATGCATTTTATAAACTTATTTATTAATCGATATATTGTTTAATTGTCTGTTCGAAGATTACTTTAGCTAATTCTTTTTCAACATCAAACCTACTATTGTTTAGTAGGCTAAAACTTGCTCCATTTAATATAAAGATAATCCCAAATTTCTTTTCTTCATTCCAATATAGATTACTAATCAGACCATATGCCTCACCAGCATGACCAATCATTTCATTATAATCAGATAAGAAGTCATGACTGATATGAAAACCTAAACCCATCTTCGAGAAAAAGTGGTTCTCATCTTCTCTCATCCAGTGAACTGATTTCATCTCATTCAACGTTTCTTCCTTAAGCAAACTTGTTCCATTATATACTCCATTCATTAGAGCTCGTAAAAACTTACTTAACTCAAATGCAGAAGTACGTAACCCTCCCTGGGGTTCAAATAAACCACCATGCGTTCCAGGTATATAATTTTTAAAAGAATCCTTATTAAATTTAGTTTCATTTGCGTCTTGTATTGTAACCATATATTTTTTTGTATTTTCATCTAATTCATATAAATTGCCGTATTCATGGACTTTTTTCATTCCAGCATAAGAAAATGCAACATTTTCCATACCTAGTCGTTTAAATATATTTTGCTGAATAAAAGAATCGAATCGTATTCCTGAAACTTGTTCAATAATTGCTCCACATATGATCGCACCAATATTAGAATATACCCAATTTGAAGAAGTCCCCGGCTGCCAATCTCCCCAAATTTGAGTAGTATAGTATTTTCCTCCTGGTACTAAAAGTTCTTTAAGACTTACACTAGGACTTGACTGACCATCCTTAATGAATTTTGCATAAATACTGTTAGATTCTTCGTCTGACGTAAGTGAAGACGTGTGAGTTAGTAGTTGTTTTAACGTTATGATTGAATTTGGATGCTTTGGATTTCTTACTTCAAAACCTAGATAGTCACTAATATCAGTATCCAATGTTAATTGTTGTCTTTCAAAAAGTTGCATGATCGCAGTTACAGTAAATAACTTTGAGATAGATGCAATTCTAAACATCGTATTTTCTGAAACTGATAGCTTCTTTTCGAAGTCCCGATCACCAAAGGAATCAGACCAAATAACTTGTTCTTTATATACAGACACTGCTTGACAGCCAATAATTTTATATCGTTTCATAATTGCATCTATTTCTTGATAAAAAACTGTTGAAAGATCATTTTTGTTTGTTATATTACTCATTTTCGCTCTCTCCTGTTCAAATAAAAATTGTATGTTTAACCGTTAATTTGCAGTTATTTTCTCTGACGAAAAATATTTTTAAAATGAAGCGTTTTCAAAACTATTTTAATATTGTAATAGAAACTTCATGTTGTTAAAATGATTCTTATGAAATTGTTTGTTAGGGGATAGAGGAGAATGATTTTAATCGAGGTTTTTGTATATGCAGGAATTATAGCGGCTAGTATCTCTGGTACTTTAGTCGGAATTCAAAAGAAATTGGATTTATTTGGTGTTGTTTTTTTAGCTGCATGTACAGCTTTAGGTGGAGGATTAATTCGAGATATCATTTTAGGTCAATCCGTGCCTAACGTATTCGTAAAGCCTCAATATTTTATTGTAAGTACTATCATTTCTATTTTAACATGGTTATTTTATCAACGTACATTACAGTTTCAAACTACTTTAATATTAACAGATGCAATTGGACTTGGTGTATTTACAGCGGTCGGTGCGTATTCTGCAATTGACCATGGATTAAAAGGAGCATTCTTAATTGTTTCAATGGGTTTAATCACTGGAATCGGTGGTGGAATTATGAGAGATGTGTTCGCAAGGGAAATACCGCTTGTTTTCCAAAAAGAAATCTATGCAATTGCAGCAATTGTAGGCTCTGTATCCATTTTGTTAACGAGTGAAATTTTCTCAAAATTATCATCACTTTATATTTGTTTTGTAATTACAACGCTTATAAGAATTATAGCGGTTCGTTATAAAGTAAATTTCCCAATTCGCAATGTAAATGATAAATCTTTCAATATGGAATAACTACTATATTATAATGAATGGCCCTAAACTAGTGTTGACTAGTAGAGGGCCATTTTTATTAGAAGCTTTTTGATTCTAAAAATTCTTTGTATAAAATTTCTTTTTGTACATATTCTTTTAATTCATCAATCACTTCAGTAACTTTTGTAAAGGCATCCTCTTTCACTGAAATATCATTTTCAATGAAATCAACTGGATCTAAAACTAGATGTTTTGGAATTGCATTTCCATAAACACCTCTTACAACTGTTCTTGCATTATTAAGCGCATTAATGCCACCTTTTCCTCCACCAGCAACTGCCAATAAAGCAATCGGCTTTTTCTTAAAAGGTTCAGATCCAAATAGCTCGATTAAATTTTTTAATGCGCCGCTCATTGCATTATTATACTCAGGTGTACATAGCACAATTCCATCTGCTTGAATTAATGTATTTCGAATTGATTTAACAACATCTAATTCTTTTTGTTCAGCTTCACCATTATATAAAGGTAATTCACCTAAAGCTAAATCTACTAATGAAAAATTAAAAACATCAACAAGTTGTTTTGCTAATACACCAGTTCTTCCAATTGCTCTTGGTGAACCATTTACTACGACAATATTCAATATAATTCTCCTCACTGTATTATGATGATGTACAAGATTATGTTTCGACAACTTTTCTTAAAATCCTTCTAGGAATCTTATATTAATATTATAAAAGAAGATTTTTGAATTACCATGTTTTTCTATTTTAAAATAAGATACTTAGTCATGATATTAGTTGAATTTAAATAATATGAAGGTTGTTTAAATATCATTATTGAATATAGATTGTTAAAGATGGAAAAAAATGGAGGAATCAAATGAAGAAGCATTTAGGAAAACTTTCAATTCTTTTTCTTTTAGCAGACATACTTTTCGTACTTTCCATACAAGGCAAGTATATAAATCATGCATTTGCATATATAACAATATTTATCTTATATCTACTTTCTGTACTATCTGCGCTTTATAGTGAAGGTGTTTGGAAAAAAATCTCTTTAACACTACTCTCCATTATATTTCTCGTGATCATAGGATATTTCGTATTAGGTGTGCTTGCATTTTTATAAAATAAGATTCGAACAAAAACAAGGAGCTACTTTTTTATAATTGATACTTCGTCATATTTTCTATTATACTTATTTGACAGAATATTAAAATTAAGAAGGTGATGTTATGACAAAACAAGAGGTCAACAATAAAGCAACGATTAGTATTATCATCGCAATGGCTATTTTTGGAACTATTGGATTTATTGCCCCAAAAACGGGACTTAAAGCAATTGATTTAGTATTTATACGATGTATATTTGCCAGTATTTTTTTATTTTTAGTTTGGTTTTTAACTGGCTTATATAAAAACGAAGTCTATCATAAAAAAGATATTTTTCTATCACTATTTAGTGGAGTCTTATTAGTTTGTAATTGGGTTTTCCTATTTAAATCATTTGAAAATTTATCAGTGACGATTTCGATCTCTATCTATTATTTAGCACCTGTCATATTATTCTTAGTGGGAAGCCTTATTTTTAAAGAAAAGATAACTATGATACCACTACTTGGTGTTTTTAGTAGTTTTATTGGTTCAATCCTACTATCAGGGATCAACTCAGATTTTACTTTTAAAACACTTCTTTCTTCTGGTGTAATATGGGCATTTCTTGCTGCAATTTTTTATGGCTTTTTAATGATTGTTAATAAAGGGATCACTCAAACAAGTGCATATTTTACGACACTTTTACAGACTACACTAGGCTTCATTTTACTTCTTCCTTTTGTAAAATTTAGTGCTTTCCATAACCTACATATGGAAAATTGGACTTTTATATTAATTATTGGCTTCGTACATACTGGCGTGATTTATGCTTTATTTTTTGGGAATATTCGATTTCTACCTGCAAATACAATTGCTGTCCTTACTTTTTTAGATCCTGCAGTAGCAATTGTACTAGATACTATGATAACTGGCTTTAAGCCAACCCCTCTTCAAATCGTAGGAATTTTCCTTACGTTTTTAGGGATCGCATTAATCATGTTGCTCAATTCTACTAAAAAAGAAGTTAGTAATTCATCAAAGAAGATTGCAAATTGATCAGAATTAAGTAAAAAGAAAGACAAGTTCATTGTCAAATTATACTAAAAGTACTATAATATAATCATTAAGAATATACTAAAAAGAGATGTGCTGCATACACATCTCCTTCCGAGTAGTAATTGTAAAGTTGCTTCCTCGGACCTAGTGAATATAGCCACCACATCCATTCGAGGGGTAGGGTGGTTATTTTCTTTTATTCAAAGAAACGACGATACCGATTACACTTAAGATTACAGTTGATGTTATTCCAATACTTTGGATAATTAGTGTTGCAATCTCATAACCAGTCACCATATCACCTCCCTTCAACCGAAGAAAGGCACCTACCACAACTCTACTCTACCTAATTTTACCATAAAGAATAATAGAATACCAGAATATATGTTCTGTTTTTTGCATAATAAAATTTTAAAGGTTTCATAAATGACTAGTCTGATAATATTTCAATTGGACTGTTCTTAAATAAATCAGTATTTAACATTTTCATCAGTTAATGTTTATATAATTCCCCCTATGCCATATCCCTATTTAAAACACTCTATCTATTTAAAATGAATAGTAGCTTGTAAGCATTTTTGATGTTAAGTCGATTTTGAATCCCTCCTTTCCAAACTAATATTCCCTGGATAAAGAAATCACGATTTGAAATTTAATTTCTAAATATTTTCTAAATTATTGAAATTTTATTACAATTTTGTATAGACAATACTTTCCAGTTTTGGTAGCTTTATATTATGTAAGCGCTACTAATTTAATAGAAAGCTAGGTGGATTACTTATGAAAAGAAGAAAGATTGGGAAATATGTACTTGCACTAACAGTCGGAACATCATTATTACTACCAAATTTTCCAACTGTGAAGGCGGAAACACTTTCACAGTACATGGTACCTCCTAAACATGAACTACGTGCTGCTTGGATTGCCTCAGTTACAAATATTGATTGGCCTTCTAAAACAGGTTTATCTGTTATGCAGCAAAAATCGGAGTTTATTAAGCTATTAGATGATGTTGAAAAAATGGGAATGAACTCTGTTGTTGTCCAAATTAAACCAACAGCTGATGCATTTTATCCTTCCCAATATGGACCTTGGTCAAAATATTTAACAGGAACACAAGGTAAGGATCCAGGTTATGATCCGCTTGCATTTATGGTTGAAGAAGCACATAAGCGAAATATTGAATTTCATGCATGGTTTAATCCGTATCGAATTACAATGCCCCGTACTACCCCAGGTAACGCAACTTTAGAAGATTTAAATACTTTAGCAGAGTCTCATCCTGCTAGAAAACATCCAGATTGGGTTATCCCTTATGGTACCCAGTTGTATTTTGATCCAGGTATTCCTGAAGCTCGTCAGTTTATTGAAGATGGGATCATGGAGGTTGTTAGGAATTACGATATTGATGCAGTCCATATGGACGATTATTTTTATCCATATCGCATAGCAGGTCAGGAATTTCCAGACCATTTAAGTTATGAAAAATATGGTAAAGATTTATTTACAGATAAAGATGATTGGCGACGTGACAATGTGGATCAGTTTGTAAAAGAGGTTAATGAAAGCATAAAGCAAGTAAAACCTTATGTTAAATTCGGTATCAGTCCATTTGGAGTATGGCGTAATATCGCTAAAGACCCAACAGGTTCAAATACAACTGCAGGTCAAACGAATTATGACGATTTGTTCGCAGATACAAGAGAATGGATAAATAAAGAGTATATAGATTATATTACCCCTCAAATTTACTGGAATATTGGGTTTGAACCAGCAGCTTATGATATTTTAGCAGATTGGTGGACGAAGGAAGTTGAAGGAAAAAATGTCGATTTGTATATTGGACAAGCTGCATACAAAATTAATGCTAATAATGAAGCATGGGCTCTGCCAAATGAACTGCCAAATCAAATCGCATTAAATCGCCAAATTCCACAAATAAAAGGAAGTATGCATTTTTCAATAAAAAGCTTAAATAATAATCCACTAGGTATTAAAGATCGTTTAAGCCAAGTTGAATATCGAACAAAAGCTTTAATCCCTTCTATGCCATGGATTGATAATCAAGCTCCAAAGAAACCAAAATTTAAAAAAGCAACTAGAATCGCTGAAGGAAATTTACTTACGATTCAAAATAACCCAAGTGATAAAGATGTCGCTTATTATGTCGTCTATCGTTTTGAAGGTAAAAATGCAGATAATATAAACGATGCAAGAAATATTTTAACTACTGTTCGTAAATCTGTAAAAAAAGAAACAACTTATCTTGATAGTACAATATCACAGGATAAAGACTATACTTACGTAATTACAGCAGTTGATCGAAATCACAATGAAAGTAAAGAGACTAAAAAAATAATTGTAAAAGCAAATAAACTTTAACATCTCCCTTTACTTAAATAAAAAGAGCTTCCAATAGTGGAAGCTCTTTTTTGTTTAAATTTATTGGACTTAACTTTAAATTCCAGCCTTCATAATTGCCGCTTTGATCATGAAATAACTAATATCAGCATTAAGCTCTTCTTTGATTGGTTTTAGCTTTTCGCTTCCTACCAATTTAATCGCAGCATTTATTTCTTCCTCTATATCATTTGGTAAAATTTCGCCCCATTCAAAAGTCGTATCCTCCACTGCACCTTGAAGAATATGGCTTTCAATCGTTACTGGATTTAATCCTCTTTGTTTAGCGATTTCTTTAATATTTAAACCTTCTTTATATAAATCATATGAAATTTCATGTGAAGGAATCTTCTCCTTCATTGAAGAAATGATAGGTTTAACTGATTGTTCAATTTGGTTTGCTGCCTTATATGCCTGAATTAATTCGATAAATTGCTTACCAAATCGTTGCTGCTTTTGAAGCCCTACTCCTTTAGCTTCTAAAAATTCTTCGTCTGTTTCAGGCAGTAACTTACATAAATCTCGCAAAGTGCTATCAGAAAAAACAACAAATGGTGGAACACCTAATTCTGTGGCAATCTCTTTACGCAATGCACGTAATTGTTCAAATAACTCACTGTTTGTAGAAGTTGCTTCAACAATAATTTCTTCTTTTTTCATTACCTGAACTTTATTTAAAAGTACTTCTCTTCCTTTATTTGTTACATTTAATAAGGGGAATTTCCCATCGGTTACACCTATATATTGTTCTGATGTTAAAAAGTCAATTAAGTCTCCTACATTCTTTAACGTACGATTTTTTAACAGTCCATAAGTTGATAATGTCTGGAAGTTAAAGTCTAGCAATTTTTTATTTGACGAGCCAGTTAATACTGAAGCAACCATTGTTTTCCCAAATCGTTCACCCATTCTTATAATACATGATAAAACGATTTGAGCGTCTTTTGTAATATCAATAGAAGAACGTTGATCGATACAATTACTACATTTTCCACAGTTTTGATTCGTTTGATCTCCAAAATAGTGAAGTATAAAAGCTTGTAAACATGTTTCTAGGTAACTGTAATCCTTCATTGATTGTAGTTTTTGAATTTCTTGTTTTTCTCTATTAAAATCATGAGTTGACTGCTCAATTAAAAATCTTTGGATTTGTACATCTTGTGCATTAAAAAGTAAAATACACTCACTTTCTAATCCATCTCGCCCTGCTCTTCCTGCCTCTTGATAGTAACTTTCCATGTTTTTAGGCATTTGATAATGAATTACGTATCTCACATTTGATTTATCAATACCCATCCCAAACGCATTTGTTGCTACAATGACATTTATATCATCCTGAAGAAATGCATCTTGTTGTCTTGTTCTTTCGGCATCACTTAAACCTGCATGATATCTACCAACTGACACACCAAGTTTTTTCAATTGTTCTGTTACTTTATCAACTTCTTTTCTAGTTGCAGCATAAATAATTCCAGCTTCATTTTTATTCTTTTTTACATAATTAGAAATATAGTCAAGTCTATTTTGTCCTCTAATGACTTTAAATGACAGATTTTCTCTTCCAAATCCTGTTATAATTGCACTTTCCTCATCAATGCCTAATTGACTACAAATATCAGATTTTACTTGTGGGGTAGCCGTTGCAGTTAGTGCAAGTATTGTTGGATTAGACGGTAATTCAGAAATTAAATCTTTAATTCTTAAATAACTTGGTCTAAAATCGTGCCCCCATGATGATATACAATGTGCTTCATCTACTGCCACTAGTTTAATAGGCAATTGCTTTAACTGATCGATAAAACTTTCAGATTCAAGTCGTTCTGGTGCAATATAAAGAATTTTATATTCTCCAATGCTTAAATCCATCAATCTTTCATTTACCTCATGATATGAAAGTGAACTATTGATAAAAGTGGATGGTATTCCTACTTGGTGTAGGGAATCAACTTGGTCTTTCATTAAAGAGATTAGTGGAGAAATGACGAGGGTAACTCCTTGGAGTATTGTCGCTGGAATTTGGTAACAAATTGATTTCCCTCCACCCGTCGGCATTATGCCAGCCGTGTGTTGACCAGATAAAACTCTTTCGATAATTTGTTCTTGTCCTTTTCTAAAATGGTCATATCCGAAATATTCCTTTAAGTTCTTCCTTGCTATAGTTAACATGCGTTCCTCCTCTTTTGTAGATTTTATTCCTTCACTTTATTGTACTACATTGTAATCGTCGTTAAAATTTTTCTTAAACCAATTTCAAAGTTTGTATTATCTTCTTTTTGACGTTTCTTAGGTCCTTTAACTCTTCCACCTGCATTACGAATTTTCTTTGAAACATAACGTGAATGAAGGAGAGAATCAATGTTTTCATTCGTATATTGATGACCATTTTGATTTAATACATATGCTTGCTTTGATAAAACCATAGCAGCAAGTCCATAATCTTGCGTAATAACTATATCACCTTTTGTTACTCTATTAACTAACGCAAAATCAACCGCATCTGCACCTTGAGAAATGATGATTGTTTCTGCCCCTTCTCTTTGCATAATATGCGCAGTATCACATAATAAAAGTACTGGGACATTAAACTCTTTTGCAATTTGTATCGTTTCATTTACAACTGGACATCCATCTGCATCAATTAAGATTTTCATTCATTTCTTCCTCTTTCAATTGATTTATAAGCATTTTTAATTCTAAATCTGATAGAGATCTCCATTTTCCAACTTCTAGATTCTCTAAATGAATGTTCATAATTCGAATTCTCTTCAGTTTTACTACTTTATATCCGAAATACTTAGCCATTTTACGAATTTGACGATTTAACCCTTGTGTTAAAACAATACGAAATGTACATTCATCCACCCTCGTCACTACACACTTTTTTGTTATGACATCACCTATTGGCACCCCATCAGACATACCTGTTAAAAATTCTTGATCAAATGGCTTATCAACCGTTACGATATATTCCTTTTCATGCCCGTTTTCACTATGAAGGATTTTATGAGCTATAGGTCCATCGTTTGTAAGGATAATTAGACCCTCTGAATCTTTATCGAGCCTTCCAACCGGAAACAATCTTTTCGGATAATTTACAAATTCTATTATATTTCCTTCTACAGTATGTAAACCAGTACATGTGATACCAACTGGTTTGTTTAATATGATATAATCCTTTTCGTTTGATAATTGGAGCACTTCGCCATTTATTTCCACGATATCTTGATGATCAACCATACTATTTTTTTCTGCAAGAACACCATTTATTTTAACATCACCAGCTGCAACAAGCCTTTCTGCTGCGCGTCTTGAACAATATCCTGATGCACTAATAAAAACATTTATTCTCAAAACAATTCCTCTTTTACATAACTTTTATATCATCATAACAAAAAGTGTTGTGACAATACAGCAATCACAACACTTTTTGTTTATTAACTCATTTATAAACAGAAATTTGATTTTTTTAAAATCCACATACAACAAAGGCTATTTTTTAGTTAACCGCTTGTGATAAATAATGAATAAATTCAGTAAGATTACGTTCTTCTGCAATTTGGAAAGGTGTATTACCAGCATTGCTTTTATATATTTTTGCACCATTTTCTATTAACAGTTTTGCTATTGAGATATTTCCTTCGAACGCGGCGATATGTAAAGGAGTATGTCCTTCACTATCTTTGATATTACAATCTGCTCCGTTTAATAGTAGATACTCTATCGTATCAATTGATTTAGCCCCAGCAATTGCGGCGTGTAGTGCCGTATTTTGAGGGATGAATGAAATTTTCGAATGTGAAATTGCATTGATATCTGCACCATGTGACAATAAATTTTTTACAACTTCAATTTGTCCAAAATGAGCTGCGATGCCTAATAGTGTTAAACCACTTTCATTTTCCTTATTCACTAAAATTGGTTGCTCACTTAATAGCTTGTCTACTAATTGATGGTCTCCAGTCTCAGCGGCAAGAAATAAAGTTGTTAATATTTCTATCATGAAGATCTCTCCTTTATTATGTTTTGCCTATCTAATAATAAATGCTTTAGAAATCTTTCATACTCAATATTTCGATTTCTCGCACTCTCTATATCTATTGCAACTAATTTTATGTAATCGCCTTGCTTTGCTTGAGATAAAATTGTTAAATCAGAGTGAATAATCGTACCTAATGTCACATATCCACCAGTCGTTTGACAATCTGCGAGTAGAATGATTGGTTGCCCGCTCGGTAAGATTTGAATTGTTCCAAAAGTCGTACCCTCTGAAAGTATATTGGCATTAAATTCTTGATTGATCTTTTCATTCGTACTTAAATACATGCCCATTCTATTACTTGTTCCTATTAATAAATTAGTAGACAATTCATTGATTAAATCAGCTGGTAGCAAGTTAAAATGACTACTCTTAATATAGTGAACCACTTTTCTATTTGAGTAGTTTGGTTGCCATTCATAATTTAGGCCGATTAAATCCCGTTTTTCATTATGGTACCCATGAATTATCATACCTTTAAGAATGACAGTACCTAACTTTGCAAGTACATAAGAAGATTGGCTCTCAAAATCTACTTTACTACAAATACCATCTGGTACTACAATATAAGCGTAAACGCCACTTTTAGCGCCATGAAAAGTTAAGATATCATTTTGTTTCAATCGAATCACTCGATACATAGGAATTTTTTGACCATTAATTGTAGGTGATAAATCCGCTCCTGTAATAACGACATCCACATCATGACAAACTTTTAAAATCGTACCACCCATGGCAACTTCAATACTCGCAACATCACGTTTGTTTCCAAGCAATATATTACCAATTTGATAAGCTAATTGATCCATAGCTCCAGAAACTGGTATGCCCATATGTCTAAAATTCTTTCTGCCCATATCTTGGATTGTAACTAGTACTCCGACCTTTAACACTTCAAATAAAGAAATCAATATCATTACTCTCCAACTGTTTTGACAGCAATTTGATGTTGATGAAAACTCTTTCGCAATTCAGCTGCTAACTCGGCCCCGATAACTGAATCACTATGTAAGCAAATTGTATCAGCATTTAATGTGATTATTTTTCCTGAAATTGTTGTAACTGTATTCGTAGTAATAATTTGAATTGCTTGTTCTACTGCCTCTTTCGTACTCCTATGCACAGACAATGGCAGACTCCGATCGACAAGTAACCCATCTTCTTGATATGTACGATCTGCAAATACTTCAGAAGCATATGGGATATTCATTTCAATTGCTGCTTCTATTAATTTACTATTTGAAAGTCCATATAAAATTAAAGAAGAATCAAAAGTTTTTATCGCTTTTGTAATAGCTAATGCTAGTTTACTATTTTTTGCTGCCATATTGTATAAAGCCCCATGAGGCTTTACATGATGTAAATCCATTTTATGAGCTTTACAAACTGAATACAAAGCACCTATTTGATAAAGTACTAGTTTATAAACCTCATCTTCTGTAAAATTCATTTCTCTGCGTCCAAAACCAAGTAAATCTGGAAAACTTGGATGTGCCCCAATTGAAATATTATATTTTTTTGCAAGCTTAACCGTTTCATACATAGTAAATGGATCTCCGGCATGAAAGCCACATGCAATATTTGCTGATGAAATATGAGGCATGATCCCTTCATCATCTATTTGATACCGTCCAAAACTTTCACCAATATCGCTATTTAAATCAATTCTCATCAACTTCGAGCACTTCCTTCTTGAGCGAAAATGAACCTTCTTTAATAGATTTTTCTATTTCTGCATATTCGATTTCATTAATTGATTTGAATCGTAAGAAACTACCTGATTGAAACAATACCGTATCATCACGATTATTTGAAAAGATAGTGACTGGGGTTTGACCAATAATATTCCAACCCCCGGGCGATTCAAACGGATAAATTCCTGTTTGGTCCCCTGCAATTCCAACAGCCCCTTGCCGAACAAGTTTAGGCTTTTTCAACCTAGGCGTAGCTAATTTTCGGTTTAATCCTCCGAGATATGGAAACCCAGGCAAAAACCCAATCATATAAATTCGATATAAGCTTTCCTGATGCATCTGAATCACTTCATTCATTGAAATATGATGATGATTCATGACATTCTCGATATCAGGACCATATTGCAATCCATAACAAACAGGAATTTCATATATTGTTTTCTTCTGTTTAAGATTTATAGTTTGCAAATTAAGTATTTGCGTTTCAACTTCTTTCTTTAATTCGAAAAATGAATATGTAATCGAGTCATAAAACATGGTAACTGAATGATAAGAAGGAACAACTCCAGTAAATTTATGCCCCATTTTATTTATAATGTGGCGTGAGATAACTTGTACCAAATCATTTGTTTCGTCTGAAATTGAATCCCCTACATAACATACAATACCAGAACATCCAACAGGATGAATTGATACATTAATTTTCTTCATTTGTATTAATAACTTTTAACGCTAGCTTGATTGCATTTACTAAATCAGATTGTGACCAGCTAGGTAAGTTTTTCTGTAAAACTGCTAATTCATGTGAAGCTGGAATATGAATAAAGCCACTTGGAATTGAGATTTCTTTATTCTTTAATTCATTCAGCATTTGATACATAACGTTATTGCATAAATAGGTTCCAGCTGAATTCGAAACTTCTGCTGGAAATTTATTTTCATTTAAATGATCAACAATTGCTTGTACAGGTAATGTTGAAAATAAGCCATCTGGCCCTTCTTCATCGATTTTTTTACCAATAAATTTATTTCCTTGATTGTCTGCTGCACCATCATTGCAATTAATAGCAATTCGTTCAGGTGTAACTTTAAAACGGCCACCAGCTAAGCCCAAAGATACGACTGCATTTGGATTGATTTCATGATAAAACTTAATGAGAAGATCTCCAGCAGATTGAAAATCTACAGGTAATATTTTACCAATAATTTTATACTGACCAATAGATTGTCCATCCAGTTCTTTCACAATATCTTCCGTTGGATTGATCGGAAAGTTTAAAAAAGGTTCAAATCCTGTTAAAAGTAAAGTCTTCAATTTTATCAAAACCTTTCAAAAAAATGTATTGTTGCAATATTCTACAAAAGAAATGTATTTCCCTTTCAATCATTAATAAATACAGTTTTCATTCTATATAACTTAGATATTAATCTTTTTTAATCGCGTAAAGAGTTAACAATATTTAACATTTTTAAAAAACTGTAACAGAGACAACTTCTTCAAACATAGGATTAAATGATCATCATCATTAAGTTCTATGGGGAGGAAGGCGATTGATTAGAAAATTTTTTACGTTGTTGATTTTGACTTGTTTAATATTCTTTAGCATAGGAATAAAATCTAGTAAAGCTGCTGGAAGTCAATTTGTAATCATTAATAAATCAACAAATCAGCTTGCATATTATGAAAACGGGAAATTCATTAAAGTATTTAAAGTAGCCACTGGTAGAAAACCATCCTACACTCCTGAAGGAAAGTTTAAAATTGTAAATAAAATTGTAAATAGGCCGTACTATAAAGAAGGTATTCCGGGCGGCGATCCTCGAAATCCACTTGGTAACCGTTGGCTTGGGTTAAATGCTCGAGGAACATGGGGTACAACATATGCTATTCATGGAAACAATAATCCTAGTTCAATTGGGAAATATGTTAGCTCTGGTTGTATTCGGATGTATGATAATGAAGTAGAATGGCTATTTGCTAGAATTAAAGTAAATACGCCTGTTGTAATAACAACATCTACAAAAGCCTTTAACACAATTGCAAAAGCAAATGGTTATAAGGTAACTGGTACTAACACAAATCCTTCTTTACCCTCTACAAATGTAGGAATATTAAAATTGGGGAATCGTGGAACAGCCGTAAAATCCCTACAGAAAAAACTAACATCTCTCGGGTACAGTACAAAAGGAATTGATGGTATATTTGGATATCATACAGACCAAGCCGTACGCAGATTTCAAAAAGATCATCATTTAAAAGTAGATGGGATTGTTGGTGCTGCAACAATAAAAGCTCTTGGAGGATTATAAAGTTAGCACGTATTAGAGGAGAAACCTCTATTTTTTTTGTAAAAAAAAGAGCTGCTCGTAGCAACTCTTAAATTTAAAATATTAATTTAAAGTTGGGAAGTTTCCGTTAGAAATTTGGTAAATGCCTCAACGATCAATCCATGGTCTTCTTCTTGGGACAAGCCAGAAACCGTTATAACGCCAATGACACCTGTTCCTTCAATCGTAATTGGAAATGCCCCACCATGTATAGCATAGTCAAACGGACTAACAGAATAAAATTCAAAATATGATCTGTTTTTCATCTCGTTATAAAATCGCATATAATATGAACTGTGATGGTGACGGAGTACAACATTTGTTTTCTTCTTAATCCATTCATCTTGGTCCGGAGTTGTACCATCCATAGCGTGATGGAAAATGGTTTGCCCATTCTTCACGATATTAATTGATACAGCTTTATTGATTTTTTTAGTAGCTTCAATGATCGATAAGCCGATTTCTAGTGCATCTTCATTAGAAAAACGCTTAAAAACTAGTTTTTCTTCCTGCTTTTTAATGAGGTCAAGTTTCTCTTGAATATTGGTATTTTCCAAAGTAAACGCTCCTTGAAGAACAATTTAATCTAAATAGATTGCTTTCTTTTCTAAACTACTTTTTTGGGCAGCCTCAATAATTTTTATTACTAATAAACCTTCTTGTCCAGAAACTGGTACACTTTTTCCATCATTAATGCTTTCGGCAATTTTTTTATAGTACGTTAAATAAGAACCATGTACGGTTTCAATTGTTTCCGATTTCACTTTTTCTCCGTCAATTGTATTGAGGTTACCGTAAAATTGAGGATCATCCGCTCCCCATGAATCATTTATAGGCTTTTTACCAGATTTAAGTGCATCTTCTTGTCCATCAAGCCCGTACTTAATAAAGCTTCCTTTGCTTCCATGAACCTGGAAACGCGGTCCATTACTCGGAACGATTGATCCAGAATGTAAAATAACTCTTAGCTTCTCATATCCTAAAGTAAGATGGAAATAATCATCCGTTTCGCCATTTTCTCTTTGAGCAAATACATCTGCTAATATAAATTTTGGCATTCCAAATAGCTGTAAGGCTTGATCTATTAAATGTGAACCTAAATCATACAATGTACCTGATCCAGGACCTTGCTTTTCTCTCCATCTATCCCTTACCTCTGGTCGGAAGCGATCAAAATGAACCTGGTATGTATTAATCTCTCCAAGCACACCTTCACTCACTAGCTTCTTCACCGTTAAATAATCATTATCCCATCTTCTGTTATGATAAACGCTTAAAAGTAGATTCTTTTCTTCGGCAATTTTGATTAGATCCTCTGCCTCCTGAGTTTCTACTACCATTGGCTTCTCCAAAATAACATGTTTACCGGCTATTAAACTCTGTTTAGCCATTTCATAATGCAAACCACTTGGTGTTGTAATTACGACTAAATCAATCGCTTGATCCTCGAGAACCTCATCTAAACTTTTCACTACTTCAACGTCGCTCAAATCTTGTAGAACTTTTTCCTTATTAGAACTAACAACTTTTAACACTTTGAATTCCTCTAAAACACTTAACAATGGTGCATGAAAAGTAGCTCCTGAAAGGCCATACCCAACTAAACCAACATTAATTTTTTTCATCTGATTCACTCTCTCCTTCTTCTTCGGTAACAATTAAATGTATATTATTTTCAATTATCTTTTTCATCACAGCATCATCCGGTTGCGTATCTGTAATAATGACATCAAAATCTGTAATATCACAAACCTTATGTAGAAATGTTTTTTCAAACTTTGAACGATCAGCTAGTAAAATAACTTGTCGTGCACGGCTAATCATTTTCTTCTTTAAGAAAGCTTCTTCCTCATCAGGTGATGTTGCTCCTTCAGAGCTAATACCACAAGCACCGATAAATAGCTGATCAACCATAAAGTCATTCAGTGTTTCAATCGTTCTAGGTCCAGTTAGATTTCTGTTTTTTCGATTGAATTTTCCAGGAAGTAAAAAAGTTGGAATATCAGTATACTCCCCTAACAAATCAACAATATCAATAGAATTAGTAATCACATTAACTTGCTTGTTTTCCATGAATTTAGCCATAAGTGCACCAGTTGAAGATGCATCAATCAATAAATCATAATGATCGTTTATTAGAAAAGAAGCGCTCTGAGCAATTCGCTCTTTACTTGCTGTCACTTTTCGTTCTTTATAATCCATTAAATTCTTATTAGCTGATGGAAGTGTCGCTCCACCTTTGATTCTGATTATTTCTTCGCGTTCCTCGAGTTTAACAAGATCTCTTCTGGCTGTATCCTTTGAAACACTAAGCATTTCGCATATCTCTTCTAATGAAATACTTTTATGAGAAGACAAATACTTTTTTATCAAAGTTAACCGTTGTTCTTGATACATAGACTACTGCCCCTTTAAAAATTTCATTACTAATTTCTAAGCTTGCTTTCTATTATATAAGATGAATCAAGATATATCCACAATAAAACTTAAGTAACTTAAGTTTTATAAGTTTTTTAAGTTATACTACTTAATCATAACATTAGATTTTAGGTTCATATCCTAAATAAATCACAGAAATAAGGCCAATTCACAGTATACAAAAACTGCTCAAGTGAATTTATTTATGAATTTAGTTTTTTAGTTATCATGTTATGAAGTCAAAAGTTTCAAGATTAATTGGAAATATATGTTAAAATATAAAAAGGAAAGTGGCTTATTATCGGAATTCAGGATTTGAATATTTAATAGATTCGGAGGTGTTATTATTAAAAAGTTTGGAATGATTATAGTAATCGTATGCTTTTCATTATTAGTAGCCTGTTCTAACAATCAATCTTTTGAAGACTTTTTTCAGAAGAAAATGGAGGAAAATAAAAAAGATTATGATGAAGATGTTAATTATTCTTACTCTCTTATTCATCATGATCTAAATGTCGTACATCCAGACGATGCTATTGCCATATTTCTTGAGAATAACCTCCAAGGAGAACAAATATTCATTGCTTACTTTGAGAAAATAAATGGTCATTGGAACTGGAAACAAACTAGAGGATCAGAATGGGATACTACTCAAAAATGGTCTTCTATGAATAATGTACCCTATATATATTCTGGTGCGATAAGTGATGAAACGATTAAAGAAGTTTATGCAGGGAAAGAACAAGCTAAAATCATTCATGTTAAAGGCAATAATAGGTTTTGGTATGCGATTAGTAATAACAAGGATGTAACTGTTAAATACGTTAAGGAAGATGGAACTGAGGAATTAATAGAAGAAATAGATGAAGAGATGTTTAAGGATTGAAAAGTCAATAAGAACAAATAGAAACTGTAGAACACTATAATAATAGAATGATAATCATACATAAATAAAGCTCAGAGTTATTTAGAAACTCTGAGCTTTTATTTTATCTTTTAATTAGTTCATTCACAAAAATTCGGCAACTTACTTTACAATTCCCCTTTTATATTTAGAAGACTATGAAAATAATAATTTGCATCATTGTATGAGTTATATAAATCATAAAATGTATTCACAGAATATAAAAGAGTGATACTAATTAAACAAATGAAAAATAACTTTGGACCAGAAGGAATCAGTTTATACTTTCTTTTTCCCAAGATTATACTAACGATAATCAAAACTAAATAAGAAATACTAAGAATAAATTCTAATTTTTGCAAACTTAGATCATTAACCGTTCTTCTAAAACGATCTAAATAATCATCATTTTCTTTACTCTCTACGATGAAAAACACATTTTCTTTGTGACCTATTTTCCATTTATATTCTTTTTGTTCCTGTGTAATTTGATATTGATATCCACCTGCTTTTTCTTCGCGTAATATGACAGTTGAGCTTGCCAGTATACTCTGGACATTCGTAAGTAACAAAATACACACGATTAATACAAAAATCACTCTTTCTCTCTTCATAAACCTCACCTAATACTATATAAATATCTATTCAACCTAGCCAAGTACACTTTTACAATTGACTACCAATTTTTCTAAATCAGCTTCATCAACTTAACTTTCGTTATGTGTTAACCTGAATCAAACATAACAATTGTGTCATCAATTGGCGCGACTAGAACTTTGAATATGTAAAAAATCCTCGATTTGCTTTTTATGATGCTGATCATGCTCACTAAAATCTTCAATTAAGTAGTAAAACGTAAAATGCTGATCTGTATTTGGAATATGTGTTTTACCATTCATGCTAATTTCTTTTTGTGCAAATTCCTGATAATCATTAAAACATTTTACGAGATTTTCTCTAGTTTTTATCGCTTGAGTTATGACTTCTTCGATACCTTTTTCTGATACTAGTTTTGCAGATTCATGATTATAGTCATGAAAATTTGGAAAATCTATTTTGCCACTTTCTATAATTGAAGGAATACCAACGTTCAGTAAAAATTCATCCCATCTATAAAGATGAGCAATATTTTCTTTCACTGAGAATTTTCCTTCAGCAATTGGTTTATTCATTAACTCTAAATCATTCAAGGACAATGATTTATACCAATTGATTAAACTATTTAATTGATACAATTGTTCGTTCATTTCAATCTCCCTTTTCCATAAGGTATATTCAACTATTTCCAAAACACAAGTTGCTGTTCAATATTTTCTCTGGTCACATAATTTTTTTGCATCGCAAATGGACAGCCCAAATTATATTGTTTGATTTCATAGTTCACTTCATTTATTAATTTTGAAATAATCGAAGAGTGTTCTTCTGACTTAATCTGCGAAACAATATGTTCAAGCTTATCAAATATTTTTTTCTGCTTAGATAACCAATCTGGCTTATATCCTGACCTTTTAATGACAGTTGTTAATAAGTCATCCTTTAAATGTTCTTTTGGTAAAGGTTTTCCAATACCAGGTAAATTGTCAAATCCACCTTCTTTTTCATGACGCTTCACAATTTCATCTAACCAGTCTACATATTTTTCATTATCACTCATATAATGATCACCTCGATTAGTTAATACTGTACTATATTCGGTTTATTTCTATTATTTTCCTTTTTATCTAATTTGCTAATCTAGTTTACAGCATAATTTTTTGTCATTTTTGTGAACAAACCAATAGAGTAAATATCATTGGGCATTAAGTTCATGTCTGATTGAAAAAATATAGAAAAAAAAGATTCTTCCAAATTGAAGAACCTTAAGTCTGCTTATTATTCAAAATGAATGAAAGACTAAACCTTGTATTCACTGCTTAGGAATTCTAGATTCATGGATTGCTAAAGCATGCGTCAGTTCAATGAGTCTAGTCTATTCTTTTCGATTTTTGTTCTGATAATTTATCCAACTTATCTTCTATACGTTTTAATTGGTTGTTACGTTTCTTTAAGGAACGTACAAATAACACAATAGCGACGATAAAAAAAATAAGAACAAGCATTACAAATAACTGATAGATTATATCCCCAATCAAAATATATACCTCACACTTTTTTCTTTATTATACCATTTTAATACTATTCTAATCATTGCAATTTGTTTTTCAAAAAATGTAGCATTTGTTAAGTATGTACTTGTTCAATTAAGGCTTTCTTTAGTTTCATTAAATAGTTAATTCTATCAAATTTCCTTCTGGGTCTTCTATTACACTCTCAAAGTATCCATCTCCAGTAACACGTGGACCGTTCACAATAGAGTAACCATCGTTTTTTAATCTTGCTGTCATATGATTAACAGAGTCCATACTGCCTAAAGAAATAGCTATATGAGCCCAACCCAATTGATTATGTTTATTTGATTGAATAATACCTACTTTACGCATAATTTCTAATCTTGCACCTGACTTAAAAGTTAGAAAATAGGATTCAAACTTCTTTTCAATATTGTGATACTTATTGTTTGACTTACAATCAAAATATGTTTCATAAAACGACTTCATACGATCCAAATCATTTACCCAAATAGCTATATGTTCGATTCGCATTCATTTTCACTCCAATCAATTTTAGAAATCGTTTTCGTTGTTGTTCGAAAGCAGACATTAGATTAAATAGAAAGATTTTTTTATTAAAGGAGAATTATTAATATCCCCAAGAATCAACTTGCCATTTATCATTTTTGCTATCCCTAATTAGAGTCCAGCTCCAATCAGACTGAGTTGAATTTGGCTCGAAACTTCCATCACCACCTGAAGAATCAACCGTAAAATTAGATAGCAAAACAATTACATTTTTTTCTTTTACACCATTTTCAGAACCTCTACCATATTTCATATAATCTTCGGTTATAGCGTTTGATTCTTTCTCTGAATACCAAATATCTGTAAGCTGGCATCCCTTAAAATACTTAAATCTTTCCTTCACAGTTTTTACTGATTTGATTTTTCAATTCTTACCTCTACTTTATCGGTTAGATGTTTATATAGAAAACTTGAAAATACAACAACTATTAATAGACAAAAAAAGAAAATTAATTTCTGATTCTTCATAAAAAGGGCTCCTATTTTTTATTCAATATCCATTTCAATGATGATTATTATTTATTAATTTCTATTAAATTAGTTAAAATTCCTTGTTCTTGTAAAACTGGCGGTTAGCAAAAAAAACGACCAAACGTCAACCAAATCCACCTTTGAGGAAGAAAATCTGCCTTTTTTTGAATAGATATTTTAGTAATTACTTGATTGACTGCTTTGGTATTCTTATAACATTATTTTTTTAAAAAATAACTTTGAGTTAACAAAAAAAGAGCTGCCGAAGCAACTCATATTGTCCAACATACGCATGCGTAAGTTCAAAGAGTAGAAAATTAAGACAATTTAGTAGGTTAATTAATTTTTTGTTAACTGTTAAAGAATAGATTTCTATATGATATCAAGCCAAATTTTCAATGCCGTTGCAAAAATTAATAACGCTAGAATAACTTGTAATATTTTTGTATTTACTTTTTTCCCTGCCATTGCTCCAAGTGGAGAAGCAATCAAACTCGCAATGACCATAATTGCTGCTGGACCATAATCAATTTGACCAGTTGTAATCTTGCCTATAGTTGCTCCAATCGAAGAAATAAATGTGATTGCTAGAGATGATGCAATTGTCATCCGTGTTGGTATTTTCAGAACAACCAGCATTATTGGTACTAGTAAGAAGGCTCCTGCTGCACCTACAATTCCTGCACCAATACCGACAATTAATGCTAAAATCGCAGCAAGCCATTTGTTAAAGGTCACTTGATCTAGTGGAATATCATCGATTCCTTTTTTGGGGATAAACATCATAACAGCGGCAATTAAAGCTAAAATTCCATAAATAAGATTAATGCCTCCTTCAGACATTAATTTCGATCCAAACCCGCCAATAAAACTCCCTATTAATATACTGCCTCCCATATAGGCGATTAATGTCTTATTTAAAAAACCACCCTTTCGATAAGCCCAAACTCCTCCAATCGTTGCAAAAAACACTTGGATTGCACTGATTCCCGAAACTTCATGTGCACTAAATGCAGCTAGCCCAAATAATGGCGGAATATATAATAACATTGGATATTTTATAATCGAACCCCCAATTCCGAGCATGCCTGAAATATATGACCCAATAAATCCGATTAAAAATATTGTAATAATAAATCCTATTCCCATAGATTCTCCCTCCTGTTTAGGAAAGGGAACCATTTAGGTTCCCTTCTTAGTTCAGCCTTTTCTGATCCAAAACTTTAAAATATTATCATCGTCTACTTCATGCTTAATTAACTCATGGCCACTTGATTTTGACCAAGCAGCTAGATCATTTTTAGCTCCTTTATCTGTTGCATGGATTTCTAATATTTCCCCTGATTTTAACTCATTGATTTCTTTTTTAGTTTTAACGATTGGCATTGGGCATGCTAATCCTTTTGCATCTAATACTTTTTTTGATTCCATCTTTTTAATCCTCCTAATAGTCTTTTTAATTAACGAACCGCACAACGATTTGGTCCGATTTCCATTTCACGTTTTCTTTCCTCATCTGGTGTGATTTTCCCCATATTTGTTTCACGAATTTCTTGATATGCATTTGGTTGAGGTGGTAAATTTTCTGTAACAAGCTTTCTAAATTCTTTTTCGTCTTTGATATTTAATCCATGATTTTTTGAAAATAAAGCACCTAATTTTTTGGCAACACTTCCGTCATCATTTAACTCATCAATGATCATAAAATGGGCTGGTAAAACAATTAAATCCTCTGAAAGTTCTCTATAACGTGAATATAGACTTTCTCTCAAATCCGTTACCCAATCTTCAGCCATTCCTGCAAGATCTGGTCTACCTATTGAATCAATAAATAGAATATCTCCAGACAGTAAGTAAGCTGAGTCAACAATAAATGAGGTTGAACCAATTGTATGACCTGGTGAATAAATAGCATGAATGTCAATTGCAGTTCTTCCAATTTTGACTGAATTACCACCTTCTAGCGGTTGATACTCAAATGTTACTTCTGTTGCATCTTTTGGAGGTAACCAATAAGATGCACCTGTACTAGCCGCAATCTCTCGACCACCTGAAATATGATCAGCATGAAGGTGAGTATCAAATACATGCTTAATTGTGACATCCAACTCTTTTGCAAAGTTTAAATAGGTCGATGTCATTCTAGTTGCATCAATAATTGCAGCTTCTCCGTTTGACACAACCATATAGGATAGACAACCTTTTCCAATACGGACAAACTGATATAGTTCACCTCCACCTCTTAAATCGCCAATTTTCACTGGCTCTAAATACTCACTCCAGGACTTCATTCCACCTTCTAAATATGAAACATTTAGCCCGTGTTCAGATAGCATCTCTGCTACCATAATAGAAGAACCTTCTTTTGCACAAACAACTAATACTTCTTTATCTGAAGGTATCTTACCTAAAATATCTTCAACACCGTCAAGTAGTTCAAAGTATGGGATATTCAGATAAGCAAAATTTTCACCTTCAATCTTCCAATCTTGAAAGTCACTTTCATTACGGACATCTAATATAAATAACGCTTCTTTTTGAAATACTTTTCTAGTCACTTCTTTTGAATTCATTAATTTAACTGCCACTTTAATTACCCCCTATGGTATATTTTAGTTTAAAAAAATAATTCTTTGTTAAAAAGTATGTGTTTTAACTACATCATTTGCCAATGTTAATTCTGCAATCGATCCTTCACTTAAAGATTGAAAGTATTCGTTTTACCTGACCAGGCACTCATACCGGGCACCACATTATAAACCTTTGTGAAGCCATTCTCAGCTAATGTTTGAGAAGCGAGATCACTACGATTACCTGTTCGACACACAACATAAATCTCGCTGTCTTTTTGTAATTCAGATATACGCTGATTCAATTCACCGAATGGAATCGAAATTGCTGTTGGAATATGATTAAAAGCATATTCTGCTGATTCTCTTACATCTAGAACAATGATATTTTCTCCTTCTTCTATTTTTTTCTGAAGCCTTTCGTTACTAGTTACATTAGGATGTTTTCTTTCCATTTCTTCTTCATTTGAGGATTTTCGTAAGTAATGCTTAAGAATTCCCCCATGTTCAAGTGTACCAAGGTACTGGTGACCGGAACTTTTCGCCCATGCTTTTATATCTGCCTTAGAACCTTTATCCGTTGCTTGCACCTCAATTACTTGGCCTTTTTCAATTTCATTCATTGCTTTTTTTGTTCTTACAATTGGCATTGGACATGCTAATCCTTTTGCATCAACTAATAAATCTATTTTAATTAAGCTCATTCATTACGCCTCCATTTACCCTCTTGGGTATTTTAATTGATAAAAAATTAGTTTATTTCGCCTTCCCATTCCAACATGCCACCAGTCATGTTGATCACATTAAATCCATGACTATCCAATAACTGACAGGCACGACCACTTCTACCACCTGATCGACATACAAGAATATATTCTTTTGATTTATCAAGTTCGTGCATACGGAAATCCAATAAACCAAGTGGAATATTTAATGTCCCTCGTATTTTACCTGACTGCAATTCTTCTACTTCTCTTACATCAACAATATTTAATCTTTCGCCTTTAATTAATAATTTCTCTACTTCTTTTGTTGTTATTTGTTTCATCTTAAATCTCCTCCCACTATCTCCATGAATTCATTCCGCCTTTTACGTTTGTAATCTTTTTAAAGCCCATTTTTTTTAGCATTTTGCATGCTTTTTGACTTCTTATTCCACTTTGACAAATTACTACTACTTCTTTATTTTTTGATAATTCAATTTCAGCTTTCTGATTAAGCTGATGAAGCGGAATATTTTTGAATTCTTTTATCCGATTTGCCTTATATTCCCCTGAAGTTCGAACATCAATAAACTGCTTATTTCTATCTTTTAGTTCACTTAATAATTCATTTGCAGAAATATGTCTAAGTCCTTTTACAGGAATGAACCGCTTTATAATAAGAAATATGGTTGTTCCAATGACTAAATATTTGATGATTTCCAACGAAGATTCTCCTTTCATTCACTTTTGTTCCAGTTTTAGATAAATAAATTTACATTTCCTTCTTCGGCATCTGCAAGGTAAGCAGCTACTCCTGCAAATTCAATATTATCTAATAACTCGTTTTGCTGAAGACCTAGTAGATCCATTGTCATTGTACACGCAACTAGTTTTACATTTTGTTCTTGAGCCATTTCAATTAAATTTATAAGTGGTATTGCATTATGTTTCTTCATAACATCCTTAATCATTTTAGGCCCAAATCCTGCAAAGTTCATTTTGGATAATCCCATCTTTTCTGCGCCTCTTGGCATCATTTTTCCAAACATTTTTTCCATAAAGCTTTTTTTCACTTGAATATCTTCGTCTTTTCTTAATGCGTTTAATCCCCAAAATGTATGAAAGATTGTCACTTCATGATCATACGCAGCTGCACCATTTGCGATTATATATGCTGCCATCGCTTTGTCGTAATCACCACTGAATAACACTATTGTTGTCCTTTTTATATCTGTCATATATACTTCTCCTCTTTTTACCCCGTAGGGTATTTTTAAGTGTAAATCTTTAACCTTTTAAATAGAAAATTTAAAGATCAATCTTTTTAGAATTACGGTTACCCCTATGGGTATACAAAAGAATAAATAAAAGAGCGTGATCACCCTTTTTTTATCGACTCTTTACAAGTAAATTTACTGCTTCTTTAACTAATTCCTCTGTACTTCGTTCACCAGTTTCTTCAGCATGTCGAACACATTCTACTAAATTTGAACTAACGACTACTCCAATTGTTCGATCAATTGCAGTTCTTGCTGCAGACAACTGTGTAATGACTTCCTTACAGTCTTTGTTTTCTTCCATCATCCTTAAAATTCCTCTAAGCTGACCCTCAATACGCTTTACTCTATTTTTCATTTGATCATTAAATTCCAATTCTTATATCCCTCCTTTGTTGGTAATATTTCCTTCATAGAATATTCTATCAAAGAAATTACTACCCATACTAAAAAGATAAACCAAATACAAGTGATTTAAGGTTTCCTATTTTATTGATTAGCTAGGAACAACTTACAAATACATCATATACCATGAGGGGTATATAGTCAACATAATAAGTTTTTACTCGTTCTTTAATTATATTAGATGATTTCTCGCACGCACTTGCTTAAATGTTCAACTTAGAATTTATCGCTTGAAATCGTTTATAACGTCATGCACCAACATAAAGGATCACTTCCACCACAATGGGGGCAAGAACCTCCTGAATATGAAATTCTAATTTCATCTGAATGAAGTACATAATAATCAATAATTGGTTTGACGTCAGTGTTTGTTTTCCCGACTGGAATCTCCGGCAATTTAACCTCCCGCACAGTCATATCCGACCACTTACCGCTCCAGGAACAATTAGTGCACTTTAATAGCTCTTCCGAAAAAGTCGGAGCATTTTTGATGACTTTCATACATTCTCCACTATAAGTATTACACTTAGGACAATCGTGTGCTTTCACGAATCTCAACCTCTCATAAAATGTAATTTTTCACGCACCTTTTTTTATAATTCTTTTTTACAGTCAAATAGTCCTTTTTAATAAAAAAGAGGACTATCAAATGATAATCCTCTAAATGTTATACAACAATCACTTAGTAAAGAACTATTTTATCTAAGGACTCTTAGATGATTTTTTCTTTTTATCCTTTTCTCTTAATTCGCGCAATTCTTTAACTACTTTATCAGACAAAATCCCTTGGTTTGAGTAGTCTTCAAGTTCTTTGTCAGTGAACCAATTTTTCTCCATGATTTACCTCTCTTACTGTTAATATTTTATAGTATTCCCTAAATTATTTAAGTATTTCTAGATATTTTGAATTTAATACAGTGATAAAAAGATTTTGCAATAAAATTCCTACTACTTAATACTGACGACAAAGCTACAACTTTTTGGAACAAACTTAATAAAAAGAATCAAAAAAACAGCGAATAATCGCTGTTTTTTACTTAGATAATATATAAGAAGATTTGTCTTCCTTCATTAAATCCGTTTTTTCTTCACTTTTGTTAACAAAATCGAAATCACTCAATGAATCATATTCCATAATAGCATCATGTTTTAATTTTTTAGATGGTGTTGGTTGTTTATGAATAATCCTTTCAATACCTAATTTAATTAAATTAAAAGCAAATATCGTTAAGATAAATGCGATACTTGGACCAATAATGACCCACGGATCAATTGATAGTTCAAAGAAATTACTTCCAATCATTGCTGCCCATTCATTCGCCTTTGACATATTTCTTCCATCGCCATCGTCTATAAATAATGTAACAGCTCCACCAATAAACAATCTAAAAACACCTAATTGTGTTAATAAGAATAGTACTTGAATCGTTTGTTGGACGAAAAGTAATAAGATTCTTGTACGAAGAAATGGAAATACATGCTTTCTTCTTAACCACATATTACCCGCACCAATAACTTTTGAGCTTAAGATAAAATCATTTTTCAAAAATTCCTTTACCTCGTCACCGATCGTACTAGTTAAAATCGGTATCGCAATAAAAGATATTAATAATATTTGAAGGGAGATTATTTTAAACTGATTTCCACCTATTCCAGATTGTAGCATTTGAAAAATTGGAAGAACGATTATTACTGCAGGTACGAATCGAAATGCGTTGATGAATGGATTAACGATTGTTTCAAATTTCTTTCCTGTAAATCCATAAAATATTCCAAATAAAATACCGAATAAAACACGTATAAAGGCTACGACTAATGCAATTGCAATTGTATATTTTGCACCGTCTACTACCATCCAAAATACATCTCTACCAAAACGATCAACGCCAAATGGATAGGTTAAACTTGGCGGATATCCGTATGTACCAATCATTTTCCCCTCATCATTGTAAAGAAATGTTGGTGGTGGATTCAATGTATCTTTAATAAAGTAAGTATATATAAAACTAAATGCGATTAAGCCGATAATCATAAAACAACCAATCAAAATTGGTAAGTTATGTTTCAAATTTTTCATATAAACTCACTTACTCCTCTCAATCGATTAACGATATATTTAAAGATTAAGTCTAATATAAAGAAAGGAATAAAAAGTAAAACAAGTGACATAAAAAATATTTCTGGGGAGCTCGTATTTTTAAATAAAAATGAAAAATACCCTTTCATGTTTAATAAAAACTCAACAATAAATAAATTAGAAATAATCACCCAAAAAATTAATTTCGTATTAGTTAATAAAGTAATTGTTACGTTTCGTAATATATGTCTTACTAAAACCCAAGATTTCGATAAACCTTTTGCTCTTGCATACTCTACATATTCTCTTATTTCCTCTTCATTAATTGATAAGTAAATCATTTGAAATAATTGAATTGTTGGAATGATAGAAACTACGAAAATAGGCAGTATATAAACGTTACTTTCAAGGCCTGCTATTGGATCAATAATCATGACACCTGTTTTATTGAAAATCCAAAATAAAACTATTTGTAAGCCTGCAATCATCACAACATCTGGGACTGATTGAAGGAAAAATAGTAAACTATGAATTATTTTTTTCACAACCTTAGGTGCCATGTATGTAATATAAGAAAGTAGTAAAGCAGCAATGATTGAACAAATAAACGCAGCAAATAAGATTGTTAAAGAATAGACATAAGGCTCCTTCAAAACTGTATAAAATGGTACATAGATCAACTCTTGTACATTCATAATTACTTCTAAATCTTTAAAATAAAAAAAGCTCCAGAAAAATATTTGTAATTGATTCCATAACTCCGATAGCCGCTCACCTTTAGGTAAAAAAAGACTAAATGATAAAGCAGTGATGAATCCAATTCCTACAATCGTTAACAAAAATTGAATGATATGTTTTGTTATTAATTTACTAGTTTGTATCATATTCGTTTACACAATCTATTTATAAAGGTTGTGCATCTACCCTCCTATTTCTATTTTTAGAGGTTTTTCATCAAAGTAAACATCTCCTCCTTTAAGGAGACTGCCATACTTTATAAAAGTCCCATATAACTTTATATAAGAATAGTTTTCATGATCCTTTTTTTCTATTTGATATCCAAAAGCATTGTTTCTAATATTTTGACCATATTTACCATATATCGATTGAATATCTTTTGTTTGTTTTTCAGGTTTATAAAGGATCAGACCTTCTAAATTTTGCTTACCAACAACAAAAGCTATTCTTTTATCGACGGCGCCTTTTTCGTCCGTAACTAAAGTAGTTTCATAAACTGATTTTTTACTATCTTGATCTTTGATGATAAAATCTAATTTTGCATTTTTTGGAAGAGAAGAAGTTACTTGAAAAGTAAATGTTTTCTCATCAAATGCTCCACTTGCTTGAATTTGTAAATTTTTAGGTGGCTTTTTAATTGTACATGCAGTAAGTCCCAATATCGCAATCGACATGATCAGTATAATACTAAATTTCTTGTTCATATGGTAACTAACTCCTTTCTAACAAACTTTAAATATATGATAAATTGTTACAATTCTGAAACAGATACCTTTAATTTTACCAAAATTATGACAATAGTTGCACAAAAAGTTATTTTAATTTTCTATTTTATCGAATAATTTTACACAGGCTGTCCATTTATTAAAGTATAATAGACTCGTAAGAATACATTTTTGAGGAGGAAATTTGATGGAAAAAACATTAGAAAAACGCCTTAATCGTTCAGAAGTACCTACAGAAATGACCTGGAAGCTTGAAGATTTATTCCAAACGCGTTTGGAATGGCTTGATGCATTAGAAGACATAGAGAAAGATTTAGTTGAAATAACTGCTTTTAAAGGATCAGTTATTTCATCAGCAAATAGTTTGGTTAATTCGCTATTAGCATATGAATCTATTATGCTTAAATTAGTAAGAACAGGTACTTATGTAAGTCTCCGTCAGTCTGAGGATGGTACAAATTCTCAAAACCAATCAGACAGCCTTCAATATTCTGCATTAAACACAAAAGTAAATACGGCCTTAACATTTATTCAATCAGAACTTTTACATTTAGATAAGGCATTATTTGAGACATACTTAAATGAAGAAAAAGAATTAGAAGTTTTCAAATTAGCTGTTGAGGAAATTCTAGAGTCAAAACCACATCAATTACTTCCTGAAACAGAAGAAGCATTAGCTGCACTAGGCGAAGTTACTTCTGCACCATACCGTATTTATCAAACAAGCAAAGCAGCAGACTTAACTTTTGATTCTTTTGTAGATGAAAATGGTAAAGAATTAGAAAACTCCTTTGCTATGTTTGAAAATTTATATGAATTTTCTCCAAATCATACTGTACGAAAAGAAGCGTATCAATCTTTCACAAAAACATTAAACAAATATAAAAATACATATGCAGCTGTATATGCTACAGAAGTAAAGAAACAAGTTGCTTTAAGTAAGTTACGCAAATATGAGAGCGTAACTCATATGTTATTAAAATCCCATAAAATAACTTTAGAAATGTATCAAAACCAATTATCTGTTATTTTCAATGAATTAGCCCCTCATATGCGTAAACTCGCAAATTTAAAGAAAAAACAACTTGGACTTGATACTTTACATTTTTATGATTTAAAAGCGCCTTTAGATGTAGATTTTAATCCAAATACTACATATGAAGATGCAAAAGAAACCATTCTAAAATCTTTAGAAGTTATGGGTCCAGAATATTTATCTATTATGGAAAAAGCATTTGTTGAGCGCTGGATTGATTATTCCGATAATGTTGGGAAATCTACAGGTGCATTTTGCTCTAGCCCATATGGTGTTCATCCATACATTTTAATAAGCTGGCAAGATCATATGCGTAATGCGTTTGTGTTAGCTCATGAACTTGGTCACGCGGGACACTTTTATTATGCAAATAAATATCAAAGAGTAGTAAATACACGCCCTTCTATGTATTTTATTGAAGCACCTTCTACATTTAATGAAATGTTATTAGGACAGTATTTACTTAAAAATACTAATGATCCACAAATGAAACGTTGGGTCATCCTACAATTACTAGGTACTTACTATCATAATTTTGTTACGCATCTGTTGGAGGGTGAATTCCAAAGACGAATTTATGAACTCGCTGAAAAAGGCACTCCTTTAACTGCTAATACATTCTGTGAAATAAAAGGAAATGTGTTAAAAGAATTCTGGGGTGACTCTGTCGTCATTGATGAAGGGGCAAGTTTAACTTGGATGCGTCAACCTCATTATTATATGGGATTATATCCTTACACATATTCAGCGGGATTAACTGCATCTACTGCAATTTCTAGAAGAATTGCTAGTGAAGGCAAACCTGTCATTGATGCATGGATTGAAGTCTTAAAAGCTGGTGGATCTAAAAAACCTGAAGAGTTATTAAAAATGGCAGGTGTAGATTTAACAACTAGTGCCCCAATTAAAGAAGCGGTTGAATATGTTGGTTCATTAGTAGATGAACTAGATTCTTTGTTATAATGCAATCAAAAAACACCCAAATTAATAACTAATTTGGGTGTTTTTTCTAATTCTTATTTTTTACTTTTAGCTAAATTTCCATTTCTATATAAAATAAATCCAATGCAGCCAAATAGTACAGGACCTAATACAATTGGTAAATATTCTAATAATGTCGTACCAGGTGCAGGAATTAACGTTAATAAAATTGTACCTACAACCGATAGCATCCCAACTAAAGCAACAGTAATAGCAACTTTGTTGTTTTTTATTTTAAATGGTCTTTCAATATTTTTTTCTGTCATTCTAAGCTTGATATATGCACTGATTAAGAACACATAAGGAATAAAGAATGCTAGAGTTGACATTAAAATTAACATATTTAATGCAGAAGATACACTAGGTACAAATGCCGATAGTAATAAGATCAGCGTTACTGCAATCGCCTGACCCTTCACTAGAGTGGCTGGCATTCCATCTTTATTTTTTTTCAATAGATTTTTTGATAAAACTTCCTTCGCACTTTCTGCAATCATTACACTTGGATTTAATATTAAAAATGAAAGTGACCCGACAAATGCTAAAACAAAACAAATACCTAAAATCTGAGATAATGAGAAACTAAGTCCAAATTGATTCGTGATCTTATCAGCGAATAAATACAATGCCGTAGCAGTTTGGTCTGATGAAATTGTAATGACAAATTGGAAAGCGATTGTTGCAAGTATATAAACTGTCGCAATAATAATTGATGTAATCAAGATTGCTCTAGGAAATGTTTTTTGAGGATTTTTTACATTACCTGCAATTGTTCCTAACATTTCTGCGCCAGAAAAACCAAACATTAATGTAGATAAAAACATGATTGTACCAAATGATAAATTGTTTGGCATAATTGATTCACTTGTAAAGTTAGTCGCACTTGTTTCCCCGCTGAGCATACTGTAAATTCCGAATCCGAAAATTAAAATAGCTGGAACTAATACACCTAATGGTGCTCCGATTGAAGCTAGTCTCCCACTCATCTTAGTCCCTTTTAATGTAAGTAATGTGACAATCCAAAATATAATACTTGATATGATTGCTGTTTTCATAGGATTATTTGCGATGCCTGGTTGATTGATTCCATATGCAATTGCAATTGTAGTAGTTAATAAAAGTGATGGATAGTACGTAAAATTTGCGATCCAAAAGAACCATGAACATAAAAATGAAGCTTTTTCCCCAAAAGCTTTACGAACCCATACTCCCATTCCACCTTGATTTGGATATGTAGTTGATAATTCTGCAACAATTAAACCAAGTGGTATAAAGTAGATTATTGCTGCAATAATCCAATAAAACATGGCAGATGGTCCAATTGTCGAAGCAAATGCAATATTACGTAACCCAAGTATTGAATTTATGCTTAGAAATGATAAGGCTAGTACACCTAATTTTTTTGATTGACCCATGCTGTTAACACCTTTCGAATAACAAAATCTATAATTTTATATTTCACTCGAATTATTATACATATGTGTAAATATAAATTCAATTGTAATATTATTCCAAAATATCGTTTTCTTTGTATTTGATATAGAAAAACAACAAAAAAAAGAGAAGAATTCATCTTCTCTTTAAATAATATAAATATTTATTCAACATAACGAATAATATCAGATACTTCTTTACGTGCTAATTTTTTAGCAGCTTCAGAAGGATAACCTAGTGAGATGACCATATTTATTTCACGATCTTCTGGAATATCTAAATAATCTCTTAGCTTATCTTGTGCTAATAAAACTGGACCTGTCATTGGGCAAGTGCCTAATCCTAATGCATGAGCTGCTAGCATTAAATTTTGTGATGCTAAACAACTACTTTTAATACCTTCTTCCGTCCAAACCTCTGGTTCAACAAATCCAATAGGATCAAAGATTTTTGTACGGAACTTAGACTCGTATGGTGTTGCTAAACAAATAATTAAAACTGGTGCTTCACGAAACGCTGTTGCATAAGGACCAAAAGAACGAACTAATAGCTTCCCTTCTTTTTCTAATCCTTTTTCCTTCGCTTTTTCAGCGACTTCATGCAAAGAATCCCATGTCATTTCTTCAATCTTTTTAATTTTATCAGTGTTTTTAATAATAATAAATTCCCATGTTTGTGAGTTTGTGTCACTTGGAGCATAGCGTGCACAATCAATAATTTCTTCAATGATTTCATTTGAAACTGGCTGATCAGTATATTTACGAATACTTCTTCTACCGTGAATAATTTCTTTAAATGAATTGTAGTCCATATTTCCACCCTTTATTGTATATGCTGATCTTCATTCATCCCTTGATGATTCACTAATTCATAGTAAAATCCTTGTTGATTTAGTAATTCGTCATGTGTCCCTCTCTCTACACACATTCCGTCTTGTAAAACTAGAATTTGATTAGCATTTTTTATAGTATTTAATCGATGTGCAATTACAAAGCTAGTTCGACCTTCCATTAATCTTAGCAATGCTTCTTGAATTTTAATTTCTGTAATTGTATCAATACTACTTGTCGCTTCATCTAAAATTAAAATTGCAGGATTTGCTAATATGGCTCTTGCAATAGAGAGAAGTTGCTTTTGCCCTTGACTAATTTGTCCGTCATCTTGCTGTAAAATTGTATCATATCCATTAGGAGTTTTGGTGATAAAATTATGGGCATTTGCTAGTTTTGCAGCTTCTTCTACTTCCTTATCTGAAGCATCTAGGCGACCATATCGAATATTTTCACGAATAGTACCCTTAAATAAAAATGAGTCTTGAAGAACAAACGCCATTTGTTCACGCAAATTCTTCCTTGAATAATTTTCAATTTTCACACCATCTATGAGTATATCACCACTATTGATTGTATAAAAGCGCGAAAGTAAGTTTACGATCGTTGTTTTTCCAGCACCAGTAGGTCCAATTAAGGCAATTGACTCTCCTGAGTTCGCTTTAAATGAGACTTCTGTTAAAGTATTACTATCTTTTCCATAAGAAAAACAAACATTCTTAAACTCAACATCACCTTTAATTATTTTACGATGATCTATAATATTTGTTTCATCGATTGCTTCAACATCCTCATCAAGAATTGAAAATACACGTTCTGCTCCTGCAATTGCAGAAAGTAGCGTATTAAATTGGTTCGATAAATCATTTAAAGGTCTCGTGAATTGTCTTGAATACTCAGTAAAAATAACAATAGTTCCGATTGAAATAATGTCTTTGAATGCAAAATATCCACCAATACCTGCTATTATTGCAAAGCTTGCATTATTTAATACATTCATGAACTTTGGAATGAAACCTGCAAAAATCAACGCCCAAAATCCTGACGTTTTTAGTTTTTCATTTTTAACTAGGAAATCACGAATCATTTTATCTTCTTGAGAGAAGGTTTTAATAATTCTCTGACCAGAAATGGTTTCTTCGATAAACCCGTTCATTTCACCTAAATTTCTTTGTTGAATCTTATATAATTGTCCAGTTCGATTTGTAATCCATTTAATTCCGACTACTAATATAGGTACAATTGATAGTGTTAATAAAGTTAAGAGCGGACTGTAATAAATCATTACTGAAACTGTACCAACTAAAGTCAGTACACTGGAGAAAATTTGAATTACAGAACTGTTTAAAGTTGAGCTTACATTCTCTAAGTCATTTGTTACGCGACTCATTAATTCCCCATGCTGTCTTTTTTCAAAAAATGATATTGGTAATTTATGAAATTGTTTAAATAGCTCTGTTCTCATTTTATTAACTGTATTTTGAGCAATTTCAATCATCCAATAGTTTTGAAGAAATAAAGATGCTGAATATCCAAGATAAATAAAAATAAGCGAAACAATCAACATACTTAAACCATGTAAATTATTTTTAATGATGAAATGATCGATTGCATATCCAACTAATACCGGTCCAAGTAAACCTAATACAGAGCTTATTAAAACTAATAACAAAACTAGGCTTAGTTTTGCCTTCATAAATGATAAATAGCTCCATATTCGTTTTAATGTAGCAGAAACATTTCTTGCTCTCGACTTTTCCTTTTCATTTTTCTTTAGTTGTAAGGGTATATGTTTATATCGGAAAGGTTTAGTTAGCTCCTTTAGCATTAGGAATTTCCTCCCTTCCGTATTGTGAATAATAAATTGCTTTATACAGCTTAGACGATTCCAGCAGTGAATCATGCGTACCTTCTTCAACTAAGCATCCATCATCAATAATCAATATTTTATCTGCATTTATAGCGGAACTGATTTTTTGGGTGATGATAAATATAGTACAATCATATTCCTTTAATGATTGAATTAATTTTGCTTCTGTTTTTAAATCTAACGCACTAGTACTATCATCGAGTAATAGAATACTAGGTTTTCTTAATAATGCTCTTGCAATAGCAAGTCTTTGCTTTTGTCCACCAGATAAATTAACACCCTTTTGTCCAATTTTGCTTTCATAACCATTAGGGAATGAAAGAATTGTTTCATGTATTTGAGCGTGTTTTGCAGCGGTATAAACATCCTCATCTGAAGCATTTTCTCTACCCATTAATAAATTCTCTTTAATCGTTCCTGTAAATAATAATGCTTCTTGAGGAACATAACCAATTTGACCGCGTAGCTCCTTACTATTCATTTTACGAATATCTTGATCATCAATTAAAATTGTCCCTTCGCTTACATCATATAAACGCGGAATTAATTGAAATAATGAAGTTTTTCCAGCTCCTGTAGAACCTAGAATTGCAATTGATGTTTTCGGATATGCAACAAAAGAGATATCTTGTAATACATCATTTTCTGTATTTGGGTATTGAAATGAAACATCATGAAATTGGACTTTTCCTTCAATTCGATTTCTTAGCTTATTCCCTTCATTCTTTTCAATAAAGTCTTCTTCGATTGTAAGTACTTCTTCAATTCGCTCTGAAGATGCTCTAGCTCTTGAAAAAGCCATGATGATAAAAGAAAATACAGAAAATGTAGAAGTAATTCTTGATATATAGTTAACGATCGCAACAATCTCACCAATATTAGATTGATTAGAATGAACTTTACTATTTCCATACCACAGTACGACTAAAATTGAAGCATTCATAAAAAGTAATAGTACAGGCATTGTCACTTCCATTGTTTTAAGTGCAGTTGCAGTTTTTCTTTTTAAATTATTGTTAATCACTTGAAATCTTTCGTCTTCAAAATCATTTCGTACAAATGCTTTGATTAGCTTCATTCCCATTAAATTTTCTCGTAGTACACTATTTACTGAATCTACGTTTTCTTGTACTCTCTTAAACAGTTCTCTACCTTTTTGAACCATCCAATTTAAAAAGAAAAATAACAATGGCAATATGAAAAATAAAACAAACGAAAGTTTCCAATCTAATATAAGTGCCATTACAACACTACCCACTACCATGAGCGGGGCTCTTAGGATGATTCTTAAACTCATAAACACAGTATTCTGTAGCTGTGTTACATCATTTGTGAGTCTTGTAATTAAGGAAGATGTCGGTAAAAAATTAAAGGTTGTAAATGAAAAAGTTTGGACCTTTTCAAATAATGACTTACGTAGTCCAAACGCAAAGCTTTGACTAACATGTGTTGAATAAAATGTATTCAACACGCCGCCTATAAACGCGACAACAGATAGTACAAGCATGACCAATCCCCATTTTGTTACATAGGACAAGTCATTGTTTAAGATCCCTTTATCAATAATTTTCGATAGAATATATGGTTGATATAGTTCTACAATTAATTCGACTAGTAGAAAAAATATCGCGGCCCCCATTGTTAGGCGATATGGTTTTAAAAACGTTAAACTTTTCATCATTAGTCACTCCCTGACTAAAGAGGCAAACATTAAAACCCCTCCGTGTTTTCTTATCTATTTTTAATAAAAGCAATATAAACAGGAAAAGAACTCGTAATAAAACGAGTTCTCTTCTCCAAAAAGATATCATTTAAGTAAGGGATAAGAATTCTTCTACGTCTTTCAATGAAAGTTTTACTGCACTTTCCCAGAAATCGCGTTTTGTTAAATCCACACCTAAATGTTTTTGTGCTAATTCTTCAACTGTCATAGAAGCTGTATCTTTTAAAAGAGCGATATATTTCTGTTCGTAGTTTTTACCTTCTTCTAACGCCTTCGCATAAATACCTAATGAGAATAAGTATCCAAACGTATAAGGGAAGTTATAGAATGGTACGCCAGTAATATAGAAATGAAGCTTTGATGCCCAGAAATGTGGATGGTATTCTTCTAAAGCTCCGCAATATGCCTCTTTTTGTGCTTCTTCCATTAATTCATTGATTCTATTTTTGCTAACAATGCCATTTTTACGTTCTTCATAAAAACGTGTTTCAAATAAGAAACGTGCGTGAATATTCATATAGAATGCAACACTACGTTGTACTTTATCTTCTAATAATGCTAAGCGTTCCTCGTTAGTTCCTGCATTTTTTACTGCTGCATCAGCAACAATCATCTCTGCAAAAGTTGACGCTGTTTCTGCTACATTCATCGCATAGTATCTATTAAGTGTATGAACGTCCCTCATCGCATATGAATGGAATGCGTGACCAAGTTCATGTGCTAAAGTTGAAACATTTGAAGCAGTACCAGAGAACGTCATAAAAATACGAGATTGACTGCTCTCAGGGAATCCAGTACAGAATCCGCCTGGACGTTTTCCAGAACGGTCTTCAGCTTCGATCCATGAATCTTCAAAAGCCATTTTCGTAAAATCAGTTAATTCATCACCGAAATGTTTGAATTGATCTAAAATAAATTCTGCCCCTTCAGAATAAGAAACGCTAGAATCTGTATCTGCTACTGGAGCATCTAAATCATACCAGCTTAATTTCTCTACACCTAATAATTTTGCTTTTCGTTGTAAATATTCAACAAATGGAGCTTTATTGTCAATAATCGCGCCCCACATTGCATCAAGTGTTTCTTGGCTCATGCGATTAATTGAAAGTGGCTCTCTTAAAACATTATCCCATCCTCTTTGTCCGTAAACGCTTAAACGGAATCCGGCTAAATGGTTTAAGATTTTTGCAAAGTAATCTGCTTCGCTACCCCATGTTTCTTCCCATTTACCAAAAATCTCTTGTCGAACATTTCGATCTTTAGCTGAAAACAGATTTGATGCTTGACCAACAGATAATGTTTTACCATCATGCTCGATTTGCATTTTTCCAACTACAGTATCGTACATTTGACCCCAACCATGGTAACCATCTACTGAAAGTGCAGTAATTAACGACTCCTGTTCTACCGTTAATAATTCTTTTGCGTTTTGACGACGTTCGTTTAATACAAATGAAATTTCTTTAAAATCGTCACTTTCTAAAATTTCAGTCCATACAGTATCATTTACTTTTGTTAATTGATCATGGAACGTAGTTAATGTTGTAGAGAACTTCGCAAATAATGCAGTTAAAGTTCCACGAAGCAAATTCGCTTTTTGATCGGCCATGTTTTGTGCTTGTAAGCAACTTACGAAACCGCTAGCTTGTGATAATTTCTTTCCAACTGCTTGAATATTAACAATAATATTATGTAATTCTTCAACTTCATTACTACTTTTTGGTGCTATAAATTGCGTAACTTGGTGTTCAAGATTTTCTAATAAACTACTAATCTCTTCTATGTATTGTGCAAATTCTGGAGACTCGCTCCCGCCTTTAAAAAATACATCTAAATCCCACGTTAATGAATACGTATTCGTTGACATGCTATCCCACCTTTATTGATTATGTATTTACATTCTACATTATACATTATTCTAAATATTTAGTCTAATCATCCAACTCGTAATAATTATTTGATTTATTTTATCCAGTATGTCGAATCAGTAAGGCTATTGACACTCTCTTCCATTTATTTCTAATATGTCAAAAGTAACATAATTGTAATATAATCTAAAAACTATTGAAATCTCACTGTCACATTTCCATGGTAAAGTATGAAACATAGAAATAGACAGGAGCGAAAAATATGAAAAAAATGATAACATGTTTTGTTACTACTGTTTTTCTAACAATGGGATTTACAAATCATACATATGCTTACTCTTACAAGGTTAAGTCTGGTGATACTTTATCGCAAATTTCAAAAAAGCATAAGGTAACTGTTTCTCAATTAAAATATTGGAACAAATTGAAATCAGACCGTATAAATGTTAATCAAGTACTACAAATTAAACCAGCTAAGAAAAGTACAACTACGAAAAAAACTTCAACAACTGCAAAACCTGTTAAAGTGTTAAAAATGAAAGCGTCTGCTTATACAGGCAACTGTAAAGGTTGCAGTGGTAAAACAGCAACAGGATTAAATTTAAAAAAGAATCCTGATTTAAAAGTTATATCTGTTGACCCTAAAGTTATTCCATTAGGCTCAAAGGTTTATGTTGAAGGCTACGGTTACGCTATTGCAGGCGATACTGGTGGCGCACTTAAAGGAAACAAAATCGACGTATTTATCCCAAATCAGAAAAAAGCCCTTAATTGGGGAGTTAAAACAGTAACGGTAAAAGTATATAAGAAATAATAAAAAAACGAGCCACTAGTATTGGCTCGTTTTTCTTGTTCTTAATCCATTTTTATTCAGATCAAACAACTTGCGATCTAGTTCATTCAAAAATTCAATCCGTTTTTCTTCATTTGCAAGAATTTCATTCATATTACATTTTAGAATGTAAGTTCGAATACTTTTCCTTTGAGCCATTTCAACCGTATAAATTTTATATGGTTCAAACCATGATTCAGCTTCAAGTACAGCTATTCGTCCTAAAACTAACTCTTCATTTTTATTTTTAATTGGACAACCAAGCTTCTCAAATAATTTTCCAAACAGTTTTTCAAATAAATAGTAGAAAATGAATTCAATTAGTATCTCTGCTATGAATCTAAAGATCATTCCAATCACAAATCCGCAAACTCTAAGTAGCACTTCGAACATGAAAACAACCTCGATTTTATTTATATAAATATATATCTATCTTATCATTTTCATTTAAAGTTGCTAGTAATATTTCATTGATTTGAACATGATATGTATGTTTTAATTCTGCAATTAACCAACTTGAATCCTTGTTCATTTTTGTCAAAACTTCTTGTTCAATTGTACCATCTTTAATAATCGGTTGAATAAAGTGAAATGGTTTCTCTTTTATTTGAAGCTCTTCTCTTGTTGGGTGCTCATATTTCGGATATAAAAATGTTGAAATAAAACCACCAGCTTCCCAGAATGCCAATGCAACCTTTTTCGGATCATCAATTTTTTCCTTTCTGAGCTCTGAAAGTAATTCATCAATGGTAATTCGTGCTTTTTTTAAATTCTGATATTGAATCTTTCCATTAGAAATTAGATGCAGTGGATGAGGATTCACAAAATGTTTAAACTTATTTGATCTAAAAGTTAAATAATTACAAATTAAATATAAGACGACTAAAACACCAATTGAAATAAAAGAATCTGTTAATGATAAATGTTCATCTGATAATGGATGTGCAATGATATTGCCTACGATAAGGACAACAACAAAATCCAGTAGTCTCATTTGCGAAATCGTTCTTTGCCCTAATATTTTCAAACTTATTAACATAAAAATAAATCCTACAGCTGCTCTTAACATCCAGTCAAAAAAAGTTAAAGAATGATCACTAAATAAAAAAGACAATTTTCTACCTCCGATGGATTAATCAACTATAGTATCAGAATAATTATTCAAACTATACTACATAATAAACTGAATACATCTAATGTTTGGAGCTGATTTTAGTGGAAGATAAGAAATTAACGATAGCTGGAACTGATATTGAAGAGGTAAAAAAACAAAATGCAAATTCAGGATTAACATATAATCAAGTGAAACAATTACTAGCTGATCAATATAATAAGAAGCAAAACAAATAAAACCACTCATTTATGTGTACTGCACCTTACTGTTAGTTGACTACAGATGGGTTGCAATGCATAAATGAGTGGTTTTATTATTTCACATGGATAGAATGTTCTACCTTTGCACCGATATTTTCAACAGTTATTTCGCTTACTTCATAGTTCGGGAATAAATTTTCAAAAAATTCTTTGGCATTTTGACAATATTCTTTATCTACAAATGCTAGTATTGTCGGTCCGGCACCACTTAACACATGACCATAAACATATTGTGGAAGTTTATGGTTTTTTAATATTTCTAATTCTTTTACGATTTTACTGCGATATGGTTCGTGAAATAAATCCCGTTTCATCATATCTCCTGCAAGCTTCCAATTTTCACTTAACAATGCAGCAACGAGTAAATTACTAAAGCTACTTGATAAAATTGCATCTTTATGTGGGATTTCTTTCGGTAAAATATTTCTAGCATGTTTAGTTTCTAATTCATAGGTCGGGATAATTGCAATGACTGAAACATTATTTATTGTTGAATGTTGAATATAAGCCTTTTCATCAATATAAGTTCCAATTACCAATCCACCATAAATTGATGCACCAACATTGTCCATATGCCCTTCCATCGATGTTGCAATTGAAAGTTGCTCATCTAAGCCTAAGTTTAGATGGCATAATTCATTCGCTAATAAAATACCACCGACAATAGCTGAAGCACTACTCCCAAGACCTCTTGTTAGTGGAATATTACTCTTAAGCTTTAAATGACAAGCAGGTAAATCTTTATGATATTGTTTTGCTACATCAAATGCAGTCTGAAAAATCAAATTGGATTCATCAGTCGGAATACCTGTTAAATAGTCACCGTCCGCCTCACAGCTGACCGAATCATGTTCATAAACTTCAATATTTAAAAATCTACCCAAAGCTATTCCAATTGAATCAAATCCAGGCCCTACATTCGCTGTACTAGCAGGGACTGTGATGTCAAAAAGTTTTTTCATACTGTTACCACACCTTGTAAATGCTCTGATACTATTTTTTGGTCATTTGGTAATAAAATTGGTTCAATTTGATTCGATTGGATCGCAATATCAGGATCTTTTAATCCATTTCCTGTTAAAATTGCAACTACTTTTGATCCACGTTTAATAAATCCATTTTGAAGATGTTTATAAACACCAGCTATACTTGCACATGAACCAGGTTCAGCAAAAACGCCTTCTTTAGAAGCAATCAATTTATAAGCTTCAAGTATTTCATCGTCTGAAACGCTATCGATTTTTCCATCCGACTGATTGATCGCATTGACAGCTTGCTTCCAACTCGCTGGATTTCCAATTCGGATTGCTGTGGCGATTGTTTCAGGATTTTCAACTTTTTGATTATTAACAATTGGTGCTGCTCCTTCTGCTTGGAACCCATGCATTTTTGGTAAAGAGTACCCTTTTGCTTGATTGTATTCAAGGAAACCTTTCCAATAAGCAGTAATATTCCCCGCATTTCCAACCGGAATAGCTAAAACATCTGGCGCAGCCTCTAATTGTTCACATAATTCAAATGCTGCGGTTTTTTGTCCCTCAATTCGATATGGATTTACAGAATTAACTAATGTAATTGGTTCAGTTTCACTTATTTTTCGGACCATCTGTAATGCATGATCAAAATTTCCATCAATACTAATAATATGTGCTCCATACATGACAGCTTGCGCTAATTTTCCATAAGCAATTTTACCATTTGGAATAATAACGATACATTTCATACCCGCTCTTGCTGCATAAGCTGCAGCTGCTGCTGAAGTATTACCAGTAGATGCACAAATAATTGCAGTACTACCCTCTTCCTTTGCTTTTGCGACTGCCATTACCATACCGCGATCTTTGAATGATCCAGTCGGATTTAACCCTTCTAATTTTACATAAAGCTCAATACCCCATTCATTTGATAAAGTAGGTAAATAAAGTAATGGTGTATTTCCTTCATTTAAAGTTAGTTGTGGTGTATTTTCACTTACTGGTAAAAAATCTGTATATCGATTGATTAACCCTTTATACATCTCATTCTTCACCTGCAATTCGATAATAACTTCGAACTTCATCTACAACATCTGATGCTTCTAAATCACGAATTACTTTTTTGAATGCAGCACTTGAAGCTTGATGAGTCACTAAAATAATTTCGGCTAATCCTTGATGTTTTAAAGGAACTTGAATGATTTTCTCAAAACTAATATCACACTCAGTAAATAAAGAAGTTATTTTTGCAAACGATCCTAACTGATCCTGAACTGTAAATCGGAAAAATGATTTAAAGTGAATTTCATGATCATCTTTTAATTCTTTAGGATATTGCGGTAAAACAGCGCTTGTTCCATTTACACCTAAACGCATATTTTTCATTACAGCAACTAAGTCAGATACGATTGCAGTTGCAGTTGGTAAACTTCCTGCGCCTGGTCCGTAAAACATCGTTTCTCCTACAGCTTCTCCATATACATAAACTGCATTAAATTCATTACTAACTGATGCTAATGGATGACTATGAGAGATTAAAGTAGGTCCAACACTAACTTCAATTCTATTTTCGCTTCTTTTTGCATAACCGATTAACTTCATTGTATATCCAAAATATCTTGCATAATCAATATCCTCTGCAGATACTGAACTAATTCCTCTAACTTGAACATCTTCAAGCTCAACATCCATTGAGAAACCGAGCTTCGAAAGAATTGTCATTTTCCTTGCTGCATCAAGTCCTTCAACATCAGAAGTTGGATCTGATTCTGCAAAGCCAAGTTCTTGTGCTTCTTTTAATACATCTTCGTATGGTCTACCTTCATTGCTCATTTTTGTTAAAATGAAGTTAGTCGTACCATTTACGATCCCCATTAGCTTCGTCACACGGTCCGCTGCTAATCCATCTACTAAACTACGGATAATCGGAATACCACCTGCTACGCTTGCTTCATAAAATAGATCACATTTATTTTCGTTTGCTACACGTAATAACTCAGTGCCATATAAAGCCATTAAGTCTTTATTTGCCGTTACAACATGTTTTTTATTTCGAAGAGCATGGAGAATGTATCTTCTAGCGTCTTCGATCCCACCCATTACTTCAACGACAACATCAACATCAGCATCATCTAATATTTCTGTCGCATCTGTCGTTAGTAAGTCTTTATGAATCGTAATTGCGCGTTCCTTCTCAAGATTCTTTACTAATACTTTTTTAACCTCGACAGAACAACCAATTTGATGAGCTAAGCGATCTTGGTGGGCTTCAACAATTTTGACAACCCCACTACCAACAGTTCCTAGTCCTAATAAACCGATAGAAATACAGTTCTTCATGATAACTCCTCCGTTTTAATTTTAGATATAATTACCATTATGGTAATGTTTTATGAAAATAGCAATGATAATTTTAAATTTTCTAATAATTTTACTTTTTATTTGAAATTTTTGTGAAAGATTTAATTAAATTACAATGAATATGGCGTTTCCTGATAAACATAGTAGTTTAACCAATTTGAGAATAATAGATTACCATGACTTCTCCAACGGACAATTGGTGGGTTTGTAGGGTCGTCATTTTCGTAATAATTTTTAGGGACTTGTATTGCCAACCCTCTTTTTCTATCTCTTTCATATTCATTTTTCAATGTGTTCTCACAGTACTCACTATGGCCAGTTGCAAATATTTGTTTTCCATCCTCACTTGAAACTAAATGAACACCAGCTTCATTAGACATACTTAAAATCTTTAATCCACTTACTCGATCAATATCCTCTCTTTTAATTTCAGTATGACGGGAATGCGGAACATAGTACTGGTCATCAAATCCTCGTACAAGTTTTACAAATCGGTCTTCTAAAGTATGTGGAAATACACCAAACATCTTCTGCTCTAAATCGTATTTAGGTATGCCATAATGATGATACAAACCGGCTTGTGCTCCCCAACAAATATGTAAAGTTGAGGTGACATTTTCCTTTGTATAATCCATAATTTCTTTTAATTCAGACCAATAGTCAACTTCTTCAAATTCTAAGGTTTCAACTGGAGCACCGGTTATGATAAACCCGTCATATTTCGTATCTTGAACTTGCGAAAGTGTTTTATAAAAACTTGTGACATGTTCCTCTGAAATATTTTTAGGCTTGTATGATTCTGTACCAATTAATTCAACATCTACTTGTAATGGGGAGTTTGCGATTAACCGTAATATTTGCGTTTCAGTTTCTATTTTTGTTGGCATTAAGTTTAAGATACCAATATTTAAAGGACGGATATCTTGAGTTTCAGCGCGTTCTTTCGTCATATAAAATACATTCTCTTTAGATAACACTTCAGTAGCAGGTAAATCCTTATTTATAATAATTGGCATTTTTAATCGCTCCTAATGTAGAATACATAAATATTTGGCAGAAATAGATATCAAATCATTTCTATTCACTGCCAAATGATCATGTTTTATGGTGCATATTACAGTATTCTATTTTGTTACACTGAGAAGTATCTTCCGTCTTTATGTGAGAATACCATTGCTGTTACTGATGCTTCAGGTAGCATCATAAAGCCTTCCGTCAGATTAATACCGATTTCATTTGGATTAATTAACTTAAATAATTTCTCTTGATCCTCTAAATTTGGACAAGCTGGATATCCAAACGAAACTCTGATTCCTTGATATTTTGCTTTAAAACGTTCCTGCATTGTAAAATCAGCTGCATCTGGGAAGCCCCATTTTTCTCTCATTAACATATGCGTTTTTTCTGCAAGTCCTTCTGCTAGCTCTAAAGCTAGGGAAAATAAAACATGACTTTTTAAATATTCTCCTTCTTCTTTCCATCTTTCAGCAATATTTCTCACCCTCGGACCTGATGTAACAGAGAAAAATCCAACATAGTCCATTTTTTCACCGACAGGGTTTAAGAAGTCACTAATACAAAGACCTGGCTCTTTTCTTTGTCGAGGAAATTGAAAACGTTCAATCGGTTTTGAAGTAATAGAATCATAAATTACCACATCATTTCCTTCACTTTGCGCAGGGAAGAATTGATAGATTACTTGACAGTCAAAATATTCATTTCCATCTCTTAATAATTCCTGAACTAATTCATATAATTCCTGACCTCTTTCTTGTTTTTCCCATTTACCTTTCACACCTAAGTGGTGCCCAATTAACATTTGGTAGTTAATAAATGGAGCAACTTGTGAGACCGGAATATTTTTAATGACAGTTTTCTTTAATGACGAAGGAACTAGACAATCAGACGGCTGAATGTTTGATCTAGTTGTATTGATTTCTACTTGCGGTAATTCAATGAATTGATTTTCATTATTTATTACCTTTTTATTTTCTATTAAATTTTGACGCTCAATTGGATTTACGATTTTATTTGCTAAATCTAATCCAGTCATCGCATCATTCGAATAAACAACTAAACCATCATAGATTGGTTGAATACGATTATCTGTAAACTTTCTAGTTAGTGCTGCACCGCCTACTAAAATAGGAGTATCGATACCGGCATTTTTTAAATCCCCTGCAGTAATCACCATTTGTTGCGCAGATTTGACTAATAAACCTGATAAACCGATAATATCTGGTTCATTTTTACGAATTTGGGTTATTAAATCATCAGGTCGAATGTTGATTCCTAAATTGATGACCTCAAACCCATTGTTCGTTAAAATAATATCTACTAAATTCTTCCCAATATCATGAACGTCACCTTTAACAGTTGCCAGTATCACTTTACCTTTACGAGAACTCTCAGTTACTTCCATAAATTGTTCCAGATATGTTACAGAAGCCTTCATAACTTCAGCACTTTGTAGTACTTCAGCAACGATTAGTTCATTATTGTTAAATAGTCTTCCAACTTCGTCCATACCTTTCATTAATGGTCCATTGATAATATTTAATGGTGAATCACCACGATCAATACAAAATTGTAAATCATCAATTAATCCTTGCTTCGAACCTTCTATAATACATGCTGCAAGTCTTTCTTCAACAGGTAATTGTTCCTTAGGTTTTTCTTCCTTCTTAACTGAAAGACGAAAATGTTCTACAAATCGATCTAATGTTTCTTGAGAAGTATTAAATAGTAATTCTTCTGCTAAATCACGTTCGACTTGCGGTATTGATGCAAATCTTTCTAATTTTTCGGTGTTCACAATGGCATAGTCTAACCCAGCTTTCGTTGAATGGTACAGAAAGACTGCGTTTAATACTTCACGTCCACTATTTGGAAGACCAAATGAGATATTACTTAATCCTAAAATGGTTAAACACTCAGGTAGTGCTTCTTTAATTAGACGTATTCCTTCAATCGTCGCTTTTGCAGAACCGATGTATTGAACATCTCCAGTTCCTACTGGAAAAACAAGTGGATCAAAAATGATATCTGAAGGTCGAATATGATACTTTTCAGTTAATAATTGATAACTACGTTTTGCGATTTCCAATTTACGTTCCGCTGTTACTGCCATTCCATCTTCATCAATCGTTCCGACGACAACTGCAGCACCATACTTATGGATTAAAGGACAGATTTTTTCAAATCGTTCTTCAGCATCTTCTAGATTAATAGAGTTTATAATTGCTTTACCTTGTATATACGTTAATGCGAGTTCAATTACTTTTTCATCAGTCGAGTCAATCATAATTGGAACCTTTATTTTATTCACCAGTTGTTTTAGAAAATTCTCCATATCATCTAATTCTTCACGGTCAGGATCAGCCATACAAACATCGATGACATGTGCACCTTTTTTAACTTGTGCTCTTGCGATTTCAGCTGCTTCCTCATATTTTCCATCAGCTATTAAATTCTTAAATTTTCTTGAGCCAATAACATTCGTTCTTTCACCAACGAATAATGGTCTCATACTATCATCATAAATAAGAGATTCTAAACCACTTACTGCATGATCTGTTCTCTTTTTTAATTGACGAGGTTTGATTCCTGTAATAGCTTCTTTCATTGCTTTAATGTGTTCAGGTGTTGTGCCACAACAACCACCTAAAATATTGACCCAGCCTTGTTCGGCAAAATCACGTACTTTGTATGCTAATGATTCCGGTGACTCATGATAATGTCCATCCTCATCAGGTAGACCTGCATTAGGATAACAAGATACATATGTTTCAGATAACTCAGATAATGACCTCACATGGTCTCGCATAAATTCAGGACCAGTTGCACAGTTTAACCCAATAGAAATTGGCGAGATGTGCTCAATCGCTAAATAAAACGCATCGATTGTTTGACCAGCAAGTGTTGTACCCATCGGTTCGATAGTGCCTGAAATCATTACTGGAATTGTTTTGTTTAACTCTTTAAAAGCATTACTTATTCCTATACACGCAGCTTTAACATTTCTCATATCCTGACATGTTTCAACTAATAATAAGTCGACACCACCATTTAATAGTCCAATCGCCTGACGGAAATATGCAGTAATTAATTCCTCAAACGTAACGCCGCCAGTGACACTAATTGCTTTTGTCGTTGGGCCCATTGCACCAGCTACAAACACATTTTTCCCAGAAGAATCTACTGCAGCTTTCGCAATTTTTGCAGCTTTTTCATTTAATTCGATATCTAAATGCTGTAAATTGTAATCAGATAAAACAATATTTGTAGCACCGAATGTGTTTGTCTCAATAATATCTGAACCAGCTAGTATATATTCTTCATGGATTTCTTGAATGATATCTGGACGAGTGACAACTAAATATTCATTACAACCTTCTAGTTCTTCACCACCAAAATCTTCAGCTTGTAAATTTCTTTGTTGAATCATCGTTCCCATTGCTCCATCTAGGAGTAGAATACGTTCTTTTAATGCTGCCTCTAATGCTTTCATAATTGAATCTCCTCTTTTTTACGAGTTTTAGTGTATTGGATTAGTTCTTCAGTAATTTCATATTTTAAGAATGGAGTAATCAAATAGATTCCATTAAATTTATCAATTGCATAATCTACAATTTCTTTTGCGATGTTTTTGCCTTCTTCAATTGCTAATAAAGGATCATTGATGTCAATTCGATTTCTAACTTCATCTGTTAAGGTAATTCCTGGTACTTCATAGTGAATAAAGTCAGCATTCTTTTTACTAATTAGTGGCATGATGCCAATAAATATTGGCTGATTGATATGTCTCGTAGATTCATACAAACGATCGATTGTTTCTAAATCATAGACAGGCTGGGTTAAAAAGTAATCTGCCCCCGCTTCAACCTTCTTTTCTAGTCTTTTAATAGCAGCATCCATTTTCCTAACATTTGGATTAAATGCAGCGGCTACAGAAAATCTTGTACCGTTTCCTAAACTTTTTCCGGAATACAGTCTACCTTCATTCATTTCTTTGATCATGCGAATAAGTTCAAACGAGGCAACATCATATACCGATGTAGCACCAGGGAAGTCACCTACTCTTGCAGGGTCACCAGTAATAGCTAATACTTCATTTAAACCTAAAGTCGATAGTCCCATTAAATGTGATTGAAGACCAATCATATTTCGATCTCGGCAAGTTAAATGTGTAAGAACAGGAATATTTAATCGTTGTAACATTGACGCTATGGCTACATTTGAAATCCTTGGTGAAGCTAACGGGTTATCTGCTAATGTGATTGCATCTGCTCCTGCGTTATTTAAAGCCTTTGCGCCTTCAAAAAATCGTCTAGTTTGTAATGTTTTCGGTGGATCCAGCTCAGCAATAATAGTAGTTCTCTGCTTTGCTTTCTCTGCTAGCGTTACATTTTTTTGTTCCGGCTGCTTTGGTATTTTTATTGTAATCGTTCGATTGTTGACTTCTTTTTTTGTGACAGGCTCTAAATTATCTATTTTATTGCGTAATGCGGCAATGTGTGCGGGTGTTGTACCACAACAACCACCAATTAAACGAACGCCTTGTTCAATAAAAGGTTTTGCCATATCTTCAAAATATTCTGGATTCGATTTATATACGTATTTACCTTCTTCATACAAAGGAAGACCTGAGTTTGGAAATGCGGATAAAAATCCTTTTTTCGGTAAAGCAACCGTATTTAAAGATTCAATCATATGAAGTGGACCTAAATGACAATTGATTCCGACTACATCCGCTCCTAAATCTACTAATTTAGGGAGGATTTTTTCAATATATTGACCGCTTTGCATCACACCGATTTCTTGTAAAGTCACTTGTGCAATGATTGGAATGTCTGTGCGCTCTCTAAGTAAGGTAACAGCATCATATAATTCATGTTCATCATAAAAGGTCTCAAGCATGATTCCATCAACACCTTCTTCAAGTAAGGCAGATGCCTGCTCTAACAACATGATTTCTCTTTCTAACGGTGTTGCAAAGGTTGACCCAATGTATTTCATACCACCAATACCACCTAGTATGAGTGCTCTTCCTTTAGATGCTTCTCTTGCATTTCTGACGGCCATTTGATTGATTTGTTTAACTAATTTTTCCAATCCATGCTGTCTTAGTTTCCCAGCATTAGCTCCGTATGAATTTGTTTGAATGACCTCTGCACCAGCATTAATATATTGTTCATGAATATGGATAATTCGATCTCGTTCAGTAATGTTTAGTTCTTCAAAACAACTATGTAATCCCCCAGAATATAACAGAGTCCCCATAGCTCCATCACCTAATACAATTCCATTATTTAATTTTTCCAACAGTCCCAATTGATCACTTCCCTTACATACAAAAATAAAAACGCCATTCTTTCTAAAATGAAAGAATGACGTTATCTACAATCCACGCCTTATCTCTCATGTTAAAAACATGCTGGATTTAGCACTTTTTAGCTAAAGCTAAAGTTGCCGGGTTTCAAAGGGCCAGTCCCTCCACCACTCTCGATAAGGAATATTCAGTTATTTTTAATATGACTAGTGTACTATACTTAGCCAATTAAAGAAACATATTTTATGAAAATTTGAAAAATGGACATAATTTATTATTTTTCGAATCACTTAGTTTACATAATAATATTATTTTATAAAAAAATGAAACTATACATAATAAAATTATTTTTGAACATAATGCGCTAATGCGAGTAATGGATATATATGTTGATAACTATGATAATGAATATAAAAACCACCCGGTAAACCTAGACCTGTTGGATACATTACTTCTTTTTTTGTTTTATCTTTTTGAGCCAGTAAATATTGGATCCCTCTATTTATCACTTCATCATCTTTATCTACAATCGTTAATAAGGCATCAACAGCCCATGCTGTTTGACTAGGAGTACTATACTTTAGCGGTACATAGCTTTTCTTTACAGCCGAATAACCAGACTCTCCCCAACCTCCATCATCATTTTGCACACTGATAAGCCATTTAGCAGCCTTTTGAATTGCTTCATGATTCTTTGGGATTCCGATTGATCGTAGTCCAGTGATAGCCGCCCATGTTCCATAAATATAACAAATTCCCCATCTGCCATACCAGCTACCATTTTTTTCTTGATGCTCTAAAATCCATTCGATCGCCTTTTTAACTTGTTCATCTTTTCCATCAATTGTTGTATAGTTCCCAATAAACTCTAAAACACGACCTGTTAAATCTGCCGTCGATGGGTCAATGATAGCATCCTTGGCATTTTCAATCGGTAAATAAGTTAACCATTTATTTGTTACATCTTTTTCAAATGCGCCCCAACCACCATCATGATTTTGCAAACCCAATAAAAACTGAATCCCTTTTTGCCATTTTTCAAGTTGGGTTGAGTCTGAGATTGCACTTCTTGTTAATGCCCTTAATGCTGCACTTGTATCATCATTATCTGGAATAAATGAATTTACTTCCGAAAATCCCCAACCTCCAGGACTGATTTTTTTTGCATGCTTCGACCAATCACCTTTTAAGATTTGCTGTTTTTTATTTAAATAATCAACGGATTTTTTAATTAATGTATCTGTCGGGAAAACGCCTGCTTCTTGTAATGCATAAGAAAGTAACGCTGTATCCCAAACCTGTGAGGGAGAATTTTGAATGTGAATACCGTCTTCGGTTTCAAATGAATATGAGATTAAACCACTTAATGCTTGTTGAATTTCATTTGAGCTAGTTTCATAGCCAAGAGCTAATAATGCATAAATCATATAAAATGTTGAAGTAGCGTAGCTATAAAATGTACCGTTTGTTTCAATTCTTTCTAATATAAATTTTTCTGCTTTTTCATATCCTTTATCATGAAAATATAGCGGATATGAGGCAAGCTTCTTACCCTCTTCTACTAAAAAGTGAAAAAATGAATCTCTCTCATCGTCAAACCACTCGATCTCTTTAGTAGCATGTAAATGATCTAGATTAATTGGATGATTAGATTTAATATTATATCGTTTATTAATACATAAAATCATTGGAATTAAATGAACTCGGGCATAACTACATAGTTCAAATAAACTGAGAGGAAAATTGTTTGGGAGTAGAAAGTAGCTCATCGGAAAATGAAAGAATGTTGGATATTGAATGAATCCATGTATCGCTAGTATCATTTTTGTCATAAAATGTACTTTTCCCAGTCCACCATTGGAAAGTATAAATTTTTCAGCTTTCTTCATATTAAGATGGTCTTTTTCTAATGTGTTAGAAACTAATAATGCAACATATGCTTGAACAGTCGCAGATAGATTCCCATTTTCTTCATCTTCATATAATTTCCATGAGCCATTTTCTTCTTGTAACTTGATCAAGCGTTTTGCAATTTTTTCACATAACTCTTTTTCTTTATCTAATAATGCTAAATCATTTAACAGAATTAACATAAAGCAATCTGTCATAATCGACCCTTCAAAACAATATTCCCAGGACCCATCTGCTTTCTGATCTTTTCTTAATATATTAATGCGCTCATTTAAATTTTGAATAACTTCTTCCTCGAGGTTCAACATTTTCACCTCAAATCCTTCAAGATTTAAGTATGATGGTATTTATCCATCCTACTTTTCTTTTCACTAGATTCACCTTCAATGTCAACCAATCTCTTATTCTTTACTTTAATTTCAGAAACCAAGCTTAAAATAAATACAAAAAGACTCAAAGGGAAGACAATGATTTTATAGCCAAACAAGGTAAAAGCAGGAAGAATATCCAGAAAATAACCTAATGAAAATAAAAATATAACTAGTAATATATTAACCCCTATTACTGTGAGTAAAGCTTTAAATGCTGATTTTGAGCTAATTGAATACTTCAAAATGATCACACTCCATTACAAATCTATGTTAATCATAGAAAAATCATGAATGGAAAAACCATTTTCGTTAGGAATATGTGAACGTTTGTTAGACATAATAAAAAACTCGTAAACAATTTTAATTGTTTACGAGCTTTATTTATCGATTCAATTTAACTTTTTCAACAAGAAAATTTAATATGACATGTGCGGCAATCCGACTTGTCATATCACGGAAATCAATTGTAGGGTCTAATTCTACAATATCCATCCCACAAACTTTTGGATGAGATGCTAGATAACATATTCCATCAATTAATGTCTGACTATCCATTCCACCAGGGCCAATTGCTGGACAGCCTGGTGCAAAAGCCTGATCTAACACATCCATATCCAGACTAATATAAATTGCATCAACTTCCTGTGATAAACGATTTAAACTATCAATAATAATTTTTTGTATACCCAATTCACGTACATCACGCATTGTATAAATTGTGACACCATGATTGATTCCAAACTCAGTATAAGGCGCACTATTTGAAAAATTGCGCAAACCAATTTGAATTAAATGTTCACCATTTAATATACCTTCATCTATTAAACTACGAAATGGCGTTCCGTTTGACCTGCCACCATCATTTATATTTCTTAAATCGTGATGTGCATCAAACTGAATGACCCCAATTTTCCCCCTAGCTTCTGTAAAAGCAGCGATGCTTGGAAAGCTAATCCCGTGATCCCCGCCTAAAATAATCGGCATAGTATCTTTAAATTGGTTCAATAATTCAGCAATCGTCGATTTAATACGATTTCTAGATTCCTCAAAATCAGTGACATGCATCGTGATATCACCAAAATCTGTAACACGTAACGTTTTCAAGTCAATTCCATCCTCAATATGATACGTACTATAGCTACTTAACATTTTACGTATAGATGCAGGTGCAAAGCTAGCTCCCGAATGACTAATTGATGTTTTAGATAATGGAACGCCTATGAGTGAAAAATTAGATGCATCTTTTCCATCCCAAGCAGTGACTATTTCATTAGCTTTTGTAACAGATGAATCAACGAAAACTGCATCTCCTGATTTTTTAAGATGTGATAGAGACATCAAATACACCTCTATTTACGACTAACTTTCCATTCTTAAAAACTGATTCTACATGATTTACACCAAAATGATATGGTACATACGTATAATTAGGTGCATTCCAAATAACAACATCAGCTTTACGTCCAACTTTTAGCTTACCAGCTTGTTCACCACGATTAATCGCATATGAAGAATTTATCGTTACCGCATTCCATATCTCTTCAGGTGTCATTTTTAACTTTAACATAGCAATGGTCATGATTAATTGTAAATTCTCTGTCGGACAGCTACCTGGGTTAAAATCTGTAGCCAATGAAACAGCAGCATTTTGATCGATCATTGCTCTAGCTGGTGCAAATTCAGGTTTGTTTAAATAGAAAGTTGTACCTGGTAAAATAACTGCAATCGTATTACTATCACCAAGCATTTCTACACCTTTAGATGATGCGCCACATAAATGATCAGCTGAAGTCGCCCCAATTTCTGTTGCCATTTCTGTTCCGCCAAGTGGATCAATTTCATCTGCATGAATTTTGACTAAGAATCCTTTTTCTTTTGCTTTTAAAAGAAATTCTCTTGATTGTTCAACAGAAAAAACGCCAGTTTCTGCGAAAATATCAACGAACTCTGCCAGTTCTTCTTCTTTAATTTGATCTAGTAGAGATAACATCTTCTCTAAAAATGCTTCTTCATTTCCTTTATAATCCTTTGGTACTGCATGAGCACCTAAAAACGTAGAAACAATATCCATAACATGCTCAGATTGTAACTCTTTCGCAACCTTTAATTGTTTAAATTCAGTTTCCTCATCAAGACCATAACCACTTTTTGCTTCAACAGTCGTAACACCGTAGGAAAGCATACGATTTAAATGTTGAATTGTTTTTTGTTTCAGTTCTTCATGAGTTGCCAACTTTGTTTGACTAACAGTCGAGTGAATACCTCCACCCATTTCCAATATTTCTAAGTAAGATGCACCTTGTAATTTTAAGCTTACTTCATGCTCACGTGATCCTCCAAAGACCACGTGAGTATGAGGATCAACTAATCCAGGCGTTACTAATTTACCTTGACAATCAATTACTTCATTAGCATCAATTTTAGTTTCATTCATTTGACCAATATAAATAATTTGACCATCTTTCCAAGCAATTTCTGCGTTCTCTATTACGGGTAAAACATTCATCTCTTTACCACGAACTGGTCCATCACCGTGATCCATTGTCACAAGCTGACCAATATTAGTTAATAATATATCTGCTTTCATTCTTTACACCTACTTCATCATTGGGATATTAACGCCTTTTTCTTTCGCCGTTTCAACTGCTAAATCATAACCAGCATCAACGTGACGAACAACACCCATTCCTGGATCTGATGTTAATACTCTTTCGATACGTTTTGCAGCTGCATCTGTTCCATCTGCAACTATAACCATACCAGCATGTAAAGAGTAACCCATTCCAACACCACCACCGTGATGTACACTTACCCAGCTAGCGCCATTTACTCCATTAATTAGAGCATTTAGAATTGGCCAGTCAGCTACAGCGTCACTGCCGTCTTTCATGCTTTCAGTTTCACGGTTTGGAGAAGCTACTGAACCACAGTCTAAGTGGTCACGACCAATTACGATAGGCGCTTTTAACTCACCATTTTTAACCATTTCATTAATGATTTTTCCGAATTTAGCACGCTCACCGTATCCTAACCAACAAATACGAGATGGTAAACCTTGGAATGCAACCTTTTCACGCGCCATACGAATCCAGTTACATAAGTGTTCGTTATCTGCAAACTCACGAAGAATGACTTCATCTGTTTTGTAAATATCTTCTGGATCTCCAGAAAGAGCTACCCAACGGAAAGGTCCTTTTCCTTCACAAAATAATGGACGAATAAATGCAGGTACAAAGCCTGGGAAATCAAATGCATTTTTAACGCCTTCATCAAATGCAACCTGACGGATATTATTACCATAATCAAAAGTAATTGCTCCACGTTGTTGCATTGCTAACATTGCTTCAACATGTACAGCCATACTATGTTTAGCTTGTTTAATCAATTCATCTGGATTTTCCATACGAAGTGTTTTTGCTTCTTCCATCGTCATTCCAATTGGTAAATAACCATTTAATGGATCATGAGCTGAAGTTTGGTCAGTAATTAAATCTGGTACAAAGTTACGTGCTACTAATTCTGGTAAAATTTCAGCTGCATTACCAACTAAACCGATTGCAAGAGCTTTACCTTCATTTTTAGCGTCAGTTGCAAGTTGTAAAGCCTCTTCTAATGAATGAGTTAAAACATCACAATATCTTGTATCGATACGACGTTGAATTCTCGTTTCATCAACATCAATACCAATGACAACTCCACCATTCATTGTTACTGCTAGTGGTTGTGCTCCGCCCATACCACCAAGTCCAGCAGTTAATGTGATTGTACCTTTTAAGCTTCCACCGAAATGTTGTTTTGCTGCTTCTCCAAATGTCTCGTAAGTTCCTTGAAGAATTCCTTGTGTTCCAATGTAAATCCAGCTTCCTGCTGTCATTTGGCCATACATCATTAATCCTTTTTCATCTAATTCACGGAAATGCTCCCAAGTAGCCCATTTTGGTACTAAATTTGAATTAGCTAATAATACACGTGGTGCATCTTCATGTGATTTAAAAATTGCGACTGGTTTACCAGATTGAACTAGTAAAGTTTCATCGTTCTCTAATTTTTTTAATGACTCAACAATTGCATCGAAGCTTTCCCAGTTTCTTGCTGCTTTCCCAATACCACCATAAACAACTAAATCTTCTGGTCTTTCTGCTACTTCCTCATCTAAGTTATTTAATAACATGCGAAGTGCTGCTTCTTGAACCCAACCTTTTGTATTTAATTCAGTTCCTGTTGGTGCTTTTAGTGCTCCTTTAATCAGTTCCATTTGATTACCCACCTTTTTTTATATTTGTTTTTGTCCTACAAAACGATCTGAGACGAAATTTTCTTTTAAATAACTAGTTAATTTTTCAATATCAGTTGAAAACACACGATCCTTCGTAATTGAAGGTACTGTTTTACGTGCATCTTCCATAAATCTACGTGTGATGACAGACATTTTTTCAACGCCTTTATACTCAACGCCTTGCATTGCACAAATACATTCAATTGCTAATACTCTTCTTGCATTTTGCAGAATTTGATAAGCGTGACGTGCCCCAATAGTTCCCATACTTACATGGTCTTCTTGGTTAGCTGATGAAGGAATTGAATCTACACTTGCAGGATGAGCTAACGTTTTATTTTCAGAAACTAAAGCAGCTGCTACATACTGCATGATCATTGCTCCAGATTGTAAACCTGGCTCTGGACTTAAAAATGCAGGTAAATCGTTTAACTGAGGATTAACTAATCTCTCAATTCTACGTTCAGAGATATTAGCTAATTCTGCGATACCTAGTTTGAAGAAGTCCATTGCAAATGCGATTGGCTGACCGTGGAAGTTCCCACCTGAAAACACATCATCACCAAATAATAATGGATTATCAGTAGCCGCATTCATTTCTATTTCTAATTTTTCTTTCACATAATTAAGTACTTGCCAGCTTGCTCCATGAACTTGAGGAATACACCTTAATGTATACGCATCTTGCACACGAATTTCACCTTGTTTTGTCGTTAACTGACTAGTCGATAAAATGTTTCGATAGCGCTCTGCTACTTGGATTTGTTCCTTAAATCCACGAGCAAAATGAATTCTTTCATCAAATACATCTGTAATTCCTTGTAAGGCTTCAAAAGTAATCGAAGAAATTAATTCACTTTGGTAAGCAAGTTCTTCACCTTCGATATACGTTAAAATGCCCATCGCTGTCATTGCTTGCGTACCATTAATTAGAGCTAACCCTTCTTTAGCTTCTAAAGTAATCGGTAAAATTCCTTCTTTTGCTAATGCTTCTTTTGTTTCCATTCGGTTACCTTTATAGAAAACCTCACCTTCACCAAGTAAAACTAGTGCTAAGTGTGATAATGGTGCTAAATCTCCACTAGCTCCAAGAGATCCTTGAGATGGAATTACAGGATGAATATGAGCATTAATTAATGAAAGTAATTTTTCAACAACAATTAAACGCACACCAGAATGGCCTTTTAACATTGTATTTGCACGAAGAACTAACATCGCTCTTGAAACTAACTCAGGGAATGGTTCACCAACTCCACAAGCATGTGATGCGATCAAATTATATTGAAGAGCAGAAACGTTTTCCTTTGCAATAAATACATCACTAAATTTACCGAAACCAGTTGTAATTCCATAAACAACCTCGCCATTATCAACGATTTGTTCTACTTTTTCTCTGCATTTTTTTACAGCATGTAAGCTGTCATCACTTGCTTGCACATAAACATTTTCAAATAAAATTCGTTTCATCTGATCCATTGTTAAACTATTACCAGTTAACGTTACCATTCTTAGCACCTCCAAATTTGGTTAAAAAACGCAGAAAGAGGCTATGCAACGTAAATAATCATTTACGAAACATAGCCCCCTATAATCTCTAATAAACTATGGGCATTTAAATATGATTGATACCAAGACCGGCAGATTCATGCTCAGATCCCTTGATCGGCGCACCGATTGTACCGTATAAAGCGACAGCAATCCAGTCACCTTCATTCGCATTTTTATAAGGTTTTCCTCTAACGACAGCAAATCGAAGACCAACTGTTCTGAGTACGCCACCTAACTGCAAATGACCTCTTGTGACACCTTGAATTGCTTCTAAAATTGCATGATATAACGAATGAACTTCTCTATACAAAGCCCCATTTATTACACCATTCTGTTTGGCAGCGGTTTCAATTGCAGCTACAATTTTTTGTGAATCCATTGTACCAACCTTACCAACACACCAAACGACATTTTCATTAAGATTAATTAGTTCTTCTTCTTCAGTCAAAGCAAGCATCATTGCTGTTCGACCAATTCGTAGACTTTGCTCTGCCATGTGCTATTACCTCTTATGCTTAATCTCTAATAAACTATTATCTATTTCAAGTATATGCTAATAATTACTAAACTTCAATATTTTCAGATTATTATTCTAAAAAAAATCGCAGATTCATTATATCTGCGATTTTCAATCAGCATTATCGAAGGTTTCTTTTTAAAATTTTTCCTGTACTATTTTTAGGTAACTCATTTATAAAATAGATTTGCTTTGGAACTTTATAATGGATTAAATATTTCTGACAGAAGTTTTTAATCTCTACCTCTTTTATCTCTTGATTCACTACGAGATACGCGCAAACAATTTCCCCTACTACTAAATCAGGCTTGCCGACAACGGCTGCTTCAATAATATTAGGATGCTTATATAATTGTTCTTCAATTTCTCTTGGATATACATTATATCCATTCGTTATAATTACGTCTTTTTTTCGATCTAATAAAAATAAATATCCATCTTCATCTTTCTTACCTAGATCGCCTGTTTTGAACCATCCATTTGTAAAAGCTTTTTCAGTTTCTTCTATCTTATTGTAATAACCCATCATTACATTTGGTCCTTTTGCTACTACCTCTCCAATTTCACCAACTAAAACTTCCTCGCCTTTTTCGTTGAGGATTTTTGTTTTTACACTCGGTAAATCAACTCCAACTGAACCAGGCTTACAAAGTCCGCCATAAGGATTAAATGTTAAAACGGGTGATGTTTCTGATAAACCATATCCTTCTAACATATTTAACTTAAATTTATCTTGTAATAATTGAAGTAACTCAATCGGAATTGATGAACCACCTGAAATACACGCTCTTAAACTTGTAAAATCTACAGATGAGACATTAGATAATTGATTTATATAATTATAAATTGTTGGTACAGCTGCAATTAACGTGGCCTTTTCTTTTTTAATGATGTCAACTAATTCAATTGGATTGAATTTTGGCACGATGATTGTAGTCGCTCCATTTAACAAAATCATGTTTACACAAATAGTTAAGCAAAAAGAGTGAAACATAGGAAGTACCGCAATCATTTTATCAGATTCATCTAAATCGATCATCGAAGAAAAATCATTCATATTTTCTATAATATTACGATGGGTAATGACTGCCCCCTTCGGATTTCCAGTTGTCCCCGAAGTATACAAAATAACAGCAGGATCATTTTCACTTAAAATAGGACTAATATATGAATCATTACTAATTATTTGTTGGTCTACTTGTTCAATTGCAATGACATGCTCACATATTGGACAAGAACTCTTTACGCTCAATAATTTATCTTGTTGATCTTCTTTTGTAATAACAAGCTTAACATTCGCATCATTTAAAATATAAATTAATTCATGCTCAGTAAATGCAGGATTTAAAGGTATCGCAATTGCCCCAAGCTTTAAAACTGCTAAATAAGCCTGAATGAACTCTGGTGAGTTTCCAAGTAGAATAGCAACCTTGTCATCTTTATTAATATTTCTATTTAATTCCTTAGCAAAACGATTCGTTTGCAAAATTAATTCATCATAAGTTGAACTCACGCCTTCATAAACATATGCTATATTTTTAGATTGTCTACTATTGGCAATGCTTTCAATCATATTGTAAATATTCATTTTCAGTTCATTCCTTATTATGTTTTCGTAGATAGTTTATGCTTAAGCTAGTTTATCATTTTTTTAGAAAATGAAAAAGTTAGATTAGTTGAATTGAATTTTTGTAGAGCAATTTTATTTCTATTACGATATATTCTTCCCAAAAACAAGCACTAATTTTTATTGATTACATAAAAAAAAGACTACATTTAGGTAGTCCTTTCTTGATCAGCTAACGCATGGTTTAGTTGTCAATATAATATTTTTTTATTTCGTTCATGAAATCCTCAATCTCTTCATAATTCTATATTTCATTATGATATTGTTCATCAAATATAATAGGCTTTTCTTTTAAGTAAATTGTAAGGGCGCAACAAATGAAAAGCAGAATCAAAATGAAATAAACTGAATGAATCCAAGTAGAGTGATCCCCTTTCACAATTTGCATTGCCGCAATGACAATGACTGCACCAAGATTCCCGGCCATTAATAAAAGACTTGTCGCTGCGCCAGATTGTTTCTCGCCTACTAACTCTTCTGTAATTGAAAGTAATAATGCAAAAGCAGGTAAGAGAAAGAATCCTAGCAAACTACCAAGTATCAGAAGGATCGGTAAATGACCACTTGTACAAAGAGGATAAATTAGAAGTAATGGAAAAATGATTGTAAATAATATGAATGGTTTTCTCTTACCAACTAGATCTGAGAGTATCGGTATTATAATCGATCCGATGATTCCACCAATAATTAATGAACCACCTACTAAACCGGCTTGTTCAGAAGAAACACCATATGGTTTTAAAATTTGTTCAATCCACGAGGTTAACCCATTAAAAACACCTAAACCCAAAAATGAAATGATATTTAGTAGAATAAACTGCTTATTTTTAAACAATGTGAATTGGTCATGAAAACTAGGTATGATATCAGTTTCTTGTACGGTAGTATCTTTTGGAATGCCAATAAAGAAGAAAATGAGTGTTGAAATGATGGTAAGAACTGCCATAATGATTAATGTTTGTTGAAATCCAAATTGCTCTACTAAATAAGGTGTAGTAGCTAATGCGATTGCCATTCCAATAAACATTCCTACAGTCCCTATCCCTGTAGCAGTAGCTTGTTGATTTTTAGGAAACCAATCAACAACTAACCTCGAAATCGCATTTAGTATGTATGGCTGTCCGATTGCAATTCCAATTTGTCCTATTAGCAAAATTGAAAAACTAGAATCGAAAACGCGTAGACATGCAAAAACTGACATAAAGATTCCACCAATTAATATACTGTACCTATATCCCCTACGATCAATTACTTTGCCTGAATGGATCGAGAGTAATATATAAATAAGAGGAAACACAGTTAGGAGCCAATTAATATCTGATTCTGATACATTATAATGAGACTTTAAATATGATATTAAAGGGGCAAAATTCAGCCAAAGCATTTGACTAATTCCAGCTAGTGAAGCAAATGCCAATAATACCGTCCAACGATTAGATACTGGTTTAAGTAATTTAATAGGATTCAAACTAAACACATCCTCATGGTATTTATATTCATAGTAGAATATATGACGTGATACATCTTGAATAAAACCTTTTAAACTATTATTTTATTTATGACGAAAATGGAGAAACAAATAAATTTGGAGTCTCTTTGATTTACTTAATCCCCTCATTTTTATGATACTTATTCAATAAAAATAGACTTACTTCCTCATTAATTGAAGTATTGCTTAAATTGTGTTCATGTTATTTTTATCATCAATAGAAACATCGATAAATTAAAACCGCTCTAACGAATATATTAGCGAAGAGCGGCTTTGTATAAATATAATTATCTTTTGGAGATTCTCTTTTAAACTTCTTATTTTTCTTCATACTCTATGAAAGAATCGAAACCTGCTTTTTTTAATTCCTCTACTCTTTTTTCCGCATTTGCTTTTTCTTCGAATGAGCCTGTAACAACTTGATAATAACCTGTTTTTGTGTCTGTTGATGTTTTCTTTTTTAATTTCAATGCTTTTGCAATGCCTTCCGCTGTTGCGATCGCTAATCTTTTTAGATTCTCATCACTTTTTAACCAATACGCATCTTCTTTGTTATCAATGAATAAATTTTCAAGTAAGATTGCGGGCATATTTGTTTCTCTAAGTACCGCAAAATTAGCTTCCTTCTTTCCTCGGTCATAAAATCCTACCTGTGAAATAATTTCATCATGAATAATAGTGCGATAATTAATCGTATTGCTTGAGACATTCCCATTGTAAATATAACTTTCGAAACCATGTCCTCCACCTGCATTTACATGAATTGAAACAAAATAATTTGCACCCCAATCATTAGCTAAGTCCGCTCTTTTATTTAATTCAACAAATACGTCTGAGTCTCTTGTCATTTGTATACTTACATTTTCATAGTCGTTTATCAGGATAGACTTTAGTTTCTTTGCTACATTTAAGACAATATCTTTTTCTTTTAATCCGTTCGCAGTTGCTCCCGAATCGCTCCCACCATGCCCTGGATCAATCGTAATTTTCATTTAATTCCCCCTATGGATAATTAATTAAGAGTAATGCTTGCCTTCAACTAGTTTCTTATTATGTCATTAAGTTGTTTGTAGCATTATTTACAAGCCTTGTCTCAAAGAATATTTATTCGTCTCATTTTAATTTACTGTTTGCTGAATCCAAACATTGATAAGAATCGCTTGTCTACTCATTTTATGTTTGTCCGATTCTTGAGGTGAGTGGTATTTATAAATATTGTGGTTCTAAGGTAATGGAACTGGAAGTTGCAATAAGAGGCTTGATGTGCTGATGTTTGGTCCTTCTTAAACTAAACTGAAATTTAACGCAAAAAAATCGACAATATAGTCGATCAGGTTGTACAGCTAACGAACTTGCTAACTTCCACTGTTAAATTTTAATCTAGAATTCAGAAGGGAAGCAATTAATAAAGTCCACTGTTTAATCAGTGGACTTTATTAGATTTATTGTTGTTTGGTTTCATGATGAAGTGGTGGTGGAACTAGCCAGCCTTTATCTTTCATCATTTGTAATAGTACTGCACCATCTTTGGCTTTTTTTGCGCCCATTTGTCCATATAATAAACCAACATCTTCACGAATTGATTGACTCATCCCTTGACTACTTGCTACAACTCCGGCTGCAATGTCAGCAGCTACCATATATGCTATTTGAGCATCTTGAAATCTTGCTCCAACAGGGATTTGTTCTAGATCAGCTTCAGGTCGTTCTGCTGGAGTTGGTGGAACCGCAATATCATTATGTAATAATACTTCTTCTAGTTCTTTGATTGATGGCTTAATTGATGTTTCAATCACTTGTTTTAAAAAAGCTTTTAATTCCTGATCACCAGTATGGTTTATATAGACCTGATACCCATCAAGTGCTCCTTTTGCAACTGATAACGCGCTCCATAATCCAAATACTTCTCCATAATGTAAAGGCTCATCTTGAGGATTACCACTTAAAATTCCCATTAAAATCTGACTTCCCTTCGTTATTAGATTCATACTATTCTCCTTTTTTGGAAGAGGTACTAATACTATTATTTAACAAAATATGTGAATTATACTTAATCGATTTGTTATTGGATTAATTTGCCATGAATTATTTTAAACAATTATCTAAAAATATAATTGCAATTACTCTACATCAAAGGTGGTGATATAAATGAAAAAGTTATGTTTGGTTTTCTTATCTTTATTATTATCGCTATCATTTTTAACTAATAATGCTTCAGCAGACAGCAATAGGTACTCAAACAATAATATGAATAACCGATACAACCCAACGCCTGTTACTAATCCTGCTAATGTAGACGATGATGACGATACTGATTGGGGTTGGATTGGATTGTTAGGATTAGCTGGATTATTAGGATTAAGAAGAAGAGATCGTGACGACCGAAAGTAATAGTAGAATTTTAAATCTAACTATATGTTAACTTTCCCTGAGTAATATAGATTAGATTCCAAAAGAAAAATCCTCTTTAACAGAGGATTTTTTTTAATATGAATGATTTCTACCAATCAAGACAACTTCTTTTAGACTGGTTGCCAATTAGTTAAGTAAAAATAACAAAATTTGATACTGTTGATAAGCTACTAACGTGTGCATTAGTTGAATTTAGAAATATAAAAATGTAAATATATTTCACAAAAAATAAAGAAAGATTTAGTATGCTCTAAATATCAAGTTTACGCGTACCAATCCACTTCACCATTTCAGGATCCCTATGTGAAAAGAACAAGCTCTCTTTCGTATCTAACTTGGCAATTTGGTCCATATCCTCTTGGCTTAAATCAAAGTCAAAGATATTGAAGTTTTCGTTGATTCTTTCCTTTCGTACTGACTTCGGAATTGCAACAACTCCTCTACCGGTTGTATTAAGTCCATTTTTCCCCTTGCTTTTGAATAAATATCAGAACATAGTGAGTCCAACTGATAATTTTGACATCATCTTCACCTATCCAATATATAAAAGAGGCATAATAAAATTATAGGATTAATGTACTCTGTACATTAGATAAAACTGGTTTGCAATATATACTGAACTATATTGAAGACCATTCTTAATCCACCATAAGATGATACCCGCCAAAATTCTGTTCTAGCATTTCCCCTTCTTGTTCCTACTAATTGTCTTAATACTAGAAAACAAATACTACCCTCGCCTGTCAATTTTAATGAATATTTAGTAATCACTTTGGAAAATTAAGTTAAAAAGGATGATTATATGCAACTTGACATTGTTTGTAAAGCAGTGCTAATTATTATCATGGGAACACTTTTATTAAGAATAGCTGGAAGAAGCTCTATTTCTAAATTGACGATTTCAGAACTTGTTTTAATGAGTACAATTGGTCCATTACTAAGTCGTCCAATTGAAAATAAGGGTATTTGGACAAGTTTTGGTGTTGCTTCTATACTTATCCTTACAGTATTTGTGTTTCAGTTTCTTAATTTAAAATTCAATTCAATAGAATTATTACTAAATGGCAAACCAATTATCGTTATTGAAGATGGGATCTTAAATATAGGAAATATGAAGAAGGCTCGTATTACGACAGATAATCTAAAAATGCGTTTACACCAGTTAGGTATAACCTCAATTGACGATGTAGCTTGGGCGTCATTAGAAGCGAATGGGCAAATTGGATATAAATTGAAGTCAACCTCACAGCCTGCAACTAAGCAGGACATTCAAAATTTGATACGACTAATTGAGACAAAATTACTTAAATCAGAATAAGGCTATGTAAAATCATTATTTCGCTTTATAAATAAAAAGTTCTCATTTAACTTTTAAACGATAATTATTATTCAAATTTTATAGTACTATATACAAAAAAGGTCTGTGAAAACAGACCTTCAAATATAATTTTCATCTTTTTATGAATTTCTAATTTACCACCACTTTTATCATATTGCTTGGCCGCTATAACAGGACTAATTGAAAGGCCTGTTTTATTTTGGTAATAATTCACAATTTTATTAATGACAACTCTGAAAAGCGTTATATATTTAAAGTTTGATTCCACTATCTTTTTTTAGGAAGGTCAGTTACAAAAGATTGATTTTATCGAAATAAGCGCTCGTTAGTTGTATAAGGAAATTAAAACCTAGTACTCATCTTCCTAATTTTCTTTATGGAACTTTATAATTTGTTTGTAATATTTGAGATATGGAATTATTCCAACTATAACAAGTAACAATCCTAGTCCCGTAAGAAATTCAGGACCATTAAAATCATCAAAATAAGTTAAAGTAACAATTAATAGACCAAACGAAATATACAATGCGGAAATTAAATGTTTCAAACTATTTCTCCTCCTACTTTTGAACAATTCTAATTTATACAAAATAATTTATCATTATTACTATTAATCTTATGGAACTTAACTTCCTTTTAATGCAATAAAAAAAGACTACCAAAGTAGTCTATCGTTGTTGAACTAACGCTCTCGTTAGTTACATAAGAAACTTGTTACAGATTCATATTCTTTATAATTTCTTAATTCGTTTTCATTAATTAACCGTATTTTTTAAAATGTGAAAAAAGGTTTTTTTCTATTTATGATTAGCAAATTTGGAAAGTTACGATTGATACTATCTATTATAACTAAAAGATAACATCAAAATGGCTTTCAACAGCCTGAAATCAGCTTATTTTAGAAGTTTTAATGTCGCATTATTGACTTTGAAAAATTCTTGTAGTCTATCTGGTGTTAAAATTGTGCCATTCTGAAAAAGTTTATCTTTGTTAATACTTACGTAAAGATACCCATTTGGATAAATATCAGATAATCCTTCTTTATCCATTGAATCAGCAAACTTATCTTTAAACGTTACACCGTTCAAAGAAAACTCATATGGAACATCAGACTCTCCAATATTAGCTCTAACAATTGTATATTTTTCAGCTTCTAAGAAAACTTCCCACGAAACTTTATTTAAATCAATACTTTTTGACTGTGCTTCAATAGTAGTTTTATAGTCACTGCTCGATACTATTTTTAGTGGGAATTTATTAGATTTTAATAACTCTTTATCCATCGAATCAGAAATTATTAAGGTTAATTCGACTACTTTACCCTCATTTAAAATTCCTTTAGGAATATTTACTTTTAGGTTTTTCTCATCTATCACTGTCGTTTTAAGACCTTTATTTCCAAGATAAGCTTTAGTAAATGAACTGAAGTTTTCACCCTGAAGTAGTAATTGTTGATTGTCTAAATCTTTAGACACAACACTCGGAAATACCTTATTAATTTTTAATGGTTCAGAACCAAAGTAAAAGTCTTCATTTTTATTTAATAACTTATTCTTATCAAAAAATTTGCTACCAAATAATATGTCATATTGAAGTAACTTGTATTGATCAATCCATTTTTGATTTTGATTTTCCTTTTTCGCAAAAGAAGGGATTGTAGTTACTGCTTGTCTATGTTGTCTCATATCACTCATAAAGGAATAGAATCTATCATTGTTTAAATTTACTAGATCTAAAACATATGATGGTAACATATTTGCACTTAAACGAAAATCTTTTTGTTTTGGTAAGAAGTTTGACCATACAATCGCAGGAACACTGTGCATTTTATTATATCCCTTATATGTAGATACATCTTTATAGAATTCCATTTCTTTATAAACTTGAAAATCTTGACCTAACATAGGTAAGTGGTCTCCGTAAAAAACAAGAATTGTTGGTTCATCAATTTCTTTTAGTTTGTCTATAAGTAATTTAAGAGCTTTATCAACATCCGAAAGTGTTTGTGTATAAGTTTCCAATGTATCCTTTGATTCTTTAGATAATTCTTTATTAACTTTAATTGCATTTTCATTAATTTTATCTAAAGGATATGGTCCGTGATTTTCCATTGAGACCGCATAGATATAATCTCTACTATTTGATAATTTGATTTCCTTTGCAATTCGATTAGACAACTCATTATCTACAATAAATTCTCTACGATGCTCAGGATTCAAGAAGAACTCTTGTCCAATAAAATTATTAAACCCAAGATCTTTATACACTTCATTCCTTCTATAGAACCAAGAATTATAGGTGTGAATACCAGTAGTTTTATATCCAATTTGATTTAAAACAGTTGGAACTGAATAGACAGGCTGATGAACATATTGTGCAAAAGCAATTGCTCCGCTTGGTAGTAATTGAGTAGATAACCCAGTTATTGCTTCAAATTCAGTGTTTACCGTTCCTCCACCATATACTGGAGATATCATTGTACCACTTGTAGCTGTTTTTTGAAGTGAATGAAAATACGGAATTGGGTCTTTACTAAAATATTCTTTCCCCATCAGAGTAGGGTCCCAAAATGCTTCACTTTGTAAAAAAATAATATTGGGTTTCTTTTCAACCTGACCATTCGTTTTATTTTCATATTTATTTAATATTTTTTCTACGTTATTTTTCGAATAATGAGATGGTTCTTTTATATTCAACCATCTAGCATCTAGTGCAAAACCCAAAACATAACCATTTTGATTTGAATGCATTTTTTGATCCCATGTAATGGTTTCAATTCCTAGTTTTTCCGTAATTGGAATAGGTCTATCATATATAATCGCAAGCAAAGTAATAATAGAAAATATTGTTATACCAAGTCTTTTTGGTACATTATATTTTTCGTTCCTTACCATAATAGTTAACACAATTCCAATTAATAATATTGCTCCGAACGTTGATAAGACTGTGTATAGATTTTCGATATTCAAGTATTTTGTAATATCTGTCGCCTCTCTCCCAAGAGAAAAATCAGTTGGTAATAAAGGTTCACCCCTAATATCCACCTTAACACCACTTACATAACCAACCAAGGAGGTAATTAGAATTGTTAAAAAACCCAAAAATACATAAGCCTTTTTATTTAAAAAGTAAAATAGATTTGTGATCCCAAATAGTAAAAAATAATTTAGAATCCCTTCCTTTGGTCTGTTAATTAACCAATTAGAAAATTCAACTAAACTCTCTCTAAATAATGCTTCTCCTAATATAAAACCTAATAAAGGAAGCAAGAAGACTAAGTACAAATCATTATAATTCACGATTTTCATAGCAATACTAGGCTTCTTTTCTAATTTTTGTTCATATATTTCCAAAGTATTTTCACCCTACTTTTCCCGATTACTTTAAACGAATTTAATAATTATTTGGTTTTGTATGTTTACTATTATAATATGGCAATTATTTACAGCAAGTTTTAAAAATCGGCATGTTATTACAAATTTCAACATAAAATCTTAAAAATTCCCATAAGCGCTGATAATAGGGATTAGTTCTATATTTTAATTGTTCATTGAATATGTATTAGATTGCCAGTGTTTAGAGCTTGGTTTTTTATTGGATTTCCAACCTATTTTTTGAAGTTCTTTCGCAATTAATATATTAAAAAATCCATGTCCTATTAAAACAATATTATTGTGCTCTTGTGCAAATTTAATTAAAATCTTTGAAGCCCTTTCTGCTCTAATTTTAGCAGCACTTAGAGATTCGCATTCCCTTGAATAACCAACTAACCATATGCATCGCAATATCACTGCCCATATTTTAGGTTTCAATTTTAGTCCCAAGAAGTTTATGTTAGGAAATGGTACCTCTGTTTCACGAAACAACTGATCTAAATATGTTACGCAATTTGGTTTTAAAAACTCTGCTGATTTTATTGACCTTTCTAAATCACTTGTAATGATTACTTTAGCTATGGTTATCTTTTTTATAGTTGCAGTCGGATATATCTCCTCTTCAAATACGCCATTCAAATCATATTTTAGAACCCAATCTTTAAACTCTTTACAGGTAATTGCTTTATTTTCAGCCCATATTGATTTCCCGTGTCTTACCAAAGAAATTTCCATAATAATACTCCTATACATTCTATTCTAATCAATAAAAACAAAAAGTTTCTATGATTCTATTAGTCAATTCATTCTAATAATAATAATACTGTTCAACTCACCTTCAACAGTTACTTTATATTCTTCTATCATTTCAGTTTGGCATTGATGACAAATCCTTCTTATTTCATTCACTTCTATAATATTGATCGATTCATTTATCTATTAAACTTATTTCGACAAAAAAGTTTCACTTTCCTCGTTCAACAATATGGCCATTTAATCAAAGTAACCCATTGATAAATATAACAAATAAATTAATGGCTATATTGTTCATCTTCATATTGATAGAACCATTTTTGTTTACCATCTGGATCTTGAATTTGACGTAAAGTCAAAACAACTAATTCACTCGTAAGTTCAAAAAGAAAAAAAGAATCTTCCACTAAGATCCTTTTTTGTCTGTATCTCTATATGTTTCATTATTCTTCGTTTTCGCGCTTTTTAATTTGTAAAAGCGTATCTGTGATGGTTTTTAGTTCCTCTTTCAGACGGATGGTCTCATTTGCTACTTGTTCGGATGAAGTTTCTTTAATTGTCTTGTTTAGTACATCTACCACTTTACGTAACTTTACGATGGATTGTTCAAGTTGAACAGTTGATGTGGTTTTCATCATTTCCACTCCTTGATCGGTTTTAGCTTTAGCATACCACAGTTTATTTTATAGTAAATCATACCATTTATCAGACCCTTTTATAAAGAAAGAAAATAAAAATAGCCCTCAATATTATAGAGGGCTATTTGTTTTACCTACTACTAGTTACTCCATGTGTATGATTATTAGTGCTCTTCTGACTAAACGCAACAATAATAAAACTAACAATGACTAGTAAAAACCAAGAACTAATTTTACCAACGTGGACGATTTGCCAATGGGCATGTTGATCCGGGTATTTCCATGCTCCAAAAAATGTGGCTATATTTTCAGCAATCCAAATGAATAATCCTATTAAGAAAAACGAGAGGACTAAATGCATTCGTAATATGGTCGTTTTCACTTTAAATTGCACCGTCGTTTTGAAAAATACAAATGGTAGAATTAGAATGAAAAGCCATCTCAGATCGTAAAAATAATGATGGGTAAAAAAGTTTAAATATATTAGGCTGCCAAATAATAAAACGACGATCGGGTTTGGATAATTTATTAATTGAATATGCATCCTTTTCCAAGCCTGGCAAATATAACTTCCAACACTTGCATACATAAATCCACTATAAATCGGAACATCCATAATTTTTAAATACGAATGCTCTGGATATGACCAAGATCCCATTCGTACTTTAAAGATTTCAAGTATTAATCCAATTAGATGGAAAATACAAATCATCAAAAATTCCTTTTTCGTTTCAAATTTTGTCATGATAAACGCAATTTGTATCAATAGGCAAACGATAAAAATAAAATCATATCTTGGTAAATATGGAATTGATACAAGCTTTGATATTGCTAATGTAGCAAAAATTAGTACAGGAAACAGACAAGATAGTGCTTCTTGAACAGTAAATTCTATTAATAGTAAAAAGTAATTTAAAAATCTAGTTTTAGTTTTCATGAAAGAATCCCTATTTTCTTTTAATTTAACAATTTTTTAATATATAATGTTATAATTTTAAAAAAATAATATCTTATGATGTTAGAAGGTGAAGTGTTGTATGTCACAACCAATTATTAGTCAAAAAACGAAAAAGAATGCTGCTAAAATTGGAATTGTACTCGCTTTTATCGGTGCAAAATTAAAACTGATTTTGCCCTTATTAAAAGCTGCTAAGTTTATGTCGTTTATAAGCATGATTTTCTTTCTATTTACTTATGGATTAACATTTGGTTGGTATTTTGCATTTGCGATATTATATTTGTTAATTTGTCATGAAGGTGGGCATTTAATTGCCGCTAAAAGAAAGGGTTTACCAACTTCCCCTGCCTTTTTTATTCCTTTCGTAGGGGCAGTTATTTCCTTAAAGGAAATGCCAAAGGATGCAGTTACAGAAAGTTATGTTGCTTTTGGTGGACCACTGTTTGGTCTGATTTCAATTCTTCCTGCAATTCCTTTATATCATTACACACATAATGAGTTCTTTGGTTTGGTTATTGCACTTGGTTGTATTCTGAACCTATTTAATTTAATTCCAATTTCACCACTTGATGGAGGAAGAATTTTAAGTGTATTACCTCCAATATTTTGGTTCATTGGTATTATGTTGATGTTTGTATATGTGTTTTACTACCCTAACTTTATCGCATTTTATATTATTTTCTTAGGCATCATGACGTTTATTAAACGCATAAGAGAATCTTTTACATTAAAAGTGATAAACGAAAAAATAAAGCTATACGAACATACGATTAAACAATTTCAATTTGGAATATTTAATTATCAATATGATATTCACGTAAAAGACAGCTTTTTCTTTCCTATTTTTGAAGATCAGAAAAAATTAGAACATGAACTTCATAAAGAAAGATACTATATCAACAATTTAATTGGGTCAATTGATATAAAAATCGACCATACAGATAGTGAGTGGCGTAGTCATATTGATCAAAAAATTGATGAAATAAGAATAAATAAAATCCAACCTTTGCTAAAGGAAAAAGAATCGCTTGAAACTTATTACGTAACAAGTAATCGTAAAAAATGGCAAATATTTATTTCTTATATCTTACTTGCTAGTTGTTTATCCCTTTTAGGATTTTGGGGTTATGGTTTAATTGAGAACGTAATAATGTAAATATATAATTTTATTTCTCTTATGAAACGCTTGGATAATAATATGATCCAAGCGTTTTAAATTTGTGTTGCAACGATAAACACTCTAAATTGAAAAATAAGTTATCCTAGAAGCGTAAATTCTAAGTATTTTCAGAATTCTCTTCAGTTTGATACTCTAAAATATCCCCTGGCTGACATTCTAATGCTTTGCAAATTGCTTCTAAAGTTGAAAATCGAATTGCTTTCGCCTTACCGTTTTTCAATATAGAAAGATTCGCCATCGTAATTCCAACTCTGTCTGCAAGTTCTGTAACACTCATTTTCCTCTTAGCCAGCATCACATCGATATTGATTATAATTGCCATATTATTCACCTCAGACTATTAGGTCATTTTCAGATTTTATATCGATGGCTTCTTGTAAAAGCCTTTGAAGAACTGCTGCAAATACTGCAATCACCATAGAAGCAAATATAATGACCAATCCAATTAATATGATACCTGGTGCATCGTCTTTCTCAGCGATGAGATAGTAGATTGGCATTCCTAATGCAATGATCGTACTAATTGCGATTGCACAAGATTTTATATTTTTTAATGCACGTACAGATAATTCCGAGAACGCTTTGTTCTTATCAATATAAATTAACAATTTAAAAGCTTGAACGAGAGCAAAGTAAAAAGGAATCGCGCCAACATACAAATCTATAAAAACGAGATATTTGAGATAAGACATGTTTGGATACAATTCAACTGCAAATTTTGCAATTTCTGGCACCACAAATATACATAAAGCAAGAACTGGAATACCAATAAGAACTACCGCTATCTTTAAAAAGAGCGTTGACACTTGTTTCATAAAAGCACCTCACTTATTTATTTTCATTTTGAATTTACCATATCATTTATCGTTTTTCAATAAATATTTATTTATATTTATAACATTTTTATTGTTTGGAAAGCAAATCGATTTGTTTTTGCATCTTCATAAGTTTAAAGAAGGTGCCTCATTGTCATAAAATTGACTAATGAGACACCTTCTTTTTGTGATTATCTTTGATTCGTTTTAATCCAAATAATATTTAGAGTATAACTCTTTAAATACAAAAATTGCTTTATAAAAATGTTCATTATAAGTACCTTCATCTTCCAAACTCCAGCAAGTAGATAAAACTGCATGAGCAAATCCCCATAATAAAAGTCTTTTTTTATCTAATGCCAATTGATCAACAAGTAAATCAACTCTTTTATCGATAACAGTAAGGATATCTTTGTTTTCTAGGTTATTTAATAAAAATTGAATTGTATCGTATTCTCTTTCTCCAAATAAACCTTTTGGATCAATTGCTAACCATGTATCTTTACTTGTATGTAAGATATTATAATGATGTAAATCACCATGTAGTAAGTAAAGATCGGTTTGAGTATTCGCTAGCTCTTTGAATATATCTACAGCTTCCTGAATTGTTCCGATCATAATCGGACCGATTCCCTCTGGATTTTGCTGTGAAATCCTCATTAAGCTATTTAGACGATGAATAATTGACTGCAAATTACTGTTTTTTGGAGCTGGTCTCCATAACTTTTTCATAATACTTGATGCAATTAAAACTGCTTCGTCTTCATTTTTTATTGAAACCAAAGTTTCACCAGGAATCAATCTTTCTAAAATAAGTACTCCCTTTTCAAGATCGCTATCGATTAATGATACCATTCCATTGCCATTAAATTCCTTCAATGCAGAAACTTCCGAAAGAAATTCTTCATTTGGAACAGTAAGCTTAATAACTAGATCTTTACCATCATCAGCTTTAGCAGGTGCAACAAAGTTATACGATAAATCAAAAGGCGGCATAATTTTCATCTTCCATCGTTCTTCACAATGAGCAATTAAAACATCAAAATTTGCTAACCACTCCTCTCCTTTTTCCTTATGTATATCAGTAATTGTTTTGACAAATTTTGAAGGTAATTGAATCATACGATCTCCTTTTTCGATTTGATGCAATGCATGATTAATGACCAGTGCTTTCATAATGTTTTACACCAAAATTCCAAAACTTATATGCTACAACAAAACTAGTAATTGCGACCAAAGGTGTGACAATTGCTAAAATGGAAACGCCATGCGCATCTAAAAAGTAATTTGCAGGATAAAACGCTGTAAATCCATATGGTATGATCCATGTAATCACTAATGTAATTGATTTATGATAGATCGTTACTGGGTAACGCGCAAATTCACTTAATCCGAAAACTGATACAACAATTGGCAAACTATCAACCATCCAAAACGAAAAAGTTATAAAAAATAAATTAATTGCTACAAATATCATTCCACTTGAAATGATAAATAGGATTAGCATACCGATTTCAGTTATCCCCCAATTTATTCCTATATGGCTAGTAGAATAAAGTAATATAATGATTCCAATTATAAATTGACCAAAACCGTCTTGTTGAAACCGCTCTGAAATAACTTGAAATAATGGATTGACTGGTCTTAGTAAAAGTCTTTCGAAGTTACCAGAACGTATATATTGCCAACCTAATGTCCATAAATTATCAAAAAAGATGTGATGAATCGATCTCCCTAAAAATGCGATCGCAAATATAAATAGGATTTCATAAAAAGTCCACCCTTTTAATACTTGAATATTGCTAAATATAATTTTCAAAAATATTATGCTAATTCCTTGTTGGATAATCGTCGAAAACATGCCGATTAAAAAATCTACTCGGTATTCAAGCATTACTTTTATATGTTTACTAGCATAATGGAGATATAGTTTGATATATCGTATAAAGTTTTTCATGACTAACCTCCAAATATTGTAATTTTACGAATGGCAATTGACCATAGGAATCGAAGCAGTGCATACATGCTAATTAACCAAAAAATTTGAAGTCCAATAGAAGATATGATTTGATTTGTATCATGAATTTGACCAGTAAAAATAGCCGTAGGGATATATACCATTGCTTGAAATGGCAAGAATTGACTTACATCTTGGAACCAATTTGGAAATAAGCTTAACGGAATTAATGCCCCAGAGAAAAACTTAATAATTGCTTCCCTTAGGACTCTGACGCCCCAAACATTTACTGTCCAAAAGGCGACAATTCCAATCATTAAATCAATTTGAGCTCCTATTAATACACCTAGTGCAAAACTGATGATGAAGTATAAATAAATTACTATATTAGTAGGAAATGATAGCGATAAAAATAAGAAAGCGATTGCAATTATTGGCAATGTTGCACGGAAAAATGAACTGATTTTTGAACCTATATCTAATGCAATCATTTTATTTAACATGTGATATGGTTTTAATAGCTCCAGTACAATACTTCCATCTTTTATTTGTCGTGCCAGACCATCTCCAACACCTGATACATATTGTTCGATAATCATTGCTACGACGATATAGGTTAGCATTGACTGAAAACCGATTCCTTTAATTGAATCATTATTTTCATAGACTGCAAGCCAAAAATAATAAGTGATTAAAAGTCGTAAAATTGCCGAACAAGTTTCAGCCCAGTACCAAGCTGTATAGGCAGAATCTACCTTCATTTGCGATTTCGCTAGTTCCCAGTATTTGACCATGAACTAGCACCTCTTTCATATATCTCTTTCACAATTGCTTCAATCCCAGGTTCTGTTAATGTAAAATCCTGAATCGTATAATGTGACATGATTTCTTGAATAATATCTGTTGCGGATACGTTTGCACTGTTGAATGCTAGAAGAAAACTATTTTGTTGTCCTTCAATTTTTTCTACCTTTATATGATTTGATAAATTACTTGGGAGTTGGAAATTTTGTTGTTTATCAATTTCGATTTGAATCATTCGGTTATAAGTAACACCTTTTTTCAATTCTTCTAACAGACCATCAAACATGATCGTCCCTTGATCGATCACAATAATTCGATTACAAAGCTCTTCAATATCTTGCATATCATGTGTCGTTAAAATAATGGTCGTTTTATATACACGGTTCATATCTTTAATAAACTGACGAATTTTTTCCTTCACAACAACATCTAATCCAATAGTAGGCTCATCAAGATATACTATTTTCGGGTTATGTAAAAAGGCAGCCGCTAATTCACAACGCATTTTTTGACCTAAAGAGAGTTGTCTAACAGGAATATGTAATAATGGTTCTAAATCTAAGATTTCCTTAAATAATGCGATATTATTCTGGTAATCTTGTTCAGGTATCTCATAAACATGTTTTAATAACTCAAATGACTCTTGCACGGGAATATCCCAATATAGCTGTGTTCGTTGACCAAATACTGCACCAATTGTATAAGCGTTATTCATACGATCTTTATAAGGTACAATTCCATTTACAGTGATTGACCCTTCATCAGGTGTAAGCACACCACTAATCATTTTAATGGTTGTTGATTTCCCGGCCCCGTTTGAACCAATATAGCCAACGATTTCCCCTTCGCTAATATGGAAATTAATATCTTTTACAGCTGTTTTTATTTCATAAACAGGTTTAAACAAAGCTTTGATGAACCCTCTTAAACCAGGGTCTCTCTTTAGAATCCGGTAATGCTTCTTTAAATCCTTTACTTCAATCATACTGTCACCTACTTACCTTCTTGATTTTGTAAATCTATTAAATTAGTTGTTCCTTTAAAGCATATTCCTCGATTAGTCGATTATTAACATATTGTCCTTTTGCATAATCAATAATTAATTCTTTGATATTTGGAAATAAAACAATATCGTTTAATTCAGATAAAGGAACCCATCGCACGCCTGATTGATTTGGGTCAGGATTAATTGGCATCGTAGGTATTGATCCCTCTTTCAAATAACATCTGAACATTAAACTTAATCCGTGAGGTTCATGTGTTCGACCTGTCATATGTGGAGCATTTTCTGATACAAAAACAAGCTCGCCTACTTCAACTTCGACGCCAGCTTCCTCGAATGCTTCTCTTTTTACAGCGTCTACGATAGTTTCACCTGGTTCAGCTCCTCCAGCAGGCAAATTAAAGTGAACCCCATCTTCGTCAGTAAACTCAATTAATAAAACTGAATCCTTTTCAATGATTAAAGCACAAGCTCTTACTCGAATATGATACATTTTCATCCCTCCAAATACAGTAGTTATTCCATTATGTTTGAATCTGGTAAAATTTTCAATATATTTTTACACAGACATAAAAAAAGGCTTGTATTGGCCTGAATGAGCCTTTACAAAGCCTTTTTATTTATATAACCTGTTCTTTATTTAGACTAAATTGAGCCATAACTTCTTTCATATAGTAAACTGCTTCGTCTATTTCCTCGTGGGAAATTGTTAAAGGCGGCAATAATCTTAGCGTGTTTGGCCCTGCTGTTCCAACAATTAGTCCCTTCGCTAATAGCTGATCGACAAGTAGACTAACATTTTGATTGCATTCGATCCCAATCATTAATCCTTTTCCACGTAATTCCTCTACAATTGGAAACTGTTCTTTGATTTCAGTTAACTTATTTTTTAAATAGTCACCTTTTTCTTTTACAGTCGCCAAAAACTCTTTTTGATTGATAATATTTACTGTCTCATATGCACTTGTCATTGCTAAATAGTTACCACCGAATGTCGATCCGTGTGACCCATATGAAAATGCAGATGCTAATTTTTTATCACCAATTAAAGCACCGACTGGAATCCCATTCCCTAATCCTTTTGCTAACGTAATGATATCAGGCTTTAATGGTGTTTGTTCATAGGCAAACATTGTCCCTGTTCTGCCAATTCCGGTTTGTACTTCATCAACAATGAGTAATAGTTCATACTTTTCACAAAGAGCTGTAATGCCTTCAAAAAAGCCTTCTTCACCAACGATTACACCACCTTCACCTTGAATGACTTCTAAAATGATTGCACCTGTATTTTCAGTTATTTCCGCTTGAAGTTCCTCTAAATCATTAAATTGTACATAACTAAATCCATTCAACATTTCTCCGTAGCCTTCGTGAATTTTTGACTGACCAGTTGCAGCCATCGAACCGAAAGTCCTTCCATGGAAGCTTTGTTTAAAGCTTATGATATGTGATTTCCCTGTATATTTTCGTGCTAATTTAATAGCAGCTTCATTTGCTTCAGTACCGCTATTACAAAAAAACGCTAGACCATTTTCAAAGGATTTACAAAGTATTTTAGCTACTTCTTCTTGTTTTTTGATTGTAAAAAGGTTTGAAACATGCCAAAGTGATTCGATTTGATTATGTAATGCACTTACTATTTTTGGGTGACAATGCCCTAAATTACAAACAGCAATTCCACTTAAAAAATCTAGATAATGTTTATTTTGATCATCAATTAAATAGGAACCATTTCCTTTTACAAAATGAATATCTTTTCTTTGGTAGGTTGGAAATAAATTACTCACTAAAAACAACTCCTTTTGTAAACACAGTTCCATTCATTGATCCATCTTCATTTAGGAAGTTTTCTCCCACAATCGCCACTGATTGCACTTCATCCAATGCGTCTAATGCACTTTGCACTTTCGGAATCATCCCATCAGTAATTGTTTTACTTTCAATTAAAGCTTGAACTTGATCTTTCGTAATCTTTTCTATACTTTTACCTTCACTATTTAAAACGCCATTTGTATTCGTTACATAGCAAAGTACTTCAGCATTTAATGCTTTTGCAATACTTTTCGCTGCTAAATCCGCATTAATATTATACTTTTGACCAATCTTATCTACACCAATTGGAGAGATGACAGGAAGATAATCATTCGTAAGTAGTAATTCTAGTAAACTTGTATTTACATTCTCTACTTCTCCAACCCAACCTAATTTTCCTTTATCATATAATGAAGCTTCTAAAAGAAGATTGTCACAACCTGAAAGCCCGATTGCAGATAAATTAAATTGATTACACATAATGACTAAATCTTTATTTGTTTTCCCATTCAACGCATATTCAACTACTTCTAAAACTTCATTTGATGTTTTACGAAGCCCGTCTTCCATCTCAACAGGAATTGAAAATTTTAATAGTAAATTATTAATTAACGGACCACCACCGTGTACAATGATTACTTTTTTACCATTTCGTTGTAGTAGATTAATATGTTCAAAGAAAGTATTTGATAAACCTTGTATTAAACTCCCACCTAGTTTGATGACAACAATCCCCATATTCTTCCTCCTTATGTTCGATAACTAGCGTTTATTTTGACATAGTCGTATGTTAAGTCGCAGCCCCATGCTGTTCCACTTGCATTACCATCATGTAAGTGAACATCTATATAGACAATTTCTGATTGTAAAGCAGCCTTGGCTTCAGCTTCATTAAACGCTACAGGTTTGCTATTATATAAAACTGTTACGCCATTTATTGAAATATCAATCTGATTATATTCCCCTTTTAGTCCACTATAACCAATTGCACCAATTATTCTTCCCCAATTTGCGTCTTCACCATAAACAGCCGTTTTAACTAAATTGGATCCTACAATTGTTTTTGCAATGATATTGGCCATTTTTGTGTTTGAAGCGCCATTTACATTTACCTCAATTAGTTTTGTTGCCCCTTCACCATCTCTAGCGATTTTTTTTGCTAAATCCTCACAAACTAGTTGAAAAGCTGCTTCAAAGTTTTCCCAATCTGAATGATCTTCTGTTAATGGAGCATGTTGGGTAGCACCATTGGCTAAAACTAGAACCATATCATTTGTAGACGTATCGCCATCTACTGTAATTTGATTAAACGTTTTATCAGTTACTTTTTTTAATAAACTTTGTAATACTTCTGAATTAATCGTTGCGTCCGTCGTAATAAACCCTAGCATAGTGGCCATGTTAGGATGAATCATTCCAGAGCCTTTTGCCGTACCAGCAATCGTAACAGTTTTCCCGTTCACAAGAACTTCATAGCAAGTATGCTTTGAGACTGTATCAGTTGTTAATATTGCATTACCAAAGTTTTCACCATCTTCAGTTTGATTACCAATTGATAGTTTTTTGATGCCATTATTCATTTTTTCCATACTTAGGAATTCTCCAATTACACCTGTTGAAGCGATCCCAACTAAATGTTCTGGTAAATCAAAATGCTCGGCGCACCATAATCTCATTTGATAAGCATCATCTTCACCTTTTTTACCAGTACATGCATTTGCACAACCACTATTCACTAGCACCGCTTGAAGTGTATTGTTATACGCAATGCTTTGTTTCGTAATAGAAATCGGAGCAGCTGGGAATAAATTTTGTGTATATACAGCAGCAACTGACGATGGTTTATCAGAATATATGACGCCTAAATCCATTCTTTTATAACGAAATCCTGCATGAACACCAGAGGCAAAAAAACCTTTTGGCGTTGTGATTGTACCGTTAATTTTTTTTATTTTTTTCTCTTTAGTTATCAATTCTACTCGCTCCTTATGGGAATATAGGCGTAAACGTTAAACCAGTTTCTTCTGGTAAACCAAGCATAATGTTCATATTTTGAATCGCCTGCCCTGCCGCTCCCTTTATTAAATTATCAATAACAGAAATTACAGTGATTCTGTTCGTTCGCTCATCAAATGCTGGATAAATATCACAAAGATTAGATCCATAAACATCCTTTGTACATGGAATTGAATCTCTTATTCTAATAAAATATGAATCTTTATACATTTCTTTATACAACTCTTGTAATTCCTCATTAGTAATCATTTCTCTTGCAGTTGAATATACGGTAGCCATTATTCCCCTAGTCATTGGGGCTAAATGGGGAGTGAACGTTATATAATTTTCTTTCGGATTGATCATTGATAAGAATTGTTCAATTTCAGGAATGTGTTGATGATCATGAATTTTATATGCTGCGAAATTATCATTTCTATTTGTAAAATGAGTAACTTCATTCGAACCTTTTCCAGCCCCTGATATGCCTGATTTCGCATCAATAATAATTGAATTTTCAACAATTAGGTTTTCCTTTAAAAGAGGAGCAATTGCTAATATTGAAGCAGTTGGATAACATCCTGGATTGGCGATAAAATTTGATGTTTTTATCTCTTCTTTATTCCATTCTGCCAACCCATATGTAAAATTAGATGTTTTAGAAAAACAAGGATGATTCGATTTATACCATTTATTGTATTTCTGCTCTTCTTTCAAGCGAAAATCACCTGAAAGATCAATAATTTTCACATTTTCATCACTTATATTCATAACAATTTCACTACTAACGCCATGTGGAGTGGCTAAAAAAATGATATGATTCTCGTTTATCGATTGATCTGCGACCCATTTCTGTATTGGCCCTTTCACGATCGATTTTAAATGAGGGTAAATATCAGATATGTCATTAGCATTACTTGTTAATGCATAAAAATTCAATCCATCTATAATAGGATGCATATTTAGCATACGAATCAATTCAAGACCACTATAACCACTTGCACCTACAATACCTACTTTCATCTTTTTTCCCCTTTGATTTAAATTTATATTTTTCATTATAATTATGAATAAATATAAAATCAATTGAATTTTTATTAATTTTAAAAAATAAAAAAGATTAACCATTTTAAATGATTAATCAATTAGTATTATTTTTATATATTCAATTATGTGATATAAAGAACATTTCAAAATAAAATTTTCATTTTTATAAATAAAACTCAACTATATTCGCTATTCGTTCCTTCATACGGTCTTTCCAGGATCTGTTATTTAGATATGCCTCAGTGATTTGGAATGATTGATTAAATTCATTTAGTAGTTTTGGTTCAACTGATTTAATAAATTCTTGATCATAAATATAACAATTTATTTCATCTGTTAAATGAAATGAGCGAGAATCAAAATTTGTCGTTCCAATCATAAGTAGAGAATTATCAATTTTCATTACCTTACCGTGGAATATGCCTGGTTTATACCCATAAACTTGAATACCTTGCTTGATTGCTTGTCTGATATATTTTATTGCTGCTTGCTCAACTAAGATCGCATCAGATTTATGGGAATATAAAATTTTGATATCTACTCCTCTTTTTGACGCTTCGAGTAAAGCATCCCAAATCACTTTATTATTTGGGATAAAGTAAGGAGAGTATATCGTAATCGATTGTTTAGCATTTTTAAATAGTTTTACATATTCTTCTTGAATGCCAAGTTTCGTATATGAAACGAATTGGTGTTCACTTTTACCGATTGTAGATGTTATATTCATTGGGCTGATTTTTTGAGGTGAGTTCCTTCTCCAATCAGTGACGAATTGATCCTCCAACCCTTTCACACCGTTACCAACAAGACGAAGCTGTACATCTTCCCAATGCTTTAGTTTCTTATTTTCACTGATATACTTCTTCCCAATATTGAAGCCACCAATATAACCGATTTCACCATCAATAATTGTCATTCTACGATGGTTTCTATGATTGATTGATGAAAAAAAGTAACTAAGTGTCGGTTCATTAAAATATGTAAAGTGGACACCATGTGCCTTTAATTCTTTTTTTTCTTTGTTGGATAATAGTAATCCACCTAATCGATCGACACCATAGTAAACTGGTATCCCTTCATCACTTTTCTCTTTTAAAATATCTAAAAATTGATGAGAGATTGCATCATTGGAAACTGAAAAAAAGTATATATGTACAGCTTGTTTTGCATTCTGAATATCTGTAAATAATTGTCTATAAAATTTTTTACCATTCGTATAAATTGATAAATCACTATTACCAATTGGATACTTTACTGGTTTGTCTACATTTATATTTTTCTTCATTGCGAAATGCATTTCAATTTCATGTAATGCCAGTAATATGATTAGTAAACTAAAAATTGTTAACAATAAAACTTTCAAAAATCTAAATAACTTTTTCATCAAATTCCTCTAATCTTTTACAGGATATAGAGTATTTTTTGAAAAAATTGGTTATATTATCCAAAGATTTTTATTTCTTTCTAATGTTTACTTCGGTTGCATTCTAATTGCACCATCTAGTCTGATTACTTCACCATTTAACATTGGATTTTCAATGATACTTTTCGCTAAATGAGCATATTCCGATGGTTTACCAAGACGCGAAGGAAATGGAACCATATTACCTAATGATTCTCTTGCTTTTTCTGGTAAAACATCAAACATTGGTGTTTCAAATATACCAGGTGCAATACTCATAACTCTTATGCCATATCTTGCTAATTCCCTAGCAATAGGTAAAGTCATACCAACAACACCTGCTTTTGATGCACTGTAAGCTGCCTGACCAATTTGTCCATCAAATGCTGCAACAGAGGCTGTATTAATAATAATACCTCTTTCACCAAATTCATTTGGCTCGTTTTGGTTCATATAATCACTTACTAATCGGATTGCATTAAATGTTCCGACTAAGTTAACATTGATGATTTTTTGAAATGAATCAAGTGCATGAATTCCCTCTTTTTTGATGACCTTTTCACCAATTACAATACCTGCACAATTTACTAATGTATTAACTGGGCCAAAATCACTTTGGATTTTCTCGATGGCTGCTCGAATACTTTCCTCTGAAGTGACGTCTGTTTTTACAAATAAAACATGATCCGCACCCAATTTTTCAATCAACTGATTTGCTCTTTCCTCAGATAAATCAAAAATAACAGCTTTACCACCATTTTCTACAATTGTTGTGACAGTTGCCTCACCTAAACCAGAAGCTCCACCAGTCACAATTGCTCGACAGTCTTGTATTTTCATTTCATTTCCTCCATTCTATTAATCTAATCTTTCAATAATTGTTGCATTTGCCATTCCGTGACCTTCACAAATTGCTTGTAGGCCAAATCTACCACCTGTTTTTTCAAGTGCATTACATAAAGTAACCATTACCCTTGCTCCACTCGCACCTAATGGATGTCCTAGTGCAATTGCGCCTCCAAACACATTTAGCTTTTCAAATGGAACATTGAATTCCTTTTGCCACACTAATGGCACTGTCGCAAATGCTTCGTTTATTTCAAATAGATCAATTTGATCGATTGTTAAACCACTTTTTTGAAGCACCTTACTTGTAGCCTGTATTGGTCCAGTTAACATTAAAGCTGGATCTGACCCTACAACAGATCTGCCAATAATTCTAAATTTAGGTTTAAGCCCTAACGCCAATGCTTTTTCTTTACTCATAAGTAATAAACCTGCAGCGCCATCACTAATTTGACTCGCGTTACCAGCAGTAATAGATCCATCTTCTTTGAATACCGGTTTTAAAGTTCCGAGTTTTTCAACTGAAGAGTTTTCTCTTGGACCTTCATCTTTCATAACTGTAACCATTTCATTTTCTTTATCTTTTACATCAACAGGAATTATTTCACTTTCAAAATAGCCTTTATTTTGTGCTTTCAAGGCTCTTTGATGACTATTAAAAGCAAATTCATCCTGTTCTTCGCGACTTACATTCCATTTCTCATTCATTCTTTCAGCAGAAATTCCTTGATTGAATACACCAAACTTCTCTTCTAATTTTTCATTCCATTTTGAACCTTTTAAATTAGAAAACATCGGTACACGAGTCATACTTTCAACACCAGCTGCGATGACGATATCCATATCACCACTTAAAATTGCTTGTGATGCAAAGTGCACCGCTTGTTGACTTGATCCACATTGACGATCAATCGTTACACCTGGAACTTCAATCGGTAGACCTGCTACTAATGATGCGACTCTCGCTATATCCCCAGCTTGTTCGCCAACTTGCGTAACGCAACCCATAATTACATCATCTATTTCTTTTTGATTAAATTCGTTTCTAGTTACAAGCTCTTTCAATACTAATGCAGCTAAATCATCAGATCTTGTTTCACTAAAAATCCCGCCTCTTTTTCCAATTGGTGTTCTCAGTGCATCAACAATCACTACTTCTCTCATCATTTTTCTCCTTTATATCGTAATGTTTAGTTTAATCCCATATTTTTTGCGATGATCGTTTTCATTATTTCATTTGTTCCAGCGTAAATAGACATAACTTGAATGTCTCTAAAACGTCTAGCAATCTCGTATTCTTCCATATAACCATATCCACCATGTAATTGTAGGCATTCTGAAGCAACTTTTTTGCCTAAATCAGTGATCCACCACTTTGCCATGGATACTTGCTTCACAATATCTTTACCTTCCATATGTTCCATAATAAGACGCTCAATAAAAGTCCGACCGATTTCAATTTCAGTTGCTAGCTCTACTAGCTTAAATTGCGTGTTTTGAAATTGTCCGATTGACTTTCCAAATGCTTTTCTATTTTTAACATACTCAGTAGTAACTTTCACCATTTCTTCGGATGAAACTAAAGCTTCTAGTGCTACAACTAAACGTTCCTGCTGTAATTTATCCATTAGATAATAAAAACCTTTGCCTTCTTCACCTAAAAGATTTTTAACTGGAACTTTTGCATCTTGGAAAATTAATTCTGCAGTGTCTTGACTATGAAGTCCTACTTTATTTAATTTTTTACCTCTTGAAAATCCAATAGTATCCTTTTCGACTACTAGTAAGCTGATTCCTTTATATGCAGGCTGAATTGAAGTATCTGTTTTTACTGCAATAATAACTAAATCCGAATGAATCCCATTTGTGATAAATGTTTTTTCACCATTAACTATATAGTGATCACCTTGTTTAATGGCAGTCGTTTTTATATTAGCTAAGTCAGATCCAGCTCCTGGTTCTGTCATCGCTATTGCAGTTATATATTCCCCTGAAATACATTTTGGAAGCCATTCCTTTTTTTGTTGGTCTTTACCATACGCGTCGATATAAGGAACAACAATATCATTATGAAGAGAAACGCCAACTAAACTTGATCCGACCTTTTCCAGTTCTTCGATAATGATTACGGAGTAGCCAAAGTCAGTGTTTAAACCACCATATTCTTCATCAATATATGGACAAAGGAAACCTTCATTACCTAATTTTAGCCAGAATTCCCTTGGGACTATCCGATTTGCTTCCCACTCTTCGTAATATGGTACCGCTTCTTTTTGTAAAAATTTTCTAAGAGACGTGCGAAAGATTTCATGCTCTCTTGTTAAGTAAAATTGTTTCATAAATAGCCTCCTATTCAAAAGTAAAAGTAAAACGCTTACATTACACAAAATACTAAATATTACAAATTCTAAATTTGTTAATATCTTATGACTGAGTATTCATTTAATGAATGTACTATAAAAAAAGAACTGAAAATGATTCAGTTCTTTTTTTAAATTTATAAAGAGAACTCAATAGCAATTTTACCAAATTGATGACCTTCACCCATATGTATTAAAGCTTTCTGTAAATCCGAGAAAGAATATACGGAGTCAATTACTGGTTTTATATTATGTTTTTCAAAAAATGCTAACATCTGTTCAAATTCTCTTGGACTCCCCATTGTTGTGCCTCTAATATCCATATTTTTAAAGAATATTTTAGGCAACACAGTATTGGGTACAACACCGTTCGTTGCACCATAACTTACAATTCTTCCACCTTGAGCTGTGACATCAATTAATCGATTAAAAGATTCGCCACCTACACCATCAATTGTTAAATTTACCATTCCTATTTCTTTTCTTAATTTTTTGAACCAATCTTGATCCTTATAATTAAATCCCGCTACTGCGCCAAGTTTTTTTGCTTTTTCGATTTTCTCATCACTACTAGAGGTTATAATCACTTTCGCTCCAAGTGAAGATGCAATTTGTAAAGCATATAATGCCACACCACTACCGATTCCCGGGATTAAAACTGTATCTGTTTCTGTTAATCCACCCCGTGTAAATAATGCACGATAAGCCGTTAAAGCTGCAAGAGGAATAGCTGCCGCTTCAGACCAACTCAAATAACTTGGTTTTTTCTTCACATTTTCTTTATGTACAATAATGAATTCTGCAAATGTTCCATTTTGAGGCATTCCAAGCACATTAAATTGCTCTGAACAAATATCATCTCGTTCACCCCAATTTAGACTTGGATTTATAATGACTTCATCACCCACAGATAGTTCATTTACTTCTTCGCCAACTTCGACAATTTCTCCTGCTCCATCAGAACCTAAAATTGAAGGTAAGCTCATACCAGGATACATGCCATGTGTAATAAAAAAGTCTCGTCTATTTAAAGAAGCTGCTTTAACTTTAATACAAACTTCATTTGGTTTGATTGTTCCTAGATCAAAATCTTCTAATTTTAATGACTCTGGACCATTCGTCTCTCTCAATACGTATGCTTTCAATACAATCACTCCTATGAGTTTTATTTTTTATTAATCAACTATATTTCAAAATTAAACCAAAACAGGCCAATAAAAAAAGATGATAAAGAATTAGTTTTCTTTACCATCTTATCAAATAGTTGGACGAAAGTTTCATGCAAAGTCTTTATTTAAGAAAAAAACGGCAAGGGTTCCAGGCCCTGCATGTGCACCCACTGTTGCGCCAATTGTTGTAATGACAAATTCCTCGCAACCATAACGTTGATTAATCATATCCTTCAACAAGTTTGCACCTTCAATATTATTACCGTGAGTAATCCCGATTAATTGATTTTGCAGATCACTGCCTCTTTCTTCCATAATTGAGACAAGTCGTTCCATTGCTTTTTTTGTACCTCTTGCTTTTTCAATCGGTGTTAGGATTCCGTCTTTTAAATGTAAAATCGGTTTAATATTTAAAAGGCCACCTATAAATCCTTGAAACTTACTAACACGACCACCTCTTACAAAATATTGAAGATCTTCAACTGTTACAATATGTTCCATATGTCTAGAAGCCATTATTGCATAATCAATAATCGCATGTTTTGTTGCATTTTCTTGAGCCATTTTTGCAACCTCAATCACGACCAAACCTTGACCTAATGCACCACACTTTGTATCGATAATATCAATATCCCATTCTGGATATTCTTCTAACAATTCATTTTTTACTAACACCATTGATTGATGGGTTCCTGATAGTTCAGAAGTTAAAGATAGATGTACTACTGGAATATTTAATTTTGCATACTTTTCAAAAGTTGTACGAATTGATTCATATGACGGTAACGAGGTTTTAAAAACTTTTCCTTCTTTCATATCATTTAAAAGCTTCTCCGGTTCTAATGTCACACCGTCAAAGTATTCATTACCCTCTTCATCAAATACTCTAATGGGAATGACATCGATGTCATATCGCTCGTAAAGCTCTTTCGTTAAATCCGCAGCACTATCAGTAATAATCTTTACTTTCATTATAGAACCCCTTTAACATATTATTTATACCTTATATTATTACATGGTACTAAAAGTGTTGCAAACTTATTTTGGTTTTAATTTAATTCATCTATTTACGGTAATTGAAATTTCTAATTTCGTCATAAAAAAATGCTCAAATATAGAATGAGCATTGGTTACAGTAAATGAAATTTTAAAACAGAATTTAGTATTTTAAAAATTAGTAAAATACTATTTTGATAAAAAGAATATCCCTAAAGCACTTGGGCCAGTATGTACCCCGACTGCAGAGCCTACTGAATTGATCATTAGCTTCTGGTTACCGATTGTTTTCTGTAATTGTTCTATAAAATTTAATACTAACTCATCCTGATCTCCATAAACAATACCGACGGCTTCATCTTGCTGGTCACTTTTTCGAAGTTTCATAATTTCAATGATTCGATTAAGTGCTTTTTTCCGTCCACGTACTTTTTCTAACGGTTTAAATTTCCCTTCTGCTACTTCCATGATTGGGTTTATATTTAACATTCCACCAAAGAAACCAGCAAACTTTCCAATTCTTCCGCCTCTTATTAGGTACTGCAAATCCTTCTAATGTGAAAACATGATTTATTTTTTGAATCTTTTCATGTAATTTTTGAATGAGTTCATCGAGGGTATCTCCATTGTGAATATTTTTTAGCAAATCAACTACTAAAACCCCGATTCCTAATGAAACCGATCGGGTATCAATTATTTCTATTATTGCATTTGGATACTTTTCTAGAATATCTAATTTTACTAACTGGGCAAAATTATAAGTTCCTGATAAATCACTAGAACAAGCTAAATAGAAAGTTGCATTCCCATCTTTACAATTTCGAATCAAAGCATCGTATATTGCATCATAAGAGGGTAATGAAGACGTAAAGCGCTCTCCATTTTTCATTCGCGATAATAGTTCCGTAGGATTTAAAGTGATCCGATCAGTATACTCCTTTTCCAATTCATCGTAGATTCTCAGTGGAATGACTGCAATATCATTTTGTTGTGCCAATTCATCTGGTAAATCTGCCGAACTATCAACAATAACATGAATGTTCATTGTAAACTCCTCTCATTAAAACATTAATTTTATTAAACTATTATTTACTTTTTAAGAATGTCTTACATATTACACTACCTAAGTAATCATCAACTAAATATGAAAATATATCATCATAATTCTTTTCAGATGTAGGATAATCCTTCTTTTTACATTCTATTAAAGTAATTTGTAAATTTGCTCCTCATACCATTTAACATAAAAAATATTTTCCAAATCCCCCTCCTGTTACTTAAATAAAACGGTAAAAAAAAGACAAAACACTTTCCTAAGAAAATGTTTTGCCTTTAACTTATACTCTTACTGATTCATATTGTTCAATTTTATCTTCATATTGCATTGTAATGGCAATATCATCTAATCCATTAAGTAATTTATCTTTCCAAACGGAATCAATTGTAAATTCATAGTCCCCAAATGGCGTTTTTACTAGCTGATGTTCTAGGTCAATTTCAATTTCTTGGTCACCTTTTAGTGTGACTAGTTTTTGACGAATTGTATCTTCTAATACAATTGGAAGCATGCCATTTTTAATACAATTATTATAAAAAATATCTGCAAAGCTTCCAGCAATAACAATGGTAAAACCGTAATCATGCAAAGCCCAAGGTGCGTGTTCCCTAGAAGATCCACAACCGAAGTTATGTCCACTAATTAATATGGTAGCATTCTTTCTTTCTTCATTATTTAATACAAATGATTGATTAGGACTACGATCGTCATGATATCGCCATTCGTCAAACAAGAATTCTCCAAATCCTGTCCGCTCAATTCGCTTTAAGTATTGTTTTGGGATAATTTGGTCAGTATCGATATTATCTAACATTATTGATACAGTGCTTCCTTTATGCGTACGTAACGGTTTCATTTGTTTGCTCCTTTCGAATGTCGATAAAATGACCATGTACTGCCGCTGCTGCAGCCATTACTGGACTAACTAAGTGTGTTCTAGCACCTTTTCCTTGTCTTCCTTCAAAATTACGATTCGATGTAGAAGCACAGTGCTCTCCTGCAGGTACTTGGTCTGGATTCATTGCTAAACACATGGAACAACCAGCTTCTCTCCACTCAAATCCTGCTTCAATAAAGATTGTATGCAAACCTTGCTTCATTGCTGCGTTTCGTACTTGTTTAGATCCAGGTACGACAAGAGCTCGGACGTTTGAATTAACCTTTTTACCTTTAATATAAGCAGCCGCTTCTTCTAAATCTGATAATCTTGAATTTGTACAAGAACCAATAAAGACATGTTGTACTGGAATCTCTTTTGGTGTAATTTCAGGTTGTAAGCCCATATATTCATATGCTCTTTCATCATTTTCATCTTTAATTGTAGGAAGAGCTTCATCAATTCTTACACCCATACCAGGATTTGTTCCCCATGTTACATAAGGTGCAAGAGTGGATACATCAACAAAGATTTCTTTATCAAAATTTGCGCCTTTGTCAGTATATAGTTTTTTCCATTCAACTAATCTTTCATTATATGAATTAACTGTATACCTTCTATCTTTTAAATACTCAAATGTCTTTTGATCTGGTGCAACAAGTCCTGCCTTCGCTCCACCTTCAATTGCCATGTTACATATTGTCATTCTCTCTTCCATTGACATATTGGAAATTGTTTCTCCATAAAACTCAATTACATGCCCTGTTCCCATTGATACACCGTAAGTAGCTAATAAGTGTAAGATGATGTCTTTCGCGTAAACACCTTTTGGAAGATTCCCTTCTAAGCAAACACCCATCGATTTAGGTTTAACTTGCCATAAAGTTTGGGTAGCTAAAACATGCTCTACTTCACTAGTACCAATACCAAAAGCAAGTGCGCCAAATGCACCATGGGTTGAAGTATGGCTATCACCACATACAATTGTTTTTCCTGGCTGTGTTAATCCAAGCTCAGGGCCAATTACGTGGACAATTCCTTGCTCTTCATCAGTAATATCTGCTAAAGGAATATTAAATTCTTGGCAATTATTACGCAATGTATCCATTTGCTGCTTTGCGATCATATCAGTTATGACTAATTGATTTTCTGTTGGGACATTATGATCCATCGTTGCAAATGTTAAATCAGGTCTTCTAACTTTACGGTTTGATAATCTTAACCCTTCGAATGCTTGGGGAGAAGTTACTTCATGTACTAAATGTAAATCGATATAAAGGAGTTGTGGTTTTCCTTCATCTCCAGTAACGATATGCTGTTCCCATAGCTTATCAAATAACGTCTTTTTCATCGGTTAACTCCTCCTACTGCAAATGCTTCAATGTATGAATTAACATGCTTTGTAAATTCAGTTGTAGTTGTATCTCCGCCTAAATCACTAGTCAAATAGCCATTATTAAAAGTTTTTACAATTGCTGATTCAATAGATTTTGATTCTTCATGTAAGTTAAAATCACGTAACATCATAGATACAGATTTTAACATTGCAATCGGATTCGCCTTATTTAATCCGGCAATATCTGGAGCTGATCCGTGGATTGGCTCATATAACGAAGGACCGTTTCCTGAACGACTTGCTGATGGTAGCATTCCTAAGGAACCAGTAATCATCGACGCTTCATCACTTAAAATATCACCAAATAAATTTTCAGTAACAATCACATCGAAACGCCTTGGATTACGTATGATTTCCATTGCTGCGGCATCTACTAAAACGTGTTCAACTTCGACTTCTGGGTGTTTTTTATTCATCTCATTGACAATTTTTCGCCAAAGTTTACTAGATTCTAAAACATTTGCCTTATCTACAGATGTTAATTTTCCTTTTCTAGTTTTTGCTAAACTAAAAGCATACTCTACGATTCTTTCAATTTCTTCTCTTGAGTAAGATAACGTATCAGTCGCCTCATTTTCAGTATGAAAACGTGGTTCTGAAAAATAAATTCCACCTGTTAACTCACGTACGACTACAAAGCTTACATCCTTTACTCGATCCGACTTTAAAGGCGAATAATTAATCAGCTCGTCATACACATCTACTGGACGAATGTTTGCAAATAAGTTTAGTTCTTTTCTTAAACGAAGTAATCCACTTTCAGGGCGTTCAACTCCATGATCCCATTTAGGGCCGCCGACAGCTGCAAGTAGTACAGCGTCTGCAGCTAGGCAATTTTGTAATGTTTCATTCGGTAATGCAGTTCCTGTTTCATCAATTGCATGACCACCAAATAAATTATGAGAAAATGTAAATTGATGATAAAAAATTTCTGCAATTGTATTTAACACCTCAATTGCTGAAGCCATAATTTCTGGACCTATTCCATCACCTTCAAGACACGCAATGTTTACATTCATTTTAAAACCTCCTTATCGCTCCATTTACTAATAATCCTCATTAAATCTTCATCGGTAATGTCTTTCTTTTTATCTGTTAATGCTTTAAATTGAATGAATGCTTCGTTAATAATCTCAGTGGAAAATTCGTATCCAAGACCATTTAATCGATCAGTAAATGCATGACGACCCGAATGTTTTCCTAATACTAATGAATTTGTTGAAAGTCCTATAAGAGCTGGTGGGATAATTTCATAGGTTGTTGGTTCTTTTAATACGCCATCTTGATGAATGCCTGATTCATGTGCAAATGCATTAGAACCAACAATTGCTTTATTTTTCTGGACAACCATACCAGTTAGACGACTAACAAGTTCACTTGTTTTCGTAATTTCATGTAAACGTAAATTGGTATTTTTTCGATATACATCTTCTCGAATATGTAGCGCGACTGCAATTTCTTCTAATGCAGCATTTCCTGCTCTTTCTCCAATTCCGTTTACAGTACATTCTACTTGTTCAACGCCAGCCTGTATTGCAGCTAGAGAGTTTGCAACTGCCATACCAAGATCGTCATGACAATGACATGAGAAGATTGCTTTGTCATATGAAGGTACATTTTCTTGTAAAAATTTAAATAAATCGTAGTATTCAGACGGATTGATATATCCCACCGTATCTGGAATATTGATTACATCTGCACCTGCCTGAATTGCTGTTTCAACAAATTCAGCAAGAAAAGCGCGATCACTACGACAGGCATCCTCTGCGGAAATTTGTACTTTTGGAAAGAAAGATTTTGCAAGTTGGACACAATGTTTAGCAGTCTCCAAAACTTCGCTTCTAGTTAAATTCAATTTATGTTTCATATGAATATCACTTGTCGCTAGGAAAATATGAAGTCTTGGTTCTGCAGCCTTTTTTAGGGCATCCCATGCTGTTCGAATATCGGAATCCTTAGCTCGAGAAAGGCTTGAGATGGAGACAGATCGAATCTGTCTCGCAATCTCTTGTACTCCTAAAAAATCACCTTCCGATGAAGCAGCAAAACCAGCCTCAATGATATCAACACCTAAAGCCTCGAGCTGTCTCGCAATTTCGAGCTTTTCAAATCGATTTAAATTAACCCCAGGAGATTGTTCGCCATCACGTAATGTTGTATCAAGAAACTGAATTTTACTCATAATAGTTATTTCACCTCGACTTTTTCTTTTCTTTGGATAAATGGCATCATTGCACGTAATTTTTCGCCCACTTCTTCTAATTGATGATGCTTTTCGCTTTCATTCACTTTATTAAATACTGGTCTACCATTTTTATTTTCATTAATCCATCCTTTTGCAAATGTTCCATCTTGGATTTCTGCAAGAATGTCTTTCATTGCTGCTTTTGACTCATCCGCTACTACTCTTGGTCCAGAAACAAAGTCACCCCACTGTGCTGTATCTGAGATTGAGTAACGCATATAGCTCATTCCGCCTTCGTACATTAAGTCAACAATTAGTTTTAATTCATGTAAACACTCGAAATATGCAACCTCTGGCTGATATCCTGCTTCAACTAATGTTTCAAATCCAGATTTTACAAGCGACGTTACACCACCACAAAGAACTGCTTGTTCACCGAAAAGGTCTGTTTCTGTTTCTTCTTTAAATGTCGTTTCTAATACACCCGCTCTAGTTGATCCAATGCCATCAGCATAAGAAAGTGCAACTTCTTTTGCTTCTCCAGTTACATCTTGATAAACAGCAAATAATGCTGGAACTGCTGCACCGTCAACAAAAGTGCGTCGTACTAAATGTCCAGGTCCTTTAGGAGCAACTAGGAATACATCTACATCTGCTGGTGGGACAATTTGATCAAAATGTACGTTGAACCCATGGGCAAAAGCTAATGCATTACCACTTTGTAGATATGGAGCAATTTCATTTTCATAGACTGCTGGTTGATGCTCATCTGGTAATAAAACCATTACTACATCAGCTACTTTTGCAGCCTCTGAAACTGTCGTAACATGTAAACCGTCATTTACTGCAGCATCCCAAGACTTTCCAGGTCTACAACCAACTACTACTTTATGTCCATTTTCATGTAAATTTAATGCATGCGCATGACCTTGTGATCCATATCCAATTACTGCAACTGTTTTACCTACTAATACGTTTTGTTTTACATCCTCACCATAATAAACTTTAGCCATTTTCCATTACCTCCAAATAATTTTTTAGTTTTTTAATTTTTATTTTTAATAAGAGAGTAGCTTTTGAGCATGCTCCTTATGTTTAGCAGATCTAGTAAATGCTGTAACACCAGTTCGGGCGATTTCCTTCACCTCAAACGGTCTTAATAGCTCAATTAATGCTTCAACTTTTTCAGAATTCCCTGTAACTTGAACAACAATTTGATCTCGACTCACATCAATAACTGAGGCGCGAAACGGTTCAATTAAGCTATAAATCTCGTTTCTTGTATTAGCATTTGTACTGACTTTAATTAATGCTAATTCTCTAGCAATCACTGAATCTTCAGTTATATCAGCTACTTTTATCACATCAATTTGCTTATGAAGCTGCTTAATTAACTGTTCGACTTGCTGTAAATCTTCAACATGTACAACAAATGTAATTCTTGAAATATGATCTTGCTCTGTATGACCTACAGAAATGCTTTCAATATTAAATCTTCTTCGTGATATAACACCTGTAATACGATTTAAAACACCACTGTTGTTTAGAACAGTTGAAGTAATAACACGTTTCATTATTTCACCCCTTCCATCTCATGAATCCCTTTACCTGGTGGAACCATCGGTGTAACAATTTCTCCTTGATGGATTCGACAATCAATTAAAACCGGACCATCGTATTCGATCGCTTCTTTTAATTGTGTTTCCAATAAATCAGGCTTCGTAATTGTGATTCCTTTAATTCCATATGCCTCGGCAAGTTTCGCAAAATCAGGTTGACAGTCAATTAGAGAACTAGAGAAGCGTTCATTATAAAAGGCAGATTGCCACTGTCTAACCATACCTAGTGCAGCATTATTTAGAATTAGGACTTTCACTGGTAAATTGTGTTCCTTCATAATACTTAGCTCTTGCAATGTCATTTGAAATCCAGCATCACCAACAATGGCAACAACCAATTCTTCTGGGTGGGCGAATTGTGCACCAATCGCTGCTGGTAATCCAAATCCCATGGTTCCAAGACCACCTGATGTAATCCATTTATGAGGTTTTTCTAATGGGTAATATTGTGCTGCCCACATTTGATGTTGACCTACATCCGTTGAAATGATTGCATTTCCGTTTGTCATTTTGTGTAAGTGTGATAAGACAGTTTGCGGTTTGATTAATTCATCACTCTCTTCAAAATGGTAAGGAAATGCTTCTTTTCTATTTTTTAGTAAGTTCAACCAATCACTATGATTCTCTTTGCCACCTTTTTGCTTCAATAAAACCTTCAAGACCTCTTTCGCACAACCTACAATTGGGATGTTAGTATGGATTACTTTATTGATTTCAGCAGGATCTATATCAATATGGGCAACTACCGCATTTTTGGCAAAATGATCTAAATTCCCAGTTAAACGGTCATCAAATCTAGCTCCAATATTGATGAGTAAGTCACTTTCATACATTGCCATATTTGCTGTATACGTTCCGTGCATTCCACCCATCCCTAAAAATAACTCTTCATTCGCTGGGTATCCGCCAAGTCCAAGTAATGTATGAACGACTGGTAGATTATATTTTTTTATGAATTCAGTAAATTCTTTCGATGCATCAGCATGTAAAACTCCTGCTCCAGCTAAAACGACTGGTTTTTCTGCCACTTCAATTGCTTGTAGTAATTTTGTAATTTGAATAAAATTCGGCTCGTATGTTGGCTGATATCCTGGTAAATTGACTTCAACTTTTTCTTTCATTGAGCCTAACTCAACCATCATGTTTTTTGGTAAGTCAACAACGACTGGACCAGTTCTTCCTGTTGAAGCGATATGAAATGCTTCTTTTACGATTTGAGGTATATCTTCAACATTTCTAATTTGATAATTATGTTTTGTAACTGGCATTGTTATACCAATTACATCTGCTTCTTGAAAGGCATCAGTACCGATTACACTTGTTGCAACTTGACCAGTAAATACGACTAGCGGTAAAGAATCCATCATCGCATCTGCTAATCCTGTTACGACATTCGTTGCTCCAGGACCACTAGTTGCAATCACCACTCCAACTCGACCACTTACTCTTGCAAATCCTTCAGCTGCATGAATTGCACCTTGTTCATGTCTTGCTAATATATGCACAATGTCAGCGTCATAAAGTGCATCATATAAAGGTAAAACTGCCCCTCCCGGATAACCAAAAATTAGTTCCACATTTTCTTCTTTAAGAGCTTGAATTAATAAATTTGCACCGGAAATTTGTTTCGGTAGAGTTTTCATCGAATGATGACTCATTTTCTTTTTCCCCTCCTATTTTTACCTCTGTTTTTTCCAATAAAAAAAAGCCATGACTCCACACTTCAGCAGATGCTGAAGGGGCGAAAGACTTTTCGCGGTACCACCCTTCTTCTTAGGTTAAAAAACCTAACTTTGGGATTTTGGATAACCAAAATCTGGCGATAACGTTGCCAACGTCCAGACTTACTTAAAAATATTTCAGTCTGGCACTCAAGAGTGAGTTTCATTAGACAAGGTCATCGGTTCTCACCAGCCACCGACTCTCTGAAGATCCTTGACATAACTACTTTTCTCTTTCATTGCTTTCATTATATTTTTAAAATTCCACCTGTATTAGCGGAAGTAACAAGCTTTGCATATCTTGCTAAATATCCCGTTTTAACTTTTGGTTCTGGGAGGATGAATGAATTCTTTCTTTCATCTAATTCTTCACTTGAAACCGATAAAGTAATACTTCTTGATAATAAATCGATGATGATTTCATCGCCGTCTTTAACATAAGCAATTGGACCACCTTCTGCTGCTTCCGGTGAAATATGACCAATTGCAATTCCTCGTGTTGCGCCTGAAAATCTTCCATCAGTAATTAATGCTACACTTGTGCCAAGTCCTCTTCCTACAATTGATGAAGTCGGAGCAAGCATTTCTGGCATTCCTGGACCACCTTTTGGTCCTTCATATCGAATAACGACTACATGACCTTCTTTTACTAGACCTTGATCAATTGCATCAACCGCTTCATCATGAGAATCGAAACAAATCGCTTCTCCAATAAAAACTTGAATTGAAGGATCGACGCCACCAACCTTTATAACTGATCCATCTGGTGCTAAATTTCCATGTAAGATTGATAATCCACCATTTTGACTATATGGATTTTCCTTTTTTCGGATAACTTCACTATTTAAAATGAAAGCATCTTCTACATTTTCAAATAATGATTTACCTGTGATTGTGATTCTTTCACTATGAATCGCACCAGGTATTGTCGTTAACTCTTTGATAATTGCTGGTACACCGCCAGCTAAGTGAACATCATGCATTGAGTAATGCGATGCTGGACTTATTTTTGATAAATACGGTACTCTCCTAGCAACCTCATTAATATCCTTCATGTCGTACTCAATGCCAGCTTCGTTCGCGATTGCCATTAAATGAAGTACTGTGTTAGTTGAACCACCCATTGCCATATCTAAAGCGAAAGCATCATCAATCGCTTCTTTTGTAATAATATCTCTTGGTTTTATATCATTTTTAACACAATCCATTAAATGAACTGCTGCTTCTCGAATTAAATCATGTCGTTCTTCACTAGTTGCTAGAATCGTTCCATTGTATGGGAGCGCTACACCAAGCATTTCCATAATGCAATTCATTGAATTTGCAGTGAACATTCCAGAACATGAACCACATGTAGGACATGCAGACTTTTCAATATCCAATAATTCTTCTACACTCATTTTTCCAGATTTAAATGCACCAACGCCTTCAAATACTGAAGCAAGTGATAATGCTTTACCATCTTTTGATAAGCCACCAGCCATTGGGCCACCTGATACGAAAACTGCTGGTACATTCGTACGAACAGCTGCCATTAACATACCTGGTGTAATTTTATCGCAGTTTGGCATATAAAATACGCCATCGAACCAATGTGCATTAATGACTGTTTCAGCAGCATCTGCTATAATTTCACGACTTGGTAGAGAATATCTCATTCCGATATGTCCCATCGCGATGCCATCATCAACGCCAATTGTATTAAACTCAAACGGTACTCCACCAGCGTCCCTAATGGCCTTCTTTACTACATCTGCCATTTCTCTTAAATGAATATGACCTGGTACAATATCAATATATGAATTACAGATTGCTATAAATGGTTTATGAAAATCTTCTTCCTTCACACCAGCAGCTAACAGTAAGCTTCTATGTGGTGCTCGATCAATACCTTTTTTTATCATGTCACTTCGCAAATTGTATCACCCTTGTTTTACGTAAATTTTTTCTCCATCTTCTACTACTAATTGACGAAATGCTTTTAATAAACGATTTGTATGTTCTCCGGGTTTACCAGTTCCAATCACTCGACCATCAACTTTAGAAACAGCAATTACTTCAGCCGCTGTACCTGTTAAAAAGACTTCATCGGCTACATAAACATCATGTCTTGTAAATAACTTTTCTTCAACGATAAAACCTAATGTTTCACCTAATTCCATGATGGCATTTCTAGTAATTCCTTCTAATGCTCCTGCTGAGCTTGGTGGTGTCACTAGCTTATTTCCTTTGATAATAAATACATTATCTCCAGAACCTTCAGCTACATAACCTTGATCATTTAACATAAGTGCTTCTTGCACCCCTGCTAGTTTAGCTTCAATTTTTACTAATATATTATTTAAGTAGTTTAATGATTTAATTTGAGGATTTAATACATCACTTCTATTTCTTCTAGTAGGGACTGTTACAATATCAATCCCATTTTTATATAGTTCATCCGGGAACAATGCTAATTGTTCTGCGATTACGACTATATTTGGTTTTGGACAAGAGGCAGGATCTAAACCGAGGTTTCCCTCTCCTCTAGAAACGACGAGTCGAATATATCCACTATGTAAATGATTACGATTAACTGTTTCAACAATAATCTCAGTTAACTCTTCAATAGAATACGGGATTGTTAGCAAAATAGATTTTGCAGATTCGTATAATCGAACTAAATGCTCTCTTAAACGAAATACATTTCCTTCATAAACTCGTATTCCTTCAAATACTCCATCTCCATATAGATACCCGTGATCATATACAGATACTTTTGCTTCATGTTTTTGTACAAACTCACCGTTTAAATAAATCTGTTGGGCTGTCACGTTAAATCCTCCTAAAGTAGAGTTAAAATTATTAGTACTTACTTTATGCCAATCCAATAAATTAATCAACAAGTTTTTAGAAAATTTAAAATTCATAAATTATTCACAAATGGTACAAATATTGATATATCAACAATGAAAACCTTTACATTTTTTCAAAATAACTTTTCGACAAAAAACTACCCTTGAAACTATGAAAGAAATAATTTATTATTAGTTTACTTTATACAGAATTTTCAGTTAATTAACGGAGGGATAAAAATGGCTACTTTACACATTAATGGAACGATCAATGAAATCAATGAAGTATTAAAGGTAATGAGTAATCATTTTGATTTTCAAATGAAAAATCAAAAATCACCTACAAACGACTTTTTTGTTGAAACATCATCTAAAGAATGGGAGATTGATTCCTTTGTCAGTGAAATGTTAACTGGAGCTTATAATGATTAATAAGTAGTTTTTCCTATATCATCATAATAAAAAGGGATGTTCATTTTTGAACATCCCCTTTTTTTAATCATTTATTGTAATAATCCTTCACTCTTTAAGAACTCTTTCGCAACACTTTCTGCAGTTTTTCCATCAACATTTACTTGATAATTCATGTTTCTCATCTCATCATCACTAATTTTATTTTGCAATTTATTCAGTACTTTTTCAATCATTGGATATTTTTCAATTGTTTCACTTCTTAGAAGTGGTGCACATTGATACGGCGGAAATAATTCTTTATCATCTTTTAAAACTTTCATATCGTAACTATCTAACTCACTATCTGTTGAATATGCATCTATTATTGAAATATCACCTGATTGAATTGCTTGATAGCGTAATTTTGGTTCCATTGTCTTTAAATTTGGCAAATTTAAACCATACAGCTTTTTTAAACCGAGATAACCATCTTCTCGATCTGAAAATTCTAATGTAAATCCTGCTTTTAATTGATTCGCGTATTTGACTGCATCAGATATCGTTTCGATACCATACTGATTAGCTACTTTTTCTGGCATTGCTAAAGCATAAGTATCGTTAAATTTCATCGGTGCTAAAAAACTCATATTATATTTTTTAACTAAACCATTTTTAGATTGCTCATAAACTTCACTAGCATTATTACTAACAGCCTTTTCTTTCAAAAATGTAGATACAACTGTACCTGTGTATTCAGGATATATGTCTATATCTCCATTTTTCAGCGCATTAAAAACAAATGTAGTTTTTCCAAAATTAGGTTTAACTTCAACCTTTAAGTTTGTTTCATTTTCAATCATTAGCTTATACATGTTCATAATGATTTCCGGTTCTGCCCCTAATTTACCAGCGATCACAATATCAGTTTTATTCCAAGCTTGGATCGTTATTGGTGAGATACATAATGCTAATATGATAAAACCAGTCGTAACCATTCGTAATGAAAAACTTTTAAAACTTGATTTTTCTAGTATTCTTAACAAGAAATCAAAAAATATTGCTAAAATGGCAGCTGGAATCGCGCCAATTATAATTAAATTCATATCATTTCGATCAATACCGAGTAAAATCAAACTGCCTAATCCACCTGCTCCAATGAGTGCAGCAATCGTTGCTGTTCCAACGATTAAGACCATTGAAGTACGTACGCCTGCCATAATAACAGGTAAGGCTAATGGTAACTCCACTTTTACTAGTCTTTGAGAATTCTTCATTCCTAGTCCAGTAGCCGCTTCCAACAAGATTGGATCAATCTCCTTTATCCCGGTATATGTATTTCGTAATATCGGTAAAAGAGCGTATACACTTAATGCAATAATAGCAGGAACTTTTCCAATACCAACTAACGGAATTAATATGCCTAATAAAGCTAACGAAGGAATTGTTTGGATGATTGCTGTACTGCCTATTACGTATTCTGATAAGATTTGCTTTCTTGATAAATAAATACCAATTGGGATAGCAACTACAATCGCAATTATTAATGACAAAAGTGATAATTGAACATGTTCAATCAAAGCAGTAGCCAACTGCTCTTTTCGATTACCAAATGTATCTAAAAATGAAGTGAGAATCATAATGAGACTCCCCCTTCCACTACATTTTTTTCCCTATAACGACGAATAAATTGTTCAACAAATTGGTTTTTAGGTTGATTAATCAATTCTTCCTTTGTCCCAATTTGAACAAGTTCACCATTATGCATGATGCCAATTCGATCTCCAATATAAAATGCCTCATCTAAATCATGTGTAACGAATAAAATTGTTTTCTTAATTTTATCCTTTAATAACTTTAATTCCTTTTGTAATTGTTCACGTGTCACCGGATCTAAAGCACTAAAAGGTTCATCCATTAATAACACACTTGGATCTGCAGCCAACGCTCTTGCAACCCCTACTCTTTGTTGCTGACCTCCTGACAAGTCTGCAACAGATCTTTGCTTAAATTCCTCAGGTACTAAATTAACTAATTCCAATAATTCGTCGACCCGCTCTTTGATCCGATTTTTATCCCACTTTTTCAACTGAGGTACAATCGATATATTTTCTTCAACTGTAAAATGTGGAAACAATGCGATTTGTTGCATGACATAGCCGAAATCTCTTCTTAATTCATAAATATCTGTATCAACTATATTTTCATTATTAAACAAAATCACACCATCAGTAGGATTCAGTAATCTGTTTAATAATTTAACTGTCGTCGTTTTACCGCACCCACTTGGACCAATTAATACTACACATTCTCCCTTTTCAATCGTAAATGATAAGTCTGAAACTGCATATTTGCCATTTGAATGTTTAAACGATATCTCTTGAAATTCAATCATTGTTGTCCTCCCAAACTATATACTTACTAAATATATAGTTTAAGGACAAGTTTACTTATGCTACTTATCCATAAAAATTGGACATAGTAACATAAATTTTAAAAATTTCTTGAATATTAATTGAATTTTTTATTTTAGTATAGTAATTGGAAAATATATTTGATAGAATGAAATCTACTTTTTATTTGCAACTATAGATCGAGGTGAATTGTTTGAATTCTTTATCTAAAAAAGAAATTTTATTTATGGGTTTTATGCTATTTTCAATGTTATTTGGTGCAGGAAACCTAATCTTTCCTGCATATTTAGGACAAACTGCTGGGGAGAATGTTTGGCAAGCAGTTGCTGGCTTCATTGTTTCAGATGCAGGACTTGCCGTATTGGCATTTATTGCAATTGCGAAATCAGGTTCATTCGATACATTAGTGAACAGAGTAAATCCGATTTTTGCCTTACTTTTTCCATTAGCTATTTATCTATCAATTGGGCCAGGACTTGCTATTCCTCGTGCAGGAAGTTTAGCTTATGAAATGAGTATCAAACCATTTCTATCAAATTCAATCGAATCATCACCAATCGGTTTAATGATTTATACTATTGTATTTTTTAGTATTGTGTATTGGTTTGCGAAATCTCCTTCAAAATTAATAGACAGGTTTGGCAAAATTTTAACGCCATCATTGCTTATATTAATCATTATTGTATTTATTAAAGCTTTGTTTACTGATTTATCAAGCTTTAATGAAGCTACATCTGTCTATAAACATCATCCGATTTCTCAAGGATTTTTAGATGGTTATCAAACAATGGATGCAATCGCTGCATTAATATACGGTATTGTGTTTGTTACAATTTTCAAAGGTAAAGAGATTACTAATCAGAAATTGCAAGTTAAATACTTAGCGATATTTGGAATCATTTGTGGCATTCTACTAACCTTTACTTATTTAATCATTGCTTATTTAGGTGCTTCTACTGAGATTTCTGGTACTGTTGATAACGGTGCGATTGTATTAAGTACAGTACTACATCAGTTATTTGGTAATAGTGGAACAATTGTTTTAGGTCTTATTTTTACACTTGCATGCTTAAGTGTTTGCATTGGTCTAATTACTTCATGCGCACAATATTTTACAAGTATCTTTCCAAAATTAACTTATCTTAACTGGGTAGTTTTATTATGTGCGATTAGTGCCTTTGTTGCGAATCTTGGTCTAACTCAAATTTTAAAAGTTTCTGTTCCTGTACTTGGATTGTTATATCCAATGGCCATTGCATTAATTGTACTTGGGTTAGTACATGATAAAATCCCATTTAATTATCGCTCTGTTTATGTGATGACAATCGGTTTTGTTGGTTTATATAGTTTCATCGAAATGATTAATCATACATTTTTAAATGGAATTCTTTCTGACATACTAGCTTATATTCCTATGCAAAGTAATGGTTTTGGATGGATCATCCCTGGTTTAGTTGGGTTTATTATTGGTGCTTCCATGAAAAGTAAAAATAATTCAAAACCAAATTTTAAAAATGTAGCATAAAAAAAGTCCTAGTTAACTAATAAAGTTAATTAGGACTTTTTCTTCTATTTCTTGTAATTATGAAAGATTTGATTCTTTGATTAGTAAGGATGCGTTCAATTCACTTATACTCTTTTGTCCTGATAATGCCATTGTCAGATCAAAGTCGGCTATGATGTTTTTCATAACTTGCATGACACCATCTTTACCTCCAAGCGCTAATCCATACATAAACGGACGGCCAATTAAAACTGAGTTGGCTCCAAGCGCTAAAGCTTTATAAACATCTGCTCCTCTTCTAATTCCACTATCAAATAAAATTGGTATTTTCCCTTTTAACTCTTTACTAATCATTTCTAAAGCGTCTAAAGAACTAATTGTTCCATCTACTTGTCTTCCTCCGTGATTTGAAACGATAATTCCATCCATTCCACTTTCATATGCTAGTTTTGCATCTTCTTTATGCAAAATACCTTTAAGTAAAATTGGTAAGTTCGTTTGCTTTCGAAGAAACGCTAAATCATCCCATGTAAGTGCAGGATTTCCAAATAATCTCGTCCAAAGCAAAATGGCTGATTCAATATCTTCTTTAGGAGATACATTTAATCTTGAACAAAAAACTGGATCCTCTAAGTAATTTGCGATTCCTTGTCCAAGTAAAAAAGGTAAATACGCATTTTCAATATCTTTTTCTCTCCAACCCATCATTGGCGTATCTAGTGTTACGACTATTGCTTCATAACCACATTTTTCCGCACGTTTGACCATACTTGCAGTTATATCCATATCATTGCTCCAATACAATTGGAACCATTTTGGTGAATCATCCAATACATCTGCAATTTTTTCTAATGAAAAACTTGCAGCAGTACTCGCGATATAAGGGATCTTTAAAGCTGCTGCTGCTTCTGCTGACTCTAATTCCCCGTTTGGATGTGCAATCGTCTGAACCCCAATTGGGGCAAATAATATTGGTGATTGATAGGTTTTTCCAAATAACTTTACACTGATATCTCGTTCAGATACATTACGTAACATTCTAGGTACGATTTTCCATTGATCAAATGCTAATCTATTTTCCTTCATTGAGCGTTCTTTCCCAGCCCCACCAGCTATATAATAAAATGAGCTTTCATCTAATTGTTCATGTGCTAATTGTTCCATTTCTTCAAAAGAAACAGGCAGATCACTCTTTCTACCACTACTATAAACTTGAAATTGAACATTATTTCCGTAGTTATTCAATACAAACACACCCTTAGAATACATTTTTGTAAGCGTTTACTTATTTCTAAACAAACTACTAAATTCCCTCTATTTTTTATAGTAAATAATTCGACATTCCTCGTGAATTGAGTTGTCATATTTACACTTTTTAGTTCATAAAATGATTAAACATTTGACTATGAACGGTGGTGTTGTGAATGAAACACACTGATTGGATAAAACTTAGCGTAAGACTTGCTTATGAAAATTTATTAAATAAAAATGGTGGGCCTTTTGGAGCAATAATTGTCAAAGATGGTAAAATTATCGGAGCTGGCGTAAACAGTGTGACAACCTTAAATGATCCAACTGCTCATGCTGAGGTGCAAGCAATTAGAGATGCCTGTTTAAATATCGGAACCTTTACTCTAAAGGATTCTGTTTTATACACTAGTTGTGAACCATGTCCGATGTGTCTTAGTGCAGCATATTGGTCTAGAATCTCTAAAATTTATTATTTTTTCACGAAAAAAGAGGCAGCTGCAATCGGTTTTGATGATGCACATATTTATAATGAATTATCGTTACCATATGAAGATCGCTCAATTCCGAGTGAACAAATATTCATTCCGGTAAATGATAAGGAAAATCCATTTATCGTGTGGATTAACGATGAAAATCGTACAAATTATTAATTTAGATGAGTTTATCCTCATTAAAAAAAGGTTGTCAATATGACAACCTTTTCGTTTATAAATCGTATTTCAATGATTGTATTTGTAATCGTTGTTGTTCCATCGTGTATTTTACAATTTTTTGTCTATCTTGACTAGTCAATTTACTATACATTAATGAAATTAACTGCATTTCATTTGATTCCGCATCATGTATTCTTACAATTGTTGATTCAACTTTAACTTCTTCGTTTAAGGAATTTTCGAATTGTAAATTCATTAATAAGACAACATTCTGGTTTACTTGTAATGGAATTGACTTTGGAATATGAATCGCAACTCCTCCAGCACTGATATCCTGTGATAAAGATTTTAATGGTGTAAACTCTCCTTCAATTGGAAGTACTGTGATTTCAGTAGTAGATGGTATGCGAAAGAATCTTCTTCTTTGCTCTTTTACCAATTCATTTTCATTAGGTTTATTAAAAACCATTACAGGAACTGTTTCATGTAAAGATTGGATATATGTTAAGTTACAGGTATAAAGTTCTAATCTTTTAGTTAGAAATAAAATTTTAAAAGTTGAATTTCTCGTAAATATAGCATTTCTACCTGTCATTTCATTAATTGGTATATCTAAATGAAGCTGTTGGTCAAGTATATCTACTAGTCTTGATTTATAATATAAAATTTGATCATCGATCTTTTCTTCGATAAAGACCGTATCTCCTATTGATAGCACGCTATACATCCTTCCTTTGAAAAAAATTTACTAGATGGTTATATAACGTTTATCGACATAATTTATTAATTGTTAATAAAATGATCAATCTTCTTTATCAAGTAGTTCATTTTCCTCTTGTTTTTTATTTTTCCAAATTTTAAATTTCTCAATGTCAGTGTTTAATTGTTTAAATGTGAAGGCTAGAATTGTTGCATCATCCAATAGTCCCAATCCAACCAGAAAATCGGGCATAGCGTCAATCGGGCTTACAAAATAAAGTAAAGCTGCTATAACAGTTAATATTGACTTAGTGGAAATATCTCTATAGCTACCGTTAATATAGGCTTTAAATAAATCGATAAATAAAATGACTTTTTCCCAAGCATCACCTAGTGCACCCTTTTTCTTTGGTGCTAATTTCATTGCTTTTTTTAGTAAATCAGACGACTTTTCTTTATTTCCAAGATAGGAAGAGGCATTTTTGAGGTATTTTTGAAAAAATTTGTTTTTATCTTCATTAGTCATAGTTACTCCTCCTTTTTGTTTTAGTTTATCAAATCGTAAATGAAGTGAAAAGTAATAAACAATTCATTCTCTAATAAGCCTTAAATATGAGAATTTGTTGATTTCCACTTCAGGATGCTCGTTTCCATGGGGCAGGCGCTGAGCCTCCTCCTTCCGTTCAATCTTTGTGAGTAAATCAGAGTATCCTAAGAGAAATCTTATTAATACTGCCTGTATTAAATAAGCTGTAAATCCTTAATAATGAAAAACTACTTTTTATCCCTTTGTCTCAACAACTTCTATATTAAAAATCGATGGATAATTCCTTGTCTTTGGGCACATGCCTCGCAAGTATTTTCTTTACCATTCAGTTTTATACTATAAACAAATATACAATTCTTACACTCCATAAAGTACTAATTCTAACTTACTGACATATTAAATTGACTTCCAGAAAAATATTTATCTCGATTTAATTAATAATTAACTTGGTGTTTTCATCATAAAAACAAAAGGACCAAATCATAAGTGACTTGGTCCTTTTACTACTGTATCCTTTAACTGAATCTATAAAGAATGAGATCAGTAGTATTTATATTATTTTTTATATAATGATTCTACTTGTTTTTGTAATTCTGTGTTCTCTAAGAATTCATCATAAGTGCATTCTTTGTCAACTAAGCCGTTTGGTGTTACTTCGATGATGCGGTTAGCGATTGTTTGAATGAACTGGTGGTCATGTGATGTGAATAAAGCAGTTCCTTTAAATGCAATTAGGCCATCATTTAGGGCTGTGATTGATTCTAGGTCTAAATGGTTTGTTGGATCATCTAGTACTAGTACATTTGCTCCGCTTAGCATCATTTTTGATAACATACAACGAACTTTTTCTCCCCCAGATAGAACTGAAGCTTTTTTCATTACTTCTTCTCCAGAGAATAACATACGACCTAGGAATCCGCGAAGGAAGCTTTCAGATTCGTCTTGAGGTGAGAATTGTCGTAGCCATTCAATTAGGTTAAGTTCACTATTTTGGAAGAACTCAGAGTTATCTTTTGGGAAGAACGCCTGTGAAGTTGTAATACCCCATTTAAATGAACCTGTATCTGGCTCCATTTCACCCATTAAAATTTTAAATAGTGTCGTAATTGCAACGTCATTTTTACCAACAAAAGCAATTTTATCGCCTTTATTTACAGTAAAACGAACATTATCAAGAACTTTTTCACCGTCAATTGTTTTAGAGATTCCTTCAACCGTTAATAAATCATTTCCAACTTCTCTTTCAGGTGTAAAACCAACGAAAGGATAACGACGAGATGACGGACGAATATCGTCAAGTGTAATTTTATCTAAAAGTTTTTTACGTGAAGTAGCTTGTTTTGCTTTTGATGCATTTGAACTAAATCGTGCAATAAAGCTTTGAAGTTCTTTAATTTTTTCTTCTTTCTTTTTGTTAGCGTCACCCATTAATCTTTGAGCTAATTGGCTTGACTCGTACCAGAAATCATAGTTACCAACATAAAGTTGAACTTTACCAAAATCAAGGTCAGCCATATGAGTACAAACTTGATTTAAGAAATGACGGTCATGTGATACAACAATAACAGTATTTTCAAAATTGATTAAGAAATTTTCTAACCATTGTACAGCTTTTAAATCTAAGTTATTCGTAGGCTCATCTAATAAAAGAATATCTGGTTGACCAAAAAGCGCTTGAGCAAGTAATACTTTTACTTTTTCGCCTGCTTGTAATTCACTCATTTTTTTATCATGAAGTGCTTCCGTGATCCCTAAGCCTTTTAATAAAATAGCAGCTTCAGATTCTGCTTCCCAACCATTTAATTCTGCGAATTCACCTTCAAGTTCTGCAGCTTTCATGCCATCTTCTTCGGTAAAATCTTCTTTCATATAAATAGCATCTTTTTCTTTCATGACCTCATACAGACGAGTATGACCCATAATAACAGTTTGAAGTACTTCAAATTCTTCATATTCGAATTGGTTCTGTTTCAAAACTGCTAAACGCTCACCTGGCGTAATAATTACATCGCCTGTTGATGGTTCGATATCTCCTGATAAGATTTTAATTAGCGTAGATTTACCTGCACCATTTGCACCGATTAATCCGTAACAATTTCCCGGTGTAAATTTTATATTAACGTCATCAAATAATTTTCTGTCCGCAAAACGCAAACTAACATTACTAAGTGTAATCATTGTTTTCCTCCAACTCTCTTTTGCTCTACTCTTAACAATACCATATTTTTTAGTAAAATTAAAACCTTTCTATCAGACTTACTTGTTATACGATGAAAAGTTTAGATATTCTGAAACAAATTTTTATAGTAAATATTTTTGTTTTTCACAAACTCTCTATATAATAATCTTAAAGTAAAAATAATGAGGTAAGATTATGGCACAAAAACTATATTATGAACAGTCCACATTGAAAGAATGGACAACTTCCATCGTTGATATACAAGAAATAGATGGGCTTTACCATATTAAATTAGAAGATTCTGCATTTTACCCTGAAAGTGGTGGTCAACCATCTGATTCTGGGACAATTGACGGAATAGAATTAATCGAATGTATTGATCATGATACTGAAGTCATTCACGTTTTAAGAGAAAAGCCGAAAACCGATACAGTGAAATGTGTCATTGATTGGGATAGAAGACTTGATCATATGCAACACCATAGTGGCCAGCATCTTCTATCTGCTGCGATTATAGAATTGTATGATATTCCAACGATCAGTTTTCATCTTGGTAAAGATACGGTCACAATCGATTTGGATACACCTAGTCTGACATCAAATCAGTTAATCCAGATTGAGCTAGCAGTTTACCAAAAAATTATCGAAAATAACGAGATTAAAACATATTTCGTCAAAAAAGATCAACTACATACACTTAACCTACGAAAATTACCAAAGGTAAATGATGAGGATATACGAATTGTAGAAATAACAGATATTGATGTTTCAGCTTGCTGTGGAACACATGTCAAACAAACAGGTGAAATTGGTTTGCTTAAGTTGCTGAAAACTGAAAAAGTCAGACAATCTACCCGTCTTCATTTTAAATGTGGGAATCGTGCACTTGAAGAATTTCAAAAAACAAATCAAATAGTATCAAGCATCAATCAATTATTTAATACAAATTCAGAGCAAATAAAAGATAAAATTGAACAAACTATTTCAGAATTAAAGGAAGCTCAAAAAGAAATTGATCGTCTAAAAGCGTTAATATTTGATTCGATCTCCAATGAATGTTTAGTAAATGCTAAAAATGGGATCATTTTCCAATCATTTACTGAAGAAGACATGAAGGATTTGCAATTACTAACAAAAATAATTCAAAATAAACAGCCTTCGATCATTATTTTTACAAGTTTAAAAGACAATAGACTTTTATTTTTGAATCAAACAGGCAGTGATTTACATTGTGGGAATGTAATTAAAAATATCCTTTCTCAAATCGATGGCAAAGGTGGAGGAAATTCACAGCAAGCACAAGCTACATTTGATTCTTCTTCTAAATTAAAAGAAGCAACTAATTTACTGTTACATAATCTTGAATATGAGATAGAAGAATAAAAGCCTTTATAATGAATACACTAAACAATTTTCCCTTTTTCCATAAAGTGGGAAACTATACCAAAAACGAATTTCTCCCTACTTCTCAGGTAGTTTTACTACTTAAAATAAACGTTTTTTACCAGTGAGAAAATCTAAATTTTGTACTACACTACACTCAGTTTTGAAGCCAAAAAGGCTTCTTTTTTTTGATAAATTTTAATTTTTTTAATAGTTTTTTTATCCTATATTTGAGATAATAGCTAAAGTCTTAGAAATATTCTTAGAAAAAGAGGTTTTTATAAATGTGGAGAAACCGAAACGTTTGGATTGTTCTAATCGGAGAATTTGGAGCTGGAATCGGATTATGGGTTGGAATAATTGGGAATCTTGATTTTATGCAACAGCATGTCCCTTCCGATTTCTTTAAATCTCTTATTCTCTTTTTTGGATTACTTGCAGGTGTAATTGTTGGTCCATTAGCTGGTCGATTAATTGATCAACATTCAAAGAAAAAAATATTATTAATTAGTGGACTTGGTCGAACATTAAGTACAATCATCATGTTTATTGCAATTCATTATGAAAATATTATTTTTATGGTTTTATTTTTAGTATGTTTACAAATATCGGCAGCATTTTATTTTCCAGCGCTTCAAGCGGTTATTCCACTAATTGTGAAAGAAGATCAATTGTTATCCTTAAATGGGATACATATGAATATTTCAACAATTGCCCGAATTGCCGGCACATCAATTGGTGGTATTTTAGTTGTCGCAACAAGTTTAACGAATGTTTATGGAATTAGTATGCTGGCTTATGCATTTCTTTTTATCATGACATTCTTCTTACGATTTGAAGAACAATCGAAGGTTCAAGTATCATCAGATGTAAAAGTAAATAATCCGAAACAAAAAGAAGGTTTTACGGAAATATTCCGTTTAATTCGAAGTACACAAGGTGTATTAAATTTAATTATTTTAAATATTATCCCTCTTTTATTTATTGGCGGATTTAATTTAATGGTAATTGAGATCAGTGATTTACAACATAATGACTCTATAAAAGGACTTATTTATACATTTGAAGGTATATCCTTTATGCTCGGTGCATTTATCATTAAACGATTAACTAAGAAGTTCTCAAATACAGGGTTATTATATTTTTTCACAACGATGGTGGCTATTGCTCATTTAACACTATTTTTTGCAAATATTCACTGGATGCCAATTGTTTCATTTTCACTTTTCGGATTAGCAGTTGGATGTTTCTTCCCTGTTTCATCTACCCTATTCCAAACATCAATTGACAAGACATATCATGGTAGACTTTTTTCATTTAGAAGTATGTATGAACGAGTTATGTTTCAAGTTGTATTATTAAGTACTGGCCTGTTTTTGGATACTATTGGTCTACGATATATGGTACTAATATTTGGTGCTGTCTCATTGATGATTATCAGTAAATTATATGTAAATGAGAAAAAATACAAACAAGCAGAATCATTAAAAGACACACAAAATATATCAGTCTAATAAAAAAGATGAATACTGTCATAAGTATTCATCTTTTTCTAATTTTAATATCCATAAGCTTTTAAAAACTCATTTACACTTGAAAATAATGACACGACTTCCCAACTTTTTTCAAACTCATACGCAGTACAAACTTCTCCAGTTAACTGGTTGATAAATATGACATCATCAGTTTCATCTTCAAACCCAATGATTAACCAATTTTCATCCCATTTCACTTTTCTACTTAAATCTTTCACTGCTTCATCTACGTTTTCTTCATTAATAAAGTAGATTGTCATATTCTCATTTGATACTTCATTAATACCAAGTCCATTTAATCTTGCAAACCATTCTTTTTTCATTTCATTTCCCCACTTCCAATAAAGAAAGCCTGTAATCAAAGAAATGATAACAGGCACTCTTTTTTACTGTTGAGCTTTATTTTTTTTAGATTCAGCTAAATTTGACTTATCCTCATAATTTGGTTGTTTTTGCCCAGCGTTATTTGTTCTGCCGCCTTTTCCACGTCCCATTACTATCGCCTCCTTACTAATTGCTATATAAATATTTTGTGCAATTAATAGGAGACTATCCGAAAGAAATTAGAAAAAGAAGAAGTACAAAACACATTGGATAAATAAAATAATCCAATATCCAAAGACAAATTTTGGATGCTTTGTTTTATGACGGAAATAGTACATGGCTAAAATCGACCCGATTGATCCACCGATAATCGCTAATAAAAACAAGATTCGTTCAGGAATTCTCCAAAGTTTTCGTCGTGCACGGTATTTATCAATTCCCATTACTGTATAAGATAGTATATTTACAATGATTAAATAACAATAAAAATAATTCATTTTTAGATCCCTCAAAACTTCAGTCATTTTGCAACTTTTGCTAGTTTGCTTCGAGTTGTTTGTATTAAATCATTCACATTCAGTTGAAGTTGTATACCTATCTTTCCACCACTAACAATAATCTCAGTTAATCGGTCCGCAGATTGTTCAATAATCGTTGGAAATTGCTTTTTCATTCCGATTGGAGAACATCCTCCACGAACATATCCAGTGTTGGTTAGCAAATCTTTTACTGGTAATAATTCCAGCTTTTTTTCTCCCGCTACTTTTGCCGCTAATTTTAAATCTAACTCTTTTTCTACTGGAATGACAAATACATAAATTGATTTAGACGGCGTAATAGACACTAATGTTTTAAACACCATTTCTGGTACTTTCCCAATTTTATTTGCAACAGATACGCCATCAATCTTTCCATCAGTAACTTCGTATGAAAAAGTTTGATATTGTACTTTTTTTGAATCTAATATTCTCATTGCATTCGTTTTACTTCCAGACATTGGTACTCCTTTCAATGCATTCAAACGCATTAATCAAGCTTTATGCTGACATTGATTGTTTTTTGTTTTGCTTTTTAAATTTTTGCTCAATAGATTTCATAAATGGCGTATTTGAAATAGAGAAGAATAGACATGCTACCCATATAAATGAAAATGAAATCATATCAGTACGAGTAAAGCTTTCACCGTATAATAATACACCAATTAACAAGCTAATTGTAGGCGAGATAAACTGTAAGAAACCTACATAAGTGTATGGAATTAATTCTGTTGCTTTTCCGAAAAATAATAAAGGTAAAATTGTTACGAAACCTGCACCGACCAATAGTAATTGCTCAATTGGAGCACTCTTAATGAATCCTGCATCTCCATTTGCCGATAAGAATATGAAATAAATAAGTGCTACCGGGAAAATTAATAAAGTTTCAATTGTTAGACTAAAAAATGCTTCTATTTTTAATATTTTCTTTAAAAGTCCGTAAAAAGCAAACGTTAAAGATAAGCAGATCGCTATAATTGGCAATGTGCCAGAAGTGATCGTTAAATACCCCACACCAATTGTTGCGAGACAAACGGAAAAAATTTGCCAAAATGACAATTTTTCTTTTAACACAATTACGCCAAGTATAATACTAACTAAAGGATTAATATAGTACCCTAAGCTAGCATCTAAAATATGATTTGAGTTTACTGCCCAAATATAAAGTAGCCAATTTGTACTGATTAACAATGAAACCAATATCATTGAAAACAAGACTTTTTTATTTCCAAGTACTTGTTTCCAAGTTTCTTTGAATTCTGTTTTTTTTCTAATTAAAAATATAAAAATCAATAACGTTACAAATGACCACATGATTCGGTGTGTTAGTATTTCAAAAGGTGCAATATCCTGCACAAGCTTCCAATAAATTGGTAAGATGCCCCATACGACATAGGCAAACACGCCATACAATATCCCTTTCATGGTTGAGTTCATAATTTCCCAGCTTTCTTTATTTATTATTGAGCCACTTCAACTTTCTTTTCTTCGGAATGCATTTTAGGTAAAAATAATACAAAAATAAATGTGATTACACTAAAAATTGCCATTAAAAGGGTAATTGTTTGAAATCCTGCAGTAACTGCATTTTTAATAGATTCAGATACTACATGTTCTCCAGATTGACTATGTGCACCTAAAACTAATTTCTGTCCATTTAAAAAGCTAGAAGCCTTTAGGGTAAAAATTGTCCCTAAGATTGCGACTGTAATTGTCTGACTAAATGTATTCAGAAATGAATTTGCTGCAATTGCAATTCCTCTTTGGTTTGTTTCAACAGCAGAAGAAATGATGATCATATAAATTGGAAATGATAACCCAAAACCTAATCCTAGAAAGGCATTACATACATAAACAAAAAATTCTACATTATGCAGTCCATATAAACCTAAAGAACCGATCATACAAAAGAATGTACCAAATAAAATGATTTGTTTTGCTGACAGCTGTTTAATCAGACGTCCAGACAAGAATGAACCAATTGTCCAGGAAAAAGATAATGGTATTAACATTAAACCAGACTCTGTGGCACTTTTTCCAAAGACACTTTGATTATATACTGGTAAATACACTTCGATTCCAATTAGTAATGCATGTGCAACAAACATCGCAGCATATGTGACGACTAAATTTTGAATCTTAAATAGTGATAAAGGTAATAATGGTTCAATTGCTTTCGTTTCAACATAAAGGAAAAGTACAAAGAAAATAATTGCAATACTAAATAGAAATATTAGATTAGGAGAACTCCAATCCCCCTTCTCTCCCCCTACTACTAAAGCATATAAAACAGATAATGTACTGATGATAAATAAAATAGTACCTAAGTAATCAATCGAAATTCGTTTTGTTTGTTCAACTTTTTGATGGTAGAATTTCCACAATATATAAGTAGACAATATACCAAATGGAATATTAATAAAAAAGATAAATCTCCATGATATAAAATCTACAAAAAAGCCACCAACTAAAGGTCCTATTACACTTGATACAGCCCATACAGCACTAATAAACCCTTGAACCTTTGCACGCTCTTGATATGGATATAGATCGCCGATTACTGTCATTGTAAGTGGCAATGCTGCCCCAGCACCTATTCCTTGAATAGCTCGAAACGTTATTAACTGACCCATATTCTGTGCAAAACCACATAAAATCGAACCTAACACAAACATTAGTATTCCGAAAATTAATAAATTTTTACGGCCATATAAGTCAGATAATTTCCCATAGATTGGGGTCGTTACAGTCATAGCCAACATATATGCTGCAAAAATCCAACTCATTAAATTGACACCTGAAAGATCTGACGTAATTGTAGGAGTAGCAGTCGTTATGATTGTACCTTCAATTGCCGCTAACGTTACCGCTACTAGTAATCCAACAGTAACATACTTTCTATTCGTCTGTTTTAATTCCATAATTGCTATCTCCTTTCAATTTTCTTCAAATGAATATTCTTAAAATAATAGAAGCCCAAATGAGCTTCTATTTTTTAACTTATTTCCAATTTTGGTTAATGAACTCATCTCTACCAGACATCGCACGATCTTCTTTATAGTGCTTTGGATTTTTCTTATGATAATCTTGGTGATATTCTTCAGCCTCATAAAATGTTGATGCTTGCAAAATTTCTGTTACGATCGGCTTTTTAAAACGTGAACCTGCAATTAGCTCTTCCTTTGAAGCTGTAGCTTCCGCAAGTTGAGATTCATTATGAACAAAAATTGCTGCTCGATATTGAGGACCTCGATCTTGGAACTGTCCATCTGCATCTGTTGGATCAATTTGTGGCCAAAATAGATCCAATAATTTCTTATAAGGAAATACTTCATCGTTAAACGTAATTTGAACTACTTCATAGTGCCCAGTACTACCTTTTTTAACTTCTTCATATGTTGGATTTTCTAAGTGTCCTCCCATATAACCCGATACAATACCGTGTATGCCCGGTAGGTCTTCAAATGGTGTTACCATACACCAGAAACAACCACCTGCAAATGTTGCTTTTTGTAGCATTTGTATATCCTCCTTCAAACGTTTTAGTTTACATAATATTTTTATGTATAACTACATTTTTTCTTATACTTTATCATATCGCTTTTAATATTTATTTAAAATATTTTAGCTCAAATTTGATTAATTTTTAATGTTCATTCTTAAAGCTAGATAAACTTCATACTAGATCATGTTTCAATCAACATAAAACTCAGGATTTATTTATGTTTCTAAATCAATTTTTTATGATTTTATAGATAAAAAAAGGTTATATTACCTTCCTGTTGAATGTTAGATTAACAACTGTTTTGAAAGGATGAAAATCATTGTCTGAAAACAAGCTACAAAAATCAATTATTCGTACAGCTCGTATCGAGGATTCAGCTGCGCTATTAGATATTCAACGAGAAGTTGTTGCAGAAGGCCAATATTTTATTTCGGTTTCTGAAGAATTTAATAAAACTGTAGAAGAACAACTAGAATGGGTTAAAAATACGCTAGAAAATGAAAGAGAAACATTGTTAGTAGCCGAAGTAAATGGTGAGATTATTGGATGGATTTGTTTTAACACACAAAATCGAAAACGTTTATCACACACTGGCTCATTAGGAATTATGGTAAAAAAAGAAATGCGTAACGCTGGGATTGGAAGATTATTATTAGAAGAATTACTAATATGGGCTAAGAAGAATCCATTTATTGAAAAAGTTAGTTTAGCGGTGTTTGCTACAAATACAAGAGCTATTACATTATATAAAAGTTTGGGGTTTGTTGAAGAAGGACGTAAAGTGAAAGAATATAAACTAAATGATCATGAATATTTGGATGATATTTTGATGTGTATATTCGTTTAATCAACATGAAGGGACCTTAAAAGGTCCCTTCATGTTTGGCAATTTATCAAAGGATCTAGCACCCTAATCTTTTAAACCTTTTCCATCAAGGATTTGCGGTATATATTTTTCTACTCTTGATACTCTTGTTTTAGATTGTTTAGGTGCAGCAAAATAAAGAAGATATGCTCTCTGACGGCCAGGCGTTAATTCTTCAAAAGCAGTTTTCAATTCAGGCATTTCATCTAGTTTCATTTGAAATTCTTCAGGAACTATGTATTCCGTATTTTTTTTAAACTCGACTTCCAGCCCAGATTTCTCAACCTCTATGGCTTCATAAATATATGCTTTCAAGATTTCTTCCATATCAATTATTTGTTGTACATTGGTAAATCGAATTTGGCGAGCCGACTGTACATTCTCCGTTTGTTGGATTAAGATCCCCTTTTCATCCTTTAATAAGGCACCTTTATGAAATAAAAGCGCACAATACTCTTTAAATCCATGAATTAACACTATATTTTTATCTTCAAATGTATAGCAAGGATGCATCCACTTAAATTCTTCGGTCAGATCACAATCAAGGACGATTTTTCTCAAATTTTCAAATTCTTCTTGCCAATTTTTAGTCTTACTTAAAAATGCATCTACTTTTGGATTTAATTTTCTCTCTGTCATAAAACACCTCACACTAATTCTTCTATCAATTTTAAAAATTACTTAACTATACCTCAAAACTTGGATTTTCGATTTCTAACAAACATTCTTTCCATCATGTTTTCTATCAAAATATCCTTTTCTATTCTTTTTAAGAATTGTTTCTACTTTTGAATTTTACTATACATATTTTTATTATTCTACACGTATTCAGGGTAGTTTTTGAAAAATTATAAATAAAAAAAATGGCAACCAATATTCATTAGTTGCCATTTTCTTATGTTGTTCTCATCAAAATAGATCCTACTATGCTGAGATCGATTGTTTTTTACTGCCGATTTTAGTTCCAACAAATAACCAGATCACAAATAGCAATAATATGATTTGTGGTATTGCACTTTCAAATGAAGGATAAATCCCTATTTTTGGTATAGTTGGTAGTTTTGTAGACATGTGGTTTGGTAAGTAACCAATGCCTTGTAGCGCATGAATACTTTGCCCAATAAATTTAAACGTTAAATAGTAAATACATAAACTTGCAATTAAGAAAAATGGTTTTAGTGGTATTAGTTTACTTCCTTTCAATAGGATGAAACCGATTATACTTAGAATCAATATACCACCAGCAAATCCAATAAATAATTCTTTCATTGAGATTGATGAACTCATCCCTATGTAGAATACTACAGTCTCTGCGCCTTCTCTAAATACTGCAAAAAATGATAGTAAACTAATTGATAGAATTCCACCGCCAGCTAAAGCAGCTTGCGCCTTTTCTTTCATTGTTTTTCCATACTCTTTTTGATTTGATTGTTTATGCAACCAAAGTCCAACTGTTAACATGAAGACAACGGCAATTAAACCGGAAACACCTTCAATTAGTTGATTACTGATACCTGCTGAAATTTTAGATAATAAGAACTGGAATAATGCACCCGCAACTAAGCTTGCAAGAACCCCAAAGGCTCCACCAATGAAGATCCATTTACGAGCAGCGACTTGATTATTTTTTGAAACTAGTGCAAGTAACGCAGATATAATAATCAACGCCTCTAACCCTTCACGAAAAACAATTGTACCAGCATCAAACATTGAATACGAATTTTTCTCAGTAGCCATATTTAAGTTTGTCTGAATATGTTTTAATGTTTTCATCGTTTGATTAGAGTTTGGTTTGTCGGATATTTGTGATAAAGCGATTGTTGTATCATTTTCAATTTGTTTGTACAGTTCCATTGAATTAGCTTGAACAACAACCTCTACATAAGGCCAATCCTGAACGAACTCTGTAAATGCATCTTGTGCTTTTTTTGGTTCATCTGAATTGATATACTCAATCGTTTGATCAATTAATCCAATTGCTTTCTCAATACTTACGTCTTTATTTGAATCAGTTGTTGGATGATTTAAAACATCAATTAATTTTGTTAAGCTACTTGTTACTTTCTTACTGTCCTGCTTTGATGAAAATAATGCAGATCTAGTTGTAATCATATTTGATTCAATTGCACCGTAGAAACCAGCATTCGCTTTTCTTAAATCATTCTCGATTTTATACCATTCAACCTCGAACAATTTATATTGTTTTTTTGCTTCTACCCAATTTGAATCAGTTGAATAAGACTGAACTTTTTCAAGATGGAATGTTAGTTTCTTTAAATCAATTTGAGATAAATCTTTCGTTACATTCGTATTTTTTATCCAATTTTCGGTCTCAAAAGCAATTTCACGGATATCTTCAGTAATAGCTGTGATATCATTACTTTCTAAATCTTCAAGAGCATGATTTACGAGCTTATTTAATTGATCCGTTTTCTTTTCATTTTCAATTAAACTTTTAATCGATTGTAAATCTGCTTTCACTTTATCTTTTTCCCCGTTTTTAACTTCAGTTAAGGAATTCCCAATATGTGAAAGTACTTGTTCTTGAACATCTGTTTCTGCAAATATTTTCTGAATTGGACTATTCATAAATAGGATAAATAGTAAAGTTATGAAAAGCGTTGTTATTTTCTTCATTGTTGTCACCTAGATTAAACCTTCTCCAATATAACTGCCTTTCTTTACACCACCAAAACATGCAAAGACAGCACTTCCATTATGTTCAATATATTCATTTAATAAGTCCATTTTCGCTAATTTTTCTTGTAAAGGTATGAATTGCTTCTCAATATCTTGTTGGAAACTAACAAATAATAATCCTGCATCTAGTTTACCTGTTTGAATATCTAATCCATCTGTATATGAATAAGATCTTCTTAGGATTTTCACTTTACCATTCCCTCTAGCTAAGGCAACATGAGAATCTGCTGGAATCATTAAATTACCATTTGAATCTTTTTTCTTAACATTCAGTTCTGCAAATTCATCCTTTTCGCCAAGTGGTGCACCAGATTGACGATGACGTCCAAACGTTGCTTCTTGATCATTTAAAGTGCTACGATCCCATTCCTCAACACGAATACGAATTCTACGTGCCACTAAATAAGATCCACCAGCTAACCATGTTGGTGTATTATCATTTTGAATCCAAACATGCTTATTCATTTCATCTTTATCTTTCGGATTTGGATTTGCAGTACCATCTTTAAAGCCCATTAAATTTCTTGGAGTGCTTCCAGATGGATCCGAACCTTGTGAACGTTGAAATCCATGTTGCATCCATTTTAAAGATACAATGCCGCGGCCAATTCGAATTAAATTACGAAGTCCATGAAATGCAACTTGTTGATCATTCGCACAAACTTGAACAGCAATATCTCCACCATTCCACTCTTCTCTTAAATCGTCTCCTGGGAAATGTGGCAAATCTTTTAATTGGCTTGGGCGTTTTGATTGTATTGATAATTTATCGAAGAAACTAGGTCCTACACCAAATGTGAAAGTCAGTTTCATCGGTTGAAGTCCAATTGCTTCTCCAGTATCTGCTGGAGGTGATGACAGTACATCTGAATCTCCAATCTCTTTTCCTTCACTAAGTGTAGCTGCCGCTTCTGTCCATTTTTTAAATAAAGTTTTTATCTCATTTTTTGATGTCGTTTCTAGTTGAAATGATGCTAAATACATAAAGTCTTGAGCTGGCGTTGTAATCCCTTGTTGGTGCTCACCATAAAATGGAAGAAGTTCACTTGCATCCACCTTATTGGGTGTAAAGAAATTTGTAACTTTATCAGTTGCAGCCTCTATTCCAGTTGCACCAATTAATAATCCCGCTCCACCTACACCTATTAACTTAAGTGCATCACGTCTTGTAACTTTATTCTTTTCTAAGTTTGACATATTAGTTTACTCCTAATGTTGAGCCAACTTGAGAGATTGGTTCTGCAAGCGCATCAACTTGTTGTGCTAATTTTTTCACTTCATCTTCTTTTAACTTCGTGTAATCGATATATTGTTCACCATTTTTATATGAATCCAATGATGTCATTAATTCTTTAAAGCGGTCATCAATAGTAGTCGCTAACTCAGCATCTTTTTCCTTTAATTTAGGTAAAACTAATTCAATTACTTTGTGTGAGCCTTCTACGTTTGCTGCAAAATCAGCTAAGTCTGTATGTGAATAGCGTTCTTCCTCACCAGTAACTTTTGATGAAGAAACTTCATTTAATAATTCTACAGGACCTGTCACAAATAGAACTGGATCAATTTCAACTGTTTCTACTTTCGCACGTAAATAATTAGCGTCCGTCATTAATTGTTTCGTATATTTTTCTAGACCTTTTGTTGTTTTATCTACCCATAATACTTGTTCAATTTTGTGGAAACCAGTCCACTCTTCAGCTGGTACGTCACCTTCACGTGCATCAATTTTTGGATCTAAATCACCAAATGATTCTGCAACTGGCTCAATTCTTTCAAAATAAGATCTGCTAATTGGATATAAACGTTTTGCTTCTTCTATATCACCTGCATTGATTGCATTAACGAATAATTGAGTTGATTTTACGAATTCTTCTGTTTGTGAAACGACAAAGTCACGATAACTATTAATCTCAGTATCTAGCTTTACTTTTTCTACTACATTTTTATCCTTTTGAACTTTACTAGTTTCTTCAGTTTTTTGTGAGCACCCTGCTACCATAAGGCTTGTTGCAATTGAAAGTGCGATCAAAGTTGTTTGCTTCTTCATCATTTTTTTCCTCCAGAATGAATCATACTCTTTATGATTTTATAAATGTATTGAAAACCATTATCATCTAACATCATATTATAACTGATAATAATTTTCAATGAAAATTTCATAAAAAATGACAGCAAGCCAAAACCTCCTGTCATTAATACATTATCCTATATTAAATAACTTCCCTAAATATGCATTAACAAATACGTTTTTGGGATCAAGTTTACTTCTAATTTCAAGGAATTGCGATAAATGAGGGTATAAGTTCTCCAATTGTACTATTGTCATGTTATGCATTTTTCCCCAGTGTGGACGTCCACCATAGCTTTGAAGAATTTCTTCAATTCGATAGAAATAATCCTGATGTGGCATTCCTTTATACATATGAATTGCAATATAAGCAGAGTCACGTGCTGATGCAGGACTAATCATAAAATGATCTGCTTTTACAAATCTACATTCAATTGGAAAATGTACATTGAATTTATTTTTTATAATTTCTTCTTGAATCTCTTTCGTTGCATCAACCATATAGACTTTTGGAATACTGTATTCCATTTCATTAAATTTTACATTTCGAACTGTAGAAAACAGTTGAAAACTTGGTCCTACCATTCTAGAGTTTGGTACATTCTTGGCACTTAATCTACTAATCATCCTACTAGTTTTAGGTATATTTCTACTAATTTCACTTAAAAACCAAAATACATTATTTTCAATGGTTGCTACTTTCCATTTTTCGAACTTAAAAGAATGATTCTTTGTTCTAGTTTCATTCATCAGTTTTACTTGTATATTTTTTGAGTAAGGGAACATATAAAATTCAAAATGCTCATTTTCATTCTTCATTTCTTCAATGCGGTGATATAATTCTACTGTTTGAATCTTTTTACTTTCATAACGATATGTAGTAGCAGGTTTAATTCTAATTTTCATTTTTACTACAATCCCAAGTAACCCTAGTGAAACACCAATTGCTTTATATAGATCTATATTCTTTATTTTCGAACAAACTAACACTTCACCATTAGGTAGAACAATTGTTAATTCTTCAATTTGTGTGGCTAAAATTCCATGCTGTACACCAGTACCATGTGTACCTGTTAATAATGCTCCAGCAATAGATTGAACATTAATATCGCCTAAATTTTCCTGGGCAAAACCAAACTCGTATAATTCTTGCCCAAGTCTTTCTAATTTTGTTCCTGCCCATACTTCAGCAATTTGTTTTTCTTTATCTATTGAAATGACACCTTGTAATTGGTCAAGAGAGACGAGGAAATCAGTTGTTGATATTAGCGGGGTAAAGGAGTGACGTGAACCTACTACTCTTATTTTCTTATTTTCTATATTTGCTTTTTTTACGATCGCTACAACTTCTTCGATCGAATTTGGTGTAAAAATATGTTGTGGATTAAACTTCACACTACCAGACCAATTTTGCCAATAACCGCTTTTCATAGGAAACACCCCTTATCTCCTTTGTATGGTGTAAAAATAGTTGCTGATTTCGTTTTGGCAAATCACTGTCAATTGTGTAAATCGTTAAATGTTTTAAAACTTGTACTTATTTCATAGATTTAGTAGCTACTAGAATTTCATTCGATTTGACTACTTTGCAATTACATTTGTATAAAAACATCAAATCCAAGAAAAGCACATGGCATAGACAAGTTTCGCAACACGGTCCGTTCGAGCATTTATACACCTATCCCGATGCAATTTTTTTATTAATTTATGCAAAAAATCAATGTAAAAGAATAAAAAAATTACATGGAATACAATCCATGTAATGTTAATAATCTATAAATCCTTTTAATGTTCTTATTGTATTGGGACTATTTAATCTAGCAGTAAATATAGACTGATTCATCGTATGGTGACAGTAAGGATGTCCATACCAAAGGATTTCATTATCAATAATAATGAGTGGTTGAACAAATTCTTTTTGGATAAATTTCCACTTTTTTTGGTTTTCATAATTAGACTCACTAATGAACGTGATCGGAACGTCAATTTCATTCAGAAGTTTACGAAATTCATTAGACATTGAAGACAAATTCGGCATTGATACAGTTAGATTTTTTTTGATATTTCGAAGATCATTTATAAATTCCTCGTTCCATTCGGATATATCATTTGGAAAGAACTTCAATCTTTTAGAAATACTATGTGAAAAAACTTTTTCAAATTCATTTTTTTCAATTTTATATTCCTTTTCTATTTGATATTCAATTAATTTTCGAACTGTTTTCTCACGACTTGTCTTGTTCTTCATAAATGGAATATCTGTTATGTGAATAAATTTTCCTTTTGCCCTCGTTAATGCAACATTTATTAATCGATCACTATTTTGGTCCGTTAAGATATATCCTGGAGAATATTGTGGCTTCGTATCGACGGTATCAAAAATGATTACATCACATTCTGAACCTTGAAATCGATGAACTGTTGCAATTTGAATTGGCAAATCTTTATATTTTGTTTTCCCAATTGTATCTTTATGCAGTTCAGTTAATAGTTTTGATTGTGCTCTATACGGCGTTACAACGCCAATTGACTCAACTCCATCTATTATACTTGTGAGCATACATTGTGTGGCGATTATTGCTGAGCCTAAATTGTATCTAGAGTTAGTATTTGAATCTTTGAGAGCATATGTGTTTAAAAACTGCGCGTTCACTAAACAATTTGCTTTCATAGGAAATGGGCGATGTTTTGAAATCTCTTCCCTCTTTTTAACAGTTGGGTGATCAAATACTAAAGAATGGTAGATTTCCTTATTTGTAAATCCTGATATATTCGGATGCATCCTTCTTTGTTTGTTCAGGAGAACTAGATTTTCTAAACTTTCCCCATTATTAATTTTTTGCACGATCCCTGCATGATGAAATAAATCTTCCTGAAGCCATTTTTTTACATATTGATTTTGATAACAAGTAGCAATTGGGGGTAATTGTTTGAAATCCCCACATACTACAATTCTCTTTCCTAATGTTGCTGCAAAAGCAATTTGAGGCGTATAAGCCATACTAATTTCATCAACAATGACCAAATCAAATTGTCGCATGTAGATTAAAGGGTCGATTGAACACTTTGATAATGTAGTACCTACTACCTTTGCTTGTTCAATCAATTCTTTTTCTTTTTCACGAATCTCACCACGAAGCTTGTTCAGCTTATTTTGGATTTTGCTTAACTCGTGTAAGTCACCTCTTGAAGCGACTCCTCTTTTCGCTTTTCTAATCATTGTAGATTTTCGATCATCCAAATTTTCTAACTCTATTTGAACAGACTGATCCTCTACCTCTACAAGCTTAGATGAGAGGATACCATCATGTTGTAGGAGTACTTCATCTTTTGTATATCCATAACGGACAATATCTCCACTTTTCCATTTGGCATTTTCTTCAAGCTGCGCAATCACATTTTTCATTAAAACATCAACAGCAGCATTTGAATGAGCGATAACTAGTACTGATTTATTCTTTTCATAATGCTTTAATATCATATTCGTCAAATTATAAGATTTACCAGTACCAGGTGGCCCCCAAATATAGGTCGTTGCATTATAGAACGAACGATAAATACATTCCTTTTGTACCGAACTACCATTTTTTAATTTTTCAAGATGCTTTGGCTTTGAATTTGCATTCATAAGTCTCATAATTCGTTTTTGTTTATCTCGATAATCTTTTATTTCATCAAGTCTTTCTATTAATTGATCTAGCAATTCCCAAGGTTCACTGAATAATTCAGCGTATGGAATGTTAGACTTAAGATTTTCATTTATCTTTATTTCTAATTGCAACCCTTTACTAGAAAGGATTTCGCCTTGATAATCTTGGTTTTCAATTTTTATGCGGACTGGAGTTCCATCTGGGACAAACACCTCGGAATAGACAGTAAATAATACAACTGTACTTTGACCTATATCATATAGCGGCGTACCTCTTGTTAATAAATGTCCCCTACCGCCATGAAATTTTAAGAAATTCCGCTCTGCTTCCAACGCGATTTGCCATTCTTTTATTAATTCTTTCACATCGTTAGTATGTTTCACTTGCATATCTTTCACCTAATTTGTTTTAAATTCCAAAAGTAATTATTCGTAATTAAACAATCATACACTAGTTTTTCAAATAAATTAAATAAATTCATAACGTTTATTATTCCTATTAATCATTTTCGTCAGATGATATTTCTTGGAGTTTTTAAAATATTCTTTCGCCTCTATATGTTGTATGATGTATTCATCATTAAAAAAAGGAAGGTTTTGACAATGAGAGCAGTTCAAATAAATATGGATTCAAAAGAATTATTTATTGGAAATGACATAAAGCCTACGACCCGTGATGATGAACTTCTCATTAAAGTTCATGCAACGGCCTTAAATAGAGCAGATATTCTTCAAAAATATGGTAAATACCCAGTTCCTCCAGGTGCTTCGCCAATATTAGGTTTAGAGATGTCCGGAATAATCGAAGAAATTGGTAAAAATGTAACCAATTGGAAAATTGGTGACAGAGTATGTGGTTTATTATCAGGAGGCGGTTATGCTGAGTATGTTTCCCTACCATCACAACTTGCTATTCCAATCCCAGACGGTATGACTTTTGAAGAAGCAGCAGCCATTCCTGAAGTTTTTTTAACAGCATATTTAAATGTATTTGAACTTGGTCGATTAAAAGAAAAAGAAACAGTATTAATTCATGCTGGGGCCAGCGGTGTAGGAACTGCGGCAATTCAGCTTGCGAAAGAATTTGGTGCTAACTCAATCGTCACAGCAGGAACAAAGGAAAAATTAGATGCCTGTTTACAATTAGGTGCAAAACATGCAATTAATTATAAAAATCAAAATTTCCAATCAGAAATTGATAAAATAACAAATGGTAAAGGTGTAGATTTAATTTTAGATTTCGTTGGTGCAGATTATTTCCATCAAAACATTCAATCATTAAATACGAATGGTCGGTTAATTCTAATCGGAACAATGAGTGGCTCAAAGATCAATGAATTCAATCTACTACCGTTACTAATGAAAAGAATCTCTATAATCGGTAGTACACTTCGTTCACAAACACTTGATCAAAAAATTTATTTAACAAATCAATTCACTAAGCATGTCTTACCTTTCATTGCATCTAAAAAAATAAAACCAGTTATTGATTCAATTGTTAGTTGGAACGAAGTAAACGAGGCTCATCACCGAATGGAAAAAAATTTAAATATCGGTAAAATTGTCTTAAAAATAGATTAATAAGAAAAATATGCTCTGTTTAATCTGTTAACAGAGCATAGGATAATATAGAGATTAAAGGGGATTATCATGGTATTACTAGGTTCAATTGTAAATGCAATCGCAATTATCATCGGTTCATTACTAGGTTTATTTATTAAAAGAATTCCAGAACGGATGAAAAATTTAGTTACACAATCAATTTCTCTTGTGATTATTGTGTTGGGAATAAGCCTCGCAATGAAAACGAATCAAGTATTAATCGTCATTTTCAGTTTAGCTTTAGGAGCTGTAGTTGGTGAATGGCTTGATATTGAAGGGAAATTAGACAAACTAGGGCAATTTATTGAAAGCAAGGTAAAAACGAAGAATGAAGGATCTATTTCTAAAGGTTTTGTAACTTCAACACTGCTTTTCTGTGTTGGAGCAATGGCGATATTAGGAGCACTCGATAGCGGACTTCGAAACAACCATGAAATTTTATACACAAAATCCTTAATGGATGGATTTCTTTCTATCATTTTAACTTCTACTCTTGGCGTTGGTGTTTTATTTTCATTTTTACCGGTATTTTTATATCAAGGCTTCATCGCCATTTTTGCTTCATTTGTTCCTAATCTAGTAACACAGCATTTATTAAATGCCATTATTGCTGAAATTTCAGGAACAGGCGGGATCTTATTACTTGCACTAGGATTAAACTCACTAGGCGTTATGAAAATAAAAATCGGTAATATGCTACCCTCAATTCTATTTGCATTACTGTTTGTTTGTATCATTCAATACTTGTAAATTTTCACCTATCCCGATACTCACATAGGAGTCGAGCACCTTCCGTTCCAATGATCACTTTAATTACATTAAGAAAATATCAAAATAACAGAAAAAAGTGAAGTAGATACTTGTAATCTACTTCACTTTTTTATTTAATAACGAAATCTATTTATTTTATAACTTTTACCATATGATCTTCGTCGTAGAAGACACCACCAACGCAAATAGCTCTTTTTTCTACCCCGAAGCTAATAAAATCTAAGGACTCATATAACTTTTTGGCAGGAATATTTGTAGAAATTACTGCTAATTCAATTTGTAAAATGTCTTCAATTAAAATCGCTTGATCAATTGCAAATTGAAGTAATTTTTTACCTAAACCAGTTCCTCTTTGACTAGGTGTAATATACATTCCCCATATCGCGCCTTTATGCTTCATCTTTTCAGCTCGCTTTTGAAAAAAACCTACAACTCCTACAAGCTTACTATTTTCAAATGCTCCTATAATAAAGTTATCATCTGTTTTAGGAAAGTTCGCTTTATGTTGATCGTATGTCTTAGTTGTATACTCTACTAAACTTTCACCAAATGCTTCAGGCGATAATGTTAAACCTTCACTTCTTAATTCAATAAATTCATCTAGATTTTCAATTGTTAATCTCTTGATTTCCATTTTATATTCTCCTTTTAATATGGAATTTCACCTTTCAATATCGGAATTATTAGTATAATAATTGAAATAAAAAAAACTGCCCAAAAAAAGTATCCTCTTATTCTCTTCTTTAATTGTTCCGAATTCTTCCAAATTAGTAATCTGATCAGTGATTCAAGCCCGAAGATCATAAAACTAACACTAAACCATATCACACTTATGTTTCCTAAAAATTGAACATCATTGATTGCATAAAGTTGTCTAATGATTATATTTGTTGTTATTGATCCGATGAGTAATGCTAAAAAAACTTCAAAGATTGTCCAATAATAACTTTTCAACTGGTCCATTAAAATACCTATCCTCTCATCTAAACAATTTATTCATTATTCCTTTAAAGTAAAAACCATCTATACTCAATATAACATATAATTCAGAATGTTTTGGATATGTTTTCATTTAACTTTTCATTATTAAATTACTAGAAAATAAAAAGACATACCAATTTATTTTGGTACGTCTTTTCACAACATAAAATTACATTTTAATCGAGATTAATTTCATTTCAGTCATTTCTTGAATAGCATATTTAATACCTTCTCTACCATATCCGCTTTCTTTCACTCCACCATATGGCATTAAATCAACTCGAAAAGTCGGTACATCGTTAACGAGTACGCCACCTACTTGCAATTTCTTTGTTGCATATAGCGCACGGTGTAGATTTTCAGTAAAGATTCCTGCTTGCAACCCATATCTACTATTATTTACTTCAATAATAGCTTCATCAAAGTCCTTAAACGAGTTAACTGTTACAACTGGACCGAATACTTCATTACAAGATACTTCACAAGTATTGCTCACGTTCGCTAAGATTGTTGGTGAATAAATTCGTTCACTGATCACGTTCCCACCTGTTATTAATCTAGCACCATCTTCTAATGAATTTTTCACCCATTGATCAATTCTAAAGACATCTTTCTTTGATATTAATGCGCTGATATCAGTTTTTAAGTCAAGTGGAGAACCAACGATTAATTTTTCAACAGCTATTTTCATTTTACTTAGGAATTCTTCTGTAAGCGATTCGTGTACATAGATGCGCTGTAGTGAAATGCAAACCTGACCATTATAAATAAAGGCTCCCCATACACAGCGATTGATTAATTCATCTGATAACTTTACGCCTTCGTCAATGATTAATGCAGAATTTGAGCCTAGTTCAAGTGTAACTTTTTTTAAACCTGCTTTACTTTTTAATGAAATACCTACTTCCGGACTTCCCGTAAAAGTAATTGCTTTCACATCTGCATGTTTTACGAGAGCATCTCCAATTTCAGAACCTTTTCCAGTAACTAAATTAAATGCTCCTTTCGGTAAATCAGTTTGATCAAGCATTTCAGCTAATGCGTAAGCTGATAAAGGCGTTTGGCTTGCGGGTTTCAATACGATTGTGTTTCCAGCTGCGATTGCAGGTCCAACCTTATGTGCAACTAAATTAAATGGGAAGTTAAACGGTGTAATCGCTCCAATTACGCCGATTGGTTCCCTAACAGTATATGTGATTCTTCCTTCTCCCCCAGCTACTGCATCTAAAGGTAAAGTTTCACCATATATTCTTTTCGCTTCCTCTGCGGCAATTTTATATGTCGCAATGGTTCGATCAATCTCTCCTAATGCTGCTTTTAGAGGCTTTGCAGCTTCCAAGGCAAGAATCTCTGCTAATCTGCTGCGGTTTACTTTAAATTGCTCCACTAATTGTTCTAAAATCATACTTCGTTCAAAAGCGGTCAGTTTTTCCATTTCATCTCTTGCGTTTTTGGCAGACATGATTGCTTCTTCTAATTGATCCAAAGTTGCTAAAGGGACTTCAGCTAACAACACATCTGAATGTGGTGCGATTAGATCGACATGATTGATTCCATCTAACCATTTACCATTTATATATAGTTTCTTCCTCAATTTATTTCACCTCGGTTTTATGCTTGCCAATCACTTGTTGTAAAGAAAATTTTAGTATGTCAAGGCCTTCATTTAGTTCCTCATCAGAAATGATTAAAGGAGTTAAAAAACGAAGGACATTACTATGAACACCTGCACTTAATATAATTAATCCATTTTCATAACAAGTCTTTGTTAGTGCAGCTACCAATTCTTTAGCTGGCTGACGAGTTATCGGATCAACAAACTCAATTCCAACCATCGCTCCAAGCCCTCGGACATCATATATAATTGGTAGCTCTTCTTTCAGTTCGTTAAAGCACTTCTTAATTGTCGTGCCAATCGTATTTGCTCTTTCCCAAAGTCTTTCTTTTTCAATTTGCTCAATCACCTCAAGCGCTGCAACACAACCTAATGGGCTTCCACCATATGTTCCACCAATTTCACCCGGCGACGGTGCGTCCATTATTTCAGAACGTCCAGTAACTGCACTAATCGGTACACCGGCAGCGATTGATTTAGACATTGTGATGAGATCCGGTTCTATTTCAAAATAGGTCGAAGCAAATAACTCACCAGTTCGCCCAAAACCCGTTTGAACTTCATCAGCAATAAATAAAATTCCATTTTTTTTACAGATCGCATATATTTCTTTCACAAAACGTTTAGGTGGAACAATAAATCCACCCTCACCTTGTACAGGCTCCATGATCACAGCAGCAATTTCATCAGGAGATACCTCAGTTAAAAGAAAATCATTAAACTGATGAATACAAAAATCAATATACTCTTCTTCAGTCAAACCATTTGGACGATTTGCTAAATAAGGAAATTGTGCTTTATATGTAGCCGGTGCAAATGGGCCCATTTTGTATTTATACGGTTTTACTTTACTTGTTAATGACATTCCTAATAATGTACGACCATGAAAACCTCTTGTAAATGAAACGATTCCGGAACGTCCTGTAAACTTTCTTGCAATTTTGACTGCATTTTCAACAGCTTCTGCCCCACTATTTAATAAAATCGTCTTTTTTGAAAAATGACCTGGTGTTATGTTAGAAAGTTTCTTCGCTAAATCAATATAAGGTTTATACATTCCAACATGAAAGCAAGAATGAATGAATTGATCAGCTTGTTGTTTTATCGCTTGTACCACATGCTCTGGAGTATGGCCTACATTCAGAGTACCAATTGCACCTGCGAAATCTAATAATCTATTTCCATCAACATCTTCTATAATTGAACCATGAGCCTTTTCAACAAAAACGGGAGTATTATTACCAACACCATTTGGTACATATTGATTACGTAATTCGATTAATTTGGCACCTTTTGGACCAGGTACGCCTGCTGAAACATTTGTAAATTTCCGATTGATGGCCATCTAACATTCTCCCTTCAATTTCATTCTCAAAAAGTTCATATATAAATAAGGCTTCATTCTAATATACTCGCATTTCAATTTTTCAGAATGGATAGATTGAAACTAATTGTGATAGTAAAGGAGTACATTCAAAAATACCGCTCTAAATTAAAGAGCGGTAGGTTAAATCATTAATATTTCTCTAATATCTTCTTCAGTTAAAGTAGAAGATACTTTATCAGCTGAGTCAATGATCTCTTCAACCAATTCTTTTTTCTTAGATTGAAGTTCATTCATTTTTTCTTCAATTGTTCCTCGGGCAACTAGTTTAATGACTTGCACATCATTTTTCTGTCCGATGCGGTAAGCACGATCTGCGGCCTGTTGCTCTACTGCTGGATTCCACCATAGATCGTATAAGACTACCGTATTTGCCCCGGTTAAATTTAACCCTACTCCACCAGCTTTTAGTGAAATCAAAAAGAAATCACATTCACCATCATTAAATCGATTACACATCTCTAATCGCTTCTCAGAGCTTGTACTTCCATCAAGATAGAAAAATTCGTCTCCATTGATCGATAATTCCCTTCCGATCATTTCAAGCATTTTCGTAAATTGCGAAAAAATTAATACTCTTCTATTAGCATGTTTTGATTCTTCAATAATTTGCAGAAGCTGCTCAAACTTTGCAGAACTCCCTTTGTATCCTTCAATAAATAATGCAGGATGACAACAGATTTGCCTTAACCTTGTGATGCCGGCAAGTATTCGGATCCGTGTTTTTCCGAACGATTTATCTTTATCTAAATGCTTTAATGTTTCTTGACGTAACTTGGCTAAATAAGCTGCATATAGTTTTTTCTGTTCAGGTAATAATTCCTCTGATTCAATCATCTCTACCTTTTCAGGTAACTCTTTAAGCACATCTTCTTTCATTCTTCTTAATAAAAATGGGCGAATTCTCCGTGCTATCGTCTTTTTTGTTAAATTGCTATATTCTTTTAAACCTTGAAACAACTCAGGAAAGACTACATGATAAATTGACCAAAGCTCTTCAAGAGAGTTTTCTACTGGTGTTCCAGTTAACCCAAAACGATAATTTGCCTGAAGCTTTTTAACAGCTCTTGCAGTTTGCGTTAATGGATTTTTAAAGTTTTGAGCCTCGTCAAAAAATATTGTGTGAAATGTTTGTTTTTCAAACCATTTAATATCTTTTCTTAACAATGGATAAGAAGTAATGACAACATCAACTGTTGAAACATCCTCTTGTAGCTTCATTCGATTGCTTTTCTTACCGTCCAATACAACTGATTTAATATTTGGTGCAAATTTATAAAATTCACTTAGCCAATTATAAGTCAAAGAAGATGGACATACGACAAGTACAGGTAGTTTCTTGTTTTGTACATCTGGAAGTATCGATAAAATATACGAAATACTTTGCAAAGTTTTACCTAATCCCATATCATCAGCTAAAATCCCACCGAATCCATAATTAGCCAATGTTTTCATCCACTTATAGCCATGTTTTTGATACTCTTTTAAAATCGTTTCAACACGATCAGGTATTTGAATATCAATGTTTCCGGGATTTTGAATTTGATCTAAAAACTCATGGAAAGACTTTTCTAGTTCAAATGAATTTGGGTTATCTTCGGAATCAATTAGTTGAAGCCCTCTCACTATTGGTAAATTCAAACCACTGATCAAATCTTCTTCTTGGCTCGGAACCTCTTTCAAGAAGCGTTGAATTTCTGCAAATTCTCTCGTTTCAAGTGTAAATAAAGTCCCATTTTTTAATCTATAATATTTTCTTTTCTCTTTTAATGCCGTAATAACTTCACGTATTTCATTTTCAGAGATACCATCCATTTTAAACGTAAATTCTAACCAATTTGTTCGTTCTTTTTTCACTTTTACATTTATTTTAGGGAATGTATTACCTCTATATATTCGATTTCTCACAGCAGTTGTAGCATGAATTTGTACAAGTTTCTCTAGCTTTGGGATTTTATGATGTAAAAACTCGTATTCTAATTCTTCATTATGCAAATAATAGCCACCATCAGTTTTTGAAAATGAACATTCTTCCATTAATTGTAATATTTCATATTCCTTTTCTTCATCTCTCGTTACATTCGAATGATTGATAAAATCGCGATGATCTAATGGATTTATTAAAATATGGTCGTAATGAAAATCTAGCCCTGCAAGCAAACGATTTTTCACACGATCTAAATATAATTTCGCAACTAAAGGAGGCCTGTCGAATTGCCTTAAAAATGCTTCGGAAATTTGGACTTCTCCTAATCTCTTCAATCCTGGTATGACTGTATCCATAAAGAATTTAATTTGCTTATTAGGAATCGGGATGATGGTCGTTCCCGAATCATGTAACATCGCTTTTAAATCTGTTAATCTCATGAAATCTTCACTTTTCAGTCGGTAGAACTTCCCTTTCATGAATAAGTAAGAATATGAATTCAATAATATGACATCTTCCAAACCATACACATTTAATTGGAAATCTTTTTTGTTGGCTTCAATAATATCAAACTGTAAAGGCAGCAAATGTGATGAAATGTGCAATTTATCATATGACTTGTCCTGGGTAATCAATTTTACAATTGGAACATGCAATAATGAATTGACTAACTGTTCCCATGATGTTGTTGGAATGAATAATGTGTCATGATTATTTTTAGTAAAAGTTTGATCATGAATATGCTCCAAAAACGATTTTTCATCGTCCATTAATTGGATTAGAAATTGGACTACATCATCTGTCTCTCTTAATAAGCAATGTAGGTTTGGATCATACGTAAATGATTTTGAAATTTCCGTTACATGTCCAATTTTTACATTTTCCAAAAACTCTCGAATATTCCCCACTTTCGAAGGGCCAATTTTTGCTTGAATTCCACATATATGACTTCCATTTTGCAAAGGAATAACTTGTAAAGTAAACTCTGCATTGATGATTTGTCTTGTTTCAAAAAGACGTTGCTTTCGACTTGATCGACTTGTCTTTTTTTCGTTGAATATCTTAACAAATCCATCTGTAAGATCTGAGTTTGATGTATCATAATCAGTGAAATTATTATTTAAGTTCGGAGTTGTCCCTTTTTGTATATGCTCACACATTGCAATCAATACAGCTGCAATATGCTGACAGTCTCTATGATACGATGCAAGTGATGGACAACTACATGAGGTTTGCAACATATCTTTATTGTCACTTTTAATACTTACTTCAAAATCTTCAGTACCTTTTACAATTGCATGACTTTCATCTATATTAAATTCTTTAAATATTACTTTATTAGCGCGAAAAAAAGATTCTCCTCGTTTGAAGGAGATTTCACCACACATTTCTTTAATTTTTTTATGATTTAATGTACGAAACAAATGAGTTTCTCCTCCTTAACGTTTTGTAAACTCATTATTCTATCTTACCATTTCTGATCCATAACCAAAATTTATAAAACTTCATTTCCTTAAAAAATTTCAAATTATAAATAAGTACTATTAAAATGTTTTTTTGTATTTAAAAGTATTCTTAAAAGAACTGAGTTGTAAAGAGTTTTTTTGGCTTATTCGTCCACGCCCCACTTAAAAGCGAGTATCCTGGAGTGGAAATCTACGAAATTCTATGTTTAACAACAAAAGAGTTTACTAAGACATTCAAAAATATAGGGCCGTCTCTTTTGAGACAGCCCCTTTTTCAGATTCACATCATTTTATTTCTGTTCAACGATTCCATGTCTAAATGCATAAATAACAGCTTGTGTACGATCAACTACTTCTAATTTTGTTAGAATGTTACTGACATGTGTTTTGACTGTTTTTAATGACACAAATAGTGTATCTGCTATTTCTTGATTTGATTTCCCTTCAGTCATTAAATGAAGTACTTCTTGCTCTCTTGCTGTTAAATCATCATGCAATTCTCGATGGGAAGATTTTCTCATGCGATTCATCATTTTACCAGTTACGACAGGCTCAAGAACTGAACCGCCATTATGAGTTGTACGAATAGCATTTGCGATATCACTTGCTCTTGATGTTTTTAGCATATAGCTGATCGCACCAGCGTCGATTGCTGGGTAAACATTTTCATCATCTATAAAACTAGTAACGATAATAATTTTAGCATCTGGCCATTTTGCGATAATTTGTTTAGTCGCTTCAATTCCGTCCATTACTTCCATTACTAAATCCATTAGGATAATATCTGGTTTCGTGTTTAATACTAGCTCAATTCCTTCTTTTCCATTACTTGCTTGACCAACTACTTCAATATCGTTTTGCGTACTCAGATATGTAGAAACACCCATTCGTACCATTTCGTGGTCATCAACTAATACTACTTTTATCACTTTTTCAGCACCTCTATTCAATTACTGGAACTTTGACTTCAATTTGAGTCCCTCGATTTGGAATACTAACAATTTTTGCAGTACCTCCAATTTCAGAGGCACGTTCACTAATAGACTGAATACCGTAAGAACCTGTTTTACGTTTTTCAATGTCAAAACCGATTCCATCATCAATCATTCGTACTAACACAAAATCTTCAATGCTTCTAATTCTTATTTCAAAAGTCTTCGCATTTGCATGTCTAAGTGTATTTGATAAAGCTTCTTGTATAATTCTAAATAAATGATCTTCAACACCTTTTGACAGTGAGATATCATCGATTTTCCATTTTAACTGAAGAGCCTGACGATTTGTTAAATCAGCTAGTAGCTTTTCTACACCTTCCTTTAAGCTTTTCCCTTCTAATTGGACAGGTCTTAAATGAAGTAATAAAGCTCGCATCTCAGATTGTGCGTTTACAGCCATTTTTTCAATATATCGCAATTGTTCCTGATAGGTTGTATCGCCTAGTTCATTAATTGCAGAAATCATCATCGATATTGCAAATAACTGTTGGCTTACTGAATCGTGTAACTCTCTTGCTAATCTATGCCTTTCTTTTGTAACAACATCCTCAATTGTTTGTGATTCAATTAATTTCTTTTCATCAACTAGTTTTTGCACAGTTTTTCTTGAATCTTCAATCTGTTTAGATATTTTTAGGAGATTTGATTCGATATCATTTTCAATAGAACGAATAGAATGATTGGAATCCTTATGATAAGTGCCGTTTTCTGCTTTAATCATCCCTGTTAATAGTGCTTTCTCATTATGACGAATTGTACTAAGAACTGCTGTACTATAAACAATCGCAATGATTAGAATCGCGATAAAAATAATTAATAATAATGATAATTTCCCTACTTTATAAATCATTAATTTATCAAATAGCGTTTGATCAATGAAATAATAAACAATACCACAGATTAATGCGCTGGACGTCAGAGATGCCATACAGATTGATAAAAATATTCCCTTATCTATTTTCATCTGTTTGTCACCTCTATTTTTCCAACTGCTAATGAGGTAATGATTTTTAATTTTCTTGATGCCTCTTTATAATCATTCGTAGTAAATTTGCAATTTTTATTAAAACCTTTTAACTCATTTTTTAAGATATTAACTTTTCCAAATAAAGTTGCATGATGAAAAGTTAATTCTACATCATATGGAACATATAAAGTGATGTTTCCAATCAAACCATTGATTGCTAAAACAGTTTCACCTTCAGGTATAAAGGAATCTGTTAAATCAATCTCAATATCACCAATACCAAAATAATAATCAACATCATCTAATTCAAATGTCGTATCATTTTTCATTCGAATATTTGAGAAAAATCGATTTGAAATTAATGATTTCGCTTCAAATACACCTGAACTTGTTTTCTCTTGTGTGAGTGGTATTACAATTTTTTCATTTAATTTTGAATTGATGAAAATTAAATAACCTATATAAATCACAATAAATGCTAAAACACCTAAAATAGACTTCAGTTGAAATACATTGCTTATAAATAAAATAATCCCACCAAAAAATGCAATATTTGCTGAAGTTGACGGATATACTTTTCGTTTTTTTGCACCATATTGAATTAAATATATACCAACTCCTGCTGCAATAATTGCAAATGGATTCAAAAACAAATCAAATAAAAGCCCTATACCTGCAATGATAAATAATATTCCAATTAACTCATTGCTAGACAATCGTCTTAAATGCTCTAAATGCTTCATATTGCTCTCCTCTATTCACTAAACGTAACTTGTTAATAACAACTGAAAGCAAATTGTTAGTAACGCTTGTAATATGTAGTTTATCTATTTTTGATTAAATCGTTAACAACCTTAAGTATTGTTTTTTCTCGGTCTAAAGTCTGAGATAAATTTGTAATAATCTATCTGATTATATAGCAGAGTCTTTCCAAAAGAAAAAGAAGAGTATCATACTCTTCTTTTATTTATAAGATTTCGTATTCATCATCTTATGCATTTTTTTCCACTTGTCTTTTTCAATCCTTGCTAATGAAGCATCTTGTTTTCTTTCTGCATATGCCAATTCTCTCATTAATTTACGATAACTTGTTAATCTTTGAGCGTCTAACAGACCATTTGAAATGGCTTCATTAACTGCACATCCAGGTTCTTTTTCATGAGTACAATCGGAAAATTTACACGATTTCGCTAACTCATCTACATCAGAAAAAGTTGAGCTTAAATGGTCTTCCCCACCCCATAATTGAAGTTCTCGCATACCAGGTGTATCAATCACCATTCCACCAGTAGGTAAGAAGAATAATTCACGATGGGTCGTTGTATGCTTACCTCGATCATCGCCTTCACGAACATCCTGAGTGATTTGTTTCGATTCACCTATTAATGCATTTAATAAGGTTGATTTACCGACACCAGAAGAACCTAAAAGGGATACCGTTTTCCCTTCTGAAACAAGATTTTTAACTTCTTCAATACCTTCCCCGTTTGTACTGTTTACCGTATAAACTGGGATACCGAATGCAATCTCATCAACCTCTGCAATTCTAGAAGGAAGATCGTCACATAAATCTTTTTTCGTTAGAACGATAATTGGGTTTGCACCGCTTTCATATGCTACTAACAAATAACGTTCTAATCTTCTTATATTAAAGTCATTATTTAATGCCATGACTAAAAATACATAATCTATATTCGCGGCAACAACCTGTTCTTCCGTCTTGTCCCCTGCGGATTGTCTTGAAAATTGACTCATTCTAGGTAATACTTTTTGAATAATTGCTTTATTTTCACCTTTTAGTGGTTCAATGACCACCCAATCTCCTACCGATGGATAATCACTTTTGACTTTTGCTTGAAATTGAAATTTACCAGAAACTTCTCCGATCCATTCATCTTCTCCATCATGTAATTTATAAATTTGTCTTTGTTCAGAAATCACACGAGCCACTACAGTTGATTGATCTTTTTCTCCGAACACATCTTTCCAGCCTAATTGTTCTAAATTCATTTTGTCCTCCTAAATGTAAGGACAATAATGAAGAATTACTTCATTTCTTGTCCCCTTGTAATTGCATTCTTATTTAGTAAACTAATTGAATTTCCCATATAACATCACTCCGTTTCATTAAAATTACTATTAGTATATCCAAATTTTAGAAAATCGTCCATATGAATTAATTGAATATTAAAACAGAATAAATAACTATTATATAATTCTACAAATTCCGACATTTCCAATTATTTACTTTTATTAAAAATTATTAATCTAAGATAACAAAATTAAGAAAACCCTTGAAATATTTCAAAAACTTATTATTATTTAAATATAGGTCTTTTAGATTAGACACGTTTTGCCTTTTTCAACCGAAAAAGCACTGATACATATATATTTTTGTATGAAAAATCAGTATTGCAAGACTTGTCTGACAATATAAATTACTTTACAGTGTTGCGTTGTTTTGTGTTATACTACAAAAGTATTTATTATCCATATTTTTACACAATTCAAATAAATGAATTTTGTCTGTATGATTCTGTTTATATATTAAGGTCATCTTTTTTTAAGTAGAATTGTCGAAATTTGTAGAATTTAAATTATTTTTTACACCAAATTGACAGAATAGTGTATGAATTTGCGACAATAAATATTCAGACATAAAACGACATAGAATAGCACTTAAGAGGGAGGAATTAAAATGAGCGTAGCGACTCAAAACGTATCATCAAATGAGCAACAACAAAAAACGAAACATCCGCCTGGCCTTTACTTATTATTTGCAACTGAGGCTTGGGAACGCTTTAGTTATTATGGAATGCGTGCACTATTAGTTCTTTATTTAACATCAACTGTGGTTCAAGGTGGACTTGGATTTAAAGACGCATGGGCACTTCAACTCTATGGATTATTTACTGGACTTGTATATTTCACACCAATTATTGGTGGATGGATTACAGATAACTTTATTGCAAAACGTTTCGCGATTACCCTTGGTGGGATCATAATGGCAATCGGTAATATTACATTATTTGGTGTAAATACAACTACTGGTCTTTATATTGGATTAGTTTTATTAATTATCGGTAATGGTTTCTTCAAGCCAAATATCTCAACTCTTGTTGGTGAATTATATGAAGACAACGATCCACGTCGTGATGGAGCGTTTACAATTTTCTATATGGGTATCAACTTAGGTGCATTCTTTGCTCCATTAGTAACTGGTTACCTTGCAAATAACTTATTTATGGATCCAAACGGTCCAGGTAAAGCTGATAATTTTTACGGTTACCGTTTTGGTTTCTTAGCAGCTGCAATTGGTATGATCATTGGTCAAATCATTTTCAACTTATTAGCTAAAAAATACTTAGGTGACCTTGGTACAAAACCAAATGTTAAAGCTATCAAAGACACTAACAGTGTTGATAAAAGTATTCCTTTAACGAAAAAAGAAAAACAACGTACAACAGTTATCTTTATCTTAGCTGCATTTACAGTATTTTTCTGGGCTGGATTTGAACAAGCTGGATCTTCTTTAACTCTTTATACTGATCGTTTTATTGATCGTACAATTGGTACTTTTGAAGTTCCTGCTGCTTGGTTCCAATCAATTAATCCATTATTAATTATCACGTTAGCTCCAGTGCTTTCATATATTTGGATTAAATTAGCACGTTCAGGTAAAAACATTAGTGTTCCTGCAAAAATGGCTATGGGTCTTGTACTATTAGGAATCGGTTTTGTATTCACTATTTTAGCTGTTATGAAAACAGGTTCTGATGCAGAAAACATTACAGTAAAAGCAAATATGATTTTTATGTTTATGACATATTTCTTCCACACTGTGGCTGAATTAGTTCTTTCACCAGTTGGATTATCTGCAGTATCTCGATATGCACCAATTAAATTAGCTTCATTATTAATGGGTGTATGGTTATCATCAAGCTTCATTGCTAACTTAGTGGCTGGTCAATTAGCAGCATTTACTTCAACTCTAGGTATGCTTCAAGTATTCTTAGTAGTTGGTGGAGCAGCAATCGTAGTAGGTTTAATCTTACTTGCAATTTCTCCAAAATTAGCAAAAATGTTAGACTAATATTTAAAACAAAAAGCACTCGAATGATCGAGTGCTTTTTTTATTTACCTGTGCTACCGAATCCGCTTGTTCTTTCTTCACCAGCAATATCATCGTCAGTTAATAAAAACTTTTGGAAAACTGCTTGTCCAATTCGCTCACCTTTTTGAATAATGACAGGTTCATTTGTAACATTTAATAGCTGCATCATGATATGCCCATCATTTGATGGATTGCTATAATAATCCGAATCAATGACCCCTACCCCATTACCTTTTAATAAACCCTTTTTTAATGGAGTTGATGAGCGTACATATAATGAAAGGAATTCGTCTCTTTGCATATATGCTTTTACACCAGTTCCTACTAACTTAATTTCATTTGGTTGAATGATTGTATCTTCAATACTTTCAATATCGTAACCAGCAGCGTGAGTAGTCGCTCTCTTAGGCAAATTAACGCCTTCCTTTTCAAAACCTTTTGCTATCTCAAAACCACGAATTTTCTCCAAAGTTTTCACCCTTTACCATATATTTCATTCCTTAGTTTAACATATAAAAAGTTCAAGTATGAATGAAATTTAAAGCAGCATTAATTATTTTCCTAACTGAAAACCTTCAAATCGTTTACCTCCAAAAGGTTTCAAAGCAGATTCTGCTACTTTAATAATTCCACTCTTTTCTCCAGTTTGAAAATAGTTATGAAATGCTTGAAACATTTCTTTTGTTAAGTCTGGGTTAAAATGCTCCATTTCTCTATAAACCCATTTTGAAGAGCCAACCCAATGCTGATTTGTCCTTAAAATAAATTCGTGTAACTTATCTAATAATGTAGTTGCAATACAAATACTTTCATTTAAGTGTTCTGAACCTATAAAATCATCGATTATATCTGATAAAAAGTATTGATGAAATTCTATCGTCTTTTCATCCCATTTTGGTGGACCACCTAACATCGTTTCTTTAGCATTTAGAACTACTTTTTCTAGTTCTGGATGATGTTTTATTACCATACCTTCAGCTAGCATTCGTGGCAAAGTCGGTCTCGCTCTATTTACGTCGCTATCAAAAAATGGTTTATATGACTCTAAATCGTACACAAACACTTCAATCATCCAATCATATTTCATCACAGATTCTCGATATGCATTCACTTCTTTTTGAAATACGACAATATCTAAATCTGACGTGGCTGTTTCTTTACCGATCGCAACACTACCACTTAAAATTGCACCTAAACAATCTGGAAATTCCGTTTGAATAAACTTCTTTGCTGCCTCAACTGCTGATAACCTCATTTACGATACTCCTCGTTCTTACTGATATTTGATATAATGTATTGTTAAATATCTATCATGATGATTCATAACTTTTTATAAATTTTCAATACAGTCTCTATTTGTAATACATTTTTCTTCCTCCAATCTAAAAAAGAATGTGGTTTACACATTCCTTTTTTCATTTATATTGATAGTAGTCTTGCGTGTCATATTGCTGAAAGCCACAGCTTGTATATAATTTTTTTGCGTTTTTATTTTCTAAAGCAACTTCTAAATGTATCTTATTTCCTGTTTTACTTTCTTTTTCTATAATTTGCAATAATGTATTTTTACCATAGCCAAAACCTTGATATTTGGGTAAGATTGCAAAACCATAAATCCAACTTTCTTGATGTTCTCTTTGAACACTCAGTTTTCCGATTTTTTCATTATTTACTTCTATTATGTAACATTTACGGTTCGGCTCATTTAAAACTCGCACATTGTATGTTTGAGCATCTTTTTCTTCAAAACCAAAGGACTCTACATCTATTCTTGAAATCAATTCAAAATCTTCTTGTGTCGCATGAGACAGCTTAATAATCGGTTCAAAAGATTGTACTCCTTGATCCTGCCAAACCATTTGGTATTCTGAGAATGAATAGTCACATTTCTGAGTCTTAATGAACTCTTGTGCTGTCATAGATGCTGCTGGAGCATTCAATAAGATTGACGTTGCATTACTGCTACTTTCAAGACCTTCACGAAGTAGTGTTGTAAAAATCCCTTTTCTTCTATATTTTGGATGGACCATCCCACATATTTCTACTTTACTACCAAAGTAATATTTACCTAAAAACCCAACTAATAGATTCTTATCATAATAAAAGAAATCTTCTTTAACATCACTATTGCGGTTTCTAAGCATATCCCAATTTAATTTCAACTTAATTTGATCATAGCTCTCACAAGCTTCTTGCAATTCTTTTATATGTAACAACTGGTCTTTTGATAACAAATTTTTCACCTTCTATTTTAAATTACTTCACTCTCTTAATTTCCACAAAAAAGAATTTAGTCCTTCTTGATTAGGCTCATTTCCAAAAAACTTCATTAAAAATTCAATAAATGCAAAAAAACATTACTCCAATTAAGAAGTAATGTTTAGAAGTAATGTTTTTTATTTTATCTTTCCGTTCTAGGATCTACTTCAAACCACTCCGACATCGATAAGTTTGTTGTTTTATCTTCCCAATCGTCAATCGATAAATCTTCATAATTTTGCTCTAATTGATTTATATCTTTTTGAATAGTTTGGTCGTTATTATTTGCATTAAATGTAGACTGATTTAGAGTATGTTCTTGGTTTATTTGTTCAAATGACTCTTGTATATAACTTTGAGCTAAAAAGCTTTCATCATATGAATTTGTTCCATTTTGATTACCTATATTAGCTGTATTAGTCTGATGATTTGAGATACTTGCTGAATATTGTTCAGGGATTATATTTGGCATTGAATTCAATTCTGAATCATTTTTACGTTTCTTAGCATTTTTACTTGTTCTGCTTTGATGATTTTGAATTGTTTGATTCTTTTGGTGATCTTCTTCTTTCTCATTTTTAAATATATTCGAAGCATATTCTTCTACATTATGTAGTATGCTTTCTGCCCATTTATGCTGTTCTTCATGATGTTGTTCATTTTTATGATGACGATTCTTTTTTTCTTTATGATTTTGTTCTTCGTTTTGTTTATGTTGTTCTTGGTGACTATTCGAAAATTCTTCGCGATTGATTAAAGATAATGTGGACTTAATATCTTTTTCAAGACTTTCTATTTGGTGATCGAAACTATGCAATTGTTTTTTCATACTATCCATATGTGATTCTATTTCATCAATTCTTTTATTAATTTTGTGCATGTTGCGTTGATGTTCGTTTTTCTTTAAGTCAAATTGTTCTAAAAGCTTATCAAAAGAAAGATCCATTTACACTCACCTATTTCATTTTTTTATTTAGTATGTGTAAATAGAAAATAATTATATAGTAAAAATCAATGATTCATTTCTAAAAATATTGATGAAAGTAAGAATTTAATTAATAAATTCCAGCATTTTAGAACTTCTTTTTTAATAATCATTACAAATATGTTATTCTGAAAATATAATTTAGCATTAAGGGGTTGTTGATCATTCGTTTAAATAAATTCATTAGTGAATCCGGAAAAGCATCTAGACGTGCTGCGGATAAATTAATCAGTGAAGGTAGAGTAAAAATAAACGGTAAAGTTGCAAAAATCGGGAGTCAAGTTGAACCTGGCGATGAGGTAATTGTAAATGGAGAACATATTCGATTAGCTCGAAATAATGTTTACATTGCATTAAATAAACCCGTTGGTATAACTAGTACTACAGAAAAAGGTGTAAAAGGCAATATTGTTGATTTAGTAAATCATCCATTACGGATTTTTAATATTGGAAGACTTGATAAAGATTCTGAGGGCTTAATTCTTCTAACAAACGATGGTGATATTGTTAACGAAATTTTACGTGCTGAGAATAAGCATGAAAAAGAATACATCGTCTCAGTCGATAAACCAATCACACCTACCTTCTTACAAGAAATGGCAGCGGGAGTCAAAATTTTAGGAACAAAAACACTACCTTGTGAAGTAAAACAACTTTCAAAATATGACTTTCAAATCATCTTAACTCAAGGATTAAATCGTCAAATCCGTCGTATGTGTGAAGCACTTGGTTATGAAGTGTATCGACTTCAACGAACACGTATCATGAATATTCATCTCAACAATTTACCAATTGGTCAATGGAGAGACTTAACAAAGAAAGAAAAAACGCAATTATTTAGAGAATTAAATTACGAACCAAATGAATGGTAAATCCAATTAGTTTTTAATTCGTATCTAACTTTATTAAAATTTACAACATAAAAATAAAAAAAGGGTTAAACATATTATTAAAAACAAATATGTTTAACCCTTTTATACTTAATCTACAAAAACTAACTTGATGTAAAATGGTTGCTTCAGATAAATTTGAATATGAAAAAAATTACAGTTTAAGCTAACACTTTTTCTAGTTGATTCCCCATATTTGTCCAAGCATGTTTAGCTCCCTCAATTGCTCCAACACGTGCTTTTGTTTCTTCACTAAATCCAGTTTGATCTAGATTTAATTGGACTATACCATCTGAAACTTCTTTTAAAGTCCATGTAACTGTAGTAGTTTCTCCAGCACTTGCCCAAATATAAGATAATTTATGAGGCTCTTCAACTTCTAGTACTTCACAATCTACAATTCCATTCCACCATTCATTTGGCTCTGTACGAAATTGAAATTTATGTCCTACAACCGGTTTAAAGTCATTTTCCATGATCCATTTTGCAAGTGTATCCGAATCAGTTAAAGCATTCCACACCTGTTCGATTGAATTTGTAAATTTATATTCTAATGCCACATCTGATTTCATTTTTTTTACTCCAATATATTATTTAGTTTAACAAAACTTTGTTTCCAGAATCCTTCGTAAAATGATATCCAATCTTTAATTTCTTCTAGTGGTGCTGCATTTAATCGATAACGTGTTTCTCTACCTACTTTACGATCAGCAACTAGGCCAGCTTCTTTTAGGATCGCCAGATGTTTTGAAACAGCGGTACGCCCCATCTGAAATTGAGGAGTTAATTCGTGAAGAGGTAATTCATCAACTTCTGCCAATAAACGAAGTATTTTGCGCCTTGTTGGATCAGCGATGGCTACATAAACATCACGCTCTTGATTTTTCTCGCTCAAAATCACCCTCTCCTTTTTTATCAGACACCAAATGGTGTCTTTATTATAGGACACCATTAAGTGTTATGTCAATTTTATTTTTGACAGCTCGATTTTTTTTATTCAAATATGTACCTTCTTTAATGGTTTTTCAATAAATTAAGCTATAAACTTATTAAATCCTTTTATCAGTAAATTGCCAACTAAAAAGAGTTGCCATTAAGCAACTCTTAATTTTCGAACTATTTATAACTAATGTCTTATCGTTCATTTACTTTTCAAAGTTAATACGACGATCTCAGGTCTATTTAATATTCTCTGAGGAATAATACTATTTCCTAGTCCCCTGTTAACAATCATCGTTGTATTCTTCATTTTATATTGTCCAGAAGTATACTTAGGCAAAACTCCTTGGTTTGGTGCTATAACCCCACCTATAAATGGAATTCTAATTTGGCCACCATGAGCATGTCCTGTAAGAACTAGATCAAAATCATAACTTGAATACAACGAAATCAATTCAGGTCTATGCGATAATAATACTTTGAATTCAATATCATGATTAGTAGATAAAAGTGACTTTTTGATATTGAAGTCTGCTCTTTCTTGTTCTGTTAAATATTCATTCTCAGATATGTTAGCTGGGTCATCAATTCCTAAGAGTTGTATTTTCCCACCAGAACGTTCTAAAACCACTCCTTCATTTTTTAACACTTTGACGCCTAAATTTTCCAATTTACTTTCTAATCCTTCATATTTTCCTGACCAATATTCATGATTTCCAGTTACAAAATAGACAGGTGCAATTTTAACTATTTTTCCCATTAACATTAAACTATATTTTTTTACATAATGTTTAGCGTCAATTAAATCACCCGTAAATACGATTATATCTGGCTTTTCATTTTTTATTTTTCTTATTAAATTATTTTGCTCTTTGCCGAATTCTTTTCCATGTAGATCTGATAATTGAATCATTTTAAAGTTATCAAATTGTTTTGGAACTTCACGTGATTGAATAGTTGTTTCATTCACTTCGATGGCATTGTTTTGATAATAGCAAAACAATACAGTTACCAAGATACCAATTAATAGAAGGATTATATTTTTGCGCGTAAACTTTTTCACTTATTTTACCTATTAGCCTTTCTTGATCAGCTCTTCATTTGACTGAGCTTTGTAATCAAAAAGGTATCCAATTATTAACTATGCGAATACCTTTATTTTTGATTTCATTTGGGTTTTCTTTATAATCTTTTTGAACGTAATTGTAGGAAATCCATGTGAAATATTCCAATCCAAGTAAATATGCTATTTGAGTTACTGGATTCTTCTCAAATAGTTCTTCAATGTCAGAAACATAAAATATCTGCGTTATATCTAAAAGTGTTACGGTTCGGACTTTATTAGGGTTAGCATTTATTAATTCAACTAAGCGCTCTCTGTGATATCCATCTTGGTTTATTTCTAAGTCTTCTTCCCAACTACATTCATAATGAAAGCTCCTTTTCCTACCATCATATATTGATAATGACCAACCATGGTCCTCCGCATAAATTAAATGGACTAAAACACCTTTGTTATTATTGATTATTCTTCTATTTACCTTAAATATTTTTCCATTTGGAATAATCGTGACCCAATTTTTACGTTCTGGATATACAAATCCACGAACAAAGGAACGTTTTAACAGGTCAATACCATCTTTAAATTCATTTGAAAAAAGATGGTAGCTTTCACTAAACTCACTCATGATTTCCTCCTAAAAAATGTTATAAATGTTGTTCTTAATAAACCAATTCCTATAACACTCTAAACCGATTGCATTCTATTCTAATTTTTAGCTGAAAAGTAAAATATGAACTGAATTGACTGTATTAAATAAATTACTACTATCTTAGATTCAATGAAATACTAAAATATCCTTTACTTATTGAAGTAAGTGTCTGCTAGCTCAAAAAAATAGACTACCGAAGTAGCCTTTCCTGGAACACTTAGCATGCTTTAGTTAAATAAGCTCGTAAAAATAGAAACAAATATATTAAACCCAGCCACAAGTAAATACATTATTGAATTAGATTTTCCTCTTTCTTGAAAGTACATTACTAAAAACATTCCCCCTAAAAAGAAAAGCATATACGGAGTCAGAAGAAAGTTTTGAGTTATTAATGAATAAATAGCTAATGAAGCTGCAATCGTTCCAAATATTATTCTTATTACTTTTAACATAGTGTACTCTCCAAGGTTTAATGAAATAAATAAGCGCATATTAGGCTCATATTTGTTTTCTAATTATTTTAATATTAATTCAACTCTCATCTCTGTCGAAAGATCTGATTCGATTATTCCATTCTCATTTATAGATTCTAGTGTTACTACTGCTTCACCTAATGAACCTTTCTCTTCAAATCCAACAATAGGAATTGCTTGCAGGTCCCCATTATGATCTTTATATTCTAAATTATAAAATCCAGTCGTAGTTACATTCTTAAATTTATATTCATCCCCATCTAATATTATTGGAATCTTATTATCTACATTAACATTTGTAAGTGATAATCCTGTAATATTTTTTCCCGTATCATTTATTATCTCGATATTATACCCATTTCTAAATGGAAATTGGAATGGGAATAGTAAATAATATACGATTCCTATGATTCCGACCATTCCTATTAAAATGATTAATTTTTTTTTCATTAGTTTACCTCATTTATTTCTCTAATAGAATAATAACATAGCATTTCCTTATTAATCTTGCATTTAGTTTAAGAGGTTTAGTGAGAGTATTTCATTATCAAATATCAAATATCACTATTATTCCAATGATAAAAAACAAAACGCCTCCTAATAGCCAGGCATCAAAATCATTCGTTACTTTCTTTTTTAATATTCTATTTTCTAAACTATTTAATAAACTAATCGTTGCAAATAAAAGATAAAATAAGCCTTTGTTTATATGATGAACTTCCTCAGCCGTAAATGAGTAAATCAAATAAATGATCATTAAACCGCTCAATATTTTCTTTATTAAATCGATTTGTTTAATTCTCACTTCAAATAATCTATTTATAAAGTTTTTTATATAAGTTTCCATTCTTTCTCTCCCTAAAAATTATCGCATATTTCTTACTTTATCTTAACATTATTTCTTTTTCATTTGCTTTCTAATAAACACTTTTTTTTACTAGGCTCTGATAAAAAAGAATGTTTATTTCCATTCCAGGTACTTCGCTTTCCATGGGGCGAGACCCTGAGCCTCGGGTCAACACGATGTGGATCATGCATGCGTTACGACAGGACGTCGTGGTTTTAGCATGCCTACCTTGCTTGGCCTCCTGGGTCTCAAGTTTCCCGCATCTCCCATAGGAGTCTTCGCACCTTTCATTCCAATTACGCTTGAACAGGCTATTCTCTTTTCATACTCATAATATATTAGGCTAAAATAAACAATTAATTATAACAGAGCCTTTTACTAAAAAACAAAAAGACCGCAAAAGCAGTCTATTAAATGAATATATGATTTAATTTTTCAATATTCTCAAATGACAAGAGTGTTCGTTCCCCTTTTATTATTAATAAACTCTTACCATACAATCTCCATTAAAATAAGTTAATTTAATGTTTTTGTCATGATAAAGTCTATTTGTTCTTCATCACCCATGTAGAAAGAGTGAGTTCCAGTTTGAACAAAACCCATTTTCTTGTAAAAAGCAATTGCATTTTCATTTTTTTCCCATACGCCTAACCAAATTTTACTTTTATTTAGTTCCTCGGCAATTTCTAAAGCTTTATTTAGCAAATATTTACCTAGGCCATGTTTTTGAAAATCCTTCTTTATATAAATCCTCTCGATTTCAAGTGATTCATTACCCATCTCTTCAGACTGAGCATCATTCGTATTGACCTTTAAATAACCAGCGACTATTTTATCAATAGTAATTAAATAGAATTGCGATGAAGTATTAGCTAACTCTTTTTCAACTTGTTCTATGTTAAATGCTTTCTCTAAGTATACATTCATATTTTCAATTGAATTTTGATTCTTAAAAGTTTCATTAAATGTTTCATAACCAATTTCTTGAAGTATGTGTGAATCAACTATGTTACACCTTTTTATATTTATATTCATTTAAATATGTCTCTCCTTTATGTATTCATTTTTATTCCTTGCAATTTTTTAGATTTCCTAACCTTTTTTATTGCATATACAATAAAAGTATACACTTTAAATTTATATCATTTTTGTTGCATTTACAATAAAAATACTCTTGAATAAAAATATTAGAAACTTATTTTTATATCTTTCTATCAATTATTCATTCCAATAAAAAAAGTCGCATATGCGACACATAATTTTGTTTCTCTAAAGCATGTTACTTGGTTCAATTAATTTTATTATTTTTTCTCAAATTAAAAACTAAAAATAATGCGCTTATTCCTGAAACAAATTGAGTTATGGATTGAAACCAAACTAATTTATCATTAGGTCCATTACCAATTGGTCCTACTTTCGGAGTATAGGCATAATATAAAGTCCAAAAAGACAAAACCAGTAAAAAAGTACCGCATATTAATAAAATCCATTTTTTCATTTATTCACCTCAATAAAGGTAAAATTGTTCAATTATGTATATTCAACAAGTGAGATACAATACCTTTATTTATATTGATCACACACAACATCAATTTTCACCGTTAAAAATAAAAGCATCCAAACAGGTTTTATTGGATGCTTTTTTAACTTTTCTTAGCGAACTATATAGAAATTGTCAAGATAATAATTTATTCAGTTGTTGCTTTATTCCCCATAGCAATAGAGATTCTATTCCAACTATTAATTTGATTGATTAAAATCACAAGATCTACATATTCTTTTTCGCTAAAGTGGTTTCGGATGCGATCATATAATGCTTCAGGTACACCTTTATTCGGTATCAATGTAACATGTTCTGTTAACTCTAGAGCTACTTTTTCTGAATCTGTGTAGAATGTGCAATCATTCCAAGCACTTATACAATATAATCGTTGCTCCGTTTCTCCCATTTTTCTTGCTTCAGTAGTATGCATATTAATACAATATGCACAACCATTTAGCTGAGAAGCACGAATTTTTACTAGTTCTCGTAGTGTACGATTAATACTTGAGGTTTTCGTATATTTTTCCATTTCCATCATAATTTTAATTGCTTCTGGTGCAAGACTATAGTAATCTACTCGTTTTTCCAATTAAATGACCCCCAAAAATTTATTTAAGTATTAAATGATAAATCGTTTCTAACTGTAATTGACGACAAATATAATCGCCGATTAACAATATCTATATTATGCTATTAATTTGATTATGTCAATCATCATTTAACTGTCAATCTTACTTGTTTGACAAAGAAATAAAACATATCTAAGATTAATTTATATAATCTCATTAATAAAGAAGGTGTCATAATGCAGTATAGCGTTGGAGTTGAGTATGCACTTCACTGCCTCGTCTATTTAATTGATAATCCTGAAGATTCGCCAATTGGAATAAAAGATTTATCATCTTTTCAAGGTGTTTCTGAAACGTATCTTTCAAAGATTTTTAGTAAATTATCTAAGGCTGGGATTGTCAGTTCAGTTCCTGGAGTGAAGGGTGGATTTAAACTCTCTAAATCTCCTGAAGAAATTTCTTTTTGGGATGTAATTGAAGCAGTTGAAGGATCAAAGCCTATATTTCAATGTAAGAACATTAAAGATAATGGATATTTATATAGAGAAAAAGGCTGTACGCCAGGCACATCATGTACGATCAATTTAGTTATGCTTTCCGCAGAAGAGAAAATGCATGAATACTTACGTGAAAAAACTCTTTCATGGTTAAACAAAGAGCTAGAGAATGTCATTCCTAAGCAAATTCGTGAAGATACGCGGAAATATTTTTCGAAGAGCACTATATAAAAAAACCTCTCAAGTAATTCCTTAACAAATTGGAATTTAGAGAGGTTTTTTATTTAAGTTTTTCCATTTTTTTTAAATCTCGGATGTTTTATTTCCTCCAAAAAGTTGAACAGTCTTTCTTATCTAAAATATTAAACTCGATCATTTTCTCAATTAATTTGTAATCAACTTCACTTCCCCACGGGATGCGCACCAATTGCTTTGTGTGATCATAGCCAGCTTGTACAATTTCATCAGAAAAATGATTGATCCCTACTGTTTCAGGGGCAACAGCTAAATGTTGTTTAGACACGCTAAAGCCTATAATATATGTATCATGATCGGTAAACATTGGTTGGTTCCATGCAATTTTAGGCATTAAGTTTGGAAATTTATTAATCACCCAAGTCAAAACTTTTTCCGTTCGGTCCCGATGAATCGGATTTTCAATTTTTTCTAAATACTCAGCAAAAACTTCCATTTCATTCACTCCTTACATAAAAAATAATTTTAAAAATGATACTCTTCAAACTAATTCTTTTTAGAATGTAAAAACATCACTTAACTCATATCTTAATCATATCCAACGATGTAAAACCAAGCAACTCATTACAAAATTTTTAACTTTTACGGTTTACATTTTATAAAATTCTAACCAAACAAAAGAGATGCTTATTCATCATCGAATAGCATCTCCAATTCTATTGATTCCCTTCAAACATTAGACAATTCATTATTAATTAAATTCTAATATTGTTTGAATATGATTGTTCCTTCTATAACTTTTTGATTCTTTTGGTTAGTCGCATTTACTGAAAAATGCATTCTATTACCGTCGATATCTCTTAAAACTGCATTTAATGTAATGATGTCCTGTAAAAAAACCATGTTTTTAAAACGGATTGAGTAATCTTCAATAAACCCATTTTCTGTATAATCTGAAAAAAATCTAGATAAATTTCCCATTGTCCACATTCCATGAGCAATGATTCCAGGTAGACCTGCTTTTTTAGCTTCTTCATCAATCGTATGGATCGGGTTAAAATCACCGGATGCGCCAGCATATTTAATTAAATCCATTCTTGTAACTGGCTCTAATTTAACTGAATTTAGTGTGTCACCAGGCTTAAGTTCGGTTAAGATTGTCATACAGTTAGCACCTTCCTTACTTCTTCTGTAATGATGACAACTGCATTAGATTGAAATATGACTTGACCATTTTCATCTTCTCCGACATCAGAAACGACTAAAAATCCCATAAAACCATGATTTCCTTTTTTTTCGTAATAATCTTTAATTTCAGTATAACAAGTAATTTTTTCGCCAACTAATAACGGCCGTTCATAATGAAATGACTGTTCTCCATGTATTAAACCAACATTTGGTAAATGGAAGTCTTCAATCATTCCATAGTCTAATACTCTCGGAAAAGTCGGAGGAGCTATATTTTGTTTGTATCTAGATTTTTTTCCAAATTCTATATCCATATAGATTGGATTCAGATCTCCAATTGCTTCAGCAAACTTTTTCACCGCTCCTCGTTCAACTATATTTTCCACACCTTTTGAGCGTTTTCCAATAAAAGCTTTGAACATCACTGTCACCTCTTTCAATAGAATTTACGCTTTTGGTCCACCTGCTACATAAAGTACCTGACCATTTACGTAAGAAGATTTTTCATCCGCAAAAAATGCTACTGCATTTGCAATATCTTCGGGCTTCCCACTTCTACCAGCTGGAATTTGACTTAAACTTGCTTCTATTAATTGTTCAAATGAAATACCAATGCGACTCGCCGTCTCTCTTGTCATCTCCGTTTCAATAAATCCAGGAGCAACTGCATTTGTAGTAATTCCATATTTACCAAGTTCTATTGCTAGCGTTTTTGTTAGACCTTGTAGCCCAGCTTTTGCTGTTGCGTAATTCGCTTGACCTCGATTTCCAAGTGCTGAAGTTGATGAAATATTGATGATGCGACCATATTTTTGTTTAACCATGTACTCTTGTGCAGCACGAACTACATTAAAAGATCCTTTTAAATGAACATCCATTACGGTATCCCAATCTGAATCTGTCATTTTAAATAATAAATTATCTCGAATTACCCCAGCATTATTTACAACGATATCAATGGATCCATAAGTATCAAAGACTTCCTTCATTGCTGTTTGGACTTCGCTTCCATCTACAACATTTACTCGCTTCGTATAAATCTCGAACTGTTTAAATTCTTCGGCCGATTGTTTTAACCCGTCATCATTTATATCAATGATTGCAACTTTTGCACCTTCACTTGCAAATAATTCTACAATCGCTTTGCCAATACCTCGACTTCCACCTGTTACAAATGCAACCTTCCCTTCAAATCTACCAGCCATTCATTGATCCCTCCTTCATAAAATTAAACAAACTGTCCGACTTTCACATGACCTTTTAATAGATTTCTAGAGATGATTAATCGTTGGATTTCATCTGTTCCATCATAAATTCTCCATAATCTCGCTTCGCGGTACCATCTTTCAATTGGTAATTCTCTCGTATAACCAATTCCTCCATGAATTTGAAGCACACGGTCTACAACCTTATTTCCCATATTTGAGCCATATAATTTAGCGATAGATGCTAAATGGCGATTATCTTCACCTTGATCTAATGTAAATGCTGCATTTAATACTAGCCATCTTGCAGCTTCAATTTCTACTGCTGAGTCTGCAATTTGCCATTGAATTGCTTGGCGTTCAGCAATCGGTTTTCCAAATGTTTCTCTTTCCTTTGAGTAATCTATTGCCATTTGCAACAGTCGCTCAGCTGCACCAACCGCACGTGCGCCAACAATCCATCTCGCAAAGCCAATCCACTCCAGACCTAGATTATATCCTCCATTTAATTCACCTAAAATATTTTCCTCTGGTACACGCACATTATCAAAAACTAATCCAGCTGGTCCCCATTCGCCCATTGTATGAATGTATTCCGATTTCCAACCCATTTCACGATCTACAATAAAGCAAGTTACGCCACTTCGACCTGCAGTTGCTTGATGTTTTTCTTTATCTGTTATGGCAATTACCATTACAAAATCAGCTTCATTCCCACCTGTAATAAACGTTTTTTCGCCATTTAAAATATATTCAGAACCATCTTTTACAGCGGTCATTCTAATATTTTGCGTATCAGAACCAGCATTTGGCTCTGTCATTGCAAAGCATGATTTCTTTTCACCATTTATTGTTGGAATTAAGTACTTTTTCTTTTGTTCTTCATTTGCATAAAACAGGATATTATCTGCAAAGCCTCCAAATGTAAACGGAACAAATGTTTTTGAAATTTCCATATAGACAATCGCTAACATCATTTGACCTAAGTCCGCTCCACCATACTCTTCTGGTGTATTAATTCCCCAAAATCCTGCTTGCTTTGCTTTTAATTGCAGCTCTTTAATGACTTCAGGAGATAAACTAGGTCGCCCTTCTCTTTCATTACGTAATACTTCATTTTCTAGAGGAATTAATTCTTTTTCAACAAATTTGCGAATCGTTTTTTGAATCATTCTTTGTTCATCTGTTAAACGTAAATGCATTCTCAATTTCCTCCGTTCCATTTGTTTTTATAGATGTAATCATGAATAACATCTAAAGAATATTTATTTTTTAGGCTCTAAAATAACTTTTCCAACTGTTTTTCTTGCTTGCATAAGTGTATGTACATTGGCTGCTTCGCTTAATGGGAATACTTCTCCAATTGTTACTTGAATTTTTCCTTCTGCTAAATAGGTAAACAACTCTTTTAAACTATGATTTATTAATTCTACTCTTCTCATAAGTGGTGGTAAGAAGAACCCAATCACCGATTGATTTTTTGCCATTAAAGAAGAAGGATAAAACTTACTTTGTTGCCCACTAGCAACACCATAAATTACTAGTCTGCCAAAGTATGCTAGACATTTTAAGGTCTTATAAAACACATCTCCACCAGCCATCTCAAGTGCAACATCTACACCTTTACCATTTGTAGCTTCAAGCACTTTTTCTTCCCAACCATCTTCTGTATAGTTAATTAGTACATCTGCACCCATTTCTTTTGCAAGTTGTAGTTTCTCACTTGTACTAGCTGTTGCGATCACTTTTCCTGCGCCAAACAGTTTAGCCAGCTGAACTGCTAATGTCCCAACACCGCCAGCAGCAGCGTGAATTAGCACAGTTTCACCTGGTTGAAGCATACCCATTGTTTTTAAAATATGGTACGCACTAAGTCCTTGAACAGGCAAAGCTGCTGCTACTTTAAAATCCAACTCAGCAGGAATAGGAATAATGGATCTTTCATCAGAAATTGCATACTCTGCGTAACCACCAGACTCCATAATAGTCACAACTCGGTCACCTGGTTTTACTTTCGTTACATTTTCGCCTACTTCCACAACAAAGCCAGCTACTTCTGCACCCGGAACATATGGCAAATTTGTTTTGACAACATATTGTCCTTCTCTTCTAGCTGTATCAGCATAATTGACAGCAGATGCATGAACTTCAATTAATACTTCTCTACCTTTTGGTACTGGTCTTTCTAATTCAACTCGTTCTAATACATTAGGACCACCGAATTGTTTAAATTGAATCGCTTTCATTTTAACCCCTCCAATAGTTTATTTACCTGTAAAGACAGGTTTACGTTTTTCTTTAAATGCGAGGACTCCTTCATGATGATCTTCTGTTGCAACCATTAATGTTTGAATCATTCGTTCCTTTTCAAGTATTTCATCTAAATTTGATGTGAAAGAATGATCGATTAGTTTTTTCATCATGCCAAATGCTTTTCCCGGACCACCCGCTAATTTATTAGCATATTTAACTGTTTCTTCTTTCAAATCTTTTGCGGGAACTAAAAAGTTAACTATACCTAATTGAGCCATTCTTTCTGCAGAAACAGCTTCTCCACTAAAGAAAAATTGCTTTGCCAAATGTGGTCCAATTAATTGAGGCAAAAAGTATGAGCCGCCACCGTCTGAAATAAGACCAACTTGTGAAAAGCTTAAGGCAAATTTACTATCCTCTGCTGCAATAATCAGATCACATGCAAGTGCTAAATTAAAACCTGCACCAGCTGCGAAACCGTGAATTGACGCAATAACTGGTTTATGTGTATCTTTAATTGCTTTTATACATTTGTTTAATACCCCAATATGTTCATACACATCAGAGGCATTCGTGTTTCCCATTGTTTTTACATCGCCACCTGCGCAAAATGAACGACCAGCTCCTGAAATGACGATTACTTTTATTTCCGGATTATTCTCAGCTTCTAAAATAGAATTCGTGATACCTGTTAACATCTCTAGATTAAAAGAATTTAAGGATTCAGGTCTCTTTAATGTTAAAAATAAGATACGATCTTGTATTTCAGTTAATAAAGACTCGTTCATAAGTTTCATTCTCCTTATATCGTATTGTGATTTGGTAACGTGACTTGATGCCCCAACGTAATTAGTGACTTAGCAAAGTGTTCAAATTTTGCAAAACGTTGATCATTTGTTTGCCCCATTTTAAATCGATAATAAATTTGTTGGACAATGACAGCTAGTTTAAAATACGCAAATGCAAGGTAAAAATTTATGTTGGAAACATCTCTACCACTTTTAATAGCGTAGGCTTCTATGAATTCTGCTCTTGTCATAAAACCTTTATGAATTGTTACTGAAGGACTACCAAGTCCATATTTCAACAGATCTGGATCATCTTTTTGTATCCAATAGCTCATCGCAACACCTAAATCAGCAAGTGGATCACCAATCGTTGTCATTTCCCAATCAAATAGACCCACCATTTCTGATAAATCCTGATTAAACATGGAATTATTTAACTTGTAATCATAATGGATAATTGCTGCGTCGTGATGATGTGGAACATTTTTTTCAAGCCACTTCATCAGCTGTTCAACTTCCAAAATATCACTTGTTTTCGCTCTGTTATATCTAGTAATCCATCCATGAACTTGTCGTTCCATGAAATTAGTTGGTTTACTGATTTCTAATAAATTTGTTTTTTGATAATCAATCGAATGCAGCTCAACGAGTTTTTCAACCATTACATTGGAGATTTTGCTACAATCTTCTTTTGTTACATTTAAGTGGTCGGGAAATGCCGTATCAAAAACTTCACCTTTTTTCCTTTCCATCATAAAAAATGGACTACCAACAATTGTTTCGTTTTCTGAATATAGAATAGGTTTAGGAGCGATAGAATAATGTGGATGAATCTCTGATAAAATTCGAAATTCCCTGCTCATATCATGAGCTTTTGGTGCAACGGGACCAAGAGGTGGACGTCTAAGAACTGCTTCCCATTCTCCGACTTTCAATAAATAGGTAAGATTTGAATGACCCGCTGAAAACTGTCGAACACTCAACTGTTCATTAGGCAAATCATTTATATGTTTTTTTAGGAATTCCTGTAATACTGGTATATTTAATTCCTCGCCTCTACGAATCTGTATTGTTTCAGATTCTACTCTCTCCGCCATCTTACTCCTCCAATGAATCTATTTTTATTATTTATCTTCTAAATGATTTTCTAATTGAGCTCGAAATAAGTCTGGTATATTTTCACTTCGTTGTTCCTTGAAATTAAAATACACGATGATTGCATTTGCTTTCGCAATGAAGACATTCGTTTCTTCACAAGTAATGTCATGCTCAAGTTGAAAGCTTTTACTCCCTATTTTGGAGATATAAGTAGAGATTACTAGTTTTTGATTAAAGTAGCCTTGACTAAGGAAATCACATTTCGTCGAAGCTAAAATGAAATTCCAGTCTTGTAGATTCATTCCATATCCTAGTTGTTGAAAAAACTTGATCCGTGCTTCTTCCAAATAAATGAAGTAGCTCGTATTGTTTATGTGACCAAGCGCATCTGTTTCACAAAATCTAGTCGTGATTGTTAATTTTTCCATTTTATCCCTACTTTTTTATTAGTCTATGATTCAAAAAGGAAATACTAACTAGTCGGTATGTAATTCGTTTAAGTAAAGTAGGAGAGATGAGCTCCCCTACAACTAAACTTCAATACCTTTAAAAACCATTTCAGTAAAAATTTCTGCTAATTGATGATCATCTATTGAACCCTCAGGATTAAACCATTGATAGCTCCAATTCGTAATACCTAAAATACCAAAGGTAACGATTGGCACATTCAAACTTGCTCTTAATTCTCCGCTTGCAATTCCTTCATTTAATAGGTTTTCAATATTAAATCGATATTGATCCCTCTTTGGATTAATTTTATCCAAACTTTCAGGACTTAAGTGTCGCATTTCCCTGAAAAATACTTTTGCACTTGCACCTTGTTTTTTGATATCTAGTATTGATAAATGAATGATACTAAACAATTTTTCTTTAAAGCTTTTGCCATGATCATCAAGTATTTTCATTTGTTTCGTTAATAAATCATCAATATAACGAAGGTGAATTTCCATCAGAAGCTCCTCTTTACTAGAGAAGTAATAATAGAAAGTGCCTTTCGTTACGCCAATAGATTCGACGATATCCTGAATGGAAGTGACTGTAAATCCTTTTTTATCAAATAATTGTATTGAGTGTTCTGTAATTTTCTCTTTCATTGGAAATCCTCACAATCTAAAAAAATATCACTTGAATTATACCATAATCTATTCTCGTGAAAGTTTAAAAAACAGAATCTTCTTTACTTTTAACAATGTCCGAATTCGTACATTATACTGTTTTAGAATTTTCGGTTTCTCTCAGTGCTCTACGTAATATTTTTCCAACATTTGTTTTTGGTAATTGATCTCGAAATTCAATCATTTTTGGTACTTTATATGATGAAAGATTACTTTGACAAAATTGTAGAATCTCATCCTCAGACGTGTTTTCACCGACTTTTAATACGATGACAGCTTTTACAGTTTCACCTCTATAAGTATCAGGTACACCTATGACTACTGCTTCTTGTACACTCGGGTGTTCATATAAGATTTCTTCTATTTCTCGTGGATAAATATTATAACCACTTGCAATAATCATGTCTTTTTTCCGATCAACAATTGAAAGATATCCTTCATCATCAATTCGAGAAATATCTCCTGTAAATAACCATCCATCTTTTAACGTATGAGCTGTCTCCTCAGGCATATTCCAATATCCTTTCATGACTTGTGGACCTTTTACAATTAATTCTCCAACTTCACCTACTGGAACTTCCACCGTACCTGTTGCTAGATCTACAATTTTATAATCAGTCGAAGGTAGTCCAAAACCAACTGTACCTGGTTTACGTTCTGCAAATGCAGGATTACAATGTGTAGTAGGCGATGCTTCTGATAATCCGTAACCTTCCAATATTTTTGCGCCTGTTTTCTTTTCAAATTGATTAATCAATTCTACAGGCATTGGTGCACTTCCACTATTGCACACTTTAATACAATCAATTCCATAATTTTCTGCATCTGGATGATTAATAATTGCAACATACATTGTAGGTACACCAGGAAAAAGTGTTGGTTGTTTATTTTTTATTGTTGTTAAAACCTCCATGACGTCAAAACGTGGAAGGATGATCATTTCATTTGCCATTAGAATTGAAAGATTCATACTAATGTTCATACCATAGACATGGAAAAATGGAATAACCGATAAACTGCGCTCCTTTGCAATCTCAATACTGCCTTTAAAGAATTCTTGCGATTGCATTACATTTGCTAATAAATTGCGGTGAGTAAGCATAACACCTTTGGATCTCCCCGTCGTACCACCTGTGTACTGAAGTACGGCTATGTCTTCACTTGGATCAATCGAAATAGGCAAAACGATTCCATTTCCTTCAGTTAAAAAGTTTTCAAATGTTGTATGACCATCAAAACTTTCTTCTGTTTGGGTTAAATTGACGACAATAACCTTACGTAGCTTTGTTTCCGGTAAAATAGCCTTTACTAGTGGATAAAGACTCCCTAATACAATCATTGTTTCTGATTCAGAATCATTCAACAAATGCTTGAGCTCTCGTGCTACACTCATAGGATTTACCTGAGTTACGATTGCACCTGTCGATAAAATACCATAGAAAGAAATGACATATTGAGGACAATTTGGCAACATTATGGCTACTCGATCGCCTTTTTGGATACCGTTTTTTTGTAATGATGAGGCGAATGCCTTTACTGCGTTTTGAACTTCTTTAAATGACAACTTCTTATGATAGAAAGTAATACTTGTATGATTAGGATATTTTGAAACAGTATCTTGTAAGATTTGAGGAATTGATTTGTCTGGAATTGTGATTTCTGGTGCAATATGCTGTGGATAGTGGGAATACCATATTTTATTCGAATTCATTTTATACCCTCCAATGTTATAAAAATCTATTCAATACATGAAACATGTAAACCTTAAAATATTAATCCCCCACCATCAACAGGAAGTGTAACACCTGTTATAAAAGAGGCTTCATCAGACGCTAAAAATAACGCGACAGCTGCAACTTCATCTGGATTCCCGACTCTTCCAAGTGCATTTGCTTTAGAAATAATCGGCCATTTTCGCTCATCTTTTTTCCACATATCAATAATATTTGTATCAATTACACCTGGGGCTATAGCATTAACTCTAATTTGATACTTTCCATACTCTAAAGCGGCATTTTGTGTTAATAATACAACCCCACCTTTAGACGCATTATACGCACTGACTAGTTTTCTACCTCTTAAACCTAGTAAGCTTGATGTATTAATGATTACGCCATTTCCTGATTTGATTAATTCAGGCACAGCATATTTAATTCCTAAAAATACACTTTTTAAGTTAATATCTATGACAGAATCCCATTCGTCTTCTTCTAAATCTACACTTCGAACCTCAGAGTTACCAACCCCTGCATTATTAAACAAAATATCAAGTCCACCATATTGCTCTACAGTTACGCTTATCAAGTTTTGAACGCTATTTTTGTCACTTACATCTGTTTGAACAAAAATTGCATTCCCATTTTGCTCCCTAATGAGTCGAGCAGTTTCTTCCCCAGTTATTTCATTTCGATCAGCTATGACAATCTTTGAACCTTCTTTTGCGAACCTGATAGCAGTAGATCGACCGATTCCTCCTCCACCACCAGTTATGATTGAGACCTTATCCTTTAATCTCATGTTTTATCACCCATCATCTCTATTTTTCAACCGATACAAATTGATTAGATGTTTGGTATTTTCGTAGTTCAAGTTTAGCTATCTGTGCTCGGTGTACTTCATCTGGTCCATCAGCTAATCGTAATGTTCTAGCATTCGCCCATTGCGCTGCTAGAGTAAAGTCATTTGATACACCTGCTGCACCAAATGCTTGTATCGCACGATCAATCACATTAAGGGCCATTGAAGGAGCTACTACTTTAATCATCGCAATCTCCGCTTTTGCGGCTTTATTGCCGACTGTGTCCATCATATATGCTGCTTTTAATGTTAGTAATCTAGCTTGCTCAATTTCAATTCTAGAGTTTGCAATCCATTCTTGAATCACACCTTGATTGGCAATTGGTTTTCCAAAAGCAACACGACTTTGAACACGCTTACATAATTCTTCAAGTGCTCGTTCAGCTGCACCAATCAATCTCATACAGTGATGAATTCGTCCTGGACCTAATCGTCCTTGGGCAATTGCAAAGCCTTTGCCCTCACCCCAAATCATATTACTTTTCGGTACTTTTACATTCGTGAAAGTAATTTCTGCATGACCATGTGGTGCATGATCATATCCGAAAACTGGTAGCATTCTTTCAATCTTTACACCTGGTGTATTTAATGGTACAAGAATCATAGACTGCTGTTCATGTCGGTTTGCTTCAGGATTAGTTTTTCCCATTACAATCGCAAGTCTGCAGCGCGGATCCCCAGCTCCCGAAGACCACCATTTTCTTGCATTAATGATATAATAATCACCTTCATTTTGAATGCTAGCTTCTATATTAGTAGCATCGGATGAAGCAACATCAGGCTCAGTCATGGAAAAACATGAACGAATTTCACCTGATAGTAAAGGTGTAAGCCATCTTTCTTTTTGTTCTTCTGTACCATATCTTTCTAGAACTTCCATATTCCCAGTGTCTGGTGCACTACAATTAAATACTTCTGGACCAATTAATGAACGCCCCATAATTTCACATAAAGGTGCATATTCTAAATTTGTTAATCCTGCCCCGTAGTTGCTGTCTGGTAGAAATAAATTCCAAAGCCCTTCTTGCTTAGCCTTAGCTTTTAATTCTTCAATAATTGGAGGCACATCACTCCATCTAGTTTCTTGTTGATTCAATTGCTCTTCATATAATTGCTCATTTGGATAAACATACTGATCCATAAATGTTTTCAATCTGCTCTGAAGCTCTTGTACTTTTGATGAATATAAAAAATCCATTTACTCATTCCTTTCATACTAACTAGTTGGTATGTAATTTATTTCAATAATAATCTTTTTCTAGAGAACTTTATTAAAAAGCAGTTTTCTCAGAAAGTTTCACATCCACTATCCTTTTTCCATTTTCCATCATCGGTACAACGTTAAATATACTTTTTTGGCTAACAAAATGAAGTTCTGCTTCAAAACCATAGTTCACCATCATTTTACCTACTCTAGATTCTGCTAATATCTCAATCTCTTTTTCTTTAAAACTTCTATAAAAATGTAATGCAGCTAAAGAAGAATCAGTCATTTCTAATTGAATCGATTCACTTAAAAGACAATCTATAAAATAACCCGCTCCATAAAAGTCTTCAATATTAAAATGGCCAAATGACCCTGCACAAACTAAAATAATTGTTTCATCATCATAAGTTTGACGAATATGATTTACAACAGATTTACTGTTCAGAATCGAAGCCGCATACACTTTTTTCGCAGCCTGTGCATTTTTAAGTGCGATCGTTCCATTTGTAGTTGATAAAATGATTGTTTTTTTGTTTACTACACTTCTTAGCGCTAAAGGATTAGGCGAATGAAAACCGTCTAAAGTTGCACCATTATATTCTCCAATTAGAATCGCTTCATTATTTTTTATTCCTTCTGAGATTTCTACTGCTTCTTTTCCATTTAGTACAGGAATTACTTCTTTTGCTCCAAATTCCAACGTGGCAGTGATTGTAGAGGTTGCTAGTAAAATATCGAAAACAACAACTGTTTTATTCCCGCTTAGTTTTTGTTGATTCATTTCTTCTTTTTTCATTAATAAATGAATTTTTGTCATTATTAAACTCCTTTTTTAACAAGAAATCTCAACAAATTACATAACTGAAGAACCACCGTCTACTACTAAAATTGCTCCTGTCACAAAGTCTGAAGCTGGTGCAGCTAAAAATAGTGCAGCCCCTTTTAAATCATTTTCAGATCCGAACTTTCTCAAAGGTGTTCCCTCCAAGATTTCCTCACCACCATGTGCGATCACATCTTTTGACATCTTAGTTGGAAAGAAACCAGGTGCAATCGCATTTACATGAACCCCACGCGAGCCCCATTTGACTGCCAAATCTCTTGTTAAATTAACAACTGCTCCTTTACTTGCACTATAGCCAACTGCATCTAAATATTTTGGATTTGTACCTTGCAATCCTGCAACTGAAGCAATATTTATGATTTTCCCACTGTTTTGTTCAAGCATGATTTTTCCTACTGCTTGAGACATAATAAATGTTCCAGTCACATTTACATTTAATACTTTATGCCAAGCCTCTAACGGCATATCTTCAGCAGGCGCACCCCAGGAAGCACCACTATTATTGACTAATATATCAATACTGCCAAATTTTTCTTTCGTTTGATTGACAACATTTTTAACATCTTCAGGGTTTGTAACATCACATTTAATAGCTAGCGCTTCAACCCCGATGCTTTTCAATTCTTCACTTACTTCTTTACAAGCATTTTCATTCCTAGAACATAAAACAACGTTTGCACCTGCTTCAGCGAAACCTTTTGCAATCTGCTCGCCAAGACCTCTACCACCACCAGTCACAATTGCCACTTTACCAGTTAAGTCAAACAATTCTTTTACATGCATTCCGATAACCTCCTAATTACGAAATAAAAACGCTTAAGTAAGATTCTGTATGGATCAATGTCATAAAAATAAAACATACATTAAGATACTAACCAGTCGGTATGTTGTAATTACATCATACAAAATAAATTCTGAATATTCAATAAAAAAATCTATGAATCTATTTTTGATTAATATACTTATATTCAATTGAGTGACATTCCATACAAAAAACCATTTCTAATAAGTAGAAATGGCTTTCGTGTAAATACAAACTATAAAAATTGATAGAAATAATCTTAATACTATTCTTTCATAGATAAATGATTGATGACATCCTCTAGCGTCTTTTCAGCCATTGAAGATAGACGAAGACTATAATCTTCAAAAACTAAATTTGCTGTCACACTGTTTGGAACGATTACGCAATGTAAACCAGCCTTACGAGCTGCTAATAAACCATTTAGTGAATCCTCAAATGCAATTGCTTCTGTTGCATCTATACCTAATGCTTCAATAGCTTTCAAATAAAGCTCGGGATCTGGCTTGATGTCCAATACATCTTCTTTTGTTTTAATTACTTCAAAATAATCGTATATATTCATTTGCTTTAGAAAACCTTCAACCCATGCTCGAGAAGAACTAGATGCCAATCCAATTTTTAGTCCAACTTGTTTTGCTGTTAATAAATAGTCTTCAACACTTTCTCTTAAAACAGGTTCTCCTAATTTTACCTGTACTAACTCCGAGACTTTACTTTCTAAAATTTCTTTATCAAATGGTATTGAACTATTTTCTTCAATATATGAAAATAGTACATCATCATGAGTACCAACGACTTCTGAGAATTTTTCAAGTGTTAATTGTATCTCGTAATCTACCAAAACTTCTTTATATGCCTCAAACCACACAGATTCTGTATCGATGATTAGACCATCAAAGTCAAAAATAATTGCTTTAATCACCTGTAATCCCCCTTTTATAAATCATGAACGATACCTATTTAGTTTTAACAAAATACTAGTGATTGTCTCCTTAAATGCTTCATCTTGAAAATCAACTCTAAAATAAAGGCTACGTAAAAAATGCTTAGCATTTATTTTTATATAATAGTCGGTTATATAATCACCAGTTTTGTTAACATTCTGGAACTGTTCCATCCACTTACATATTTCTTCACTAGATAATACATCACGTTTTAAAATTGAATTAGCTGCTGTTACTAATCTTTCATCTTCTTCACAATCAAACACATTTTGAGATTCCATCGCTCTAAATAAGATCAGTTCTAATATTGTTCTTAGATCATTTTCGTTTAAATCATTACATTTTGCAAGTTCATCTAAGCAATCAGCCAAATGAGCTACTGAATGAGCCCATCCTTTTTCTTCGACATAACCCCTGACATCATTTTCACTTTTCGCAAATAAAAATACGTGCTCCTTTACAAGTTCTAACTCTTCGATTGAAATGAATTGTTTTTCATTATGCTTCAGTAAAATAACCGCTATGATTAATACAGAAAATGCTCTTGTAAAAACTGAATCAGTATTCGTTTCACCTAATCCGAACAATAAATGTTCATCATCTATACTAACCTGTAAAAATTCTCTTAATTCACCGGGTGTAAATACATCATTTTTAATCCACTTAGAAAGCGTTGAATAAATTAAATCGTCTCGTAAATATGGATTAACAGAACCAATGTGATCTAACATTTGTTTTGCGATTTCATAATGACTTTCATTTTTTGGGATCATATAATCATTTTCTCTGATATTTTCAAGCTGCTCTATTAAATATTGTTCATTTTTCATTTTATTCACCTTTACATCTTACCTTGTTATTTTTTATTTTTTGTGCACGAATCAATTCATTCTTAGATTGATTTAAGTCTTGAGATTATGTATACAAATCATTCCTGTTTACTTCTTATTAATCATTCATTTTGCCCAATCGGACTTCAGTAATGAATAGACGTATACATCATGTGAATCTTCATTTTGATAAATATAGCCCCTTAAAAGTCCTTCCTTTTGAAAGCCGAATTTTTCAATTACTTTAGTAGACGCAATATTCTTAGGAAAAATAACTGCCCCTATACGGAATAATAATAGCGTCTGAAAGCAATATGTAATGACTTCATTAATGGCCTCTGACATAATACCTTTACCCCAATACGTTGGAAGTAGATCATAACCGATTTCCGTTCTCTTTCCTGATAGAATTAAATTGTTTAATCCAATCGTCCCAATCAAATGATTTGAATCCTTCTCAACGATTCCCCAACGCATTCCTTGTTTATTTTCAAACCTAATTCTGAAAGATTCAATCATTATTTTTGCTTGTGATTCATTTGTAAAAGGACTCATCCCATAATATTTTGTAACTTCTTCATTAGAAAAAATTTGATAGACCTCATCAAGGTGTTTGTCTTCTATTTCTACTAACAATAAACGGTTCGTTTCTAAAATTGGAAAAGTCATCAAATCACTCCATTATATTTAATTTTGTGAAAATTCTGCTTCACAAATGATACGTATATACAAATTTTACCATATACTTATGAATATTGGTCATTTTCAAAAAATGACAAACAAAATTCTATACAAAAAAGACGATTACAAAATAGTAATCGCCTTTTTATTCCACTATTTTTGCAAACTCATCTATAGTTGTAGAATACTTAATATAAATGCGAGGTAATAAATAGTTTTCATCTTTTTTACCTTTTTCTACGTAAAGTTCTGGAATCGTTGTAATTCCATATGTATAGTACTTCTTGGTTTCTTCAATAACTTTTTTATCATATAAACTATATGGATACGCCAAAGCAAGGACAGGTTTATTCGTAATGGCTTGTATTTTCTTTTTCGATTCATTTAATTCATATTCATAATTTGTTATTTTTGTTAAATTTGGATGGGTTGCAGTATGAGATTGAATTGAAAACATGCCCGAATCAACCATCTTTTTCAAATCTGACTTCGACAACCTATTTGACCAATCAATATAATCAGAAATCACAAAAACCGTTCCAGTTGGTTTAAATTGATCATCCTTTAATTTTTGAAATATCGAAAAAGCATTTAAATTATTCTTATAACCGTCATCAAAAGTAATGAAAATCGGTTTCTTTACTTTATTCCGTTTCTTCCAATCTTCAAAAGTTAATAAAGTGAAACCATGTTGCTTTAAATACAACATTTGTTTTTCAAATTCTTTAGGATGTACATAAAGATCCTCAACACCATGTCCCGTAAATTCATCAATGGAATGATAAATGAGTATTGGTATTTTTTTCTGAGCAAAAACCTTTGAAGGCTGACATGTAATAACTAGTAAAAATAGCAATAGAAAAATTTTTTTCATAGAATTCCTCACTCTTCAATATCGTCATGGTTAGTATTCCTAATATCCAAAAATCTATTAGTTTCTTTAAAGATTGAAAGTGAATATGACTTTTTCTGTATTGGATCTTGAGTTTCATACAGTATTATTAACGGGTATAAAATTTTAATCGTAAATACTCTGTAATAAAGTTAGTCTTTCTAATTTCCCTCATATATCTACATAAGAAAAAGACATTGAATTGTTGTTCAATGTCTTTTTTCACTATACTTTTCAATTTTATAATTAGGAGATCATATTACTACATAGAATCAGCAGCTTTTTCAAATAATACACTTTGTTCAATGACACCACATGCACCACATTGAACTAAGTATTCAGGCCCTTTATAAGGAACATAAAATGGGTCTAGCCCACCTGAGATATATTCTTCTTGTTCAATATCACCGCTTTGTGCATTTAATTTTACTGCTTTTGGGTGTTGTTCGATTAAATAAAATCTCGTTTTATTTGTTTTACAGCGTGGACATGCTAATTTAGACATATTTTCACCTCATTTTATTCATATAAGGTTACTTTTCCATAATTTTACTAATATTATACATCTATTTATTAATCTTTCCTTCAAATACTATTTTTCTACCTGAAGGTTCAATCTCAATTTTACCATTGATCATTTGCTCTGAAAAAATTGGAACTTCCATTCTTTTAACTGGCGTATACCCTTCTGCTTCCATTCTCTTTAAACAATCATTAATTGTTTCATGTTCTAATACTTCAAATTTTTTCTTACTCATTGTATAGCCCTACTTTCTAACCAAATTTCGTGCTTTAAATCTTATGTAGAAAAAACCTTACTTCCATCACAGAGTAAGGTTTTTAGCTAAATATGTTAATTTCTAAGTCTTGATAGAAATCTTAACGCTTCAACATAAATCCAAATGACAGTAACTAATAGACCAAATGCACAATACCATTCGAAATGTTTAGGTGCACCATGTTTTATGCTAGATGTAATCAAATCAAAGTCTAAAAATAGATTAAGTGATGCAATGATTAAGATTGCTAAACTTACTAATAAGCCAATGGTACCAGATTGATGCATAAATGGAACTGGTACATGGAATAGTTGTAGAATCATTGTTAGTAAGTAAAATATTAATACGCCAAATGTTAAACCAATTACAATTGATCTAAATCGATGTGTAACTTTCACGATGCCAGTTGCGTAGCAAATTAATGTACCAGCAATAATTGCAATTGTTAATAATGCAGCCTGTAAAACAATCATTCCGTAAGTTGCTTCATATACAGCTGAAATATTCCCTATTAATATCCCTTCAACAGCAGCATAAATAGGTGTTGTAATCGGAGCAATTCTAGGTGAAAAGCTTGTTACTAAACCGATTATAAAAGCAAAAATTAAACAACCAATAAACACCTTAGTACTTAAAGTACCCGTTACTGTTAAATAATAAGAGTATCCAGCAGTAGCGATTAGCATGATTAACGCAATTAACGCTTTACGAATCGTTCCACCCATTGTCATCGCTTTTTCTGAATGCCTAGCCTTTGTTAATTGTTCAGAATTTAAAATCGGATTCGAACTCCTCATCGAAACTCCTCCTTGTTTTTTATACATTGATTTTACCATTTTTAGTATTTTAATGAAAATTTAAACAAGCTTTATTAAAATATATGAAAAAAGATGTCCAAAAGGACACCTATTTTCTAAAAAGTATTAAAACTTAATTTTGTTTGCTAAGAATGATTGAAGTTCACTAATCGCAACACGCGTTTGTTCCATTGTATCGCGGTCACGAACCGTTACTTTTCCATCCTCAATTGACTCAAAATCGTAAGTGATACAGAATGGCGTACCAATTTCATCTTGACGACGGTAACGTTTACCAATTGAACCAGTCTCATCGAAATCTACATTGAAATCTTCAGCTAATGCTGCAAATACTTCTTGTGCATTTTCTGATAATTTTTTTGATAAAGGTAAAATTGCCGCTTTATATGGCGCTAATGCAGGATGTAATCTCATAACAGTACGAGAAGTTCCATCTTCTAATGCCTCTTCTTCATAAGCATCAATTAAAAATGCTAAAGTAACACGGTCAGCACCTAATGATGGCTCAATACAATAAGGAACATATTTTTCATTCGTAATTGGATCATGGTACGTAAAGTCTTCAGTTGAAAACTCCATATGCTGTTTTAAATCATAATCTGTACGAGATGCTACACCCCATAGCTCGCCCCAACCAAATGGGAATTTGTATTCGAAGTCTGTTGTCGCATTACTATAATGTGATAATTCATCTTCACTATGGTCTCTTAAACGAAGATTATCTTCTTTCATACCTAATGATAATAACCACTTATTAGCAGTTTCTTTCCAATACGTAAACCACTCAAGCTCTTCACCTGGCTTACAGAAGAATTCAAGTTCCATTTGTTCAAATTCACGAGTACGGAACGTGAAATTTCCTGGTGTAATTTCGTTACGGAAACTTTTACCGATTTGAGCAATACCAAATGGTACTTTCTTTCTCATCGTACGTTGAACATTTTTAAAGTTAACGAAAATACCTTGTGCTGTTTCTGGACGTAAGAAAATTTCATTTGTACTTGATTCAGTAACACCTTGGAAAGTTTTAAACATTAAATTAAATTGACGAATATCAGTAAAATCATGACTTCCGCAATCTGGACAAGCAATATTATGTTCTTGAATTAACTTAGCCATCTCAGTAAATGGTAGCCCATCAACGATAATTTCCATGCCTTTTTCATCAAGTGCATTTTCAATTAATTTATCAGCACGGTGTCGAGCCTTACAATTTTTACAATCAATCATTGGATCATTAAAATTACCAATATGACCAGAAGCTTCCCAAGTACGTGGGTTCATTAAGATTGCAGCATCTAAACCAACATTATATGGACTTTGTTGAACAAATTTTTTCCACCAAGCTTTTTTAACATTGTTTTTTAATTCAATACCTAATGGACCATAATCCCAAGTATTTGCTAATCCACCATAAATTTCTGATCCTGGAAAAACAAATCCACGATGCTTTGCATGACTTACAATGACTTCCATTGACTTTTCTGACATTTTTTTTGCCTCCATTTTTCATTCGATTCTATTTGAAAATGCAAGAATGAAAATAAAAAAGCTCTCATCCTTAGGCATTTTCTGCCTAGGGACGAGAGCTGTATATGCACCCGCGGTTCCACCCTAGTTGACAATTTTAGAAATTGTCCACTTTCAAACATAACTCAAGAATGCCTTTCACTAAAGGTTTTGATTGAGCTTCCACCGTCCTCAATTCGCTATGCAAATATTGCTTTAGTTACTTCTTTCCATCAACGTTATAACTTATGTAATAATAATATGGTCTTAGTTTATCAAAGTGACAACTATTCCGTCAAACATTATTATTATCTTTTCTTAATGAAATAATACCATGAATTTTTTGAATATTTAACGGGAATCATTCATGTAAAGATAATATCTTTACAGTATTCTGATTAATTGGTATGATAGAAAAGTTGTTTTAAAAATATACCTATTTTCTGAAGAAGGGAGTGCTAGTTTTGAGTAGCAGCATATTTTTTAAGAAAAAGAAACGATCAGCAGTATTGCTTGATAAACATCATTCCATTCGTTTATTAAAAACGAACAAAAAACGAATCGTAAATAAGAGAAATAATAAAATAAAAGGATTCGAACAAATCTTAGTTAAAGAATTAAACGATGAAATGATTTCAACTTCAAATAGTACGGTAAATGAAATTTCTGAACAAAAAGGAAATATCACAATTGAAAAACTTCCAGTAACATTTCTTCTAAAGCTTGGAAAAGAGTTTTTCTCAGATTTAGAAGCAGTGAAGTACTATTATAATAGCAATCAAGAAAACTATTATAAAAATCGTAGTTTACTAGAAGAGACATTACAATCTTCTATTAATCAATCATCTGAAGATGTTCAAGCAAAAATTGCGGAATTTATTGCTAACAAATAATGACCAAAAAAAGTGCCATTTGTAATCAATACAAATGGCACTTTTTTTATGCTAAGTAAGCTTTCTTAATTTCTTCGTTATTCATTAATGTTTTACCTTCACCAACCATTTGGATTTCTCCTGTTTGAATTACATATCCACGATGTGCAATCTGTAATGCTTGGTAGGCGTTTTGTTCAACTAATAAAATCGTCATCCCTTGCTTGTTTAATTGCTCGATGATCTCAAATATTTGTTCAACAATAATCGGCGCAAGTCCCATAGATGGTTCGTCTAGCATTAACAGTGACGGCCCCATCATTAATGCTCTACCAATTGCAAGCATTTGTTGTTCTCCACCACTCATCGTACCACCCTTTTGGTTAATACGTTCTTTCAGTCTTGGAAAATAATCAAACGCCATTTCCATTCTGGCAGCTATTAGTTTTTTATCTTTTACTGAGAAAGCACCCATTTCTAAATTTTCTTTTACAGTCAATTTAGAAAAGATTCTTCTTCCTTCAGGTACATGAGCAATCCCCTTTAAGGCAATTTCATGAGATTGTAGTTTTACAATATTCTCACCTTTATAAATTAGCTCTCCAGTTTTTGGTTTCACTTGACCACTTATTGTTTTTAAAGTAGTAGATTTTCCAGCACCATTACTTCCAATTAACGTAACGATTTCACCTTCATTTACATCAATATTAATATTTTTCAGTGCTTGAATACCACCGTAAAAAGAGTTAATTTCTTTTAATTGTAATAGCGTCATTTTTTTTACTCCTTTCACTATGCAGTAGTCACTGCACTTTTTCCAAGATATGCTTCGATTACTTTTTGGTTATTTCTGATTTCTAGTGGTTTTCCTTCCGCAATCTTTTCACCATGATCTAAAACGAAAAGATATTCAGAAATTTCCATTACTAGCTTCATATCATGCTCGATCAGAACGATTGTTAAATTTAAATCATCACGCATTTGATAAATTAAATCTGTTAGTTCTTTCGTTTCTTTTGGATTCATACCAGCTGCTGGTTCATCTAAAAGTAAAATACTTGGCTTTGAAGCTAGTGCACGCGCGATTTCCAAACGTCTTTGTGCGCCATATGAAAGACTAGAAGATTCTTCATTATAAACATCGCTAAGCCCTACGTATTCTAACCATTTATAAGCCTCTTTCATTGCAGCTTTTTCAGCTTTTTTATAGCTAGGTAAATGGAATATTGTAGAAAATACACCGTATTTTAAGTGTTGATGCATACCGACCATCACGTTTTCTAAGGCTGTCATACTACTAAAAAGTCGAATATTTTGAAACGTACGAGCAATTCCTTTTTTAGACACTGCGTGAGGCTTCAATCCGACTAAACTCTCTTCTCCTAGAAGAATTTCTCCACTTGTTGGTGTATATACACCCGTAATCATATTAAAAAATGTTGTTTTACCTGCTCCATTTGGTCCGATTACCGCGGTAATTGAACCTTTTTGAATTTCGATATTTACATTATTTACAGCAGTTAATCCACCGAAACTTTTCGTTAAATTATTTGTTTTTAACATTTTTGTTTGCCTCCTCTCCTAAACTGAAACTGAACGTTGGTTTTCATCAACAACTGTTTGATCTACTACATCTTCTTTTGGAACAACCTTATTTCTGGCAGGTAATAAACCTTGTGGCCTAAAAATTGCGACTAAAATTAAGATTAAACCGAATATCATTCGTTGCATTTTAGAAGGAGAAAGTGCCGATGGAATATTTAGTACTCCATCTAATGTTAATTGATTTAAATAATTCGTTACTTCTGTTAAAACTTGTAAGTTTAGGATTGTAACAAGTGAAGCTCCTAAAATTACGCCAGGTACACTACCCATTCCTCCAAGAATTACCATAACTAGAATTGTAATTGACTCTAGTAATGTAAAGTTTGTTGGATCGATGAACATTTGTTTCGCTGCGAATACAACTCCCATCATTCCTGAGAACGATGCACCGATTGCAAACGCAATTAATTTTGTTCTAACTAAGTGAATACCTGAAGCTTGTGCAGCAATTTCATTTTCACGAACTGCTTGCCAAGAACGTCCAAGCTTAGAGTCTTGTAATCTTGTAACTCCTAAAATAACAATCGCAAGTACGACAAGTACTACATAATAGAACTGACTTGAATCACTAATTACATACCCAAATATTGTTGGTGATGGAATTGAAGAAATACCTTGAGCTCCACCTGTAATATTTACCGGTTTATCTAAGTTATTAAATACAATTCGAATAATTTCACCAAACCCAAGTGTAACGATTGCTAAATAATCCCCTTTTACACGAAGTACTGGAATTCCTAATAAAACGCCTGCAATCGCCGCGATAATCCCACCAATAATAATGAAAGCCCAAAATGAACTTCCAGAGAATGGTAAGAAATCTAATTTCAAGAAATTCTGTACTTGATTTGTTGAAAAAATTGCATAAGTATAAGAGCCAATCGCAAAAAATGCTACGAATCCTAAATCTAATAATCCAGCAAGTCCAACTACTACATTTAATCCAAGTGCCATGGCTACATAAATTCCAACTAGCGTCGCAACACCCATATATGATTCAAATGCAGAACCTTGTGAGGCTGCAAATGGCATTACAAGTGTAAGAATCAGAATACCGAGGCTCCATTTCAGCTTTACTGGAAAATTCGTTTTATATAATAGAAAAAGTGAAAATAAGATTAATAAAAATGCAGTTACAGATTCTTGTAAAAGGAACAGACCTAATACTGTTACAACGATATAGGAAGTTAAGAATATTGCTTGTAGCTTATTTGACTGTTTTACTTGTGCAAATAAATTATTCATAAGATCCACCTACACTTTCTCTGCCACTGGTTTACCGAATAAACCTTCTGGCTTAAAGATTAGGACTAGAATTAAAATACCAAATGCAAATACATCTTTATACTCTGAAGGGAAAATACCGTGTGTGATCGTTGATAAATTTGCCGCTGCAAACATTTCAATAATACCAATTAAAAATCCGCCGACCATTGCACCACGAATATTTCCAATTCCACCTAATACAGCTGCTGTAAATGCTTTTAACCCTAAAATAAATCCGATATAAGGATCGATTGTGTTGTATTGTAAAGCAAAAAGAACACCTGTTGCCCCACCTAATGCAGAGCCAAGGAAAAATGTTAAAGAGATAACTTTATTAACATTCACTGACATTAATGATGCAGTTTCACGGTCTTGTGCTACTGCACGCATTGCTGTTCCCCATTTTGTTTTATTGATGAAGTAATCTAATGAAATCATCATTACAACTGCAACAACAAGGATAATGATCGATGCTGATTTTATTTGGGCATTTCCAAATGAGGATAAGATAGAACTAGTATTAATTTGATGTTGTCCAGCAAATAGTGATGGACCAGTAATAATGTAATTTCCTTCTTTTAATTCAGCAATAAAACGAACGATATCTTGTAATAAGAATGAAATACCGATTGCTGTAATTAATGTAATTAGTTTTGGTGCTTTACGTAGTGGTCGATATGCGACACGCTCGATTCCCATACCGAGGAAACCTGTTAATACAGAAGCAATAATTAAAACAATAGCTAATAATAATATAGCTGGTAAACTACTTAAAAAACCAAGTCCAGTAAAAGTGATTAATACTGCTGTACCAATAAATGCACCTGCCATAAATATTTCACCATGGGCAAAGTTAATCAATTCGAGTATTCCATAAACCATTGTGTATCCTAGCGCAACAATTGCATAAACAGCCCCTAAGACAAGTCCATCAATTAATACTTGAGGCAGTGTATGGATTATTTCATTCATGTACGTACCCTCCTATAGATAGTAATATTCGTTATCTCGATTTTCAAAAACTGACATGTTTTTTACGATATTTAGAGAAAAAGAGTATCACGATATACGAGATACTCTTTTCTTTCACTAACATCCTTCAACCTTCATCGTCGTTTGCAATTATTCATTGCTATCGGCTGATCGGAGGTATTTTAAGGCGCTAGCTTTACTAATTATTTAGTAACTTCGCCTACTTGAGTACCAGGGTATTTAGCTTCTTTAAATGTATAGATGAATACTTTAGCGAATTTGTTGTCCCCTTTATCATCAAAGCCAACTTCAGTTACTACACCTTTATAATCTTGAATTGCACGAACAGCAGCAGCTACATCTTCACGAGATGGAGTTTTACCATCGCTATTTTCAATTGCGTCTTTTAAACCTTCTAATAATACGCCAGCTGAATCATATCCGTAAGAAGAGAAAGACTCAATGTTTTTCTTGAATTTCGCTTTATAGTCTTCTGCGAATTTTTTACCATTATCAGTTTTTAATGTATCTCCAGCTACTGAAGTGTAGTAGAAGTTTTTAACAGCATCTCCAGCGATGTCTACTAAGCCTGAAGAGTCCATTCCATCTCCACCCATGAATGGCATATTTAATTCTTTATCACGAGCTTGTTTTAACAGAATTCCACCTTCAGCGTATAGACCACCGAAGAATACTAGATCTGGATTTTTTGCTTTAACGTTGTTTAATACTCCGTTAAAGTCTTTATCTCCAACTGAAATACCTTCTTCACCAAGAATTTCAGCACCTAATTGCTCAGCAGCCGCTTTAAATTCGTTTGCTAAACCAGTACCATAAGCAGTTTTATCTTGAATGATAAAGATTTTTTTAGCTTTTAATGTATTGACTGCGAAATCTGCTCCAGCAGGTCCTTGGAAGTCATCACGAGCACAGATACGGTTAACTACGCTTAATCCACGATCTGTTACTTCATTAGCAGTATTTGAAGGTGAAACCATTACAAGATGATCTTTTTCATATTTTACTGAAGCTGGGATCGCAACACCTGAGTTTAAGTGTCCAACAACACCTAAAATTGATTTATCAGCACCTAATTGCTCAGCATTTGCTACACCTTTCTTCGGATCTCCTTGATCATCATAAGGAACAAGCTTCAAATCAAATCCTAATTTTTTAAATGCTGCCTTTTGATCATCTAAAGCTAATTGTGCACCTAATTTGATTGAATCACCTAAAATAGCATTATTCCCAGAAAGTGGTGTATTTGTTGCAATTTTGATAACTGTATTTCCATCCTTCTCACCGCCATTGTTACAACCAGCTAAAATACCCGCCGCTAATGATGCAGATGTTAAAATTGCAAAACCTTTTTTTAATACCATTATGTACTTCCCCCTTAATAACTTATTTTTTAGAAAATTTCAAATACTTAAGAAAATAGTAAGCGAAATTTTTGTATTAAACAAGTTCTTTTGGTTCAAAATATTTCGACAATTCTGTCGTTTTCTTGTTATTTTAGGAATATATTACCATTTAATAGTCAAGATTCTCCTATTTTCTTTAATTTCTAGCTATAGAAAAGCCATATTTAATCGCTATTTTCAAGTATTTTGCTCATAAAGAATAATTCTTTCTTCTATGCGACATTCTTCGACAAAAAAACCTATTCCAGATTTATGGAATAGGCATTTTTTTAGTTATTTTCTTCTTTTTTGTAGCGAATGATTGTTTTAATTTCTCCTGCTTCATCTGTATCCATTATAAATGATCCGTTACTATATTGATCACTATGACGAATACCTGCAGGATCGACCATTTCAAATTGACCTGATTTACTTAAAATTGCAAACATATCATTCTCGTTAATCGTATAAACACCAATTAACTGGTGAGGATTATTTTTCAAATCTCTGATGATTTTCGCACCTCTAGTTCCTCTTGAACTTTGAGGTATTGTATCTAATTTCATTTTCTTTACTGCTGCTCGATGAGTGGCACAGAATATATCTTTTACCGATTCCGAAACGATATCAGCTGAAACGACATAATCTTGATCTTTTAAGTTAATTCCTTTAACGCCACCAGCTCTTAGACCCTGGACACTAATTTCGTCTACTTTAAATAACAGTGTATAACCGTTACTTGTTGCAAGTAAAACGCGGTCTGTCTCACCTGAAACGCCTGCATAAATTAATGCATCATCATTCTTTATAGACATTCCGACAAGTGGTTTAGAATATCTCTGCACCTTTAATTGGCTAATACTTGTACGTTTCACGATACCATTTTTCGTTACAAATAATATAAAATCTTTATTCTCTTCAAAATTATTTACAATCGTTGCAGAAAGAATAGCTTCATCACGTTCAATTGGAATGATATTGGCTATATGTTGTCCCATGTCTTTCCATCTGATATCTTGCATTTCATGTATTGGTAAATATAAATAATTCCCTTTTGAAGTAAACAAGATTAAAGTATCTGTCGTTGTACTTTCTTTTTGATAAATTAAACGATCTCCTTCTTTCATTCCATAATCCTTACCATTTGAGGCAGAATATGACCTTGGAGTTGTACGTTTAACATATCCTTCGCTTGTAACGGTGATAATGACATCTTCTTGTGCAATAATGTCTTCTCTTACAATTTTAATTTCTTCAATTTCACCTTCGATTGTAGAACGACGATCATCAGCATATGTTTGTTTAATTTTCTTTAAATCTGTTTTAATAACTGATAAAAGCTTTGTTTCACTATTTAAAATAGTTTCTAATTGCTCTATTTTCTTGCTTAACTCTGCTGCTTCTTCTTGAAGTGCAGTGATATCTGTATTGGTTAATCGATATAACTGTAACATCACAATTGCTTCAGCTTGCTGTTCCGTAAAGCTATACTGAGCTATTAATTTATCTTTCGCATCACGTTTATCGTTTGCTGAACGAATAGTAGAAATAACTTGATCAAGTATAGATAAAGCTTTCATTAAACCTTCTACAACATGTGCTCTAGCTTTTGCTTTTCGCAAATCATACTTTGATCTATTCGTAACAACTTCTTTTTGGTGCTCAATATACGCGTCTAAAATAGCTGGTAATGACATTTGCTTTGGCGTACGATTGTAAATCGCAACCATATTAAAGTTATATGGAATTTGAAGTTCAGTATTTTTATATAAATAATTTAAAATCGCTTCATTATTCGCATCTTTTTTCAATTCGATAACAATGCGTAGTCCTGTGCGATCAGTCTCATCGCGAACCTCTGTAATCCCATCGACTTTTCGATCAAGTCGGACTTCATCTATCTTTTTTACTAAATTCGCCTTATTTACCTCAGCAGGAATTTCAGTAATGATTAATGCTTGTTTCCCACCACGTATATCTTCCGTATGAACACGGCTTCTAATAATAATTTTACCTTTACCTGTTTCATACGCTTTTCTAATGCCATCGACACCTTGAATAATCCCACCTGTTGGGAAATCTGGACCATGAATAACAGTCATCAGATCATCAATAGAGCAATTTTTACGATCAATTCTCATAATTGTCGCATCAATTACCTCTCCAAGATGATGAGAAGGTATTTCTGTTGCGTAACCTGCAGAGATCCCTGTGCTTCCATTCACTAATAAATTAGGGAACATTGAAGGAAGAACAACCGGTTCCATACTTGTGTCATCAAAATTCGGAACAAATTCAACTGTTTCTTTATCAATATCACGTAAAAGCTCACTAGCAATCGCAGATAATCTAGCTTCGGTATAACGCATTGCAGCTGGAGGATCCCCATCAATACTTCCGTTATTACCATGCATTTGAACTAATACATTTCTTAATTTCCAATCCTGACTTAAGCGTACCATTGCATCATATACTGATGTGTCCCCGTGAGGGTGGTAATTACCGATTACATTACCAACAGTTTTTGCTGATTTACGGTAAGGCTTATCTTGTAAGTTACCTTCATAAAACATGGAGTATAAAATACGTCTTTGAACTGGCTTTAAACCATCTCTAGCATCAGGTAATGCACGTTCTTGAATAATGTATTTACTGTATCGTCCAAAACGATCTCCTAAAATATCTTCTAAAGGGATATTATATAACTTTTCTGATGATACCATCAGTCTTCGCTCCCTTCTGATTCGACCTCAACTTGTTCGTTATTTAAAATTTTATCTTCTTCATCTAAATCAAACACAACATTTGATTCAATCCACTTACGTCTAGGCTCAACTTTATCACCCATTAGCGTAGTGACTCGACGGTCTGCTCTAGCCGCATCGTCTATTTTCACACGAATAAGCGTTCTCGTAACTGGGTCCATAGTTGTATCCCAAAGTTGGTCGGCATTCATCTCTCCAAGACCTTTATATCTTTGTAAAGTATATCCTTTACCAACCTTCTTAATTGCATCTTGTAGATCTACTTCAGACCATGCATATTCAATTACTTCTTTTTTACCTGAACCTTTGCTCACTTTATATAAAGGTGGGAGCGCGATGTAAACCTTACCTGCTTCAACCAGAGGTTTCATATAGCGATAAAAGAATGTCAGTAAAAGTACTTGAATATGTGCTCCATCTGTATCCGCATCGGTCATGATGACAATTTTGTCGTAATTAACATCATCTATATCAAAGTCAGAGCCTACTCCTGCACCAATTGCATGAATGATTGTATTGATCTCTTCATTTTTCATGATATCAGCTAGTTTTGCTTTTTCTGTATTGATAACTTTTCCACGTAAAGGTAGAATCGCTTGAAAACGACGATCTCGCCCTTGCTTCGCACTTCCACCTGCTGAGTCACCCTCAACTAGGTAAAGCTCATTTTTTTGAGGATTTCGCGATTGGGCAGGCGTTAATTTTCCGCTTAATGAAGTTTCAGAACGTTTTCTTTTTTTGCCACTTCTCGCTTCTTCACGTGCTTTCCTAGCCGCTTCTCTAGCTTGAAAAGCTTTTACAGCTTTTCGCACAAGTGAAGTTGCAATATCTGGATTTTCTTCTAAGAAATATGCAAGTTGATCAGATACGACTGAGTCTACAGCAGATCTCGCTTCACTAGTTCCTAGCTTCCCTTTCGTTTGTCCTTCGAATTGAAGTAGCTCTTCTGGAATTCTAACCGAAACGATTGCAGCTAATCCTTCACGAATATCCGCGCCTTCAAGGTTTTTATCTTTTTCTTTTAAGATATTTACTTTTCTAGCGTACTCATTAAATGCTCTTGTAAGTGCAGTTTTTGCACCAACCTCGTGAGTTCCACCATCTTTTGTTCGAACATTGTTTACAAAAGATAGCATTGTTTCTGAGTATCCATCATTGAACTGAAAAGAAAATTCAACCTCGATTTTATTTTGAATACCATCAAAGAATACAACCGGATGGATCGTTTCTTTTCCTTCATTTAAGTAGCTAACAAACGCTTCGATACCGTTTTCATAATAAAACTCTTCGAAAGCATCGTGACGTTCATCTTTAATTGTAATTTTTAATCCTTTTAGTAGGAATGCAGATTCTCTTAAACGCTCACATAGCGTATCAAAATTATAGTTAGTTGTACTAAATATTGTTGGGTCTGGTTTAAATGAAATCGTTGTACCAGTTTTTTTTGATTTTCCAACGATTTCTAATGAAGTAACTGGTTTACCACCATTTTCAAATCGTTGTTTGAAAATAGATCCTTCACGATGGATTTCTACAACAAGCCATTCTGATAATGCATTAACAACTGATGCACCAACACCGTGTAAACCACCACTTGTTTTATAGCCGCCTTGTCCGAATTTTCCACCTGCATGCAGAACAGTTAAAATGACTTCTGGGGTAGGTTTACCCATTTTATGCATCCCAGTTGGCATGCCTCGACCATGGTCTCTTACAGTTAAGCTATTATCTTTATGTATAATCACATCTATTTGAGTTCCGTGACCAGCTAATGCTTCATCTACGGAATTATCTACGATTTCGTAAACTAAATGGTGTAGACCTCTACTATCTGTGCTACCAATGTACATTCCTGGACGTTTACGTACTGCTTCTAAACCTTCCAGTACCTGTATCGCATCTTCGTTATATGCTGTTTCATTCTTTGCCAACACCATTTCTCCTTTCCATATTACACCTTACATAAGAACATCCGTTCCATTATATCATATACCGGATTAAAATGTTTCTTCTAATCGTTCATGTTAATGGTTTTTTCGTTAACTTACAAGTCGTTGAAGAAAAAAATAGTTAAATTGTCCTTTTTTTTATCGTCATTTTTTTAAATAGTTTAAATTTTTAAATCTTTCTAATATCATCGTATATTCTCTTTAGAAACTAAAAACTCACTGGGTTACAGTGAGTTCATAGTAGACAAAATATTAGAAAATAGACATTCAGACTAATTGAAAACGCTTGTCTTTCGAGGTGTGCAGGCTGGTGAGGAGCGGAGTTACCTTAGACGGTAATGAGCACCGCAGACAGACGAAACAACGAAGAAAGCGAGCGTTTGTCTATAGTCTGAACTCACTGGGTTACAGTGAGTTTTCGTTCTATCTTGTCATAGCATGTTCTACTTTAATACAACGATTCATAATAACTGTTTTGCCATTAGCTTTTAGTAGTTCATAGGCTTCTTCATTTTCTATACCTAGTTGTGCAAAGAACACATCACAATCTATTTTTAGAAAATCCTCTGCAACCGGCAAAAGATGCTCTGGTCTTCTAAAAACATTTACAATATCTACTTTTTCTTTAAGATCTAATAAACTTGGTACTGCTTTTTCTCCTAACACAGTGTCAACTGTAGGATTAACTGGGATGATTTTATAACCAGCGTCTTGCATTGCTTTACTTACCATGTAAGACGTTTTAGAGGAATCCGCTGAAAGTCCAACTACTGCAATAACTTTACTGTTCTTTAGAATTTGGCCTATTTCTTCTCTAGATGGGTATTTACTCATTATCTAATCACCCTTTCATTTACATAAATAAGCGAAAAGAGCAATCTCTTCGCTTATTCGTTATATATTCATCTTATTTTGTAAAAAATTTCCTGTCAATTACTTGATGCTAGCGTTAAAGTTAAATCTTGTTTTTTACCATCTCGGTAGAAAGTTACTTTTAATTTATCGCCGACTTTTTTATGTGAATATAAGTATTCTCTAATTGCAATTACATCTTCAATTGGTTGATCATCTAATTCGACAATGACGTCTAATTGTTGTAATCCCACTTTCGCTGCAGGAGTACCTGGATCCACATGAGTTACTACTGCACCTCTCGTAACAGATTCAGGTAATTTTAGAGATTCTTCAATATTAAATTGTGGAATTTCTTCTAAAGCTTTTAACCCTACTCCCATTACTGGACGTGTTACTTCGCCGAATTTTTCTAGCTGGTCAAAAACCGGTTTTGCTATATTAATTGGAATTGCAAAACCAATCCCTTCAACTGATTGCTCTGCTATTTTACTCGAGTTTATACCGATTAACTCACCCTTCGCATTAATTAATGCACCACCACTATTACCTGGATTAATTGCTGCATCAGTTTGAATAACTTGTGTTTGGTAATCTGCTACTCCATCACCATCAATATCTTGTGGGATTTCACGCGCTTTACTACTTACAATACCTTGTGTTACAGTGCTTTCTAAAAATCCAAGTGGATTCCCGATTGCGATTGCTGTTTCACCTACATTAATTTTTTCAGAATCTCCTAAATTAGCAACATTTGTAACATATTTAGCATCTATAGCTACTACAGCTAGATCTAATAATTCATCAGTTCCCACTAGTTTAGCATCTACTAATTTACCATCGGCCATTTTCACCTTTAGTTGTTTTGCACCTGATACAACATGGTTATTTGTTGCAACTAATGCTTTATTTCCGACCTTTTTATAGATTACCCCAGAGCCAGAACCAGCTTCTTGAGTGTCCATTGAAAAAGGGTTTGAAGATTGATAATTATTAACACCAACTACAAATTTACGAGCAGTTTGAATTGTTGAAGTAACATCTTCACGTGATACGTTAATGACTTGTGCTGGAGTTTGGTTTTCATTTCCGATTTCAGATTCGTTTGTTGTATTAATTAAATTGGGAGAAACAAGTGAAATCGTTACAGCTCCAATTACTGCACCAATAAAACCTGTTAATACATGTGATCCGCCTCTTCTGCCTTTGTTATATCGTTTATTGTTATGATCATTATTTTCATTTCTTAAATCTGTTTCATCATAATATCCCATATTTATTGCCTCCAATATGTAATAAATTATCTTGATATTAATTTACCCTAGCAATGTGTATTTACTGTGAACTTTTTTAACTATTTTGGAATTTTTTTAGAAAAAATGAAAATTCTACTCCATCTTCTTTATTATGGACGTTAATTTTTGAATGATGTAAATCTACTATTGTTTTTACAATGGCTAAACCTAAACCTGTTCCACCACTTTGTCTATTTCTAGATTCATCAATTCGATAAAAACGATCCCAAATTTTATCAATCTTGTCAGATGGGATTGGATTTCCTTCATTAAAAATAGAGATGTTTATACAATCATGATCATCTTTTAAGTTCACAATAATTTCACTTCCAGGTTTACCATAATGGATTGCATTCGAAAGGATATTAATTAGGACTTGCTCAATTCTTCTTTTTTCACCACTAACAAGTGTATCTTCTTCTACATTAGAAATCAGTTTACATCCATTATGCGTTGTTTTATGATCACAAATTCTATTTATCACATTTAGGGCAGACTCTACAATTAAGAAAGGTTCACTTTTCAGCTTATAAGTACCAGATTGCAGTTTCGATAGCTCCAACATATCTACAACTAAATCATTCATACGATCTACTTCTTCTAGTATTACATCTGCATAATAACCATTTTTCTCAATGTTTAATCCATCTTTTAAACCTTCCGCATAACTTTGCACAATACTTAACGGTGTTTTTAGCTCATGTGATACACCACTTATAAATTCTTTTCTAGTTTGTTCAAGCTGTTTTTCTTTTTCAATATCTTTTATTAATCTTTCATTTGCCTGCTGTAGATTATCGATCGTCAATGCAAGATTTTCAGACAATGTATTAATTGATTTTGACAGTTCTCCTATCTCATCCTCTGACTGTATGTTTATTTTCTCATTAAAATTTAACTTCGCTAATTGATTCGTCACAGCATTCAATTTAAGTAATGGTTTTGTAATGACTTTAGAGTAGTAAAATGAAACGACAATAATGAGTAACAAACCAATCATAAATGCGTATAAATAAAAATCTTTTAATACATACATCGCCTCGTTTACAGGTTGAAGTGATGTCATCGCAAATATGACCTCATTATATCCTTGCTCAGTTTTTAAAGGATATATCAAGACTTTATTGTCTAATCCATTCACTTTATCTAGATAATTAAACGTAAGTGGAAAGTCTTTTACTGTATAATTAGAAAAGTCTTCATTACTCTTTGTCCATTCTGTGATTGCCTGCATTAACGAGTTCATTTGAGCTGAATACGAATACTGATTTGCTAATGGTAAATGTAAATCGACTACTTTACCCTTTATCTCAATATTAATTAAGTCATTCAAATCATTATTTTGTGTAGACAATTTCACAGGATTAGCTGAAGGATTTTCTTCCTTCCATTCACCAAATTTCGTTTTAATATACATTGGAATAAAATAGTCATCTTCTATATATCCTCTAATGACGATATTCTCATTCTCTTTAATTCTCAAACTTAGAATTTCTTCAATTTGATCAGAATACAGTAAATTATTTAAAGGTACATATACTTTTTTACCTGATGTTGTCTGTACTGTTAAATCAAAATTATTCTCAGCTTTTAAAATACCTTTACGATCTAATACCGCCAAAGAAGTATTATATTTGGTAAAAAATCTTGTTAATTCATTTTGAAACTGTTTGTCAGATAAATTTCCTTTTTCATAAGTATGGACAAATTCCTTCAATTCTTCAGAGACTATATCAATTTTCTTTTTCGTATAAAAACCTTGTAGAAAAACTGATTGTCCAACGAACACAATCATTAAAAACACAATTAACAAAACAGTGATTGATAAAAAAAGCTTACTTACAATACTCTTTTTCATCCTTTACTCCTCAAACTTATAGCCAACTCGTATAACGGTTGTAATATGTTTTGCCTTCTCACCTATTTTGTGACGAAGTTTTTTGATATGTGTATCGACTGTACGACCATCTCCAACATAATCAAAACCCCAAATATTATTTAATAATTGATCTCGCGTTAGAACGATGCCTTTGTTTTCTATTAAATACGCTAATAATTCGAATTCCTTATGAGTTAAATGAAGTTGTTCTCTATTTATATAAGCTAATCTTGAAGAGGTATTGATCGTGATTCCGCAAATCGTTTTTGAATCAGAATCTTCCTCTTTCATTTCCATTGTTCGTCTTAGGACACTTTTTGCTTTTGCAACCAGTATTTTTGGACTAAAGGGCTTTGTAACATATTCGTCAGTACCCATTTCAAACCCTAATAATTGGTCCTCTTCCTCAGATTTAGCTGTTAACATGATAATTGGAAGATTTGATTTTTCTCTTATATATTTACAGACTTCTAGACCATCAATTTTAGGCAGCATCAGATCTAAGATGATTAAGTCAATTTCATGTTCATTAAATTTTTTGATTCCTTCCTCACCGTCAGCTGCTTCAATCACAATAAAATCTTCATTATGAAAATAATCTTTAACGATCTCCCTTAACCTTTTTTCATCTTCAATTAATAAAACAGTTGAGCTCATTTATTTTCACTTCCATTTATATTTTGAGATATATTACCATGTTATCATAATTATTTGAAACATTTCGAATAGAAGACTTTGAAAAAGATTTATGACGTACATTTCAAAAATCTATTTATTCAATTCAACTTGTGATAAAATGAAGGGAAAATGCACTTATATTTATTATGTTTGTAAAGGAGCTAGAAAATGAGCTTGTTCATCATTGTACTAGCCTATTTAATAGGCTCAATTCCGTTTGGATTAGTTATAGGAAAATCCTTTTACGGAGTAGATATTCGTCAACATGGCAGTGGAAATTTAGGCGGTACGAATACATTTCGTACGCTAGGTAAAAAGGCTGGAATTATCGTAACACTTGGAGATATATTAAAAGGTACACTAGCGGCATCATTACCAGTTTTATTTCATTATTCAGGCCCAGACTGGTTCAATCCATTATTAGTTGGTTTATTTGCTGTTATTGGGCATATGTATCCTATTTTCGCAGGTTTTAGAGGTGGAAAAGCTGTTGCTACATCCGCTGGTTTATTATTATTTGCATCACCTATTTTGTTTCTAGCACTTTTAATTTTCTTTATTTGTTGCTTAAAAATTACAAAATATGTATCACTTACATCAATGTTATCAGCAATAGCAGGTACAATTGGAGCATACTTTGCTGGCGAACATCTATTATTTATAATTATGATTGTATTGACAATCTTTGTTATATATCGTCACCGTGCAAATATTACAAGAATTATCAATAAAACAGAACCAAAAGTATCTTTTCTTAGCAAAAAGAAATAAAAATTTTATTCTAAATAAAACCTTACAAATAGTAAGGTTTTTTTGTTATCTATTTCATACTATTTGGGAAAATATACAAGTTTTATCATTGATTATTATGTAGATGATATTGTAATGAAGGGTAGGATGCAGTTTAATAGGAGGCTATCATGAAATATCATCCGTTTGTTTACTTTTCCGCTTTAAAATGGTGTTCATTCGGGTTTGAATTATTTTTTGGAATGCCGACATTCGGCCGCTTTCTTGTCTTAATTTCTGCTAATATTCTTCCTCTCATTTTAGGAATTGTTTACTTAATCACATTGTACCTTGCTAGAAACCATGGCCAATTTACAATTGGTTCTATTGCAGGTTTAATTACTCTTTTTATTGAATACATTTCCCCATTAGCGTGGATTATGCATCTTATTACAGCTGTCATACTGCTTGTTGAAAGTATACAAGCAACGATAACGCTTAATAAGAAGGAGTATATAGTAAGGGATGAAGATGAAGACGCGTTCCTATTAGAAGCATGAGTGTTTTAAATTAAAAGGTAGAAGAATTTTATTTATCCTTCTACCTTTTTTACATTTATCCCATCGCCTTTTCGTATGCATCATACCAGTCGGGGAAGGATTTTTTAAATTTGATTGGTCTGAAAGTATCCTTAGATACTAAAACATGTGTAGAGCTTCCAATACAACAGATTTCGTCTTCTTCATTTAAGATCTCATATTCATAAATTACTTTGAGCGGACTGAGTGATTTTATTTTTGTTTTAATGGTTGGACTTTGACCATATCGTAAACTTTTTTTATACGATACATTCAAATCAATGACAGGAGATATTACTCCTTGTGCCTCCATGTCCGCATAATTAAATCCTAATTCCTTTATTAGTGCAGTTCGTCCAATCTCAAACCAAACTAAATAATTTGCATGATATACGACACCCATTGCGTCTGTTTCTGCATATCTAACTTCAACCTTTTTTTCTGAAATAAACATCATACTCACCTCATATTCTTCTATAGAATACTTTACCAAAAAATTAATTTTTGTTCTATTTTAAACTTCGCGTAGCCCGTAGATGTTATAATGTATGTAACAATTAAGGGAGGTCTCATTCTTGAAAGTTATAATAGGTTCAATCTTGATCATCCTTCTTTTTTTATTTGGTATCTGGCTCATCCTATCTCCTACATTTCATAAAATTGGAGAAAAGTCAGCAAAAGTTAAAAACATATTAAAGGACGAGGAGGAAAATAGAGAATGAATGTTCAACCAATGGAGCAAAAAAAATCATTTTTTACGAAAAAAGTAATTGGTGGGATGATTGCTGGAATTGCACTTCTTTCTGCTGTGGCAATACCTGCATTATTTATTGAAAAAATTACACCAGGATATGTAGGGGTAGTTTATTCTCCTAATGGTGGAATACAAAAAAATACATTATCACAAGGATGGAACTTTGTAGGTTTATTTGACAAGGTCACTGAATATCCGATTCGTTTACGTACAGTTGAATATAAAGATGTTGCACTTGCTACTTCCGATGGAAAGCGAATTGAAATGGACTTATCTTATACATATAAAATTGATCCATCGAAGGTTGTTCCAATGTTTAATGAATTTGGACCAATTGCCATTGAAGAAATTGAAGATACATATTTAAAGAAAAGACTGCAGGATGCCGCTCGAATTGCAGTTTCTAAATACACTGTTCTTCAGTTATATGGTGAAAAATCAAGTAATGCTTCAGCAGATATTGAAACACTTTATAAGGACGATGTGAAGGTGCTTGGCTTCTTTGTCGAGAACCTGACATTAGGTACACCAAAACCAGATGAAAAAACTCAGGAAGCAATCGATGCACGTGTTCAAGCAGCTCAAATAAACGATCGTAAGAAAATCGAATTAGAAACAGCAAAAATAGAAGCTCAAAAGAAGAAAGTAGAAGCGCAAGCAGATGCTGATTCACAGCTCATTCGTGCACAAGGTCAGGCAAAATCAAATAAAGTACTACAACAATCACTTACAAAGGAATTAATTGAATATAAAAAAGCAGAAAAATGGGATGGTAAACTTCCTACTGTTTCTGGTAGTGATTCAAATATTATTCAGTTCCCACTTCCACAAAATGAAAGTAACGAAACGAAAAAATAATATTTCTTGTAAACCTGGTCCCTTGGCCAGGTTTTTTCTTCCTTCCTTCTTTATCCCCTAACCTTGTTTTTTGGTCCCCTCTTCTATTTCCTTAATATCGGCATATATTTTTTAATAGCGTAATTCATCATTCCTGTGAAAGGAGATAGACGAAATGCAAATTCACGTGGTTAAAAGCGGCGAAACTGTAATGAGTATTGCCGATTTTTATGGTGTTGACAGGCAAGCACTAATAAACTCAAATGCCCTAATAGCCCCTTATAAAATAATTAAAGGTCAAGCGCTAGTAGTACCTACAACTGGAAATGAATATTTTGTTCAACCTGGAGATAATTTATACGAGCTTGGCTTAACTTATGGTGTTAGAGGAAATCAAATCGCTACCTATAGTGGAATCAGTCCGTACGCAACCTTACATGTTGGACAAAAATTAAATTTACCACCAAGAAAAAAGAGAAATGTTGAATCTATTGGCTATTTACAACCAACTTCTAGTCCAATCAGACCTGCTTTAGAAGAAGCTGCTAGGAATGAAGGTAAATTTTTAACTTACTTAGCGCATTTTAGTTTTGATGCGAGAAGAGATGGGTCTTTGACAGAGCCACCAATTGGTAATATCCCTCAAATCGCGAAAGAAAACCGAAATATTTACATGATGGTTGTTTCTAATTTAGAAGCAGGAAACTTTTCAACAAGTCTTGCAACAGATATATTACAAAGTCAGGCAGTTCAAGATACTTTAATCAATAATATAATTGCTACATGTAATAAATATGGTTTTAGAGATGTTAACGTCGATTTTGAAGATGTAGCTGCAACAGACCGCGTTGCTTACATTAATTTTTTATCAAAACTTAAATCAAGACTACCTCAGGGAATTATTCTAAGTGCAACATTAGTTCCAAAAACTAGTTCAAATCAAAAAGGTAGATATTATGAAGCACATGATTATGCTGGAATAGGAAAAGTTGTCGATTTTGTTGTCATCATGACATATGACTGGGGCTGGCAAGGCGGTCCACCAATGGCGGTTTCTCCGATTGACCAAGTCCGTAGGGTTATTAATTATGCAAAAACGGTCATTAGCCCTTCAAAAATAATGATGGGACAAAATTTATACGGTTTTGATTGGAAAGTTCCATTTAAACAAGGTACAATGGCGAAAGCCCTTAGTGCTGAAGGAGCAACTAATTTAGCCATTCAAATGACAAACGAGATATTATTTGATACAAAAGCTAGAGCTCCTTATTTCCGTTATACTGAGTCAAATGGCCAAAAACATGAGGTTTGGTTTGAGGATGCTAGATCAATTCAAGCCAAATTTAATTTAATAAAAGAAGAAAATATTAGAGGAATTTCTTATTGGAAGCTTGGCCTACCATTCATCCAAAATTGGGAATTACTTCAAGCAAATTTTAATATTGTCAAAAGAGGATAAAAAAATGCTAGGTATCAATGAGATATACTCATAATACCTAGCATTTTTTTAATCAATCATTTGCATCATTAAATGCTTGTTCGTCCTTTAATTCACTTTGCAAGGCAACTAACGCTTCCTCACGACGTTCATTTTTTGCTAAAGCATTTTGACGATCTTGTTCATTTCCAAATTTCATTGAAGCTTCTGCTTCCTTCATATTTTCTCTTGTGTTGTTAATTGCATTTTGAATTTTATTTGCGTTATCACTTCGATCATCTGGATTCGGTTTAAATTCCATGATAAAATCCCTCCAATTATTTTATTGTTCTTATTTAGCCATTATCTACAATTGGTTGTTTCCCCGTAGGGTCTTTGTACTGCATTTGCTTTCCTTTATTTCCACCAGCAGCTTTGTTTTGTGTTCCAATATGATTCGGAACAAAGTCTTTAGGATGTTTTTTAGGGTTTCCCATATTATCGCCTCCTAGCGATAGTATGAGTTTTCCTACTTTAAATATGTATTTAGAAATTAAAAAACATCGAGTTAAAAAATAACTAAAATAAAAAAGAGAAGGTTCCCCTCCTCTACTTTTTGAATTCTATTTCATTACTCTGCTTTAGCCTTTCTTTCTAGGCGTTCTTCAAGTCTGTCATATATTTTATTTAAAGCTTCTTGATCGTTCAACAAAGAGTTTTTATTTTCTAAAATTAATTCTTGAAACGATTTATGTCTTTTCTTACGCAAATTAATCACCTCTTCTTTTTAGATAGTATTGCCAAAAAAAAGAGTTTTCTTACAGTTTAGTTAATTGAATTTTATTATTTTAGAAATTGATTTAATTGTTTTTCAGTTAAAGGTCCAATTTGCTTATAAATCACTTCACCATTTGGGTTGATAAAGAATGTAGTCGGTATCGAAATAACTCCGTACTTTCGAAAATTATCGCCTTTTTCATCAAGTAAAATTTGATAATGCATATTATTTTTTTTAACGAAATTGTTCACAAAATTAAGATCCTTTTTTTCACCAATAAAATCGGCAACTCCTAATATAACGATATCACTTTTATTTTTCTGATAAAATTTTTCAAGAACTGGAATTTCATCCTGGCAAGGTGGGCACCAAGTTGCCCAGTAATTTAATATAACCTTTTTCCCTTTATATGACGATAGCTTCACTTTCTTTTGATCCAATGTCATAAGCTCAATATCTGGAGCCTGTTGACCAACTTGGACACCCATTTTTTGAATTGACGCAATATAAGAATCATTCTTACTCACTTTCTTCTCTTCTTGCTTTTTTTCAGTTAATTGAAAAATTGAATACCCTAAAGCTATTACTAATAGTAGTAATGGTATGATTTTTTTCATGATTGTAATCACCCTTTTAATGAACTAACTCTATTTAACCATAAAATATAGAAAAAACAAATTTCAAAAAGAAGTTTTCTTAGGATACCCTTTATAAAGAAAAAAAGCACAGTCATTAAGACTGTGCTTTTTATGATGAAAATTAATGAGTTACTTTAGAATCATTTAATTTATCACGTAGTACCATTTGAAGAATTCCACCATGACGGTAGTAGTCAATTTCAACTTCACTATCGAAGCGAGCTACTACATCAAATTCTACAGTTGTTCCATCTTCTCTTGTAGCAGTTACTTTTACAAGATCACGTGGTTTAACATTTTCATCAACATTAACTGCAAATAATTCTTTTCCAGTTAATTCGTATGTTGCAGCATTTTCGCCATCTTTAAATTGAAGTGGTAGAACACCCATTAATACAAGATTACTACGGTGGATACGTTCAAAGCTTTCAGCTAGAACAGTTTTAATACCTAAAAGGTTTGTTCCTTTTGCTGCCCAGTCACGAGAACTTCCCATACCATAGTCATTTCCTGCTAAAATCATTAAACCAGTTCCATCTTCTTTATAACGCATTGCTGCATCATAAATTGACATAACTTCACCAGTTGGCCAGTAAGTTGTGTATCCACCTTCTGTGCCTGGTGCAATTTGATTACGGATACGGATGTTTGCAAATGTACCTCGCATCATTACATCATGGTTTCCACGACGAGAACCATATGAGTTAAAGTCAATCGGATTTACACCTTTGCTTTGTAGGTAAAGACCTGCAGGAGTTGTTTTACCAATTGAACCAGCTGGTGAAATATGGTCAGTTGTAACTGAATCTCCAAATTTACCAATAATTTTTAATCCAGCTAATGGTTTAACTTCACCTGGCTCTTTTGATAAACCTTCAAAGAATGGTGGGTTTGCAATATATGTTGATTCACTATCCCATTTGTATAGAGAATCATCAGTTGTTTGAATTTCGTTCCAACGCTTGTTGTCTTCAAATACTCTTTCATATTCTTTCTTGAATAATTCAGGAGTAACTGTTGCAGCTACAACTTCTTGAACTTCAGCAGATGTTGGCCAGATATCTTTTAAGAATACATCCTTACCATCTTGATCTTGTCCGATTGGTTCAACAGAGAAGTCAATATTTACATTTCCAGCTAAAGCGTAAGCAACTACTAATGGCGGTGATGCTAAGTAGTTACCTTTTACTTGAGGATGAATACGTCCTTCAAAGTTACGGTTACCTGAAAGTACAGATGTTACTAACATATCATGTTCAGCGATTGCTGCTTCCATTTCAGGAGCTAAAGGACCAGAGTTACCGATACATGTAGTACATCCATAACCTACAATGTTAAATCCTAATTGGTTCAAGAAAGGAATTAAGCCAGCTTCTTGTAAATATCCACTAACTACTTTAGAACCAGGAGCTAATGAAGTTTTTACATAAGCAGGAACTGTTAATCCTTTTTCAACTGCTTTTTTCGCAACTAAACCAGCACCTAACATTACGTAAGGATTTGATGTATTTGTACAACTTGTGATCGCAGCGATTGCTACAGCACCTGTTTTAAATGTTGTTTCAGTACCATTTTCAAATTTAACTGCAACTTCTTTATCTAAAACATCTTTCGTTAATCCGAAACCTGCATTACCCATTGGTGCAGCAACAGCTTCTTGGAAAGATTTTTTCATTTCAGAAAGTGGAATTAAATCTTGTGGACGTTTTGGACCAGAAAGATTTGTTTCAATTTCAGAAAGATTAATTTCTACTAATGAAGTGAAAGTTGGATCTTCTAAATCAGGTGTATAGAATAAGTCATTTGCTTTGCAATATGCTTCAACTAATTCAACTTGCTCTTCTGGACGACCTGTTAAACGTAAGTAGTTTAATGCTTCACCATCAACTGGGAAGAAACCACATGTAGCACCATATTCAGGAGCCATGTTCGCAATTGTTGCACGGTCTGCTAAAGGCATGCTTTGTAAACCTGGTCCAAAGAACTCAACAAATTTATTAACTACACCTTTTTTACGTAAAACTTCAGTAACTTTTAAAGCTACATCAGTTGCAGTAGTTCCACTTGGAAGTGAACCAGTTAATTTAACCCCAATTACTTCTGGTACTGGGAAATAAGATGGTTGGCCAAGCATTCCTGCTTCAGCTTCAATACCACCTACACCCCAACCTAATACACCAATACCATTGATCATTGTTGTATGAGAGTCAGTACCTACTAATGTATCTGGGAATGCAACGATTTCACCATCTTCATTTTGAAGAGCATGAACAACATTTGCTAAATATTCTAAGTTAACTTGGTGAACGATACCTGTAGCTGGTGGCACAGCACGATAGTTATTGAATGCTTTTTGAGCCCAGCTTAAGAATTGGTAACGCTCTTCGTTACGTGAAAATTCTAAATCCATATTAAAATCAAGTGAATCCAACGTACCAGCTTTATCTACCATTACTGAGTGGTCAATAACAAGATCAACTGGAATTTCAGGATTAATTACTTCTGGGTCTCCACCCATATCTGCCATAGCTTTTCTTAAAGAAGCTAAATCTACAACAGCAGGAACACCAGTAAAATCTTGTAAGATTACTCGTGATGGTTTGAAAGGAACATCTACATCTTGTAGTTCAGTTGTTCCCCATTTTGCTAAGTTTTCAACATGTTCTTTCTTAATTACTCTGCCATCTACTTGACGAAGAACTGACTCTAATAATACCTTAATTGAATAAGGTAATTTGCCAATTTTGGCAACTCCAGCTTCCTCAATTGCTTTTAAGCGATAATAATGATAAGTTTTGCCGTTCGCAGTAAAAGTCGAACGTGATTGAAAAACGTCATTTTTCCCCATGTTTCTTCCCCCTATTAAGCATAAAATGTCTGAATTTATTTTATATCCAAACTTTTCAATACCTTACAATAATATCTTATTACAATGTATATCATAAGTAAATAACAAGTAACTTATCATTTCTAATAAGTAAAACTTATGACCAAATATCAATGACAAATTTCGCGTATTCCGAAAAAAAAAGGTAACACTAATAAATGTGAAAAGGAGGGATTATGATGTCAAGACGTAAGAATAATGTTGGTAGTGGTAGATCTGCCTCACTCGAGCAAGGAAAAGCAGCTGGTTTTAATGAAGAAACTGCACAAGAGCCACTTTCAGCAGATTATAAATTAAACAATAAAAAAACAAAGAAAAGACAATAAGCCAAACAAAAAAAACAAGCAATTTCATTAATTTGAGATTGCTTGCTACTTTTTCTTTATTATTTTATCACAAAAACAATCATAAAAATTAATCTACATCATCTTTATGTCGTGGGAATATTTTCTTATCTATCGACTTTGGTGGGATTAGATATATAATCTCCCCAGTTCCTTTTGTATCTTTATTAACTTCATTATTTTTTCGGTTATAGTATTGGTAAAAATTTACTACATTTTTTTGCCTCTTATTATATTGAAGTTTTCTAATCAAAAAATAGAGTACGATAATACCGGAATATATGAGACAAATAGTTAAAGCTTGCATAATCAGTCTCCTCTTTCATTTTGACTACTACTAGTATTGGTTAAATTACATGTTTCATACATAAAAAGAGTCAGACAAACAAAAGTTTTGAACTAATATTCTATTATTATAGGCTATTCCATATTTCTTCAAATAATTGATTGTCATTATTTTTACATTTGAACTAATAGAAAACAGTTTGAAGATTAAAGATATGAAACCAACTCTCCCCCTTTGTTATATGTATTTTATATATATGAAAAATGTTATTGAAAATTATAAGTAAAATTGATTAAAACGCTTTCATTTGAAATTTAGTAAATTTTACATAGTAGCATATTTTTTCATTTAGAACTAAAGCTATTAATGAAGGTAGGTGACAATAATGGCAAATAAATCAGTTCGCCGAAACAGTGCGATTGAAAATGAAAGTGGACAACCAAAACCATTAAGCGGTTCTCATAAAGTAAAGAACCAAAACCATACAAGGCAGAAAAAACATAGTCATCATGACATGTAAATAAATTGATATATTTTGGAGGGTATTAAAAATGAAGAATAAAGAAAATATTAACAATAAATTTAACCGATACGTTGAACCAGATGGACTGGATGTAGAATACTCAGAGGAATTAGCAGATCAAAATGATATTCAAGCACAAGAGCGTTCTGCTGCTGCTGATGCTCGCGTAAAGAAAAAACTATAAATAAAGGAATGCGTTATTAACTTTCAGACTGACTGAAACTCTTGGTTTACAAACGAAAAAGGTATGCGTTATTCGCATACCTTTCAAACTTTATTTATTTAATTCTGCATCAATTGCAGCTTTAATTGACTCTAAACTTGGATCAGCAGTTGCTTTCCCGTTTACAAATACAGTTGGCGTACCTTGAACACCGTAATGATTACCGATTGCAACATCACTAGATACTTGGCTCATTGCTTCTTTTTTATATAAATCTTTTTTAAACTTCTCTTCATCTAAGTCAGGCATAACAGATTTTGCAAGTTCAGTTAACTTCTCTTTTGTTGCCCAGGTTTTCGTTTCATCCTCTTGCTTTGCATAAATCTCTTCTTGGAATTTCCAAAAAGCATCCTTGTCATAGCTATAGACTACTTCAGAAGCTAATGCCGCTAAATTTGAATCTTTAGCGATAAATGGGTAATTGATAAATGAAAAAGAAATTAAACCTTTATCGATATATTCTGATTTAATATCAGGAAAAACAATTCTCGTCCAGTCAGCACAAATTGGACATTTATAATCGCCAAATTCTACAACTTCAATTTTAGCATTTTTATTTCCAATCGTTGGCTGGTCTTTTGTATTAAAGCCGTCCACTTTTACATCATTCACACCAGAAATTGTCGGATATGATTCTTCTGCTTTTTTATCTTGAACTTTAGAGACATAAAACAATGCTCCTAGTAAGAGTAAAATGCCAACAAAAACAGAAATGGCGAATGTTTGATTATTATTCTTTTTTTTCATTACTACTAAGCTCCCCCTACTTTTGTAATGTATATTATTGTATCATAAAGTAGATAAAGCTAACTATTTATTACTTTGTAATAGAAATATATATTACGATTATTTAGACATAATTTAGACATATTTATCTCGAAAGGAAGATATTTTTTTGAAAAAAACAGAAATCATTATATTAACAGGTTTTTTAGGGAGCGGAAAAACAACTTTATTAAAACAGTGCCTACAAACGGAGCTAGCGAATAATCGTAAAATAGCAGTTGTGATGAATGAAATAGGTAAAATCTCAATTGACTCTAACGAAGTGTCTAAAGACGTTCGCTTAAAAGAGTTACTAAACGGCTGTGTTTGTTGTACGATGAAAGATCAACTTGAAATACAACTCTTATCCTTAGTACAAAATAATGAACTTGATTGTATTTATATTGAAACAACTGGGGTCGCAAATACAATTGATGTAATTGATGCTTGTACCTCAGCTCAAACTGTAGAATCCCTCGTGATAAAAGGTGTTTTATCTACAGTCGATGCTTCGCGTTGGTTAACCAAAAATGAATTAAGTCCTACAATTAGATATTTACTCATTCAACAGATTTCATATAGTAATTTATTATTTATTAATCGTTTACAAAATTTATCTACCGACGAAAAAGAACATGTCTTACATGAAATAAAATCAATCAATCCAAATATAATCATTGAAAATACGAATATTAATGAGTTTTTATCGAATCTAAGCTTTTCAGAAACGACAATCGATCATGAAAAATTTGATGTAAATACATCATTAAAAATCAAAACCTACACTCATGAACAAAATCATTCTTATGATAAACAACAATTTGAAGAATTTCTTAGAAATGCTCCGAGTAATTTATTTCGCATGAAAGGCTATGTTTCATTTAAAGGTGATCCATTATTATATAATGTCCAATATTCAAATGGACTCCTTACCTATGAAAAGGAATTAATGAAGCTCCCTAAAAGATTAGTTTGTATTGGGGAAAATATTGATCAAAAGCTTTTAGAAATTGAATTAAATAAACTAGAAGTAAGTGAATAATCTCATGTTAAAAGCCAAGTTTCAAATTAGAAACTTGGCTTTTATTTCGTTTTTACTTATTGTTTTTATTAACAAGAATAATTAATTCTTCATCAAATTTAATATCCGAACTATGTTTCAATATTTCTTTAATAAATCCTTTGGGATTTTCAAGCGTTAGTAAAATCGGCTGAACTGATTCGTTAATGTGAATTAATAATGTAATTAATTCCTTATTTCTACCATAAACCTCAACTAATTGTTTAATTTCAGTAATATCTTTTATTTTAACTTTTAAAGAAACGAATCCTTTATGAATGACTATTTCATCCTGGTTGATCACTATATCGCTTTTAATCAAACGATATGCAGTAATCATTAATACAACGATTACTACCCCCATCTGTAAATACCCTGTGTACTCATTCGCAGTTCCAACCAATAATGATATCAACTTGTACAGAAAGATTAGAAGTAGTGAACATGCTGCCATATAGAATAAAACACTCAGAAAAGTAAAGTGAGAAGAGAATTTCGCCTGTTCCACAATCGTTCGCCTCCTCTACGACTTTTTTAATTGTTTTTTCTACTATATGTATCAAATCCCCAAAATGAAACTAGTACCCTAAAAAAAATGGTCATTTTTTGACAAAATCACTCGTACTTGCTTGATAGTTCCCTCATTTTCTTACTATAATAGTGATATGTTTATTGTTTAATGGAAACAAGGAGGATACATATGTTTTCGGTTTGGTCGCAAATTATGATTGTCATTTGGACAATTTTCTTATTAGGAATGATGTCAATTGGTGGGTACTTCATGTTCAGAAAGTTTTTAAAAAGACTTCCAAAAGAAGATGGCAAATCCATTTTAGATTGGCAAGATGAATACTTACAACAAACAAGACATTTATGGTCTACTGAGCAAAAGGAATTATTAGAAGAACTTGTAAAACCAGTCCCTTCATTATTTAGAGATGTTGCTCGAGACAAAATTGCAGGTAAGATTGGTGAATTAGCACTCATTGCTAACGCTACACAAATTACACAAGGTTTAATTATTGAAGGTTATATTAAGGCAACTCCTAAAAGGGATCATGCATTTTTAGTAAAAACCTTAAAGAAAAAAGAAATTGATTTTACTGAATATCAACATTTACTAGCAAAATAAAAAGTGTACCTTAAAGGTACACTTTTTTTCATGTAATAATTGTATTTGATGGAAGCTGTCTTCTCATTTTTGTATAAGATTTATACATCGCTAAACGCCACGGAACAATCATTGAGAATGCAAGTAAGAAAAACATTCCGCTCAATTGACCTACATCGATACTTGAACTTAAGTAAAGCTTCATAATAATACGAACAATTAATAAACCAAGTAAGATAAATACGAATGATTTTGATCTTTTTAAATAAATTTCATTTTCTACAATTTCAAACTTCGACGTTTTAATTAAGAATAATGAAAAAAACATTCCGATACAAACTGCCTCAAGTATTTCAGATCCATTTAATCTGAACTCTGGAACGATATACATCAGTGCCCCAGTACTCATGAAAAATGGTGGTAATATAATTTTTCTTAAGTTTGTTGGTTTCTTTGCAGCTTTTAAGCGGACAACAATCACACCTAGAGCCATTACTGTCGCTATGACAGTACTTACTATAATACTCATATCCTTACTCATTTCTTCACTACCTTTTTATTTCAATCTTGAAGACTAAATATTCTCTCTAGTGCTGTGATAATTTGAAGATCATGCACTGGTTTTTCAATAAAATCTAATGCACCGTATTGAAGTGCTTCATTAACTACATTATCTTGCGTCATTGCAGATAACATGATAATTTTTGCATCATGGTGATTTTCTTTAATTTCTTTTAGTGCAGTTAATCCATCTTTTAGTGGCATCGTGATGTCGAGTAACATAAGGTCTGGTTTTAGTTGTGAATAAAATTTGACGGCTTCTTCCCCATTTGATGCAAATCCTATAACATCATAACCAGCGTTTTTAACAACTTCTCCAATTTTCGTACGTATGAATAAAGAATCATCTACGATTAAAATCCTTGCCACTACTAAGCCCCCTGTATTAGAGAATATCAGAATATACTTTAACTATAACCTATATATTTTAAGATTACAATTCAACATCAATTGATTAAAACCCAGTAAATCCACCGGTAAATCGCGTAAAATAAATTGTAATTTTTGTTAGCCAATCAAAATATAACATAATCCCCATTAGAATCATAATATATCCGCCAAAAACGACAATTTTATGTGAGTATTTTTTTATCCAATTTAATGAGCCTAAATAAAATGAAAGAACAAAAAATGGAATCGAAAACCCAAGTGTATAAGCTAGCATATAAAATAGACTGGAACTTGGATTACTAACAGCTAACGCAAAAACAGATGTTAAAATTGGACCTGTACAAGGTGTCCAACCTGCAGCAAAGGCTAAACCAATTAACATCGTACCTAAATAACCGCTTGGTCGTTTCGAAAATTGAAATTGGCGGTTATTCATTAAGAACTTCGGTTGAAAGATCCCCGTTACAACCAATCCTAAAAATACAATTAATATTGCCCCTATTTGGCGAATAAAATCTTGATAGCGCATAAAAAACGATCCAATGAAGGACGTACTAAATCCTAACACGATAAAAATAATAGAGAAACCTAATAGAAAGAATAACGTATGTAATAACGTTTTGCTTTTATGTATTCTATTCTCACTTTTTAAATCACCTAAAGATACCCCAGTAATATATGATAAAAACGCTGGATAAATTGGTAAACAGCAAGGAGAAATAAAGGAAAGAAATCCTGCTCCGAATGCAATACCAATATTTAAGTCCCCCATTAACAAACTCCCTTTCTCATTTAAACATTCTAAATAACATTATAGTATAATCATATGATAATGTTAATTTTAAATACATTCATTAAAGGAAGAAAAGAACTTTTGTCGAATAATAGTTCAAATATAATTTAATAGACTTGGCGCTGATTTGTACCCTACATGACTTTATTGTGTAGGGATTTTACAAATCAACTCCACAACTCTATGAAAGGAGATTTATATGTCAACATTACTTCAGCAAACAAAAAGTACACCTGAAAAAATGAATCGTAGTAAAGAAATGAAAGAAGGCTTTTTAGCAGCTGTACCTTTAATCATTGGCTATTTACCAGTTGCATTTACATTTGGATTAATTGCAAAACAATCTGAGATTGACATACTAAATACTCTATCTTTTAGTGCACTTGTCTATGCAGGTGCAAGTCAATTTATGGGTTTATCAATGTATATTACTGGCGTTAGTTTAGTTCAAATATATATTGCTACACTCATTTTAAATTTTAGGAATTTCGTCATGAGCTTGTCTTTTAACAATCAATTCAAGAATTTGCCTTTTTGGCATAAAATCTATTTATCTATTACATTAACTGATGAAAACTTTGCAGTAACAACACTTGGTAATAAAACAAATTCGGGTAGTCAATCCTCCATATACTTAATCACCTTACATACAATTGCTTACGTAACATGGATTTCAGGTACTTTATTAGGCGTTGTTTTTTCTACACTTATTCCTAAAGTAATTAGTGAAAGTATGGGAATATCATTATATGCAATGTTTATTGGACTATTAACTCCAGCAGTTAGAACGAATTGGCGTGCTTGCATCATTGTATTTGTGAGTATGCTATTAAACTTTTCATTTTCACAACTATTAAGTCAAGGCTGGTCACTTATTTTAGCATCAGTAATTGCAAGTTTATTAGCTATCGTTTTAATGAAAGGAGAAGACAAAAAATGATCGTATTTCTTCTTGTTCTTGGAATGTGTTTAGTCACTATGATCCCTAGAATACTCCCTGTATTTATTGTAGATCGAGTTCAATTTCCAAACTGGGTTACATCGTGGTTAAAAGGTGTTCCATACGCAGCATTGGGTGCACTTATTTTCCCAGGTATATTATCAGTAGAAAAGGGAAATATGAGTGTCGGTCTTATAGGTGGGATTGTTGCCATTATTCTATCTATATTTAGATTGCATATTATATTTGTTGTATTTGGTTCGATTGGAACTGTACTCATTATGAAATTATATTTTATTTAGGCTGTTTTCGTATATATTGTTGCTTTTTAAAAATGCGTTAGTTGATTACAACTCCAGGTTGCTCCCTTTCCGTGAGACGTGAGGCGTGACACTGAGCCTCGGGTCCACACGATGTGGAAATATCAAATAATATAGAAAAAAACTTCCAGCCAATAAAAGGTTGGAAGTTTTTTTGATTAAAAGCCGATACTCATCGTATCAGGATGTGAACCGGCACGACTATCGATGTTTAATCCACTGATTCGTTCCATATCTTCATCTTCTAAATAAAAATCAAAAATATTAGCGTTTTCTATGATTCTATGTTCTTTAATCGACTTTGGAATTGTGACAACTCCGTTTTGTAAATCCCAGCGCAGAATAACTTGTGCAACTGACTTGTTATATTTACGAGCAATTTCTTCAAGCGTTGGATCCTTTAACAATTGCCCTTGTTTTAACGGTGACCACGCTTCAAGCTGAATTCCTTCTTTTTTACAAAAAGAAAGTAGTTCACTTTGTGTTAAATGTGGATGATATTCAACTTGATTTACCATTGGTTTAATTTCTGAAGAACTGATTAGATCCTCTAAATGGTGAATTTGGAAGTTACTAACTCCAATTGCACGCACACGTCCATCTTTATATAGCTTTTCAAATGCCTTCCATGTCTCCTTATATTTATCCTTTCCTGGCCAATGGATTAAATATAAGTCCAGGTAATCTAAACCTAGTTTTTGAAGACTTGTTTCAAAAGCATTTAAAGTTGATTCATATCCTTGATCGGAATTCCAAAGTTTTGTTGTAATAAACAACTCTTCACGGGGGATATTGCTATCTTTAATAGCTTGACCAACACCTTCTTCATTTCCGTATATGGCCGCTGTATCAATACTTTTATACCCATTTCTTAAAGCAGCTTTCACAGACTGTACGACTTCTTCTCCGTCATTCACTTTAAATACACCTAAACCTATCCAAGGCATTTCCACACCATTATATAATTTAGAAGTGTCTTTTAAACTCGTTTGCATCAAATTTCCCTCCTATTCATCTTTATCAAAAGTTTTTAAAACATAGCCTGACAACTTTGCTTTTGAAAGTATCTTTATTGACCTACTCCCATACCTATTTCAATATCCGTTGTATTCTGACCTCGTGCATCTTGGACCTTCTGAACATATTGCTTGGCAATGATTGTTATTTGGTCAAAATCACCTGTCTTTGCAGGGGCAATTAAGTTTCCACCAACACCAACAGCCACACAACCGTTCTGTATCCATTCTTCAATATTCCCTAAATCTACTCCACCTGTTGGCATAATATTAACTTGTGGTAACGGGGCTTTTATCGCCTTCACGATCTCAGGTCCGAATGCATTACCAGGGAATAATTTCACAATATCTACTCCTGCTTCTAGTGCATCTTTGATTTCAGTAATCGTCATACATCCGGGCATATAAGGAATTTGATATAAATTACATAATCGAGCTGTTTGAAGATCAAATGCAGGACTAACGATGAACTGAGCACCTGCTAAAATTGCAATTCTTGCAGTAGTCGAATCAAGAACTGTACCTGCACCAATGACTACATTCGGATTATTTTCGTAAGAAGTTGCTAATTTCTTAATTACTTCATCAGCCCCTTGAACTGTAAACGTAACCTCTATTCCTTTGATTCCGCCTTCCACACAAGCATCACAGATTTTGATAGCCTCATCTTTTGAATTAGCCCTTATTACGGCTACAACCCCACATTCAGTAATTTTTGTTAATATATGTTGTTTGTTCATCATGTCCGTCACACTTCCCTATCTATTTATAGTTGATTTTAAAAGTTTACTAGTTTTGAATAAAATAAATTGAGGAAAACATGCTTACTTTATCAATACTTTCATACTGTTCTCATTCTTTTTATTCGTTTTACAAAACTTTCACCATGTCGTATCATATATTAGAACGGCGTTTCAAAATGAGACCCCATATTCAATGTAAGAAGGTGAATCCTATCTCTAATGTTCAATCACTCGAAAGAGCGTTAACTATATTAAACAAACTATCTGAGTATCCAGATGGTATATCAATTGCACGATTATCAGAGCAAGTCGGTTTAACAAAAAGTACCATACATAGACTTTTAGCTACTTTATCTAATATGAATTATGTGGTGAAAGATTTAGAAACTGATAAGTATAAACTTGGATTACAAGTTCTTTTTCTTTCTAGAAACCTATTAAACAACTCGAACATTGTGAACATAGCCAAACAATATCTAGAAAAATTATCTCAAGAAGTCAACGAAACTGTTCACTTATGTATTGAAGATAGTGGTCAAGTTATTTATATTGATAAAATTGAAAGTAACCAAACAATTCGAATGTTTTCCCGTATAGGAAGTCGGGCACCAATGTATAGTACAGCCGTGGGTAAAGTTTTGCTTTCAGATATGGACCAAAACCATTTTGAAGAAATCATTTCGAATATAGACTTTACACCTAAGACACCTACCACGATTACTTCGAAAGAAAAATTTTTAGAAGAAATAGAAATGGTAAAAATACAAGGCTATGGATTAGATAATGCTGAAAATGAAACGTTTCTTAGATGTATCGCTTTTCCAATCTTTAATCACAAAGGAAAGATCGTAGCAAGTTTTAGCGTTTCTGGTCCAACAAACCGTGTTACGATGGAATTTATAAACGAAACATTAATAGAAAAGATGAAACGTTGCTCTCTAGACATATCAAGAAACCTTGGGTACATAGGAAGTTGATTTAAAAAGAATTCTCTAAAGCCAATCTTTAGAGAATTCTTTAATTTATTTCAAAGTAGATATTTGTTTTTCCATAAATGTATTAAGTACTTCCCTACTTGGTAAACCATCATTATCTCCTGGAGACATGACAGCTAATGCACCGATTGCTGCTCCACGTCTTGCTGCTTCCTTAAGTGGAAGACCTTCTAAGATCGCACTTACTACCCCAACGGCAAAACCATCTCCAGCACCAACAGTATCGACCACTTTCTCAACAGGAAAACCTTCAGTAAAGAATTGCACTCCTTCTGAACTTGTAAATGCACCACTTGCACCAAGTTTGATCACTACTGTTTTTACACCTTTTGCATGATAGTAATCAGCTATTTCATGTACATCTTTTCTTCCAGTTAGTAATTGTCCTTCATTAACTCCAGGAAGTACAATATCAGCTAAGCAGGCTAAATCATTAATCACCTGAACCATTTCCTGTTTGTCACTCCAAAGTCCTGGTCGTAAATTAGGGTCATATGAAATTTGTACACCTTTTTTTCGAGCTTCATTCATAAGTTCGTAAACCATATCTCTACAGCTAGAGGATAGAGATGGTAGAATTCCTGTCAAATGAATATGATCATAACCAGTCCAGTCAAAATTTGAAATTTTTTCAGTTCCCATATGTGAGGCTGCAGAGTTTTTTCGAGCTGAAAACACTTCTGGATCGCCTTCTAATACTTTTTGTTTCCACTGCATACCTGTTTGGTAATCTGAAGCAAAAGTTACGTTCGATGTATCAATTCCATTGTGTTGAAGAAATTTTTCAATATATTTGCCAAATGGATCAATCCCCAATTGGGAAATATAAGTAACTTGATGTCCTAAACGAGACATTCCGATTGAGAAATTGACCTCTGCTCCTGCAACAAACCTATTAAAATGCTCAGCCTCTTCTAGAGAACCAACTCGATCCGCTACAAACAGGGCCATCGGTTCTCCACCAGTAATAATTCTGCTCATTTCAATCCTCCTTGTAAAATAACGCCTGCTATATGTAACTCTTAGTCTATAAAAGCTCTTTTCATAATCTTAGTAGAATCAAATTAGATACTTTTTAAAAATTCAGTTAATAATTGGTAGTATGCTAGTATACATGCAATGAATAGATCAATACATTATTGACTGCTAGACTAATTCAAAAAATAAACCAATTTAATATATTATTTAAATTGCAGTTGCACTGTGTTTTTTTGTTGGTGTCTGTCCATTCTTTTTACTCATAAATTGTGAAAAATAAGCTGTGAGGATAGGAACCAAAATCGATGTGACAATGATGGATGCAGCAACTAAAGCGGTTGCAGATTCTGCTACAGGAAGAAATTCCGGCTTCATTTGAGCAATGATCATTGGGTTTGCAACTGCAGCACCAGCCGTACTTGAAGCAGCAAGACCTGCTGTACCATTTCCACCACCAATATATTTATCTGCGAGCATTAATGGAATACCTGTTACAACAATTACAAGAATGCCAAGGACAATTCCTGCTACACCAGTTTTCGCAATAACGGTCAAATCGATTGAGTTCCCTAAGGCGAAACCAAAGAATGGTATCATCGTATGTGTTGCTTTACTGAAGAAATCTCGTAAATCGTGATCTAGATTACCTAGAATAAAACCAATTAAGAAAGGTAATACAGCTCCTACAAAAACATGCGGTTCAAAAGCAGCTAATCCAGTTGTACCAAGTATTAACATCGTTACAAGTGGACCTGATTCAAGTGACATTAAGACAAAAGCTCCTGCCTCTTCTTTCGTCCCATACTGCTGCATTATGGAAGCATAAAGTCCACCATTAGTCATATCCATAGCTGCAATCAAAGCAAGTACTGAAAATCCTGCAAAAAATCCAGTTTGGATACCTCCATCAGGGATAAATAAGGAAGCAACGATCGCTACAACCCATGCAACCGCTATCTTTGTTATGACAAGTGTACCCGATTTTCTTAATACCGTCCCTGTTGCTTTAATATTAATACCCGCACCCATACAGAAAAACCAAACTGCTAAAATCGGTACTGTACCGGTCATTAACCCATTTGTAAATGAACCGAAATATTCACCTGATTTTGGAGCTAGAGTGTGAATAATCGCACCTAAGAATAAAGGAACCAACATTAGCCCCCCTGGAATCTTTTCAATCGTCTTCAAGATTTTCATCATTGCACACCTTACCTTTTCTTTATATTTGGTAATTCAAGCAAAAGAAATTGACACCCGAGTTTTGTTTCGTAATAAAACCTACTAGTGTAGTTCCTTAATGAATGTAATGAAAAACATAGTTTCTTGATGCATCTTCCCAGTTATAATCGCTTAAGCAATTGGCTTCTCTTATTAGTCTTACAATCTATTAATAATAGAAATTAACTCATCCAAAGATTTTTGTTTATTTTAACGTGCTAACCATCCGCCATCGACGGCAAGTATATGTCCATTCATATAGTCTGATGCTTTACTTGCTAAGAAAACGACAACACCCATTAAATCAGAAGGTGAAGCCCATCTGCCAGCTGGAATCCGAGAGAGTATTTCTGCATTCCTTTGTTCATCAGCACGAATCGGTGCAGTATTCGCTGTTGCAATATAACCTGGAGCAATTGCATTCGTTTGAATATTATATTGTCCTAATTCATTTGCAAATGCTTTCGTAAGGCCTGCAACTCCATGTTTACTCGCAGTATATGGTGGGATAAATTTACCACCTTGGAAAGACAGCATCGAGCCGATATTAATAATTTTACCGCTTTCCTGTTTTGCCATTACTCTAGCAACCTCTTGACTTAAAAAATATACAGCATTCAAATTAATATCCATGACTGCATCCCAATCTTCTGCTTTATATTCAAGTAATGGTGTCCTGCGAATTGTTCCCGCGTTGTTTACTAGAATATCGATTTTACCGTATACTGTTAAACACTCGTCTACGATTTTTTTTATATTATCTCTAACTGTAAGGTCTACTTGAAAAAAGTGAACTTTCCTTCCAGTACCTTCAATTAGTTCTCTCGTTTCATCCCAAGAAGAATCATGTGAAACAATAAAGAGATCTGCTCCGGCCTTTGCCAGTGCAACTGCGTAGCCTTGGCCAAGACCTGTATTACCTCCAGTTACAATCGCTACCTTTTCATTTAAGGCAAAATAATCCAATGAAAAATTGTCTAAACTCATTTCAAATGCACTCCTTGTTCTCAATTTGAATTTATACTTATATTGAACTTAAAAAGTTTCATTAACTTATCAAGCTTTGTATGTAACTAGTAATCTATAAATCTAACTATCGCAACTGATCCATAGCGACCTGGTCCATGTCATTATAGGTTTTGTTTTCTCCTGCCATCGCCCAAATAAATGTATAATTACTAGTTGCAGTTCCACAATGAATGGACCACGGAGGTGAAATAACAGCCTGTTCATTTTTCATGACAATATGGCGTGTTTCTGTTGGTTCGCCCATCATATGAAACATTCTCGCATTCTCATCTAATTCAATGTATAGATACACTTCCATTCTGCGGTCATGCGTATGAGTCGGCATTGAATTCCAAACACTGCCCGTATTTAATTGTGTCATTCCCATCACAACCTGACAGCTTTGAATCCCTTCATTATGTATCATTCGGCGAATCACTCTGTCATTTGCATTTTCAAGTGACCCTAAGCGCTCACCTTCAATATCTTTAAACGCTACTTGCTGAGTTGGATACTCTTTATGAGCAGGTGCAGAGAATAAATAATATTTTGCTGGATTTTCATTAGAGTCACTCGAGAATAATAACTCTTTCTTTCCTAATCCTACATATAAGCAATCCTTATTTTCCATTTCATAAATTTCACCATCAACAATAACTTTCCCTGATCCACCCACGTTGAATATCCCAACTTCTCTTCGCTCTAAGAAGTAAGCTGCTTTGATTTGGTCATATCCTTCAAGAGAGATCATTTCATTTATTGGGGTAATTCCACCAGTAATCGTTCGGTCCTCCATCGAATATACAAGCTTGATTTCTCCAGGGACAAATAATTCTTCAATTAGATAGTGCTTTCGAATTTCTTCAGTATTAAATGTTTTCGCGTGATCCGGATGTGTTGAGTATCTTATTTCCACAATTAGCATCTCCTTTTATTTCACCCTTAAAAAAAGGTAATTCTATTAAGTGAAACAACCAAAAATAAAACGGTTACATCTTTATCAACATTTATCAAACTGTGAAAATTGAATAATTTTGTTTTTTTATTATCACACTCCAATACGTTTATGCAATGTTCCGTATCGTGGAACGGTGTTTCATAATTTAATTATATCGTTTTCAATTACAAAAATGCAAGAAAGAATATTACAAAAAAATGAATTTTTCTCCAATGCTATTATGTACATGAATCTAAATTTCTTACATTACTACATAAAAGGACCATTCACCTAACCTAAATTACTTCAAAAAAAATACACCACTTTTGAAAAGTGATGTACTTAATTCATTTCTAGCATATCTATTAAACTAGGTTACTTTTACTCTGCTAATTGAAGTGACCCTTTATTTTGCAGTAAATACATATTGTAATACAACCCTTGCTTAGCAAGAAGTTCTTGATGGTTTCCTGATTCTACTATTCTTCCTTTATGGAGTACATAAATACAATCAACATCTTGGATCGTAGATAAACGGTGAGCAATTATGACTGTCGTTCTTCCTTTTCTCATTGCTGTTAATGCAGTTTGGATGGCTTCTTCCGTTTCACTATCAATATTTGCTGTTGCTTCATCAAGAATTAAAATAGTTGGTTTCGCCGCTATCGTTCTTGCAAAAGTAATTAACTGTCTCTGACCACTAGATAAGGTTGAACCTCGCTCGACTACTGCCTCATCATATCCATTTGGTAATTTTTCAATAAATTCATTTGCTCTTACTAATTCCGCTGCTTCCTTCATATCCATTTCGCTAATGGTGTCATTATACATTGAAATATTCCCTTTAATATCTCCTACGAATAAGTAAGGGTCTTGCAAAACTAATCCGATATTAGAACGTAATTCACTTTCTTGAAAAGTAGATAGTTTTTGAGCGTCGATTCTTATTTCTCCATTTTTCACATCATAAAAGCGTAATAATAAGTTCATGATAGTCGATTTACCACTTCCAGTATGCCCTACAAAAGCAACTGATTGCCCTGGTAAAACAGAAAAAGACAAATCATGAATGACATTATGCACACCATCATATGCAAAAGAAACATTCCTAAAATCAATACTACCTTCTACGATTTTCGGTGAATTCGAACCTTCTTGTACAGGGGCTTTTTGCTCTTCATCCATTAAATCAAACACCCTTGCAGAAGAAACAACTGCTTGTTGCAGTAATGAAAGTTTCATCATCATTTGTGTTATTGGTTCAAAAAATCTTTCTAAATAACTAACAAATGCATAAACAGTTCCAATTTCAACAGGATTACTAAATGAAGCAACTCCAAAAAAGCTTAAAACAAACATAATACCGATCGTGTAAATTAAATCAGTTGCTGGTCTTAAAAATAATGAATCTAGTCTGATTGTTTTAACGCCTGCTTGGTAATGTGACTCGTTTACATGTTCAAATTCACTTTGAAGACGCTTTTGTTGATTAAATGCTTGAATGATAGACATACCTTGCAAATGCTCATTCAGTTTTGCATTTAAATTACTTAATTGTCCTCTTGTTTCCATAAAAAATGGAAAACTCTTCTTACGATATGTGAGAATGACAAAATACACAATAAACACTAAACCTAAACAAATTGAAGCAAGTTTTACATCCAAACTATACATCGCAATAATAATACCGACTAAAAAGACGATTTGCTGAATAAATGTTGCTAAAACACTTACGTAAAAATCCTTGATTGCTTCTGTATCATTCGTAATTCTAGAGACTATGCTTCCAATTGGTGTTTTATCAAAGAATGAAAAGGCTAACGAGTGAACATGTTCATAAACTTTCATACGAATATCTTGAACTACTTTAAAAGCAATTTGTTGAAACATTAATAATTGAAGATAAGATAAAACAATTTTTCCAATCATTAATACAACATACACAGAGAACAGCATAAGAATGGTATCTTTTGGAAAGTACTGTTTCATTAAATGATCATCTAAAAATCTCTTCACTAATATTGGCCCGTACATTTCACAAGCAGTTGCAAGGAATAAAAATACAAATGCGAAGAAAAGTAGAACTTTATATTTTTTTAAAAATGAAAGTAAACGAAATAAGTCTTTCTTTTGCCTTGAAATATCTAATTCTTGTTCCATTTATCTCCCTCCTTGCTGAACAAGTTCTTCTAATTGCTGTCTTTCAAACATTTCCTTATACCAACCATCTATTTGAACTAATTCCTCATGTTTACCACGCTGAATGATTTTACCTTCATCTAGTACAATAATTAAATCACTATGCATTACAGCACTCATACGATGAGAAGTAATAAAGGTTGTTTTCCCATCACGCTCATCTTTTAATGAACGAAGTATCTTCTCTTCTGTTTTTGCATCTACTGCCGATAAACAATCATCCAAAATTAAAATGTTTGGATTTTTAATTAATGATCGAGCAATTGAAATTCTTTGTTTCTGTCCGCCAGAAAGAGAAACACCTCGTTCTCCAACCACTGTTTGATAACCTTCTGTAAAATCTAATATATCATTGTGGATATTTGCTATTTCAGAAGCTTTATAAACATCTTCATCTGTTGCATTTGTGAAACTAAAAGCAATATTTTCTTTCACGGTACTTGAGAATAAAAAATGCTCCTGAGGTACATATCCGATATGCTCTCTTAATGCATGTAAGCTCACATTTTTAATATTCATATCCCCAACAGAAATTCTTCCTTGATTGACATCATATTCTCTTAACAATAATTTTAATAATGTCGTCTTTCCTTGCCCTGTCTTTCCAACAATACCAATCGTTTGACCTTCTTTTACACGAAAATGAATATCACTTAACTTAAAATTGGATTCCTCATTATATGTAAATGAATCGATTGCATAGTGTATTTCACCCATCGCAAGTTTTTGTAACGCTTGGTCGGAATCTTTAATCTCAGCTTCAATACTTAATAAAGAGCGAATACGATCATAAGAAGCTCTCCCTCGTTCAACAATATTGAATAACCAACCTATTGCAAGCATAGGCCAAATTAAAATTCCTAAATATGTAACAAAAGTGATTAATTGTCCAATTGTAATGTCATCTGAAATGACTAATCTTGAACCATAAACAATCGAAATTAAGTATGAAATTGAAACAACAAGCATAATTGTCGGATCAAATAAGGCATCAATTCTTGCAACCTTCATATTGTTTTTAACAACTACGTCGGCTTGATTTTTAAAAGCACCAATATCTTCTTTTGCTTGCCCTAAACTTCTGATTACTTTTAAACCACTCATGCTTTCTTGTACTTTATTATTTAATTCAGAAAAAGCTTCTTGCGCTAAATGAAATCGTTGATGTAATAGTTTTCCATAGTATTGCGTTAAAATGGCCATGATTGGTAGTGGTAATAAACTAATTAAAGTAAGTTTCCAACTAATTGATACTGCCATCATGACTAACACAGATCCACCTAGTATAATCGAGTCAACAAAAGTTAAAATACCCGCACCGGCCGTTTCTCGAACAGCTTGAACATCATTAGTCGCATGGGCCATTAAATCTCCAATACGATTTTTTTGATAAAAAGTTGGCGACATTTTTGTAAAGTGATGATATAAATTATCTCTAAGTTGTTTTGCTAATTTTAATGAAGAGCCAAAAATTAATCTTCTCCACAAAAATCGAAATAAATATAGTAGTAGTCCATTTAGGAAAATTAATCCTACCCAGAAGAATAATGTCTTGCCACTAAGTGATTTTTTTATCATTTCGTCGATAACAAAACCAATGACTTTCGGAGGTAAAAGCTCTAATAATGCAACAATAATTAGTAGCGATATACCCCAGATATAACTTCTTTTTTCTTGTTTAAAAAACCATAGTAAATCTTTAAAGACTGACATTTCCTCACCCCCGTAATTAACACATAGTTTGATTTTAACAAATATTATGAATACTTTACAGTTAAGGGTCAATTATAACATAAAAAAAATTGTTCAAAGAAAGATTTTAAAAATGCACAAACAGTTCACTGCTTGTGCATTTATCAAGAGATAGATAATCTACCATAGATATTTGATTAGTTCACCTTTAAATAAATTTGTATCAATATTACAATCAGTTGCATCTAATCCATATTGCCAACCATAAATTTTAGCCTCACTTGGTCCACCAGCTGAAAATTCTGGTGCTTTTGTTTTTGAAGTTACACCTCGTTGTGGAAATGCAGTCCAGAGAATCGTTTCTTTACTTAATCTGCTATTATCTTTTGCAGCTAGTTTATATGCTTTCGATAAACCTTGCCCATTATCAAACACACCATAGAGGCCTGATACATATCCCATCTTTTTCATCTCATCGTAATACCCTTTTATAAACTCAGCATCGACTTCATAAGTTGGTTCAATGTCTGCAAATATTGCTGTTCCTTTTGGTACATCTAAATTCTTTGCTAGCTTCACACCGACTTGTGCCTGCTTTACACCGTTTTTGTACCCTGTTGCTGACACAAATTGATTATTGATTAATAAGATTTTTATTTTCTTTGAATGTAATAAAGCTGCTTCTTTTTTAGTAATTCCTTTAGAAACGTCTTCTTTCGTGCCAAGATATCTACCCCAAACCTCAGGTGTTCCAAACTCTTTTTTCACACAAGTTAAAAATTGGTTAGTTGTATTTGAAGCAGAGTCAACTCCCCAATAAAAAGATTTAGTAGAAGGACCTTTTTGCTCCTGCTTTTCATGTTTTCGAGACGAATCTTCTTTACTGCTCATTACTCCGAAGATTATAGAAAACAATAATACAACTGATATGAGAATAAAAATGATTGGTTTCCAATTCAAGCTACACACTCCCTTTTCGAAACATCTTATTCAAGAGAGAAAAGGAATGATTGTGCTCTGGAAAATGAAGTAGAAAATGACATTTAAAAAACAACTAAAAAAACCACTCTCCATTGGATCATTACCAATGAAAAGTGGTTTTGGATTAGTTGTTTGATTGATGAGATATTATTGCAATTTTGATCATGTCTAACAAGAAGAATGTTCTCAATTCTAGCAATAAGATCTAAATCTAGACTAATTACTTTTGGTTGTTCATAGCCTTCATCATTTGATTAATTTTCTTTTGTGAAGGTTTTTGACCCATTTGTGCCATCATAACTTTTAACATTTGTTCATTAATTGGTGGATTTTTCTTTAAATAGTTCATTGTATATTGACGAGCTATGAAAAATCCAATCGCTACACCAGCAACTAATGCTAGTACTCCGACTAGAATATATAACCACATATTTATTGCTTCCTCCTTAAAATCATCTAGAACAATTTTACTAAAACAAACCTATTAATACAAGAGCATTATGCATTTTTATCTTATTAAATATACTTTTGGTACGCAATTGGTCTTAGCCAGCCAAATCTTTCATCCTTTACATCTATTGCAATAAACGTAGAGCGAAATTTCCTTAAGAGTTCAAAGAAGATCGTTTCAGCATCTAAGCTGCCATTTGCATACAAAATTAATTCACCTGGATTCATTTTTAGCTGCGCTTTGGCACCGTCAGCTAGTTCTAGAAGATACTCTCCGGTTTCTTCATGAAAGTAGATTTGATAAGGATTATTTTTGCGAATAAATGTGTGTAGCTCAAATAAAGGTATTGGTTCTGTAATATATTGTAATTGTTTTTCAATTATTTTTCTCAATTCTTTTGACGAGTAGTAATATTCGTTCACTAGTTGATATATTTTATGCTCTCTTCCATAAAATTCTATAGAAAGTGGTTCACTTATTAAATATATTTTATATTCTCTCATAACTTGTCCACTCCTAACAACTATCTGTAAGGAAATTATATAGAATTTCACCTAAAATATTTGTCTTTTTAAGGAATAGAATATCAACTAGTTTTGTCGAATATTATTTTTTCGTTTACATTTTTAATTTATTTGACCTATTAGCCTAAAACTTTTTTGGCAGCTTCAACAACATGATCAACAGTGAAGCCAAATTTCTCCATTAATAATCCACCTGGAGCTGAAGCACCGAAAGTATCGATTGCAAGTACTTCTCCTTCGAATCCAACATATTTATGCCATCCAAATGAAGAACCCATTTCAACAGCGATACGTTTAGTCACTTCTTTAGGAAGAACTGATTGTTTGTATTCTTCAGATTGTTTCTCAAATAAATCCATTGAAGGCATTGATACAACTGAAGCTGAAATACCTTGAGCTGCTAATTTTTCTTGTGCACCTACAGCTAATTGCACTTCACTACCTGCACCAATTAAAATTACATCAACTTTATCTTGCTTAGCTGGTGAAATTACATAAGCACCTTTAGATACTTTCTCGTACACATCAGATGTCGTACCTTCTAAAACAGGTAAATCTTGACGAGATAGAACTAACATAGTTGGTGTATCTTTTGCCTCTACAGCAATTTTCCAAGCAGCTGAACTTTCGTTTCCATCTGCTGGACGAATTACATTAATGTTTGGCATTGATCTAAATGAAGCTAATTGCTCTACTGGCTCATGAGTTGGTCCATCTTCACCAACAGCAATACTGTCATGAGTAAATACATAAGTTACAGGTAAGTTCATTAAAGCAGCAAGACGAATTGCTGGTTTTAAGTAATCAGAGAATACAAAGAAAGTAGCTCCAAATACGTTTAGTCCACCATGAAGCGCCATTCCGTTTAATGCAGCTCCCATTGCAAATTCACGTACACCAAACCAAATATTACGTCCATCATAGCTTTCTCTAGTAAAGTCACCTTTACCGTTCATATATGTTTTATTAGAACCAGCTAAGTCCGCTGAACCACCAAAGAAGCTTGGTAATACGTTCGCGATTGCATTGATTGCTTCACCTGATGAAGAACGAGTCGCAATTTTCTTACCTAATTCATATTTTGGAAGTGCATCTTCTAAATTAGTTGAAATATTACCTTCAATTGCATTCTTTAATTGAGCTGCAAGTTCTGGATATTTTTCTTCATATTTAGCAAATGTAGCATTCCATTCTGCTTCTTTTTTCGCACCAGCTTCAACAATTACATCATTAAAGTGAGCATAAACTTCTTCTGGTACATGGAATGCATTTTCATATCCCCATGCATAAGCTTGCTTTGTTAAAAGTGTTTCTTCTTTACCTAGTGGCTCACCGTGAGATTTAGATTTACCCGATTTATTAGGAGAACCATAACCGATCGTCGTTTTTACTTCAATTAAAGTTGGACGAGATAATTCTTGCTGTGCTTTTTGAACAGCAGCGTTAATTTCATCTAAATTATTTCCATCTTCTACACGAATAACTTGCCAGCCATATGCTTTATAACGATCTTCAACACTTTCAGAGAAAGAGCGATTTAACTCACCATCTAAAGAAATATCGTTTGAATCGTAAAGAACGACTAATCTTCCTAATCCTAAGTGTCCAGCTAATGAAGCTGCTTCAGCTGAAACACCTTCCATTAAATCTCCATCACCACAAATTGTATATGTAAAATGATCTACAACATTTAAATCTTCTTTATTATATGTACCAGCTAAATGACGTTCTGCTAATGCAATACCAACTGCCATTGAAATACCTTGTCCTAGTGGTCCAGTTGTTGCTTCTACTCCATGTGTATGACCAAATTCTGGATGACCTGGCGTGTTACTACCCCACTGACGGAAGTTTTTAATATCTTCGATAGTAACTTCATATCCTGATAAATGAAGCATGCTATATAGTAACATTGAACCGTGACCTGCTGATAACACAAATCGGTCTCTGTTAAACCATTTTGCATTTTTTGGATTGTGATTCATAAACTTTGCAAATAATGCATATGCCATTGGTGCTGCACCCATAGGCATTCCAGGGTGACCTGAGTTTGATTTTTCGATCGCATCAATTGATAAAGTACGAATCGTATTAATTGCTAATTGTTCAATATTATTAGACATAAATTTCGCTCCTTTAGCTTATTCATAAATATTATCATATAGTTTCGTATGATTTATTACAATATCTATCACTTAGTTTTAACAATTTTTAGAACTTCTTGTCATAAAATAGAAAAAAAGCAGAAATAAATATTTCCGCTTAGTGTAAATTTCTTTTTCGAATTGCTTTTGCAATTTTTAACTTTGCAGGTGTAATATCGTTACCTTTCTCGTCTACTATTTTAATAGAAGTTAATTCATCTACCATACGAGAACGAAAATCAGCTAAATATTCTTTTCTTAATTTTTCTTGCTCTATTTTTTCATCCGGAGTTAATCCTTCAGCTTTAGACTTTTTTGATAATTCATTGATCCTATTTAAAGTTTTAGGTGAAACCATCTTACCTTCTCCTCTCATTGAATGATACGATTCAATTATCATATCTTACATTAAAATTGCTTAGCTTTCAATCTTTGAGATTTCACCAATGTACTCATTATATCTTCTATTAACAGTTGCTTTAGAAACATCATAGCCAAATCCTCTTAAAGTAGCTGCAATTTCCTCAAATGTTAGATTATTTTGACGTAAACGAACGATTTCAGTAATTGGCAATTCTTTCTTCTCTCGTCCCCCACCATTTATGCTACCCTCTAGGTTTCTTTCGGGTTTATAACCATTTTCAACAGCTTTTCTCATACCTCGTTTTATTTTCATATTATGTATTTTTCTTTGATATTCTTCTACAATACTTAAAATCTCAAGTACCATTTCATCACTTTCACTTAATTGAAATTCACCATTTTGAGATGATGTAAAAAGCTTGATCCCCTCTTTTTTTAAGAAGTGCAATATGGCTATTCTAGCATGTCCACGGCCAAGACGAGTTTCATCTTGAATTAATAAAGCTTCTACTTTATTTTCTTTAATGGACTCAAATAATTCTATTAAACCATCTCTTTCCACAACATAACCGCTTGCTTGTTCGCTTATTGTTTTAAGAATACACATTCCCATCCGCTCACTTAGTTCAGACAGCTCAACTACTTGTCTTTGCAGTGATGTTTCTTGTGAATCCTTAGCTGTACTTACTCTTGCATAGATAATTGCATTCATTAGTTGATACCCCCATACGAACATGAAAACTACTTTCCGAAAAAAACGAACTAACGTTTGTATATATTATCCTATCATGATATAATTAAAAAAATAAAGAGGAACGTATTATCTACTTTACAGGTAAGGGGGAAATTTACGTGAATAAGTTATCTAAAAGACAAGCTGAAATTCTAGCGTATATTAAGGATGAAGTAAAAGTTAAAGGTTATCCGCCTTCAGTTCGAGAAATTGCTGAAGCTGTTGGACTAGCTTCTAGTTCTACTGTTCATGGACATTTAGAAAGATTAGAACAAAAGGGATTTATTCGCCGAGATCCAACTAAGCCACGTGCTATTGAAATTCTTGGAGATAGTAACCCTGTTGTAAATGAAGCTCAAGCTGTTTACAGTGAAATATACAGTGACATCATGAATATTCCTGTGATTGGGAAAGTTACTGCCGGTATCCCTATTACTGCAGTTGAGAATGTTGAAGAGTATTTTCCTTTACCAACTAGTGTTGCACCTGCAAATGAACAAGTATTTATGCTTCGAGTTGAAGGTGACAGTATGATGAATGCAGGAATTTTAAATGGTGATCTAGTAATTGTTAAAAAACAATTTACTGCTGAAAATGGAGAAATTGTTGTAGCTATGACCGAAGATAGTGAGGCAACGGTTAAACGTTTCTATAAAGAAAGTGATCATTTCAGACTACAACCAGAAAACGACGCTCTACTACCAATCTTACTAAAACAAGTTTCTATTTTAGGTAAAGTTATTGGCGTATACCGTACATATCATTAATGAATTTGGAGGCAATGACATAATATGTGATTGCCTTTTTATTATCTTTACATCTTTCACATAGATACGAATTTTTCATAGTAAGGGGTTAATCATGAGTAAGTTTGAATGGAGAAAACATTTAAAAGATATTTATCTACCAAAAAATAATCCTGAAGTTATTGATCTACCAGCAATGAAATATTTCACAATTAATGGAACAGGTAATCCGAATTCTGAACAGTTCACAAAGTGTATTGAAGCTTTGTATTCATTGTCTTATGCTGTAAGAATGATGCCCAAAAAAGGTATTACGCCTAATGGTTTTTATGAATATACTGTATTTCCATTGGAAGGATTCTGGGATTTAGATGAAGAAGGAAGAAAATTGGATTATTTAAATAAAGACCATCTCGTCTACAAATTAATGATCAGACAACCAGATTTTGTAACACAAGAAGTTTTTGAGATTGCCGTAAATAGTGTTAAAGAAAAAAAGTCCCAACTTGAGATGGATAAAGTAGGTTTTGAAACAATAACAGAAGGTCTATGTGTCCAAGCGATGCATAATGGAAGTTATGATCTTGAACCGGCTACTTTTGCTTTAATGGAACAATTTTGTTCTCAAAACAACTTAGAAAGACTTGAAAAAACACATAAAGAAATCTATATTTCGGACGCTCGAAAAACACCTTCAGAAAAACTAAAAACAGTTTTAAGGTTTAACGTAAAGAAACTTTAAACTTAATCAAAAAAACAAAGAGCTTGGCAATCCATGCTCTTTGTTTTTTTGTCAGTTTTTTAAATTTAACTTTTAACTCCCCTAACTAATACTCCTTTTTTGATACATTTTTTTCTAAATCTTCACGGAAAGCTACTGCTAAATAATTATCAATGATATTTCTTGTAATTGAAGATTGAAACACCTGAGAATTATAAACACCATCTTTATATTCAATTATATCAATCGTTTTTTCTATATTCTCATTCGTAATTTCATCATAATACTTAACTAGAACTTCAATTAATGGTTCATCAATTTTAATTTCCAGCTCTCTATTGAAAAATACTACTTTTGTATACGCATATTCATCAATCAGTATATCTAACTCACCATTTGCTGCTTCTATTTCTTTCTTTAAGGACTCTTTCAAATCAGTAAAATATGATTCGAATTTATTACACAGTTTACTATAGGCATGATTCTCTGATACTGTCTCTTTATAAATTTCTTTTGTTTTTAAAATGAATTCCTTTTTAAAATCCATAACCTAGCCCTCTCCTCCCCAAATATGATTGGAGTTTTTATACATTCTATTCATTTCACATAGATTAATAGAATAAAAGCAATAAAAGTTTTCTAAAACTTTCATTTATTTATTAATCTTATTGTTTCAAATAATAGGAGTTGTGACATGTTTAGAAGAATTATTAAAAGGAATACATTAATTTCAATAATAAGTGAAGGGATCTATAGTGATGACTGTACTTTATGAAACGAAACGATTAATGCTACGAATATTTGAAGATGAACATCTTGAAGCAACGAAATTCTTTTGGGGTGATGAAGATGTTATGGCCCTTTGCAGTGGTGCTACGACTGAGGAATTATTATCTCAAATCATAGTCGGATATCGTAAATGCCACGAAAAGACAGGTTTATCGGTTTATGCTGTGGAAGAAAAGAAATCAGGCAGTATTATTGGTGCTGCAGGATTTAATATTTCTGGGAATATGGAAACTGTAGAATTAATTTACCATTTTAATAAAAACTCATGGGGACAAGGATATGCAACCGAAGCTGTTAAAGCTTGTCTAGACCTTGCTAAACATCACGGTAGCGTCAAACTGATTACCGCTTCTGCTGACGTTAAAAATATTGGCTCCTTAAAGATCCTTAAAAATGTAGGTTTTATTGATAAAGGAACAAAATATTTTGAAGACTCGCATCAAGATGAACCTTATTTTGAATTCACTATTTGAGATTTAAAAGAAAATAAGTATTCTTACAAACCTACTTATTTTCTTTTTTAAACTTATTCATTAAATAAATTTTACGTAGATAATTTCTGGATCATCTTCATCTAAATTGTTAATAATTCCACTCTCTACATAACTTAGCGTTTTAAATACTTCTTGCATGGGCTGATTTGATTGATTTGTAGATGAAAATATTTTACTAGTTTGACAGTTTTCTTCTATATATCTTAACAAGCTCTTTGCAACTCCATTACGTCTCTTCCTTGGACTCACAATAACTAACTCAACAAAAAATTGGCCAAAAAAGTGATGATGATAGATAAGGAATCCAAAGATCCTTTCATCAATACAACATACTACGCATCTATTATGTATTATTGAATTTCTAATCTCAGCTTCCCTACAATTGCTTTTTATGACTTCTTCTTCAATAAACATGATTTCTTTTAAATCAAGTATTGTAGCTAGTCTAATTTCCATTCAATTCATATCCTTTTTGTTTTTTTTCATTTCATGATTTTGCTTATACTCTACTGCTCTATTAAATTTCTAAATAGAATAAGTCATTTTATTAGAAAAGTGTATATTTACCCTATTGGTAAGTACTCCAATGAAATCTTAAGGCAATCCCTGAATATTACTAAACTCGGAAAATACCTTCCCTTTATGAATACTCATCTCCAAAGTTTAAATATATACAAAAAAGGTAAAGATAAAATAAAAAGGAAATGAGAACGTATGGCATTAAATTGGATCGTTGGATTTGTAATTCCATGGATTATTTTTATATTTCATCTAAACCTTAAAGATAAAACTCTTTTAGTTCTCATCGCTCCATTTGGAACTTTTCTTGCATATACAATTAATGATATTGGAATCTATTTTGAACTTTGGAAAGTACAGCCATTTGATCACCCATTATCCGAGATGCCTTTTAATATTGGACTCTATCCTGTTTTTGGATGCTATTTAATTTACTTTATAAAGAAATACAAACATCCTTATGTATTTATTATCGTACTGTCATTACTTACAACAGGTCTAGAATACGGCTACCTGATTGCGGAAAATGTAAATTACGGAAATGGATGGAGTATATATTGGACGATTTTGTCCTACGTAATTCCTTTTACAATCGCCTATTGGTTTTATCTTTATTTGAAAAAGTTAAATATCACGAACTAACAAATTCTACTATTGTTACTATAATACATCAAAAGTCTACATTCGAAGTAGGCTTTTTGTTTTGCCTATATATTAATGATACTCCATTTTCACATGTGAACACTTGCCTAATCGACTTCATATACTAATGAAAAATGGAGCTGATCAATTTGGGCATTTGGATTCATATATCTACGTCTCGACATCAACTAAAACTTTTTGATGGTAGTCAACTAATAAAAACATACCCGATTGGCGTTGGTAAAATGGTGACACCTACTCCAGCTGGCACATATACAATCATCAATAAGGACCCAAATCCAGGAGGACCTTTTGGGGTATTATGGATGGGGCTTTCAAGACCACATTACGGCATCCATGGAACAAATGATCCCGCTTCAATTGGTCATGATGTTTCTCATGGTTGTATAAGAATGCAAAATCGTGATGTTTTGGATTTATCATCCAGAGTTTCAATCGGAACTGGTGTCGTCATTCAATGATGATTTCAATCATAGATTATATAACAAGTATTGTTTAAACAAAGTTCCCTATTACTAAAACAGTATTAGGGTTTTTTTGTACATTATTACATAAAAAGCATTTACATCCATGCAATAAAAAAATAAAGATGATCGTCGTACTAATTTACAATACTAATAAATCCAATACTTTTTTAAATTCTATAAATATTCTATACTAATTTAATAGTAAACTTGTAAACGAACACTAATTGGGGGGAAACGTTTGAAATCACCACTTATATCATATGCCTTTTTATTTTTTGCTGTATTTGCACTATCTACTTCTGCAATCTTTGTGAAATTAGCAGATGCACCAGCCTCGATTACCGCATTTTATCGGATGCTTTTTGCAGCAATGATTCTATTACCTTTTTTAATAGGAAGCAAAAAGAACCAACAGGAATTGAAATCCTTGTCAAAAAAACAATGGGGTCTCGGGTTATTATCAGGATTATTTTTAGCCACTCATTATGCATTATGGTTTGAATCACTACATTACACTTCTGTAGCAAGTTCGACCGTTATTGTAACTTTACAGCCACTTTTTTCAATGGTTGGTGGCTATTTTTTATTTAAGGAACGCTTTAGTTTTGGAGCTATAATCGGATGTGTTGTTGCAATTGCCGGAAGTATTGTTATTGGATGGCAAGATTTTCAGATTAGTGGCCAAGCTTTGTTAGGTGATATTTTAGCTTTTATTGCTGCTGGTGTCATTACTGCTTATTTCTTTGTTGGTCAACATTTTCGTAAGACACTTTCACTTGTACCATATTCAATTATTGGTTATGCAAGTAGCGCTTTATTCTTATGTATTTATGCAATTTCACTCAATGAGCCCTTCTTCAATTACTCAAAACAAACATGGTGGTCATTTGTCGGTATCGCATTTATTGCCACAATCTTAGGTCAAACCATTTTTAATTGGCTTTTAAAATGGTTAAGTACTACTGTAATCTCAATGAGTATTTTAGGGGAGACAATCGGAACATGTATCCTGGCTTACTTTATTTTGGATGAAATCATTTCCTTACAGCAAGGAATTGGAATCTCTATTATTTTAATTGGTCTAGCTATTTTTCTACTCAAACAAAGAAAAATAGAATCAAAGGAAGTAACTTAATTTATGTACATAAAAAAACCGCTGATTACATTTTAAAAATGTTCAGCGGTTTTTTTTATGAAAGTTTTGCTACTTTTGAAGGATTATTTAACTTATATTTCACTTCTTTATTTAATTTTTTATCAACAACTTTACCATCAAATTGATAAGAATTTCCAACTTCTAATTCAGCTGCTTTCAAGGATTTACTAAGGGAGCACCAAGCATCACCAATCGTTAATTCAGTATCGCCTTTAACAATCACATTTTCCCAAATAACAATTTCTTCTTCACTATCATTAAAATGATTATATTTTGTTGAAAACTCCTTAACAGTACCATTGAAGTGAGATTTTTCTGTTGGTAGAACAATTGTTACTGTTTCTTTTTTCTCTTTTGAAGCCTTAGTAGTAGATGTACTTTTCGTTTCTTTTGGCTTAGGATTTTCACTCTTTACTTCAGTAGGTTTGCTTGCATTTTCATCTACTATATAAACCTTTTTGAAATTTGGAGACTGCATTTCTTTTAAATACGCTGGATGGATGCTCGATAAGTTTCCATCTTCAAATTCAATAATGATTGTATGGTACTCAGCTGTGACACCGTAAGTCTCATACCCGACAATTTTAACGATTCGTTGATAATCCTGCCCTTTAAATAAAAATTCATGTTTTGGATTCTTATTAAAAAGTCCCCACAATTGACCTTTTTCTAAATAGTCTTCATCAGATAAAAATTTTGTAAATTCCCCTTTAGGTGGGATATATTTCGTTAATTCACTTTTTTCAATATGTGATAAATTGTTCGCCATGTATAAACTCCTTTTTTAACAATACACTTATTTATTTAATAGTAATCTACTTATCATTTTTTCACAATCATCACTGATTTAAAACAATTTATTCTCTTATTTAAGAATGTAATCTTTTAAAGAATTACCAAATAAAAAAAGCAACCAAATTGGCTGCTGACTTACTTTTCTTCTGGTTTATTGATCACATTTTTCGTACCACTATATAGTCCAGTAGCTGATAATCCAATCATTAACCCTACTACAATACCCTCTTTAATATTACTTGCTATATAAAAGATGCCAAAGAGTAAGCCAAAGAATACACTTACAAATGGAGCGTATTTTGCTGGTAACCCGCCTCTTTTAAATAATTCTACGATTCCTATGATGAGTGGAATGACTGCTACATTATAGATTTCAAACATCCTACACCCCTCCTTTATTTCAATATATTCTATTTTATTAATGCATCCTTCAAAATGTGTCCATTCAGTAATAGTCTCAAAAAATATTTTTGAAAAAATTTTAAGTTGCTATTAACCTATTCCTTCAATAATTACATAGTGACTGATCCCATGTTTAGAATAATCGACTTTCATTTCAACCACATGAAAAAATCATGACAATTCATTTAAATTTGTATTCAATAAAAATTTATTGTCAAAACTGTATTAATGAAAGGAGTTGACAAAATTGGGATATAGATTAGATTCTAAAATAACTAACATAATGAATGACCTGGATATTGATGAACAAGAAGCAGCCAATATACTTCATATTCCTAGATCCGATATTTTTGATAGTGTAGATCAAAACGAATTTAGAACAACTCCATATTTAAAATTATTCAATATATTTTGACCTAATGACAAAAACCCTTGGACCTAATGGTTTCAAGGGTTTTATGTTTTATGCTATAGGTAAAGACGATACACTTATCTTCCATAATGTTGATGTAATTGTTCCATACATTCCTTCCAATTAGGAATTTTTTCATTTTCAATTTCCCAATTTATTTTCTCTAATTCATCTGCAATGTTTCTTGATATTTTCATAGCTTTTAAATGATTCCCGTTATTTCGGTATTTTTTCATAAATTCTTTATTTTCCCAAACAGTTAGAGTCCAGTATGTCAATAAATTCTCATTTCTTACTGAAGAATGTATTAAGCCCTCTGATTTTTTTAATTGCTGATTTGATTGAAATGTATGTAAAAAAAATAGTGGTAACATTCTTCTTCCTTTTAAATGTAATCTCGTAACTGAAATAAACATATCTTCCCTCTTTTTGAAAGTTTTAAAATATAATTAAGTTCGGTAATTGAATGATTACTAGATTAGGTGAATATTGTGCAAAGATAATAAATCCTTAAAAGCTGGTCTTTCATTTCCATCTCTTCCAACAACATGTGTTGCTGTTACTAAAGAGTTCAAAACAGCCTCTTCAGTAGCTTCTCCAATTGCTCTAAAGGCTAAATCAATATCTTCTTCATGGATAACTGGAATTGAAATACATTGAGTGGTTTTTTCATGTGGTATTTTAGTAGCAGTTGAAAATCCAATGACTACTTCTCCACTACCAGTTGTTATAATTGAACCCGTACGCGAAAGCCCTGTAATTGCTCTTTTTATGATTCTATTTAGCTGCCTTTCTGACACTGGAAGATCAGTTCCTACTATGATAATAATCGACCCTTTGTCTTGTTCCTCTCGTGATTTAAGAATTGCATTACTTAATTCTTCGCCAACAGCCTTTCCATTTACTTTTAAATCACTCAAAATACCAAAATTAGTTAATACCAAGACGCCCATTGTATAAGTCCCATGTTCCATATTCATGAGTCTTGAAGATGTACCAATACCACCTTTTAATGAATAACAAAGCATTCCAGTACCTGCTCCAACTGTTCCCTCTGTAACATTTGTTGATGTATTGCTTAAAGCTTCTATAACATGATTTTTTGTAATTTGTCTAGCTCGTACATCATTTAAATGCATGTCATTACATTCGCAAACTATTGGATTAACAGTTCCCGTCGTTCTTCCTATTTCCGGATTATGATCTAGCATGTATTCGATTAATGCATCAGCAGCTGTACCAATGCTTAGGGTATTTGTTAAAATAATTGGTGTTTCTAATGTACCTAGTTCATTTATTTGGATTGTTCCCATCGTTTTCCCAAATCCATTAATGATATGTGTTGAAGCAATTAACTTCTCCTTAAAAATATTCCCTTGGTGAGGAAGGATTGCTGTTACACCTGTTTGAATGTCCCCATCACTGAGCGTAACATGACCAACCGTAATCCCTTCAACGTCAGAAATTGCGTTTTGTTTACCAGTTTCTAATTTCCCTATTTTCACACCATAATCTCTGATTCGTTTTTGATGACACATAAATTTTCCTCCATTATTTCAACAAAAATGTTCTACGTATTCTTCTGCAAAATTATCTAAATTTAACGTTAATCGTAAGTACAATTCACCAAGTACAAACTTATGATGAAAATGAATTGATTCTTCGTACTATCTTATACATTCTATTGTCTACTATTACAACCCTGCTTAATAAAAAATAAAAAATGAGCTACCAAAGGTAACTCATTCAAAAAAGAACTATTTTGTATCAAGTATTTAAATTTTTACTTTTTAAACGAAGTTAGTTTCAAAACTATTTTCATAAACTCCTCGTAAGATGCAAAGTACTTATTCCGATGGTTATACCACTTTCGAATCGTTTCTAAGACCCAAAACGGTACACTATTTCCATCAATTAAGTGATAGTAATCGTCGTAAGCTTTTTTCAAATGCTCCCATCTAAAATCATTTCCGGATTGATTATACTCTGATATATCGAGTATTTTTGCTCTTCCATTTTGTAATAAAATATTTTTCAAATGTATATCACGTGGATTTAGCCCTTTTGTTCGTACTATTTCTCTAGCAGCTTCCACATCATCTATCACCTGTTGTGGAACGTGAATACCTAGTAAAAGGCAGTCAAATAGCGTTTTCCCTTCCTCATAACTTAAAACAAGGAAATGATCATTTGATGCAAAACACCTTGAGAAGAATGGCGAGTCCCCGATCATATGATATATATTTTCTTCAACTTTTATTTTATGTACTTTGTCTTTTGCATAAACTTTAAATGCATACTCTGGAGCAAAAAATGATTGAAAGACTGCTGCATCAGTCCCCACACCGATACACTTTAAATCATCAGAATCACCACAAATTGTTACAGGTTCATTGTTTGGATTTGATAAAACTGTTATCTTTGAGAGTGAATCAATTGCAATTTCCCACTTATTTTCCACATTTTCACTCCCTTTAAATTCTCTTACTTAATAAATTACTTATACTAGTTAAATTTTTTTAATTTATTTTTAATTATATTTTAATATTAGTATAAACGTAAAAAGCTTAAAAAACCAAATATAAGAACTAATATTTCGATTTATTCTATTTTTTAGCTTCGCATCTTGTTGACAGTATATGTATTTTAAGAACAGTCTATTTCAATCAAAAATAATAACTTTAACGTTCTTCCTATAGCATTCTTTACACGAAACTTAAATAAGCTTTTATAAAAGTACATAGATGAAAGTGGTGATTTTTATAGCCTATATATTCGATCAAGGGCAATTTCTAGATGAATCAACAACTTCTATTAGTTTGAGAAATAAAGGGTTAAATTATGGATTAGGATTTTTTGAAGGAATCCGTGCTTTTTGGAATGAAGAGCAGCAACAATTATATGTTTTTCGATTATATGATCATTATTTACGCTTTTTCCACTCAGGCAGGTCGATACATATGGATATCCCCTTTTCACCTACCCAATTAGCTGAGTGGACGATTCAATTATTACGTTTAAACAATATACGAGAAGATACGTATATACGTCCCATCTGCTTTAAAGGTAGCGATACACTAAGACCTAATTTAACTGATCCTTATAACCGAGTGATGATCTATGAAACGATTAGTCACTATTTACCTCAAAAAGAGCTAAAAGTTTGCATTTCATCCTGGATCAGAAATGGAAGCAATATGATTCCTCCCCAATCGAAAACAACTGGAGGATATATGAATTCGGCATTAGCAACAGCCGGGGCTATTTTAAATGGTTATGATGAAGCTATTTTCTTAACTGAGGAAGGAAATGTAAGCGAAGGTCCAGGTGAAAATATATTTTTGGTTCGTAATAATCAACTTATTACGCCCCCACTATCTGATGACATATTGGCAGGTATCACTCGTGAAACTGTAATGACTTTAGCAGAAAATATTTTCCACATGACGGTTAAGGAACAAAGTATTTCTAGAACTGAACTATATTCAGGTGACGAAGTTTTTTTTACTGGAACAGCAATTGGCATTAAACCAATAATTGAAATTGATCGAAGAATGATTGGATACGGCCAAGAAGGACCGAATACAAAACGAATACGCGAATTGTATAATCAAATTACAATGGGAAAACATCCTAATTTTATGAAATATTGTACACCTGTTTATTAAACGCTATTAAGTGATTTCAAAATTAATTTTCAATAAATGAAAAAAGTAACCCATTAGAATTCGTACAGGGTTACTTTTTCCTTTTGTCTTTTTCCAATTCGTTCAAAGACTTAGGGGTTATTTATGGATTGGTTTCTATATATATTAATTATTTGATGAATCTTTGTAAGACGAAACTTCACTAAAAGAATTATGATTAAATCTATCTATTTATGTATTAAGGTTCTTATATTTCACTTCTATCTTTACTTACTATTTTAATTAATTCATCAATTTTTTCATTTCTTTCTTTGTCTAAATTTATTTTTGCATTCATAAATTTAATAATTTTAGTTACAAAGTAAATACCAATGCAAAGTAGCACAAACTTTAAAAACACTGGAAAGTAAACATAAAAAAGCATAATACCATCTGTAGCAAATACTGTTTCACCGTTAAACATTTTTAACCTCCAAAATTGTATAAATTCAAATCAACACTTTTTAAAATAAATAAAATGAGTTGTTGCAAAAAATTTGATGTAGCGTAATAGAAAAAACACAAAACAAGAAAAGTATCTTATCTTAAACTACTCAATCGTTAATCAAAACGTACCGTATCTATTCCATCTATAATATCTTCTAATTCTGTTAAAAAATTTATTTGTACTGGTGCTGGAATTTGCTCCATCCAATTTTTTATTTCAGGTACCTCTTCAGCTTCCTCAATATTTAATGGTTTTGGATCAAGGGTTTCCCACCATTTTTTCAATTCATCAATAAACTCATAAAAATAGCGTTCAAATCTTTCTGCCCATTCTGCGCCTTCATCATCTGAAGTTTTTTGCATCATTCCCCAGGCTTCCATTGCAGTTTCAAAATATTCATCTATCTTCTTCATTTTGAACTCCTTTCTTCATACATCTTCAACTATAATTAATCGATAAATTAAACTTAAGGTAGTTTGTTAACATAACTTATAAAAATTGTAAATTGACTAGATTAACAATAAGAAGAACTATATGTTTACTTAATATAATAGCGTAATTCAGATGAAAATCCTTCAATTTTTTACAACTCCAAACTAAAACCAACAAAAAATAAATGAAATAAATAGGCTGCCGAGATATACTCGACAGCCTTAGTCCAATAGGTACTCCCTATCTTCTTTTTATGAAGCAGGTTCAATTTTTGTTGCTATATAACCTGTGCCATTCCATTCAAGAAACACACGATATTTTTGTGAGCCTTTTTCTTTTGCAGAGACAGTCCCAACTGAACCTCCTGGGTTGCTTTTATCGCTCCCTAAAAACCAAACAGTCATATTACTTTGATCTATTCCAGTAGAAGTTGAGATTGTCTGTAGCATATCCTGCCAATCTTGAGAACTAGAATCATAGTTTGTAACATGCTGCATTCCTGTTTGTTCCGGCGTTTCTGGAGCTATAGTTGAATTTGACTGAGAGCTATCCGGCGTAGAATCTCCAGACACTGTATCACTACTTGATTGATCAATTTGAGTTTGATCTTCAGACGATGTGTCCTCATTTGTTTCATCTACTGTAGAATCCTCTTCTGCAGTTGGCTTTTCCTGATTTTCGGTTGAAGCTTGAGTACTTTTTGGGGATGCATTGTTATCATTTGATGAAAAAATCGAATACATAACAAATACAATCAGTATAAGACCTATTGCAATTGATCCAGTTAAAATCAATTTGGTTTTTTTTCTTTTTGCTCTAGATGTTGCACGTGAATTTCCATTATTCAACATAACCACTCTCCCAAATCTGAGAATGTCAAAATTCTACCATGTGTAATGAAAAACTTGAAGTATTTCTCATAAAATTAACCATTTCGTAATACAACTGATAACTTCCTTTTCATGAATTTACATCCAAATGAACTACTCCAAGTCTGGAAAATTAAATTGAACAGTATTATATATTCGTTTTTTTTGATGATTTAAAAAATTTTTTTCCTTTGTTATAGATAAATCTTTCTAATTTAGCCAATAATCCATTCCCATTTTCACCACGTTCTACTTCAGAAACATGATTTTTATGGAGAACGTTTATGTTAGCAAGAGCTTTTCCTTTGTTATAAACAAATTTCTCCCATCTAGCTAATAATCCATTTCCATTTTGAATATTATTGACATGATTTTTATGGAATTCTGCCACTCGCTTATTATGTTTTTTCTGCCATACTTGTAATTTATTTGTTTCCATTTTAATTTCCACCTTCCTTATATTTAATTCTGAATGTTTCGTTGTACCAACATATATCCGTCATAGCGTTGTAATTAAATACTTGTATTATCATATACCTGTTAATCGGCGTTCTTAATCAGATCAACCCAATTTAACACCGTTAAATTTAACGGTGTTAAATTGAATATAAGTGCTTTTTTAGACACTGTCAAGTAGAATAAGATTAAATATAATCGACAATTAATTTAGGTAAACACTGCAATTTACGTACGATAGATAAAATGATAGAGCTTAGTAAGGAGAGAAATTTGATGGCATTAATAAAGGAAAAAATAATAGAGGAATCACTACAATTGCTTAATGAAAGCGGTCTCGAAGGTGTCACTTTGCGAAAACTTGCAAAAAGATTAGGTGTTCAAGCACCAGCTTTATATTGGCATTTTAAAAATAAAGAAGCATTAGTGAACGAACTTGCTGAGACTATATTGCGAAACGAATTCTCTGAATTTGAGCAAAGCGATGATAGCGAGGAGTGGCAAAAATTGTTCATCCATATTTTTTATCGTTTACGTAAAGCCTTAATCTCTTATACAGATGGTGGCAGGGTCGTTGCTGGAGCACATCTATCACTAAAAATGGCGGAAATTTCAGAAGTGGCAATTAAAACACTTTTAGATGCCGGGATAAGTCTTCATAAATCACGGTTGTTAGTTTTGACGGCAAAACATTACACTTTTGGATATGTGATTGAGGAGCAAACTTCTCCATCTCCGGAAATAATTAATATTTTCGATTTAGAGTTATTTAAAAAAAATCATCCCTTAACGATTCAAAGTATAGAAGAATATTTTGCTACTGGGCGGACTCGTGATGATTTATTTCTTGATGGAATGGAAATTATCATAGGCGTTCAACGTTAACTCACTGTTAAAGCAGATCTACAAAGCATGCGAAATGTCACATTGTTAGGTACTTTGTTTTCGTGGATGAATTGTGAAATAATTGAAGTTAAGTGTCACTATTCAAATTCAATAATATTGGAGGTAAATTAGAATGTCCGACAGCACTCAAATGCATCATTCAGGTAAATTGCACTTTATGCTAAAATCTACTCCCCCAAGAACAACTTTTCAACAAGACATGTCAGATGAAGAACGAACAATCATGGGAAAACATATTGCCTATTGGACAGACAAGCAAAACCAAGGGATTGCTCTTGTATTCGGTCCTGTTCGAAATCCTACATCACCTCATGGAATTGCTATCATTGAAGTTGAAAATGAAGATCAAGTCCCAAAACTGATTGCCGAAGATCCAGCCGTAATTGCTGGTATCATGACAACAGAGTATCACCCGATGTTGGCAGTGCTTCCTAACCAAAAGTCATAACCAGGTGATTTTAAAAAAGCAAACGGCTCAGCATTATGCTGAGCCATTTGCTTTTTTCAAGGGTTCGAATTGCATTAGTTTCTTGACCCACTGATGGAATGCTTTATTGGTATTCCTTTTAGCATCTACTATTAACCATCGCATTTCATGTGGCGTTTGTCTATACCATTCAAGCTCTTCAACACAAAACCTTTCATTCACTGGGAGAAATTTGTTCCAGTCTAATTTTTTTAATGATTCTTCATCATTAACATCGAAATCTGGCATTTCTAATACCATTTCATATAAATCCCCTAAATTCATATTATTAGCTTCTAACCCATAGTCTTCAAGGAACATAATCTTTTTGTCTTCTTGGTAAAGATAATAACAATATCCTTCAAATTCTTTTCCATGAAAAACCGCCATTGGGTGTTCATGATTCTCCTTGCACAAACACAAATTACAATTTAATGTATTAAAAATATTAATAAATTTGCTTAAATAACTCTTTCTAACAGGAATGATTGAACTAAATAGCCCTTTTCTAGGTTCTAATCCAGTGTACCTTTCTTCAATCATAATATTATAGAAGTCCTCTTCATTAAAATACTGATTATCACGTTCAATTTGATAATAATATTGATACTTTTTCATAATCTTCTCAATATGTTTTTTGGGTGGTAATTTATTTCCATAAATAAGTAAAATAATGTTAATCTCCATTTAAAACGATCTCCTCATTGCTATTAACGCTAATTTAATAATCTAATTAACTATTAAAAATTATCAAATTAAAAAATCAGTTATCAGTTTAATATAAACCTTATAACAAATTGAATAATAAAAGCTAAAATTGATGTAATGATCATATCAAAAACTATCATTTTCTTATTAGTTTATTTATAGTCTGAATCTAAAAAATATCTTAATATGTAAAAGACCATAAACAACCCTAATAATTCGAAAAAAGTCATGCCCTCATCCCTCAGCAAATCCTTAAAAAATCTCTGTATAAATTCTATCTTAAACATTACATGAAATAGTTATTTGAAGATACTCTATTAGATAAAATAATAGAATTTATGTAAATAGTTAGCTCAGAGAATTTATGGATTTAATGCTTTAATTGAAGAAATCAAGGTTTTCCACCTATTTTTCCTTTATTTAACTATTAAAAAATTAAGATACTTTATAGTTTTTATACAAAAAAAGACGGTCTTCTTTTGTTAAGATCCGACTTTTTTTGCTTACCTAAGAAAAACTTTAAGTTTAAACTCTATCAAACTAAATTTAATATATCCATAGGCTTGTTTAATACAAAATCTGCTTTTTCAAAGCCTTCCGTTGTCTTTGAACCCCATAATGCAAGTGCGAATTTTACGCCAGCACTTTTTGCACATTGCATGTCGTATATAGAATCCCCAATGTATATTGCGCTATCATTTGGAACATCTAATTTTTCTAAACAAGCTACTAGTGGATCTGGATTCGGTTTATGCTTTACAGTATCACATGCACAAATGATATGTCCGAAGTAATCATTTAACCCAAATGGTTCGAATCCGTCTTTTAGATCATTTTTAGTTTTCGATGTAACGATTCCAAGTTTTAATTTTCTAAGTGATAATTCTTTTATAACTTCTTCTATTTCTTCAAATACGGTAACTTCATGTAAAAAATCTAATTCAGCTTTTGACCATTTTGGATGAACTTCTTCTATATTAGATATGTTTAATTTCTTCAAAGTTTCTTTACCTGGAATTCCTAAGGCAAATCTTAATTCATGTAATTGAAACTCTTTATTTAGTTCATACTTTAAAACCTTTTGTAAAGATTTAAGTACAATTTGCTCTGTATCCAAAATTGTGCCATCAATATCAAAAATAATAGATGTTACCAAACTAATTCCCCCTATTTTTCATCTTGATTTGCCAAGATTACTTCAACGCCGTGTTCTATCATAATGTTATTTAAATCATTAGGTATTTCTTGATTAGTAATAAAAGTATCTATTGATTCAAGTGTTAAAGCTTTATAATGCTGCCTTTGATGGAACTTAGTATGATCTGCCAATAAAATAACTTGATCAGCATGCTTTATTAATTCACGTTTAAAATGAATATCTTCCTCAAATCCATAATATATCCCCTCTTCCGTAATACCCACCGCTCCAATAAACACCTTATTGAAATGATAATCTTTCAGTTTCTCAGTAGTAGAATATCCAGTGACATGTCGAGAGGATTTATTTAATACTCCTCCTAAAAAATGAATTGTCGTATCTTCAGATTGGGCTAATGTATAAGCACTATCAATAGAATTGGTTACGATTGTTACGTTCTTTGATTGTAAATATTGACCGATAAAATTAACTGTGGTTGAAACATCTAAGTAAATCATGTCATTATTTGTGATCAGATCTGCAGCTTTCATTCCAATTATTTTTTTCGTTTCCATCTCAGTCAGTGATCGTTCTTGATAATTATCAATTTTCTTATGAAAAGTTGATAAAGCTACTCCACCATAAGTTCTAACCACTGCTTTATTTTTTGAAAGTTTTACAATATCTCTTCTTGCAGTATCACGTGAGATATTATACATATCACACATTTGTTTAATGTTCATTGTTTTATGAGTTTCTAAATAATTAAGGATGCGTATTAATCGTTCATCTTGATTCATTAGTAACCACCTCATACATATTATAAGTTATATTAAGTTATTATGTAAGTAATTTTAAGTAAATATAATATTTATACGCATTTAATTAAGTGGTATTAAGTATATATATTATACACATGGATAAATTTCCAATAATTTTCCCCGAATAATTCCTATCAGACATTTTTTTAAGATACTAGAATGTCATACAAAAAAAGTCGCAATTGCGACTTAGATTGTGTGTTACATATGAAAGGCTAGTTTTAAAAGTTATCTATTAAAGTCTTCAAGCGATTTTTTACCATTTCCATTCAATAGATTTTTCATTAGATGATTGGAAATCGATAATGCCTCTTCTCTACTTTTTGCTGGTGCAGAAATCATAATACCATCACTAGTACTCCATCCATTAGTCCCTTTTGGCTCTTCTTCATATACTAAAATTGTAAGCTGACTAAAATCTTTACTTATATAAAGAGTCCCATAGTTATTAATGTCTAACCAATTTGAATAATCATTTAAAATGATTAAACCGCTATTGTCTTCATTGAATACAATTTCTACTTCTTTTTGGTCAATTTTTACGAAAGGTGGAACATCTCCTTTTATATCAATCGTACCTTTAAAACGATCATTTTCAAACATTTTATTTCGCAGCTTACCTTTTACTGTAATAGTGACTTTTTCATTAATGCTTTTCTTCTTTTCACCTAGTCCGTATAAATACCCATCAAATGACTGATTAACTTCTTTCGGCAGTATAATCCATACAAAGTAACTTGCTATACATATAAAGCATAGTAAAATAATTATTGCTATCTTTCGTTTCATTTTATTCAATTTCCTCTCTATTAAAATCCCTTTCACATTTTAATTTTTTTTAATATCTTTCCAGCCAGTTTTTGAATGAACTTGGGTTATTCTACTTTCACTAATAAACTCAACTATTTTTCCATCAATTTTGTATCTGGTTACGATAAACTGTATATTTACTGAATCATATTCAGGATGATTCAACATAAAAGAATTGTCATTTAATAAAGTCCTCGATCCACTGATAATTTCTTTATGAAGCCATTGTGTATTCCATTTATTATATTTAATTGCTAGTTCATACCATTACTTTTCTCTAATAAGACTCATTTCGTCTTTAGTTAAAGTTTTAGTAACAGTTGATTCTTTTTTCGTATTTTGAACAAAAAGTTTATTTACTGAACTTCCTATTTTGGTGAAATTCAGAACAATCAATAAAATAATAATCAATACGGCTATTTTACGACTAGTTCTAAGTTTCTTTCTTTTTTCTACTACTTCCATAATTAGAAACACTCCTACAACATTAGTCCTATTTTATAGATATTAAATAATGAAAGTGAATAATCCTTTTTATTGAACTTATGACTTTATGCAATAAAAAAAACGACTAAATAGTCCCCTTGTTCTTCAACCATGAAAAATTAATTACATAAGATTACACGTATTCAATTAAATCGTCGCCTGATTATGTCACTGAGAAGCTCATATCTGGAATTGTTAAAAAGGATAAACTAATAAAAAAATAAATAGAACTCCTATTGCAACTAACGTAACGTCAGGTTATATAATTTACTTGTCGACAATCAATTCGTATGAAATGAGGTGAAAGCATGCCAAAAACCTCTTGGAAAATTGGTGAGCTTGCAAGCCAGTGTGGAATAACAGTAAGAACACTGCACCATTACCACCAAATAGGTCTATTAGTGCCATCTGAATTTACCGATGCTGGTCATAGACTTTACACAAAGGCTGATGCAACAAAACTACAACAAATTTTATCTCTAAAGCAATTAGGACTTTCATTAGAAGAAATATTTAACTTTCTTGTAAATCCTAATTTTGATCCAATACTAGTTGTTCAAGCTCAACTCGATATCATAAATGAACAGATAAAGTTAAAAGAAAAGCTACGCGATGAGCTTGAGCAGCTACATGCAATTATGTCATTAAACAAAAATATCAGTGCCGACCAATTATTAAAAATATTGGAGTTGATCCGAATGAACGAAAGTAATTATTTAAAACCAGAGTTAATAGAGAAGATGAGAGCTTTACTCGAAAGCCTTCCGGAAGAAAAAAAGTTAAAGATGAAAAAAATGCTTCCGCTCGTTAATGAGACAAAAAAGCAAGCACTACAGAAAATGAATTTAAAATAGGATAATAATGCATTTCATCTATAAAATGAAACAAAAAACGGGCTGAAAAGTGCACTTTTCAAACCCGTTTTTTGCTATTTTCACTCTTTATTTTTTTGTGATAATTTAATTATAAAGTTGTAGGACGATCAGGAAGTATATTAGCAAGAATAATATATATGATTAAATTTGCAGGTAAAAAAAGAATAAATAAAAGTCTTATAAAAAAAGATGAAATATCGAAATACTCAGCAATACCTCCACATACCCCAGCTATTGACCTATCTTTTGATGATTTTGTTAATTTCTTTTTCAAAGATAATCCCCCTCGCCCTTAGTTTCTTACCTCATATATAAAATTTACCATAGTTATCCCTTTCTTTTTTAATATTTTTATCAGTAATGTTTCTATTCATGATAAAAAAAAGAGCCACCATTGTGACTCTATCTAGCAACTTTTAAAAAAATTGATTGGTTGAAATTATAAATATTGATTTATTATTGTTTTCACAATACCGAAGTACTCTCGAATGAAATAATTTATTCTAACAAGCATAGGAGATTTTCCTCCTAATCCATAACTCTCCAAACCTAACTCTTTACCAATCATTTTAGCTCTTACTACGTGATAATCATTTGTGACAATTAATACGGTTGGTTCTGTAACTCCTAATTGTTTAATGATCTGTTTTGAAAATTTAAGATTCTCATATGTTGTAGTTGATTCACTTTCATAGTATATTCGGTTTTCTGCAATTCCTTTATCGGTTAAATACTTTCCCATAGCCTTAGCTTCAGAAATCGTTTCCCCTTCACCTTGACCACCTGAAACAATTACTGGTAGATTCTTATTCTTTAACAAAAATTGTTTTCCTGCTTCTAATCTAGTTTCAAGAGTCTTGGAGGGAATGTCCCCATGGAGTCCAGCCCCAAGTATTATAACAAAGTCGACATTTTTAAAATCATCCTTATTACTTGCTTTAGCCTCTAAAATGATGATAGATTCTATTAAGAAAAAAGAAGTGAGAAATACACTATACATTGCTACAATTATTTGGCTAACTACTTTAAATTTTCGATTTCCTGATATTTTTGCTTTATTAAATAAAACTAATATTAGAAACAAAACCGCGCAGTTAGCAATTACAAATAAAACACCAAAACTATTTCCAAATATTGCAAGTAAAGCCATTATTATTAAAAAAATTAATAGATAGATAGTTCTACTTTGTTTAATACCTTTTATTAAAAATTCCATTCAGTACCTCATCCCATATGTGCATTCTATAGTTGTTGATATTTTTTATTTTACCAACATACAGCTTAAAATTATAGGATTTCATACAATATTTTCATTTACTTTTTTTGAATTTGAATTGGAAAATTCTTTTAAACAAAATATGGATTTTCAATATCATCATTATTAATGACTACATCCGCTGTTTGTTTAGGTAAATGTTCCTCTAAATACATTCTAGAGGCAGAGTGATACCTATTAATAAACATTTCTTCTGCTTTATCATAACTACCAAAATTTCCTTCTTCTCTTCTAGCCCCTCTTTTTCTAGCTATCTCAAAATCTGTATTAACAAATATTTTATAATCAAATAGATTGCTTAGATCCTTTTTGAATAGGAAAGTACCATCAATAATAAATATCGTATCTTTTTTAGCTACTTTTGATTCAGTACTTACAAATTCGTCTTTATCTAAATCTAAAGAAATTGTCACATAATGAAGGTTTCCCCCTGGTCCTAAAGGAATTAGAAGTTTCTGCTTAAATGAATTGTAATCGTGGGCATCTTCGTAATATCCAATTGCTGATTCTTTTCCTTGTCTATATCGTACTGCTCTCGGATTATGGAAATTATCTATGCTTGTCCTCACCACATCCATATTTCTAACTTGAAGTTCCTCCATCAGTTCATTCGCAAGTGTTGTTTTTCCAGAGGCTGTTATCCCACTAACACCTACTCTAATAGGATGGGGCAATTTTAAATTTAAGATTCTATTAGCTATTTCTGAAATTAAATCATTCCTTAACATATTTCTCCCTCTTTCAAGTGATATTCTTTCTATAACTTTTCAATTTAAATGATGAATATCCTTTTTCAATTATCCTTTCATTCAGCACTCTAAAAAAGACCGACGAAGGTTTCGATCGTTGTTGGACTAGTGAATGAGTAAATTTAATCTTTAAGAAAATTTATTTTAAGATATCATTTTTAGACCTCACAATTGGTGTTAAAATGAGTAATTTTATATTAAGTTTTGTAACAATAAACTTCTTCAGAAAAAATAAAAAAACCTTAGCCCTCCGAAATTTAGGGGCTAAGGTGTTTTGAGTTTTAACCTTAGACGAATAAACTTAGTAATAAAATAAATCCTAATCCACAAACTGAAATAATTGTTTCTAGTAATGTCCAAGTTGCAAATGTTTCTTTCATACTTAAACCAAAATATTCTTTAAACATCCAGAAACCTGCATCATTAACGTGTGAAGCTATTAAACTACCAGCTCCTGTTGCAAGTACGACTAAAGCAAGGTTTACATCTGATTGACCTAGCATTGGGATAACTAAACCAGCAGTTGTTAAAGCTGCAACAGTTGCAGATCCTAATGATATTCGTAAAATTGCCGCGATAATCCATGCTAGTAAAATCGGTGATAATGAAGTGCCATTGAATAACTCGGCTACATAGTCACCTACACCACCATTAATTAATACTTGTTTGAAGGCACCGCCGCCTCCGATGATTAAGAGCATCATACCAATATGTGTAATTGCTGTCGTGCAAGAATCCATCACTTCTTTAATTGGTATTTTTCTAGCCAATCCCATTGTATAGATTGCAACTAGTAATGAAATCACCATGGCAGTACCGGCATTACCTATAAAGCGGATCGCCACTATTAAGCCAGAATCATCAAATCCCATTGTTTTTTGTAGTAAATTAATAATTGTTGCAATTGACATTAAAATAACAGGTAGTAAAGCGGTAAATACACTAATTCCAAACCCAGGTGTTTCTTCAAGTTTAAATGTTTTCTGTTCACCTAAAGAGGCAATATTTCCCATTTTCGTGAAGGATGCTGGTACTAGTTTTTTAGCAAGCTTTGTAAATAAAGGACCCGCGATAATCACAGTTGGAATCGCAATAATAAAACCGTAAAGTAATACTTCACCAATATTTGCTCCATATTCCCCAGCAATTACAGTTGGACCTGGGTGTGGAGGTAAGAAACCATGTGTTACAGATAAAGCAGCAGCCATTGGAATTCCAAGATATAATATAGAAACTTTTAATTGTTTTGAAATTGCAAATACGATTGGGATCAATAATACTAATCCTACTTCAAAGAATAAAGCGACACCGATAATGAATGAAGCAGCAACTACTGCCCATTGAATATTCTTTTCACCGAATTTGTTAACAAGCGTCATTGCAATACGTTGTGCGCCACCAGAATCTGCGATCAACTTACCAAGCATTGCACCAAGTCCGAAGATTAATGCTAAATGACCAAGTGTTGCCCCTAAACCAGCTTCAATTGTAGTGACAATATCGTCTGGTTTCATTCCAAGTGCTAAAGCTACACCAAATGAGACAATAATTAATGAGATAAACGTGTTTAATCTTAACCCCATGATTAAAATAAGTAATGCTACAATTCCTATTGCTACTATTACTAATGGCATAATATTTCCCCCCGAAAATTTATTTATTTTTATTAATTAAACCTCTTTGATAATTAGCAATCCTTGTATAATCTGCTTCTAATACTCTTGATAAGTTGATAAAGATTGGCAATAACTGTCTGTACTCAACTACTGCTTCTTCCTTAGGCAAATGTTTGTGAGTACTACCGACCATATCAGAAACAACTTCAAAAGATTCAATTTCCCCTGTTGCATACAGTCCTAAAATGCAAGCACCTAGACAAGAACTTTCATAGCTTTCTGGTACGACTACTTCTAGGTCAAAAATATCTGACATCATTTGACGCCACACATCTGACCTTGCGAATCCACCTGTTGCTTGAATTCGAGTAACCGGACCATCCATGCATTCAATTAAAGCTAAAAATACCGTATATAAATTGTAAATCACTCCTTCAAGAGCAGAGCGAATCATATGTTCCTTCTTATGCGCCATGGTCAAACCGAAGAACGAGCCGCGGACGTCAGGATTCCATAATGGTGCACGTTCACCTGCTAAGTAAGGATGGAATAATAATCCATCAGCCCCTGGTTTTACACCTTCAGCGATCTTTGTCAGTACTTCATAAGGATCAATACCTAACCTTTTTGCAGTTTCTACTTCTGACGCGGCAAACTCATCTCGAATCCAACGAAAAACCATCCCGCCATTGTTTACTGGCCCTCCAATGACCCAATGTTTTTCCGTTAATGCGTAGCAAAATATTCGGCCTTTTTCATCAGTTTGCGGTTGATCAATAATGGTTCTAATTGCCCCACTTGTCCCTATTGTAACTGCAATTTCTCCTTTTCGAATCGCATTCACTCCAAGATTCGAAAGTACTCCATCACTTGCGCCAATTACAAAAGGAGTTTGTGGATCAATCCCCATTTGTTTAGCCATTTCAGGATTACAGTTCGTAAAAATATCAGTTGTAGGTACAAGGTTAGATAGTTGCTCTGTAGTGATTCCCGAAATCTTTAAGGCTTCCTCATCCCAATCTAGTGTTTTAAGATTCATCATCCCCATAGCTGATGCAAGTGAATGATCTACAACGTATTGGTCAAATAACTTTTTAAATATATATTCTTTAATCCCGATATATTTTTTTGCTTTATTCGCAATCTCTGGTCGTTCATTCACAATCCATGTAATCTTGCTTAAAGGTGACATTGGGTGAATCGGCGTTCCTGTTCGTTTATAGATTTCATGACCATTCAATTCATCTTTAATTTTATGCGTCCAGGCTTCACTGCGATTATCTGCCCATGTAATACAAGGCGTTAGCGGCTGATCATTTTCATCCATAACAATCAGGCTATGCATCGCACTGCTAAAAGAAATAAACGAAATCTCTTTTTGCGGATGTTGTTTCATGATTCTAGAAATCGCTTGTATAACTGCTGAAAAGATCTCATCAGGGTCTTGTTCAGCTGTCGAAATATCAGGTGTGTAGAGTGGGTAACCGATATTCTCTTGTTGAATAACTTTGCCTTTTTTACTAAATAACACGGCTTTTGTGCTTGTCGTACCGATGTCTAACCCTAACATATAACTATTCATTATTCTTGGTCTACTCCTTTAGAAAGCATTTGTTGTGACCTCCAAAGGTCTTCTACTTTTCCTTGAACATCATCAAAGTTTTGATGTAATGATTGAATCATAAGGTCTCTATTCTTTGTAGCGATTGCTTCAATATAAAGTTGATGATTCTCAACTATGCGTGGAAAGTCCTCGTATCGTTCCTCGAAACGAACACGCATTGATAATAGAATAAACGCTTCCATTACCGGTTTAGCATTATTCCAGATCATCGTAATGTATGAATGACTAATCGCACAAATAATCGTTTCATGAAATAATACATCCTGAAATGAAAACTCATCAGCATCTCGATATTTTATAGCGACTTTCATCATTTCAAGGATTTTACTCAGTTCCATTACTAATTCTTTCGTATCTAATTTTACTAATCGCTCAAATACAAACGTTTCGATTAGTAATCGGACATCATAAATTTCTTCAATTTCTTTATCTGTTAATCCAATGACAACTGCACCCATTCGCTCTAAACGAATTAAATTTTCAGATGCTAGTGTTTTTAATGCTTCTCGAATTGGTGAACGACTCACCTCAAAATCGGCAGCCAGTTTATTCTCAGATAAAGTGGTACCGCTTTCAATCAACCCTGAAATAATTTGCATTCTTAACTCATATGTTACGCGATCACCAGCTGAAGCTTTTGAAAGCCATTTTGCAGGATATAAATATTGGTTTGATTCTTTCATTTGTTCACCCTCTTGTTAATACTAGTATACTTGTATACAAGTATTATATAATTTATTTCTAAAAATGCAAGCGCTTTATTTGGATGTATAAAACTGGATTAGAATACATATTGATTATTCTTACAAAACTTTCTAAAAGTATCCGAGATAAAAAACTTAAAATATGAATTTGATTTTATAAAAACTAATAATAATAGATTGTCTAGTAGATCCTCCCTAATCAGCGGATAACACTAGATGTATTTTCTTTTTAATTCGAATACAGCAAAAAAGACTCATTCATAAATTTATGAATCAGTCTTTTTCTATTTAATCCTGGTTTGTTAATCTATAACTTTCTTTAATATTTTATTTAATTCTTTTGATTGCGTTATAGTAATGTACTCGTCATTTTTATTAAAATAAGTTTTTGAATTTGAATCATATAATCGTACTGATTCACCATTTTTGTTAATTAAATACTTAAATCTACCGTCAAACGATTCTTTGTTTTCAATGGTGAATTCTTTACCATTTTTATTTTCAAGATGAATTAGTACAAAACTCCCATACTCACACTTAATAGACATTGCATAATTATATTTAGTTTGGAAAAGAGCCATCATATTAGAATTATTTATTTCTGTAATCTTCATTCCCTGTTTTGTTATTGAATTTAGAAACACTTTAGCATGGTTATATTCGCTTGGAACATTAAAACTATGAGGTACTTCAAACTCCTCTTTTACGGTAGATTCTAATTTTGAACATCCAATAACCAGGAGAATGATCGATAATAAACATAATACTAAACTAATATTCCTGAACAAATAAAGTCCCTCCTTATATAAAAAGGATCCCTTACATTTTGTGATAATGAATTAATTTATGCTTTTGCAATGATTTATATATTTTAATGTCATTCAACTGTAATTTCTTTCAGATAAATAATTCCCATATAACGATATTTAATAATTACTTTATTTATTGATTTATTTTGTACAACATAAAGTCCATATGTTTTATCTTTTTCTGTTGCAGTGCCATTGTTTACTTTTTCCAAACTATCAGATGGTGATGTGTTTGGTTCAATCACTAAAGAATCAATATCCTTAAATCCATATTTTTTTTCTTCATCTAGTGAATCTGTAATAATTAGTGCTTGTAGTGGATTACTTTCTTGGATTTTCACATTTAAAGGGTATTCATTGTTATTAACTAATACATTTGTAATCTTTATTTTTTTCAAACCTGTATTACCTATAGCAATAACTACTCCATGTCTATCTTCAGCAAAACCAATTGTACCACTTTCTAATGGAGGGTTTCGCTTCATAAAAGGTTTAAATCCTATCAATAAAATAACTATTACAATTGCTAAAACAACAACTAATTTCTTCAAAATTGACAAATACTTTTCTCCTAACTCTATGTAACAATTTTCTTTTGTTTTCTAACTTTCCTTTCATTTAGCTCAATAATAAAATCGACTAAACAGTCGGACTGATGTTTAACTAAAAAATGCGTTAGTTGAACAGTATCATTTCATCTATTCTTAAAGACATTAAATACTGAATAACTGGTCCAACCACGACTATACCAAAAATAATTGCACCAATTTTCATTTTTTTAGACATTGTTAAAGAATCATTTAGTTTATAAATAATAAAAGCAAGTAATGCTCCAAAAAAGGAACTCACTATCCCACGCTTTAAAATTACTAAAAAATAATCAAATACTTTTAAATAATTGAGCTCATTTCCATTAGTCGTTGTAATGATTTCATAATGTTTAATAAATAAAATAGCAATTGCTATACCAATTAAAAAGCCATAAAAGAAGCCTTTTCTAATAACTTTTTCCAAATTTATTCCCCCATGATGTCTTTATATATCAAATATTATAACAGAAATAATAAAGTATTTATCTTTATATAAATAGAATGAGAAAATGAATTAACGCATGTGTTAAATACATAAATACGGTTAATGGCAATAAAAAAAACTCTTCAATTGAAGAGCTCTTTTATTGTTTTATCTCTCTTACTTTTGAGATGACTGTGTTGAAACCTGCCAAGTAACACCAAATTTATCTGTTACTTGTCCGTATAAAGGACTCCAAAAAGTTTCGTGTAATGAAATGATTACTTTTCCACCATCTTGTAATTTGCCGAATACTTCTTTCGTTGTTTCAACATCATTAATTAAAATAGATAAAGTGGTTTGATCTCCAATTTGATAAGGCAGTCCTGTAAATGTGTCAGAAATCATTAAATCTGTTGACCCAACTTTGAGATGTGCGTGTAAGATACGATTTTTTTCTTCATCAGATAGATTTGTATTTTCATCCCCTGGCATGTCGCCAAATCTTTGAAGAATAAGAGTCTTTGTATTGAATGCATTTTCATAAAACGAAACAGCTTCTTCTCCATTTCCATTCAATATTAAATACGGGTTGATACCTAAAATCATAAAATACACCTCTTTTAAAATTTAGTTGGTAGTCAACTTATTCAGTTAACAATTAATGTTACCATATATTCCCTATCTGTGACTAATAGAGATCATCACATTACAATTGTTTACTATTGATTATTTGTTAATATGGGCAACGAAAAAAGAGAGACTTAAAGTAGTCTCTCAACTGTTGATATTATGATTATGATTTTTTAAATCTACCAGGTGTATACTTTTCGCTTGCTTTGAAGTTATAAACTGGTTTTACAAAGCAAGTAATCTCACATGTTTCTTCGATTTTTTCTAAAATTTCATTCATTGGCTTGTAAGCCATTGGCGCTTCATCAAGTGTTTCTTCAGAAACTGATGTTGTCCAGACACCTTCCATAGATTCATGGAAGTCGTCCATGTCTAAGGTTTTCATTGCTTTTGTGCGGCTCAAGATGCGGCCTGCTCCATGTGGCGCTGAAAAATTCCAATCCTCATTACCTTTACCCACCGCCAAAATTGAACCATCTCTCATGTTGATTGGAATAATGAGTCGTTCTCCTTTTTGCGCAGAAACTGCCCCTTTTCGTAAAATCAAATTCTCAGTATCAATATAATTGTGCACAGTATCGAAGCGGTCAATCTCCTCGAATCCCATATTCTTTATGATAGCTCTTGCGATTTCTTCGCGGTTAGCTTTTGCGAATGCTTGCGCTAATTTCATGTCGTGCAAATAATTATGGAAGTCCTCGCCTTCTAAATATGCTAAATCATTAGGAATCACTGGATTCTTTTCTTTGAAGCTTTGAATTGCAGTTTGGATTTCATTTTCTCGTCTCTCAGCTTTTAATTTTCCAATAATTTCGGTTAAATCATGAGTACGAATTTTTGAGATTGCTACTTTTTGATAGTATGTTGCAATCTTTGCCCCAACGTAACGGCTGCCAGTATGAATCGTTAAATAGTGGTGTCCATCTGAATCAACAGATACTTCGATAAAGTGATTTCCACCGCCTAGCGTTCCCAAGCTAAAACGACTTTTATTCTGACTCAGTATGTGCTCAGCTTTAAACTCATGTGTGGCTGGAAAATTCGTTTTAATAAATCTTGCCGTCTCATCTGTATGTAGCTCATGTCCGCTTGGGACGTATGTTCGAATGACGTTATCAAGCTTATTAAAATCAACTTTATTTTCTTGAAGCTTGACAGTAAGGACACCGCAACCGACATCGACACCAACAAGATTAGGGACTATCTTATCCTTTAATTGTATGGTCGTTCCGATCACACAGCCTTTTCCAGCATGATAGTCTGGCATGATACTGATCTTTGTATCCTTTAAAAAAGCTTGATTACATAGCTCTTGTATTTGCTCAATCGCTGTTTCCTGCGGATAATTGGAAAATACTTTTGCTTTTGTTTGCGTCCCCGCTATAGTTATCACTAGTTTTCCCTCCTCCAAACGCAGATTACCAATAGGCTACCATTTAAATTACATTCTGACAATGTGTTTTATACGACAGTAAATGAGTAAAAAAACTGTTTAATGATAGCAGTCACTTCACCTTCCTCTATACATTCCATCAAGAATAAAAAATCCTTAACATCTTCAGCGTCAAGGGGTGATTTTATTAATATCCATACATATTTGCTCGCGCTCCACGAGTAGGTAACGAATTTCCTTCAGTATAGGAATTATAAGTAAAAAACACTTTTAAAAAATAAATTGTCTTATCATAAGACTAAAAATAAACTTGTCCAAATGGAAAGTACGCTTGACATTACTTTCGTTCCAAGATATACTCCACCTATGGAAAGTTAACTTTCCATAAAAATAAGGGGTGAACGCGTTGAACAACCGTTTAGAAGAAATCCGTAAGCAACGCGGAATTAAGCAAGAAGAACTAGCAACGGCTCTTGAAGTGTCAAGGCAAACTATTGGTTCACTGGAAAATGGTCGTTATAACCCATCTATCCTTTTAGCGTTCAAGATTGCTCGTTTTTTCGGTATGAGTATCGAAGAAATCTTTATTTATGAGGAGGATGAAAATATATGAAAAAAAATATTTCGATTTATTTTCTTACCATGGTAGGCATAGCACTATTTGCAGGTGGTCTGTACTTCATAAAAACTATTGAAGACCCACAAGGTCTGCTACGGGCGTTGCCTTATATCTGTGTTGGGCTTGGCTGTAGTATTTTCGGTCACGGTATGGGAGAAATAATTGTCCGAAGCGCTATGAAGAAAAATCCTACTGCAGCAAAACAGTTAGAGATTGACAAAAAAGATGAACGTAATTTGGCAATCGCTAATCGAGCAAAAGCGAAAGCATATGACATGATGGTTTTTGTATTTGGAGCTTTAATTATTTCATTTGCTTTGATGGATATAGATTTAATATTGCTTTTGCTTTTGGTTTTTGTATTTATGTTTTTTGTTGGATATAACACTTATTACCGTTTCAAGTACTATAAAGAGATGTAAAATAATATGGCGTATAATTTACTTAGATTTTTCTTATTCCTGTTTAACTAACACTAAATGCTCAAATAAAAAAGGGTCATGAATGCGACTCAAGGTATTGAACAAAAGTATGCGTTAGTTCAATACTTTTTTTATATTTATTTCTTTTCAAAATATCCTCTTTAACAATGGAACTTGTAGATAAAAAAAACAGTGTTATGTGCGGAAGTATTAAACTATGTAAACTATGATTTTTGTGTCTAAGTTCATTAATTTGTTCTCTCTTTATATACTGTATTCCATATTGCTCCTAATTTCTTGTTCTACTGCCCTGTTAGTTTATTAAATAAGTTACATTTGTTTCTCATGATTTTGTTCAAATAAAGCATGCGTTAGTTTTATACTCAAACATTAAAAGAACTCATAAATATCAACAAAATATTTATATTCCTCATCAGTAATAATTCTATTTCCATATCCTTCCAAGAACGTTGATACTTCAGATTTTTTTTCAAAAACATTTGGTTTTGGTCTTATTGCTAAAGAAACATCATACCTTGGATCTCCGTAAGTTCCACCACTCCAATCTATGACACCAGTGATTTCACCATCTTTAACTAATACATTATCAATTGTAAAATCACCATGAATTAAAGTCGGATGAAAAAATTTCGGCTTATTTACTTTCAGTTTATTTAACAGTTCTAATGAACCATCCACATTAAAATGTTTTAAATTATATTCAGCTTGAATTAACATATCATCAAGCCAGGTAGAATTATTCTTTAATTCAATTGGACATTTAGTTGAATGGATTATAGATAAAGTTTTCCCGAAATTATAAATTGCTTCGTGCCTTGTTTCTTGTTTATTTTCATTAGATAAATAACTTCTTAATGTAACGCCCTCGATATACTCCATTAATGTCCAATTGGAATGATTATCCTCAGTGTAATGATAAACATTTGGTATGGATAAATCAGTTTTAGACAACTGATTTAGTATTAGTACCTCTTTTGCCAATAATGAGGAATACTGTTCTCCTTTTGATCTTTTTAGTACATAGTAACCATGAGTTGATTGGATCAAACCGACGTTTGATGTGTGCCCTTGTCGAGGAAATGCTATTTCTATAATTTCTCCCACAATACTTCTAATGCCAACTGGAATTTCGTTTAATCTAATTGGTTCCACAAGAAATCTCCTATAAAGTTTTACTTTTATATTTTAGATTCTTTACTTTTTTACAAATTCCTTGTTTAACAATTCTGTTGGTTCGAAATATAAGCTCATCTTTTAATTCACATCCTATATATTCCATCAACAATAAAAAACCCCTCAACGCTTCAGCGTCAAGGGGTGATTTTATTAATATACAGACATGTACTGCTCGCGCTCCCAAGGGTGAACTTGAGTACGGAAGATGTCCCATTCGATTTCTTTTGCTTCAACGAAGTGTTCAAATAGGTGTTCACCTAATGCGTTAACGATTACTTCGTCAGTTTTTAATAGCTCAAGTGCTGCTGCTAAAGTTGCTGGAAGGTCGATGATACCAACTTCTTCGCGCTCTTCTTTAGACATTACGTAGATATTGCGATCTACTGGAGCTGGAGCTTCTAATTTGTTTTTGATTCCGTCTAATCCTGCTGCTAATAATACTGATAATGCTAAGTATGGGTTTGCAGCTGGGTCAACTGAGCGTACTTCTACACGTGTGCTTAATCCACGTGATGCAGGAATACGGATTAGTGGACTACGGTTTCTTGCAGACCATGCCACGTAACAAGGAGCTTCGTAACCTGGTACTAATCGCTTATATGAGTTTACAGTTGGGTTTGTTACAGCTGTAAAGCTTGGTGCGTGCTTTAAGATACCAGCGATAAAGTGACGAGCTGTTTCACTTAAGCCTTGCTCACCAGACTCATCATAAAATGCATTTTTGCCATTTGTGAATAATGATAAGTTACAGTGCATTCCAGAACCGTTTACACCGAATAATGGTTTTGGCATGAATGTTGCGTGTAAACCATGTTTACGAGCGATTGTTTTTACAACTAATTTGAATGTTTGAATATCATCACATGCTTTGATTGCACCAGCATATTTGAAATCAATTTCGTGTTGTCCAGGCGCTACTTCATGGTGAGATGCTTCAATTTCGAAGCCCATTTCTTCTAGCTCAAGAACGATATCACGACGGCAGTTTTCACCTAAGTCTGTTGGTGCTAAGTCGAAGTAACCGCCACTGTCATTTAATTCAAGTGTTGGTTCACCTTTTTCGTCTAATTTGAATAAGAAGAATTCTGGCTCAGGTCCTAAGTTGAAATCTGTGAAACCTAAAGCTTCCATTTCTTTTAACATACGTTTTAAGTTATTACGAGGATCTCCTTCGAATGGAGTGCCATCTGGATTATAAATATCACAGATTAAACGAGCTACTTTTCCTTTTTCAGCAGTCCAAGGGAATACAACCCAAGTATCTAAATCAGGGAATAAATACATATCTGATTCTTCAATACGAACAAATCCTTCGATTGATGAACCGTCAAACATCATTTTGTTGTCTAATGCTTTTTCAAGCTGACTTACTGGGATCTCAACGTTTTTGATAATTCCTAGTAAATCTGTAAATTGAAGACGTATGTATTTAACATTTTCTTCCTTTGAAATTCTGAAAATATCTTCCTTTGTAAACTTAGCCATTATTAAAGTTCCCCTTTCGTATGTATCAAACAAAATTAGTCTAACACACTATAAAATAGAAAAGTAGAAATTTCCCACTTTTCTATTTTTTTATTTAAATTTTTAGTGTCTAGCAGTTTAAATATGTTTCTTTTTCCCATTCTGATACACGTAAACGATATGCATCCCACTCATCTTTTTTGTTTTGTAGGAATGAATAATAAACGTGTTTTCCTAATACTTGCTGTAAAAATTCACTGTTTTCTAATTCTGAATATGCTTCTTGTAAACTACCAGGTAAAGTATCAATCCCTTGTGCTTTACGAGTTACATCATCCATTAAATAAAGATTTTCAGCTCGTTCAGTTGGAGGTGTTAATTGTCTCTTAATTCCATCTAAACCTGCAGATAATAAAACAGCTAAAGCTAAGTATGGATTTGCAGATGGATCTGGATTACGTACTTCAATTCGAGTACCTGCTCCACGAGCAGCTGGAATACGAATTGTACAAGTACGGTTACTGCGAGACCACGCTACATAAACTGGTGCTTCATAGCCTGGTACTAATCGCTTATATGAATTAACAGTTGGATTTGTTACTGAAGCATTGGCACGAGCATGTGTTAATACACCTGCAATAAATTGACGCGCTGTTTCAGATAATCCAATTGCATCATTTTCATCATAAAAGGCATTACCATTATCATTTCCTAAGCTCATATGACAATGCATACCTGAACCATTTTCTCCAAAAATAGGTTTTGGCATAAATGTTGCCACTAAACCGTGATTTTCAGCAATTTTTCTAACTGTATATTTAAATAATTGAATATTATCAGCAGTTTGTAAGCCTGGTGCATATTTCCAGTCAATTTCATGTTGTCCGATCGCAACTTCATGATGTAACGCCTCTACTTCTAAACCTAAACGTTGAAGTGATTTTGTAATCTCACGGCGAATCGCTACAGTTTTATCTAGTGGGGCAACATCAAAATATCCACCATTATCATTTGGTACTAAATTATTTCCTTCTTTATTAAATAAGAAGAACTCTGGCTCTGGTCCTACATTAAATGAAGAAAATCCTTGTTCAGTCGCATGATCAATTGCACGTCTTAAAACATTTCGAGGGTCACCTTCAAATGGAGTTCCATCTGGGTAATAGACGTCACAAATGAATAATCCAACTTTTTCATCTGTGTCAACTTTCCATGTACTGTAGTCTGGAAATAACATCATGTCACTTGCTTCAATTTTTGTGAAACCATTAATACTTGAACCATCAAACATGATTTCATTATTCAGTACTTTTTCGATTTGTGTAATCGGTAATTCTAAATGCTTGAATACCCCTTCCACATCCGTGAAAAATAATTGAACAAATTCAAGACCATGTTCTTCAACACTGTTTAAAATCGTCTCTTTTTTCATTTATATTTCCCCCTGTATAAATATAAAAGTCAGAAAAAACCAGTTTTAAATAATAATTTAATGAAAGAATCTCGACATATCTCCCTGCCTTAGTGATGTTTTGCCTAGCTTACCAGTTTGATATAACTCCTGGCGTAACATCTTTCTAAGCTGTTCATCTGAAATCGATTTTTCAACAATCACTTGCTGAACAACAGTCTCTTTTGATGGATCTTGAGCTTTAAGTTGTAGCACTTCTTTAATTCCTGCTAAGTTTAAACCTTGTTCAATAAATTTTTTTATTTCTAGTAATCGATCTACATCGTTAAATGAATATAATCTACGTTTACTTTCAGTTCGAGCTGGATGAATTAAATCATGTTCTTCATAATATCTAATTTGTCTTGCTGATAATTCAGTTAACGAAATGACTATTCCAATCGGAAAAAGTGGCGTTGAGCGTCTTACTTGATCATTCATAGCAGTGCTCCTTTCGTTCATCTATTAGTATTTTATTCCATGTCAGAAAAAGTGTCAACACAATGTTAGGAAATCTAACATGAAAAGTATGATTTTTTTATTCTATGCTATTTCAGCTTAATTTCTACTATTAAAATAAAAAAAAATCTCCTGTTTAGGAGATTTTTTCTAAATAATTAATTATTTTTTTTAGCAAGGAAAATGGCACCTATTAATAAAGTACCTTTAATAATATCTTGAGCAAAATAAGGAACATTTAACATCGTAAATCCATTTAATAAGATTCCCATTAAACATGCACCTAAAAATGTACCAACAATATTAGGTTTCCCTTTACCAAACATCGCAATTCCTATATACGCCGCTGTAATGCTATCCATTAATAAAGGTGTACCTGCTGAAACTTGCCCCGTACCTACGCGGCTCGCAAGTAAAATCCCACCTAATGCTGCAAATAATCCACTAATTACATAAGCATATACGCGATATTTATTAACCGGCATTGCCGATAAATGAGCAGCAGTTTTATTTCCACCAATAAAGAAAAATACACGACCCCATGTTGTTTTTTCTAAAAACAAATGAGAAATTAGAATACATACAGCCATGATGATGACAGCCACAGGAATATTAAATAAAGATCCTTGCCCCAAGTATAAGAAGGATGGAATAAAGTGACCGGTTGTTACTTCATTATTAATCGTCATGCCTTCATATATAGAAGAACCTTTTGTTAATGTTAATTGTAATCCATTCACTACATACATCATCGCCAATGTCACTAATAAATCTGGTAATTTCCCTTTTGTGATGAATAAACCATTCGCAAGACCAATGATTAATCCAATGACAATTGCTACTAGTAATGTAACCCATAATTCTTGCCTTAAAACGATTAAACAATATGCTGCCGAAACCGTACTTATACTTGCTGTTGATCCGACTGATAAATCTAAACCGTCAATAATTAAGCTGAACGTTACACCGATTGCTAATAAGGTAACGATTGAAATTGACCTTAAAATATCTGAGATATTACTATAAGATAAGAAAGAACTTGATGTCATTGAAAAAAATACAATAACAAGTAGTAGAAGCCAAATTGCTCCAAAATCTAAAACGATCCTTTTACCTTGTGTTTGGGCCCACTGTGTCACTTGATTCCCTCCAATAATTCACCTTGCACGATGGTAAAGTGTTTATCACCAATAACATTTGCTTCCTCAATGTCATTTGTAAAATAGAAAACACATCCTCCATTTGAACAAAAATCGTCAATAAATTGGAAAATATGTTGTTTTGCGTAAATATCTACACCTTTTAATGGTTCATCTAAAATTAGACAGCGTGTATTTGGTGTTATCCACTTTGCGATGCTAACCTTTTGTTGATTTCCACCACTTAAATGAATCACTTCTTTTTCAGTGTCTTTTGGAAAAATACTTAATGACTGAATAAAAGAGTTTGTTTTCACGACCTCGAGATTTTTCTTAATCCAACCCTGTTCATGAATTGATACATTTTCACGAATTGTATGATGAAGAAAGATTCCTTCTTTTCTTCTGTCTTCTGGCACAAACGCAATCCCTTGTTTATTAGCATTGATTGGAGAATGAATTGAAACAGTTTTATGTTCTTTGATCAAATCGTATGATTTTTTATCTCCCCAAAGAGTTTTTGCTAGGGTAGATTTTTTATTTCCATTCGCACCATAGATGACAATGACTTCACCTTTTTTTATTTCTATATTAATAGAAGGTTTAGAATCAACAAGATTGATATTATGAAACTTATAAGCAAGTTCATCTTGTAACGTTCTCTTCTTATTAAAAGAAAATGTAGACGAAGACATTTTCTCTACGATTATTTCTTTTGAAAGAATCTTAGACTGAGATTGTTGGTTGATTTCACCATTTTTTAAAATGACAACTTCATCACAGTGTGACAAGATTTCTTCAATTGAATGTAAGATAACGACAATTGATTTCCCTTGTTTTTTAAGGACCTTTAAAAATGAGAAAAATTGTTCTTTTTCACTTTTTCCTAATGATGAAGTTGGTTCATCAAATAAAAACAGCGAGGAATCATTTAATAAAGCTTTTGCGATTAAAATCAGTTGTTTTTCATAAATAGAACAATCACTAACGGTCTTTAAAAAAGGTAATGATAAGTTCCAACTAGATAATTTTTGAGTCGCGTACTCTATACTCTTCTTTTTCGAAAAAAATACATGTTTTTTTTCACGGTGAATAGCAAGCATCAAATTTTCGATGACTGTTAACCCTTGCACTAGTCCCTCATCTACTTCCTGAGGGACATATGCTACCGTGCCTATTTCATTAAATGTAATCATTCCACTTGTAGGTAAGTGTCTTTTTGCAAGAAGCTTTAATAAAGTACTTTTACCAGCACCATTTAACCCAGCAAATCCAACTACTTTACCAGATTCAACATTCAAATTGATTTCTCTTAGTACTTCTGTGTCTCCATAACTAAAAGATACGTTTTCTAGTTGAATAGTCATCTTTATTTCCCTTTCTCAAATTGCTCCATCCATGGTGATGTTGCAGCTGATGTTGGTGTCCAATTTTTACTATATTTACTTAAGTCACTCACCTTAATTGGCGTACTTGGTAAATCCTCTTTTTCTATTAGTTTAGGTTCCAATGAATATATGTCTGGTGTTTCTTCACCTGCTATTTTTTGATATAAGAATCTAGATTGAACTTCACCAATTTCTCCTGGATCACTTGCAGCTGAAGCAACCCATGGTGAATCAGGTTGTTGAATTAACTGTAAATCTTCATCGCTTAAGTCAATACCATATACTTTTATTTCAGTACGACCTGCTTGTTGAATTGCTTTAGTTGCACCCTTTGCAAACTCATCCCATGTTGCAAAAATGGCATCTAGTTCGCCTTTAGGATATTTCTTTAATAGCGCTTCAACTTGTGCTTGCGTATCCAACATAGTATTGCTACTAGCTTTTCCAAATCTAGCAACCTCTTTAATACCTGGGTATCGTTTATAGAACGCTTCAATCATTACTTTTCTACGATCCATCGGTGTAAATCCACCAACCCAAATTGTTGCGATTTTACCTTTGCCATTTAAATCTTCAGCTAGGCTTTTTAAGCTTTTCCAAGCAAGACTATAATCATCTTGGTCAATAACTGTTACACCAGGAAGATTTAAATCACTGTCAAATGAAACAACAGGTATACCCGCTTCTAATGCTTTTTTCACACCTTTTTCTAATGTTTCTTTACGACCGTGATCGATTAAAATGCCATCTACCTTTGCATTAACTGCTGTATCTAAATTTGCAGCCATTTTCGCTAAATCATTATCTGCATTGTAAACTTGAACTTCTCCACCAAATTTCTCTACCTGTCTTTTTACACCATCAATGTATTGCGAAGAAAACGTTCCGATTGAGAATTCCATTACTAAAGCAATTTTTAATTTTTTATTAACTGCTGCTGGAATTTCAGCAGCATTATTTGTTGTATTTGTTTTTTTCTCAGTTGTACTTGTCACTTGAGACTTTTGATTCGAAACTGCATTTTGCTCATTCCCACACGCTGTCAATAAGATCGATGCAATTGATAAAGTTGCAATGATTTTTCTCATTCTTCATTCCCCCATCGTAAAAATGTCTCACGATAATTACTTGTTACTATTCCATTTTCTGTAATAATCGCGGTAATTAATTCATTTGGCGTAACATCAAATGCTGGATTTAAGACATCAATACCATCTGGAGCGATTTGTAAATCTCCAATATTTGTTACTTCGCTACGATCGCGTTGTTCAATCACAATTTCTTTGCCTGTTTCAATAGAAATATCAATTGTTGAAAGTGGCGCTGCTACATAAAATGGGATTTGATAATAATTTGCTAAAATTGCTAATTGTAATGTCCCAATTTTATTTGCCGTATCACCATTTGCTGTAATTCTGTCAGCACCGACTATAATGGCATCAACCTTTTTATTTTGTAATAAATAGCCGACCATATTATCTGTTAAAAGCGTTACAGGAATGCCACTTTGCTTTAATTCCCATGATGTTAACCTCGCTCCTTGAAAGACTGGTCTAGTTTCAGTAGCAAACGCTGAAATTTCCCAACCCTTTTCTTTTGCTAAATGAAGCGGAGCAAGTGCGGTTCCATATCGACTTGTTGCAATACTGCCTGCATTGCAATGTGTCAATACAGCAGCACCATCATGTAAAAGTGTTAATGCATTTTCTCCAATTTCTTTACACGTAGCTTCGTCAGCTAAATGTAATTTAATCGCTTCTTCCATAATGATGAATTTTGCTTCTGCTACTGACTGTGCATCCGAGCTAAGTTGAAGTAGCTTTTCTACAGCCCAAGCTAAATTTACTGCAGTTGGTCTTGCACTAATTAATTCATCAGCAAATCGTCTTGACTGCTCGCGAAATTCTTCTATTTTGTCAGTTTCAATGTCACGCACGCCTAGATATAAGCCATAAGCAGCTGCCAATCCGATCGCAGGAGCTCCTCTCACTTGTAGCTTTACAATCGCTTCTCTCACATCTTGTAATGAGGTTGCTTCTATATAAACAATTTCTAGTGGTAATTTTGTTTGGTCAAGAATATTTAAAGTTTCACCGTTCCATTGTAATGATTCAGGTATTTGCTGTAATGTAGTCATGATTTGTTGCTCCAATCAGAAATTAAATTTTTAATATTGCCAATAGTAAATCTATTCTTTATGCAATTCGCCCCAAACGCGAGGATCTCTTTTTTAATTGCAATTTTACGGTCTAGTTCAAGCGAATCAATATCCTCTACGTGTGCTAAACCAATCGAACGTCTAATACATTCACAACCAATTACGCCAATTGCATCAATCCAATATCCTTCAAGCTTTTCTTTAATAAGTTCGACTTGGTTAAACGGTCTTACACTATGCTCTTCCCATAGCCTGATAAATGTTTCATTGAACACTTTTTCAATCGTAACAAGCTGATCAAGTATTTCTTCTTTTTGATCAGTTCTACTAAATATTTGGAACAATAGATTTGCTTGAATTTGCCCTAAATCAAATCCAATTGGACCAACGAATGCGAACTCTGGGTCGATTACTTTTGTTTCAGTTGCTGATGCAAATATACTGCCTGTATGTAAATCACCGTGTAATAATGCTTCTTTTTTTGATAAGAAATCAAGTTTCAGTTTTGCAGCTTCAAGTTGTAGCACTTCATCGTTCCATAAAGCTTGAACATCTTCTAGTAGTTCCTCTTCAAAACTATTTGTCTCGCTATTAAAAAATGGATCCGTATATACTAGATCTTCCGTTATATCGCATAGCTCCGGATTATTAAAAGTAAGCTCTAGCTCCTTCTTTTTGGCAGGCGTCGTTCCAAAATCAGAAGTGAAAAATAATGAATTTGCTAAAAACTCACCGATGTGTTCTGCAAAAAACGGAAAGCTTTTCTTTTCAATCAATCCTTTACGTAAGATTTGTAAATGAGAAAGGTCTTCCATAACTGTTACTGCTTGTTCTTCATCATGTGCAAATATTTTCGGAACTAGATTTGGAATTAATTCATTATAAATTTTTGTTGCATTACTTTCGATTGTTGCTCTTTTTAATGTTAGTGGCCAACTTTCTCCAACTACTTTTGCATATGGTAATGCTTGCTTAATAATTAATCCTTGCTCTTGATCAACAGGTCTTACTTTAAAAACTAAGTTTAAATTTCCGTCCCCAATTTCAACACTTTCACATACTTGATTTGTAAAATAACCCAATTTTTGTAAGTAAGTGATTGATGTCGCCTCTGTTAAAGGTCTATATTCTTTCTTCTGAATGACAGTCATTACAATTCATCCCCCTTAAAATTTACAATATAAAAAGCCCCTTCTCGAGACGAAAAGGGGCAATCGGAAATTGGCTTTCGTCTCTTATCTACCAGAAAATTTCTTTTCTGTTGGAATTAGCACCGTGCCTTGCTGAGCATTTAAGCTCAGGCGTATATTTACGCCCCATTTCACAATGGTATTATGGTCGGTTGCTGGGCATCATCGGGCCAAATCCCTCCGCCTACTCGAAATAAGAGTTCGCATATTAAATTTTATAACCGTATTGTAGATGATTATTTTTTAGTTTGTCAAACGTTTTTTTTGAAACTTTTATAAATTCCATCTTTTCTGTCTTCAAAAATTGGGATGGTATTGCGGATTTCCTCTACTTTTCCTCGGTCGATTTCTCCATAAATAATTTCTTCTTCGGTAGAACCTTTCACTAAAACTTCACCCCAAGGATCAATCAGCACCGAGCCTCCACCAAATGTATTCGCTAAATCTTTCCCAACACGATTACATGCGACAACATAGCATTGGTTTTCTATTGCACGTGCTTTTAGTAAAGTTTCCCAATGCTCCATTCTTTGAATAGGCCATTCAGCAACAAAAAACAAAACTTTTGCGCCATTTACAGCATGAGTTTGAATCCATTCCGGAAAACGCAAATCATAACAAACAAAACCAGCTACCTCTAAGCCATCGATGGTAAATAAACCATTGTCAGTTCCAGACTGTAAATAGTGGTGCTCGTTCATCAACTGGAACAAATGGACTTTGTCATATTCTTTTACCACATCACCTTCATTGTTTATCACGATTAATGTATTTGTCACTCCATGTTCACGCTCAATTGGAAATGAACCACTTATGATTGTCACTTGATGACTTCGAGCAATCGTTTGAAGTTCAGAAATAATAGATTCCTGTTGACCTGTATGCTTCGTAATTTCTTCTAAACAATATCCGGTCGTCCACAGTTCTGGCAACACAATTACTGTTGCATGTTGATTAATTGCCTCAATGATTTTGCCTTTCATCTTCATGGAATTAGTAATAGAATCCCCTAAAACAACGTCTGATTGTATACATGCAATCTTAATCAATTTATATTCACCCTATTCTAAATTTTATAGACATTTTTAAAATGAGCATATATGATGGTGAAAGTTATTGCAATATTCATTGTTTGAAATTTAAGGCTTGTATTCATACAAATCAATGAACTATATTTTTGGAGTGATGAACTTGAAACCTAGTAAATTATTAGAAAATCTACCAAAGCAATTCTTTGCTTCTCTCGTTATGAAGGTAAATGAGTCTATTAAAAATGGTCATGATGTTATTAATCTTGGTCAAGGTAATCCGGACCAACCAACGCCAAAACATATTATAAAAGCTCTACAAAACTCAGTAGAAAATCCTATTACTCATAAATACTCTCCATTTCGAGGAATTAGCAGTTTAAAACAAGCAATCGTCGATTTTTATAAACGCGAGTATGATGTTGATCTAGATCCTGAAGAAGAAGTAGCCATTTTATTTGGTGGAAAAGCAGGTTTAGTTGAACTGCCATTATGTTTATGTGATGAAGGCGATACAATTTTAGTTCCAGATCCAGGATATCCTGACTATTTATCAGGAATTGCCCTTTCAAAAACAGTACCATATACTTTACCGTTGATTGAGGAAAATCATTTCTTACCAGACTATCAAAAGATTCCTCAAGAAGTTTTAGACGCTAGTAAAATATTATTTATTAATTATCCTAATAACCCTACTGGTGCAGTTGCTACATCAGAATTTTTTGAAGAAACGGTTCAATTGGCAAAAAATAATCAAATAACAGTATGCCATGATTTCGCTTATGGAGCATTTGGATTTGATGGTAAAAAGCCAATCAGTTTCCTTCAAACTCCTGGTTCAAAAGATTGTGGTATTGAAATTTACACACTATCTAAAACTTATAATATGGCAGGTTGGCGAGTTGGTTTTGCCGTTGGAAATAAAGAAGTGGTTTCAGCGATTAATTTATTACAAGACCATCTTTATGTTAGTTTATTTCCTGCAATTCAAGAAGCAGCCGCTGCTGCATTAACTGAATCACAGGATAGTGTTAAAGAATTATTATCCCTTTACGAAGAAAGAAGAAATATTTTCATTAAGGGTTGCCGAGAAATCGGATGGAATGTAACTGCCCCTGCTGGTTCATTTTTCGCTTGGCTTAAAGTACCAAATGGATTTACATCATCCGAATTTGCAGATCTGTTACTAGAAAAGGCTCATATTGCTGTTGCGCCTGGTAATGGTTTCGGTGAATTTGGAGAAGGCTATGTTAGAGTTGGTCTGTTGACTGACACTAGCAGATTAGAAGAAGCCATTTCACGTTTAAAAAATCTTGAGATATTTTTAAACATTTAATGTTTGACAATTCCAATTGTTCGTGAAATAATGCGATTATGTTAAAAATTCAAAATTAAATATTTACTTTATTCAGAGTAGGTGGAGGGACCGAGCCCGATGAAACCCGGCAACCGGCTATATTGCATAGCACGGTGCTAATTCTCGCAGCATTTTGCTGACAGATAAGGTGTAGGTATACCTCTCCTTGTGAGAGGTTTTTTGTTTTTATTCACTAATTACCCGAGGAGGTCTTGAAATGAGTGGTGTAATAGCAACGTACCAGGTTTATGACAAAAATCATCATTTAGAAAAAAAAGCAGAGTCCATTGCACTTGGATTGACAGTTGGTTCTTGGACATCTTTGCCTCAAAATGATCAAATTCAATTACAAAAACATAAAGGTAAGGTACTTTCAATTCGTGAAGTCGAATGTGAGGACAATATTGCCGAATACTTTGGTCATAGACCAACAAAAGGCTTTATAGAAATCTATTATCCTAGTTTAAATTTTTCATTGGATATTCCAGCAATCTTAACAACTGTTTTTGGAAAATTATCACTTGATGGTGAAATTAAATTAGTAGACTTGAATTTTACTGATGATATTTTAAAGCAATTCCCAGGACCAAAATTTGGGATCAGTGGCATCAGAGAAAAAATTGATGTGTATGATCGTCCGTTATTGATGAGTATTTTCAAATCAGTGATTGGTAGAGATATTCAATACATTTCAGAGGAATTAAAAAAACAAGCCCTAGGCGGAGTTGACCTAATAAAAGACGACGAAATTCTATTTGATACAGTGACTTCATTAACAGAACGAGTTACGCAAGGGAAAAAAGTCTTACAGCAAGTGTATGAAAAAACTGGTCATAAAACCTTATATGCGGTGAATTTAACTGGTCGTACATACGAATTAAAAGAAAAAGCAAAACAAGCTGCAGAAGCTGGTGCTGATGTATTTTTATTAAATGTTTTCTCTTATGGAATTGATGTCCTTCAAAGTTTAGCTGAGGATCCATCAATTCAAGTACCGATCATGGCACATCCTGCTGTATCGGGAGCGTTTAGTGCTTCCCCTATTTACGGGATTGATACAGGTTTATTATTAGGGAAATTATTACGTGTTGCTGGAGCAGACTTTAGCTTATTCCCTTCCCCTTACGGGTCTGTTGCTTTACAAAAAGAAACTGCATTAAAAATTGCAGAAAATCTTACGGTACAAAATGGATTAAAAGAAACATTCCCGGTTCCATCTGCTGGTATTCATCCAGGTTTAGTTCCAAGTTTAATTCAAGATTTCGGAATTGACCAAGTTATTAATGCCGGCGGTGGAATTCATGGGCATCCAGATGGTCCGATTGGCGGAGGAAATGCATTTAGAGAAGCTATTACCGCAACACTTTCTGGAATTAAATTAAATGAATATGCACTTCCAGATACATCACTTCAAAAGGCTTTGCAACTATGGGGGTAAAAGAATGGCAATAAAAATTTTTTGTGACTTTGATGGAACGATCACTGAAGGCGATAACATCGTAACTTTAATTAAGCAATTCGCTTCACCATCAGCAAAAGTCTTAACATCAGATGTTTTAAGCGGAAAAATTTCGATTCGTGAAGGTGTAGAAAAAATGTTTTCCACAATCCCTTCATCAAAAAAAGAAGAAATGACTAAGTTTGTCACAGAAAGTACGAAAATCAGAGACGGTTTTCAAGATTTCATCCAATTTGTGAAACAAAGCGATTATGATTTAAAAGTTGTAAGTGGGGGTCTAGACTTTTTTGTACATCCCATTTTAGCTGACTACCTCCCCTCTTCGGATGTGTTATGTAATCGAACTGATTTTTCGAGCGAAAACGTGATCATACATTGGGATCATTCTTGTGATGAACATTGTTCAAATGATTGTGGTATGTGTAAGCCTTCTGTTATGAGAAAGTTTAGCAGTTCAGATGATTTCATTATAGTAATTGGTGATTCCATTACCGATTTACAAATTGCTAAAGAGGCTAACTTAATTTTTGCAAGAGACTTCTTAATAGAAAAATGTGAGGAATTAAGTCTACCTTATATTCCGTTTACAAATTTTCATGATATTCAAACAGCGTTAAACAAGGAGGTTTTAGTTTGAAGGAATTTTTCAAACGTTACGATGAAATTCGTGACATAAAACAAACTCTTGCAAAAAGAGATTGGTTTTTAGGTACGAGTGGTAATTTATCAATCAAGGTTAATGATGCCCCTTTAAATTTCTTAGTCACTACAAGTGGTAAAGATAAAACAAAACATACGTATGATGACTTTTTACTTTTAAACGAATTTGATCAATCCATTTGGGATGAAACGAAAAAACCATCTGCCGAAAGCATCTTGCATCGATTAATTTATTTGCACACTAATGCGACTTGTGTTTTACATGTTCATACAATCGCAAACAATCTGATCACAAAGAATTTTCCTGTTCAAAAAGAATTATCATTTTCAGGAATTGAAATTATCAAGGCTTTAGGCTTATGGGAGGAAGATGCAGAAATAACGATTCCGATTATCAAGAACCATGCTCATATCCCTACTTTAGCAGAGGAATTTCTACCTCATATTAAAAAGGATCATGGAGCTGTTCTCATCCATAATCATGGAATTACAGTTTGGGGTACATCAGCTTTTGAGGCAAAAAAACACTTAGAGGCTTATGAATTTTTATTTCAATATGCTTTACAAGGAAGTTTAAATAATCTTTTCATAAAAAATTGAACCTTATGGAGGAATGAACAATGGCAACTATTTGGGTAGAAAAAAAGGATTTTCACATTACGAATGATGTTGAGGTTACGTCTTATTTAGAAGAGCAAGGTGTTATTTATGAAAACTGGAATATTGAACAATTAGATCCATCTTTAAGAGAAAAATTCATTCTTTCTGATGAAGAAAAATCTTCAATTCTTGCAACATTTAAAACTGAAATAGATAGTATTTCAACTCGCCGCGGCTATTTAGCAAGTGATATCATTTCTCTTTCTGATGCAACTCCAAACTTGGATGAGTTGTTAAAGAATTTCAATCGTGAGCATCACCATACTGACGATGAAGTGCGCTTTATTGTAAGTGGTCACGGTACTTTTATCATTGAAGGTAACGAAGGTTTCTTCCATGTTAACTTAAACCCTGGTGACTTAATTTCAGTACCACCAAATGTACGCCACTACTTCACGCTAGCTGAAGATCGCAAAGTTGTTGCAGTTAGATTATTCGTTACAACTGAAGGCTGGGTACCAATTTATGAAGAGCAAGTAACACAAGGCTAATAAAAAAATATGTATGATAAAATTTAGGAATAGGTTTAAGGTCGAAATGATCTTGAACTTATTCCCTTTTTTATATTCTCCCCTATCTTTACGACCTCTTTTAAAAAGCACTTCCTTTTCTCCATTCACATGCCCTCTTTGTATTTTTTCAATCTTTTTGAAGAAAATAAGCTTACTCCTATATCTTTCAGGACAATTTGTATTATTGAGGTGATTCTCCCTGAGTAAAAAACTTTCGTTACTTGGTTTAATTTTAATGGTGTTTACTTCTGTATATGGATTTGCAAATATTCCAACCGCATTTTATTTGATGGGATATAGCGCAATTCCATGGTATTTAATTTCTGCAATTACATTCTTTATCCCCTTCGCTTTTATGATGGCAGAATTTGGTGCTGCATATAAAAAATCTGAAGGTGGGATTTATACGTGGATGTCAGATTCGGTCGGTCCTAGATTTGCATTTATCGGGACATTTATGTGGTTTTCCTCGTACGTCATTTGGATGGTTAGCGTCGCTTCAAAGGTGTGGATTCCATTGTCCACGTTTATTTTTGGGGCAGATCGGACACAAAATTTATCAATTCTTGGTCTTTCATCGACTCAGTCTATCGGTCTATTAGCTTTACTATGGATGTTTGTCGTTACATTTTTCGCATCAAAAGGAATCGAAAAAATTAGTAAAGTGACATCAATTGGTGGAGTCGCCGTTACCTCATTAAATTTAGTGTTATTGATTTCAAGTATTATCATTTTTATATTAAATGGCGGAAAATTAGCGCAACCAATCAATGACTTTTCAGCTTTCACAAATTCTCCAAATCCTAATTATCTTTCGACGTTAGCTGTTTTATCATTTGTTGTTTTTGCTATTTTTGCTTATGGAGGGTTAGAAGCAATCGGTGGATTAGTAGATCAAACAGAAAATGCTGAACGTAACTTCCCAAAAGGAATTACAATTTCGGCTATTATTATTTCCATCGGTTATTCCCTTGGTATTTTCCTATGTGGAATTTTTATTAACTGGACAAGCGCATTAAGTGCAGAAACGACAAATTTAGGGAATATAACATATGTGTTAATGTATAATTTAGGCTTAGAATTCGGAAATGCTTTTAATCTCTCAGCTGGAACAGCAGATTTAGTTGGAACTTGGTTTGCAAGAGTAACAGGATTATCAATGTTTTTTGCATATACAGGTGCGTTTTTCACACTTATTTATGCTCCATTGAAAACCATTATTAAAGGTACACCGAAGTATTTATGGCCTTCAAAATTATCAGAAACGAATCGAATTGGCATGCCAGTCAATGCAATGTGGGTACAATTTTCAATCGTCGCATTTATCATTCTTCTAACTTCATTTGGAGGAGAAGGAGCATCTTCATTTTTTAATAAATTAACATTAATGACAAATGTCTCAATGACTCTACCTTATATCTTTTTAGGCATAGCCTATCCAATGTTTAAGAAGAATGAACAGATTGAAAAACCATTTGAAATTTTCAAATCTTACTCTTCCGCTTTATTTGCAAGTATCCTTGTCATTTTAGTCGTTGGATTTGCAAACTTTTTTACAATCATCCAACCAATGATTGACGGAGATTACAACTCGACTATTTGGATGATTGCTGGACCAATTTTCTTTTCTATATTAGCTTTACTTATCTTAACTAGAAGTAGAAAAAAATCTCACGAACATAAAAATATAGCGTAGAAATTCCAAAAAAAAGACCACGTATTGTGGTCTCAGTTGTTGACAATGTACAAAAACCAAGTGATTCAGACTAATTGAAAACGCTTGTCTTTCTAGGCGCGAAGACTGATGTGGAGCGGAGTTACCTTAGACGGTAATGAGCACCGCAAGCAGACGAAGAAAGCGAGCGTTTGTCAATAGTCTGACAACTTTATATCTTCTTAACAAACTCAGATTTTAATTTCATCGCACCGAATCCTTCGATTTTGCAATCAATGTCATGGTCACCTTCTACTAAACGGATGCTTTTTACTTTTGTTCCGATTTTCACGACTAATGAAGTACCCTTTACTTTTAAATCCTTAATGACAGTTACTGAATCACCATCATTTAACACATTTCCATTCGAATCTTTCACAACTTTCACTTCATCATTTTCATTTGCTTGATCAAGTGTCCACTCATGGCCACATTCAGGACAAATTAATAAACTTCCATCTTCATATGTATATTGAGACTGGCATTTTGGGCAATTTGGTAATTCTAACATAGTTTCAAGTCCTCCGGTAATTAAATAAATAAAACGATTCTTTCGTTAATTAATCTTCTCTATACTGTCATAATCTATGAAAATTGACAAGTCTTTTTACAAATCAACTCTTTTATATTCTTTAAGGAAAAATTAAGAATTCGAATGTAAGATACCAAATATAAAGTATAACCCTTTGAAACAAACTTATGAAAGTATGCCCCCCATTTATTTTCATAAAAAAACAGCCCATTCTTCTAAAGAAAGGATGGGCTGTTTTTGTTTATTTCATCGTTAATAATTCTTTCTCGATTAAAGAATTAACAGCAGAACAAATCGCAATTTTAACATGCGCATAAGTTAAACCACCTTGTACATAGGCAATATAAGGAGGTCTAATTGGACCATCTGCAGTCAGTTCGATACTTGCACCTTGAATAAACGTACCTGCTGCCATAATAACATCATCCTCATATCCCGGCATATAGTTTGCTGTAGGTGTAAAGTGTGCATTGATTGGCGAAGCTGCTTGAATTGCTTGGCAGAATGCAATCATTTTATCTTTATCATCAAATTGTACAGATTGAATTAGATCTGTTCTTGTAGCATCCCATGATGGATTTGTATTCATTCCAAGTTTTTCTAAAAATGCCGCAGTAAATATTGCACCTTTTAATGCTTGACCAGTGATATGTGGAGCCATAAAGAAGCCATGATACATATCCTGTAATGCATATAATGATGCGCCGGCTTCTCTACCTATACCTGGAGAAGTTAAACGATAGCCACATTTTTCGACTAAGTCTTTTCTACCAACAATATAACCACCTGTTTTAGCTAATCCTCCACCAGGATTTTTGATTAGAGATCCTGCCATTAAATCCGATCCAACATGACATGGCTCTAATTTTTCTACAAATTCACCATAACAATTATCTACAAATACAATTACATTTGAATCGATTTCTTTTACAAATAAAATCATTTCCTTAATTTGTTCAATTGTAAAAGATGGACGAGTGCCATACCCTTTTGATCTTTGGATCCCAATTACCTTTGTTTTACTTGTCATTTTATTAGCTACTTTTTCGTAATTGATTCGACGATCATTAACTAAATCAATTGCTTCGTAACCAATCCCGAAATCCTTTAATGAACCATTTCCACTTTCACCACGAATTCCAACAATTTCTTCAAGTGTATCATAAGGTTTCCCCGTAATATAAAGTAATTCATCACCAGGTCTAAGCACACCAAAAAGCGCAGTAGAAATCGCATGTGTACCAGAAATGATTTGAGGTCTTACTAAACCAGCTTCTCCTCCTAAAACATCAGCGAAAATTTCTTCTAATGTGTCTCGACCGATATCGTCATATCCATAACCTGTTGTTGGGATAAAATGACTATCACTTACCTTATGCTTACGGAAACTTTGTAATACTCTAAATTGGTTATACTCAATAACCTCTTCTATTTCTTTATGACGTTCTGAAATCATTTTTTCTACATCTGCTACTAATGGTGCAAGTTTTTCCCCATGTGTTAAAAATTCTAGCATTCGATTATTGCTCCTTATAATTTCGATATCTTTTTACTGTGTCATATATTGAGTGTTCTTTAAACACGTAACCTGTTAACTGATAAATCTCATTTTCTTCATCAAACCTTATATCATCGATTAATGTAAGTTTTTTCATATCATGTATTAGCTTGCCTTCAGTTGCTGGAACAAAAGCCTCATAGTGCTCCATATATTGCTTGCAATCTGATTCAATTCTATGGCGAAGTTTTTCAAGATCATTTTCACTTAGTGCACTCATTTCGATGAAACCTTCTTCAGGAGAAGGAACGAAGCCCTCATGTACTTGATCGATTTTATTATAAACTGTGAGGATTGGAATATTTTTAACTTCTAAATCGTTTAATAATTTAGAAACTGTGATCTCATGACTTTTATAATTCTCATGTGACGCATCAACAACGTGTAAAATAAAATCTGCTTCTGTTGCTTCTTCTAAAGTAGAACGAAATGCTGCAATTAAAGAAGTCGGTAAATCTTGAATAAATCCTACTGTATCAGTAAGTAATGTTGTCATTCCGTTTGATAAAACAAATTTACGAGTTGTAGGATCTAATGTAGCAAATAATAAATCTTGTTCATAAACATCTGATTTCGTTAGTCGATTAAATAAAGTCGATTTACCTGCATTTGTATATCCGACTAATGAAATATGAAACATTTCATTTTTCTTACGACGTTCACGATATCTTTTTCTATGTTCCACAACAACTTTTAATTGTTGCTTGATATCATCGATTCGTTTTCGTATATGACGTCGATCCGATTCTAGTTTCGTTTCACCAGGACCTCTTGTTCCAATCCCACCACCAAGACGTGAAAGCTCTGTCCCTTGCCCAACTAATCTAGGCATTAAATATTGAAGCTGAGCTAATTCTACTTGAAGTTTACCTTCTTTTGTTTTAGCTCTTTGTGCAAAGATATCTAAAATAAGTTGTGTACGGTCGATTACTCTTGTACCTAATCTAGCTGAAAGATTTCGAATTTGAGAAGGCGTTAATTCATTATTAAAAATAACGACTTCAGGCTCTAGCTCTTCAATTGCCGCTTCTAGTTCTTCTACCTTACCAGTACCTATGTATAAAGCTGAATGATATTTAGTTCTCTTTTGAGAAGTTACAAGAACAACTTCTCCATTTGCAGTTTTCGTTAATGATGCTAATTCCTCCATCGAATAGTGGAATCTTTCGTCATCTACATTTTGAAGCTGACATCCAACTAATATGGCTCTTTCTCTCGATTCATTAGACACAAAATTCCTTCTTTCTGTAAACAATTGTCAAACTAATAATTGTTCTTTACTCTTAACTGTCTCTTTATTATAATGATATCTGGATTAATTTTCATCTATTTATTCTATCGGGGGAATTGCTTCTTGGAAACATGGGAACTTTTTAGTATTATTGGAACTATTTCCTTTGCCTTAAGTGGTGCAGTCGTTGCTATGGAAGAAGACTACGATTTATTCGGCGTTTATATATTGGGCTTTGCTACTGCCTTTGGAGGCGGTGCGCTTCGTAATTTATTAATAGGTTATCCAATTAACTTTTTATGGAACCAAACAACCAATTTTACGATAGCACTTATTGCTATGACAATCATATTTTTCTTTCCACATCTTTCAATTAAACCATTCAAAAAATTAGAAATACTTTTTGATTCAATTGGATTATCAGCTTTTGCTATTTTAGGTGCGAACTACGCTATGGAATTAAGCCTACCTGTTAGCGCAGTCATTGTTGCTGCAGTTTTAACAGGAATTGGTGGCGGAATCGTTCGAGATTTACTTGCAAAAAGAAAACCAATGGTATTACATTCAGAAGTATATGCATTTTGGGCAATTATTGTCGGTGTATTAATTGGAAATGAGTATATAACAGGTAATCTTCAACAATTATTATTATTTTTTGCAATATTTATATTGAGACTACTGTCAGTACATTATAAATGGAGTTTACCAAAACGATCTAACTTTCAAAATACTAGTGTAAACACAGACAGTCACCTTTAGAGGTGACTGTCTTTTTAATATGAGTTATTTCTAAAAAGCAAAATCTTTTAGATAATTGCCTCTTATATTAACTAAATACTTTCTTTTTTATCGCTAACCGTTAAATCTTTTTCTTCAATTCTCATTAAGATCTCACGATTAAATTCAGATTCTAAAACCAATCTTGTTGCTTGAGATCGTATGGATTTTTCAACTATATTTCGAACGAAACGACCATTACTAAAGTGCTGTCGGTTCTCAATTTTTGCTTTTGAAATAAAATCCCTTAAACGAAATTCTGCTTCTCGAGATAATATATATTCTCGATCAACAAACATCTTTTTAGAAATATCCATTAATTCTTTTACATTATAATCTTGGAATTCTAATATAAAAGGGAATCTTGATTTCAACCCTGGATTAAGACTTAAAAAATAGTCCATTTCAGAAGAATAACCGGCTAATATTAATACAAAGTCACCGTGTTTATCCTCCATATGCTTTACAAGCGTATCAATAGCTTCCTTACCAAAGTCCTTTTCTCCGCCTCGGCCTAACGAGTATGCTTCATCAATAAAAAGGATTCCACCATTTGCTTTTTTGACTAAATCACGTGTTTTTTGAGCAGTATGTCCTATATACTCTCCAACCAAATCCGCTCTTTCTGCCTCTATTAAATGCCCTTTTGAAAGAACGCCCATTTTAAGAAATAATTGACCAATGACTCTCGCAACAGTAGTTTTTCCTGTACCTGGATTTCCTTTGAACAGCATATGCAACACTTGTTTTTCAGCCTTTAAATTCAATTCTTCCCTTTTTTTATTAATAAAGATCCAAGCATATATTTCATGAATCATTGTTTTAATTTCTTCCATTCCAATTAAATGTCTTAGTTGTTCATCGATTTCAACCAATAATTCATGTTTAGGCTTTTGGACTGTTTCAACGATGGAATTTGGAGAAACCTCTCCTCTTTTCATTGTATTTAGCACAACATTTATTTGACCGTTATCCTTCAAACGAATAGGTTGCTCCAAACATGACACCTCTCTTTATTCTGCCGACAAAATCTGATTTTGTTTATGATAATTTCTCGAAATAACTCATAAAGTATCGTATTTTGCGCTTTCCCGAGAAATTTCCTATTTACGTTTTTACTATTATATGTATGAAAATTACGTTTCAAGACAATTTTTCTCTCAAACAATGAGATTTATTGGATAAGTTTTCTAAACTTTACTAAATGTTCCACATAATTTGTTATAATTAAGCAAAAAGAGAAGAGTTGATTCATTTGGCGTTGACAAAACAATTAAAGTTAAACAGTAAAGATGTCATCTTGCAATTTGCCTCTCACTTAAATAGTAAAGGTAGGAAAGAATCTACAATTAAACGCTATTGTTATGATTTAGAAGATTGTTTTCGATATTTTAGAAAAAAAGAGATAAGCCTTGATGCCCTTACAATTAGCAATTTTAATGAATACTTTCAATATTTGACAACTGATCGTAACTATAACGAAAAGACAATGCATCGGATCTATGTTGTATTAAATCAGTTTTATAAGTTCTTACAATTAAATGATCCATCCATTCAAAACATTATTCCCTTCACAAACTATTCTGCTGGACCATCTAGAGCCCTTTCAACGGACGATTTTATTTCCGACAGTGAAGAAAAACAATTACTTTCAATTCTCAAGTCATCAATAGATTTATCAGACAAACAGTTAAAAGCAAGACCTTATTTAATGGATCGAAATGATATTATGATTCGACTTATGCTCTATTACGGATTATCGTTAAAAGAATGTATCGACCTCCAAATGAGAGATATAAATTTTGCGCAAAATGAATTGACTGTACATAGTAAAGATGGCATAAAGAGGTTAATTCGTTTAGAAAAGGAAGATCGCATCCGCTTGTATGAATATTTTGTGACGATTCCAGAGCCAGTAAGACCTCATTACCATTCAACTCATCCACTTTTTGTGGCATTTGATTTTAACCGGATGACTTTTCACTGGGTATATGATGATGATTCCCCGAAAGCACTTACTGAAATTGCTTTTCAAAAAATGCTAAGACTTGAAGTGAAAAGAGCAGGTCTTAGGAAAGGATTATGTTCGCAGCACCTTCGTAATACGTTTATTCTCCGTAAAATGAAGGAAGGTCTGCAGTTAGAAGAACTAAAACAATTAGTTGGATTTAAAACGTCAGTATCATTAAAGCGATTCTTTCAATATTTAGAAGACGATAAATTAATAAACTAATAAAAAGAGTTATGAATATTAAATGGTTCTTTTCCCATCAGTATATTCATAGCTCTTTTTCAACATTAAAGTCTTTCTTTCATTAATTCTGCAATTTCTTTTGATTGGTATTTCTTTTCATTTTCTAAAGCAGAAATTACTTTTTCTCTACGATCAAATGAATGATTTTGACTTAATTTCTTCTTTCCAAGACATTCAGTTACTTCGATTTTCAAACATACAATGCCCGATAATAATTTTTCAACATATTCTTGGTGTTCTTCATATTGCCATTTTTCAGCAAAGTCTTTTTCGAAATAATCAGTAGTATGTAAGACGATTTCTCTCATTTTATTCACTTCATTAATAACACTAACTTTCCCATAAACATGAATCGCTGTGTAATTCCATGTAGACACTGTATTCTTTTCCTCATACCAAGATGCAGAAACGTATGCATGTGGTCCTTGAAAAATGACTAAGCATTCTTCACCTTCTAATGTCTTCCATTGAGGATTCGGTTTTGCTAAATGAGTAATCAAATATAATTTACCTAACTCTTCTTGAACGATAAATGGTAAATGTGTAGCAGCAATTCTATTTCCTTGATCTTGACTATTAGATAGTAAAATTCCAAATCCTGCTTGTTTTATTTCCTTAATCATTTGCTTCATATCTTCTTCTTTAAATTCTTTTGGAATATACACCCATTAACCCCCTGTCTTTTTTTAGTTTACATAATAATGTTATCAATCTACTTGTTCATAAATTAATAAAAATGTTGAGCGAGGCAATCAAAACTTTTTTTTGATTTTAAACGAAATCCTGGAATCAACAAATAAAAGCATTGACCATAGGATCAATGCTCTTTTTTGTACAATTTATATTACATTTCAATTTGTACGTTTTTTGAAGGTACAAACGTTGAAATTGCGTGTTTATATATTAATTGTTGTTTTCCTTCAACATCTAACAATACCGTGAAGTTATCAAAGCTTTTTACTTTCCCTTTAATTTGGAAACCATTTAGTAAAAATACTGTGACTGCTAGATTGTCTTTACGCAATTGGTTTAAGAACTGATCTTGAATATTGATTGATGTTTTCATGTCCTTTTCCTCCTCTTCTACCTCTACCTATATTTATTCGAGATAAAATAACCCTTTCCTTCAAGTAGAGCGAAAATTTCCTGTTTTTTTATATTAAAATTATGTTCATCCATATCAAACCAATGAATGTTCATTTTATTTCTAAACCATGTCATTTGTCTTTTTGCATATCTTCTAGAACTTTGTTTAATTAAATTAATGGCTTCATCCTCAGTTAGAATACCGTCAAAATAATCATAAAGCTCCTTATATCCAATTGCTTGAACAGATTGACAATTTTGAATACCCTTTTCATAAAGCATTTTTGCTTCATTCATTAAGCCAGCATCCATCATCATATCCACTCTTAAATTAATTCGACTGTAAAGTAATTCTCGGTCCATTGTTAAGCCAATCATTATAGCATCATATAAATATTCTGGTTCTTTGTTAAAAGCCGTATCCGAAAATTTTTGACCTGTTAATTTAAAAACTTCAATCGCTCGAATCACTCTTCTAACATTATTCATATGTATTTGTTTAGCACTTTCTGGGTCAACCTCTTTTAACTGATCATGCAATGCTCGATTTCCATATACCATTGCAAAACTTTCAAGTTGATTTCGAAGGTGCTCATCGCCTTCTTGCTCTGCAAATTCATAATCCGTTAGAACGCTTTGAATGTATAAACCAGTACCACCAACGATAATTGGTGTTTTCCCTCTTTTTGTAATTTCATCTATTTTTTCTCTTGCTAAAGTTTGAAAGTCTGCAACTGTAAAAGAAGCTTTTGGATCTAGAAAATCAATTAAATGATGTGGAATACCTTCCATTTCTGCTTCGGAAATTTTAGCAGCTCCTATATCCAATTCTTTATATACTTGTGTTGCATCTCCATTAATAATCTCACCATTAATAGCTTTTGCTAATTCAATACTTAATTTAGTTTTTCCTACAGCAGTAGGTCCTACGATGACTATTACTTTTTGCATATTTACCATTGTAATCACATATACGCCTTTCTATACAACCTATTGCATTATACCCTTGATCATTTTTTTAAATACATAACTTACTTTAGTTATACCATATTTATACAAAAACTCCAAATATTTGTGAAATATATCACATTATTTAAAATTACGTAATATTTGGAGCGTATACACAAATTAATGACATAACCTATCGACAATTTCATCATAGTTTCATTGATTGGTAATTTATAGAATGTTCAAAAATTAGTATAATATAAATAAACAAAATCATAATGTTAGAGGAGATTTACAATGGAAATCAAGAAAGCTAATCCTAATAATGTTTCGCCACCAATTGCTGCATATCATCATGTAACTGTAATACCAAAAGAAGCTGATTTAATTGTACTATCAGGACAAATCGGCAATGACAAAGATGGAATTTTACCTAAAGATATTGAAAATCAGTTTGCAAATGCATTAGAAAATATTAAAGCTATACTTGAAAGTGAAGATGTTGATGTAAAAAATATCTTTAAAATTAATTTTTGGTTGACTGAAACTATTGACCGTACATTTTATATTGAAAAATGGAATGAATTCCATAATGGAAATCCGCCTGCTACAACATTAGCCTACGTTACTGCGTTAGCTAATCCTGACATTAAAATTGAAATAGAAGCTTGGGCTGCACGTTAATGGAAAAAGAAGATCTTTCAGACTGTAATTGAATTTTTTTTACATAGAGATGTATTAGGGGGAAATTGAATGATTGTAAAAACTTTAAAAGGAGTTATGTATTTAATTCTTAGTTTTACATTACTATTCGTCGGTTTTTTAACATATGTAACTTTCACAGATTATAAGCCATCTGAAGTTATACCGCTTAATATCAAAAAAAATAAAGAACAGGTTTTAAAAAAAGGGGTACCATTTTCAATAACTACATTTAACATCGGATATGCAGGATTGGATAAAAATCAGGACTTTTTTATGGATGGCGGAACGATGTCTAGGTCTAGTAGTAAAAAGCAAACATCGAAAAATTTAAAGGCAATTACTTCATTTATTAAAAATGAAGCATCTGATATTAATTTAATTCAAGAGATTGATATGAACTCTTCTCGTAGCTATCATATTAACGAAGTAAACTACCTTACAAAGAAATTACCAGACTACAGTAATACATTTGCAGTAAATTATCAAGTTCCTTGGGTTCCTGTTCCAATATTGCGCCCTATGGGTTCAGCAAATAGTGGTTTATTAACTTTATCTAAGTTCAACATTAAAAATAGCCATCGGTATAAACTAGCAGGTCAAGAAAGTTGGCCTCGTCAGCAATTTGAATTAGATCGTGCTTTTATTGAAAGTAGAATGCCAGTAGAAAACGGAAAAGATCTGATTCTAATCCACCTTCACTTATCAGCGTATGATAAAGGTGGAAAAGTTCGTAAGCAACAATTGAAGTATTTATCTACTTACCTAGAGAAAGAAATAAAAAAAGGCAACTATTTTATTTTAGGTGGAGATTGGAATCACGAAATTCCAACAACAGACCCTACCATATTTGAATCAACAGAAAAATGGCCTGATTGGCTACAAATCTTCCCTTCTAGATTTAAACCAGAAGGCTTCCAATGGGTTACAGATAAAACGATTCCTACCTCTCTTTCAAATGACTTCCCTTTTAAAAAGGGACGAAATTTCCAAGCCATTATTGATGGATTCTTAGTTTCTCCTAATATTACAGTTAAAAATGTAAAAGGACATGACCTAGGATTTGAGAATAGTGACCATAACCCAGTAACTGCAGAGTTAGTATTAAAATAACTATAATAAAACATACAAAAAGCATAAAATGACCTAAGTTTGGTATTTTATGCTTTTTGTATGCAACAAAGGTTTAATTTTATTTAAGGATTTGTATGTTTACATCCGCTTATGATTATTCGATATGAAAATATTATTTTCCTATTTTAAATTTTAAATAAATAACCTCATTGAATTGGAATCTACTTTTAAACTAACTTTTAGTATGAAAAATATAAAAAATAGACCACTAGTGTGGTCATCTTTGCTGAATTAACGCATGCGTTATTTGCTTAAGATTAGTTAGACTTTTTTTCGAGATTTTCAATTAATTTGTCTAATTTATTATCTATATTTTGTAATAATTGTCTGTTTTTATCTTGATTACTAATTCTTCTTATTATTAGCAATCCTAATGCAGCTAATATACCAATTAAAATGATCCAAAAAACAATAGGGGCAAAAGCAAGCACAGGTTCGTAGGTCTCTTTTGTTTCTGTTATCGTGTTCGTAGCATCTCCTGATAAGAAATACATATTTTTCCTCCTAATAGTTTTTCTTGTTAATAGGATAATTCGCTAGAATCTTATTAAACTCCTTTGTTCAACTAAACTGCCCTTTACTTCAACTAAAAATTTTTGTGATTATTTTAATACTCAACCTTACAACCCTTAAATACTTTCGATATTTCACAACAGCACATAAGTTAATAAGCCGTGAATATATTGTTGGTATGTTGTTTAAATTTAATTAGGTTAGGAGTGATTAAGTAATTATGAAGCAACCGATGCGTGTCCTCATTTCCGGAGCGAGCATTGCTGGACCAGCACTTGCTTATTGGCTTCATCGCTTTGGTTTTGAGGTGACTATAGTAGAACGTGCTCCTTCACTCCGCCCAGGGGGATATGCTGTGGATATCCGTGGTGCTGCCATTTCTGTTCTTGAGCGAATGGGTATTCTTGATCAAGTTCGTACATTAGATACTCAAATGACTGGTGTCTACTTCGTGAATGATGTAGGTCAAATTAAAGGTCAAATAAGCGAAGCTAGTATAGGAAATCAGCATGGGATGGATATCGAAATTATGCGCGAGGATCTTGGTAACATCTTATACGAGTTGACCAAGGAAAACATTACATATATTTGGGGCGATTCAATTACTACTTTATATGAGTCTAAAACAGGTGTAGAAGTTCATTTTACAAATGGAAAACCACAGACATTCGATTTAATTATAGGTGCGGATGGGATTCATTCAAACGTGCGCACCTTGATCTTCGGCGATGAAGAACAGTTTAAGCGTACTCTTGGTTGTTATATCTCTATTTTTAATATTGAGAATTATCTTAACCTCGAGCACTGTCAAATGCTTTTTACGGTACCAGGTAAAACTGTTGGTATGTATAGTGCACATGATAAAAAAGAAGCGCAAGGCATATTAGTGTTCCAATCCGATTCGCTGAAGTACGACCGCTATAATCTAGAAGAACAAAAGAACCATATTAACAATGCTTTTGAAGAACTTAAGGGGTGGGAAACACCGTACTTGCTAGAAAAATTGAAAGAAGCTACAGAATTTTATTTTGATGAAATTTGTCAGATTCACATGCCGAAATGGTCAAAAGGTCGGATTACTTTGGTTGGTGATGCGGCTTATTGTCCCTCCCCCCTTTCGGGTCAAGGTACTAGCCTTGCGCTTGTCGGAGCTTATGTACTAGCAGGGGAGCTTAAAGCTGCTAATGGTGATTACACCATATCTTTTGATTCATATGAAAAAGAGATGAGAAATTTTGTTGAAAAAAACCAAAAAATCGGGCTAATAACTGCTGGAGGAATGATTGAAAAATCAAACTTCAAAATTGCAATGCGCAATATAATGTTACGTTTCCCCATATTTATGAACGGAATGTTTAAAATGATTACGAGAATGATAGCTAAAGCTGCCAACGAGATTGAGCTGAAAGATTATTAATCTAGTATGTATATAAAATTGTTTTTAAAAGAAGAGTTAAAACATATTGTTTGAGCTCTTCTTTTATTTACTTAGTAATTCAACGAAAGCATGCGTTAGTTGAAATAGAGATATTTTTTCTTTATGCTATTTTACCTTTAAAGCAAAGGCATAAGAAGCATCTCCGTTTGAAGTATGTTCTTTAATATATCCCTTTATTTGTAGGCGCATTAAAACGATTATATTTATTCTATGAAATGTTTCTTTATCCTCTATGTGTATATTGTAATATCCCGCGTAGATTGATAAAAAAGTTCTTTACTGCATGTAATATTCTTAACAGAAAAAGATAATAAGTTCTTAACAAATTGTATTAATTAACACAAAAAAAGATCCTTATTTTTGAGAAGGATCTTTTTTTCTTATTGCACGAATGCATGAGTTAGTTGCATAATGACTTATCTATTTATCACTTTTTTCATTAGGGTTGAACTCCTTGTCCTTGTTCCGAGTTCATAACTTACATCAAATTTGGAATCTGAAGAATTTGCTAACTATCTAATTTTTAAAATTATTTTCCCTTTAGCTCTTCCTAGTTCCGAATATTCCATCGCCTTTTGAGCATCTTTAAAAGAAAAAACTTTATCAATGATGGGTTTAATTTTACCTGATTCAATATAGTTTGAAATAATACGTAATTGATCTCCACTTGGCTTCATAAACAAAAACGTATATTGAACATTATACTTTTTTTCAAGCATAGTTAATTTATAGCTTGCTGCTGAAAATAACATTGTTTTAAAAAATCCAGAACCATATTCTTTTGCAAACCGAGCGTTTGGCAATCCTGATACGGAAACAATTTTCCCACCTTTTTTTAAGACACTAAATGATTTTTCGAGTGTCTCTCCCCCAAGTGTATCAAATACCGCATCATAATTTTTCAATTTTTCTTCAAATTTTGTACTTTTGTAATTGATAACTTCATCCGCACCGAGAGATTTTACCAAATCAATCCCTTTTGAACTTGCTGTTGTTACAACAGTAGCACCCATTAGTTTTGCGAGCTGAATTGCAAAGGTACCGACACCGCCAGATCCAGCATGAATCAAAATCTTATGTCCTTTCTGTATTTGAAGGATGTCATGCAAGGCTTGAAATGAGGTTAATCCAACGAGTGGGATTGATGCTGCTTCCTCAAAGCTCAAATTTTTAGGTTTTAATGCTATATCCTCTTCATGAACTGCAATATATTCAGCAAATGTTCCCATTTTCTCTTTACGAGGACGTCCATAAATTTCATCCCCAACATTAAAACGAGTTACTTTAGCACCAACCTTCACCACTACACCAGAAAAGTCATTCCCAAGGATAAGCGGCATTTTATATTTTAGTAACAATTTCACTTTTCCATCGCGTATCTTAAAATCAACAGGATTAATACTAGCTGCATGTATTTCTGCAAGTACTTCATTTTCCCCTATTTCAGGTATCGGCATTTCCACCATACGCATCGGGGATTTCCCGTACCTTTCAATAACCATTGCGTTCATTTCCTATCCCTCCAAATAAATGACATTTCAATAAAATTTTTGCATTAACTCTTCGATATGCTTCACAAGATCTTTTAATAAACCTAATTTTGTACGTATATCAATAAAATAAAAATTTTTTGTCCCTTCTTTTCGCATTAAAATTACACCCGCATCTCGCAAGATTCTAAGGTGATGTGAAACAGCAGGACGAGAAAGATGTGTTTGCCTAGTGATTTCACCTACACGCAATCCGGTTTGACAATCCGTACCCATTAACACTAATAAGATTGATTGACGAGTTTCATCTCCAATCGCCAATAGCACTTTTTGACAATTTATAAAATCCTCTTTGATTGTATTTAGTTGGTCATGTTTATTCATTCAATTAAATTCCTCCACAAATTAGTTTAATCGTTTAAGTTGACGAACTATTGTAACGAAAACAATATACTATTGTTGTATTCCCTGCAATATTGAGAAAGTAAATCGAGACGAATCAAAAAAAAACGACTCCCACATATGGAAATCGATTTTTATAGTTTTCTTATGTAACAAACGCAAGAGTTAGTTATATATGAAATCATTATTTTTACTGATTAATATGGAATTACTTAATTGCATTGTAAGTATCTCAAAATCTTTATTTAACAAATTCTTTATGTAAATCTCAATTTCTTTTTTGGAATGCAAAATTAAAATAAATTTATCACTATTTATAAAACCTTTTTCTATCTCTTCAATATTTATCACTTTTCTTGGTCTGTATAAACCTCTATGAATTGAGAGTTTATTATTGTCTATCCTCATATAGTCAATAGTATTAAGTTTAAGAAAATATACCCCTATTACAATGAACCACAAAATAAAGAGCACCACGATTATGAAAGGAATCGTTAGTACCTTAATATGGCTAATTACATCCCATGTTTGATTTACAGTAAATAACAATATTAACAAGTTTATAATAGCACCAAACAAATAAAAAATTCCTGCCTCTTTCGATTGATTAACTTTATATTTGAGTTTCAATTTCATCCCTCCCTCAATTAATTTCTGTATAAAGTTTTAGATACCTTCTTCAATAAACCTACAAATTTACTTAATTAAAAAAGAGCACAATTAGGTGCTCATGATCTTCTACTAACGCATATTTAAAAAGAATTATTAAAATCGGTTCCTTTTTCACTAGTTATCCTTATGAAATTTTATTATTTCTTTCGAATAAAAAAGTATCCCGATTATACCGAGTAAAACTTCTTAGTTTCCCTTTATCTATTTACTATCTGAACTAATAATTGATCCATATGGAATTGTATGTGACTCAGCCGTCTTATAAATTGAACAAACATAAATCTTTTCGTAATTGTTATATTTCCATTTTAAACAAGTATTATTATTCGATTCAATCGATGAATCAGTTGTAAAAAAAATAGTAGCTAGACCGAAAATAGTAAATCCGCCAATTAAGCCACGTTTTATCTCATCAGCATATTCTCGTATCCATAAAATAGTTTTGTACATAGTACCCTCCAAAAATTAAAATAAATATGAGTAATTCATTTTATGATTGTTTGGAGAGAGATAATACTAAACTACGAATAGATTTACTAGAAGAATATTTCAAAAACCATCCTTTCTTAAAAAACGACTGTCCTTAAATTGGACAGTCGTTTTCCTATTTATACAACTAACGAGTGCATTAGTTCCATTGGTTTATTATGAAATTAGCACTGACAAAATTTACTCGAATAGAATACTAAATAGATAAAGCACAAATTTGTATTACTCAATCGGTTTTTCAAAAATAAAAACGGTTACAGCCATGTCCTCTTCAATCTTTGCATCTGAAAATAAATGAAGCAGCTTTGAACCGACGAGTTCCTCCATTCCTTTTGGAACATCTTGCTTATATACATCCCGAATCATTTCGGTTCTGGCACTATGAATTACTTTTTTTCCTTCTTGGGATTGTGAGATAAATTTTTCAGTAGGTGTTAGTATACCACTCATGATCGTTACAGCCATGTTCTCCACAAAATGAGTGAATATTCGCTCTGGTCCCTTTCCAAAAATCTCTTTCCTCATTTTCCGAACAATATCATTAAATGCTGTTTCCTTTTTCCCCATAACCCTTCCCCCTACAATTCAATTCTATAATAATAAATTCAATTTCATAATTTTGTCTTGTTTTTTTAGATACGAAGAGTATAATAATGTCTGTTGAACACAATTTATACGAGTTTTATGAATGGAATTCTAATAAAACATTTTGTTTGAACTCTATTTATTATTCCCAATGGAATGATTCATTAGTAGGAATTGCTAATTGATTACTCCACCACAAGGTATCATCTCATTAGATGATATTTTGTGGTGGAGTTTTTTTGTGTGGAAAAGAAAAAACAAGCTATTCTCTTTTGATACTTTATTTCATCGGTCTTATGTTTTGCTCAATTAGTTTCTTATTATTTTAAGGGGGATTATAAGAATGTCTTGGACAGTTTTACATTTTATCGGAATTATTTCATATGCAGCAAGCGGAGCATTTGTTGCTCTTGAAGCAGAATTTTCTTTTATTGGGGTGTATGCTTTGGGATTAACCACAGCCTTCGGAGGAGCAATGGTCCGAAATTTTATTATCGGTGTCCCTGTTTCTGAATTATGGGTCCATTCCATCATTTTAACTGTTTTAATGACGCTGACAATCATCGTAATATTACCGCAAAATTGGATCAATCATTGGAAACGGTGGAGTTTATTTTTTGATTCGATTGGACTTTCTTCCTTCGCTCTCCAAGGAGCAATGTCCGCCAAAGAAAGTTTTTCAGATGATTTGGGTGTGATGATTTTGGCATCGATGTTTACAGGAATTGGAGGAGGTATGATTCGCGACATTATAGCTGCTCGAAAACCACTCGCTTTAAAAGAAGAAATCCATGCAATTTTAACGATCTTATGTGCAATATGTATTTGGTTGGGTTGGAACACTCCTCTTCAGTTGACTCTGATTGTTCTGCTTGTTATAGCTTTACGCATGTCAGCAATCCACTATCAATGGCGTCTGCACCTACCCTGTCACCATAAAAAAGAATAGTTTGGCATATACTTTTATAGATATTTCCGTTGGTAAAATATCTACACAAATTGAAGTCAATAATATTTAGATTATTTAGGTTGATCACCTAATTTGATTGATATATTTTGTAACATATTCCAATAAATCAACTTAATAAACTTAACTGCCAAATACTTCAATAAAAAAAGTAAAGGTTCTTCATAAATGAAGAACCTTATATGTTCCAAAACTATAAAGACCAGTTTCTTTATAAAATAACTGTTCTTTATATTATTTACATTTCTTTCGCTCCTATGTACCTTTTTTCCCAATAACTATTTTCTAAGGAGGAAATAGTTACCCCTTTTGATGAGGAGCTGTGTATAAACTGATTACCTCCGATATAAATACCCGCATGTGAAGCACCAGGTTTATAGGTTTCAAAAAAGACCAGATCTCCAACTTCTGGATTGGACACCCTTTTCCCCTTTTTATATATTTCCGATACCGTTCTTGGTAAATTGACATCTGTGCTTTCGTCGAAAACGTATTTTATGAACCCGCTGCAATCAAAACCTTTTGGCGTATTGCCTCCCCATACATATGGTACATTTAAATACTTTTTGCTTTTTTTTACTATTACTGAAGATTTATTGTTTGAAACCACTTTAGCAGGTTGAATCTGCTTTTTAACGCCTAATGCTTTATATGTATTCTTACCTACAATACCGTCTGGCTTTAAGCCTTTGCTTTTTTGAAACTTTATTACTGCACCTTTAGTGATTGTTCCGAAATATGTAGTTGAATTTGTTTTAAAATATCCTTTATTCTTTAAAACTTCTTGTAATTGTTTTACTTCTGTATGGGTCATTCCCCTTTTTAATGTACGATCACCTAATGCTGCATTACTAACCAATGGATTTGACAATAACACTCCTGTCGCTACAAATGATGCTATAATCTTTTTCATTTAATAACTTACCTCCGATAAAACCTTTTTTATGATTTTATCATTCTAAAGTTACATGGGTATTTACCTGTATTTACAGTATTATGACAAAAACATTAAAAATACGCGTTTAAATGACAAAAGGTTTTTCTCCCCATATGATGACATTGGCATTCAAGAGAACCATTTAGTTAATAATCAAATGCTGATTCATTGTATCTTTTAACTGAAATAATTCAGCTTTTACGTGTCGCATTATATAATCTTCATCTGAATCCAATTGTTATTCAACAATCTCATGCTTTATTTCAATAAACAGGTAATCAACTTACGATCAGATAAATTTAATAATATTAAACATTTGAAGCAACATTCTCAAAGTTGCATTCAGTTATTTCTATTTCTACACAATCTCCAATTAATAAATACCAAAGTAGATAATAACACTATTGCCGAGACCCAAAAATAAAAGCCAAAGTTATGTTCCGTAACAATGCCTTTAGCAAAATAGAGGATGATCGAATACAGATCATCCTCTACTACCATCCCATATAGAATTTTTCTTGTTCGTAAAATCTTCTTTTATTCATTCTAAAAATGAATTCAATTATGCAGAAAACACCTAAAAATAATAATATTATACTAAGTATATATATTCTGCTATATTACTTTCCATAGTTTTTCATCCTTAAATAAAGATTTATATCTAATATAATATTAACACAATTACTCGAAACATTATTTAACTAATATGCCTATTAGCATAAAAAAGACCGACGAAAACCGTCGATCATTTATGTAACTGATGCATGTGTTAGTTGAATTAAGTGAATTTTAAATCTATATACTTATTAATTTTATTCGTTTATTAAATTCTGTGTGTTGTACTTTTAGTAGACTCCATACACGCCTTTTAAATATATGTATACATCATCCAATAACCAATATCTTCAAATCCTATTCTCTTATAAATTGCTCCTGCTGAAGGATTATCATAGAACAAACATAGTTCTTTACCTTCTTTTAAAAGTTGATTACAAAGCACAAGCATGCACTTTGTTGCATATCCCTTCTTCTTATAGTTTTCAAGCGTAGCGACCGCGATAACCATCGCTGATAAGGAATTTTCTGCTGCTGTCGAGGCTGTTGATACAATTTTTTCATCTTCCTTAATAAAAAATGAGCGTGAAGTACCATCAGTCAAAGTTCGACGTTTTCTTTCTACTGTAATGATAGAATCATTAAATTCTGGAACAGAGTTTAATAATTGTACAAGAGCTTCTGCATCCTGGGGAGAGGCTTGCTCGACATTGGAAAATTCCCCAATATTTTCGTTCGAAGTTAATTTGGTACACTTGGCGTAATATGTTTGCCTTTTTGTTTTTAATTGTTTGTTCAAGTATGGCTCAATTTTTTCAGTGATTTCCTTAAGACCAGACATGAACTTAAAATTATGATCATTAGATATAATCTCTGCAAATCCTTCAGCGTTAAATACATTTGATGCATATGGTATATAGTTTTCTTGATATTTTAACAACACAGCAACAAGTTCGCCACTATCGTTAAACTCTCCCCAAACTTTTTGAAATTCTTGGTTATATCCGTATGCCTCAATATCACCAATAATAAACAAATTTTCAGCACTTCTAGGCTTTAATAAATTAAAACAAGCCTCATGATCATTTTGAGTTAGTCTTCTGATCATAATTCTCTCCCCTTTTAAATAAGCTTTCAACTTAAAATATTCCCATCATTTTACAGTAAAAAGTAAGTGCTGAAAAGAATTATTTTTAATTATTAAAAAACTCCAAAACACTCTTAGCTTATCAAACTCTGGTATTTTTTTATCTAAATTATAGATAGCAAAATAAAAAAGACTAACTTAATTGTCTGCCATATTATCAAACTAACACTCTCGTTAGTTGTATATGATATTAATAATTATATAATAATAACTTCTTCATTGTCTCTTTCTCTCTTTTCTATTGATGTACTTTATATCAATCATTAGGCACACTAAAATATACCTCGATTCTTCAATTCACTACATTTATTATAGCATCGCTCATCTAACTAAACTGCTATTTAGCATAATAAAAAAGCTGATAATCAGCCTTTCGTGATCTTCAACTAATGCGCCAGTTAGTTCAATAACACATAATAAAAAGTACTCTTAATCTTAATACTCAATACCACCAACACACGCCCATAATAACATCAGAAAAATGATTGAAAATAAAACAGTGTTAATATTTTCAAGTAACTTATTCTCTTTTTTAGCTATTATATTTTTTAGCATCTTTATAAATAATTTAAAAAATAAAATTGCTGACAACCAAATTATTAATATAAATAAAACCATATTATATACTCCCTCTGTCTCCTGAAAGATTATTTAATATACCAGTCTATAATAGTGAATTCCTTACTAATTTATATTCAATCTAATTCCAAAGAGTCCTTCTCTTAGCAACTAATCTGCCAATAGTAAAATAAGAAAAATCGACTTTTCAGCCGATTGTGTAGTTCAACTAATGCGCTCGTTAGTTGCATAAGGAATATTATTATGTTTACTTTATTTTTGCGCTTTTTGTATAAAACGCAAGTGCAAATGGAATCAGAGGAGTTAGTGCGACTAACCTTTCCCAATTCTCTCCACCAATATAAAATAGTGTTGGTAGTAAAGCAATTCCACTCCATAGGAATGATTTCCAAGATTTTTTCCAAAGCCCCCATAACAATAGAATCAATCCAAAACTAATTAATCCCCAAACGATAAAACCTAATAGAATGAATCCTATATCTCCCATTTGTTCACTCCTATACCTATTTATTATTTATCTATATATTGTATGATATTGATAGAACAATTGTCCTTCCCATAAATAAAACAAGAGATGAATTTGAACTGCACCCCAATTGTTATACACATCTAACAAATTGGAGGCGCAGTTTTTTTATGGCTACATTAAGGATATTAGAAGTATAACAGTTAACTTTTTTCTATTTTTGAGAGATATTGCCAAGTTCATTTTATTAACACCTCACTAAATATTCCATATAAATGGTTTCTGGAAGGATAAAGCTCACTGTTTTATTTTTTGATAAGCTCTCGATAATGAATGAAACAAAGAAAGAGAATCCTTAGGAAAAGTCCTTTGGATTCTCTTTCTTTTTTTTTGACGCCTATGTTCAAACTCCTTTAAAGTATGGTCAACCTTACGTTTTAGGTCTTCCATTGAGCATTTTTGTAAATGTTCAAATGTTATTAACATCTCGGATTATTATTACGTTCTTCTGTGCATCTTAGGTAAGTAGCACATTTCTTTTTGAAACACTTAGTTACTGTCCCAGATTTAAGTTTATCTTTAAACTTCTCATAGCAGTAACATACTTCATCGTCCTGTAAAGGTTCATTCTTTCGACCAAAGACCATTGGTCCGATATCAGAAGGTTTTAAGTCTTCTATTCTGTTATCTTTTTTGTACTTATCTAAACACGACTTACATATACAAGATCTTCTTACCTCTTTTGGTGATATCTGATTAAATATATCTCTTGGGAAATACTCATCATTACACCAACAAGTCTTCCCACTTGAGCACTTATTCTCATTACCACACATGGGACAGAGCTTAATTGCCATTAAATACCCTCCTCAATAATATGGTTAACAAAAAGAATTACCCTTTAATTCTGTTCAATCATTTAATTGTTTTACTAAATTAATCCTTTGAATTATATCAATCCTTATTTAACTAAACTGCCAAATACTTAAATAAAAAAGGCAGCCATTAGCTGCTCTCTCTCTTCAACTAACGCGCACGTTAGTTACTTAAGGATTTTTAAAATATGTTACGACTCCAATTATTATAATGAAAGATACATAAATTATAAGGAACTTGCCTAAAATTCTCATTAACTTATTGTTATTTTTCTTACCAACTTTCAAAATAATGTAAATAATGAGTGCCATAAAAAAGAGCATATTCAATATGGGTAAAACAGGATAAATGAAATCAAACATTTTATTCTCCTTTCACTTATACCAATGTTTAATATATTATTTCTACGATATATATTTATTACCCTTCACCTTTAAGTTGGGTTATTTTAATCTTAATAACATTTATTAGTTAATTAAAGTAAAGAGCATAGTAAATCAGTATCTGCCAGTTAGTTACATAACCGTATTGAAAAAAGGACTGCCGATAACAGCCCCGATTGTTGTGAAATAAAAGCCCCCGTTACTTAAAGAAGATTGAGGCAATTATACCTCCTATTATGAGTACAAGAATAAGTATCCCCGTACCTTTCCAACCTAAACTACCTACTAAATCCACAAGACTGCCACTGTTTGCTCTATTAAAAGCATCGTTCAGACTACCTGTCGGATTTCTTTTTAATTCTTCTTGTCTTAATCTCTCTCTTTTTCGTTCAGGAGTTTCTTTGTTATCTTGCACTTAAACATCCCCTTGTAAGTTAAACAATCATTCCTTTTATATTTTACCACGTATAACCATTATCCTTGTTGAACTGCCAGGAAAGGACTAAGTTTATATAAATTTTAAAATAGAATATCCTTTGAATTCATAAGAAAAAGCTACCTCAGTAGCTTTTTATCTTCATCTTCATCTGTAGATTGTTTTTTCTTATTTCACATCATGCGTACTAGTTGTTTTCTCTTTAGATAAAAACCAACCGCTTATTGCAATGAGAAGCATAACTGACCAAAAAATTGAATTCCATATTGGTCCTTCAACAAAATCATGTGAAATTATATGCACTGATGGATGCGCAAGAGTATGCATTAATAACTTTACCCCAACCCAACCAACAATTAACATTGCAGCTTTTTCTAGTCTAGGGCGTTTAGTCAATAATGTAACAAAGAATCCTGCTGCGAATCGAATTACTATTAAACCTGCAATAGCTCCTATTATGATTATTATAAATTTTGCTCCATCCATCCCTCCAATTTCACCAAATTGTGTATCGGGTAAATCGATGACAAGAGCTACAGCTGCTAATATAGAATCAACGGCAAATGCGATATCTGCTAAAGCAATTTGAGCTACCGTCATGCGATAGCTTTTTTCTTTTTTCCCTTTTTCATCATTTGGTTTTTTTAATAAATGCTTGATAGCTATGTAAATTAAATAAGCAGCCCCTATAGCTTGAACCTGCCAAACATGGAAAAGAAACGAAATAATAAAAATTGCACCAACTCGAAATATGAATGCTAATAGTAAACCAATATTAATTGCTTTCTTCTGTTGTTCTTCTGGAAGGTGTTTTGCCATAATCGCTAAAACTAAAGCATTGTCAGCTGATAGTAAGCCTTCTAAAAAAATCAAAATAATTAGAACCCAACCATACTCAATTAACAAAGACAGTTCCATATGGGCCTCCTAAATAAAAGTAATAATTCTTAATTGCATATAAGGTTATTGAAGTAATGAAAAATTATCTCTTAAAAGTCTTCGCATAAGCGATCGGAAAGCTCTTCGATCGCTTATGCGCAAATAATATGAAATAAGTGTTTTTGAATTATCTCATTTTATTTACTGTCCTAATTGTTTAATTTGTTCAATGATACCAGCTATTTCTTGAATAGACTTAAACATTTCCGTATTCTCTACAATGGCAGGATCCAGCTTGCCGTCTTCTATATTGTTTAAATAAAGGTCAATCCCCACTAACACTTTATTATTTTGTTCGACCATTTGCTGATGCAGATCCGCAGCCATGTCCGGCGACTGAAGTTCATTAAATTCTTTAATATCTTTTTTCATTTCTTCCAGCTTTGTTTCCAATTCTTTTGCCGCTTGCTGATCACTAACAGCTTGTTCTGCAATTAAAGGAACTTCGTTTCCAAAAGTAATAGCTTCATTTACATAATCCGTTGCTTCATTCACGTACGTTACTGTGTTGTTTACACTCTCCAATGAAGAACAGCCCCCAAGGAGCAAAAATGGGACAGTAGAAAAAATAACCAACCATTTTTTCATTGAGTTTACCTCCGTTTTCGTAAGATTGCCTATACATTTTTAGAAGATTGTGTATACTTGTCTTCAATCTTCTTCTCAATTTTTTCCATTTCCTTCTCATTGCTCATGAGTTCCTTTTTGTTTTCCAACACCAACTGTTTAAATGACAGTTTAATCGTTTTTCTCATCATCCATCACCTTCTTTTACTTAATTTCTAATCAGTATTGAGTTTAAAATCTCTTTTTCATTTTCTCTTCCTAAGTTCATTCATGATGATAGGGATCATTCGTTTTTTTGCCATTTTTATTCCTTTTCGGAATACAGTGCTTTTAAGTATTTTGAAAAGTTTAGACATAGTCGTGCTCCCTTCTGGTACCGATTTTCATGAATCTTAGTGGAGATTCCTCATCTTTCGGAATAAACAACGTGAATTTCTCACAAATGAAAAAACACCTTTACCAATTATCTGGTAAAGGTGTTCAACATAAAAGACCTTTACCAACGACATTGGCAAAGGTCTCGCTTGCAATCGAAATTGCCAGCAAAGCCGAGGATTTGAATCCCGTAATGACGACTTTGCTGTAATAGCTACTCCCCTTTGGAGAAAACACGTTTCATCTATTTGAATTCATCTTAACCCGAAACAACTGATACGTCAAACAAAAACTCTAAAGAAAAAAATTACTTTTTATTCCGCTTTAATGACTAGTGTGGAGGAGCGTCTTCAATTAAATAGTTATTTGAGCATAAATCCACCTTTGACATTGTGAAGCATTACAATTAAACTAATCTGCATTTTTTTAAATAAGAAAAAGAGCATATTCAGATTAAGAAATACGTTCCTCTTTTTACTACCATTCCAGGAGTCTTTGAAATATCACATTATTGTAATTTTAAATGATAACCATGAAAATTAATTTTTTGAACATTTCTATTTAATTATCATCAACTTCAAATTAAACTGTTATTAATAACAACTAGAAAAATGAGGAGTCAATTATGCCAGATTGGTCTTATCACACATTATTTAAACCTTTATTATCAAATCTTCCTGCTAAAAGATCTCGAGAATTTATTCATCAGAGTATGGGATTCATTTCTTCAATCCCGCTTGGAACTAAATTAATTGAATTTTTAGGACATATGAAAACTGATGAAATATTAAAAAAAGAAATACATTCTATTACATTTGAGAATTCAGTTGGTTTATCTTCTTCCATTGATCCATTACTTAATGGAACAAATGCTTTTATGAATTTAGGATTTGGCTGTATTGAAATTGGACCTATTTCAGTTAATAAAGAACTTCATCCAACACCAAACATCCAATTAAAGCATAATCTTTTAAAAGATTTTCAACTTGAAGAAACACTCGGTATACAAGAAACGCTTCAAAAACTTTCAAAGGTTAAAAAAACACATCCTTTATTTGCAAAAGTTCAAGGTTCAATAGATGAATTTCAATTAATAGATTCTCATATTTCAAAATTTGTAGATGTTTATGTTATTGATCTTACCCTATTAAAACAATACGATAAAAATTCATGGCTAGCTTCAAAACCAATTTGTCTCTCAATTGATGTAGGTTCATTATCTGAAATAACGGTAGAAGAAATGAACAAGCTGTTAGACTCGATCATGATACAAAGTGATCCACTCTTATCGGATGTAGAAAATAAACAGCTGCTTATTCATGCGATTAATCAATTACATGCAAACGGCTATGACAAACCAATTTTCACTTCTGGGGGGATTTCTGAACCGATTGATGCAGTTGAATTGTTGGAGGCAGGTGCAAAACTAGTATTTTTATCGCATGGGTATGTGTTAAGTGGTCCAGGTCTTCCTAAACGAATAAACGAAGCAATTCTCCATCGTAAAGATCAACCAATCCAGCATAACAAGGATTGGAATTGGTATTTCTTATTTGGGTTCATCATGTTTGTTGGTGGATTGATCGCATTATTGATTAGTTTAACAACTATCATTCTTCCATATGATGAATATTTTTTAAATACAAATAAAGAGAGCATTATCCAGTTTAATAATAGGATTCTACCATTTATGTCACATGACCGGATGACTCTTTCGGGAACGATCATGTCCGGAGGAATTCTATTTATGTCACTTGCAAGATATGGAATTCGCCCAGGCTATCATTGGGCTACTAAAGCCTCTAATATTAGTGCCATTATTGGTTTTATGGCAATATTCCTTTTTATTGGTTTTCAGTATTTCGATTGGTTGCATGCATTGTTTTGGTTATTTTTATTACCACCTTTTCTGATTGGATATAAAAAAACGCGTAAATTAAAGAGAAAGCCAACCTCACAAAATTTACATAATCATCGATATTGGAAAAATAGTTTAATAGGTCAGCTCGCTTTTATAATACTAGGTTTCGCTCTTTTAATAGGAGGCATACTCATCTCCATAATCGGCATGACGACTACATTTGTAGAGACAGATTTAGCTTATTTATGTATAAGTCCATCACAAATTGATCAATTCAACTTGAATTTAATACCTGTTATTTCACATGACCGGGCTGGTTTTGGTGGCTCACTTGTTAGTGTTGGTTTACTCGTTTTAATGATTTCTTTATGGGGATTTCAACAAGGGAAGCGATGGATTTGGTGGACATTACTTTTTGGTAGTTTACCAGCATTTATCACAGCAATTGGTGTTCATATTTTAATAGGATACACAGATTTTATCCATCTTCTTCCCCCTATCGTTGCACTGCTATTATTAATTGGTGGATTGGTGACGTCTTATCAGTTTTTCCACCTAAAAGACCAATCCAAATAAAGAAGAAAGAAGGCTTTTAATGAATCAATTAGATATTTTTGAATTATATAGTCCAGAATTGGATCGAACGAAAACAATCCGAGTATTTTTACCTTTAGACTATGATACAGATAAAATAAAAACATATGATGTAATCTATATGCATGATGCTCAAAACCTATTTGATCCGAAAACCTCATCATATGGACATCATTGGAAAGTGCCAGAAACGCTAAATGCACTTCAAATATCTAATCAGATAAAAGGATATATTGTAGTCGGAATTGATTGTAATCTTGAAGAACAGAGCCGCAAACGACTTGACGAATACTCTCCTTGGGTCAATTCTAATTTGAGTCAATTTTTTGGAGAAGAAACGTCAGCTGGCGGTGAAGGTTTTCAATATGTAGAATTCTTAGTTAAAACTGTTAAGCCCTATATTGATGAACATTACCGAACAAACACTAATAAAGAAAATACAATTATTGCAGGAAGCTCGATGGGAGCTGTCATCTCTTTAGTTGCCGGATTTTTATACCCTAACATTTTTACGAAAATTGGAGCATTTTCAACTGCAGCGTGGTTTGCAAAGGAAGAACTATTTCAATTCTTGAAAGACCATTTCGAGCAAACATCATCGAAAATCTATTTAGACATTGGTACAAATGAAGGTAATAACGATGACACATCTGGCACAAATGTTTATGTTTCTGATTCAATTGAATTACATGATCTATTCCTCTCCTTGGGTCAATTAAAAGATGATATGAATTTTGTCATTGAAGAAAATGCTAAACATAACGAAATTGCATGGGCGAATCGTTTTCCATCATTTATACTTTGGATGGCAAAATAAAAAGCTGAGATTTTACTCAGCTTTTTTGCATTTTATTCCGTAGATTTTAAATGCTTATTACGCAACGAATAATAAATTGGTAATCCAATTAATGTTAATACAATCCCATAAATAGCCAACATGGTTTGAGTGAATAAAGTATTAATTACGATAAATGCCCCTCCAATGATTGCTATTGAGATGACAACCGGAAAAAAAGGTACTTTGTATGGTCTGTTTAGATTTGGTTCTTTTTTACGTAAGATGATAACTGCAATAAATGTCATAGTATAGAAAATCCAAATTACAAACACAAGCATATCCGTTAATACTTCAAACCCGCCTAGTAACATCATAATAATCGCAACTAATAAAATAAACAATCCTGCATTAGAAGGTGCACCGGTTTCTGTAAGTTTACCAAACCATGTACTAAAAGGTAATTTATGTTCGCGAGCCATCACATAAGGGATTCGCATTCCTGTCATCGTATATCCATTAATTGTTCCAAATACAGAAATTAAAATACCGACGGATACGATTTTCCCTCCAATTTGGCCGAACAATATTTTTGAAACCTCTGATGCGGGTGTTGTTGTTGCTGCTAGTTGATCTGCAGTCATCACCATTAAAAAGGCAATATTAATTAATAGATATACGACCATTACAGCTGACAAACCTAAAACAATTGCTTTTGGTAAATCTCGTTTTGGATTTTTCATTTCTCCTGCAATATTTCCAACATGTATCCATCCATCGTAAGCAAACATCGTTGCTAGTAGTCCTGAACCTAACGCTGTCATAAAAGATTGGTCAGTTCCTGATTCGATTGGAAATAATTGAAATGGTACAGTTCCTTTATGTAGAAAGCCAAAGATAATTAAAATAATCAATGGTATTAGCTTACAAATCGTAAAAATAGTTTGTATTCCACCTGCAGTTTTTGCTCCTAAAAAATTCATAAAAGTAATGAATGATGCAACTATTACTGCTACGATAATGACCTTAAATTTATGTTCATTCGCACTCAATCCAAAAATCGTTACTGCTTGTGTGCCAAAAATGATTGATAGAGCCGCAATATTTGCTGGAAAGTAAATGATTGTTAGTGCCCAACCTAATAAGAATGCTATTAAGTCTCCATATGTATGCTTTAAATAGGCCATCATCCCTCCTGTTTTTGGGATCGCAGCGGCTAATTCCGCTCCTGACAATCCTGCACATATCGTAATAATTCCACCTAACAACCATGCTAGTAATCCTAAACTTGCTGAACCAGTTGAACCATAAACGGCTGTCGCTTTAAAGAATACCCCTGCTCCAATTACTGTTCCAATTACAGTAGTTAACGCTGCAAGAAAACCCATTTCTTTTTTTAAAGCTTGTTCAGTCATCTAATCCCTCTTCTCGTTTAACTACTAAAATTTTATTTAATCTCGTTCCCAAAGAAATGTTCACAAACACTAGATATTCTTTCTAAATCAACATTCCCTCCAGAAATGATTGCAACTACTTTTTTGTCTTTTACATATCGCTCAACCTTCCCAGATAGTAATGCAGCCGTTGCTAATGCGCCGGCTCCTTCTACTACAACTTTTCCTCGTTGAAGTAAGTCTTTCATTGCTACTTCGAGTTCATCTTCACTTACTATGACAATATCATCTACAAGTTCTTTTACAATTTCAAACGTCATTTTCCCAGGTACCTTAACTGCACACCCATCTGCGATTGTCGGTGCAACATAATGACTAACGATCTCACCTGCATCAACAGAAGCTTTCATCCCATGAACATTTTCGGCCTGTACACCAATAATTTGTATTGATGGATTAAACGATTTTAACGCTACTGCAATCCCAGCAATCATTCCTCCACCGCCGATTGGAACAATAACTGTGTCAACATCCCAAAGCTCGTCTAAAATTTCTAAGCCAATCGTTCCTTGACCTGCCATCACATATAAGTCATCAAATGGGTGTATGAATGTTTCTCCAGTTTCACTTCTAATTCTTGCACACTCTTCTTTTGCGTCATCAAAGGTTTCACCATATAAAATAATATTGGATCCATACCCCTCAGTAGCTTCAACTTTTGCTCTTGGTGCTGTTGCAGGCATGACAATTTTACTTTTTACGTTTAATAATTTTGAGGATAATGCAATTCCTTGTGCATGATTTCCTGCAGAGCAAGCAATGATACCATGTTTTTTTTCTTCTAAATTCAAATTTTTAATTTTGTTATAGGCACCTCGAAATTTAAATGAACCTGTTAATTGCATGTTTTCTAATTTTAAATACACTTCTCCACCGGTTTTTGCAGTCATATAAAAAGATTTTACCAAAGGAGTCGTACGTACATTACCACTTAAAATTTCACGTGCATTTTTAATATCTTTAATCGTTAATGAAAGATTTTTTTCTGAAATTGACGACACGAAATACACCCTTCCATCATTTTTTATTTACCAAAAAATAGCATATACATTCAGTTTGCTTCAAAACCGGACAAACCATTCGAGACATAAAAAAAGAAGGAGAACAGTTTCTCCTTCTTTTATCAAACATATTTAATTAAGAAATTACTTCGTTTGCAGATAATTTCACTGCTAATTTTTCTAACATATCTTCAGTCATTTTATCTAAATCAAATTTTGGATCAAAGCCCCACTCTTCTTTTGCAGCAGAACAGTCGATTGAATTTGGCCAAGAATTAGCAATACCTTGTCTAATCGGATCTACATCAAAGTCGATTGTAAAATCAGGTATTTTCTTTTGAATTGCAGCCGCAATTTCTGTTGGTTCAAATGACATTGCTGTAATATTGAAAGCATTTCGGTGCTTTAATTTTTTAGGATCAGCTTCCATTAATTTAATAATAGCGTCGATTGCATCTGGCATATACATCATATCCATATAAGTTCCTGCAGAAATAAATGAAGTATATTTTTTATGTTTTAATGCTTCATAGTAAATATCTACAGCATAATCAGTCGTTCCACCACCTGGAACTGTATCATAAGAAATTAATCCTGGGAATCTAACCCCACGTGTATCAACTCCGAATTTTTCAAAGTAATAATCACATAGTAATTCTCCAGCTACCTTAGTTACACCATACATAGTTGTTGGGCGTTGAATTGTGTCTTGTGGTGTTTGATCTTTTGGTGTACTTGGTCCAAATGCACCGATTGAACTTGGCGTAAAGAATTTTAAGCCTAATTCTCTTGAAACTTCCAATGCATTCACTAAGCCACCCATGTTTAAGTCCCAAGCTAATTTCGGTTTCGCTTCAGCAACTGCAGATAATAATGCAGCTAAATGGATGAATGTATCAACTTCATATTTTTTAGCAATTTCCAACATTTTATCTTGATCCATCACATCTAATATCTCAAAAAGACCTGTTTCAGTAATCGGACTTCCATCAATACGACGGATATCCGTTGCGATTACATTATCAATTCCGTATTCTTGTCTTAGACGGGTGGTTAATTCTGAACCAATTTGGCCTAAACAACCTGTAATTAATATTTTTTTCATTCACTTACTCCACCTTTAACTATGATAAACAACTAGTAATATTATTGTATATGTTATTGAATTACGTTTAGTTCGCGTCCAACTTTTTCATAAATCGCTAATACTTCATCAAGCATTTCTTTCGTATGAGCTGCAGTCGGCATATTACGAATTCGCCCTGTACCAAGTGGAACTGTTGGGAAAACGATAGATTTAGCATATACGCCTTCTTCATATAAACGTTTAGAGAATGTTTGAGTAAGGTTTTCATCACCGATAATACATGGAGTAATTGGTGTTTCCGAATCTCCAATGTTAAATCCAAGTTTTGATAGACCTGCTTTTAAATAATTGCCATTTTCCCAAAGTTTTTCGATTGTCTCTGGCTCTTCTGACATGATTCGAATAGCTTCAATACATGCCGCAGCTGCTGCAGGTGTTAATGAAGTTGAGAATAAAAACGGACGAGCACGAACTTTTAACCAGTCAATTAATTGTTGTGATCCCGCAACATATCCACCAACTACTCCTACTGCTTTAGAAAGTGTACCTATTTGGAAATCAATTTTATCTGATAAACCAAAATGTTTTACTGTCCCTGCTCCATTGCCCATAACGCCTGAACCATGAGCATCATCTATATATGTGATTAAACCGAATTCTTCTGCAATTTTTACGATTTCAGGAATATTTGCTACATCTCCATCCATTGAAAAAACGCCATCAGCTATGTACATAACTTTTTCATACTGTCCACTTGTAGTTGCTTCTCTTGCTTTCTCACGTAAATCATCCATATCTTGGTGTTTTACTCGAATGATTTTTGCACCAGAAAGTCGGCAACCATCAATAATTGAAGCGTGATTTAATTCATCAGAAAGGATTGCATCTTTTTTACTCATTACTGCTGAAATTGCACCCATATTACAATTAAACCCTGATTGGAAAGCGATCGCAGCTTCTGTTTTCTTAAACTTAGCAATTGTTTTTTCTAATTCCTCATGAATATCCATCGTACCATTTATTGTACGAACAGCACCTGCTCCAACGCCATATTTTTCAGTAGCATCTAATGCAGCTTTTATTAAGCGTGGTTCAGTAGCAAAGCCTAAGTAATTGTTTGAAGATAAATTAATAAATGTTTTGTCTTCAATTTTAATTTTCGATTCATTAGATCCTTGAAGTGGGTTAATCTCGTTGTAGAGCCCTTTCTCTTTTAACTCTTGTAATTGTGGAGTTAAAAATGCTTCCAATGTCTTACTTGACATATTACCAGCTCCTTCATCGTAATTGATTCATTTATTTTTTAGTTTAATGGTTAGGATTAGCCTCTTTTTTGTTTATTTTATACTTAATTAATTTAAATATAAAAAAATAATGAATAAAGCGCTTATTTATTTTCCAAATTTCTGTATAACCTAAAATAAAAATCAACTTGTAAACCGTTTTCTCGAGGCGTTCCGAATACAATTATAAATCGGACAACTAACATTAGGAATACTTTTGTCTAAATTTATAAGAAATAAATCAACTTTTTTTATATTTATTGTTTTTCTTAGCATTAACAACTGATTTTTCCGAACAATTGATACTTTATTCAGAACATTAAGATTATTAAATGTACAAAAAAGCTGAATGGATTTCCATTCAGCTTCCCTCTTAATATTATATTAGTAAATTAAATAATGTAGGATTATTATTTATTTCCATGAACTGAATGCCATGCAAATTCATTCGTTCTAATAATGCAGCGTAATCAGATTTTGATGCCAATTCAATCCCAACTAAAGCAGGACCATTGTCTTTATTATTCTTTTTTGTGTATTCGAATCTTGTAATGTCATCATTTGGTCCTAATACTTGATCAAGAAATTCACGTAATGCTCCAGAACGTTGTGGGAAATTGATAATAAAATAATGCTTCAAGCCTTCGTGAATTAATGAGCGCTCTTTTATTTCCTGTAAGCGATCAATATCGTTATTTCCTCCACTTACTATACAAACTACATTTTTACCCTTTATTTCGTCTTTAAATAGTTCCAGAGCTGCAACAGAAAGTGCTCCTGCTGGTTCTGCTATGATTGCATTTTTATTGTAAAGCTCTAAAATTGTTGTGCATATTTCTCCTTCAGGTACAGCAACAACTTGATCTAATACTTCCTTACATATCTCATACGTCATATACCCAACTTGCCCTACGGCAGCACCATCTACAAATTTTTCAATTGTTGGAAGCTTTACGACTTGCCCATTAGATATTGATTCTGCCATTGACGCAGCTCCGAGTGGTTCAACACCAATAATTTTTGTTGAAGGACTAATTCCTTTTATGTAAGTACCCACACCTGCGCTTAATCCACCGCCTCCTATTGCAACAAATAAATAGTCAACAGGTCGATCAATCTCATTTAATATTTCAACTGCCACTGTTCCTTGTCCAGCAATTACATCTAAATCATCAAATGGATGAATAAACGTCATGTTTTGTTCATCACAGTAGTCTTGAGCATTTTGATTTGCTATATCAAACGTATCTCCAACTAAAATCACTTCTACATAAGCACCACCGAAAAATTTAACTTGTGATACTTTTTGATTAGGAGTTGTTGTTGGCATAAAAATTTTGGCATGTACTTGAAGTTGATTACATGTATAAGCTACGCCTTGTGCATGATTCCCTGCACTAGCACAAACGACCCCATTTTGTCTTTGAGCTTCGTTTAAATTACTAATTTTATAATAGGCACCTCGAAGCTTAAATGATCGAATGATCTGTAAATCTTCTCTTTTTAAATACACATGACTATCATATTTTTCACTTAGCATGTCACTAATCTGCAAAGGAGTTTTGTTTGTTACCTCTTTTAACGTATTATAAGCTACTAATATTTCTTCAATCTTGACGGTGCTTTTTACTTTTTCCATTTTACTACCTTCCCTTTGCAATTTATTAGGTTCAAAATTTTATATAATCTCCATTATAGTAAAAGTTAAAAGAATAATAAACAGAAAATTCAATATTTTTATTACAATTTTATTAATAAAATATATTTAATCTTATGAAATCAATCGTAATGTTATCTTTTAAGATGTAATATGCTATGATTCTTATATGAAAATATAAACTTATAGGTGGATATAAAAATATGGATAATCATACTTTATTATTAATTGATGGTTTCAATTTGTTAAGTAGAGGCTATTTTGCCACATCTTATGGCAGAAGTGATGATCAGCTTTCTAAAACAAAAGACGGTGTTTATACAAACGCATTACGCGTGTTTATTCCAAAATTATTTAGCCTGATTCGTGAACATGAAGTTAGTCATGTGGCAATTACTTGGGATGTAAAAAGAGAAGAAACTGATCGTAGAATTAAGTATGATTTTTACAAAGCGACTCGCGGAGAACTACCGATGCCACTAATTGAACAATTTTTGACTTTAAAGACAGTTTTAGAAGAAATAGGAATTGCCCAATTAGAAATGTCACCATATGAAGCAGATGACTTAATCGGAACTCTTTCAAATAAATGGAGTCATTCGATTCAAAATAAATGCTATATTTATAGTAATGATCGTGACTTACTACAATTATTAAATGAACATACTTCTCAAATTATCGCCCAAAAAACAGGTGAAATCATTTATTCTATCGAGCATTTTAACAATGATTATGGAATTCATCCGAAACAATGGGTTGATGTAAAAGCATTATTAGGAGATTCGAGTGATAATATTCCTGGATGCCCTGGTGTTGGTGAAAAATCAGCTATTCCATTAATTCAACAATATCAATCAGTTGAAGAACTATATGAAAATATGGAAAATCTAGACCCTAAATTTAATCGTTATAAAAAGAAATTAATTGCCGGTAAAGATTCAACCATTATTAGTAAAGAATTGTCAGCAATCATGATTGATATTCCTCATTTTGAAGATTATACATTTGAGGATTTAAAGTTAAGTATTAATGAAGATAACTTAACGAATAAACTACAAGAATTGGAAATTCGCATTAGAAGATAAACTATATAAATAAACTAATTTTAATAAGTATTTCAGTTATTGTGGAGAAAACCTAAAATAAAAAGCTACATTACATTTTAATTCACACAGTAAACAATAACGAAAAAGCTCAGAGTATTTATATGACTCTGAGCTTTACTTTGTATAAGTTTTATTCCATTAAAGCCTTCTTTAATAACATATCGTCAAGCGTTAATTTTGCTGAGGATAATCTTTCTGTACATACCATTAAGCATTACTGGATTATCTTCTTTAACTGATAAAGCATCTTTATTTTTCTCACATAATTTTTCAAAGTTAATCCCTATGTCAGTACCTAATAATTTAATGATCGGTCTAATTGATTTTTTTAAAAGAGAAAGTCCTTTGTCTTTTGGTGTAAATTTATCAAATATGATAACTTCTCCATTTGGCTTCAAAACTCTCAACATCTCTTTAAGGCACTTATCTGCATCTGGAACAACCGATAAAACAAGACTTCCTATAACTACATCAAAACAACTATTGCTAAAATCCATAGCTTGAGCATCCATTTTTATAAATTGTATTGAAGAGTTCTTAAATTTATCTCTAGCCTTTTTAAGCATATCATCAGAATGGTCAATTGCTATAATTTCCAATCCATTGTGATTAATCAGTTCCAAATCTGCCCCTGTTCCAACTCCAACGAATAGTATTTTTTGATTTTTAGCAAATTGCTTTTCTTGAAATATCTCTTTTCTTGCTTTCAGAAATAGCCCTGTGTTAAAAAACTTATCGTATACAGGGGACCAAAGTTTATATATCAACCCGTTCCACCAATTGTCCATTTCAATCACCTCATTTTATGAACAGCATACGCCATTAAACTGCCCGTTAACGGAACAAGAATTATTTTTCTTCTCATTTTATTTTAACATAAATTTCCAAATACCAACCCTAATCGAAAATAAAACCTCTAATGCTTATATTCATTAGAGGTTTTATTTTGATTATTGAACTGACACTAATTCTTTTTCTTTTACATTTACTTTTTTTACGATATCGCGTGCAATCCACACACCACATGCACTTGCTTGTGCAAGACCTCGAGTAACTCCCGCTCCGTCTCCACCTAAGTAAAGACCAGAGATTTCGCTCTCAAAGTGTTCATTTAATTTTGGACGAGCTGAGTAGAATTTCGCTTCAACACCATAAAATAATGTGTGTTCTGATGCAATACCAGGTGTTACATGATTTAATGCTTCTACCATTTCAATTAAGCTCTTCATTGTATTATATGGTAAAACTAGACCTAAATCACCAGGTACAGCTTCTTTTAATGTTGGCTCTAAGAAGCCTTCTTTAATTCGTTTTTCTGTAGAGCGTCTTCCTTTTAAAATATCACCATATTTTTGAACGATAACCCCACCATGTGAAAGCATGTTAGCCAAACGTGAAACCTCGTGAGCATATTCATTTGGTTTATCAAAAGGCTCTGAGAATTGGTGAGATACTAAAAGTGCAAAGTTAGTATTCGGACTTCCAAGCTTAGGATCTTTATATGCATGACCATTTGCTGTCATAATACCTGAATGGTTTTCGACTACAACATGACCTGATGGATTACTACAGAATGTTCTGACTTTTGTTCCCACTGATGTATTAAATACGAATTTACCTTCATATAAATGCTTATTGATCTCTTCCATAACAATATCAGAAGTTTCTACACGTACACCAATATCTACTTGGTTTGTAGTCATTTTTAAACGACGTTTTTTCATTACTTCTGTTAACCATTTTGATCCGTCTCGACCTGGTACAATGACAACTTTCTCAGCTGAAAGTTCTTCGCCATTTTTTAATTTGATTCCTTTAACAATATGAGAACCATCTACTTTTTCAGTAATTAAATCCTCAACTTCTGTTTTATATTTCATATCAATTTTCGTTTTTAAGTATTCAAATATGCTTTTTAAAATCTCAAGATTTTGTTCTGTACCTAAGTGTCGAACTTGAGCACGTAATAATTTTAATCCTGCAGCGTAACCACGTCTTTCAATATCTCTTACTTCATCAGTAAGTGGATCTGTAATTGACTCTGTTGCACCATGTTGTAAGTTGATATCGTCTACATATTTAATTAAGTCTACTACATCAGAAGGAGATAAGTAGTCAGTCATCCAACCACCAAATTCACTAGTGATATTAAACTTACCATCTGAGTATGCGCCTGCTCCACCAAAACCATTTGTGATTGAACATGCTGGTAAACAACCTGAAAAATCTTTTTTACCTGCTGCTGGCGGACATTTTTCAATTTTCTTTTGTAGAATTGGACAATGTCTTGCGTATATATCATGACCTTTATCGACTAATAAAATTTTTGCGTTCGGCATTTTTAACGTTAATTCATAACAAGTAAATACTCCTGCTGGACCTGCTCCAACCACTATAACATCATACATATATTTATACCCCCATTTAAGGACTGAGTTTTTTAAATTTTAAGTTAAGTTCTGATCAACCTAAAATAGAATACCATCATTATGAAACGGTTTCAAGTAAAAATACGAACATTTTTATATTTTTATTACAAAATATTCGTTAATAAATAATTTATATACAATATTTTACATATAATAGTAATTTCTATTAGGTTTTCATCCATTATTTGATAAATCAAAAAAAGTATGGAATAGTGTTTATTCCATACTTCTTCCTTATATTAATGCTTTTTGGAAACTTGCAATTAAATCTTCAACATCCTCTAAACCAACTGAAACACGAATTAATGTATCCTTTACACCAAGTCTTTCTCTAACATCCTTTGGAATTGCTGCATGTGACATCTTCACAGGATAAGAAACAATTGTTTCTACGCCACCAAGGGACACTGCTACTGCGACATTTTCTACTTTTTGTAAAAAACGAATTGTTTGATCAATCGTTTTTAAAGTAAATGACAATACCGCTCCCCCGCCACTTGCTTGCTCAAAATGTATATCATGTCCTGGATGTTCTTTCAGACCTGGATAGTATACCTCTTCAACACATTCATTTGTTAATAACCAATTTGCTAATTTTTGTGCAGTTTGTTCATATACATCCATCCGAACTTTTAATGTTTTCAGACCTCTTAATGTTAACCAACAATCCTGTGGACCTAAAACTGCACCGAATGAATTTTGTATAGTGTATAAATCTCTTGCCAATTCTTCAGATTTAACAACCGCTAAACCACCAATTACATCGCTATGTCCTGCGATAAATTTAGTCGCACTATGAACGACGATATCAGCACCCAAATCTAAAGGTTTTTGAAAATAAGGTGACAGAAAACTATTATCAACAATTACAATTACATCATTTCTTTTCGCAATCTTAATTGCTTCTCTTAAATCAGTAATTTTCAGCAATGGGTTTGAAGGCGTTTCTAAATACAGTCCCTTTGTATTTGACTTGATTGCTGATTCGATTTCACTGATTTCTGACGCATCTATAAATGTAAATTCAATTCCAAATCGATTTAATACTTTAGTCGCTATACGAAACGTTCCTCCATAAACATCTTCACAAATAACAATATGATCTCCTGCTGAAAAAAGAGAGAGAACTGAGGAAATCGCTGCCATTCCTGATGAAAAAGCAAATCCTCTAACGCCGTTTTCTAATTGAGCAATCGTATTTTCTAAAGCTTCTCTCGTCGGGTTTCCACTTCTTGCATAATCATATTTACCTATATTTTCAATATTGGGTTGATGGAAAGTTGATGCTTGATAAATCGGAATGCTTAAAGCACCTGTAAAAGGGTCAACTTCATTACCATTATGAATTAATTTCGTACCAAATTTCATACTCATCACCCTAATGCATTCTCTAAATCGATTAGTAAATCATCTATATGTTCTATACCAACAGATAATCTTAATGTATGGTCATCTAGACCAAGCTTTCTTTTAAATTCCTCTGGCATTTCTGAATGGGTTTGAGTATGTGGGTAAGTAATCAGTGACTCTACCCCACCTAAACTTTCAGCAAATGTTATGACTTTTACACTGCTAAGCACTTTCTCTACAATACTTACATTTTTCACTTTAAACGAAATCATCGCTCCAAAGCCACTAGCTTGTTCTTTTATAATTGAATAGCCTTTGTGATTTGGAAGTCCTACGTAAAATACGTCTGTTACATTTGGATGGTTTTCTAGAAACTTTGCAAGAGTGATCGCATTTCTTTGACAATATTCCATTCTTACATGTAATGTTTTAATTCCTCTTAAAATGAGCCATGAATCAAATGGTGCTAAAGTAGCGCCTGTTGATTTTTGATAAAAGCGAATTCTTTCATTTGTTTTCTCCGAGTTTGTCACTACAAATCCCGCTAAAGTATCATTATGACCTCCTAAATATTTCGTACCACTATGAACAACGATATCTGCTCCTAATTCGATTGGTCTAAAGAAATACGGCGTTAAAAAAGTATTATCAACGATCACAACGATATTTCGTTCTTTGGCAATTTCAACAACTCGTTTTAAATCAGTTACTTTCATCATTGGATTTGAAGGTGTTTCAATAAAAATACCTCTTGTGTTTTCTTTAATAGTGTCTAGTATATTATCAATTTCCGTAGTATCAACAAAATTATGCTCAATCCCATAAGGCGAATAAATTTCTTCAAATAAACGATATGTACCACCATATAAGTCATCCGAAACAATTACGTGATCGCCTTTTTTAAATAAACTAAGTACTGCCGTGACTGCAGCATTACCTGTAGAAAATGCTACTCCAAACTCTGCATTTTCTAATTTTGCTACTGTGTTTTCAACTTCTTCTCGGGTAGGGTTTTGTAATCGAGCATAATCATATCCGGTCGATTGGTGAAGTCCCTCATGTTTAAATGTTGCTGATTGATAAATTGGGTAACTTATTGCACCTGTTAATGGATCATATCCTTTACTACCATGTACTGCAACTGTCTCAATTGATTTTTGTTTCGATTTTGAAACCACATTCGTATTTGTCATATTGAAATCCTCCATTTATCAAACTGTCTAGTTCCAGACGTTAGCTGCTCGAGGTCATTAGCCAAATCTCAGTAAAGGTTAAAAAACGCCCTTTTCTGATCTTCGTCTAATGCTTGTCGCTGCTGAGCGAACGCCTTCCACATTTCAAAACAAAAAACCACTTCCTAAAAAATAAGAAGTGGTTATGTCTCAAAATAAACATATCGTCCTTATCTTCCAGGTTTATACCTGCAGGATTTAGCACTTTCTAGTATAAAACTAGAGTTGCCGGGTTTCGTCGGGCCAGTCCCTCCACCGCTCTTGATAAGAATATTTAATTTTATAATTACAAGTATATTAATAAATCTGACAATTATCAATCATTATTTGAATTTTTTATTTTTTAATACATTATTACCTATTTATTTCCATTCGTCTGGCAATAGATTTTGATAAAGCATACTTTGATATCGATCATCGATTAATAATAATGAACCTTCATCATCTTCAGAACGTATGACACGTCCACCAGCTTGCATTACTTTATTCATCCCAGGAAACACATATGAATAATAATAACCGTTTTTACCAACTTCATTAAAATGATCTCTTAGAATATTTCTTTCTAAACAAAGCTGTGGTAAGCCTACACCGACAACTACTACTCCATTTAATCGATCACCTTTTAAGTCAATTCCTTCTGAAAAGATTCCACCAAGTACAGCAAATCCAACAAGTGTTTCTGCATTGTTTTGATCAAATTTGAGTAAAAAATCTTCTCGTTCCACTTCAGTCATCCCATTTTCTTGAACTATTATTTTTACATCACTATACTTCTCATTAAACAATTCCACACTTTGGCTCAAATACTGATAGGATGGAAAAAAAACTAAATAATTGCCTTTTTTAGCTCTAATATTTTCATAAATAGATGATACTAATTGGTCTAATGTTTTTGAACGGTCATTAAATCTTGTTGAAATCGGATTTACTTCAACCTTTAACTGTTCTTTTGAAAATGGTGAGTCTATTTTAATTGTATAATCACGTTCAATATCACCAAGCATATCTTGAAAATATTGAAGAGGTGTTAACGTTGCTGAAAAATAAATTGTAGAGTGAAATTTTTTGATTACATCATTTACGATTGTTGACGGATCAATGCAAAATAATTTCATGTGAACTTCACTTTTAAACATTTCTAAATACGATACATATTTTTCATCATAGTAACTAGCAATCTTTAAAAAATTTTGGGATTCAAAATATGTATCTAACAACAATTGCTTACGATCAGGATCCTCTTCATCTGGTAGACTTAATTCTGCAATCTCTACAAACGCCCTTATTAAATCAACAAATTCATCATCTAAATTACCCCAGACTGGCATTTTTTGATCTTGCCATTTTTTTCGAAGATTAATGAAAGATTGATTGATAAGACTCACGCTCTCAACTAGTGCTACATTAATTCCTTTATATTGCCTTTTTAATTCTAGAAACTTTGACTTATATAAACTCGAAGAATACATGTCTCTACCGCGATCAACAAGATTATGTGCCTCATCTATTAATAAAACTGAATTTCGTTTATGTTCATCAAATAATCTTTTAAGTGATACTCTTGGATCAAATATATAATTCACATCACAAATAATCGCATCTGCTGTATTTGTTAAATCTAGTGAATATTCAAAAGGACAAACTGTATGTTTTCTTGCATATGCTTCTATTTTCTCTCGACTAAGCAATTTTTCATTAGATAAAATATCTAACACAGCTTCATTAATTCGATCATAATAGCCATTTGCAAACTCACAATAATCCTTGTCACAAATCGTTTCTTCTTTGAAACATATTTTATCTTTGGCTGTTAGCGTTGTACATGACATACATAAACCTTGTTCAGTCATCCGGCCAAATGCTTCTTCTGCAACTGTGCGAGTGATTGTTTTAGACGTTAAATAAAATAACTTATTCGTTGTGGCATCACCAATTGCTTTCACTGCTGGAAAAATAGTAGAAACTGTTTTTCCAATTCCTGTAGGAGCGACAGCAAATAAATTATTTCCATCTTGAATCGATTGATAAACAGCTCCCGCTAACTTTCTTTGACCATTTCTAAAGGATGGAAATGGAAATCTCAATTCTTTTATAGAATCATTCCGTTTTTCGATGTGATCGTATTTCCATTTAGCAAATGGGTAATAAATTTTGATCACATTTTGAACGAACTTGTACAATTCTTGCTGAGAAAATGCTAATAAAAACCTCTTTTTCTCTTCAGTATGAATATTTACATACGTTAGCTGGATTGATATATGTTCAAGGTTTAATTCTTTACAAATTAGATAACCATAAACTTTTGCTTGTGCCCAATGAACGGGATAAGAGTTTTCATCATATAAGCTAACATCTTTTGCTGTTGATTTTATTTCTTCTATTATATATTTTTCATCTCTAAACAAGAGACCGTCACAGCGACCTTCTATTTGAAACGTTAAATCTTCATATTTAATTGTTCCAGAAGTCATTCTTTCCTTAAAATCTGACTCATTATATAAATTTTGAATTTTTTGATGTGCTTTTGTTCCATCTACTAATGAAACAGTATTTTGGTACCCTATATCAATACTTCCGCTTTTATGAGCATACTCAACTAGCGAACGTACAGATACTTTTATCAAATTTCCCATTCTGAGTACACTCCTTTTTTATTATATTTTACCACAAATAGTGATCATATGTTCGCTTTATATATAAAATCGAATTAAGGGGTAATGTTTAAAGTCCCAATTCCAAACAGTAACAGCCTTTTATTAAAAGTGGACTATTAAAATGAATAATAAAAAGACTGCTAAATTTAGACAGTCTCTATCTTAAAATTCTACTTATTTATCAAATCTCTCATCAGTCGGTATTCTCTTATGTTTTTCATTAATTATTTTTTTGTTAAGTATTCTAACTTCCCCAACCATTAATAATCTCATATCTTCAACAATATACTTAGCTAACTCTTCGTCAGAAATGTCATCTCCTTCAATATCAAGACGAAAATCCTGCCCTTGTAATCCGCCACCATTAGTAAACTCGATTTCAAAGTCAAATTGAACTCTTTTATCCATATTCAAGCCACCTTAAGTTAGAATTGATTTTAATTATATATTCATATTCAAGTTAATTGAAACAATGACCTTTTGATCTTCCCTGCATTTCTCCCATGGATCATTGTGTATTTCATTCATTGTTTACTTTTTCTTCTATAATCAATTTTTTATTCGGCCTGTTCCTTCCAGTATTTTAGTACTTCTCTCTCTTGAATTTCATATCGGTCCTCCCCATCAAAATAGAAGTCTTGACCACATTGACTATTTGTCACTTGTATCGTTTGATAGTTTAACTCTTTCCCATTGTCCAATGTAAAGCTACCAGTGGACGCATAATACGTACACTTCTCGTCAATAGCGGTTCTTTTCCCTTTTTCGTCAACATAGAAATATTTATTAGATATTGTTGCGCCCTCATCAAACCTAAAAAGCGAAGACGTTAAATACACACCATAACGATTTATATTAGTACCTTCTAATTGTTTTAAAGATGCTTCAATTACCGGGATAACGGAATATGTCCCCTCTTTTTCTAGGACAGGTGTATCAGTTACATTATAGAAGACCGTAATCGTTCCTTCAAAACCATTTGGAATAAGAAACAACTCATTTGTATCTGGTACTTCTTGAGTAGAACAACCGCCAATTATAAATATAGCAATAATTAACATTAAACATTTTTTCACAGTTATTACTCCTTCTTACTGATCTTACTTCTATATAATAATAAATTGTTGTAATATCTTTTTTAAACAAATATCTTATAGAACTATGTTGGAAGTTAGCACAATTAAAAATAGACTGCGGTAGCAGCCTATCGTATTGCAACTTACGTTTTCTTTAGTTGCATAAGGAAGAATGAACCTTTGCGTTAAAGGAATTATTTACTATACGTTGATTTCCAATTCTCACTCCAAGATTGGTAATCTACAACATCTAATAAATAAGGATTACCATATGACAAATTGCAATTTCCATAAAGTAAGTGACAGCTTTAACATATTATTATTACTTCTCATTAACATTCTCCTTCTTCTGAAACTTCATATGTTGTTAAGAGTAATGTTCTGAAAATAATTGTTATCCGTTTTTTACTTTTTCCTTATTCCACTAAACTTCCATTTACTGCAATAAAAAATGAGCCATAATTATGACTCATGATTTTCTACAATTAGACAATTAGATTAATCCCTATTTTACGCCACTAACAAGTTGCCTCATGGAGTTTAACTGAGAAGATAGCTCATTAAACCAATCCTCATCCCCCGTTGAGAGTGCCAAGTCAATTAGAAAGCGAACCTGTTCTTTGTTTGCCACTTTCGAATCAGGCATTTTCTTTACGTTTTTATTTCTCATGTGAATGGTTTTTCCAACTGTCGTTTTATTATCTGAAGTAATTACATTTACCTTTACTATTTCATCAAGATTAGTAAGTGAATCAATATAACCTATTACTAATTCTCCATCCGCTGATTTACCTTTAACCCAGTCACCTGTTTTTAAAATAGTTTCATTATTTATATTCATTTTTTCCACCTTCTTATATAGAGTTATAAGTTAAAAATTTTGTGATCATAACAACACTTACGTTGAACTGTAATGTTTTTTATTACAATTTGATTAAAAGAAGGCATAGCCTTCACTTTTTTAGCTGCTCACTTCTCACATTTGATATGATCGACAATGTCCTTTATAGTGTATTGCTTTAAATATCCCCCAAGATGTTCTTCTGCACCTAAGAAAATATTAAAAAGAACATTTTGCATATTTGCCCCAACAACACATTTTCCATTTGATTCAGGGCACTTAGGCTGCAATGCCCCCTCAGAGGTGATCATGTAAATATCCCATAGATTCACTTCATTCAAATCTAAGGCAAATATAAATCCACCACCAGTTCCTTCTTTCGATTGTATAAATCCATGCTTTTTTAACAAACTAAGCACTTTACGAATACGTACTGGATGGACACAGGCACTCTCTGATATTGCATCACTTGTAGACATCCGGTCCGGCTGCAGCGCAAGATAAGTTAAACTATGAATGGCAAGTGTGAAATCACTGTTCATGCCCCTGCCTCCTAAAAATTTACTTTATATTCTTTGATGATATTATTTAGTACTGTAATACTATGTGTTACAGATTTGTTTGTCAAGAAAACTGACATTTCTCTACTATCAATGTTACTTATTAATTAGCTACTTCTTGTAATCTATTGTATGAGATTGTTCTTAGCTTACGAGGAAGAAAACTACGAATTTCATCCTCATTATAACCAACTTGTAATCTTTTTTCGTCTTGAATTATTGGCATGCGCAACATTTTGGGATTATTTATTATTAATTTATATAATTCATTAAGCGGGAGCGATTCAATATTTATATTTAATTCCTGAAACGTTTTTGATTTATTCGATATAATCTCTTCCGTTCCAGTTTCTGTCATGCGAAGAATAGATTTAATCTCCTCATGTGTAAGTGATTCATTCATAATATTTTTAACACTATATTCAATATGATGTTCATCTAGCCATGCTTTTGCTTTGCGACAAGATGTACAGCTTGGTGTTACATATAGATTTACCATTCTTTTACACACTCCTAATATTTAAAATGTAATAATAAAAATTACAGTTAGGATAAAAAAGTAATAATGTATTAATAAAATAAATTAAGTTGACCTCTTTACTCAATTTATATGAGTATACTGTAATTTTATTCTTTACAGTTAAAAGTGTCAACTATATTTTTTAAGTTTACATATGGGGAGTGTTTTCTACTTATAGGAAATAATTTTTGCTACAATATTAGTCTAATTATAAAAATTTGATAAATTAGTAAAATCAATAAAAAAACAAATAAATAGATAACATAAAAGCACGGATAGAATTAATAGTTCAAAAAACAGAAAAACCAAACATATGGCTTCTCTGTTTCTCGTTTTTCAAATACTCTCTTCTTACAAGTTATTTAAAGTAGATTTATTCATTTAAGCTTGGACAAATTCCGGAATCGGGTCATTAAATTCATTCCAATCCAATTCCATCTCATCTTTAGTTAATAAACATTTATCAAGTGATTCTTCAATCAGGCTTCGATTCAAATCGATTCCAATTAAAACAAGTTCAGTAATGCGGTCACCAAAGATATCATCCCATTTATTGTCTAATAATTGATCTTCTTTTCTCATTTCCTCTTGTTCTATTTGTGTTAATGTAACGATCCACTCACCTGCTCCTTGAATTGTAATGGTCGATCCTGCTTGTGATAACATTCCAACCATATCATTTCTTGATGCTAACCAAAAGAATCCTTTTGCTCTTACAATATCAACTGGCCAATTCTCTAACCATTGATATAAACGTTCAGGATGAAATGGTTTTTTACGACGGTAAACGAATGAGCTTATTCCGTACTCTTCGGATTCTGGGATATGGTCTTCATTTAATTCCTTAATCCATCCTGCTGCTTGACTTGCTTTATCAAAGTCAAATAGGTGAGTATTTAATACAGAGTTTAATTTTACATTTGAAAATGTTGTAGGAATAATTTTTGCTTCGGCATTAATTTTCATTAAAAAAGCAGTTAATTCTTTTACATCATGGTCTTCTATTAAATCAATTTTATTTAAAATGATGATATCGGCAAATTCTGCTTGTTCAAGAAGCAGATCTGCAATTTCACGTTTATCTGTTTGATCTGTTCCCTGTTGACGATCTATTAACGATTCACCTGATGAATAATCCTCCCAAAAACTGTTCGCATCAATTACAGTTACCATTGTATCTAATCGGGTTTTGTTAGTTATATCGATTCCTAACTCATCATCCACATAAGTGAACGTTTGTGCCACAGGAATTGGTTCACTGATGCCAGATGACTCGATTACTATGTAATCTATTCCTCCTGCATCAACTAATCTTTCAACTTCTTTCATTAGATCATCTCTCAAAGTACAACAAATGCATCCGTTTTGCATTTCCACTAACTTTTCTTCGGTACGTGAAAAACCTCCATTTTTTACAAGTTGAGCATCAACATTTATTTCACTCATGTCATTTACAATAACAGCAACTTTTAAGCTTTCTCGATTAGTCAAAATATGATTTAATAAAGTGGTTTTTCCTGAACCTAAAAATCCACTTAATACAGTAATTGGCACCTTCATTAATAACTCTCCTAATTATAAACTAAACGAATTAAAACGTAATAATTACGAATTACATCGATCGATAATCATTATAAACCGTATTGGTTACGTTTTGCAAGCAGGAAATAGAACCGTTGCTTCTACAAAACAGTAAATATAACATTGATTAGTATATTTACTGATCAATTCAAAGATTTATTTCTTATTCAACTAAACTACCAGTTTGTTCAAAAAAAAAAGCCGCATATGCGACTCGAGATATTCAACTAAAGCGCTCGTTAGTTGAAATAAAGGAAGCTATAATTTACACTTCTTATTTATTTTTTATTATGTTCTCTAATCTGATACTCTTCCATATTACAAGGATATAAATTAAAATTTCTTTTTTTCAATATCATTCGTAAACGGTCACAATTATTCCATCCATATTGTTACCCGAAATTTCATAATAGCTATTATCATTTACGTTAATCTCTCTCCTTTGAAATATAGGGTAATAAGTAATCTTGTATTTTTTCCGATTAATTCTAGCAGTAATTTGTTTTTCTTCTTTTAGGTAATCTAGATATTCTTCTAAAGCAAAATTCTTATCCTTCATAATCGAACTATGTGGCAAACCAACATAGCGTATATGCCAAGGTTCATATTGAATTCCTGTTACATCCGTTTTATCCCTCGGATAGCGTAAAATGAACCCATATTTCCAAGCATTATTTTCTATCCACTTTCCTTCGGGCGCTTCCGTCATCTTCATCTGAGTTGATCCTACATCTAGAGATAACCCCAAATTGTGCTCGCTATAGCCGGCTGGCAAGGCATAGGCAGAACCCATTTCTTGATATAGTATACTTTGTTCCTCAAAGTCTCGAAAGCCACTAGTAATGCAGAAATTACGAACTCCATCTTTTTCTGCTGCAGTAATCAGCTCTGAAAATCTACGCGCTATTTCCTCTGACAAATAAATTTCGCTATCGATCAATTCGAATCCCTTTGTCAATTCATTGTGTGTAGATAGATTTATTACATCCGATCTAATACTTTCTGGGTGAACTGGAATTTTACTGTTGACCAAAAGCAGATTTCCCTGATAGATTTGTTCTACTGCTATCTCTTTTTTGGTAATTTTTTCATAAGTCCTTTTTCCCTCTACTTCATCATATACCTTTTGTTTTTGTTTTTGAGTTACTACTTTTGGTTCAAATAACGGTTCAATATTTATGACAGTTAAACAAATGCACAATAATAATAATACTAGAAATCCCTGCTTCTTCATTTTTCAGTTTTCTCCTTATTCTTCTTTGGGAGGGATTGCTTTCAATAACTAAAGAATAAAAAACCTTGGATTGTATGAGATCATACGATCCAAGGTTTCACGTCCCCAAAAAACGATAAGGGTGATTCGATATGGTTTAATTTGCTCCTTCTGGTGCCGTTGGATTTTTCTCAATCTCAACGATTTCCCCGGTTTTGGAGTTTACAGATGCGGTGTAAAGATCGTTCCACTTAATTCCGATTTCTCTGCCTGCCTTTAAATTTTCTTTCGCTTCGATGAGTTCAGCATCGGAATATGTGTATTTTTGATCTTCAAAGGTTACAAAATAGAACGTTCCTTCCATATCTACTCGGTCGCAGAAAGTCCCGGAGGCAACCATGCCATTTAATGAAACCTTAAATTTTTCTTCAATCGCTTTTTTCGCAATCTCTATAGCTTCCTCATCATTCATATCTTGACTTGTTCTTTTTGAAGCCATATATGGCGAATCTTGGATTTGTGAAATTTGGTGATGTTGACCTATGACCTCCACCTTTTTGGCATCGGTACCTGAAAAAGCAAATGTCGTCATAACGCCGTTTGTTGCAACCAATGCCGTTGCTATACCCGCAGTGAATGTTGTTGCGAAAATCTTTTTTTTCATCCTTCATTACCTCCAGCATTTTAATTAGTGTTTCGTAGCTACAAACCTAGTATGATGGAGCAGTATTATGAACTAATCTTCAAGTTGTTAAAGAGTTGTAAAATAAATAGAAACCCTCGTATATTCATTTTCTTTTGAATCAATTTGTATTTTTGCATGATGAAGTTGGGCGATCTGATTACAAATAGATAAGCCAAGCCCAATCCCACCTAGTTCTTTTGAACGGGACCGGTCTACTACATAAAATGCTTCTGTAATTTTCGCAATGTCCTTCTCAGGTATGCCTCTTCCATAATCCAATACTTCAAGTACAACACCTTCGTGGTAATGGTAACTTCTCAATAGGATTTCTTCCCCGTACAATGAAGCTTTTATGCTGTTTTCTACTAAGTTAATTAACAAAGACTGCAATAGTTCTTGGTCTCCGTAGACTACCTCAGCAATACACTCATATTTGATTTTCATCTGTTTTTCCTCTATATGATGTCGTTCCATGTTTACCACATATGAAAAAAGCTTCTCTATATTAACAGGTTCCAAGGTAATCTGTTCACTCTTCAAATATAACATTTGCATCATTTTTCCTGAAAGGACATCCAGCCGTGCAATATGCTCATAAATGTAATGGACCGCCATTTTCCTTTCTTCCTCATTAAAATTAGCATGATTTAAAAACTCGCTATATCCCTTGATAGCCGTAATGGGTGTTTTCAGTTCATGCGTGAGGTTGTTGATGAATATTTCTTTGTCTTCACTCACCTTTTTAATCGTTTCAATATGATTGGAAACAGCATCAACCATCCTGTTAAAATCTTGTGCTAATTCTCCAAACTCGTCGTTCCCTCTTATTATTACTCTTTGATCATAAGCACCTGCAGAAATCGCCTTTACACCTTTATTTAACTTGCGAATGGGTGCAGTTAATTGAAATAATAAAAAAATAAGCGCTGCCGATAAAATCAAAGAAATCACAAAACTCAATGTAATAAAATACTGCCGTAGTGTAACATAATATTCCTGTAAATAATCAGAATTTCTGGAGATAACTAGTTTTAAATCCTTGAAATCCATTTTCCCACCGATAAACAGCCATAGCTCATCGTTCATCTTTCTGTATACGGTTTTGTATGGATCTCCATTCTGTTCTGCCCGATCCCCTACAAATTGATAGGCATTTGAAAAGATTAATTGATCCGCTTGGTAAATCTCTAAAAGGATATCATCTTTATAATAATGTGCAGCGAAATTAGCAATCACAGGTTCATAGTTGATATTTCCAGTATCTTCAGTATACTCACTCAGTATATAGCTTAATGATTTTTCGATGCTCCTAAACTCGGTCACTCCTCTTGAGATATCCAGCTGTTCGTTTAGTTGGTAACTCTTTTTTAAAAGTCCATAGGCTCCAAGGTCGAAAGCGATTAAAAATACAATCAACACAGACAGATACGTTTTCTGCCAAAATTTCATCTCTACACCTCTAGCCTGTAACCGTATTTATAAACCGTTTTGATCCGGGTCTCCCAATTTAGTTTCTTTCTAAGCTTCTGAATATGCACGTCAACAGTTCTTGTGTCCCCATAAAAATCGAAGCCCCAGGTTTGCTCAATAATTTTCTCACGGGAAAGCGCGATATTTTTATTTTGTATAAGAAAATCCAATAAGCGGAATTCCTTATTTGTCATTTCTATTTCTTGTCCATGAACAGTCACTGTATGCTTTTCCAATTCAACAACGGTGCCATCCAGCCTAAATTCGTTTGCGACCTTTTGGTTTCTTCTTAAAATGACATGGATACGAGCGATAAGTTCCACTGCTTCAAAAGGCTTGATTATATAATCTTCCGCTCCGATCTCCAAGCCATGCACTTTATCAGTAACCTTATTTCTTGCAGTCAAGAAGATAACCGGTACGTTACGTTTCACAATATCCTGTACGATTTCAAACCCGTCTCTGCCAGGCAGCATCACGTCTAGGATAACTAGATCGATTCGTATCTCATTTAATGTTTTCAAAATTTGATCTCCACTATATAATTGGACATACTCATGCCCGACCATCTTTAAATTTACGGCAATCAAATCGTTAATTGCCTTCTCATCATCTACAATCAGTATTTTCGCCATAAGAATACACCTCCCCTACATGTTAGCAGGATTCTATCATAGAGTTGTAAACGAGTTGTAAAAAATTTAATTTCCCTATAGTCTAACCCCTCAGTACAAATAACATTAAATAAGAAATCATTTATTTCTTTTTTTAATAAGTCTATATTTATATATTTTTTCCAGCTCTTGTGTCACTGATATAAAGTAACTAACGCATGGAGTCCTATACGAAGGTTTAATCCATGAACAGCTGCTTCTTTTCTTCTTTATTTAAACAAGTAAAAAATTTTTTATGAACTCTCAATTCCTTCTCTTTTTTTGGGAAGATTCTTTCAAACCAGGTTACTGCCATCGGAGTATGTTCTGGCTGTTCATTAATTTTATCCAAAAACCATTCATACTCTGCAATTACCTCATCATTAATTAGTGAAATGTCCATATTTCTGCATGTAAAATCAAGCACTGCTACGTCTTTTGCAGTTATACATTCATCTAATTTCTTTACTACTCCAATTTCAGACGGCATGCGTTCATCATTTAAAGAAACAAAGAAATATATATAATTTGGTAATCTAAATAATCCTTTTTTTGTATCTTTTTTATTTGCGATATATAGCCAATCGCCTTTATTAGCAAAACAATTAAATTCTTCTTCATTAATACCAATTAACATTTTTTCATATTTTTTCATAGGTCACCTCTTTAAATCTATATGTTTATTATAGCAATTTTAAATAATTCCTTATTGAGGTAATCTGCCAGTTAGCGCAAAAAAAGAGTCGCCAAAGGCAACTCTGGCAACTCTTGATCTTATTTAACTAACGCTCTCGTTAGTTCAAGAATGGGATTTAATATGTTGACCAGTTGTATATATTCCTACATTAGGTCCGATCATACAGTTATTACCAATAATTATTTCTGCCATATCTAAGTTTGTACAGTTTTAGCCAGCATAAAAATTATCTCCTGCGTGTATGTTTTCTCCTAAATCACAATGGAAATTATGCTCAATACTAGGATTCTCCTTTGACTCCATTTTAAATCTACTAACTTTTCGATAGTTCTCTACAATATTTCTATTATAAATTTTATTAATTTATTAAGAAGTTGCATAATTAAGAATAAGTAGTGCGATAAAAATGGTACTATATAAACCAACCTTTTGAATTCTAGTTCTTTTTTTAAACCATTTCCATCTTCTGCTTTCAAGATGAAACATTGAATAATCTATAACGCTTAACAATATCGCCCCAATTGCAAACTAATTTGAATCCACCTTATATAGAATTTGGTTAATTAATATATGCATATTCTAGTTGGATGAAACAATGAACTTGTGAACTATACTTGAAGGTCCAGACCAACGCCACAAACAGTAACAAAACAATAAAAATACCAAATTATAATACCTATATAGATGATTACAATGTAATGATCGGTACAGGTTATTTACATGTTTCTAATCCAACTAGAGCATTTGTAACTTGAACAAAGAGTACTAGTTTGGAATAAATGCTTCAATTTCATTTGACAAAATAGAAGTATCCCATGGATGCCAAAAATAAGTTTTCCCGTCAAATTGCATATCAAACTGATAAGCTATTGGTTCGCCTGTATATAAAATAATATCAAAATATGTAGGGTCACCTTTTGTTGTCTCGGGTATGAAATTTGGATTCTCTTTACTACTACTCAAAATTTTTAAGAAAGCATTTAATTTGTCTCTATCTTGTATCTCCATTATCATTTTCGAATTAGGTGCATAACCTTTATAGATTTCTATCGCATTCACTTTTTCAATTGGTACACTCTTAAAATGCCATCGATAGTCAGTTTTATCTCTTGCATAATAAACACTATATCCGTTGATTGCATTCTTGTCTTTTAATGCGAGTAAGTCAGAGTTTCCTTCAATTGAATAAATTTCTGTACCTTTCTCATGAAATGCAGCATCTCCGTTTTTGATCTTGTACCCCGAATTCGTGACATTGTCTGCTACTTTAAACTTTACTTCCCCTATTTTTTCACCAATGAACTGCTCATCAGCTAAAATACCCGAACGGATTCCTTCGTACTGTATACCATCCCATTTCACGAAGTCAATCCAATCAATGATTGCTTGACCACCTAATAGATTAGATCGACAACCTACTAATAGGAATAACAATAAGATAACTAATACTAAAAACTTATTTAATCGTCTCATCAGTACCCCCTCAATTTTAAAACTTTTCACATACCTTCATTTTATTATTCTTTATTACAGTTAATTAGTGTTTTTTCATAAAATAGATGTTAATGAAATGATTAACCTCTATTTGTTAATGCATGCTTTTACAAGATAAGTTAAACTTTCTTCCTTATTTTACACTCCTAATGAAGTTAACATTGAAATTGCAGCTTTTAAATCAATATCATCTTCTAAATGCTTCGGACTCCATGGAATATAAATATCTGGTTGAATCCCTATTCCTGACATTCCTTTCCCTTTTTCAATTCGTGATAGTCGGGAAGTAGGATACATTAATTCAAATTCGTTATTCCATTTCATACAAACTAAATTGGTATAATCGTTTAATCCTTTTGTTGGTCTTCCAATAACGGTTACCTTGCTAGATTGCTTGCAAATCTCTACAAAAGAGTCTCCTGAACTACCACACATACAATCTGTTAATATAACGATCTTATTGGGTGTTTTTTTCCCTTTGAAAATAGTGGTAGGAAAGAGTTCTTCAAAATTAAATTCTACAAAACCTTTTCCTTTATTTCTTTCCCATTCTTTCTTCATGACATTTAAAAATAATAGTGTTTGTTTATCTTGAGTATTTTCTATGTCTCTATCAAGTTCGATTAATTGGCGTACAGTGTTTTCATTCGTACAATTGAATAGCATCTTATCCTCTGGATCTTCCAGATTTATCCCTTCTTCAGGCATAATATAAGAAAGAAGTGGATAAAAACTTGCGTCACTACCTCCATAATTTGTTCGAACATCGATAATCCAATGCTCAGTTGATTCTAGTAAATTATCATTTTCATTTAACATGTTTGAAATTGCTTCAGGATCCATAAAATCTGTAATCGTCATTTTTAATATATTCTCTGATATTGACCTAACTGAATACGTAGGAGAATAAGGAGATTTATCATATAAGTAAAATTGAAAAAGGCTTTGATTACCATTTAAATCTTCTATTTCTCCATATTTATATAAAGAAAGGATGTGCGCCCAATTTTCCCGTTCGGCAGATTCATGGAACAACAATCTTTTATGTAATTCAACTAATTCAGGAACTGTTATGCCTTCTAAAGATTTGAAGAACATACCACATTTTAGCCTATTTTCACTACTAACTTCAGTCACATATAATCTATCATCATATCGACGCACTTGAAAACCAAGTTCTAATTTTCTAGTTTTAACTGAATCGTTCTGTAAGAAGTATACATGCTGATCCTTGAAATCTAATAAATAATCCTTAACAATCTCAGTAAACAATTCCTTTGTTAGTTTATTACTCACTTTTAAATCTTTTATTTTCTGTAAAAAGTAATTAGGGTTATCCCAGCCTTTTTTGTCTTTAAAACCAGAATAATCTTGATGCATAATTTGTACAATTTCTTTAAAAATAGATTCCATCTAATTCACCTCTTATACTTAAAACATTCTATTAGAAGAATTCTATTTTTATCCAAAATTTTCCTTTTTTGTTTAACTAACAGTATGCGCAATAAAAATTAGTTCAATCTACTAATTTAAAACTATAACTGTCATGTTTCGAACGAGGTATTTTAGAAATTGAAAAGTTTTTCTCGCCTATTTTTAATGTTTTTACAATTGTACGATTATCTACTGTTACTTTTAATTTCGATTTGACATTTGTTTCATTACTTACTATTAATAACAACTGATTTGAATCATCACTCTCAATATCAAGTACATAAGCTTCCAATGAACTATCTGAATTATTATCGTAATCTGATATTAAGTAGTTTCCTGATATTCTTTTCGTAAAATGAATGAAGCCAGGCTTATTTTTATAAAGATAAGGAACTATTCGATTCTTCTTTATATCTATAATTTTTAAAACTTCAATTTCTTCTTGATTCTTACCTCGCTCACTTAGTTGTATGGACTTTGTAATTGACTCTTTATCATTGCCATAAATATCAGCATCTGAATTTTGTGTCATAAATTGATAGGAATAGACACATACAATGATTAAACATAATATAATACCAATTTTTGCCTTTAACATATTAAAATCCCCAATTCTAAAAGATACAATTATAACCAAGTTATCATTTTTGAAATGGATTATATATGTTCATTTGAAAATGGAATATATTAACAAAGAGTGGTATCAGTTATTACTACTTATCTGAATAAATAAAAAAGAAACTTCATAATCCAAAGTTTCTTTTAATTTATTAAGAAGTTACATAATTCAGTACGATTAACACTATACAAACAGTACTATATAAACCAACCTTTTGAATTCTAGTTCTTTTTTTAAACCATTTCCATCTTCTGCTTTCAAGATGAAACATTGAATAATCTATAACGCTTAACAATATCGCCCCAATTGCAAACCAAGTTATATTTGACATCAAATTCTCCCCAAAAATTTTATATCAGTATACTTCTGTATAAATTTTCCAATCCCTTCTTACTAATAGTTGAATGTTGAATGTTTAAGAAGCATAATCTAAAAAACATTTGTCATAATTTTATATATCGAACCAAGTTAAAATAAAAAAGCCAAGGCAGAATGAAACTCCCATGGCTTACTTACAAGTTGGTAATATTTTATAAATTACTATTATTAGACTTAAATGTCTTCTAACATATTTTGTCCTTCTTTATTTTCATTAAAGGTAAGTACTTCATGAACTGGCTGATAGGATTCACCGTAAAAATGCGTGTCTCTGTATGTGTGAATCATGTTATATGTCTTTTTCATGGCTTTATAAATGAGATCCTCACTCTCATTATTAGGTGACCAATATAAGATTTCCATTGAATTTATTTCTTGTGTTGCGAGTGATCGTCTACTGTATCCTATAGATTGGGCGTGCTCAAATCCTTCTCTTTTATAAAAACGCAGTCTTTTTTCTGTATCAGTATCATCATAATTAACCGGCTCGACCTCTAAAATAATCGGTTTGCCTTTCTTTTTTAACTGATCAAGTAGTTTATTACCCAAGCCCTGTCCACGTGCATCCTTGGAAACAAATAAATAATCAATAAATACAAAATCATCAAGTTCCGCATACATAAGAACATGATGCGGGCCCTCGTCCTTATGATAAATATCTGACCGCTCTTTTAATAAAGTCTCCATATGCTCCCTTGATTTCATTTCTTCTATGGGAAAATATTGATTCAGTTTTTCATACCAATGCATTTGTTTTCTCCCTTTCTGCCTGCCTGAACGATTGTGCCATGTTTTAGAAAATTAAAAGTGATATTAATTAAACCTTTAAAGGAAGTATTTGAAGTATTTACCATTTTCATACCCGAAAGTTCTCATGCAAAAGGTGCATTTTTTGTTCTCGATTCATTTTTTAATATTTTATCCGCGATCATAATCCCACAAATCATCTCAAAGTGTTTCTGTTTAGTAGCCTGAATATATAATTACATAACCATTTAATAATAATGTAAACGATCGCAATGAAAATAAAAGTAATAATCAATCCAATTATTATTCCTACTACCGGAAGATTTTCAAAGATTCCATGATATACAACAAAATAACTATCGTGAAAACCAAAATCGTGGTTAGATTTTGGTTGAAATAGACTTAATACTAACTTAATGTTTATAAATAAAATAATGAGATGAACCATCAATGAAAATAGAATAGATTGAATAACTGTAGATTTTAACATATTTTTCCTCTTTTGGTTTTTTCACTAATTTTACCATTTTTATAATATTCTGTCAGATGAGACAAAAAAAAGAGTCACCTTTATGACTCACACGTATTAATCTCAACTATTTGAATTTCTCTATTTGTCTCCTACTACTAACTATTAAAACTACCTAATATCATAAAATCTACAAGAGCACCGCTCACTGGATTTTCTGATCCTAATACATTAATTCCTAAAACGGTAACACCACTAATATTCGTAACATTAGCAGAAACATATTTTCCAGAAACATTTTTCTCACGCATTTGAACTCTTGGTCTTGCGTTAATTGAAGGGTTTGTGGAATATACACTTGCTACTGCGTAATCGATCGTTGTTAATAATGGATTACCACTCGCTAATCCATTGTCTGTAAAATATAATGTCGCTACACCATTTGCGTCGGATGTAGCTTGTCCATAAATAATTCGCTTAACTTTTTTAGGATTTGATTCCCCTGCTTTCAACACCTGAAAAGAAGTCGGTGCCAGCGAAAATATTTCAATGCCCATAGCTACCCTCCCTATGTAACCATTGTATTCTTATGAAAGATTGTCCTAATCCACTAATATTCTATGTTTAGTTTATAAGTTTGTTACTTTAAAGTGCCTTGGTGGTTCCTTTTTAAACTAAAACGGCTACCATTAATTTCTGAAATAAACGCCATTTTTCAATTTTATTTCACACATCTTTATAAGTTTTTAACTCTCTATCTATGCTACTTTCCATTTAAGCATAAAAAAAAGGCTAGCATTGCTAACCTTCTTAGTTTTTTTAACCTATAATAATGGAATTAATTCTTTGGATAAAGAATCTCATCAATAATTCCATATTCTTTTGCTTCTTCTGCGCTCATGAAGTAGTCTCTATCTGTATCCTTGGCAACCTTTTCAACTGATTGACCTGTTCTGTCGGCAATGATTTGATTTAGATGCTCACGTAACTTTAATATTCGACGTGCAGATATTTCAATTTCTGTTGCTTGGCCTCTTGCCCCTCCTAGTGGTTGGTGAATCATGATTTCACTGTTTGGAAGAGCGTAACGTTTACCTTTCGTTCCTGCTAGCAAAAGCATTGCACCAAATGAGGCAGCCATTCCTGTACAAATTGTTTTAATTTCTGGCTTAATATATTGCATTGTATCATAAATGGCGAATCCTGCTGAGGTCGATCCACCAGGGCTATTTATATACAGAGAAATTTCTTTATCAGGATCATCAGCAGCTAAAAATAATAATTGCGCCACAACACTATTCGCAACATGGTCATTAATTTCATCGCCAATAATAATAATTCGATCTTTTAACAAACGGGAATAGATATCATATGAACGTTCACCACGACTAGAATTTTCAATAACATAAGGAATTGTACTCATTTATAAATCCTCCTTAAAAGCTTTAATTGGCTATGCTGCCATACAGAGAGTGCTTGAAGGAGTTTGAGTTCGACGTGCCTGGAAATTACGTAATAACATTTTAGGACTTTCTACAATACAATCTAATGAAGGAATAGCCTGGATGAGAACAGTAGGATCCTGAACTTCTAACGCTTCATGAAAAAGTTTATCCAGCTGTTCGCGGTCTTCAACATCCCAGAAATATTCAACAGAAAAGGATTGTTCTTCTTTATTTGTTTTTTCTAATCGCTTTTTTGCACGATGTAGGCTAGATTTTATTGCCATTTCTGATGTTTCTAAAATGTCCGCAATTTCCTTGAATCGATATTGAAATGCTTCTTTTAGAAAAAAGATTACTGCTTGTTTTGGCGTAAAATTCTGAAGTAGTAGATCCACACTATTCATTTTATCTACAATTTGATCATTTACTGCAGTTTGTGAATGTTCGATATCAGGACTAATTGTTTCATCTTTTCTTTTACGTAAAGTATCAATCCAATGATTGTAAGCAATTTTATTTAATAAAGCTGAAGTCATTTTTTCACGCTCATAATACTTTACTGCTTTAAAAAATGTTTCCTGTGCGATATCGTCACCATCCCATTCATTTTGAGCGAGAAAACGGCAATACCGCTGCAATTTTGGATAGTGTTCCATCCAATAATATTCCTCAGACCTTTCACCCTGAATTCCCTTTTCTATGCTGTGCAGGCCAAGCTTACTAGACATTCATGTTCACTCCTTTATCACACTCTCTATCCTATAAACGTATTAAGAAGGATAAAAAGATACGGGGTCAAAAAGTTTTTTTTATTTAATGTATGTAATTTATTTAAAAATTCTTCTATCATTATCTTTTGATTTATACTTTATAGCATACTAACAAGGAAAAAATAATTAGCAACTTATTGGAGTAGGCAGAATTAATATTAAATTATTCACCTTATTGACTCATTATAACACCGAATACTTTCCCTTTACTTTAATTAACTTTCAACTAAAAAAGCAACAACCCAAGAGAGTTGTTGCTTTTTTTTGAAAAATACTTAGTTTAATTGCGACGATCATCAAACCATCCGATTAAATGCTGCAAGCGTTCTAAGCGGTGTTTTGGTTTTCCAGAGCGAGAAAGATCATGATTTTCATCCGGGAAACGTACTAGTTTTGTTTCCACTCCTAGACGTTTTAGAGCAATATACCATTGTTCTGCTTGCTCCATTGGACAGCGTAAGTCTTGTTCACTGTGCATGATCAGGATCGGTGTTTTCACATTACGTGCATGATGAAGTGGTGATATCTCTAAAAGCTTAATCGCATCGTCCCATAAATCAGCATGTCCATGCTGCCATTCTGTGAAAAAGAAACCAATATCACTTGTGCCGTAGAAGCTATGCCAGTTACAAATACTGCGTTGCGTAACAGCTGCTTTAAAGCGATCTGTACGTGTAACAATGACGTTGGTCATGTATCCACCGTAACTGCCACCTGTCACAAATAAATTATCATGGTCGATGTAGTCATAGTTTTCTAAACCATAATCTAGACCCGCCATTATATCTTCATAATCCATGCCACCGTAATCACCGATAACAGCATTAACAAACTCATGGCCATAGCCTTGACTTCCTCTTGGGTTTGTATATAGTACTACATATCCTTTAGAGGCCATTAATTGCATTTCATGATGTAACCCATTTCCATAAGCTGTTGCGGGTCCCCCATGAATTTGGAGGATCAATGGATATTTTTTTCCTTCTTCAAAACCATATGGCTTCAGAATCCAGCCTTCAATTTCCTTATTATCTGTACTTTTGTATTGAAAATTTTCAGGAGAACTTAAAAAGACCTCGGCAAAAAGTTCTTGATTCCAATCAGTTAATTTACAAAATTTATTCATTTCATGTAAATCTTGAGTAACCAGGTCTCCTGGAGAATGAGGAGTAGCAAGAACAAGTAAAGCTTGGTCATCATTTACAATATCATAAGAAGTAACGACTGAATCATTTGGAGAAAGTGGAGACGAAACTTCACCATCCAAATTCACACTAAATAACTGACAATCTCCACCAACGGTTGCATTAAAGTAAATAGTATAGCTAGCCTGGTCCCAAATAAGTCGTTGCTCTGCTGTATCATACTTTGCATCAACACCAACAAGATTTCCAACTGTATAATCAAATGTTTCTGTTAAATTTGTCAATTCACCCGTCTCAATAGAAAACAGTAGAACATTCGCATTTCCCTGACTTCTTTCACCACGAGCATGCCCAACAACAGTTAGCCATTTGCCGTCTGGTGAAACTGTAGGTGCCATAATATATCCATTTGCTTGATAGAAGAGTGTCTCTTCTTTTGAGTCAATATCAAACTTCCAAATCGCAGGAAGGTAACCCCACTCTTTATCTTCTGCTTTCGTACCAATATAGAATACGCTTTTCCCATCAGGGGTAAAACGAGGTTGGGAAAAATCATGCTCCCCATCTGTAATCTTCCGATAAGACTTTGACCCGATATCAAATAAATACACATGCTTATGTTCATCACTATAAATACCAGCTCCATCACCTTTGTAACGAAGTCTAGTAATTACCTTTACATCACTTTTTTCTTCCTTCTTCTCTTCTTCGTTTGAAAGTTTGAATTCTCCATTGATCGTAAGTGCAAGCTGATTTCCATCTGGTGACCATGTAAAATCCCCAATTCCTTGCTTAACGTCTGTCAATTGGATTGCTTCACCACCATCAATATGTAAAAGCCAAACTTGATTTTTTCCAGTTCGATTAGAACGAAATGCAAGCTTTGATCCATCAGGTGACCACTTTGGTGATGTATCTTTTACTAAGCTTTCTTTTATATAATGAGAAGTAAACTTTCTACCTTCCCCGTTTAAATCAGTTATGTAGATAAAAGAGTAGTACCCATCTTTTTCTTGATCAACATGTGTTAAAACATAGGCAATCTTGTCTTTCTTTGGGGATAATTGGGGATCTCCAACAAATTTAAATTTACATAAATCCTCTGCGGTAATTGGACGTTTTGACATTCTACTTTCCTCCTTATTTAGGAATATACAAGTCTATCTTAGCATTTTGAAAATTGAAGTAAAGTCATTTTTCTGTATTTTCTAAATTAAAAGAATATTTATATCTTTAGATAGTATTAAAGATAAATAATTTAAATTCCTCTCCATAATATCCCGTTATATATGTTTTAAAATTGTTCACCTGTCATAACAGTCATGAATTCTTTATAGAATTTCTCGTAATTGTAACTAACCGCAATTCTATGTTTAGGACGATTTCCGAATGTATCCGGATTTGTCGTAACTCGAAAGTCGCCGATACTTTGTCCTCTATTTTCTTCAACAGTGTTAACTAATACCGAAGAAGAGAAATATGAAAAAATATCATCTCGCTTGATTCCAATCATCGTTAAAGCATCATGGACAGGACTTCCTTTTATACCAGGTACCATTTTTTGATAAAATTGATAATAATAATAATCTAGTAAAGTCTTTAAAAACTTAGTTTTACCTTTTGAATGAATATAATTGACCATTTCAGGTGTAACAATAGCAGTTTGGGTTACATTTAATGGATAAATAGTTAGATTTTGTGCATATTTCATCACTATATTGGCAGCAATTGGATCCCCATAAAAATTAGCTTCTGCTATTGGCGTAACATTGCCTGGATACAGAAAAGCACCACCCATAATATAATAAGAATGGACATTTTTCATTGTTTCTTCATATAAGAGAAATAATGTTGCCAATGACGTTAATCTTCCAGTATTTACAATGATAATTTCATTTTTGTATTGCTCAATCAACTCAAGGATATCAAAGAAATTCTCGAACTTTGTAATCCCCAATTGTGGTTGAATTGGGCCTAGGCCAAATTGTCCGTGAACTTCCGGATAAAAGGTTGCTCCCTTTGCTGTCATTGGTTTATCAGCGCCACCAAATACTTTTATATGTTCTTTCCCAACGCTTTTCAGTAAAAAACGAACATTTCGAACCGTTTCCTCTTTTGGAACATTTCCGTAGTCTGCAACAATTCCAATTACCTCGATTTCCTCTGTCAGATGGGCATAAGTCAATGCGACCGTATCATCTATGCCAAAATCTCCAAAGTATAATACCCTTTTTACCATCATAATTCTCCTTTATCATTACCCCTATTAAAGGGAGTTAATATCATATAAGGAAGTATAGGTATGTTTTACTTTCTCATTATCTATAAATATACTTTCGTTGCGTATTAAACAGAACAGATCACTTTTCGAATCCTGCAATTATTTAAAAGGTTGAACTTCCTTAATTCTGCACACTTATGTACTCAGGACTTGTGCCACATATTTTTGGTATCATTTCTTTCAATTCTCCTATTAGATCATTTTTGTATTAACATGCAGAATAGTTAAAAAAGAAATGATAAAATATATGTAAATAAAATAGTTAATAGTTTAGAAAGGTGTGCAAAACGATGGATTTTGAAATGGTTATGCAGGAATTGGAGACGCTCGGTAAAGAACGCACGAAAAAAACTTACATAAGTAATGGAGCACATGAGCCACTTTTTGGAGTAGCTACCGGCGCAATGAAGCCACTTTCAAAAAAAATAAAGAAAAACCAGCCTTTAGCTGATCAGCTTTACGCTACTGGGAATTACGATGCCATGTATTTTGCGGGAGTCATTGCAGATCCTATGATCATGACAGAAGCAGATTTTGAGCGATGGATTGATACCGCATATTTCTATATGCTATCAGACTATGTAGTTGCTGTAACCTTAGCAGAAACTGATATTGCTCAAGAAGTTGCAGATAAATGGATTGCAAGCGGAGAAGAACTAAAAATGTCAGCGGGTTGGAGCTGTTACTGTTGGCTATTAGGTAATCGCCCCGACACGGAATTCAGCGCTAGTAAGATTTCAGATATGCTTGATTTAGTTAAAAACACGATTCTCGATTCTCCTGATCGAACAAAATCGGCAATGAACAATTTTGTTTACACTGTCGCTATTTCATATATACCACAACATGATAAAGCAGTAGAAACCGCTATGGAAATCGGACCAATCGAAATCAAGCGTGAAAAGAAAAAGAACGGCATCCTCCATGCTTCTCAAAATATTCAAAAGGATCTAGATAGAGGTTTGAAGGGTTTTAAACGTAAACATGTAAGATGTTAGGATATAAGGGTATGAAACTAACTCTTGAATGAGTTATATAATGTCTTAGGAGCTGTGAAAACAGCTCCCTATTTACGTTTTGGATGTGGTTGATAAATGATTATTTTCTATTCTTATAAAGAAATAACTAATTAAATAGCTCAGACTGGTGATTCCAAATATAGCAAATATTCCAGGTGTCATCGCAAAATAGAAACTAATGGTGATCGACCAAATAAAAGATAATAACATGAAACTTTTCTTGGAAGTTAAAGATGCATAAATCATTAAGCAGGCAGGAAGAAACAACGAAAAAAGCGTGCTTATATTTACACCTATTTCTTTAACATTTGAGTAAGGATTAAAACAGTTTAGAATGACCCATAAGATCATACTGATCAAACCTGATAATACCCCTAAGATAACGGAAGGTTTTATTATTTTGGTCCCCCTTTTATCATTTTTGTATTTCGATTATTATTTATAATCTATTTTGTAAAGGAATATCCAAATGTTTTATGTATTTGTTTGCTTCAACTTCTTGATATACTCTGATAAAATTGACCTCGAATGTCGGATAAGGACTTAATTCTCTAACTGCATTATCACCAATATCTTTTAATTCCTTACTTGTTAATCCAAAGTTTGTTTGTCCTAATGTAAGATGTGGTACATAATCCTCTAACTCCATATACTTTTTAATTAAATTATGTTCTGGAGCAACTACGTTCACAATTTCTCGGTGCAATTCATCAATATTTTCTGAATCAACACTTAAATAAAGCACACTCTCTCCAAAGTATTTTGGTTCATTTAATGATACGTGAAATGATGAAAAACTTTTACTTACTATTTTCACTTTGGTTAACCAATCTTTGTCTGAGGTTAATCCACCTTGAGCCTTTACTGTAATATGTGGCTCAACAACATTGAAAAGATCATTATTTCCCCATTGTTGTTGGAATTTTAGTATTCTTTTCTTTATGTCTTCTGGAGGTACGATACCAATAAAATACTGCATATTTCTTTCCCCTTTTATATTACTCGTTCATCAGCAGATGATAATTTTCATCATTCGGTTTAAATGGACTTTCATTCAAGATAAAGAAAAATAAATCTTTTATCTCATCTGCTGATTGGATGACAGCTTCTTTCGTTGTATTTTTTGGATAAGTACCCAAAAATGTGTTAATAAAATTCGACTCTAATGTTTCATAAGCTTTAAACTGATGGAGTTTTTTTTCTTCATTGAAAGCTTGGACTATTAGTGTAAGCTTTCTCATTTCCTCGAGCATCTGCAATGCATAGATTATGTTATTCCTTTTTATCTCGATGTTACATTTCTTTCGAAAGTACAAAAATTTGAATGCAATGTCATTATCAATTGTATATTTTATGGATTTTCCTATAAACTGGCGGTGTTCATCCATCATTTTTCTTTCCACCTGACCTGATCGGTCAAAAACAATTTTCCACAAGGGTGATTTCACATTTAAATCGTTTGTTGCTAAAACTGAAACATTTAATTCAAGTCCATTTTTTAGAAAAGCAATTAGCAAATATATTCCTTCTTGAAGTGTTACCTCTTTAATAAAAAATGAACCTAGCTCTTCAAGAGTCTGAATAATAATTTCTTTTGCACTTTCTACAGCAACTGCTGTTGAGACCATTAAATCTATATCAGAATACTTGTCTCTATATCCAGTCACACCTGAACCTAATTGGATGATTCCCTCTATTGAGACTGACTGTTTTAGCTTGTTTACTAAACTGATAAAATACAATTCTCTTTCTTCTGAACTATACATTTCCCACCACTTCTTTTCATATTAAATGATCACCAAAAATATATTACTATTTTAATTCTATTGATTTCATAAAAATCCTTCCCTCTTAAATCACTCAGCCAAACAACAAAAAAGGAGCTGAATATTTTTTCAGCTCCTACAATATCTTTTTTCAACAAATAAATAATGCAATATATAAATTCTTATATGTTCATGAATGAGATATTCACTGTATAAATTAGGATAATTTTTAATTTCTTCTTCTAGAAACTTATATTCGTCGAAAGTATCGAAAAAGGATTTATTCAACAACTCGAATAAATTTTTTTGATAAATTTCTTTAGTCTTTCCTTTAACAATATAATAGAAACTAGCATTGATCGTCATCCAATAAGAACTCAAATCGAAATTAAGAGTATCATCCTCTAAGAAGTAATCATAAAAATAATTATATAATTTTTGGGCATCTCGATAAGGAAAGGGATTATTAAGTTTCTTTCCTAATATTAATATTTCATTCATAATAAACGATTGTTTTTCGGTCATTACTAGTTTTAAAAAATTATGGAGGTATCTACCCAGACCAATAGATAATTTCTCACTTCTCATATTTTTAAGTGGATCTAAATGATCAATACTTTGCCATTTCCATGTCGTCAAATTTACATCACCATATGTATTTTTTATTTAATTATAACATTTCTTTCTTAACTGTCAGTAATACATATCAACTCTTTTAAACTATTTTAATTTGATAATAATGAAGAAGAGCATGTTTTAATAAAGATTCATAAAACCTGCCCTTCTATTATTTAACTTTTATAAATATTATTCTATTAATAATTTACTTTTTCTCTGTCGTTAAAGGTTCGACTTCATGTCCAGTTTTTAAATCAATCACTTTCGTAGAATTAGAAGGTACTGGAATTGATTTGCTATTTGGTGGTTGTTTTTTCTTTTCTACCCATTCTTCAAGTAAATCAAATGATTGATAAACATAAGGGAGAAGTGGTTGTAGCTCTTTCTTTTGGTCGGTAGCTGCGTTCCAAACAAGACTGTCAACGTGGTTGGCTTTTTCAATCGTATAAAGACGATGATTTTTGGCTTTTCCTGATTCCTTTACCAATTTTTCATATGGTGTTGCATGGACTGATGGGAAAATAAGTGTATCAAGTGAACCAGTTAAGCTAATTAAAGGTACATTAATATCTCCAGTATTTTCGATTTTCTTTACGTTTTCTTTCACTGATGATGGACGAGATTGATAGTTATAGTCATTAAAAATCCAATCATATTGACGGTCTCTAAGGCCGTTTGTAAAGTTCAAATAATTTTTCCATGGTATACGATTTTCTGCACTCGGGTCAAACTCATCACGATAAATGTTTAATGTAATAAACCAATAAATTTGATCATGATAATTCCATAGTTGCTCAGAGCCTTTCGGTAATCCAGAATTATACATTTCTTGAATTGCCTCTTCTTTTTCAGTACCTGTTCCATATAATGCTTTTTCTGCATTATTTACGACTGGTGTTAAGGAACTTATTAAATTAGGTTCATTCGCTCTCCATAGAACGCCTTCCCAATCGATTCCTCCATCATACAAAGCTGGTTCTCCGGTTTTCTTTTTCCCATCATTTTCAAGAGCGTAACGAACTACATATCCACCGTTTGAAATTCCCATCGCATACGTTGGTACTTTATGTTTTTTGTGAACGAGTTTACTTGCTGGATTACGCTTATCATTTTTATCAATTAGTTTGTCTGCGTGATTTTCAATTAAATATTTTTGAGCAGCTTTTGTCACTTCTCGGAATCTTTTATTCCATTCTGCAACACTATCTTCTTCATCCCATAATGCATTTTTAGATTTTGCTAATGAATCTAATGGGTCAACTTCACCTTGTGTTCCCTTATCTGAAGCTGCAAATGCATATCCTTTTGCTAGGACATAATCACTAAATAATAAATCTGTTGCGGTTTCACTTCGAGTTGCTGGGATCCCTGAAACAACCAATTTCCCATTCCAATTTTCAGGAACGCGAATTAAAAACTTTGAATCTTCAAACATACCATTAATTTGTGTGCCCTTTACTTCTGCAGGTTTATACATTTTATACCAACCAGTTCCCGCATCTTTATTTCCCCAGTTATATGGCGTTAATCCCATGTTTCCAAACTCAATCGCTGCATTATATTGAATTGGATTTTTTGTTGTAAGCCAATTGCCACTTACACCATCAAACTGCGTAACTTTCACATCATGTGCTCCTGGAATAATAGTTCTTGATGTTGCAGAATAAGCCTTCTCATTAAAAAAACTTACAGATGGACTTGTCAATAATAGAATCGAAGCAGCTCCTAAAATCAATAATCTCTTTTTCATCTCTATCATTCTCCCTTATAAAAATGAATCTAGTCCTATCTAACTTTTCTATATTTTAGAATCATTACCTTCATCAATCAGTAATTAGATAAAAATTGAGTCTTTATTACTAAGAACCTTTTACAGAAAAAAAGCTGCACGAAAGCAGCTTTTTTTCTGAAATGAAAGAATAGGTTATAATTAAATTTGGATTTAGTAAAATTATTACATTTGAATATACAAGTCTTTTTCTATTTGATCATATTCCTTAATAATTAAGTTAATCAACTCTTTACAGTCAGATAATTCTGAATATTTAACGAACAACTGTTCCACAGTATGATCCTTAAGGTAACTTTGTAATTCAATCGCTTCATGATCATCGTTATTTTTATATGACAATGCAACAGCAATTACTTTAGCTAAATATTTAGGTTGTATACCAAACTCCATTAACTCTCTTGCTGGTTTTATAAAACGGTCATTTGCTCCTAATTTACGAATTGGTGAACGTGCTACACGAGTTACTTCATCTGAAATGTATTCGTTTTCGAATCTATTTAATATTTTTTCAATGTATAAATTGTGTTCTTCGGGATCGAAATGATATTTCTTTACTAATAATGCACCAGTTTCTTTCATGATTTGCCTAACTATTTGTCTAATATTTTCATTAGCTATGGCGTCTTTAATTGTTTGTATACCATAATAATTTCCTAGATAGGCAGTTGCTGCGTGACCTGTATTAACAGTGAATAGCTTTCTTTCAATATACGGTAGTAAATCATCTACATAAGTTACCCCATTAATCGCTGGAAGATCACCTTTCATTTTCGACTTTTCGATAACCCACTCATAAAACGGTTCCACTGCAACTAATAATGCATCTTCATGGCTTTGAATTGGAACGATTCTATCTACGGCTGCATCTGGAAAATAAACTGATTGGTCAGTTTTTACTTTCTGAGAAAATGTCATATATGCGTACACTTCATCTCTTAAATAACTGCTGCCACCTATCATATTTTCACATGCAATAATATTTAAAGGTTTTTCTAGATTCGTCTCTCTCTCTATTAATCCATCAGCAATTAGCTTTGCTATTCTTGGAAGGATTGTGGGTCCTACCGCTGTAGTGACAATATCAGCTTTGGCGATTATTTTTGTCACTTCTTGAGGATCTTTAAGACTATTAATCCCTCTTACATTCGTAATCTTTATTTTTTCTTGCGTGCGATCCGCTAACATGACTGTGTAAGATTTCTTCTTATTTAGTTCGTTAATAATTTCCTCATTTACATCAACAAAACAAATCTCATAACCTGCATTGTGCAATAATTGACCGATAAAACCTCTACCAATATTTCCAGCACCAAAGTGTACTGCTAACATCTTACTCCACCTCACTAAACATGTTGATTAGTTCTTCTTTTGATGAAGCAGCAATTAACTTATGGACATTTTCTTCCTCTGAACAAAGAATCGCGATTTGAGATAATAAATCAAGATGTTCATTGTTTTTACCAGCTATTCCAAAAACAACTTTTACAATATTTCCATTCCCAAATTCTACTCCATTTGGAATTTGTAGGACGGATATTCCTGATGTAATAACTTCTTCCTTTGATTCCTCTGTACCGTGGGGAATCGCAATATAATTCCCCATATAAGTTGTTAAGGATTGTTCTCTTTCAATCATCTTTTCAATGTAGGTTTCTTCAACGTACCCGTTTTTTACTAAAACACTACCAGCTAATCGGATTGCCTCTTCACTAGTTTTTGCTTCTACATTCAATAAAATATTATCTGTTGGTAATACGGTCTGGATCATCAAAATCCCTCAATTCTTAAATTTTTTTCTGTAAGTTTTCATATAATGCTTTGCTTAGAGTTTCATAAATATCACTATAGTTATTTGACGAAAATATTTTTATTGATTTTTCATCTTCAATAATTGCTGAACTGATTGTACTTAGCACCTCTAATTGCCCCATTTGTAAATCTACTGGAGCGAGTAATAATAACAATGAATTGATTTTAACTGTTGACTGATCCATTGCTTTTACAACCATTGATTCATTAAGTTGAAAGGACAAGAATACTGGTTTCATCACATATTCAGATCGACAATGATATAAAGCTATACCTGTTCCAGGTATTCCAAGTCCACCTTTCTTTTCTCTCTCCATTAGTTCATTAGATACCTCAAAATAATCACCGATTAATCCTCTCATATTAACTTGCTTGCAAACTTCTAATAATAAAATCGATGACGTTGGAATAAACGGTAAAGAAATCGTTTCAAAGGTATTCAAAATGTGAAGCACAGTTTCTGTATATTGATGTACTAGTTCCATCTTTTGTTTTATTGTTTCTGTGGTTTCCTGTATTCTTGGTTTTTGATGCTTTTTATGTTGAATTTTCTTTAATAAAGCTGCTTCAGTCGTTAGAGAACTACGTTTTATTTCTTCACGAATTTGTTCTACTTCTACCTTTGTTAATAAAGGATTTACTGTAATATAGTTTTTTGAAAAACCAGGCATATCAACAGTCGATAAAATAATATCGTATTGTTCCAATTGAATATTCTTTAAGTTTGCTAATGATGATACGTCAATGTCTGTTATTTCTTTAATCTCTTTTTTTATTCGACTTGCTAACATTTTAGATGAACCGATTCCACTAGAGCATAATACTAGCGCTCTAACCTCTTTACTATTTTCATAGACTACATGCGATGATCCAAAGTGCAATACTAGATAAGCAATTTCTTCTGTTGGGAAAGAAACCGCTGGAAATGCTATTATTAACCCTTCTTGAATGAGGTTAAATAGGACAGGATAATCCTTTTGAATTTGAGTTGCTAAAGGATTGTTAGCTTCTAATTTTTTTTGAATACGATAAATAGCTGGTTCAATATGCGTTATTAGCCCTTCAAATAAAGCAGAGTCTTTCTCGAAGTCTATATCAAGCTGTTTCGATACATACTGTATTAACTTTTTTGAACCCGCTACAATCTCTGTATCACTTTCCTCTAACCAATCATTTTTCTCATGGCGTAGCCTTGCACCTAACAAATGCATCGTAATATAGCCTTTTTCTGCAACTGGAATATGAATTTTAAACACTTCTTCTAATTCAGTAGCAATCTGACCGGCAATAAGAAATTCTTTAGACATTTTCAACTCTTCTAGTACTTCTTTGTCTATTTCAATGACTTCGCCTTGAATAATTCTTTCAATGGCTAATGATAAATGGATTGTAAAAGTCATAAATGCATTGTCAGCTAAAGAGTATGGCAATCGTTGTTCAATATCACGAATCATTTTTCCAATCATAGTGAGTTTTTCAAGTTTAATAATTTCTAATAGTTCATTTGATAGTCTATTACTCGACTCAAACTCATCTTCTACTACAGCTAGAAACTCATATTCATTTAATTGCTGTGCGATAAGATGGCCAAATGCCTTTCTTTTTCTTCTTTCAGATCCTTGTAAGGCAATACCGTAACCTTTTTTTCTAATAAGATTTAACTCGAACTCCTTTAACCATTCTTCCACTCTATTCAGATCATTACTAACTGTAGCAACAGTGACATGTAAATCATTTGCCAATGAACTTAATTTAATAGATTCTGGTTCTTTCAATAAGGAACAGAGAATTAATTCCTGTCTTTCTTTTTGCGTAAATTCTTGTCCGCTTTTCAAGATTGTAATTTGAAGCTCATTTTTCTGCTCTTGAGTTCCCTCTATCGTCATTCCAATTCCCGATATTTTCTTAAAATGAAGATGATGAGCTTCAACAATCTTTTCAATTCCTTTTAATTCTCGATGTACGGTACGACTACTTACATGTATCTGCTCTGCAATCTCATGAACGTTGATTCCATTCGGATTCTCTAATATCAAATGAATGATTTCTCTTTCTCTAGCTGATATATACATACATACATACCTCTATTAATCTTTTTTTTATTTATTTTATCAAAGAATTCACCAACTCATCATACTTTGGACTGTTCAAGAAGTTTTCTACTGATATATGAACTGCATTTGGAACCTTAGTTTTTGCTCGATCTGTTAAATCTTTATGCGTTATAACAATATCTACATCATTTGGTAGATTATTGATTGCTACATTCGTAACTTCTACATCTAATCCAACTGTTTTTACTTTTTTGCGTAAAATGGATGCCCCCATTGCACTAGAGCCCATTCCAGCATCACAGGCAAAAATAATTTTCTTTACTTCTTTATCAACAACAAGAGAGCTTGCTACTTCTTTTTCAATTTGTACAAGATTAGATACTTTGCTTCCTTTCCCCTTTAAGTCCCTTGTCTTTTGAGCCGCAACTTCTAAATCTTCATCTGATACAGCTGACTTAGATGATTTTAAAATGACTGCAGAAATGATAAATGAAACGGCCGCTGCTGCAATCACACCTGCAAGGATTGGCAAGTATCCACCTTTTGGAGCCATTGCTAGTATTGCAATCATACTACCAGGAGAGGCTGCTGCTACTAGACCTGCACCTAAAATGTTAAATGTAAATGTACCTGCCACACCACCTGCAATTACTGATAAAAGTAAGATTGGCTTCATTAGAATGTATGGGAAATAAATCTCATGAATTCCGCCTAAAAAATGAATAATAACTGCACCAGGTGCTGTTTGTTTTGCAGTACCTTTGCCAAATATCGTATATGCTAATAAAACACCTAACCCTGGTCCTGGATTTGCTTCTAGTAAGAATAAGAGAGATTTTCCAACAGATTTTGCTTGTTCGAGACCAATTGGGCTTAAAATTCCATGATTAATTGCATTATTTAAAAATAAAATTTTTGCTGGTTCAATAAATATATTCGCTAATGGAATGACATTTGCTTTTACCATGAAATCTACACCATTAGCTAATAATTCTGTAAGAGATGACACAACAGGATTTACACCTATTAAACCAATGATTGCTAAAATTGCTCCTAAAATACCTGCTGAGAAGTTATTCACTAACATCTCAAATCCTGACTTAACTTTTCCTTGGATCACTTGGTCAAACTTTTTGATACACAATCCACCAAGAGGTCCCATAACCATTGCCCCTAAGAACATAGGCATTTCTGCACCGACAATTACACCCATTGTTGCGATAGCCCCAACAACTCCACCTCGAATATCGTGGACCATTCTTCCACCAGTAAAACCAATCAATAATGGTAATAAATAAGTAATCATTGGACCAACTAATTCTGCTAATTTTTCATTCGGTATCCAGCCTGTTGGAATAAACATTGCTGTAATTAATCCCCATGCTATGAATGCCCCTATATTTGGCATTACCATACCACTTAAAAAACTACCGAATCTTTGAATTTTTACTTTTATGTTATTTCCTTTTTCTAAACTCAATTTTTTCCCCCCATTCATCTTTATAGTTAAATATTAAAACGCTTACAGTAACAAAACAATGAAATGAATATTGGTATTTGTCACGAACTATTGTGACAAAATTAAAAAGTGTGTGATAATTTTATATATTTCATCCATATTCAACAAGAAAAAAGAAACAGGCATTGTCACATAACAACACCTGTTTCCTCATTATTTTTAAATGATCTTGATTACAAATTTTGAACGTCTTTCATTTGTAAAGCTTCATCATTCTTTTTAATCAATCGTAGTTTAGACAAAAAGTCTGGTATCGCAATCAGTGCCGGTACGAATATTGGCAAGAATACCAAGCACAGCGCTGCAATCCCGACGATTACGGCTGTTCCTAATTCAATTAATAGTGACAAACCTGAAGGTATAAGCGTAGCAAACGTACCTGCAAGAATAATTCCTGCAGAGATTACTACTCCGCCGATATGTTTGGAAGCTTCCACAATAGCATCCTTAGGAGAAAGATCAGGATATTCTTGGTATCTCATCATAAGGAAGATACTATAATCTACTCCCATAGCGACAATAATGATGAATGCGAAAAATGGAGCAAATGAAGAAATGCCATCTAATTTAAGCACATCATATACAACAAAGTTCATTGCATTCATCCCTATATAATAAGACCCGATTAATGATCCAACAATATAAAGTGGAATCCAAATATTTCTGATGACTAAAACAAGTACTAGAAATACACTTATTAATATAATGACTTTCGTACGGTCTAAATCACTTTTCAGAACCTTATTCATATCATTTGTATTCGAACTTGGACCTCCAGTTCCAAATTTTGCATCAGATAGAACTGTTCCTTTTAGACCAGATGATAATGTATTGTTTATCTTCTCTATCGTTTTTAGTGCATTTGCAGAATAAGGATCGTCATTTAAAACAACTGTAATTTTTGCGATCTTTCTGTCTTGAGACATGTAATTGTCCATTGATTTCTTAAAATCACTATTCGTTAATGCGTCTTTCGGTATAAAAAACGTTTTATAGTCTGTTAATTGCGTCAAGTAGTTGTTCGTCTTACCAAGTCCCTCTGCAATATCATCAAGTCCGTTACCGCTTTTATCGATTCCACCTTTAAGCTGACCCATTCCACCAGAAAGCTTTGATAAACCGTCATTAAGCTGTTGCTGACCATTTTTTATTTTTCCGACGCCGGAATTCAATTGTGCCATACTAGAGATGATCGTTTTCTGTCCAGCACTACCTTGCTTTAACCCAACTGAAAGTGATGCTGCACCTTTTTGCAACTCATCCAACCCACTTACCATCTGTTTTTGAGCTGAGGCTAGTTGTTTTAATCCAACATTTGCTTTCTTAAAATTAGCATTTAATGTGTCGTAGTTTTTTCCTAACTCCACAATTCCGCCATTAATCTGAGCTAACCCAGTGGCAAGCGAGGTACCAGATTCTTTAAGTGTTAAATATTGATCATCAGAAGCTAATTGATCTGGATACTTTTCACCAAGTACATCGATTAATTGATTCATTCCTCCAAGGCTCTGTTGTAACATTGGTAGCTGTTGCTCGATACCTTGATATCCATCTCTTAATTTTGTATAACCACTTTGAAGACTCGACAGCCCATTTGCAACCTCATTCGTTTTACTGCTAATTGTATCAATGCCTACTTTTACTTTGCCAATGCCATCACTAATCCCAGCAGCACCATCTGCCCCCTGTACGATTCCATTATCAATTTTTGTTAGTCCTTCGCTAATACTACCAAGTCCTGTTTGAATTCCTCCAGTCCCCTTTACAAGATCATTCACACTTGAGAAGTCAGGTGTTGTTAAACTAGAGCTCATCTGGTTTAGCCCATTACTAATTTTGTTCACACCATCTTTTGTAGCATCCATTCCATTTGTAACAGCTTCTGTTTGACTGCTAATATAAAAATCTTCAATTTGCTCAGCAGTTGGTTGCGTTACACTGGATACTTTTTTAACACCTTTTATGTCTTTAACTTCTTCTGTAAGATTGTCAATTACCGCTAAATACTCATTTGAATCCATTGGATTTTTACTTTCAATTGCAATTGTGGTTGGCATTGCCTGACCTTTATCAAAATGCTCCGCTACAATATTAAATCCTTTTGAAGCTGGCGTCGAATCACCTAATTCCTTCAAAGTATCAAATGTTAGTTTTTGAGAATTAAACAGTATTGAAGGTACCGTAATAGCAAGAATCACTAGTGTTGCAAGCACAGGATATTTGACAGAAACCGTCGTTAGTTTAGCCCACAGTTTATTCTCTCCATGACCCGAAGCACCTTTTGATGGCCAAAATAGTTTATTACCAAGTACTTTCATCAATATTGGCGTAAACGTTAATATTTCTAAAAGGAAAATAGCCGTTCCAATTGCAACAACTGTACCTGATTGATAGATTGAAAACTTTGCAAAGCTTAAACTTACAAAGGCAATAAAAACTGTAAGAATACTATAAAAAATTGTTTTACCTGCTGTTTTAAACGTATTAACGATGGAATCATCAACTGAATAGCCTTTACTTAATTCCTCTTTAAATCGATTAAATAGTAATATATTATAATCCGTTCCAACACCAAATAATATTAAAATAAGGAGTAGTTGTGTAAGACTTGTTATTGGAAAATGAAGCTTCTCAATCAGCTGCGCAGCAATTCCCATCGAACACAGATAAGATATACCAACTGCAAGTAAAGATACTAATGGAGTCACAATTGAACGGAACATAATGATTAATACAACAAGAATAAAGATAATCGTTAATGCTCCACTCTTATCTACTCCTGCGATCGATACTTTTGTATAATCATCATTAATAAAATCTTCCCCTGTTAGATAATAAGTGACTTTTACTTTTTCTAGCTTATTATTAAATTCTTTTTTTATTTCATCTATGTCTCTTCCATTTATATTAAGCTTGAAAGATACTAATAAAGTAGTTCCATCTTTTGAGATTAGAGAGCTTTTCGCATCAGGTATATTAAATGGATCAATAATCTCATCGACCCCAAGCTCTTCCTTATTGTTTTGAATCGCTTTAATTCCTGATTCAATCTGATTCATGTCTTCTGTTGATAATTTATTTTTGTCGTAGAAGACAATTAACTCATTATTCCCCTTAACCGTACTCATTTTATTTAAAATTGAGTTCGCAATTTTGGAAGGGTTGTCATTACTTAACTCCCCTTGCCCTCTTTGTCTAAGAATTTCATTTATATCTGGTTGAAAAACTGTTAATAAAACTGTTGAAACAATCCAAATTGAAAATATAATCCAACGGAATTTTAAAATCTTTCTCATTTGAAGCCTCCTGTTTTAATAAATTAGTAAATTTCTATTTTGCTTTCTGTTTAAAAATGAACATTTGTTCACCAATAGGTAAAATGAGTTATAAATTTTAGGTATATGAATTCGTACTTTAGTAATGGTTAAACAAACAAATCAACACAATAATGAACATTTGTTCACTAATAGACAAAGAATAGTCACATCAAAAGATGTGAGATATTTCTTCAAATCGCTTTTCAATATCCGTAAAAATGATATGTATTAATTGGTCAACTAAGATACTAATTCTAACTCCGTCTTCCTGAGTCCTTAATAATGTATATACTCCTTCAAGTAATGTCGTCGAAAGAACATAGCAAATAAAGGGATCCTTAACCTCAATATCTCTTTCTTTAAGCTGCTGCATTAACTCCTTTTGAAGAATGATATGTATGACTGAGATCATCTCTTCTTTAAAGTTTTCAAACTTTGAGCCTTTACTCTTATCAAAGAGAATTAAAAGTTCTTTATTTTTCACTTTAAATATATCTAAAATGACATCTTTAATATCTATTACTGTACAGATTGGATTAATACTACTATCAATGGAATCTTTAAGCGTCAGTAGCACATCATTATAAACTGGTTCTACTAAAGAATTAAAAAGGTCTTCTTTATTCTTAAAATATTTGTATATAGTACCTAAAGCAATGCCTGCATTGCTTGCGATACTTCTAATGGAAGCTCCGAGATATCCTTGTTCCTTAAACTCCTCCAAAGCTGCAGCAATAATTCGATTCTTAATATCTTCTTTTAAGATTTGCATTCGTGAACCTCCGTTCATTTTTGAGGATATCATTGAAACAAAATTTTGTAAATTCTTTTTTTATTATTTTTAAAAGTAATTTTATTTATCTATTTTCGATTGAGTTTTCATCTACAATTAACCAAATGATAATAAAAGAGATCTGTCGTGATTTTCCTTTTACTGTGTAGTAATAACTAATAATTAATTTACCCATTTAACAACTATAAAAAAAGAACTTATTCTAAAAACTTTAAATTCGAACCAATTCAATTGTACAAAAAAAGGATAGTAATGGCAGAAATTTATTCTGTCATACTATCCTTTTTCCAATATCAGTTTGTAGGATTTTAATTCTATTGATTCATGCAATACATACTACATACTAATTTCTGTTTCTTTACGTAATTTCTTATTCTTCTCACGTAATCCTACCCATAATAATAAACTCAGTACTAATAATACGCCTTCTAACGAAACGATATAATACGGGTATTCCCCTAAATAATTCAACACACTTTTTGTTTCAGGTTTTCCACCTAAGAACATATAATTTCCATCAGTCTTTTTATTGACTAACATAATAAATGGCATAAGGATATTTAAAAACAAAAATACCTTACCGATAGAATAAATCGTCGGTCGATAGCCTATTACCCATGTAAAATATAAAGGTACTAATATAATTAAGCTGTGTGTACCAAAGAAATGTATAAATCTAAAATGTGGAAAATCAAAGAATAAATATGGTGTTAAAACTGCTTGCATCGCACCTAAAATTCCTGTGAACAATACAATCTCATAAACTAGCTTATTTCTTGTTAACAATAACAATATGACTAAATATAAGCTTATACTACATAATTGCAATGGCAACGAATCACTCGTTCTCCATATATCATTTTTTACCATCCATATATTATATAAAAGATCGGCCACAATAAGTAAACCGGCAATACCAAACTCTACTTTTCTTAGATTCAATTCTTTTAATTTATTTCTACCTATATATAAACCTATCATACATAGTACTAATAAACCTATTACAATCAAATGACTTGTACCAAACGCCTCAAAACGAATCCCTTTACTACTTCCCCCAAATAAACTCATAACATCCCCCTGCAATTGTATTATCTTTTTGTTTTAAATAGTATTCCTTCTTCAACCAATGCATGCATTCGTTCAATAAAATTAGGAAAACGTCAGTTCAATTTAACTTGTCCTTCTTTAAGCAGGAGTTTCTATTTAATGCCTATGTAAATCCTTCTTACTAGTAACATATTTAACTCAATTATACTCAATTCTTTTCTTATTTAATATCCTTTTCTTATTCAACTGAACTGTAAAAACACTTTGTAAAAATATGTTTAATTTCCTTTCGCGTCTCTACTACTTTATCAAGAATGGTTCGCCCTTTTCATCAAATGCATTCTTAAAATTAAATGCAAAAGGAGATGGTCCATTTTGTATGTAATAATCGTATCGCTTAAAAGCTTCTTCCCAAGATACATCATTCAAATTCTCAGTCCACCACACAACATATGCCTGATGTTTATCTTGATAAGACTCCATCCATTTGTTTCGATCTCTTAACGCTTGCATGTGATTACCCGAATATGTAAATTTGAATAAAGATTGAAGACTATTCCACACCGTTAGTGTAAGGACAGGGTCTCCCTCACCTTTTTTGATTTCTTCAGGGATTGTGACCCCGATTGGTGAAAAGTCCTCTATGAGTTGTCCTGATTTAATAGCCTGACGAAATACATCATTTCCTACTCGGTAAAATTCACGAGAGGCTGGGTGGTCATACGGGTGATTAAGTCTTCCTACAGTATAAATTGAAACCATTGCCATAAACAGACCTCCTTAATGTTTTATTAATGTATATTCAATAAGAATGTTTAAACATAACAAATATTTTTAAAAAAGCCTTTGTTATAAATTGAGAATGCGTTAGTTGATTACAACTCCAGGTTGCTCTCTTTCCGTGGGGCGAAAGCTGAGCCTCCTCGGCACGCCTGCGGGGTCTCACCCTTTCCGCATCTCCCACAGGAGTCTCGCACCTTCCGTTGTAATCAACTTCTGTCTTAGTGGTTCAAATCCAAAAAGAATCAATCTAATAGTATAGAGCAAAAAAAAGACCTACCGAAGTAGTCATTGTTGTTCAACTATTTTTTACTTATAATGTCTATATTTTTTAGTCAAAATTGTTATGAATAAAACACTTAAAAAGCCTAGAATAGTAATGATTTCTGCAAACCCAAACGCTTTATTTTTAAATACGATATTTATGATGATTATGATAATGAAAATAAACATAAGTATTATATGTCTTTTGTTTATGATTAGGTAAATTAGTCTGTTATCCAATTTGTTATTATTCACTGTATTACTCCTTATTCATACTGCTAATTGATTGAAAAAGATAATTAGCTGTTATCGTAGACCATAGATTTTAACTAATCCATTCGATAGTTCAATTAGTGTAACACATCTTTATTTCAATAAAGTACTTACTAAATTACCAAAGTTTTTAATATCTCTTAAATAATCATAACCATCAGGATTTCCTATCTTATTGTACATTCGTACTGCAACGGCATTATATTCGGGCATTACTAAGCAGGTACAACCAGAAGCCCCTAAAATTTGGTAGGATGTTGGTGGAACATCTTCCCCCAGTTCACTTTCAATATATTGATTTTCGTTCTTGAACCAAAAAAATCCATTTTGGTGTGTATTAATCATTTCTTTTGGAGTATGAGTTGTTGTTGTTAATTCAAATAATTCATTGGGTAAAGTCTGCTTACCATTTAAATTACCTTTGTTAAGATGTAAATAGCCCCAATGTGCAAGTTCCCTTGCACTTACATATAAATTTCTTTCGAATCCAGTTGGATCATCTAATCTAACTTTAGGATTTTCAAATGACTCAAATATATCTGCTACAAGATTATTATTATTTGTGATTTCCCAGCCAGATTCAGTAAATCCAAATGGTTCAAATACATATTCTCTAATAATTTGATTTACATCCTTACCTGAAACTCTCTTAATTATTCTATATAATAAAACAAGCCCAGCATCATTATATTCCCAAATGGTTCCTGGGGAAGCAACTTTCAATAACCTATCGTTTTCAAATCTTAGTCCATGAGTATGAGTAACCAAATGGCGTAAAGTTATCCCATTACAAATAACCTCATCTATTCCTTCTAAATAATTTCTTACTTCATCATCTACATTAAGAATTTTCTTATCTTTTATAAGAATCGCAACTGCCAATCCTATATAACTTTTACGAGCAGAATATATATTAAATCGAGAATCTTCTACGATTTCCCGACTTGTTAGAGGACAAAACCCAGAATACCATTCTCCTATTACCTTATTTTCTTGTATCACATATACTGCACTAGCTGAAGCTTTAATCTTGTTTTGAATATCTTCAACATACTTATACAAAGGAAATAATCTTTCTGTTTTATCAATTATTAAATTTTGTTGTATTTTATTAGTTGAATGATTTGTAATCATATTTCACTCTCTCCTTTTGCTCAAATCCATATTCTACTTATGGGAATCAAAATCCTTTAAAATATGTTAATACGAATAAAAAAAAGAAAAAGAGCAAATCCCCTAGGATCTGCTCTTTTCATTTTATGCTCCATCATTAATGAAGCTATATTGTGCCATGTATAGTTTGTAGTAGTGACCTTTTAATTGTAGTAATTGTTCGTGAGTGCCACTTTCTTCTACATTTCCATTACCAATTACCATGATTTTGTCACAATCACGAATTGTTGATAGTCGGTGTGCAATGACAAATGAAGTTCTGCCTTCTAATAATGTTTCAATACCATTTTGTACAAGCTTTTCTGTATGTGTATCAATATTAGACGTTGCTTCATCTAGAATTAAAATTCTTGGATTGGCAAGTAGTGCTCTTGCAAATGAAATTAATTGTCTTTGACCTAAAGAAAGTCTTGAACCTCGTTCATTTACGTCTGTGTCATAACCTTTTTCCATTTTCATAATGAAGTCATGGGCATGAACAGCTTTTGCTGCAGCAATTACTTCTTCATCTGTTGCATCTAATTTACCATATCTGATATTTTCCATGATCGATGTAGAGAATAAGAATGTATCTTGAAGCATGATTCCCATTTGACTTCTATATGACTCTAAATCTACATTTTTTATATTTTTTCCATCTACTAATATCTCACCATTTGTTGGATCATAGAAACGACTTAGTAGGGAAACAATCGTTGTTTTACCAGCACCAGTAGCTCCAACTAGGGCGATTTTTTCACCAGGATTGATTGTAAAATTAATATTTCGTAATACTGTTGAATTTCCATCATATCCGAATGTGACGTTATTAAATCTAACTTCTCCATTAATATGGCCAATTGGTTGTGCATTTTCTTGACTTATGATATCAGGATCAATATCCATAATATCAAAAATACGATCAGCCGCAGAGAAGTTTGAAATTAGAGTATTATAGAAGTTTGATAAGTTCATAATTGGACGCCAAAACATTCCGATGTACATTGAAAAGGCAATTAACGTACCTACTTCAATTTCTTCGCTCATTACTAGTTTGTAACCAACGTAGAATACAACTACTGTTCCTACTCCCCATGAAAGTTCAACTAAAGGCCAGAAAAAGTCATTTAGTTTAACTGCTTTCATGAATGCTCCCATTAGTTCAGAAACTTTTTCCTTAAAGTCTTTTTCTTTATCCTTTTCTTTCGCAAATGACTGAACAACTTTGATTCCTGAAAAATCTTCATGAATAAAAGCGATTAGATTTGATCGTTTTTTACGATATACATCCCATCTCTTCCTAGCACGAGTTTCAATGTAGAACATTGCTGCTGCAAGAAAAGGAAGGATTAAAACCGACGCTAAAGCTAGCTTCACATTTAAAATAAACATCACAACCGTAACGCAGACTAAACTTAATAATTCTGGAATTAAAGTCTGGATACTTTGGTTAAATAAGTTTTGAAGTGCGTTAACATCACCCATTACACGTGCTAAAATTTTACCAACTGGGCGATTATCAAAAAATGTAAATGATAGTTTTTGAATATGTGTGTATAGTTCATGACGAATATTCACCAAGATGTTGTTTGTAACAGAACTAATCATTGTCCATCGAATTCTTGATGACATCATTGCTAAGTAATTTAATACAAGTAAAACGCCGCCGATCACCATCAGACCTTTTACATCATTATTTTTGATATTCGTATCAATTGCTACTTTCAATAAGTACGGGTTTAAAATACCAACGATCATTACAAATAACATTAAACATATTACAATAAAGGTTTTAAATTTATAAGGTTGTAAGTAAGTTCCAAGTCTGAGAATGATCTCGACTTTACTACGATTCAGTTGGTCTTCATCACGATTAATAGTATTCTGTGCCATTAGACCACCCCGCTTTCTACTGTTTCAAAATCTTTAAACTGCTCCTCATATACTTCATAATATTTTCCTTTAAGAGCAAGTAATTCTTTATGATTTCCTTTTTCAACAATTTCTCCATTTTCAACAAACAAAATAATATCAGCATTTTTAACTGCCGAAATACGGTGTGCAATAATGAATGTTGTACTATGAGAAAAACGTTTATTTAAGTTGTGTAATAATTCATATTCTGTTTCCATATCTAACGCAGAAGTTGCATCATCAAGTACTAAAATCGGTGCTTTACGTAATAGAGCACGCGCAATTGAAATCCTTTGTTTTTGTCCACCTGATAATCCGATTCCACGTTCTCCAATTTCTGTACTAAATCCTTCTTCAAGCTCTTCAATGAAATCTAAACAGCATGCAATACGGCAAGCTTCTCGAATTTCATCCATTGTTGCTTCAGGATTTCCTAGTTTAATATTGTTTTCAATCGTGTCAGAGAATAAAAATGTATCTTGTGATACTAGAGACATATTTGTACGAAGGCTAGTTAAGTTAAAATCTTTCACATTAACCCCGTCTACTAATAATTCTCCCTCTGCCACATCATAAGAACGTCCAATTAAGTGTAGGATTGATGACTTACCCGCTCCTGTTGTACCCATAATCGCTACTTTACTTCCACTTGGAATATATAGATTAATATTTTTTAAGACCATTTCATCATTATATTTAAAACTAACATTTTTATACTCCACTGAACCGTCAACAAGACTTGGTGTATAAGCGTCAGGTTTATTTTTAATTTCTGTTTTACGATCTAAAATTTCAAAAATCTTCTTAGCAGATGCTTGGTTTTTAGAAAGGATATCAGTCAACCAACCTAGCATTCTCATTGGCCAGATTAAGTTCCAAATATAACCACTAAATGCAACTAATTCACCAAGCGTCATCGTATCTTGAAGTACGAAATATCCTCCAACAATGATCATAGCAACTAATGCGATATTAGTTAAAAACTCAATTGAAGGAAAGTATTTACGCATTGTTTTCGCTTGAGCCATATTTAAATCATAGTAACCACGATTCATTTTTAAAAATTTCAATGTTTCATGTTTTTCTCGTGCAAATGCTTTTACTAATCTTACCCCAGCGATATTTTGTTGAGCAGTTGTATTAATTTCAGCAGTATGGTCACTAATCTTACCGTATCCTGCATTTAATAATCGATTTAATCTTGTACCCATATATCCGATTGGAATCATAATTGCTAAACAAATCAGAGCTAATCTCCAATCAATAATAAATAAAATAATTGTACTCGCAACAAAATAGATGATGTTTTCAACGAATAATCGCAAACCAAAACCTATTGTTTGCCAAATATTCTCTACATCTTCACCGATTCTCGAAAGTAATTCACCTGTATTCATAGAATCAAAGTATTTAAACTCAAAACTTTGAATATGTTGGAACATTTCGTTCTTAATATCTTCATGAACTTTCGCGCCAACTAAATCATATAAATATTCTTTTACATATCCAAGAACTGACTTGATTAATGTAATCGCTAAAATCCCTCCAATGATTGGAAGAATCACTGATCCGTCTTTTTTAATAATTCCATCATCTACTAATACCATTTGTAAGTAAGGGATTAAATGGTCTACCCCAATTACTAGTAGCATTGATAATGATCCGATAAATAATGATAATTTGTGTCTATAAACATATTTTAAAATTCGTAACACTCTTGTACCTCCTTTGTATCAATCAACCAATTCTCTACGCAACCCTCCACAATTTTGACAAAAAAAGCCACGGGAATATTTTCCATACCCCATGGCCATAAAAAATCTTCTGTACCAAAATAAACATTAGCTCATTTTAGGCACAAAAAAGCCATGGGGAATATAAACCCATGGCTAGATTGTCATTAAATAATTCGTTTTAACGTGGTCCGTCCTGCGCAGAGATAGGGTTCATGTTCATTATTAACTTGTAGTGTTTTTTAGCTTTAATTGTTACAATCATCATTTCAACCTACCTCCTTTTTTATTTGATAATAACATCATATACGACTAACAAAATAAATGTCAAACTATTTTTAATTTATTTACAATTTTATTTTGTAGACAATCGCTTCATATGGTCTAAGGTTAATTGAGTCGAGCTGTACGCCAGATGCTTCATAGTTAGTTAGTAAAATTGTTGCATCCTCATATTGTTCTGTAAACTGGAATGTTGTTTTATTACTTGTAAAGTTAGCTACGATCAACAGTTTTTCATCTTCTAACTCACGTGAATAAGCAAATACATTTTCATCATCCTCAGCTAACATGTCAAATGAACCGTAAACAATGACTGGAAATTGTTTTCTTAGTTCGATTAGCTTGCGGTAATGGTGAAAAATAGAAGATTGGTCTTTGATCGATTCTGCCACATTAATTTCTTTAAAATTAGGATTCAATGAAAGCCACGGTGTTCCACTCGTAAAACCGCCATGCTCACTTTCGCTCCATTGCATTGGCGTACGTGCATTATCTCTTCCTTTTGTATATATAGATTCCATAATTTCTTCATGAGAATATCCTTTTGATATACGATCATGATACATATTACGAGTTTCAATATCATCATAATCAGTTATTTTATCAAATCGAACATTTGTCATACCAATTTCTTCACCTTGATAAATATAAGGGGTACCTTGCATTAAGTGAAGGATTGTTGCTAGCATCTTTGCACTTTCTTTTCGGTACTCCTGATCATTTCCCCATCTAGAAACGATACGAGGTAAATCATGGTTATTCCAAAATAAGCTATTCCAAGCTTTGCCATCTAACTGCGTTTGCCATTTATTAAATACAGCTTTTAAATCAAGTAGATTTAGTGGCTTTAAATCCCACTTTTCTTTCCCTTCTTGTTGATCTAAACTAATATGCTCAAATTGAAAGACCATACTTAATTCATTACGTTCTGGGTCAGAATATAATTTTGCAATTTCCGGAGTTGCCCCCCAAGTTTCTCCAACAGTTAAAACATCGTGATTTCCAAACGTTTTTGCGTTCATTTCTTGTAAATATTGATGAAGTTTTGGTCCATTCCCGGTAATCTCTTGATCTGGTAGCTTTCCGATTAAATCAATAACGTCCATACGGAAACCACCAATGCCTTTATCTAACCAAAAATTCATCATATTATATACTTCTTCATGAACCTTCGGATTTTCCCAATTTAAATCAGGCTGTCTCTTACTAAATAAGTGAAGAAAATATTGACCAGTCTCTTCATCAAATTCCCACGCACTACCACTAAAAACAGATTGTAGTCCATTTGGTTCTGCATTTTGAACAGGATCTCGCCAAACATAATATTCGCGATAAGGATTATCTTTACTTTTTCGAGATTCAATAAACCATGGATGCTCATCGGAAGTGTGGTTGACCACTAAATCCATTACAATTTTTATTCCTTTATCATTTGCTTCAGAAATTAATCGGTCCATATCTTCCATCGTTCCGAATTCTTCCATAATGTCACAATAATCACTAATATCATAGCCATTATCATCATTAGGTGATTTATATACTGGACTCAACCATATAACATCTATTCCTAATAATTTTAAGTAATCAAGCTTTTCAATAATACCGTTTAAGTCGCCTATCCCATCTTGATTACTATCCATAAAACTTCTTGGATATATTTGATAAACGACGCTTTTATGCCACCATTTTTTCTCCATTACATTAGCTCCTTACCTGATCTTGCCTCGAATTCTAAATGACCTTCGATGCGTAATTCTTTATTCGTTCCATGTAAAAAGACCGTGATTTTATTCCAGCTAGGTTTAAAATCTCCTTTACTTTCGAGCTTAACGTTTACAGTTTCATGATTAAAATCTACATTTACATGTAATTCAAATCGTTCACCTGTTTGATAATTCATTGTAAGTCCATCGTCTTCATATATTACTGTTTTTACATTTCCGGTTTCTTGTGAATACAGATGCAAGTAAAGTTCATCATCTTTTTGATTCGCTTTTTTCTTTTTATTTGTTAAAGGAATAATACTTCCTGCTTTCAAAAATAATGGTATTTTATTTAGTGGCGCATCAATTAAACTATCTTTTCCACCTTCAAATACTTGATCAGTCCAGTAATCGTACCAAATACCCTCTGGTAAATAAACCGAACGAGATCTCGCCGAGCGTGTAACAATCGGAGCAACTAATAGGTTTTCTCCTACTAAATATTCATCATTCATGTCAAATGTACGTTGATCTGTTGGATATTCAAGTACTAATGGACGCATAACTGGTAGACCTGTTTTCTCTGCTTCAATAAATTGTTGATATAGATACGGCATCCATTCGTAACGCATTTGAATATAATCTCTATTTATATCTGTAAATTTCTCTTCAAAAACCCATGGTTCTTGTCGATCCATACCAATTGAACAATGATTTCTAAAGTATGGTAAAAATGTACCCATTTGAATCCAACGAGTCAATAACTCTGCTTCTGTATCATTCATAAATCCACCAACATCCGGGCCAGAGAATGTAACACCAGATAATCCAAGATTTAAGCACATTGGAATCGTCATCGCTAAATGCTCCCAAAAACTTCGATTATCACCTGTCCAAACAGCTGCATATTTTTGAATGCCTGCATATCCTGCTCTTGTTAGTACAAACGGACGTTCATTTGTTAATTTTTGAATACCGATTGAAGTAGCTTTACTCATCTCATAACCATATAAATTGTGATATTCTTTATGACTAATTGGATTTCCATCATTGTCATGAACAGCATCTAAATCCATCGTTTTTGATTCATTGAATATGGCTGGCTCATTCATGTCATTCCAAATTCCTTTTATACCTAGCTTTGTATAAAACTCGTGTAATTCTCCCCACCAGTCTTTTACTTTTTGCTGACTAAAATCTGGTAAAGCACTTTTCCCTGGCCATACATCACCAATGTAAAGTGATTTATCTGGCATTTTAGTGAATGCATCTTTTACGACACCATCTATGAAAACATCATATTGTCCAGCAACTTTCACGCCTGGATCTACGATTGGAACAATATGAATTCCTTTTTCAAGTAACTGAGGAAGATATGTTTCATAATTTGGGAAACGTTCTTTATCAAACGTAAATACTCTATATCCGTCCATATATAAAATGTCTAAGAAAACTGCATCTACTGGAATTTCTAACTCTTCAAAAGAATCAACAATATACTTTAATTCTTCTTCATTTTGATAGCTATGTCTTGATTGATGATATCCAAGTGCCCATTTAGGTGGAAGATAAGGACGTCCAGTTATAAAGGTATGTTGCTCAAGTACTTCTTTCATCGATGGTCCAGTGTAGATAAATAGATCAATGATGCCTGTTTCTGTTTCTAATTTGTGCTCATCTTTGCGATTTTTAAAATCAAAAATGGTACGGCCTGTATTATTTAAAAAACAACCAAAAGAATAATTCGGTGTAAATGATAAGTAAGTAGGAATCGATTCATACAACTCGCTAATATCTGGTGTATGAGGTGCAAAAACATCCGTATTCCACATTGATAAACGCTCACCTTTTTTATTTAACCAACCACTTTTCTCACCAAGTCCGTAAATAAACTCATTTTCTTGGGCTCCGATTAGAGAAATCGTACCTTCCTCAGTCAAATAAAAACCATTACTGTAAATTTCGCCTTTAGCAGTTTTGATGTTAAATTTACAATTTTGTTTATGTAGATAAAATTCTACATCTGTTGTTTGCATTAAAACGTGTTCTTCAGTTTCTCTGATTGTAAACTCAGAGCCTTCATATGTTTCGATTGAGCTATTATGGTGCGTGAAATTTTCACTTGTATGGTTAACAGTTAGTCTTACGATATCAGGTCTTGGAAACTCTACTGTGATATTTCCCTTGTTAACAGTAAACACACATTTATTTTTTTCTTTTGAGTACGTTGTAATCTGTTGAATTTGTAGTACATCAATTAATTGACTTGCTTCTGAAAATAATTCAGGTTTAACTGAAAAACTAGAATTTTCAAGCATAATTCCATCTCCTTTACCCTTATCTTGCAAACGGTTTCAACTTTTTAGTTCCAACCAAGCAACCGTATGCACAATTTGGTTTAATTTATATATTGATTACCCCTCTTATGAAACGATAGGTAACCGGTTACATATCTTATTTTAACAAGTTACATTCGATTTGCAACCCTTATCAAATATTTATTGTTGATTCACGTTCAATTAATTCTACTGGTAAAATTGTTCGACTCGGAACCTCTTCTCCATTCATTAATTGTAATAGTTTAGAAATGGCATGTTCAGCCTGTTGCGAAATCGGTTGTTTTATCGTTGTGATTGAAGGAAAAGTCATTTCTGCAAAAGCTAAATCATCATATCCAATAATTTGAAAATCTGTAGGAATCTTCACCCCGTTTTCTTGGCAAACTCTTATTGCTGCCAATGCTAATGGATCTACGGTAAATAATCCTTCAAGCTTCTTATGTGATGCCAAATAATTTCTAACTAATTCTAAATCAGAATGTTTTTGTCCATTGATATCTTTCTTATATTCTGGTTGTTCTGCAATTACTTCTAATCCAAACTCATCACAATACTTTTTAAAAGATTCATACCTAATGGTTGTTACATTTTGTTTATCATTCATTAGCCCAAAATACCCTACTTTTCTACAACCAGATTGATATAATTTTTCTGCTGCAAGTTTTCCTCCAAGCTCATTATCACTTGTTATGAGTGGTATAGTATCATCTAAATAACGATCAATCGAAACGACTGGGAGTTGTAGACTCTTATATTTTTCGACGGGTAATGTGTGACTAGCTAGTATAATGCCATCTATTTGATGATTTTTAAGCATTTCTAAATACTCTTTTTCTCTTTCAGAAGAATAATCCGTATTGCAAAGCATTATGCGAAATCCTATTTTACTTGCGAAGTATTCAATATAATTAACTAATTCAGCAAAAAAGTAAATTCGTATATTAGGAATGATGACACCAATTGTTTTTGTCTGTCTTTTAAATAATGCACGAGCAACTTCATTTGGCTGATAATTCAATTCATGAATTGCTTGTTTAATTTTCTCCTTCGTAACATCACTAATATAACCTTTGTTATTTAAATATCTGGAAATAGATGCAACGCTCACACCTGCAAGCTTTGCTACATCTTTAATAGTTGCTCTCAAATTTTAATCCCCTTCAATTCATGTTCATAGTTAAGTTATACAAATAATTGATTCTTATTTCAACATTTTTAAAATTTTATTTAAATATCAACAGGTAATGAATCAATTATATGAAACAACATCTTTATATTTATTACAGTTACACAATTTTACTATTTCCCTCTATCTTTTTTCTCATTTTCAAAGTTTCACTATATAGGACAAGCCATACCTACATAAGATATTAAGGCTACTTATTTATTATTTTGTTGGGGGGAAAAAATTGTTTAAGCGCGTTTTTTTGTTTAGTTTGATTATTTTATGTTTTTTATGTTCCAACTTTGTTCAGTCATTTGCGGAAGAAAAACAAGTTTCTCAGTTGATTATTATCAATAAGGCGATTAATAGACTAGCATTTTATGAGAATGGAAAACTAGTAAAAGAATTTAAAGTTGCTACTGGGAGGAGCCAAGATTTAACTCCTGAAGGCAAGTTTAAAATAGTGAACAAAATTGTAAACAGGCCTTATTATAAAGAGAATATTCCTGGTGGTGACCCACGTAATCCATTAGGAAATCGCTGGTTAGGATTAAACGCAAGAGGGACATGGGGTACAACCTATGCGATCCATGGAAATAGTAACCCAGCTTCAATTGGGACTTATGCAAGTAGTGGATGCGTAAGAATGTATGATGAAGAGGTCGAGTGGTTGTTTGATCACGTACAAAAAAATACGACTGTTTTCATTACGTCATCTAATAAATCCTTTAATGACATAGCGGTGGCTGATCAACTATTTAATGATGATTCAGGAAGCATCGTTGTCACAAAACCGAATGATATTCCAACTAGTTTAAAACTTGGTAGTGTTGGTAGTGAGGTTGAATGGCTTCAAGAAACTCTTACAAAACTTGGTTATTCCAGAAATGGGATTGATGGTTATTTTGCAGAAGGAACGGATTTTGCAGTTCGAGTATTCCAACAAAATCATAGATTGGCTGTTGATGGCGTCGTTGGAGCTGGGACGAAACAATTACTGTTAGATTTGCTAAAAGAAAATAAACGTGATGATGCGCTCTCTGCTTATTTTTTTACATTTACCTTGAAGAAGATCAATGCAAATGGTGTTCTAAGAAATGACAATGATTTAAACGGCGTTCAGCGTTTAACTTATTAATATTTTACTAGTATGTAATATAGCGATAAGACAATATGCAAATAGCATACATTGTCTTTTTTTTTTGTAATGATAACTCATAATTTTTTAGCCACAAAAAAAGCTGTTTGAGAATATCCTCTAAACAGCTTTTAATCTATTTACTTTGTAACATATAAATACAATAATTTCATTGTATTTTCCATTGCTTGATAATGTGTACGTTCCATACCATGAGAGGCGTGCACACCAGGACCAATTAAAGCGCCCCTTATATCTTGACCCCCACGAAGTGCTGCAACTGTATCTGATCCATACATTGGATAAATATCAACAGCATAATTTAAGTCATTTTGTTTTGCTAAATTGACTAAATCAGTTGTCATATTATAATCATATGGGCCGCCTGAATCTTTCGCACAGATTGAAACGTCATACTCTGTACAACTTAAATCATCCCCGATACATCCCATATCAACAGAAATTAACTCTGTTATATCAGATGGAATATACGATGAGCCATGTCCTACCTCTTCATAAGTAGAAATAAATAATTTTGTCGTATAAGTTGGGACAATATTTTCTCTTTTAAACAGTTCTAATAAGCCTAATAAACAAGCAACACTTGCCTTATCATCAATAAAACGAGATTTAATAAATCCACTTTCCGTAATCGTTGTTTTTGGATCGAAGAATATAAAATCACCAGGTCCAATGCCTAAATTGATCACATCTTCTTTATTTTTTACACATTCATCTATTCTAACTTCCATATTTTCAGGGTCGCGTTTTTTTGTTTTACTATCTTCAAACACATGAATTGATGGACTTGTTGATAAAAACGTTCCGCTGTAAATTTTGCCATCACGAGTCCTTATTTGACAATACTCGCCATCTAATGTTGGAACAATTGGACCACCAATTACAGTAAATTTCAGAGTACCTTTTGCAGTTACAGAGCGAACCATGGCACCTAATGTATCAACATGAGCAGATAAACCAACTACTTGATCATTGCTTTTACCTGGAATTGTAATAACTCCACAGCCTTTGTTCGTAGTCTCAAACTGATAACCTAAACTTTTTGTCCAAGACTGAATTAATTCCATAATTTCAAAACAAAATCCGCTAGGACTATTAAACTCAAGTAATTGTTTCGCAGTATTAAGAACAAATTCTTTATTAATTCTGATATCCATATCCAATCCCCTTATTTGTAAAGTTAATTAAAATCAACCCCAATGAATTTATCATACATTTATTTAGTTTTTATATCAATTTACATATGAATGAATGGTATAAAAATTTTGATTATTGATGATTTAACGCTTCTATTGCTTTATGTTCTAGATCTTTTTTAACGTATATATCGTACTGTGTATTGTCATAATATCGCCCTACTCTTAAATTCATAGGTATTTTTGTTTTATAGGAAATTCCCTTTTGTTTTAATTGTCCGATGATTTTAAAATAGTTTTGATAACCATAAGCGGTATAGATACATTTCCAATTTCTATTTATAACTATTTGCATGGTCGAAATCACCCCTACAAACAATATTAAGCACGATACTCCAATCCACATGATAACACCTCCGGCTCTTATTATCAGTCTAAAGGAAGTCTCTTGAATAAAATGTCAGAATTCGCTTAGATTACACGCTTCATTTTTTATATTTTGACTCTGTATAAATAATTTTTACTTTTCACCTTTTTTTCCAATAAAAGATACTAAAAAGCACGTAAAGAATTATGTACTACTAATCTTTTAAACAATCATACAAACTACACATCAAATTTTACTCAGAACAGCATAATCATGCTATAGTAATGATATTAAAGGGGGAGTTATTTTTTTATGCAAGTAGGAAAATCATTAATTACAACACACGTACTACCAAGGTTCTTTTTTGCCTTATTAATCTCATTTATTGGAACAGGATTAGGCGGATTCTTTATCCCACCAGGTATTGCAATGGCAATTGGATTTATTCCTCTAATTGTTTTAATTGCACTACTTCTAAAGTCCATTTTTGGTAGTGGAAAGAAACGACGTAAAGGCTTAAGTGCCTACGGAATGGTATTACCTATGTGGCTTGTATACCTATTTACTTTGTTAATGGGTATCAGTATTTATCCAGTTATCGATTATTATGTTGATTCGATGGGTGCTATGATGGTCATCGTCGCATTTGGTATTACTTCTGCTTTATTTGGTGGCCTGTTCTTATACACATACTTCACAAAGAAAGACTTTACTTTCTTAGGAGGAATTCTATTTTTCTCTCTACTAGCTTTAATTCTAGTGAGCATCGTAGGAATGTTCATTGGATCTGATTTATTTTACCTTGTACTAGCTTGGGTAGGAGTTGTAATCTTCTCTGGTTACATTCTATATGATGTTTCTCGCATGAAAAAAGATACATTTACTGAGAAAGATGTGCCTGCGGCGGTATTTGACCTATATTTAAACTTTATTAATTTATTCTTAGACATTTTACGCATTTTGAATGCGTTTAAGAAATAATCAAGTTATAAAGTTACAAAATGAAACACCTTAGCTAAAAAACGCTAAGGTGTTTTTTTTCTTAAAAGAATCCTAGTTTACTTGGTGAATAGCTTACCAACATATTTTTTGTATTTTGGTAATGATCTAACATCATTTTATGATTCTCACGGCCGACGCCAGAGTTTTTGTAACCGCCAAATGCCGCATGTGCTGGATATGCATGATAGCAGTTAACCCATACTCTACCTGCCTCTACATGTCGTCCAAATCTGTAAGCAGTATCCATATCACGAGTCCATACCCCTGCACCTAAACCGTAAGAAGTATCATTTGCGATTTGCAACGCTTCTTCCTTCGTTTTAAATGTCGTAACAGAAACAACTGGACCAAAAATTTCTTCTTGGAAAACTCTCATATCATTTCTTCCTTTGAAGATTGTTGGATTCACATAATATCCGTCACGAAGTTCTCCTTCTAGAATATTTCTGCTACCACCAACCAATACTTCCGCGCCTTCATTTTTACCTATTTCAAAATAAGAAAGAATTTTATTTAGTTGTTCCTGTGATGCTTGCGATCCAATCATCGTTTCAGGATTTAACGGGTTACCTTGCTTAATAGCTTTTACACGATTAACCGCTTTGTCCATAAACTCTTCATAAATCGATTCATGAATTAATGCTCTAGATGGACATGTACATACTTCACCTTGATTTAACGCAAACATCGTAAAGCCTTCAAGTGCTTTATCTAAGAATTCTTCATTATCCATTACGTCTTCAAAGAAGATATTTGGTGATTTCCCACCTAATTCTAGTGTAACTGGAATTAGATTTTTTGAAGCATATTCCATGATTAAGCGACCAGTTGATGTCTCACCAGTGAAAGCAATTTTTGCAATACGATTACTTGATGCTAACGGTTTACCAGCTTCAAGCCCAAATCCATTCACCACATTCACTACCCCAGGTGGTAATAGATCTTGAATCAATTCAATTAATACTAGTATTGAAGTTGGTGTTTGTTCCGCTGGCTTTAATACAACACAATTCCCTGCTGCTAAAGCTGGAGCAAGCTTCCATACCGCCATCAAAATTGGGAAGTTCCAAGGAATAATTTGACCTACTACTCCTAATGGCTCCTTATAGTGATACGCAACTGTATCTCCGTCGATTTCACCAAGTGATCCTTCCTGTGATCTAATACAGCCTGCAAAATAACGGAAGTGATCAATTGCTAATGGAATATCGGCAGCAAGTGTTTCTCTTACTGGTTTACCGTTTTCCCAAGTTTCCGCAACAGCCAAATATTCCTTATTTTCTTCCATACGATCTGCAATTTTATGTAGAAGATTAGATCTCTCTGTAACGCTTGTTCTACCCCATTTATCCTTTGCACGATGTGCTGCATCTAGTGCACGCTCAATATCTTCTTCAGTTGATCTAGCAACCTCACAAAATACTTGTCCAGTTACAGGTGTTACATTACCAAAATATTGCTCACGTACAGGTCGAACCCATTCACCACCAATAAAATTATCATAACGATTTTTAAACGTAATTAATGAACCAGTTTTTCCAGGCGTTGCATATACCATTTTCCATTCCTCCTCATATAGCTTGTCTATACAAAAATATGAAAGCGTATACAATCATATGACTAGAAATCTATTTAATTAAAAATATTTTGCTTCAATGAATTGGTTTAGATAGAATAATAGTTATGATTAAAATTTTTAAAAAAATGAGGGGTAAAGTTGCGTAAATACATCATTGAAATAATTGGACTACTAATCGGCTCAGCGATCTTTGCAATCGGAATTAACTTCTTTGCGATTCCTAATAAATTAGCAGAAGGTGGATTTATAGGAATTACGATGATTACTTATTACCTTTTTGAATGGTCACCTGGTATCGTCATGTTTATATTAAATGCCACACTTTTGATCATTGGATATAAGTTATTAAAAAAGCAGCTTATTCTCTATACAATCATCTCAATCGTAGCAAGCTCTTTATTCATACGCTTAACTGAAGGTTTAGGTGTTCCAACGAAAGAAACATTATTAGGAACTATTTTTGCAGGAATATTCATCGGCCTTGGTTTAGGAATCGTGTTTCGTTCTGGGGGTACAACTGGCGGCACTACTGTCATTGCCCAAATTTTTCATCAATACTTCGGATGGAGTATTAGTAAAACACTTTTAGCATTTGATTTAATCGTTGTTTCAGGTGGTTATTTTGTAATAGGTTTTGAAAAAACAATGTATACACTTATTTCTATTTATATAGGAATTAAGGTCATTGATTATATAATCGAAGGTCTGAACCCTAAAAAAGCCATTACTGTCATTTCTGACAAAGCAGATGAAATAGCAGTTTTGGTATCGAATGACATGAACCGTGGCGTTACCATTTTTCCAGCGAAAGGTCACTTTACAGGTGAACGAAAAGAAACGCTTTATATCATTATTAATAAGCAAGAGCTATTTGAATTAAAGAAAATTATTCATGGTATCGACTCAAAGGCTTTTGTTGTTATCCATGATGTACGTGACGTTTTTGGTGAAGGTTTTACTTTACCAAGTGCATAAAAAAAGTGTGTTTTACCATTTTGGTGAAACACACTTTTTTATTTTGGCTTAGTTTAACTATACACTTTTCAATTTCAACTCAATATCTGCAAGTTGCTGTTTTAATGCAACAATTTTTGATAGTTGGAAGGAATGTTCATCTTCACTCTCAAGTTCCTCAGCGATCATTGCTGATATTTCAAGTTCGAGTCTTGTTCGGTCATTTAACAAGCTCTGTTGGTCGTTTGTAATTGATTGCCTTCCATTCCAGTCCGCATATGAACCTTTAAATTCATAAAAAGTACCTTTTTCTATATGGACTACACGATTTGATACTTTCTTTAGTAGATATGGATCGTGTGAAACGACTACAACTGCACCATGGTAAACCGCTAATGCTTCCTCAATTCTTTCCCTAGTATGAATATCTAAATAATTTGTTGGTTCATCTAAAACTAGTAAATTTGAATCGGAAAAATAAAGCTTCACAAAAGCAACCCTACATTTTTCTCCCATGCTTAACTGACCTATTTTTTTATATACATCTTCTTTTCTAAACAAGAAACATGCAAGAATCGTTCTTGCTTCTGTTTCAGTCATATTTGGAAGAGATAATATTTCATCTAAAATCGTAGTTTCTTCATTAAGCGTTTCAAGCTCTTGCATAAAATAGCCTATTTTCAATTGAGGATTATGACGTACAGACCCTACATTAGGTTCTAACAATCCAGTTAATAATTTTAAAAATGTTGTTTTACCAGATCCATTTTTTCCAATGACAGCTAATCGATCTTCTCGATTCAATGTAAAGGTTAACTGCTCAAAAATATTCTTCTCAGTTTCATATCCAAAGTTGACTTGATGAAATGAAATCATATGTTTTGCTGTAAATGACTCACTTTCAAAAATAGCTGAAATGGATTTTACTTCTTTCGGCTTATCAACTTTACGTTGCTCAAGTCTTTCTAAATCCTTTTCTTTAGACTTAAATCGTAATGCATTTTTACCCGCTTTTTTCTTCGCAAATGGATCACGTTCACTTGCTGCATTATGTGACTGCGAGAACCATTGTTTATATTGATTAATTGTTTCAATTAATTTTTTCTTCTCTGCCTCTTGCTTGTCATATAACGCTTGATTCGTTATTCTTTCATGTTCTTTTTGCTTTTTATACTCAGAATAACCACCGTTATACTTATATGTTCCATTTTCAGTTAATTCAACAGTTTTTGTTGCAACATCATCAATAAACTGCCTTTCATGAGATATAAATAGCACTGTTCCCCTATAGGATTTTAGCCAATTTGTTAACCAGTCAATTGACTCACTATCTAAATGGTTCGTAGGTTCATCCATGATTAATAGTCTTGGTTGCTTCAACATAATTTTAGCTAATTTAACTTTTGTTTTCTGACCACCACTTAAATGAGAATAAGGCATCTCCCATACTGATTGCGGTAATTGAAATTTTTTAAGTGATTGTTCAATCGTTGATTCCCACTCATATCCATTCAATTCAAGATACTCACTTAAATATTGATTAAATTCATTAAGGATATGTTCACTCGATAAATCTTTTGATAATTGATCTATTTTTCTTTTAATAAAGAAAAGCTTTTCATCAGAAGACTCTACTACCTCTTTTGCTGTCATCTGCTCAGTTTCATTCTCATCAGTTAATAGCCAGCCAATTTCATCTTTTTTGAACTCAATTTGCAGACTTCCTTTTTGAATTGGTAGTCTACCCATCAATGCATTAATAAAAGTTGTTTTTCCAATACCGTTCTCTCCGATTAATGCAACTCGTTCGCCTTCTTTAATGTCTAAGTTACCATTTTCAAATATCATTAAACCATTTAATTCAATACTTACATTATTTGCTTTTATAATAAACATACAAATCACTCCATCCGATTTTAAAGATGGCCCTGTTTTCATTTTTAGTAAAAATTTACGATTAGTTCAACACCAACAGTGAACTGTAACAGAGCCTAAAAAATAAAAAACACACAAGCATCTGCCTGTGTGTAAATGGACGAATCGTTAATCGTATTAGTTTAACGAAAAAACTAATACATGTATGCCTAAAAAAGGTGCGATTAAATAAACCCACGATATATACATTTCATATGGTACATTATTTAATATTCACGGCACTAAATATAGACAGACTAATCCAATTTCTCTGATTTCAGGCAGAGTACTTTTTGCTATAAAATTAATTAGCTTAAAAGTTATCGGATCATGTACATAGTGTCTAAATTTGATGCCTCCTTCAAAATATTACTTAAATAGTAGCTTACTTTTCAGTACATTTCAATACTTAATTTTTAATATACACTAAATTGTGCCATTCATGCATCTCGATTTACACTTATAATTTATGTTCTAACATGACTTTTCGTGCTATTACGAAAGAATTGAATAATAGTGTTCACGTACTTTCTTTGCTGAAATCACCATATTAGAAAGAGCTTGAATAACCTCTTTTTCATCTCGTGTTTTTAATCCACAATCTGGGTTGATCCAAAATTGTTGAATATCACACACTTTTAAAGAACCAACTATATTTTGCTCCATTTCTTGAACCGATGGAACACGTGGGCTATGAATATCATACACCCCTAAACCAATTCCTAATGGATACGGGTTTTCAGCTAAGTAGGAAGAAAACTCTTCGTGACTTCTTGCATGTTCAATTGATATAACATCTGCATCTAGTTCAATGACCGCATCCATTATGTCAGAAAAACTGCTATAACACATATGAGTATGAATTTGCGTCATTTTTTGGACCCCTGCTGTAGTTAAGCGAAATGCACGCGTAACCCAGTTTAAATATGCTTCCCAATTTCGCTTTTTCAGTGGTAAACCTTCACGAATCGCTGGTTCATCTACTTGAATAATAGAGATACCCGATTCTTCAAGTGCCTTTATTTCTTTTCTTAAAGCAAGCGCAATTTCATTTGCAATATCTTCCTTTGCATGATCTTCACGAACAAATGACCAGTTCAAAATGGTTACAGGACCTGTTAACATCCCCTTCACAGGCTTTTTTGTTAAACTTTGCGCATAGCTAGTCTCATCAACAGTCATTGGTTTCATAAATTCTACACGACTATGAATAACCGGTGGTTTAACACATCTTGAACCGTAGGATTGAACCCATGCGTTTTTAGTAAAGGCAAAACCTTTTAGCTTTTCACCGAAATATTCTACCATATCAGTTCGTTCATATTCTCCATGTACCAATACATCTATGTCTAACGATTCTTGAACTTCAATCCATTCCTTAATTTTTAATTTTATTTGATGACGATAGTCGGATTCTGGAAGCTCTCCTTTTCTCCATTGTTGCCTAGCAATTTTGATTTCTTTTGTCTGTGGGAAACTACCAATTGTTGTTGTAGGTAATAATGGTAAATTCAAAGCTTCCTTTTGGAACTGATATCGTTCTTTAAAAGGTATTGCTCTATTAAAATCTTCTTCACTTAAACTTCTTATCTCATTTGACTTGGTATTTAGTTTATTTAGATGTTCGAAGCTTTGTTTTACCTTTTCAATTTCTTGTTTTACGGCATCACTACCAAACTCCAATGCTTTCCTTAACACGACTAACTCTTCTATTTTTTCATCTGCAAAAGCTAATGCAGCAAGTACAGTAGGTTCTAATGAATCTTCTTTTTTCTTTGTGACTGGGACATGTAGTAAGCTACAAGAAGGTTGAATCCACCAATCCTTTGGTTGAATAAGTGATTGAAGTGTTTCAATCAATTGGATTGATTCTTCTAAATTGTTCTTCCAAATATTTCTCCCATTCACAATCCCGCAAGCTAATACCTTATCTTCTGGAAATCCATATTTCTTCAATGCATTTACATTTTCTTCTCTACCATGTACAAAGTCTAATCCAATTCCTTTAACAGGGATTGTGATCAAATCATGATATTGTTCAACACCTTCAAAATATGTTTGAAGCATAATTGATAATGATGGAAGGGCCTCACATATTTCTGAATAAATTTCTTTTATCAATTGAAAATCTTCATTCGTTTCTTCTAACACAAATGCAGGCTCATCAATTTGTACCCATTCTACTCCAGCATCTTCTAGTTCTTTTAGCATTTGAATATAAACCGGTAATAACTCTTTTACGACAGCATATTTATCTTCTTTTTTATATCCTTTTGAAAGCTGAGTGAACGTATAAATACCTAAAATAACAGGTTTCGTTATGATACCTAATTCATTTTTTACTTCTAGGAATGACGCTAGAGGTTTGTTATATAATAATTTTGATTTACGATCATATTGATATTCTGGGACTATATAGTGATAGTTCGTATTAAACCATTTAGTCATTTCACATGCTACCAGGTCTTTATCCCCCCTAGCTAATGCAAAATATGTATGCAAAGAAGGTTTCTCAGACAGATCTCCAAAACGAGTAGGAATCCAGCCAAACATTGTTGCAAAATCTAAAACATGATCATAGTACGTAAAATCATTTACAGGAATAATCTCGATCCCTAAACGAAGCTGCTTTTCGATTGACTGAAGTCTAATTGACTTCATTTCGCTCTCAAATTGATTTTCTGTGATATTTCCTTTCCAAAATGACTCTAATGTCTTCTTCCATTCACGGTTTTCACCAATTCTTGGGTATCCTAGATTACTTATGTTTACCATATAAAACACTCCCTTTTTTGAAAATAAAAAAGCATTTTTATCTTATTGAGATAAAAATGCTCTTAAGTAGGAAAACACAAATGAACAGAATACTTACATGTCAGTTTCCAATACATAAGGCACCTCCCTATCTCTCGTAGGTCGAACAGCGTCGTTAGAATAGGCAGGTCTCCTGACTTTTGGATCATCGTAAATATAAACCTTCCCTATCAATAGATAAGTGGCATGTATTTATTTACTCCTCAATTACAGTGGCGGGACCGTGTTGGAATTTCACCAAACTTCCCTTTTAAGTAAATGTTTAAAACGTGCGGTATAAACATTCACACCTATTCCCCACTATTTAGTTTTCATTATTTTGTCATAATTTGATTTAATAGTCAAAATATTTATTTTTTTCTTACTAAAGTCCTAGAAAAGCTCATTCCAATATTTGAAGTAAAGACTACTTATGATATAGTGAGTTAAATTAGAAAATTTTAACAATACATAGAATGTCACACATGAAAAAGATCCGATTAAATAAAAGAGGTGAATATGAATGGTGAATTACTTACAAGTTTTAAAAAAAATTGGTTTGTTTCTCCTTGTCATTTCTCTTGTATCTGCTTGTTCAAATTCGAATGGTATTGAAAATGAAAAATCTATGCAAATGGATAAATCTTCACATCAAGAAGCAGAACTACAAACTGTCGATCAAAGTGATGCCAAGGAAGGTACTAAACCAACAACAGCAATCGTACGTAAATTAATTAAAACCGCTAATCTTGAGATTGAAACAAAAAAATTCGAAAAAACTATCGATACACTTGAAAAATCTGTCAGTGAGTTTAATGGTTATATTGAATCTAATCATATAACTGGTACATCAATGCTAGAAAAATATGATGAAGACAATATTGATGATTTCCCTTCAAGAACTGCCCAATATACTTTACGAATTCCTGTTAATAAACTAAATGCTTATTTATCTAAAATAAACACGATTGGAAATGTGACTTCTAAATCGATTTCAACTGAAGATATTTCAAACCAATACTTTGATACTGAAACTAGAATAAAATCTTTAAAAATACAAGAAGAAAGACTACTAAACTTATTGAAAAAATCAGGTTCGTTAAGTGATATCATAGAGCTTGAAAAAGAACTTTCAACCGTTCGATATGAAATTGAAAGTTTAACAACAACAATAAAGACGTACGATTCATTAATCAATTACAGTACGATCAATCTTTCTGTTACTGAAGTAGCTAAAATAACAGATACTACTCCACCTAAAACAGTAAGTGACCGAATTACTGCTAAATTTAAGGACAATCTTAAAAATATCTCAACAGGATTCAAAAATACTACAGTATTCATTATCGGTAACTCTGTCTTAATTATCATCTGGTTAATCATACTAGTAGCTGGATTTTTTATCGCGCGTAAAGTAATGAAGAAATACCAAGACTGGAATATTCCGAAAAAATAATGAATAAAAATAATATACAAATCAAATAGAACGCTGTTAAATCAGCGTTTTACTTTTTATTAACATCACCACTTCATTTCATGATTCTTCTAAATTCACTTCATTTATACGCGTAACTATTAAAGATCAAAATAGGAGAAAAAAACGATGAAACATTTCTTATTAAGCAAACTAGGAAATTGGAAAATACAAGTTGATTGTAATGACGGCGTAAGAATTCTAGGAAATGATCATGAAATGGTATTATTAGATGAAGAACATGATAAGATTGGACATTTTTCGATTGACCAAAAAGGAAGCATCATCATTCACGACATCCCTTATGGAGGTCAAGTAAAAGTGAAGGAAGGTTACCAAACAATCGTCGTTTATGTTCCATATGAAGAAGACACTGAGGATGAATAACTTACAAAAAGAGTGTACCTATTTGGTACACTCTTTTGTATTATTTGCGTAAAGTTAAAAATTCTAGTTGTCTTAATCGAACTGTATAGAAAGTGATTGGATCAAAGTATCCACTTGGATTTGCTTTCATTTCATCAAGTGTTGCTACATAATTTGAAATTGATTCTCTTGTTTGATCTACTAGTTCATATAAATGTTCATATGGTAATTGTAAGAACATTGATAAGTCTCTTGGTAAAGTTTTTTCAAACATTTCAAACTGTAAAAAGAATCTAGTCGATACCAATGAAGATACTTCATCATAATTAACGTTATCAACATATTTCTGATATTGAGCAACAAGTTTTGATTTATTTTGAGGTAATAGACCTAGTATTAAGCCTGAGCTTTTTAACAAGAACTGTGATGGCGAAGAGTTCAATAAAATATTCATCTCATCTAATTGAATCATACTTGTCATGCGATCTGCATCACGGCGCCAGTCATCTAATACTTTAAAATCACATTCAAGACTTAACTGTTCACTTCCAATGTACGAGTTTAATGAATCGCACATATCAGCTAAATAGCTTTGAGTGCCTTCAAGTAAAGAACCTGATTCTCTAATCCAATTTTGAAGTGCAGTATTTAACTTCGGCAATGTTGATTGTCTTACATATTCTTGAATTCGATTATTCATCTCTTCATTTAAAGTTTCTAGGATTGAATTAAAATCACTGTCTTCTTTAATTAACTCTTTGCACTCTTTTAACATAGCAGGAATGCTTAGTTTTAAATCGTATTTTATTTCATCTTTTAGCTCACGATATGTGCTTGAAATTGTTTGTGCATGTTCCATCTCTTTATCTTTTAAAGAGTGAAGTAAGCCGTTTAATTTTTCATCTAATACTTCGTTCCATTGAACATTTGCATGTAATTCATTTTCTTTTTCAACACGTTTTTCTAATAAGAAATTAATTAACTTACGAACTGCTAATAATAATTTCTCTGATTGTTTAGAATTTGCAGTTGTCGATAATACATTTGCTTCAATGAAACTTTCAAGTTCACTAAATTGATCTTGATTACTGTAAATTGAAGAATAAGGTAGAACTTTTGCAGCTGGGAAATCTAACTTAATTTTCTCTTCAATTTCAGCATGAACACGATCAACTTCATCATTACTATAGATTGAGTCCATTTTATTTAAAATGAAATGAATCGGTAATGTCGGTAATTGTTTCTGAATCGTAATCAATAATGATCTTTCAGTTTCTGTATATGGAGCAGTTGCGTTTAATACATAAACAAGACGATCAGAAAGCTTGACTGATTGAAGTAGTGCTTTTGTATTTAAATCATTTCCATCAATACCTGGTGTATCAATGATTGAGATTTTGTGTTTTTGTAAGAAAGGATTCGATAATTCATAATGAACTAACTCATCACCTTTTAACAATTCATTTTCTACAGTTGTTAAATCATAGAAGTCCGCATACTCAGCAAGGGCCGTGTCCCCTTCTTTCGAATACACTGTAATATTCGTATCAACACTTTGCTCAAATAAAACTGGCATTGTTGTAGATGAACCCATCATTTTCTCACCTAAAAGTGAATTGACAAATGATGATTTTCCATTTCCAATTGTTCCAGCTACTAGCATCGTTGTTTGATCAAAGTTTGTTAATTGGTTCGTCCACCAAACAAAACGATTGCCAACTTCAATTTCATTTATTAATGCCCATTGTAGAATATTTTCAAATAATTCTTTTCCATTTTCAAAGCAATCTGGTGTTTGTTGTAATTGTTCAAACGCCATTTCAGCATCAACAACAATTTGATAATCTAATCTACCTGGGAATAAACGGTCCCATGCTAGCGTTGCAGTTGTTGCTAAAACAGCCCCATCAAAATCAGTAATTCTTAACCAGTTCGTTAAGAAACTTGGCATCATTTCTTCTAGTTGTGCTACTAAATAATTACTTTCAATTAATTCTCTATACGTATTTGAGTAAATGAAAGGTAGTCGTTTCCATTTAATCCCTGTTTCTACATTAATTTGGAATAACATTTCATTAAATGTTTGTAACCAGTTTACATATTCAGATCTTTCTCTGTAACTATTCCAAAGTGCTTCAACCATCAGTTCAAAATGCTCTAAATCAACTTTTGCTAATGATAATAATGCCCCCATAAAATAACTTGGTGACATTTCTTTTGTTGCACCGTTTTCTATGTATTCTCTTAAAACGACAAACCATTTTATATCTTCTGTACGAATTGATTCATTTGAAGCTAAATCAACCGCACTGTTCCAATCATGATTTTTTTCATAAAATTTACGAGCGATTTTCGTCACATTTGGATAATCAGGATTATATTTTACTGCTTGTTTAATAATACGATCTGCTTCTTCATAATTTGAAATATCAATGTACAATGAAAATAATTGAAGAAAAATTTCCGAAGTTAACGTTCTACTTTCAGTTTTCACATCTCTATACATCTTTTCGGCAGTATCGAATGCACCAACCTCGTAATAAGAGTCTGCAATATTTTTCTGCGCCCAATCTTTATATTGATTTTCAACTTTTTCCCATTTAAATACTGCTGTCTCAAAATCTTTATTTTCAAAGTATACTTCACCTTGTGCAAAGCGAACTGATGAAAGGTCGATTTCTTCATCCGGCGTTCTAAATAAGTTTGCTAATTGAGCAATCGGTTGTTTATCACTATCATTTAAAAACGTTTTATAAAATTCCTTATTAATAAATTGTTGCTTTACTGTCATGTTGATCACCTACTATGTATAATAAATTGTATTATTTCTGAGTATAAGACGAAAAGGATACTATGCACCTTTTATTTAGCAGTCTTATTCTACCAAATTAATGACGCATAAAATGTGACATTTAGATGTCTTTTTTTATACATTTTTGTTATATTTGTTACGATACTCACAAAACATAGAAAAATAACATTATTTTTGGAGGCAATATGCTAACTTACGAACAAAAACTTGAAATTATCGAATCATTCCCAGAATTAACAAAAAAACCTGTATCACTTGGTCGTACAAATTTTCAGTACGAAGAAAGTGTAACAGAAAAAAAGAATGTAGTCTTCCATTTACATCCGAATGGGAATGGTTTTGTATATGCAGAAGGAATAAAAGGTTATAGAACAAACGACAAAGGCATGGTTAATATTAGAGATTTCAGTGAAGATGAACTGCGCACTATTATTACAAAATCAATCGATAAATTATCGTTTGAACCTAATTTTGAAGAAGACGAAGAAGAAGTAGAAGAATTATGGGTGAATACAAGTGGACAGACTTTAAAGCTAGTTTCCGAAATGGATATGTGGAATGTATATGCTGGCGAAAATCTTGATGGCACATTCAATAGCTATGGTGAAGCCGCTGAATATTTAGACGAAGAGGGCTTTAGTTTTAAAGAATAATGAAATAGACACATTTAATGCGCTTCCAGTATTTTGGAGCGCTTTTTTTTAAAAAATTTCACTGAACTCACTTTTTTACAACGCCGTCTACACACTGAGACGCCCTAAAAGGGCGTCTCAGTGTGTAGACAATGTATAAAAATTAGAGATTCAGACTGATTGAAAACGCTTGCCTTTCGAGGCGTAAAGCCAGGCGAGGAGCGGAGTTACCTTTGACGGTAATGAGCACCGCAGACAGGCGAAACAACGAAGAAAGCGAGCGTTTGGTGGGCAGTCTGACGCCCGTAAGAGGGCGTCTTTTTAGTGTAATTCAACTTTTGATTTACTACCTTTTTTAGAACGATAATCTGTACCTTTGTTATTATCTCCACTTTGTGTAGCTTGTCCGTGTAATTCTGGTGCGTTTTGATTTTTGCTACCTTTACTTCCATTTCTACTAGTCATTTCTTCTCCTCCTTAACCTGTATTCATGATTAGATTTCCATATCTATAGAAAGTTTATTCAAAATAAGAAATGACAATGTAGCACATAATAAGTAAAAAGGAGGGATTTGAAATGGCAAAAGGACATACAAACAAAGGACCACAAAAATCATCTGTTGATCAATTTGGAGATTCTGAAGAATCAGCTTATTCAAAAAGTAAAAAAATGGAAGAGTTTCATGAGAAAAACAAAGAAAAACAAAGCTAAAAATCATTATATTTTATGTATTCTCTTCAAACGGACTTGCTTATTTTCCTTCAACAAGTCATTATAAAAGTAAGATATAATTGGAGGAAACATTAAATGAGTGAAAATATCAATGAACCAAAGAAAGTTAGTTTGCAAGAACTAATGAAACAAAAACTTGCAAGTAAGAAACAACAGCAATCTTCAGGTAATACAGGATTAAATGCTGTTAAAGATATGACGAAAAAAAATCAAATTACGAAAAAGCCAAATAATCAACGCAAACGTATGGGCGTATAATGAACGGACAAATTCGTTCTAATATTCAAGTTGGAGATCAAGTTCAAATTGTTTTAAAACAAGACCAACGTACAGGTAAACTAACGTCTGGAATCGTCAAAGACATTTTAACAAAATCTCCTTCTCATCCACATGGCATTAAAGTTAGGTTAGAAGACGGCCAAGTTGGAAGAGTGAAAGACATTATTAAAAAGTAAAAAACGACTGTATACAGTCGTTTTTTTGTTTCGTTACTAAAATAACTAATTCCCAAAACTAGTAAATGATTGACAAGAGTAATGTCCAAATACTAACAAATGCAAGTAATCCAAAACTGTATTTTAATGTCATTTTTGTTAATAAAGACTCATTTCCAGTTTCTCCAACAGCTGCTGTTGCGATTGCAATTGATTGTGGTGAAACAAGTTTGGCCATAACTCCTCCAGCAGTATTTGCTGAAACTAATAACGCTGGATTCGTCCCAATGATACTGCTAGCATGCGCTTGAATTGGAGCAAATAATGTATTGTTATTTACAACAGAACCTGTCATAAACACTCCAATCCAACCTAAAATTGGTGATAATAACGGGAAGAAATCTCCAGTTGTTGCTAATGCTTGACTTATTGCAATTGTTAAACCGCCATAAGTCATTAATTTTGCAATACTAATAATCGCACAAATCATTATGATTGGAATCCAAAATTCAGAAACTGTTTTCTTCAAAAGAGCAAGACTTTCCTTGAGATTAATCGTCTTTGTAGTTGTTACTGATACCAATGCCGCTAAAAGGATTGCTGTGCCAGTTGCTCCGATTATATCAATACTTACATTTATAGAAGATCCAGGAATGATAAATTTAAGAACACTTGATGCAAAAATTGCACCTTCAGCAAATAATGCTTTAAAAGATTTTAAACTCCATAATAAAACAAATAGTGTTAATAAATAAAATGGAGACCAAGCTTTTAAAATATCTTTTTTAGAAATATTTTCATATTTAAATGCATTACCATTAATTAAATAAATATTTTTTGGTTGCCATTTTTTTGAAAATAGTGCCAATAATCCCATTGTTAATAATGAAGGTATGATATCTGCTAACTCTGGTCCAATAAATATTGTCATAAATGCTTGGGATATTGTATACGTTATTGAAGTTACTAAAATCGCTGGTAATACTTCTTTTATTCCCTTTATACCATCAATTAACCAAATTAATAGAAACGGTATAGTAAAATTAATAATAGGTAAAGTTAAAGCAGTCATCATCGAAACTTTCATAGAAGTTACATTACCTTCTAGACCAAATGTGTCTATAATTCCAACTGGAATACCAATTGCTCCAAAAGCTCCTGAAGCTCCATTTGCTATTAAGCAAAGCATCGCAGCCTGTAAAGGTTTGAAACCTACCGAAACTAATAAGACCGAACAAATTGCAATTGGTACACCAAATCCAGCTGCTCCCTCAAGAAAAGCATTAAAACAAAATCCGATTAATAAAAACTGAATCCGTTGGTCTTTTGATATACCGACAATACTACCACGCAAAATATCAAATTTACCTGATTTTACGGTTATTTTATATAACCACACTGCCATCACAATAATATAGCCAATTGGCCATATACCTTGTATTGTACCTTGTATTACACTACCAATTGATTCTCCAACTGGTAATTTAAAGAAGAAAAGAACAATCACGAACGTTATTAATAAATTTATTAATGCAGCGTAAATACCCTTCATTTTAAACACAGTCAAACACAGAAGGAATAAAAAAATTGGAATGGCTGCAACTAATGCTGAAATGCCAAGATTATTGAATGGATTAAAATCATCTACTAACATAATGTATACTCCTCAAAATAAAATTTTGTGATGTATCGATTCTAATTATTCCCATATTTGTGTTTGAATATCTTTAAGTGTTTTTATTGACTTGAAGAGCTTTTCAAATTCATTTGTATCTAAAGAAAGTTCTACTATATTTTTTATCCCTCTTCGGTTTATTACAGAAGGTACGCCAATATAAACGTCTTTTTGACCATATTCTCCATCTAACAGTGCACCTATAGGTAAAACCACATTTTCATTCTTCAATATTGCCTTAGTAATTCTTGCTAATCCCATCGCAATTCCATAATAGGTTGCACCTTTTGACTCAATGATTTTGTAAGCAGCATCTCTTACTTGAATTTCTAACTCTAATTGTCGATCTTCTGATAATTGTGGAGCTAACATTGTACCTGAGATATTTGCTAAACTCCAAACTGGAACTTGAGAATCGCCATGTTCACCGATAATATAACCATGAACACTACTAGGCGCAGTATCAAATTCTTTACCCAATAGATAACGAAATCTTGCAGAATCTAATACAGTTCCAGAACCTATTACCCTTTCTTTAGGTAGACCAGAGAATTTCCAAGTTGCATAAGCTAATATATCGACTGGATTTGTTGCTACTAATAATATTCCATTAAATCCAGAGTCCATGATTTTCTCTACGATTACTTCAAATATTTTCACATTCTTACTAACTAGGTCTAATCTAGTTTCACCAGGCTTTTGTGCAGCACCGGCACAAATCACAACAATTGCAGCATCCTCACATTCCTCATATGAACCAAATTTTATATTAATTGGACTTGGTGCATAAACGATACCGTGGTCCAAATCCATCACATCACCTTTAGCCTTTTCTTCGTTTAAATCAACTAAAACTAATTCATCACATATTCCCTGATTCATAAGAGCGTAAGCATAACTAGATCCCACTGCACCTGTTCCAATTAAAACTACTTTATTGCCTAGTGTTATCTTCATGTTGACTGTCTCCAATCTAATTATTTGTTAAATAATTCCACATAAGATTTTTTAAAAAACTGCATTTCGAAACATTGTTAAATATTTCACATAAATAGTTAAAAAAATTTGTAAATGATATACTTTGTTGATTTTAGTTTGTGAAACTTTTAACAATTTGATTGTATTCTTTAATTATTCCTTATACAACCTTTAAATATTGTCAAATATGGAAAAATATGTAATTCAATACATTATTTAAGCTAATCGCTTCATAATCTCGTTTTGTTGTTTCATCTTAATGTACTAAAAGTTAGAAAAAGTAATCATTTTAATTATTATTATTCTTTCACATTTTGCAATAAAATGTTCGACCAAAAAAAATAAAGCTACAAGAGTAGCTTTTCATTCATAAACACTTAATGCCAATTAGCTTAAATCATTACCCCATAAATTATTTAGCAAAATCATATAAAGCGTTAATATAATCGATAAAACAGTAAAAATAATTGGGATAAACTTAAATTTATCTACTTTACTAATTGCTAAAATGAATAGAACAAAAGCTATCGCAGCAATAAAATAATATAGAATAAATAAAGGATATTTTGTAAATGGTCCTAAAAATAAACTAAGAACTGAAAATTGAATCATAAAAGCAAGGATCGAGATTGAAATCCATTTTAATTTACTCTGAATTTTTACAACCCCAATAATTGCTAAGATGAAAACACCAGCAACAATGATTGAAAGTAGACATTCATAAATAAAAAATAAAGATTCATGATGCACTGCAAAAAAATAACCAACTAAAGATAATGGCACAATCGCCAAAAGTAATAGTGAATTAATTGTTATGTATCTCAATTCTTTCAATATCCTCACACCTTTAACCTTTTTCCATATTTTAACATAATTAATTGGCATTAAAATGGTTTATTTAGATGTTTTCATTCACCAAAAAAACGACAAATGCTCAGTTAAACTTACTTTCCAAATATCAACTCTAGAAAATCTTCCCTTCCAAAACATTAAAAAAAAAGAGTTGCCTATAGCAACTCAGAAACATAAAACTTCAAATTATCCATTGTTCTCGACTGACTTACTTGGAACATATATCGTTTCTCCATTTACACGTCGTTCTAATGCTGGTATGATTCGAACAAAAATAATAATACCAATAACACCTAAACTTGTTAAAAAGACTGATGTTGCAAAACTAGATAAAAATGCACTAATTGCAACTGTAATCGAACAGATTAGCATAGCTAAGTTGAACGTTAAACCAGCAACGGCCATATAAGAACTTCTTGTTTCTTCTAAAGGTAAATGAGCCATATAATTTTGTTGTACAGGGACACGTAACACTTCTGCTACTGTTGCTACAAACATCGCAGCAAATAGTAACCAAATAGAATTACTATATGAAATGATTGCATACCCAAAAACAAATACCACGCAACTCCAAATAAGTGTTTGTTGATCATTCATTTTCTTTACAATTTTTGTAGCAAATAATGCCATAATGACCACGAGAATTGTATTTTCAGTTCGTAGGAATCCGATCATTTCGATTCCTCCAAAATGCCAATCCATCAATTGCTGTGTTTCGAATTCATTTGTAATTCGAATACTAATATAATTTGTTAATTGAAATTCCATTGAAAGGACAAGTAAACCAGCCATAACATAAAGAATAAAGAGCTTATCTTGAAATACATCCCGGTAATTCGAAAACATTTTATTCACATGCAGTCTAATCGTTTTCATCTCAGATTGTTGTGTTTTCATACTTTCATCAACGAAAAATGTAATTAAAAACCATGTTATAAATGATGCAATTGAAAGAGCCAAAAATAGTTCAAATAAATACGTTTTGAATAAAAAGCCTCCCATAATTCCACCAATTGCAATTGATAAGTTATTTGACCAATACATAATAGAATACATCAGTTTTCGTTCTTCAGGTTTACTCACATCAATTAACATAGCTTGATTTGCAGGTCCTGCTAAGCCCCAACAAATACTATTAACAGTCATCATGAAAAATGTAATGATTGGAGAAAAAAACCAAGGCGAATTACAGAACATCATCGCTATGAAAGCAAATAATCTTAATGTTTCTGCAAAGACCATTGTTTTTTTTCGCCCAAATTGATCTGAAAAATATCCTCCGAAAAAGTTCATTGCAATCCCGATGAATACATTAACTAGTAATAGTAATCCAGCTAATTTCACACCAAAATGTTTAGATAAATAAATTGCCATAAAGGGAAAAATCATACTTCCAATTGCTGAACTCAAAAAAGATTCGAGTAGTCGAATCTTAATGTTTTTGTGAAATTTTAGTAATTCCATTATTATTCTACCTTCGTTTCTCTATTAAATTATTAAACTGTAAAACACATTCTTACAATTATTCGTCATTTAGTCTCTTTTCAAAAAAATGCTGACTAAACCCTTCTGGATAATCATTTAATACGCCGAATTGTTTATATCCATGTTTTTTATAAAACTCTAGTGCCTGAAAGCTAAAAGAATCTAGTACAATCAATCTACATTTTTTCACTTTTGCAAGCTCTTCAATTTTATGTAATAAATTACTGCCATAACCAGTTCCACGTTGGGATTCATCTACCCATAAAAAATCAACATGTAAATGATTATATACTATAGTACCGGTGATACCTCCAAGTATCGATTCATGTTCATTTTTTAAGATGAAACTTACTTTTTCAACTGGCTTTAATAGTTTTTCTGGGAGTTTAGACATATTATATTCAATAACTTTCTGTCTAATATAGTCAGTATCTTCTTGATTTGATTGCTGTATAATTTGCATGAAAATTCCCCCATTTCTAATTTTTCGCTTAATTAGAATAACAGTTATTAGGAAAATTGCCAACCCCAAAAAATATAGTAAATATCAATTTTTTGCTTTCCTTACAACATTGAAAAAGGTTGCCTATGCAACCCCTGTTACTCAAAACTCTATTCTTTATGATTAAAAATCTTCTTCATCAACTCTTTAAATTTCTCACTTTCAATATCTTCCTTCAAAACTGTTCCATTTTTCCATTGGGTAAATGAAGTATTTGTTAATGTCACATTGCCTTCATTTGTTAGTTTTGTGATTAACGGATTCTTATTAAATGGAGACTTCTCGTGTTCTTTGATAATCGTTTGAATCTCATTTAAATTTGAAATCTCATCGATCGTTGTCTCTGAATCAAACGCATAACCAATTCTCCAGTCAATATCTTTATGTTTTAATTTGATTTCCAAAATATAGTCGCCATATGCTGTTTTTTCTTTTTTTATACGAAATTCTCCATTATGAGAAATGACTATATCCCCATTTAATGGCACTGGCTTTAAAGGTAAATTCGCTCCAAAACCCGTATCAATTAAATAAGTTTGACCTTCATGTGATAAAAGAATTGTAACATGTGTTCTTCCAATATTTTGGTATTCAGAATTTACAGGATCATAAACAACTCCACTTACAAGACTCGCATTGAAACCATTTTCAATTAAGAAGAGGTACAAAATGGCATTTAATTCATAACAAAGACCACCCTCATTTTTTAATAAAATTTTCTGAATCAAGCTATCCTTTGTGATCTCATTTGAATTTTTATTAATAATGCATATATTTTCAAATGGTATGTTAAATGCAGTTTTCATTAGGATATGTTCTAAGTCAGAGAATGATATTTTGTTACTTTCTGTAAACCCAATCCTTTTTCGAAATAAAGTATTTAGCTGACTCAACACTTTTACCTCCAATACTATATGATAAATTGTCTGTTCGATCTTACTTTGTATTCTATTTTACTTATGATTGAAAAGTGCGCTCCTGCATAAGACAGAAACGCAACTTTTTCTACTCTTTACTTTTGTCTACAACCGTTGAAAAAAGATGATTATGAGGTAATATTGCATGAACGCCTTTTACTTGATTAACAATCTGGGTAATTTTAAGATCTACACATACACTCGCTAAAGCAACTGCTTCCGTTTTTTCTATCTGGTAGATTTCCTGCATTAACTCAATCATTCCTTCTAAAGCTATTGCTGTAGCTTTGTTTAAATCCTCATCAAAACCAAAAGTGATCCAACCTGCAGGAGTATTTGCTCGTGGCATTTTCAATTGTAAGTCTTCAATAACTGTAAGTGTAAGATTTACTTGGTCAAAAGGAGATTCAATCGCTTGACCAGAAACTTCACCATCTCCTTGGGCTGCATGTCCGTCTCCAGCAGAAAACAGTGCCCCTTCTACAGTAATAGGAAGATAAACTGTACTTCCCTCAACTAATTCCTTACAATCAATATTTCCTCCACAGTATCTTGGCGGGATGGTTGAATGAACACCTGATTCACTTGGCGATGTACTCAATACACCTAAAAATGGTTTAAGTGGAACAGTAAATTCTTGATCTTTCACATGTGTTTTCGCGGTTTTGTTTTCTTCATTTATCGTCCAATTTAATGTTACTTCAGGTGACTCCGCTATATTTAAAACATTATTTTGCCAGTTTATTTTACCTCCAGCACAATTCCAACCGTACCAGCCTGTTTTTATTTTATTTATTTTTACCTCGAGTGTCATACCAGGTTTTGCATCTTGAATATAAATAGGACCCACCATTGGATGGCCCCAGGCTTCTTCTTGTTCCCTTGATTGATAACGAATTCGTTCCCCGTTTTTTGCATTAATTCCCCAGCCTATATCAATCGTATTAAATTCAATAGAATCTCCAGAACGTATTGTCATAATTGGTTCGTATTCTTTACTAAATGATGCGTGTAAATGTTGATTGGAAACTTTCATTTTGTATGTTTCTGCCATGCGATAATCCTTCTTTCAAATTTACAAATTTATATTGTAGAATAAAATTCTTCTTACTATTTATTTCGGCATTTAAAGTTTAATTTCCTTGTTCACTATGATTGTTCTTACTTGAGTATGTTGTTCATTAATTCATGTATTTCATTTTTATGAAACGACATTTGATCATTCATATATGTAAGATCATAGCGCAAAACAAAAAACAGGCGACCACTTTAGGATCGGCTGTTTTTATCATTACACTAAATTGACCATTTCATAACCTCTACCAATATCCTTCACACCATGAGAATCAGAACCGTAAACGAGGGGAATTCTTAATTGTCTTGCATATTCAATTACATCAATTGGAGGATACGTTTCCCCACAATACGGTTTAAATAATCCAGCAGTATTTACATCCAGTTCGTATTGCTCTTGTTTGATTAGATGTAAGATATCGATTTGATTCTCCTTGATTACTTTCGTTTCTTCACACTGAAGGAATTGTTTAAATTTATTACATAAAGTCATATGGCCAATTCTTTTTGGTTTATATTGTCCTAAATCTACTAAAATTGATTGCTTTACGATTTCGTAATAAGCTAATTGGAAATCTTCAACCCTACCATAATAGTTTACTAGTCCATCAAGTGTATCCTCTGCTTGATAGTCAATACAACGCCATCCATCTAGTCCTTCTAAAAAATGCACAGATAATAAGCCAGTATCACAGTATTTTCCATATTCATGCAGAAAGTGTTTTGTCCACTCTGTATCCATAGGTAAGTAATCTAATTCAAAACCAACTTTTACTGTTATTCTATCTTTATATTTTCCTTTTAAGGCGATCATTTCTTTGACATAACCGTCTACTTCTCTCTCATTCATTGCTAGAGTATCGATAACTTCCATTGGTTGCAAACGGCTTTTAAATGACGAAGGAATTGGAGAGTGTTCGGTGATATGATATTCGTCAAAATCTAATTCTATTGCTTTTTGAATCATTAATTCAACATTGTCTCCACTTCCATGTGGACAATAGTGGGTATGCGTATGACCATCAATCTTCAAGAGCGAACCTTCTCTCTTCTATTTACTAGCGCTTCTTTAATTTCGTCCAGCTTCACACCTTTTTCAACCATTAGTACCATTACGTGATAAACTAAATCACTTATTTCATATACAAGTTCATTCGTATCATCGTTTTTTGCACCTATGATTACTTCACTCGATTCTTCTCCTACTTTTTTTAGAATTTTATCAATGCCTTTATCAAACAAGTATGTAGTATAAGAACCTTCAACAGGATTTGATTTTCGATTAACGATTGTTTGATACAGATCATTTAAGATATTTAGATTATATTTCTCATCAGAGCTACTTATCTCAGTCTTTTCATGAAAGCAGCTCCAGTTTCCTGTATGGCAAGCTACACCATTTTGCTCTACTTGCATTAAAATCGTGTCCTGATCACAATCATATGCGATAGATTTTACTGCCTGGCGATTTCCAGATGTTTCACCTTTTACCCAAAGTTTTTGACGACTTCTACTATAATATGTTGCATATCCTGTCTGTAAAGTTTGTTGAATCGATTCTTCATTCATATATCCAAGCATTAATACATCTTTTGTTTTAACATCTTGGACAATTGCCGGAACTAATCCTTTTTCATTAAATTGAATGTTATGAATCTGAAACATGTACTACTCCCCCTATAATCGAATGGAAATACCTTTCTTATTTAAATAATTTTTTAAATCGCTTATTTGAATCTCACCAAAATGAAATACTGACGCTGCTAAAACACCATCTACATTTGCTTCTTCAATAGCTTCATAAAAATCATTTAGTTTCCCAGCTCCACCAGATGCGATGACTGGAACGTTGACTGTACTTGTTATTTTTTGTAATAGCTCTATATCATAGCCAGATTTCATTCCGTCTTCATTGATACTATTGATGACAATTTCTCCTGCACCAAGTTCAACTCCGCGTTTAGCCCATTCAACTACTTCTAAATCCGTTTCTTTTCGACCACCATTTATATATACCTTATATACACCAGCATCATTTTTCTTCGCGTCGATTGATAAAACGACGCATTGAGAACCGAATCGATCCGATGCTTCCTTAATTAAATCTGGATTCATAACTGCCGAAGAATTAATCGACACTTTGTCAGCACCATTTCTTAAAAGCATTGTAAAATCATCAATTGTTCGAACGCCACCACCAACACAAAACGGAATTCTCAATTCTTTTGCTACATCTGAAACGAATTGTAATGAAATATTTCTCTCTTCATTTGAAGCAGTTATATCGTAAAAAACAAGTTCATCCGCTCCGTGATCACTATAAAATTTCCCTAGCTTTGTAGGTGAGTCAACATCCTGAATGCTTGAAAATTGCTTCCCCTTTACTACTCGCCCATTTCGAACATCTAAGCAAGGTATGATTCTTCTTGCAAGCATGTTAGCGCCTCCTTTAAAGAAAACTTCTTCTCATACAATGCCTTACCTGAAATTGCCCCATAAAGATTCAGTTTTTGAAGAGATAGTAAATCATCAATTGAGCTTACTCCTCCGGATGCAATAATCTGTAAGTTCGTTTCACTAGACAGCTTTTTATATGCTTCTATATTTGGTCCACTAAGCATTCCGTCCTTCGCTATATCTGTATAAACGACTGATTTCACACCTAATTTTTCAAGTTTTTTACAGAATTCAAAGCTATTTTGAGTAGTAGCTTTTTCCCAGCCATTGGTTGCAACAAATGAGTTCTTTGCATCAACTCCGACAATGATTCGTTCCCCGTAGCGTTCCACTGCTTCCTTTACAATGTTCATATTTTCGATTGCAATTGTTCCTAATATCACGTTTTTAATTCCAATCTCCAACCAAAATGATATTGATTCTAAGGAACGGATACCGCCACCTAATTGAATGTTTAAATTCGTATTTTCTACTATGTCTCTAACGATTGAGGCATTTCGTCTTTCACCAGTTCTTGCTCCATCTAAATCAACAATATGAAGTACAGTTGCCCCAACTTTTTCAAATGCCAATGCAACCTCCAAAGGAGAACGACTATAAATCTCTTGTTTTGAAAAATCACCCTGTTCTAAACGTACACATTTACCATCCTTCAAATCAATTGCTGGAAATAGAATCATATAAACACAGCTCCTTAAATGCTTTTAATAGATTTAACCCCGTCTCACTACTTTTTTCTGGATGAAATTGCATACCTACTATATTATTTTGATTCACAATTGCTGGGATTTTCACACCATAATCACTAAAAGCTACTACTTCCTCATTTGTAGAATCTACATAATATGAGTGGACAAAGTATACATACTCTTCTTCATTTACGTATTTCAATAGATTTATGTTTTTGTTAAAGAATAATTTATTCCATCCCATATGTGGAACCTTTACAAAATTAGGTATTTGTTTAACTGTACCTTTAAGTAACCCCAGTCCTTCATAGCCACCATTCTCATCACTAAATTCATATAATAATTGCATGCCAAGACAAATCCCTAAAATTGGTATTCCATTGTTTGCTTTTTCTATAATCATGTCTATTAAGTTAAGATTATTTAATTCCTTCATAGCTGCCTCATAAGCACCTACACCAGGTAGAATAATAGAAGAAGCATGTTTGATATCCTCAATTTTATTACTAACAACCACTTGGAAATCTACTTCTTCACATGCTCTTTTTAATGAATCTAAATTTCCAACTCCATAATCGATGATAATATTCATTTTAAAGAAGTCCTTTCGTTGAAGGTAATTTAGTAGAATTGACTTCAATCGCCTGTTTAATCGCTCTGCCAAAAGCTTTAAATAATGCCTCGATTTTATGATGGTCGTTATCGCCATATAAAACTTCCATATGGCAATTCATTTTAGCTTCTGAACTTAGTGCTTTAAAAAATTCTTTAATATTTTGAGTATCCATTGTCCCGACTCTCTCTCGCTCTAATCGGGCATTGTAAACAAGATATGGTCTCCCACTAAAATCGATTACTACTCTTGCTAAAGTTTCATCCATTGGGATATAGCTAGATCCATAACGATTAATCCCAATTTTCTCACCAAGTGACTCCAACAATGCTTTCCCAATTGCAATTCCTACATCCTCTGTTGTATGGTGATCATCGACGTCTAAGTCTCCGACACAATTAAGTTCCATATCGACCCCGCTGTGAAAGCAAAATAACGTCAACATATGATCTAAAAAACCAATTCCAGTATAAATATTACTATTACCGTCTCCGTCCAAATTCAATTTTAAATATATATTCGTCTCTTTTGTTTGTCTTGAAATATTAGCTATTCTCAATTTCATTCCTCCTCAAAACGGATACTGATTGCTTTTTTATGTCCAAATAATCCTTCTTCATTTGCAATTGTCTCAATATAATTTCTAGCAGCTTTTAGTGCTTCCTTACTGTAATAAACAACTGATGTTTTCTTTTGGAAGTCATTAACCGACAATGGTGACGTAAATCTAGCTGTTCCACTAGTAGGCAATGTATGATTCGTTCCCGCATAATAATCGCCTACAGGTTCTGGTGTATAGTCTCCTACAAAAATTGCCCCAGCATTTTTAATCTTAGTCACATATTCTTCTGAATCCTTAAGTAAGATTTCAACGTGCTCTGGTGCAATTTTATTTACAAGATTGAGCCCTTCTTCTATTGAATTGACTTTTATGATCGCCCCATAATTTTCAAAGGCTTTTTGAATGATTTCTTTACGTGGTTGTTCTTCTATTAAGTCATGTGATGCTTGTTGAATTTTCTCAGCTAATTCATTTGACGTAGTGATCACAATGCTTGATGCCATTTCATCATGCTCAGCTTGCGCCATTAAATCTGCAGCGATAAATCTTTCATTTGCATGTTCATCTGCTAAAATAACCACTTCAGTAGGACCAGCAACCATATCAATACCAACAATTCCAGACACATTTTTCTTAGCCAAAGCTACATATAAGTTTCCAGGACCGACAATTTTATCGACTCTTTGAATCGTTTCAGTCCCATAGGCTAGTGCTCCAATTGCATGAGCACCACCTATTTTTAATACTTTTGAAACCCCAGCTAATTTCGCTGCAACTAGAATTGAACTTTTAATTTTACCTTCTTTATTTGGAGGCGTTACAATGACGATTTCATTTACTCCAGCAATTTTTGCAGGGATCGCGTTCATTAGAACGGTTGAAGGATATGCTGCTTTACCTCCTGGGATATAAATTCCTACTCTTTCAATTGGATTAATAATTTGTTGAATTGATGATATTTCATTTTCGATTTTGTAACCTGTTTGTAGTTGTTTTTCGTGGTACCGTTCTATATTTTCCTTTGCAGCAAGTAGTGCTTCCATTAATTCTTCATTTATCTCATTTAATGCTTGTGATATTTCTTCCTCAGATACTTCAAATGTTTCTAAATTTACTTCATCAAACAAGAAGGAATATTTACGAATTGCACCATCTCCGTTTTCTTTCACATCTGAAAGAATTTCTTCAACTCTTTTTTCAATTTGACCTGTTGGAAGAACCGTTCTATGTAGAATTTGATTAAGCTTTTCGCTTTTTTGTTCAATTGATAGAATTTCCAGCATACACCATCTTCCCTTTCTTTACTTCGTCTAAAAATTGTTGTATCCGATCATGTTGAAATCGATAACTAACTCGATTTGAGATAACCCTAGCACTGATTGTCATCATTTCCTCTAAGATGACTAAACCATTTGCTTTTAAAGTACTACCTGTTTCAACTAAATCTACAATGATGTCAGATAGACCAACGATTGGTGCAAGTTCAACTGAACCATTTAAATAGATTAATTCTATTTTTTGACGATCCTGAAAATAATTTGTCGTGATATTTGGATATTTAGTAGCAATCCTTAATGGTTCTTCACCCTTATCAATCAAAGTGTTTGGAAACCCTGCTGCAGCAAATATACATTTACCGAATTCTAAATCCATCAGCTCATAAACGTCTTTTTCTTGTTCTAATAAAACATCTTTTCCAACGAATCCTAAATCAGCAACACCACTTTCAACATAAGTAGCCACGTCTACTGGCTTGACGACCAAGTATCTAATTCGATTTTTATCATCTTCAAAAATTAATTTTCTTGAGTCGGAATCAATTACATTGCCAAGTCCAGCTTGAGCTAGAATCTTTTTTACTTCGTCTTCCAATCTCCCCTTAGCGACCGCAATGATGAGCCATTTCATTTGTATGCCACCTCCTGACATTCTATCCAAGCATTCGTATCAATCGAAAATCCAATTGCATCCATCATTTTTTCCGAATCTTCAGAAAGCACTTTGTAGCGTCCGCCCCTTAATACCTCTTTATTTAGTCGATCATAATATCCTTTAAAAACAATTCCATCATAATAATCAAGTTCATTTATTATCGAAAAATCAACATGTATATTTGGACTTATTTCTTGTAATCGTAAAATTTTATGTACTGCATCATCCATTTGCTTATTTAAAATACAACTGGTTAGCAACGAACTTATCTCTTTCCCCTTTCCTTGTAAATTAAATAATTCGTTTAGGACACGCTTTACTTCTTTTGGAAGAATTGTTTTTTCAGACCATATTTTTAATTCATCTGAATTTTTCAAGTAAATAAGTCGTTTGACTAAGTTTTTTTGTTCTTTTGAAAGATCACATTCATTAAATAATCCTTCTAAAAACCCTGTATGCCCTATTTCTAAAATAAAAGGTTGTTTACTTAATAAATCAATTGCCATTACAATGATTTCAATTTCAGTAGATTCATTTATTTCACCAAAATTCTCTATTCCAAATTGATTGATCTCCTTGATCCCTTCTTCATTGTTTCTATAAACGATTGATTGATAAAAAATCTTACATTTTTCTTCTTTTAAGGCGATCGGATATATTTCCTTCATTAATGCACTCGTAATATCTGGTCTTAATAAAAGAATTTGTTGTTTGCCTGAAAGTAAAACGACTAGTTCTTCACGTGGTAGTCGCGGATTCTGAATGGCAAAATGTTCAAATTCCTCGAAAACTTGAGGTTCGAAAGGTATATATCCACGATCTATAACGTAATCTTCCATTTTTCGCTTATACTCGTAGCTTTTCAAAGCTTGTAATAATTTCCCATTCACTTTCTCACTACCCCTTTCTGGAAAAATAAAAAGGCCATACAGGTTAATGCCTGCATGGCCTTCTGGCACGACACAAGCACCTTTTTCGTAACACGAAGAGGGCTTGTATCTACGGTCAATTTTTGTCCATAGATTCAAACCCTGGGTGGATGATGATGTTGTAACCCATTTATCGTGCGTGCGAAAAACATAGTTATGTCTCCTTCTTGTTATCATTTTTTTAAATATTAAAGAATTATGTTTGGATTGTCAATCCTTTTTATTTTATTTTATTAAATATTAAAAAAACTACCTTTTGCCTATTTCTCAAATCAAGAGATCAAAATCCGTTTAAATAAAAGGGATTCAAGACAAGAATCACGAACTATTTATTGAGAAAATTTTCCAATCGGAGGAATTATATGACGACTATAACTGAAAAAGTATTTATAAAAAACGAACCCATGTTTTTCATTGGTGACTTTGTTACAACAACAAACCAAATTGAAATGAGTGAAAAAGCTTTAATCCCTAAACAATGGGAAAAATTTTATTCAAATCAATTAGCAAACCAAATTCAAAGTAAAAAGAACGCAACCATTCTAGCACTCTATACAAATTATGAAACTGATGAAAATGGTTCATATTCATTTGCCATTGGAGCAGAAGTAAGTAATATTGAACAGATTCCTGATGGAATGAAAAGTTATTCGATTGAACCTAATCAATATATTGTATTTACCACTAGAAAAGGACCCGTTCAAGAAGTGGTCGTCGAAGCCTGGCAACATATATGGGAATGGTCCAAAACAAATAAAAGAGCATTTACAACGGACTTTGAATTATATGATGAACGTTCAATTGATCCGAATAATAGTCAAGTTGATATATATATATCTATAAAATAATTCAGTTTAGTAGGAAGGACTCAAAAAAATATTGTTGTATATGTGGCCATTTGAGTTACAAAAAAGGATAGAATTGCAGATAACACTCCTGCATTCCTATCCTTTTTTTCAATATTATTATTCTATTATGATAAAACCCTGATATTTTTTGTATTCATTTTCGTCATTCGATTAGTATATTGAGAATCTGAGTAAAATGATGTTGGATTTTTAACGCCACCATTTTCTTGTGGTTTTGTTGGTTTTGTTGGGTTTGTAGGTACAGTAGGTTTATTTGGATCTGTAGTCTCTGGCGTTATCGGATCACCATTATCATCTTCAGTTCCATCGTCAGTACCATTCCCATTATCTATACCATCATTATCATCTTCTGGGTCGTCATTGTCCCCACTACCGTTGTCATCTCCAGTTTGAGTGTCATCATCTGTTGGGTTAGTTGGTTCTACTACCGATGTTAAATCTACCGTAATTGTTACAGGATTACTCTTTCCATCTTCACTAGTTGCAACTATTTTAATTTTTACAATATCTCCTGGCACAATTCCAGAAATGGTTGCTGTAGTTCCTTGAACTTTTTGCGTTTGTCCTGCAACTTTATTTGCTTCATAACTTACTTCAAATGTAGTTGATGGTAATAAGTCTGATGGATATTGCCAATTCAATAAAATATTTCCTGTTGCTTCATCAAATTTTGAAGTAACTTTTTGTGCTGGTTCCAATAATTCATCTTTAGGAACCTCATCCATTTTTTCACCTTTAATAAACAATTCATCACGAATTTCCACTACTGAATCTGGCTTTTGGAATTTTGAAGATGAATTTGCTGTTTCTTGTAACATATCTTTTGCGATATATTTGGCAATTTTTACAGAACTTTGTCCTAAGTAATGATCTTTTTTATTTTTTTCATAGCCCGTCCAAACCGAAACAGTTACATCTGGTGTATAGCCAACAAACCAACTATCTCGTGTAGCATTTGATGGAAAACCATATTTAGCTTTTACATCATCTGGATAATTTGTTGTACCTGTTTTTCCGACCATATCAAGCCCAGGAATATTTGCCAAACCACCTGTTCCACTTGGCGATTTAACAACATCTCTAAGCATATCTGTGATCATATATGCTGTGTAGTCACTCATAGCCTGCTTTGGTTCTGGTGTTAACACTTTTTCTGTTTTATCTTGATAAATGATTCTAGTTACAGCATGTGGTTTGATATACACTCCACCATTACCAAATGCAGCGTAAGCTCCAGCCATTTCCATTGCGGACACACCAGTAAATCCACCGATTGAATGAGACTCGTAAAATGTATCTTTTTCGAAATTAAAACCAAGTCCATTACCAAATTCACGTGAACGATCTAAGCCAACTTCTTGAATTGTTTTTAAAGCCGGTATATTCCTTGATCTTGTAAGAGCCTCACGGATTGATATTTGCCCTTTGTAATTTTTGTCAGAGTTTCTAATTGGTGTTCCATCAGAATATTGATAAGGTTCATCAACAATTTGGTGATTTGTTGACCATTTTAAATTTTGAATTGCTGGTCCATAATCTAAAACTGGTTTGATCGTAGACCCAGGTTGTCTTTTTATATCTGTTGCAAAATTTAAACCACCTGATGTAGTATTTCTACCAGCTCCTACTGCCTTGATTTCCCCTGTTTTTGTATCAGTTAATACAAATCCTGTTTGAAACTCATCACTTGGATAAAATTCTTTTCCGCGATTAATGATTTCATCAGCTTTATCTTGAGCCTTAGTATCTAGCGTTGTTTCAATTATTAGTCCGTCTGTATAAACATTTGCATCTCCATTTTTTTCTACTTCATCAATGACTACATCTAAAAATGAATGATACTTTACACTTTCGTCTTCTTGGACTTTGATTAATTTCTCCATAGGAATCGCTTTTGATTGTGTAAATTGATCCTCTGTAATATATCCGTATTTCTTCATTTGGCTAAGAACAATATTTCTTCTATTTTCAGATGCCTTAGGATGCTTAGCAGGATTAAAGTTATTTGGACTTTGTACCATGCCTGCTAAAGTTGCTGCCTCAGGTAATGTAATTTCTGATAAGTCCTTACTAAAATATCGTTCACTTGCTTTCGCAATTCCATATACACCTTGACCTTTTAAACCGTTTGAAAAATACACCTTGTTTAAATACAGTTCCAAAATTTGATGTTTTGAATATTTTTGTTCTAATTGGAATGCTAAATACCATTCTTGTACCTTACGTTTGATCGTTTTTTCTGGTGATAAAAATGAATTTTTTACGACCTGTTGCGTAATTGTACTACCACCTTGAGAACCAAATCCGCCAGTAATGTTTGCTAAAACAGCACCAACGACGCGGCGAGTGTCTACACCTTTATGCTTATAAAAACGTATATCTTCTGTCGCAAGAAACGCATCTTCTACAACTTTAGGAATCTCACTATAAGAAACTTTCGTTCGACGCTCTTTTCCTAATTCAGCAATTACATTTCCATCTTTATCTAATATAGTTGATGATAAAGGAACTTGAAGCTTCTTTGTATCTAATTTAGGTGCATCACTGATTAAGTAGTAAAATGTACCAACAACGCCTAATAAGCCTACTAAACCACATGTTAAAATGATGAGGATTATTTTCTTTAATAGACCTTCTCGTTTTTTAGGAGTTCCTTTTGAAGGCTTTTCCATTCGTTTACGTTCTTCTCGTGAACGATACTCTTTTGCCATCTTATTTTCCTACCTTTCAAAACTTATAAAAAATATTTTCATAGTTACTTATTATTTTCTATACAAATGCTTTTTTAGAAATCTTCTTTTCAATTTGAACTCAATTTAAAACACGAATCACCATCTTTTCTCCTTTTATTCTATTAGTCAGATCTCAGGATCGTAAAAACGATTTACTCTACTAATATACTAATGGATTTTTTTCCCATCATAAATAATACTACAAAGATAGAATAATACCCTTTTTTGTAAAAATTTGGAATATTATAAGTCTTTATGTTTTGTACGTATTTTTCATACCCAATTAACGTTCAAAAGGAGCTGCAATCGCAACTCCACACCACTTGTTCAGTAATATTTAATTAATTTAGTCTTTTAAAAAATTTAACAATTGACACTAAAATTGCCATAAGAAAAACAATTATACTATTAATAATTAAACAGTAACCAACGACATTTAATCCGAAGAAAAATGCGAAGCCATCTTGAATAATCATCACAGCAATGATCCCTTCAACAATTGCTAAAATACATGCAAGAGCAAAGATGATAAAAGCTGCTAGGTATAGATTCTTTGATTTTCTATAAATAAAAAATGCAAATAAATTTACGCATAGTATGTTTGCTAACAATATTGAAATGATTATTAAATTACTAGACATTTTATCCCTCCTAAATTAAACATTTTACTTTTGGTAAAATATTCCTTTTCCAATACTTCTTTAGTATCAAATATTTATTAAAAAGGTGCCTCAAAAATAGAGAATGGGTTGATTTCCACTCCAGGATGCTCGCTTTCCGTGGGGCGTGCGCTGAGCCTCCTCGGCGCGCGCCTGTGGGGTCTCAGCTGCCCCGCTACTCCCACAGGAGTCGAGCACCTTCCGTTCCAATCATTTTGTGATATTGGGTGACTCTAAGAAAACCTATCTTGATACTCCTAGCATTCATAAACTCTTAATTAGTGCAAGTCTACTTTTTCTAATTTCGGGAGAGCCCCTAGATTTCTCACTTAATATAAAGAACAATATAATTTGAACAAATCAAAATATATATCTTAAAATACTTTCTATTAATAGTGTCAAATATTTATTCAATTCGTATCTGCAATTCTGCGTTTTATTACAAAATGATAATTAAAGATTAATTTCAAAATAACAAAAAGACCAAATCATACTCAATTTGGTCTTCAAATTCATTATTAAATTATATTTTTGTAATTAACCTAATACATTATCGGTTTAGAGGAGTTAAGTTCTTACTTAATAGCAGACTTGTCTGTTAGGATCGCTTTTAAGTGTAAGATTAATCCTTCGTTTTCCGCTGCAGTTCCAATTGTAATTCGGATTCCGTCCGGGAATGCGCGAATAATATAACCTTTTGCTTCTAGTCGAGTAAAGATTTCTTGGCTATTTGAAACTGGAATGTAAATAAAGTTAGCTTGAGATGGATAGTATTCAATGCCATATGCATCAAAAAATGCAGTATATTGCTCCATACCTTTTTTGTTTTGCTGTACGCAATTTTGAATGAATACTTGATCCTCTAATGAAGCTATTGCTGCAACTTGTGCAACCATAGATGTGTTAAACGGTAATCTAGCTATATTAATTTCTTCGATTAACTTACTATTTGCTACACCATATCCGATTCGGAAAGATGCTAGGCCGTATGCTTTTGAAAAAGTACGTAAGACAACTAAATTCTCATATTTATTTAATAATGAGATTGTTTTAGGATAATCAGAAGCAGATACATATTCAAAGTACGCCTCATCAACTACAACAAATGTTGATGATGGGACATTTTCTAAAAACGCTGTTAATTGGCGTGTATTTATATATGTACCTGTTGGGTTATTTGGATTACAAATCCATACTATTTTCGTGTTTTGATCAACTTGTTCAAGCATTTCATCTAAATCATGTACCCCATTTACAAGTGGTACACTTCTAACTTCAGCTCCTTCAATTACTGCGTGATGTGAATATTGGGAGAAAGTTAAAGCTGCTTGTACAATATTATGTTCTTTTGTAAGTAAGGCTCTACTAATCATTTGAATGACTTCATCAGCACCGCTTCCGAAGATTAATTGATTAGGAGCTACTCCAAGAAAATTTGCAACTTTTTCACTTAAAATCTCTGTTGCGCCATCAGGATAAATGGCAAATTTACTGACTACATTTCTTAATTCTTCAAATACTTTAGGAGAACAACCAAACGGATTTTCATTTGAAGCAAGTTTTACAACTTTATCGAGACCATATTCTCTCATGACTACTTCACTAGGTTTTCCTGGTTTATAAGCTTGAAGTGTCAAAATTTGTGGTTTCACATACATGCAAAAATCTCCTTTTCATATTCAAATTTTTTGTATAATGTTGCTAGTTTATCATATTCATATGTCGTTTATCTAGTTTTATTTGCTAGAGTTTTCTAAAAATTAGTTTTATAGTTACCTCATAGAGAATCTTCTAGAAAGATGTAGATGTATCCCTTCAGAGCTGGGCGAGCTTGTTCCACTTTTCATTCGGTCTAGCTCCACAAGCTAGCTCTTCGGTAATATTCCATATATCTTTGAAGTGGATAAATCACCACTTCTTCAGATATATGGAGATATTCCCTTCAGAGCTGGGCGAGCTTGTTCCACTTTTCTAAATAAAAAGTAGAATCATAAGACTCTACTTTTCTATCCAACTACTCATATAAGCTGGATCCTCATAGGCATGAGCATCCTTCACGACATAAAGTGGTTTAAATGTATCAATCATAACTGCTAGTTCTAATGTTTCTTTTTTGCCAATACTTCCTTCAGTTTTTCCTGGATGAGGACCATGTGGAATACCAGATGGGTGAAGAGTGATTGATTCTTGTTCAATCCCTTTTCTACTCATAAAATTACCTTCTACATAATAAAGTACTTCGTCGCTATTTACATTACTATGAACATAAGGCGCAGGAATTGCTTCTGGATGGTAATCGTATAATCTTGGAACGAATGAGCAAACGACAAAATTATGTCCTTCAAATGTTTGATGGACAGGAGGCGGTTGGTGAATTCGACCAGTGATTGGTTCAAAATCCTCAATATTAAATGCCCATGGATATAAATAACCATCCCAACCAACTACATCAAATGGATGATGTGTTAATACATGTTTATATAAATTTCCTCTCGCTCTCGTTAATACGGTAAATTCACCTTTTTCATCAAAAGTCTCTAATGTTTCAGGTCCTCTAAAATCACGCTCACAAAATGGGCTATGCTCAAGCATTTGTCCATATTCATTACGATAGCGTCTTGGCGTTGTAAGTTGAGAGTTTGACTCTACAATTAACAATTTTGTATCCGAAGTTGGCACAAGCTTGTAAATTGTCCCAATCGGAATCATTAAATAATCACCTTTTCGGTACCTAATTGTTCCAAACATCGTTTGAAGTTCACCAGTGCCGTAATGTACGAATAACATTTCATCACCTTCACCGTTGCGATAAAAATATTGGCTTTCTTCCGTAACATTACAAACAGCGATTAATAGGTCTGAATTACCTAATACGTACATTCTTCCTTCTAATGCATCGCCAGTCTTCTCAATATTATTTGTTCTAATATGACGATGTTGTAAAGAGGATTGCTCTTCAAACTCGATATTAAGTGATTTGTAAAATGAAGTTTCACTTACTGATGTAGGCATATGGTGATGATACAAAATGGATTGAGTACCAGAAAATCCTTTTGTCCCCATTACCTGTTCTCTAAATAGTGTTCCATCTTCTTTTTTAAATTGAATATGCCTTTTTCTTGGTACTTTACCTAAAGTGCGATAATACAATATCTTCCCCTCACTTTCTAACGATATTTCTTAGCTTTCCTAAACCGGTGATATGAAGTTCTACCTCATCACCATCTTCTAACCATCTATGCTTCTCTTCACCTAGCTCTAAAATGCACCCTGTACCAACTGTTCCTGATCCGATAACATCCCCAGGATATAAAGTGACATTTTTTGATGCATGTGAAATTAATTCTGAAAATGAGTAATAGATTGAAGAAAAATTACCACTAGAAATGACCTTTCCATTTATTGAGGCAGTCATCTTCAAATCGTAGCTTTTATTCTTTCTATATTGTTCAATTTCATCTTTGGTTACAATCCATGGTCCAAGTGATGTTGCAAAATCCTTACCCTTAGATGGACCTAAACCGACCTTCATTTCATGTGCTTGAAGATCTCTCGCGCTCCAGTCATTCATAATTGTGTATCCTAAAATATAATCATCTGCTTCTTCAACTGAGATATTACTTCCTGCTTTTCCAATAATACAAGCAATTTCTAGTTCATAATCCATTCGCTTACAATTAGAAGGAATAAATACACTATCCTCTGGTCCAATTACCGCTCTATGATTAGTGAAATAAAATACTGGTACTTCATACCATTCAGGAATCATCTCTAAACCTCGTCTGCCTCGAGATGTTTTAACATGTTCCTCAAATGCATAAAAATCACGTATGCTAGACGGCTTCGGAAGTGGTGATCGCAATTCAACAGAAGAAAGTGGAATACCTACTCCTGTTAATTCAGCAATTTCATTTTTATATTCATCATAGTTTTCTAGAATAGATAGTAAATCGGATGGTATTTTGCCATTGCTTAATTTATTTATATCAAGCACCTGGTCATCTACTAATATTCCTGCTTTTTCTTTTCCTTCATATAAAAATGTAATAAATTTCATAATTCACCTTTTTCTCTCAATCGCAAATGTGTCTGTAATTGCTTTTGTATATGAGTGACCAGCCAAACGTCCAACTGGATTTAATTTTTCAGTATTGATTTTGCCATTTTCATATAATTCATCATTAATATGAACATTCACAACTTTACCAATTACTAAACTACCAGCACCTTTGTTATCACCAAAATGTAATAGCTCAAAAAGTTCACATTCTAGTCCTACTAAACTTTCCTTTACTCTTGGTACATTCACAGTTGTACCATCAATTTTGGTTAGTCCAACCATCTCGAATTCATCTACTCCATAAGCAAAATCAGTTGCAGCTTGATTTACTTGTTCGCAAATTTCTTCACTTACAATATTAATAATAAATTCTTTTGTGCTTTCGATATTCTTTAGCGTATCTTTTTTATCTCCATCTGTTCCTCGAATCATTGGAGCAAAGCAAACTAGCATTGGATCAGCACAAATTGCTGTAAAGAAACTAAAAGGTGCAACATTCGCTACACCTTCAGTATTCTTTGTTGACACAAAAGCAATTGGACGTGGTAAAACTGAACCAATTAACAGCTTATAAGCATCTTGCCATGGTAAAGTATCCGGTCTAATTTCCATTGTGACAACCCCTTATAGATTTCCTCGCATTGCTTGTTCACGCTCAATCGATTCAAATAACGCTTTAAAGTTTCCATCACCGAAACCTTTAGCACCTTTACGTTGAATAATTTCAATAAATAATGTCGGGCGATCAACGATTGGACGAGTGAAAATTTGTAATAAGTAGCCTTCATCATCGCGGTCTACTAAAATCTTTAATTCTCTTAGTTTTTCAATATCTTCATCAATTTTGCCTACACGTTCTGTTAACATATCATAATATGAATCTGGCGTTTTTAAGAATTCAACACCTAATGCTCTTAGCTTCGTAACAGTATCAACAATGTCTTCAGTTAAAAGAGCTAAATGCTGTACACCAGGTCCATTGTTATAGTCTAAATACTCTTGAATTTGTGATTTACGTTTGCCTTCAGCAGGTTCGTTAATTGGGAATTTGATACGGCTTCCATTTGTCATAACTTTAGACATTAGTGCTGAATATTCAGTACTGATATCATCATCATCAAAATGAATCATTGATTGGAATCCCATTACGTTTTCATAATAAGAAACCCACTCTTCCATTTTTTCAACATTTCCAACAACGTGATCTACAGCAATTAAACCTGTTTCATTTACAGGAATGGTAAACGCACGATCCTTAAATCCAGGTAAGAATACACCTTTATAGTCTTTTTTCTCAATTAAAGTATGGATTGTGTCGCCATAAGTACCAATTACAGCTTTTTTCACTGTACCATACTCATCACTAATTTCAGTTGGAGGTAAGATTTTAATAGCTCCTCTACTAACTGCACCTTGATATGCTTTTTCGATATCATCTACGATTAATGCGATATCTTTAACGCCATCACCGTGTTTTTTTACAAATTCAGCAATTTTAGAATCTTCTTTTAAAGTTCCTGTAATCACAAGTCGAATGCTACCTTGTTTTAAAACATAAGAAACTTTGTCACGTACTTTTGTTTCTAATCCTGAATAAGCGATTGGTGTAAATCCAAAAGTGTTCGCAAAAAAATAAGCTGTTTGTTTAGCATTACCCACATACATTTCTAAATGATGCACTTCTTGAACCGGAAAAATATCATAGCTATTTTTTGCTTGTGTTAATTCATTTTGTTTCATCTTGATTTCCTCCTATAAATTACGATTTTTGTGAAGAAAAAAACTATGTACAAACTTTAAGTAAACGCTTACAAAACAAATAAACTACATAAAAAAAACATTTTCATTGTATGATTATTCAAAAGAGTATCATTTATGATGATATGGACATTCCTCCCTTTTCTAACAAACAACCTTTACTACTATATGAATATTTGAATCCATCAATGATACATTTTATATTTTTTTATAGTAGCAACTAATACAAGAAGTTCTACATCTTTTTTGTAATTCCTTCAAAAAAATTTATATTATATGAAATTTCTGTCGTTTTATATTATTCAAAAATTTAATTTTGTTTACGATCTTTGAGTTACATTACTTTATTCTACTAGTTATTTAGTTCATAATATCAATTAGGAAATATATGTAAGTACATGAAGGAAATGGAGTGAAATATACATGTTTATTATTCACGGTAGTTCAAGAGAAAATGGTAATACAGAGCAACTAACAAAAATGATTACAGAGGGTATTTCAGTCTCTGAGGTTCAATTACGAACAAAAAACATAAGACCAATCAATGATCAAAGACATGCAGAATTAGGTTTTCAACCTGTTGATGATGACTATGAGCAAATTAGCAAGGAAATGCTTGAACATAATACAATTATCTTTTCAACTCCTTTATATTGGTATGGCATGAGTGGACTTATGAAAAATTTTATTGATCGCTGGTCTCAAAGCTTAAGAGATAAAGAATTAAATTTTGCAGAAAAAATGAAAACCAAGAAAATGTATGTCGTTATCGTTGGTGGGGATAATCCAAGTTTAAAAGCATTACCACTCATTTTACAGTTTAAGCATATTTTTGAATTTGTAGGCGCGTCATTTGAGGGATATATCATCGGAAAAGCTAATTCTCCTGGTGATATTAGATTAGATTCAAACACGATTCAACAAGCAAACGCACTAAATTTGAAGCTAAAAAATGAAAATTAAAGATGAAATACCCTTGCATAGTCGCAAGGGTATTTTTTTTATGTTATATAAGGATGTGGAAATTCACTTCTGGATGTTCGTTTTCCATGATGTGTAAGATGAGGTAATTTCAATTAAAATGAAGTATGTTCCCATTCTAATTCGTTCATATGAACTAAAACATAATCCGTGCACATTTTAGGGTTAATTGTATCAACATGTGAAATAGCAATAGATGACATTGTCACAGCATATTTAACTGTATCAGCCATACTCATTTGATTCATATAGCCATATCCGATTCCAGCAACAAGTGCATCTCCTGCTCCTGTGACATTCACAACAGATACTCCTTTGGCCTTTAAAATGCCTTCTTCTACACCATTATGATAATAGATTCCTTCCGCATCTAAACTAATAAATACGTTTTTGACACCTTTTTGCCTAAAATATTCACCAGCTTTTCTAACGTCAGAAATCGAAACAATTTCAAAACCACATAATACTTCCGCTTCATGTCGATTTGGTTTAACTGTATGAAAATATTGAATTGTATCTTTAATTTTGCAAGCCTTTGCAGCAGAGACTGGATCAAGAATAAACTTTGTTTCTTGATGAAATTCTGATAATAAAAATTGAAGTGTGCTTGGATTATCTGCATCGACTACCATATAATCAGCACCTCGAATAACGTCGGCTTTCGAAAGAATAAATTCTTTTGTAAAATTGTTAGTGATTGTTAAATCTACTACTGCGGAAACCATTTCGCCACTTTCATCTAAAATAGCTAAATAAGTTGGAGTAGCTTCTCCTTCAATAATCAAGCTTTCACTCATATCCATACTAATTTTTTTGGAATGTTCGATCATATTCATTCCATTCATATCGTTCCCAACGACTGAAATAAATTTTGTATTTAATCCGATTTTTGCCATATTTTCTGCAATATTTCTGCAAACGCCACCAAATGAAACTTTCACACTACCTGGGTTCGAATCATAAGGGCGATAATTTTTTTTGGTAAACCCGATAATATCACATATTGAAACCCCAAAAACTAATATATAAGGGTTATTACTTTTGGTCATACCTTCATTCCTCTCACTTACATAAAAAATTAATAATATACATTATTTAAATATACCATAAAACACATTCATTTATTAATAGAAAATCTTGTATTTTTTAATAATTAATTCATTTAGCCCTTGACGTATACTATACATACAGATAAAATAAAATCTTGTTTGTTAAATTACGTGGTTCGTAACCCTCCCACGAAAAAAAACTAAGGAGAATAAAATGAAATTAAAAACGATTGCGATAAACGGCGTTTTTGCTGCTTTATATATAGCAGTTACCTTTTTTGTACAACCATTCGGATTTTCGAATTTACAATTCCGCCTTTCAGAAATATTTAACCACCTAATTGTATTTAATAAAAAATATTTCTTAGGAATTGTAGTCGGTGTTATTCTTGCCAACTTTTTCTTTTCACCAATTGTTGCTTATGATTTAATCTTTGGAGTCGGACAAACTGTTATTTCATTGTTCATTACAATCATCACTTCAAAATTGATCAAAGGTATCATTCCACGTATGATCGTGAATACAATCGTCTTTACCGCTTCAATGTTCCTAATTGCGATTGAACTAAAATTAGCATATGGATTACCATTCCCAATCACATATTTAACTACTGCTGTTGGAGAATTTGTTGTCATGGTGATAGGTATTCCAATTATGTATTACTTAAATAAACGTGTTAATTTTGAGAAACTAATTTAACATATAAAAAGAGTTGCCAATTCAGGTAGGCAACTCTTTTTTGTATGTATCTTTTATAATGAATAATCTTATTTGTCTTCTCTCAATATATAATCATTTCCGTCTTGATCATAAAATGAAAACATCGTTCCAAATGGCATTCTTAACATTTCGTCAACTTTTACACCATTATCTTGCATTTGTTTATAAGCTGATTCAACATCATTCGTACTGAATAAAACAGATGGATGTGCTACTTTTTCCGGTTTATGTTGTTCCATTGATGATTTTGAATATAAAACTAATGTTGTAAATTCACTTTCACTTGGACCAACTTCAATCCACTTAGCATTTGGACCCATTGCCATCTCATATTTTAATACGAAGCCAACTTTATTTATCCAAAAATCCTTCGCTGCTTCTTGATCTTGTACATATAAAGTAACTTTACCAATTTTATTAATCATTTAAAATGTACCCCTCTATTTAATAATAGTCTGACAAAATTTAGTATATCAAACAGATTTTGACAAAACAATGTCTCATCGTAGAAAAGAAAAAGCTCAAATATGAAAGCAACTAGTTTGGTAATCACTAAGTTTTTACATAAAAAAACGACTCAATTTCTTGAGTCGTTTTACATTACGCGCTTAAACATTTTTTCAAGCTCATACGAACTGAAATGAATAACAATTGGTCTGCCATGTGGGCAAGTAAAAGGATTTGTTGATTTTCTTAGTGTTTCTAGCAATCTAAATATTTCATCGTTCGTGATAAATTGATTCGCCTTAATTGAAGCTTTACAACTCATCATGATTGCTTTTTCTTCACGAAGTTTTTTAATATTTATAGTCCCGCGTTTTAATAACTCTTGGATCATCTCATCAATTAATGTTTCTTCTTGTCCTTCTGGAAACCAATTTGGATGTTCTCTAATCACATAGCTATTGCTACCAAATTTCTCAATAAACAAACCAACTTCTCTTAGTTCATCAGTATATTGATCTAACAGAATAGCTTGTTCCGGAGAAACATCGAATGTAATTGGGATCAATAAGGTTTGTAATTCCGCTGCAATTTCACCAATTTTTTCTTTAAAATATTCATAATAAATTCGTTCCTGTGCAGCATGCTGATCAACCAAATACAATCCATTTTCATTTTGTGCAACAATATACGTACCATGCATTTGTCCTATTGGATAAAGCGGTGGTAATTGATCAATCGGTGGTTCTTCTTTAGCAAGTTCATTACTAATGAAGACAGTTGTTTCCTCAGTTTTACTTTGTATCTCTTCACTTTTAAGATCACCATTATCGTTTTCATTCGAATAAAACGATTGAAAATATTGGCTTTCATAATCAGCTTGACTTTCTGATTCAATGAAATCATTTGTGTCAGGACTACTAAATGATTCCTCAAATATCTTTTCTGATTGCTGGGTTGAATGATTCATAGAATCATTCTGTAATGAAAACGGCAAACTCTTTTCTACATCATCTTTCGTTGTATGTTCAAAAGTAAATGTAGATTGTTCACTTAAAACCTTTTCTTTTGGTGCTGATCTTGTTATTTCTGGAATTAACGATCTACTTCTAAATACTTTTTGGATACTTTCTCTGATTAAAGTATATAATTGCTCTTCCTTACTAAAGCGTACTTCTTGCTTTGTAGGATGAACATTTACATCTACTAATTGAGGATCCATTTTAATAAATAGTGCAACAATAGGAAATCTACCGATTGGAAGTAATGTATGATACCCTTCAGAAATTGCTTTATTTACACCATAATGTTTAACATATCGACCATTTACATAAATTGATAAATAGTTTCTTGAAGCTCTAGTATATTCAGGCATCGATAAATAGCCATCTACTTGAAAATCTAATGATTCGGCTTCAAAGTGAACCATGTTCTTAGCAATTTGCAGTCCGTATAATGATGCTAAGATTTGCCTTGCATCTCCATTCCCATTACTTCTAAACATGTATTTATCATTATGTTTTAAATCAATTGCAATAGATGGATTAGCTAGTGCAAGTCTGTAAACCACATCAGTCACATTACTTAATTCAGTTTGGACAGTTCGCATATATTTCAAGCGAGCAGGTGTATTAAAAAATAAATTAGAAACATCTATACTTGTTCCTGTTGATTTAGCAATTTCTTTTTGGGATTGTAAAATGCCACCTTTAAGAACAGTTTCAATACCTGGACCATCAGTTGTTGATGTTTTTACAGTCACATAACTAACCGATGCTATACTAGGTAAAGCTTCTCCACGAAATCCTAGTGTTCGAATCCGAAATAGGTCATTTTCATTTTTTATTTTACTAGTTGCATGACGTTCAAAAGCGAGAATGCTATCTTCTTTTGACATCCCTTCTCCATTATCACTAATGAAAATTCTAGAGAGTCCACCATCATTTATTTCTATTGAAATGCGTGTGCTTTTTGCGTCAATCGAATTTTCAAGCAATTCCTTCACAACAGATGCAGGACGTTCAACTACTTCACCTGCTGCAATTTGATTGGCGAGGATTTCATCCAATTTTTTAATTTTAGACATACGTTTCCTCCTTTCCAAAATAAAAAGAAAGGCCAACTTCTTGCCTTGGCTATTATTTCTTTACTTCTTTTTGTAGTTCATATAATAAATTAAATGCTTCCATTGGATTCAATTCTAATAAATTTACCTTTTTCAACTGATCAATAACAGGATGATCTTTTTTCATTTCTTTCATTTTCGGTTTCTCTACATCAAAAAAGCTTAATTGTGCGTTGGAATCATTATTCATTTCCTCAGGTGTTTTATCATTTTGATTAACTTCTCTCACTATTTCACTAGAAAGATTAGCTTGTTTTTTTGGTTCTTCTTTTATAAACGGTCTCTCATTTGATTCTAAGTCATTTAATAGCTCCTTAGCTCTAGAGATGACATCTTTAGGAAGGTTTGCAAGTTCTGCAACATGAATACCATAGCTTTGATCTGCAGCTCCTTCAAATATTTTATGAAGGAATAAGACTTTCCCATCTTGTTCTTTGGCGGCTACATGAATATTCTTTAAATGTACTAATTGTTCAGCTAATACAGTTAGTTCATGGTAATGTGTCGAGAATAAAGTTTTCGCACCAATATGATCATGAATATATTCAATCATCGACTGCGCTAGGGCCATTCCATCATAAGTTGAAGTACCCCTTCCAATCTCGTCAAATAATATTAAACTATTTTCAGTCGCATTTGTAATAGCAAAGTTGGCTTCTAACATTTCAACCATAAATGTACTTTGACCTGAAATTAAGTCATCCGCTGCGCCAATACGTGTAAATATTTGATCAAAGATCGGTAGTTTTGCAGACTCAACTGGTACAAAACACCCAATTTGAGCCATAATACTAATGACTGCAACTTGTTTCATGTACGTACTTTTACCAGCCATGTTTGGCCCAGTGATTAATAATTGATGTGTTATTTCATCTAAGTTTGTATCATTTGGAATATATTCAGTATCGGATAATACGCGTTCTACAACAGGGTGACGTCCATTTGTAACCATATATTCACGTTTAGTTGTAAATGTCGGTTTTACATATCCATATTTTTCACTAATGACTGAAAAACTTTGTAAAACATCTATTTGACTAATAACTTGTCCAAGTTTTTGTAGTCTTGTTAAATATTGCTTTACTTGCTCACGAATCGAGATAAATAATTCGTATTCTAAACCAATCATTTTCTCTTCTGCTTCAAGAATTAATGTTTCTTTTTCTTTTAATTCTTCTGTTATAAACCGTTCAGCATTGGCTAGTGTTTGTTTGCGCTCATATCGCCCTTCTGGAAGCTGTGACAGATTAGACCTTGTTACTTCTATAAAATAACCAAAAATACGATTATAGCCTATTTTAAGGGACTTTATTCCTGTAATGTCTCGCTCACGTTGTTCTAGCTCCATTAGCCAGTTTTTCCCATTTTTACTAACAAAACGATATTCATCAAGTGTTTTATGAAAATCATCTTTGATAATATTACCTTCTTTAATCGATAAAGGCGCATCTTCTACAATCGCTGATTCTAAAAGCTCCTCTAGTTCATCACAAGTGTCGATTTGGTTAAGTAACGAATGAATTTCATCATGATCAATCATTTTTAATGTTTCTTTGATCGCTGGAATATTTTGAAGTGAACGTTTCAGTTGTAATAAATCTCTCGCATTCACATTACCAAATGAAACCTTTCCAGCTAATCTTTCTAAATCATAAACACCTTTTAATAATTCTTTAATATCTTCACGTACAAAGTAATTTTCATTAAATAGTTCAACAAGTGTTAAACGTTTTTCTATTTGTTTAACATCTACCAACGGTCTTTGAATCCACTTTTTCAGTAATCGTCCACCCATTGCCGTTTTTGTTTCATCTAATAACCAATTCAATGATCCTTGTTTATTTTTTGAACGTTGCGTTTCGACTAATTCTAGATTTCTCATTGAATACATATCCATATTTAAAAAGTCATGTTGGTGGATAACAATGATTGGTTGTAAATGCGAAAGTGTACGTTTTTGCGTTTTTGATAAATAGTTTAATAATCTTGCCGCTGCTTTTTGAAGTTCAACTCGTTCAATTGTTTTGACGACATTTGTAAACTCTTCAGTTAACATATCATTCGTTTCAATTGACACCGTAATTGAAAAACTTTTTTCAAGTGTTTGAATGGCCTTCGTAGAAAAATGATCCGCAACAACGACCTCTTTCGTACCAGTAGCAGCTATCTTTAATACCGCCTCATCTAATGAACCTTTTAATAACATTGCATTTCCTTCACCAGTCGTAAGGTCAATCCAAACTAATCCGTAAGATGTAGGTGTAAATTCCATCAACGAGGAAATATAATGATTTTGTTTTTCTTCAATTGTTCTTCCTTCCATTTGAGTGCCCGGTGTAATAAGTTGAACAACCTCTCTTCGAACAACACCTTTTGCAACAGATGGATCTTCTACTTGCTCACAAATTGCTACTTTATATCCTTTTTCAACTAATTGTTCTATATACCCTGCTGCAGAGTGATATGGTACCCCACACATCGGTATTTTCTCTTCCGACCCACCTGCACGTCCAGTCAACGTAATTTCTAAAACTCTAGATGCTTTAATTGCATCTTCAAAAAACATTTCATAAAAATCACCAAGTCTAAAAAATAAAAAAGCATCTTGGTAATGTTTCTTTATATTTAAATATTGCTCTATCATAGGCGTATAAGTTGCCATGCTATACTATCCTCTCCATCAAAACATTCTTTGCATATTATATCACATTTTGACGAAAGCTTTTTGATTACTTACTCGCAAAAGTTAAATGTTTCTTTTATTTTAAACAACAAAAAAGCTAGGAAGTGTCACCTTCCTAGCCTTGTTTATTCTTCTTCGCCATCTAAAATAAAATCTGGATCTAAATCTTCAAACTCATCATCTAAATCATAGAAATCTTCACCGTCGTATGCACCATCTGGAGCTACGACAACAACCACTTTTGTTTCACCTACTACTTCAACTAATACCTCTTTTTCAACAGTAACGATAAAGCGATTGCCATTTGGTGAGATAACTGCATCTAAGCAATTTGGATGTTTTAATGACTTTGCAATTACTTCACAATCTTCTCCAGTATAATTATCATCTCTGTACTTTAATTTCACCAACTCATGATACTTTACTGATTCTTGTACAACCTCTGTTCTCGTATTGTCACTATAGGAGTACCAAATATTGATATCATATTTACCTGATACCTCTACTCCTTCTTTTACTTTTTTAGCATCATATACATGATTAATAACCCAGCAGCCTAGTATACTTGATGGTGTGTGACTTGGTGTGATTGTATGAGTGCTTCTATTGTATTTCTTGCCCTTTCCTACGACTGCCTTCGTTATGATCTCTCTGTATTCAGACATAGGTGTGACCCTCCTCGTTCCATTTTCATTTCATTCTATGCGTGACATTAGCGGAATGTGTTAATGACATGAAAATTCTTTTATACAAGTTAAAAAAACATGTGATGATAAATTGTATGACGAGTGCCCAATAAAGTTGACTGTTTATTAAAGAAATTAAAAAATAATCATAAAAAATTATGATGATACCGCATCACACCTATGTTTTAAATAGATATTAAAAAGCATTTTTCAAAAGAATTCACTAGAAAACTGTGAAAAAAAATAGCTCGACTAGGTAGTCATCGTTAAGAGTATGAATTTGAAATGTCAGAGGAGATTTTTCAAAGTGTATTCAATCAATTTAGTGAATATGAAATATAAATATAGTAATTGGACAAGAAGTTTAACAAAAAAAGACACAACGGCAATTTCATTAGATTGCACGTTGTGTCTTTTTATTAATGACCGCAGCTATCAGTTGAGCAGCTTGAGCCAGCATTGCTTGCAATTTTTGAACCAGTTTCACCACTTAATAAGTTTCCACCAGTAGATTTAATAATTTCGTCTGTTACACCGTTAGAAATTGTGTGTGCAATTAGTTGAAGTAAGTCATTTACTTCTACTTGAGAAGATTGGAATTCTTGAACGATCGGAATTGATTCTAATTGTTCATTAAGCTCTTCAAGCTCTTGTTCCACTTTTTTCAATGCTTCTTTCTTGCCCCAATGTTCAAGGTTTACTGCTTGTTTTTGTAATGATTTAATTTGTTCTATATGTGTTTTAACTGTTTGGCTTTCATTAATTTGAGCTTCAGCTCGTTTAAAAAAGTCTACTTCTTCTGTTTCAGAAATCATGACAGCTAATTCCTTAGCACGTGCAACGATATCTTCTTTTGTAAATTTTCCCATTATCTCACCTCTACTGGTTCTTCTACTGACTCTTCTACTAATTCACCGTCTAATGACCATGTTTTAGCATTTGTAACTTTAACTTTTACGATTTGACCAACAATTGATTTTGGACCTTTGAAATTAACAAGTTTATTGTAAGGAGAATATCCTGCAAGTACATCAGGGTTTTTCTTACTTTCACCTTCAACTAATACTTCAAGAATTTGACCTTCAAATCGTTTATTAAACTCATTTGCTTTTTGATTAACAACAGCATTTAAACGTTGTAGACGTTCTTTTTTCACATGCTCAGGTACATTGTCAATCATTTTCGCAGCTGGAGTACCTTCACGCGGTGAATAAATAAACGTGAATGCTAAATCGAAACCTACTTCTTCATATAAAGTCATTGTTTCTTCAAATTGTTCATCAGTTTCATTTGGAAAACCTACAATGATATCTGTTGTAAATGAGATATTTGGCATTGCAGTTTTTAACTTTTTCACTAAACCAAGATAATGTTCACGATCATATTTACGTGACATTAATTTAAGTACCTCTGAACTACCTGATTGAACAGGTAAGTGAATATGTGGCATTATATTGCCACCTTTAGCTAATACTTCAATTAAATGATCATCAAAATCGCGAGGATGACTTGTCGTAAAGCGAACACGAGGTATACCAATCTTACGGATTTCATCCATTAAATGGCCAAGTCCGTAATTTCCATCCTCAAGGTCTTTACCATATGCATTAACATTTTGTCCTAAAAGTGTTACTTCTTTGTAGCCTAAACGAGCAAGTTCGCGTACTTCATTAATAATATCTTCTGGTTTACGACTTCGCTCTTTACCACGCGTGTAAGGTACGATACAGTACGTACAGAACTTGTCACAACCATACATAATATTAACCCAAGCTTTTATTTCGCCACGACGGACTTTTGGAAGGTTCTCAATTACGTCACCTTCTTTTGACCATACTTCAATAACCATTTCTTTACTAAACATAGCTTCTTGAATGATAAATGGTAGTCTATGAATATTGTGAGTACCAAAAACCATATCTATGAAAGAATGTTTTTGGAGAATACGATTTACTACAGCTTCCTCTTGTGACATACAGCCACAAATTCCAATTAATAAATCAGGTCTTTGAAGTTTAAGTGGTTTTAAGTGTCCAATCTCTCCAAATACTTTGTTTTCTGCATTTTCACGAATCGCACAAGTATTTAAAAGAATAATATCTGCATCTTCCACAGAAGTTGCTACTTCATATCCCATCGTTGTTAAGATTCCGGCCATAACTTCCGTATCATGCTCATTCATTTGACATCCGTAAGTACGAATTAAAAACTTTTTACCAGCACCTGAATTTCTCATTTCCTCTGGTATTTCAAAGCCTCTATCATACATTACTTCTTCCTTACCACGACGTTTTGCATCAGCTAAGGAAGGAGCTTGATAAACTTTTTCAAAGTACTTACTATAATCTTTATCAGTTTGATTTTTTGAATTATTTATATTAGTGCCTTGAAGGCGTTGTTGTTCATTCATTTAACAATCTCCTTTCATCGCAACATTACACATTACTCTAGTATATAACGTTATTCTACAATATACAATCTACGTTACGCAAAAAGAAAGGTCTAATCAGCAAGTATTATCTTATAGAAATTTTATCTAAAAACAATTCACTATAAACCGCTTTCATTTGTGGGTATTAAATAATGATTTATTTAGTTCTTTTTCTCTGAAATTAAATCAATGTTAAATTATATAATCAAAATAGAAGCTATCATAGTTGAATACTATTTAAAGAAACTGAAATCAGTATTCAATCATTATATAATCAAAACAAAAAAACTCCTCAAAAATGAGGAGTTTTTTATATTACATAAATTCAGCAACTAATTTTTCGAATTGATCTTTTTCTAATTGTAGATCAGATTCTACTAGTGGTTCTTCACTGTAACCAGAAATTAATTCTTGGTAAGATTTTTGTTCTTTGTTTTGGTAGATAAGACCAGTTACTAAACCTTTATTTTGCATTAATGTTTGCATAGCCATTTCTTTATTTGATGGATCATATCCTTCAACATCAGAAAGCTTCACTAGGTTTTCTTTAAACCAATCATAAGTGTTTACTTTATTGTAAGTAACACATGGACTAAATACGTTGATTAAAGAAAATCCTTTGTGTTGGATACCTTGCTCGATTAATGAAGTTAATTCTTTTAAGTCACTAGAGAAACTTTGTGCAACGAAAGTTCCACCAGCAGTTAACGCCATTTCCATTACAGAAAGTGCTGATTCAACCGAACCTTGTGGAGTACTCTTCGTTTTGAAGCCTACATCACTACGAGGTGATGTTTGACCTTTTGTTAATCCGTAAATTTGGTTATCCATTACGATATAAGTAATGTCGATGTTACGACGAATTGCATGGATTGTATGACCTAAACCGATTGCGAATCCATCTCCGTCACCACCAGAAGCGATAACAGTTAAATCACGGTTAGCCATTTTAACACCTTGTGCAATTGGAAGTGAACGACCATGAATACCATGTAAACCGTAAGAATTAATATATCCTGAGATACGACCAGAACATCCGATACCAGATACAACTGCAAGGTTATCCGGTTCTAAACCAACATTTGCTGCTGCACGTTGAATTGAAGCTTGTACAGAGAAATCTCCACATCCAGGGCACCAGTTTGGTTTAACGTTATTACGAAATTCTTTAAATGTTGCCATTTAGAACAACTCCTTCCTTACAAGTGTTGTAAATTTCTTTTGGTAGGAAAGGATTTCCATCATATTTTAATAAGCTTGAAATCTTTTCTGCATGACCACAGTTCATTTTAATGATGCTTGTTAATTGACCTGTAGCATTGTTCTCAACAACGATTACACGTTTAGCTTTTTTCAGTTCTGGTAAAAGCTCAGCTGTTGGGAATGGGTGAATTAAACGTACATGAGCATGGTTAACTTTAATACCATCTTGCTCTAAACGTACCATAGCTTCTTCTATAGCACCACGAGTTGAGTTGAAGCCTACTAATAATACATCAGCATCTTCATGTTTTGCATTTACTAATACAGGGTTAGGGAAACGTAGGTTATTTAACTTACGCATACGTTTATCCATTTGTTGATTACGATTAATTGGTGATTCAGAAGGCTTACCAGTTTCATCATGCTCAACACCAGTTACGTGGTGGATTCCACCTTTCATACCTGGTACTACACGTGGAGAAACGCCATCTTCTGTCACTTCATAACGCTTGAAGTATTCTTTATTCTCAGATACAGGAAGCTCCATGTTGTAATCAAACTTACCGCGACGAATTTGAACTTTATCAAATTGAAGTGGTTCTACTGTTTGTTTACCTAAAGATAACTGTAAGTCTGTGATTAAGATAACAGGAACTTGATATTCTTCAGCTACGTTAAACGCTTCCACCATATCGTAGAATGCTTCTTCTACTGTACTTGGAGCGATTACTACTTTAGGAATCTCACCGTGAGTACCATAGATCATAGCCATTAAATCTGATTGTTCTTGTTTTGTAGGAAGACCAGTACTTGGACCACCACGTTGTGTATCAACGATTACTAATGGAACTTCAGTAATACCTGAAAGACCGATTGCTTCCATCATTAATGATAGACCAGGACCTGCAGATGCAGTTAGTGTACGTACACCAGCGTAGTTTGCACCAATCGCCATTGTACATGCAGCAATCTCATCTTCAGTCTGGATAACAGCTCCACCGAACTTAGGTAATTTTTTAATTAAGTATTCCATAATCTCAGACGCAGGAGTAATTGGATACGCTGCCATAAAACGTGAACCACCAGCAAGTGCACCCATTGCGATTGCATCATTTCCGATTAAGAACATACGTTTTTTACCGTCTGCGCTTGATAATTGCATTTTATTTACATTAACGCCAAGCATTTCTCTCATTTCTTCTGCTCCGCGTGCGATTGCTTCAATGTTTTTCTCTACAATTTGTTGACCTTTTTTACCGAAAATTTCATCAACTACTTCTCTAAATACATCAATAGATAAACCTAAAATTGCACTTGATGCTCCAACTGCAACCATGTTTTTCATTAATGAAGTACCTAGTTCAGTTGCTAAGTCTGTAAATGGAATTGAATAAAGTGTTACATCCGTTGAATCTGGAATTGTTGGATTAAATTTAGCATCAGCGATTACGATACCGCCTTTGCGTAATTCATAAAAGTTCACATCGATCGTTTCTTGGTCAAAGGCTACTAAAATATCTAAGTCATCTGAAATTGCACGAACTTCAGTTGTACTTACACGAATTTTATTATTTGTGTGACCACCTTTAATACGTGAAGAGAAATGGCGGTAACCGTATAAATAATAACCTAAACGGTTTAACGCAATTGCAAAAATTTCTCCTGTACTTTCGATACCTTCACCCTGTTGTCCTCCAACTTTCCATGAAAGTTGTTCTATCATTTCCTACACCCCTTTGAATGCCCTCATTCGTAGTAAATTAAAAATTAAAATATTGCATATTTGCATATCATTCATTTTTTTATAAAAAGAATGAAAGCGATTTAAAACATATCTTTTGATATGAGTTAATTCGCTTTCAATTCTAGACCTTATATTCAAAAAAATCAATGATTTTAGCACAAATTATTCCTATAATTTTTATATTTTTATTATTCTGAACAAATAACCCGTTATTTAAAATGAATATATGATGAATAATTGTTGTACATAAAGCCTTTTACTTGTTCTTCAGTATAAAATTTTAGGAGTTCATTTGAAAGATTTTGATATTTTCCAACGTGATTTAAATTCGTTGGATGAATTTCGATTCCATCAAAATCAGAGCCCATCGCGATACATTTTTCGCCACCAAGTGCACACATATGATCAATATGCTTAATCAAATCAGAAATTGTTGCAGTACCTTCATCTACTACAAATGGAGGATAAAAATTAATACCTACTATTGCATTTCGACTAAACATTGCTTTTAATTGCTCATCATTTAAGTTTCTTGGGTTTTTACAAATTGATTTTGCATTTGAATGTGTAGCAGTTGGATATTTCGCTTGATGAAATGCGTCCCAAAAAGCTGCTTCACTACAATGAGAAAGATCACACCACATATTATGCTCATTTAAGTAATGAACTACACTTCTTCCAAAATTCGTTAGTCCACCGTTTCGTTCCTCAAGAATACCATCTGCTGCTTCATTAGCAAAATTCCACACTAATCCGACGCTACGTACGCCTAGACGGTGAAGAATTTTCAAACGATTAATATCACCTAATAATGCGTCACAACCTTCTAACGTTAAAATTGCACCCATTTCATGTGATTGTAATGTCGCCTCATCTTCTTTTGTCCGAATTACTTTAATATTATTCTCCGAAGTTGCAATTTTTTCATAAAAAAGAGTAACACATTGCAATGCTGCATCAAATTTGATTAATTTATGTATACTTTCAGGAATATAAATTGCATAGCATTGTACTTTGCTATTTCCTTGTTTTAATTTTTCTACTGAAACTTGCAGTGTCTCACCATTATGAAAATTGATTGAAGGCTTTTCTAATAGTTTCATCAATACGTCACAATGTGCATCAAATATTTTCATATCGTAACTTCCTTCCGATTTATTAGACTTTTTACACTATTCTATCATATTCGTCGTTACGAGAATGTTTTTTTATAAAAATGCAAAATAAAACAACCTGCTCGCATGTTGCTAACAGGTTGTTATTATTAACGAGGTTCAACGATTAATTTGATCGCTGTTCGCTCTTCCCCATCGATTTGAATATCTGTAAATGCAGGGATACAAATTAAATCCACTCCGCTTGGTGCTACAAATCCTCTTGCAATTGCAACTGCTTTCACAGCTTGGTTTAATGCACCAGCGCCGATTGCTTGAATCTCTGCCGAGCCACGCTCTCTTAATACACCTGCAAGTGCTCCTGCTACAGAATTAGGGTTTGATTTTGCTGAAACTTTTAATATTTCCATTCCTAGATCCTCCTTGTTACTAAAAAAGCTATTATTGTGTACAATAAAAACTATTCTTGATAACAAGAAGATATTCCTGCTAATTTTTTAAAGTTTTTTAAAAATTTTTACTATTCTTTTAATTAAGATAATAACGCTTGATGATCATCATTAATTTGGATACGTTTGATTGATTTTGCTCTTCCAGAATTCTTATCTAATTCTATGATTACACCACTTAGCTGGCCTCTTCCTTCATCCACTTCAAAGCGTACTGGTAGATTCGTTAAGAATTTCTTTAAGACTGCTTCCTTAGTAACGCCAAGCACACCATCATATGGCCCAGTCATTCCAACATCAGTTATAAATGCAGTTCCCTCAGGTAATACTCTTTCATCTGCAGTTTGAACATGTGTATGTGTACCTACGACCGCTGTTACACGACCATCTAAGTACCATCCCATTGCAATTTTCTCACTTGTAGCTTCCGCATGGAAATCAACAAAAATGATATTTGTTCTTTTCTTTGCAATTTTAATTAACTCATCAGCCTTTTTAAACGGGCAATCGATTGCAGGTAGGAATGTTCTTCCTTGTAAATTTATTACTGCAATCTCAACATCATTGAAGTTTAAAAATACTAAACCATTTCCTGGTGTTCCTTCTGGATAATTTGCAGGTCTTACAAGATACTTTGCGTTATCAATAAATTCAAATATTTCTTTTTTATCCCATGCATGGTTACCAAGTGTAACTGCTTGAGCTCCTAATTCTAAAAATTCACGATAAATTTTCTCTGTAATTCCCTTACCGTGTGCTGCATTTTCCCCATTTATTATCGTTACTGAAGGACTAAAATTTCTTTTTAAAGACTGTAAATGAGTCTTTACCATATCTCTACCATTTGAACCTACTACATCACCAATAAACAAAATTCTCATCTTCTTACATCCTTCCAAATTTGCATATTCTTTTTATAGAACATACAAATATCTTACCTATATATTACCCAAAAATATGAAAAGCTCCTTTACTAGCACAATCCAAATCTTTCATCCATGATAAAGATCAGATTGTTTAGTTGGAGCTCCAATTATTTCACATAAAAGAAAATAAAGTGGCTATTGCCACTTTATTTTGCATACTCAACAGCGCGAGTTTCACGAATAACCGTAACTTTGATATGTCCTGGATAATCCAGTTCATCTTCTATACGTTTTCTTATATCTCTTGCTAATCTATGAGCTTGTAAATCATCAATCGTATCCGGCTTCACCATGATTCGTACTTCACGGCCAGCTTGAATAGCGAATGACTTTTCAACACCTTCATACGATTCAGAAATTTCTTCAAGCTTTTCTAATCGACGAATATAGTTTTCTAATGTTTCGCTTCTTGCACCTGGTCTAGCTGCAGATAATGCATCAGCAGCTGCTACTAATACAGCAATAATTGATGTAGGAGCAGTATCACCGTGATGTGATGCGATACTATTAATAACTACTGGATGTTCTTTATACTTAGTCGCTAGTTCAACACCGATTTCAACGTGGCTACCTTCTACTTCATGATCAATTGCTTTACCAATATCATGAAGTAATCCTGCGCGTTTAGCTAATTTAGCATCTTCGCCAAGCTCAGCTGCCATTAGACCCGCTAGATTTGCAACTTCCATTGAGTGTTTTAACACATTTTGACCATAACTAGTTCTAAATTTCAGACGACCTAATATTTTAATTAAGTCTGGGTGAATTCCATGAACGCCAACTTCAAAAGTAGTTTGTTCACCGACTTCACGTATGTACTCATCTACTTCACGTCTAGATTTTTCAACCATTTCTTCAATTCTAGCAGGATGGATTCGACCATCTTGTACTAACTTATCTAATGCAATTCTCGCAGTTTCACGACGAATTGGATCAAAACCTGATAAAATAACAGCTTCAGGTGTATCATCAATAATTAAATCAATACCTGTTAATGTTTCTAAAGTACGTATGTTTCGCCCTTCACGACCGATAATACGACCTTTCATTTCATCATTTGGAAGATTTACTACAGATACTGTTGTCTCAGCAACATGGTCTGCAGCACAACGCTGGATTGCTAATGATAAGATATCCTTTGCTTTCTTATCAGCTTCTTCTTTTGCGCGAGCTTCTGTTTCTTTTACTAAAATTGCTGTTTCATGGGATAGCTCATTTTCGACTTTAGAAAGAATTAACTGTCTTGCTTCTTCACGATTTAAGCTAGAAATACGTTCTAACTCTTCTTGCTGAGCAGCAATTAATGCCTCTATCTTGCTTTCCAGTTCTTCTACCTGCTGTTGTTTTAAAACAAGAGATTCCTCTTTTCTTTCAAGTACAGACTCACGTTTAGAAAGTCCATCATCTTTACGGTCAAGATTCTCTTCTTTTTGCATCAAACGATTTTCTTGCTTTTGTATTTCACTACGACGATCTCGAATTTCGTTTTCTGCATCTGTACGAATTTTAAAGATTTCGTCCTTTGCTTCCAATAAAGCTTCTTTTTTAATCGATTCTGAATCACGTTTAGCATCTTCAATAATTTGATTTGCATGATTAGTTGCGCCATTAATTTTAGCTTCTGCAATGGACTTACGAACAAAAAATCCAACAACGTAACCGACTCCGAGAGCAAGCAATACGAAGATGATCCAAATTATTTCTTGTGCACCCATGATTTCACCTCCTCTTGCTATTTAATTAGTTTCATTTTTGTCGGCTGGTATATTGTATTAATAAATTGCATCAACATACAGCACATTAAAATTCAATTTTCATTTCAAAGTAATATTTTTTTAGAATATACACTTAAATATTAAATCTCTTACCAAATGATGTCAAGCCTTGTAACCTGCTTACTTGCTTGATTTATCAATATTTATTACATTTTTACTAGATTTCATACATAGAATTTAAAATTTTATACTATAAAAGAAAAATATATTGAAAAATATTCGTCTTTTTTTATTCAATATAATTTAAAATCTATCCTTTCATTTGCTAGATTTTATGAAATCACAACCATCTTATTAGCGAGACTCCTTTTACTAAAAAGTGTCTTCCGTTGTAACTAACTTCACCATCTAATTTCAAATCCAAAAAACTATCAAAAAAAGCGAGTGCTGATTGGAAGCACCCGCTTTTTACTAAATTAAATGACTAACTATTAAGATAAATTATTAATTTAATTCATCGTTACAAAAGCTTACTCATCTAATAAAGAAAATTGATCATCTTCTTCATCAGGTACAGTTACAGGCTTATCTAAATTATAGTGCTCACGAATAGATGCTTTAACAGTATCACGAATATCTTTATTTTCTTTTAAGAATTGCTTAGCATTTTCACGACCTTGTCCTAGTCGTTCCTCGTTATATGAATACCAAGCACCGCTCTTAAGAACGATATCTAAATCAGAACCGATATCTAGGATTTCTCCTTCTTTAGAGATCCCTTCTCCGTACATAATATCCACTTCTGCTTGTCTGAACGGAGGCGCTACTTTATTTTTAACAACTTTAATTTTCGTTTTGTTACCAACAATATCATTACCTTGTTTTAATTGTTCAGCACGACGCACTTCTAAACGTACAGATGAATAGAATTTTAAGGCACGTCCACCTGGTGTTGTTTCAGGGTTTCCGAACATTACCCCTACTTTTTCACGAATTTGGTTAATAAAGATTGTAATTGTTTTTGATTTATTGATTGCACCAGAAAGCTTACGTAATGCTTGTGACATTAATCGAGCTTGTAAACCAACGTGAGCATCTCCCATTTCACCTTCAATTTCAGCTTTTGGAACTAAAGCTGCAACTGAATCGACAACAATAATATCAATTGCACCACTTCGAACTAATGCTTCTGCAATTTCAAGTGCTTGTTCCCCTGTATCTGGTTGAGATAATAATAATTCATCAATATTAACGCCTAACTTTTGAGCATAAATAGGATCTAATGCATGCTCAGCATCAATAAATGCCGCTTGTCCACCTTGAGCTTGAACCTCTGCAATTGCATGAAGCGCTACAGTTGTTTTACCTGAACTCTCAGGGCCATAAATTTCAATAATACGACCTCTTGGATATCCACCTACACCTAATGCTACATCTAGTGCTAACGATCCACTAGAAATAGTTGAAATTTGGCGATCAGTTTGCTCTCCAAGCTTCATAATTGAACCTTTACCAAATTGTTTTTCTATTTGTTTTAAAGCCATTTCTAAAGCAGCTTGACGATCACTCATTTGTTTTCCTCCTCAAATTACATCCATTTATATATCTTATATATCTATCATAACTGTTTTTTGTTCGTTTGCCAACAAAAAAATAGAACATTTATTCGATATTTTTTGTATTTAAAGTAGAATTTCTCAGAATAGAAACGCTTGTTTCGTATTTTAACGCCTATAAAACTAAAAATCTATTAATTTAAGTATATGAAAATTAAAAAACTCGGCATTTTAACCGAGCTTTCTTATTATAAAATATGCAGTTATAATTTATAAGTCTTGACTTTCATTAATTAATTTCACTAATAGACTTGCTCCATTTTTCACGCTAGATAGCCTAATTTGTTCTCTACTACCGCTAAATTGGAATTCTTTGACAATTGCTGGAGAATCAGCAATTTTTATACCAATATAAACCTTACCTACTGGTACATCCTCACTTGCAATTGGTCCAGCTTCTCCAGTAAAACTTATTGAAACATCACTACGTGAGATACTTTGAATGTTTTCAACTAACGACTTAGCACATTCTATACTCACTGCCCCTTCTTTTTCAAGTAATTCTTTTGGCACATTTAATAGATTTTGTTTCACTTCATTTGAATAACAAACGATACTTCCTTTAAAGATTGACGAATTACCTGGAATATCTGTCATTCTTTTACTAAACAATCCACCTGTTAAGCTTTCAGCAGCTGATATTGAAAGATTGTGTTTTTTTAATTTTTTTGATAGGACGATAAACAAATTATCGCCATTTGAGCCATATATAAATTGTCCAACACGTTCACGGATTTGATGTTCAGCTTGTTCAATCAATTTATTAGCAGCAACTTCATCCTCGGCACTTGCAGTAACTCTAAGCATAACCTCACCTTCACTCGCTAAAGGAGCGATCGTTGGGTTCGATTGATTTTCAAGTAAATCAATAATCTTTGTCTCTAAAATAGACTCGCCAATGCCAAAGAACTTAAGTTCTTTTGATACAATTGTGTTAGTTTCCTTCCCTTTTAAGAAATAAGGAATTAACTCATTTTCTACCATTGGAATCATTTCTTTTGGGGGACCTGGTAACAGTACGAATTGTTTATTCTCACCTTCGTAAACCATCCCTGGAGCCATTCCATTATGATTCATTAAAACATGTGCGTTATTAATAACTAATGCTTGTTTTTTATTATTCTCAGTCATCGGTCGGTTAACTTTTAAGAAATATTGTTCGATAAATTGCAATGAAGGTTCATGAATGATTAATGTTTCATTTAGAAATTCAGAGACAACTTCTTTTGTTAAATCATCTTTAGTTGGACCTAACCCACCTGTTAATATGATAAGATCACTGCGTGTTATAGCAACATCTAATACATGCTTCAATCGTTCTGCATTGTCTCCAACAACAGTTTGGAAATGATGGTGATAACCAAGTGTAGACAAGTGTTTAGCTAAAAATTGAGCATTGGTATTCGCAATTTGACCTAATAGAAGCTCGGTTCCAACCGCAATAATTTCAGCCTTTTTCATATCATTTCCTCCTATTAATACAAGTTACATTGATTTAATAAGAACTTCTCTATTTTTATAGAAGTAATCCCAACCAGAATACACTGTATAGAATAGTGCAACCCAAAGAGATACGTCAGCAATTGAAAACGGTAAGAAGTTTAATGGGAAATCATGTAAGAAGTAAGCAGAAATTGCAACAATTTGTGCCCATGTCTTAATTTTTCCTAGCATTGCTGCCGCATGAACTTCTCCAGATCCAGCTAAAATCATTCTTAATCCAGTTACTGCAAATTCTCTACTAATAATCACAATTGTGATCCATGCTGGTACGTAATGAAAATCCGTTAAAATAATTAAAGCAGAAGAAACTAGTAACTTGTCTGCAAGAGGGTCTAAAAACTTCCCAAAGTTTGTTACTAAGTTATACTTACGTGCAAAATGACCATCTATAAAATCAGTAACGGATGCTAGAATAAAGATAGCCGCCCCTACGAGATGATTAACTGGTATGGAGTCACCTAGTAAAGTAACATTCCCCCATCCGAAGTCAATTAACACAACAATCATAAATAGTGGTATTAAGCATACCCTTGATACTGTAATCTTATTTGGTAAATTCATGGTAAAAACCTCCAAAACTTTCTAAAAAATGAAGCTAATTTATTGGAAATGAATAAAAGCCATCTTGAAGATGACTATTGATTCATTTTTAAATTTTTGATCGTAATATATTGGTGTACTGATTCCGATGGACTAACAGGAAACTCAAATACTTCATCATTGATTCTTAATTCAACAGCCTGTGTTGCACCAATATTTAATGTTACTTCTTCTTCATCAGTAAAATCAAAAGTTTGATTTTTAGATTTATTGATCATACCTGCAAACAGAGACGATCCAGCTTTATTTTTAATACCTAAATACACATCACCAGTAGCGCCAATTACTTCTAGTTTAAATACATCAGTTCCAGTTAATGATACAGTTGTATATTTACCTTCAGCAGAATCTACTGTGATTTTTTGTGTTGTTTCTTCAGTTTGATTTTCTTCATCCTGAGTAACATCATCTTTCGTTTCTTCGTTTGTTGCTTCATCATCTTTATTTGTTTCATCTAAAGCATTATTTTCAGGTTTTTCAATTTCTGAATTTGCATTAGATTGGTTTGTATTTGCAGAATTGTTATCGTTATCTTTCGTTGGGAACATCACGTAAATTAGAATACAAATACCAATAATAAGAAGGGCAATTAATATTTTTGGTAAATAATCCATTACGCGTGATGACTTCACATTCACACCTAATGGTTCTTTAAGCTTCGAAGAACGTGTAGGTATTTCCTCATGTTTAACTTCTTCTACGTGACTTGAACCTTCTTCAGTGTCTTCTACTGTCGGTTTTTCCACTAAGAAATTCGAGACATCAACATTTACTGTTTCTGCATATTGACGTATAAAAGCACGTACATAAAACTGTCCAGGTAATATTTCATAGTTACCTTCTTCAATCGCTTCTAAATAGCGTTTTTGTATCTTTGTTAATTCTTGCACATCATCGATCGATAAACCTTTAGCTTCTCTAGCTTCTCGTAATATTTTTCCTAATTCTGTCACAATTTACACCCCAACTAACTTTAAAAATCAAACATTGAGAACGAGTTGTGTCCATCTTTATTTTGGTCTACTAGTTCATATTTAATTTCTTCGTTTTCATCATTTCTTAGTTCTATTATGTAATCAAAATCTTCTAATGAGTATTCAGTCTGTTGTACAAATACGTCAGGATGTTCTACTACTTTTACAGAAGGCATCGCCATGATTTCACGAACCAATTGCCAATGTTGCTCATTTGCTCTTCTATGAGAAAGTATTCCATCTATAATAAATACATTTTCAGAATTATACTCATCTTCTATTAATTGACTTCTTAAAGTTTGCTTTATTAGCGTTGAAGATACGAATAACCATCGCTTATTTGCACAAACGCTTGCCGCTACTATTGATTCAGTTTTTCCAACACGAGGCATTCCTCTAATTCCAATTAGCTTATGTCCTGGCATCTTAAATAACTCAGCCATAAAATCAACTAACATACCCAGGTCATTGCGAACGAATCTAAATGTTTTTTTATCATCTTCATCGCGTTGAATATATGTACCATGCCTAACTGCTAAACGATCTCTAAGTGTCGGTTTTCTTAGTTTAATTATTGTTATATTGTCCATTGTATTTAAAATTGATTCAAATCTAGTAATTTGATCATCATTATCACAACCAAGTAGCATTCCACGTTTCATCGTAGCAACACCGTTAATCGTTAATATATTAATCCCTAACATACCAATAAGTGAAGCAATATCTCCAAGTAGTCCAGGGCGATTCTTATGTATTTCATACTCAAAGTACCATTCAACTAACTGCATACTTATACCCCCTCATTATAACTACTTTTACTCTACCTTTTATAATAAACGATTTTACCTTAATAGAAAAGGTAAAATATGTGAATTAGCAAACTTTCAAGACTTAAATTTACTAGGAAGTGTGCCATCCTCCATTTACTCCTAGAATCTGACCAGTTATATAGGAAGATTGTTCGGAAATAAGAAATGCAACGGTATTGGCTATTTCGTTTGGAATGGCTAATCTATTTAATGGAATTTCCTCTGCAATACTTTGTAATTCTTCCTCACTAAACGTGTGTAACATATTCGTTTTTACAGCACCAGGTGCAACAGCATTTACACGAATCCCACTTGGTCCTAGCTCTTTTGCTAATGCCATTACATAAGCATTTTGAGCACCTTTTGTAGTAGAATATAAAACTTCACATGATGCACCAATTTGGCCCCAAATAGAAGAAATAACAACAATACTACCAGTTTTTTTTGAAACCATTTCTGGTATAAAATGATTTACTAGTTTAATCAAGCTTTTAATATGTAATTGCATCATTTTATCAATTTCATCATCGCTAGCATCCGTAATTAATCCAAAAATAGATTGTCCAGACGCATAAATTATTGAATCTATTTTAGAGTGATTATCTATTTTTGATAGCAAATCATTAACACCTAATTCATTTGATAAATCTGCTTGGACTATTTGACAATCAACTTCATTCTCTTTTGCTAGTTCTAGTAACTTTTTGACACTTTGATCATTCCGATTGTAATGTGCAATCAAATCGTAATTTTCTTCAATACATTTTTGAGATATCGCTAGTCCTATATCTCCACTTGCTCCAACAACCAAAATTCTTTTTCTCATTTTATTTTCTCCAATTGTAAGACTTCTATAAATTGAATACTGATAGGGACAGATGAACTTGGAGTTTTCCTGCCAAAAGCTCGTTTTTAGCCAAATCCAAAGATTAAAACTCGGCTAGTGCTTGTCGGAGCAAAGCGAACGCCTTCCGCTTTTCAAATAAAAGGCATCCTATAAAGGATGCCTTCTAGTTTAATGAGGAAGTACGAAGAATTCACTCATATAGTCTTCATTTATTAAATGACTAACACTTGATTTTAAGTCCTCTACTGTAATAGATTGTAGCACACTTACGATGTCAAATAAATTCATATCTAAGAATGCATATCTTGTAAATTGATTTGCGATATATTCTGGTGAATTCAGTGAACGTAAAAATCCACCTATTTTCTTTTTCACAACTCGATCTACGATTTCTTTTTCCCATTGAAGTGAATTTGTGTCTAATAGGACTTCTTTGATTTTTGCTGATAGTTTTTCTGGTGAAGTTGAGTCTCCACCGATAATCGCAAATGCAAATCCATTCTCTGCCGAGTAATCATATGAGAATGTGTCATCTATTAGGCCTTCTTCGTACATTTCTTGATACGTATTTGATCCTTTTCCAAATAAATAATCGAGTAATAAAGAAACAGTCAGCTCATGTTTCAATAATTCTGGGCCTTTTTTCGGTGCATTAAAATCCTTTACACCGACTAAAACTTTGGATGATTGAACATTCATATGTAACACTTTCTTCTTTTCTGCTGAACTTGCTGTTTCTTCCGGGAAGAACCTTTTTATTTCATTTGCATCTTTAAATGTTTTTTTGTTTTGATTTTCTTTAATAAGTGTCATTGTTTTTTCAGGATCAACAGGTCCTACGACGAAAAACAGCATATTACTTGGATGGTAGAACGTTTCATAGCAAGTATATAATAATTCTTTCGTAATGTTAGAAATAGATTCTACAGTTCCAGCTATGTCTGTTCTAACTGGATGCTTTCCGTATAGAGACGCAATCATTCCAAAGTATTGTCTCCAGTCTGGATTATCTTCGTACATTTTGATTTCCTGACCAATAATGCCTTTTTCTTTTTCTACGCTTTGGTCGGAGAAATATGGATCTTGCACAAAGTCTAATAAGGTAATTAAATTTTGGTCAACATTATTCGTTGCTGAAAATAAATATGCAGTTCTTGTAAAGCTTGTAAATGCATTAGAAGATGCTCCTTGTTTACTAAAAACTTGGAATACGTCTCCATCTTTTTTCTCGAAAAGCTTATGCTCTAAAAAATGAGCAATTCCGTCTGGAACAACTAACTTCTCATCTTTTCCAAGAGGGATAAATTCAGAATCAATTGAACCATACTTGGTCGTAAAGGTAGCATAAGTTTTGTTGTACCCTTGTTTTGGGAGAATATAGACTTTTAATCCATTGTCCATCTCCTCAAAATAAAGTGTTTCATTTAGTTGTTCAAAATATTGCTTTTCCATTATGCTCCCTCCTGACCTTTTAAGAAGTATGTTGTATGAAGTTTGATTTTATTTGCAACTTGAATAATTTCCTCTTTTGTAACTTTTTCAATTGCTGGTATCCATTCTTCTATTGCACGCTCATTACCGCCTGCGTGGTCATTAAATAGCGTTTCGATAATTCCATAAGCAGTATCCATACCTTCTAAAAGACTATTTTTAATGACTAATTTTGTTTGTGCAATTTCTTCCTCTGTAAAATTACCTTTTCGCATTTCCTCGAGTTGCTCGGCAATAATCGTCGTTGCTTTTTCGTAATTTTCATTTGCAATACCTGACATCACCATTAGAATCGACTTATGGCTTTCAAATCGTGATGCTGCATAATAAGCTAAACTATTTTTTTCACGAACATTGATAAATAGCTTTGAGTGCGAATATCCACCAAATAATCCGTTAAATACTTGCAGTGCAAAATATTCTGGATCTTGAATTGAAACATCTGTTGTATATCCGATATGTAATTTTGCTTGATTTAATTTTTGCTCTTCGATAACTTCTTGAGGAGATTCAATTGAACTAGCTTTAACCGTATCGAAACCTTTTTGTTCAACACTTGTATTTTTGAAGTTTTCCTCAACAAGCGCTTGGCATTGTTCGAATGAAACATCCCCAACGATATATAAATCAATTAAATCCTGTTGTAATGATGTTTGATAATATTGATAAAGCCCTTCTGCCGTAATTGATTTAACGGCCTCTGTTTTACCATTCGCTAGTAAAGCATACGGATCATTTTTAAACATTTCTTCAACTAGACGCTGATTTGCATATTTAAGCTTATCATCATTAATTGATTGAATGCGCTGGATTTGACTACGCTTTTGAGTTTCAAGATGCTTTGAAGAAAAGCTTCCATTTTCCAAATAAGGATTTTGCCAGATTGAGGATATAAGAGCAATTGCTTCATTTAATAGTGCACTTTGATTTGAAAGGTATTTTTCATTTGCAATATCAATGGAAAAAGACATGACATGCGAGTCACCTTTTTTTGAGACATCTACAAAAAACGTTGCTCCATATAATTCTTCAAGCTTTCTACGAATTTCACCATTTGTAGGAAAATCCTGAGTTCCACTTTGTAAAACATAAGGTAAGATACCTCTGTAAGAAATTGTATCTTCTTCAAGCTTTCCTCGAACTTTTAATGTGATCGAATTTGTTTTAAATTTTTCTGTAGTGATGACATGTAGCTTAATCCCATTTATTTCACTGTTTCTATACTGTAGCAAATTCACTTAAAAACCCTCCTTAGTCTTAAAAGTGTATATTTATACTTATTTCCAATATCTTCATTGTATCTCTAATTTTACCAAAAATAAAACCTACAGCTTAGTTTACCCAAATTTCTAAAATTAAAGTATTGGTTCCTGGCGAATGACTATCCATTTTAGTCCGAGTTAGAGTGAATTTATACGGATTAACTTAGAAATGAAAACTACATATGTTATCCTCGAAAATTTACTTACAAAAAAAGAAGCTTCCTGCTGACAGGAAGCTTCCCCGAGAATATATTGTATTAACGTTTCCCTTTTTCATAAGCAACACCAACAGATTTTGGTGCTTGAGATGATTTAGAGAAAATAACTAACGCAATAAGTGTTACTACGTATGGGAATAACTTTAATGCTAATGGTGGAATTTGTGCCAAGCTTGGAATTACTTGCGAAACGTTTGCAACTGTTGTTGCAACTCCAAAGAATAATGTTGCTGCAAGAATTCCTAATGGCTTCCACTGACCAAAAATTAATGCGGCGATTGCAAGGAAACCTAATCCAGCAACACTTCCAGTAAACTCACCAGAATATGTTACTAAAATGATTGCTCCCCCTAAGCCTGAAAATGCACCAGAAATGATAACGCCTAAATAACGAATGCGATAAACATTAATACCAGCTGCATCTGCTGCTTGAGGATATTCACCACAAGCACGTAAACGTAAACCAAATCTTGTTTTATAAATAACAAAAGTACTAACAATTAAAATAAGTAATACTAACCATGTTGTTGCGTAAGCATTTTTAAAGAATAGGTCACCGATTATAGGAATATCACTTAAGAATGAAACATCTCCACGATCCAACCCGTTCACACGAATATTACCTGATCCAGTTAAATTTCTAGCTAAGAATATTGTTAATGCACCTGCAATCATATTGATTGCAATCCCACTGATAACTTGGTCTGCATTTAAATTAATACTAGCAAATGCATGTAATAATGAGAATAAGGCACCAGCAATAACTGCAACTAAAAGACCTACCCAGATTACCCAAGCTTCACCTGGGTTTGTTTCTTGTAATTTTGAAATTGTTAATGCACTTGCAAAGCCACCAACAACCATAAGACCTTCTAATCCGATATTTACAACACCGCTTCGTTCAGAAAATAGTCCACCTAACGCTACGATTAATAAAGGAATCGTATAGGCAATCGCATATGGGAAAATTTGTATGATAGTATCCATTGCCTTATTTCACCTTCTCTCCAACATTGCTTTCAACTGCTTCTTTTTTATACTTACGTTTCTTACCGAAGTAATCCGTTACCTTTTTAATTAAGACACTAGTCGCAGCGAAATAAATAATGATTGCAATAATAACATCAGCAATCTCTGGTGGAATTGCAGTCATTGCACTCATAAAACCTTTACCAGAGTATAAAAGACCAAAGAAAATTGCTGAGAAGAAAACACCGATTGGTGTGTTCATACCTAATAAAGCAACAGCAATTCCATCAAAACCTACAGATGGTAATATACCAATTTGGATTGTTGAGGCATTACCTGCAAATTGAACAACCCCTGCAAGTCCTGCTAATCCACCTGAAATCATCATTGATAAGATTACGTTACGATTTACAGAAATACCTGCGTATTCTGCAGCACTACGATTATAACCTACTGCTTTTAATTCATAACCTAGTACCGTACGATTAATGATAAATGCAATAACAATTACCATGATAGCTGCAAGAAATAGACCAAAGTTTATATATGATCCACCGAATATATCAGATAACCAGTGCATTTTTAATGTAGCACTATCTGGAAGATTTTTTGATTCAGTTTCAGTATTTCCTTTAAAATACTGAGGAACTAAATAGTAAATTGTCCAATAAGCAATCCAGTTCATCATGATTGTAGAAACAACTTCATGAACATTAAATTTAGCTTTTAAAAGCCCTGGGATAAATGCCCATAAAGCACCTGCTAAAAATCCAACGATAACCATTAAAGGAACAATAACGATTGATGGTAAATCAAGTGTCAATCCAATAGCAGTTGCACAAAATCCACCAAATAACATTTGTCCAGCAGCACCGATATTGAATAGACCAGTTCTAAATGCGAATGCAACAGAAAGACCTGCTAAAATTAATGGTGTAGCTGTAGCTAATGTATTACCGATACGTTCAGAATTCTGTAAACCACCTTGGAATAAATACGTAAATCCTTCAATTGGATCATTACCAGTCGCTGCAATTAGAATTGCTCCAGCAATTAACCCTAATAAAATGGCAATTAAAGAAATGATTCCGTCCTTTTTCATGCCCCTTCACCCCTCTTTATACCTGCCATCATAAGTCCTAATTCATCTTCATTCGTATCTTTTGCATCTACAATGTCAATAATTTCCCCACCATTTACGATTGCAATACGGTCAGAAAGATTTAAGACTTCATCAAGCTCTAAAGAAATTAGTAGAACAGCTTTTCCACTATCTCTTTGTTCAATTAATCTTTTATGAATGTACTCGATTGAACCTACATCTAATCCACGAGTTGGTTGACATGCAATTAATAATTCTGGTTGTAGCTCAATTTCACGGCCAATAATTGCTTTTTGCTGATTACCACCAGACATTGATTCTACAACTGTTTTAGCTCCTTCACCTGAACGAACATCAAACTCTTCAATAATTTTCTTTGCATGTTTTGCAATTGCAGCTTTATCTAAAATACCAAATTTAGAGTATGGCTCTTGATTATAAATTTCTAAAACAACATTTTCTTCAATCGTATATTCCAAAACAAGACCTCTTTTTTGTCTATCTTCTGGGATATGCGCAATACCATTATGAATTCTTTCACGGATACTATTCTTTGTAATATCTTGTCCTTTTAGAAGAATCGTTCCTTCTTCAATCGGTCTTAAACCAGTAATTGCTTCTACAAGTTCTGATTGGCCATTGCCTTCTACTCCAGCAATACCAACAATTTCACCTGCACGTACTTGAAGTGAAGCATTTTTAAGACCTAGTACTTTTTTATTATTTTTAACACTTAAGTTATTTACATCTAGTACAACTTCACCAGGAGTTGCAGCTTGTTTATCAACTTTAAAAGATACCTGACGTCCGACCATCATAGATGCCATTTCAGACTCAGAAGTTTGTTTAACATCTACAGTACCGATATATTTACCGTGACGAATAACAGTACATTGATCAGCAACAGCCTTAATTTCTTTTAATTTATGTGTAATGATAATGATTGATTTGCCTTCATTAATTAAATTTTTAATGATGTTCATTAATTCTTGAATTTCTTGAGGCGTAAGTACAGCTGTTGGTTCGTCTAAGATTAAAACTTCTGCATTACGATATAACGTTTTCAGAATTTCTACCCTTTGTTGCATTCCAACAGAAATGTCTTCAATTTTCGCATACGGGTCTACGTTTAAACCGTAAGTTTTAGATAATTCTTCAATACGTTTAGCTGCAGTTTTAATATCAACGACTAGACCTTTTTTTGGTTCAAGACCTAAAATAATATTTTCAGTCACTGTAAAGTTTGCAACAAGTTTAAAATGCTGATGAACCATTCCGATTCCAAGTTCATTTGCAACATTCGGGTTAGCGATTTTAACTTCTTTCCCTCTTACTTTGATCGTACCTTTTTCAGGAGTATACATACCAAAAAGGACGGACATTAAAGTTGATTTTCCAGCTCCATTTTCTCCTAATAGAGCGTGAACTTCACCTTTTTTTAATCGTAGTGTAATATTGTCATTCGCTATAATTCCAGGAAATTCTTTTGTTATATTTAACATTTCCACTACATATTCCATAATTTTCCTCCTTTTTATATTACGAAATCATTTATTCACAAATACGTTTTTATTTGAGTTCGAAATATTTACCTATTTTATATTTTTTAGGGAGGGTCTCTCACTCACCCACTACTCATGCCCTAATCAAAAGTAAACTTTACCATATTAAGTGCTTACATTTGATTAAGGCATGATGTTCCTTGAAAGTTGTAGAAGAAGCATACAAAAAGGTGGAATTCCTTTCCTTATGCTTCTTCTTTTAACTATTCAATGAATCGTATCATTTAAAAAATTACTTGATTAAATCGCCTTTTTCACTTGCTACAACGATTTCACCAGACTTAATTTTTCCAAATACTTCTTCAACTTTTGTTAAAGTTTCTTCGCTTAAGTTTGGATTTTCTTTTGGTAAACCAATACCATCGTTTTTAGCATCGAAAATTAAAGTTTGTCCACCAGGGAATTTTCCGTCTTTTTCAGCTTTCATCATATCAGAAGCTGCTTTAGAAACATCCTTCATAGCAGAAGTTAAGATTGTTGATTTGTTACCTTCGTAGATACCTTCAGAATATTGGTCAACGTCTACACCGATAACCCAAGCTTCTTTACCAGCTTTTGCACGAGCTTTAGATTCTGTGATTGCACCAATACCTACACCACCAGCAGCAGTGAAGATCGCTTTAACACCACGGTCATACATTTGAGCAGCAATTTGTTGTCCTGCAGCTACGTTATCAAAGCTTCCTTGATAAATTACGTTTTGAGCTTTTAAAGAGATACTAGTTCCAAGGTTTTCGTTTGCATATTTAACACCTTGTTGGAATCCCCAGTTAAATTTTTGAACGGCAGGAATTTCCATACCACCAATAAATCCAACATCACCAGTTTTTAATTGAACTGCAGTTGCAACACCAGCTAAGTAACCAGCTTCATGCTCAGCGAAGAAAATTGAAACTGTGTTATCTTTAACTACAGGTTTGAAATCACCAGCGTGTGGAGTTCCATCGATGATAACGAATTTGTCATCTTTATATTTATCTTGCGCTTTAAAAATTGCTGTTTCGAATTTGAAACCAGGCGTTACGATGAATTTGAAACCAGCATCGTGTAAGTTTCCAATTTCTTTTAAGTAGTCAGCTTCAGTACTTCCAGATGGCTTTAAGTATTTTGTATCTTTTTTCTCATTGAAGCTTAAATCTTCAGCTCCAGCTTTAATACCTTCCCAAGTACCTTGGTTAAATGACTTATCGTCAATTGTACCTGAGTCTGTTACCATACCTACTTTAAATGCGCCTTCTACATCTTTTCCTCCATCTTTACCACAAGCGCCTAAAATTGTACCTGCAGCTAAAGCCATTGAAAGAATAAGACCAGCTTTTTTCAACTTCATAAATTTTGCCCCCTTAAATTTATTTACATTTGTACTAGCTTGGTATATAATCGTTTACTTAACGATCCACCTCCCTAATAATTTTTTTATGAAATTTTCAGTTTTTTTTAGAAATACCAGCCTTTTTTATTTTCTCTTAAATTACTTTTGTATATGCAGTTAATTTCTTTTACGTAATACGTTAAAACTAAACTGATCCGCTCTAAAATAATTGTAAGAATGTAGTACAGCTCGATTTAAATCATCAAAATGTAGCTGTTCAATTAATAAAAGTGATACTTCTGGTTCACACTGTAGTAAAGGTGATACTTTATCGTGATAACCAATTGGTTCAATTCTTGCACTTGAGTATTCAATATTTCGACCTGTCACTTTTTTGATATATGAAAAAAATGAATGATCTTCAAAAGAAGGTACTTGTTTGAAATAATTAGTAGGTAGTTTATCTATACAATAAACAACCGGTTCCTCATTTGCAGTACGTATACGTTCAACGACGTGAATACGATCATCTTCAGTAATATTGAAATTATTTAAATCTTCTTTAGTAGGAACTAATAGTTTAGAAGATAAAAAGATTGTACCAGGCTCCTTACCTGCATCAACAATCATTTCCGAAACACTATTCAATTGTTCGATGCCTGTCCTAAAGATTGGTTTCGGTTTTACAAAAGTACCTACTCCATGTCTTCGAACCAAAATATTTTCTTCTTCTAATACTCTTAATGCTTCTCGCAACGTTGCTCTACTTACTCCAAATATCTTAGATAACTCATACTCTGAAGGTAACTTATGATGTGGCAAATAAATTCCATTATCTATATCTTGTTTTATTCGATCCATCACTTGGAGATAGAGTAATCTGGAGTCTGTTTTAATTTTCATGTTCCATCCCCCAAACTTTGGATTTCAGACATCAGTTGTTAGACCTCAGTCGTATAATCCTTCTTTACTATACTGTTATTTTTAAATCTTTTCAATACTTTCTGTATATTTTTTGTAAACGCTTTAATACATTTGTCGAAATGTAAGGATTCCCCTTTAATACACATAAAAAAGACTCCTATAATCCCCCAGTTTCACACAGTGAAAAAGCTAGATTATAAGAGTCAATGATTCTAGTATACGATTTCATTTTCTCCATAATAATGCTTTTTCCCCATAGTATTGCAAATACCGGTTGCAATGTAGAAACTTTCGACCCATAATGTCGAATTTATATGAGGACTTACATCTATCTGAAGAAAATAATAGCATTTCTTGTCTAAAACTGTCAATAAAGTTCGAGCAAATTTTCAAAAGATTATGATGACGCTTGTTCATCTTCTGCTGGTTTACTAACTAATACCTCTCTTGGTTTACTTCCTTCATAAGGACCAACGATTCCATTATCTTCCATAGCATCAATTAATCTCGCTGCTCTTGTGTAACCAATTCGAAATCTTCTTTGTAGTAAAGAAACTGATGCAGATTGCATATTTGTAACTAATTCAACTGCTTCATTATACAGGTCATCATCTACTTCAGTCTTTCCATCTTTCTCTTCTTTTACCATCATTTCCTCTTGGTATTGTGCTTTTTGCTGAGAAATTGTAAATTCTACAACACGCTCAACTTCATCATCTGATAAGAAAGCACCTTGTACACGAATTGGTTTGGAAGCTCCGATTGGTTGATAAAGCATATCTCCTCTACCTAAAAGCTTCTCAGCACCACCTGAATCTAAGATGGTTCTAGAATCTGTTTGTGAAGAAACACTAAAGGCGATTCGTGAAGGAATATTTGCTTTAATAACACCCGTAATAACATCAACTGATGGTCTTTGTGTTGCGATTATTAAATGAATACCAGCTGCTCGGGCCATTTGTGCTAAACGAGTTATTGAATCTTCAACATCACTTGAAGCTACCATCATTAAGTCTGCAAGCTCATCGACAATGACGACAATAAATGGTAATAAAGGTTGTTTCGCATCCAACATATTGTTATTTTGGCGTATTAATTCATTATAAGCCTCAATATTTCTAGTACCTGTATGTGAAAATAACTCATATCGTCTTTCCATTTCACTTACAACTTTTCGAAGTGCTTGAGATGCTTTTTTCGGATTTGTAACAACTGGTGTTAATAAATGTGGTATACCGTTATATACATTTAGTTCTACCATTTTTGGATCGATTAACATCAATTTTACTTCAGAAGGTTTTGCATTCATTAATATACTAACGATAATCCCATTAATACATACACTTTTCCCACTACCGGTTGCACCAGCTACTAGTAAATGTGGCATTTTATTAAGTTCTGCAAATACAGCTTCACCAGCAATATCTTTTCCAAGTGATACCGCCAAAGGATTTTGAAGTTTAGGATTTTTCGTTTCAAGAACTTCTCTAAGCAGTACTGTTGTTATGTTTGTATTAGGAACTTCAATGCCAACAGCCGATTTCCCAGGAATTGGGGCTTCTATTCGAATATCTTTCGCTGCTAGGGCAAGTGCCAAATCATCACTTAAATTAACAATTCTACTTACCTTTACACCCGCCTCAGGATATACTTCATACTTTGTAACTGCTGGGCCATGGTGAACCTTCGTTACATTGGCTTTTACCCCAAAACTTTGGAAGGTTCGTTCTAGCTTGTCCGCATTTTCTTTTAGCTTTGATTCATTTTCTCTCTTTTTAACACCTTTTGGAAATGCAAGTAAATCCATTGATGGTAATACATAATCTACTTTCTCATCCATCCCTACTTCTGCAACCGGAATATCGATAGAATTGTCATCGTCTTCGGTACTAGTAGAAGAATTGATAGTTGCAATTACTTGTTCATTTACATTAGGTTGATATGTAGGGGAATATTGAATTTGAATTTCCTTTGGTTCCTCAAGTACTTCCTCCTCGTAAATACCGGCAATTTCTATATCTCTATTGACCGTATTCGAGGGTTGGATCATTTCATCTTCTATTTGTTCTTGATTAGCTTTCCTTTTTTGTTTTGCAGCCGCTCTTCTACCTGACGTTTTAGGTTCACGCTCTCGCTTCCAAAAATTACGGAAATCTTTAAATATATCTGATATTACATTTCTAAGCTTTGGCACGATGTATTGATAAAGATACCCACCAAGTGGTTTCCCAGTAATAAATAAAATACCAGCTACAATTGCAATGACTCCAAATAATATAGCTCCAGTGCGATCAAATAGGAAATATAAAATAGCAAATAATATTGCACCAATCATTCCGCCACCAAGATCGACTGTACTAATTTGACCTTTTGCCTCAATCATAAATAAATCAAATGTACTCTTCAGAACAGATTGATCTTTAAATTGGTTACCTTTTGCTAGTAAATCAAATAGAGTAACATGACTAAACATCAGTATACTAAAGAAGATTAATAAGCCGCCCATCGTTATACTCGATATAAAAGGTGGCCTTTTTCGGTAGATAATACTATACGCAGATAAGCCGATAATAAATAGAAAACTTAACATATACCATTCACCGAAGAAAAATCGAAGGAATAGGACAAATGATTTCCCTACTATGCCTAGTTTTAATATTGTAATGATGGATAGTGCTATGAATAGTAGACCGCTAATCTCATACCATATTGATCCCGAACCACTAGTAGATTTTCGAGCTTTTGATTTTTGTTGTTTTTGTTTTGCCATGTATTTCACCCCCATCTAAGAATGCAGATTCGCCAAAGAAAGCAGCCATTTGGCTGCTTTCTTAAATTGAATTTATTATAACATATCAGAACATATGTTTACCATGTATTGTTAACATTTACCTTAAGTTGGTAGGATGACTATTCGTTGTCCTGGCTCATATTGCATATAATGCTCGGGATCTGTACTAACAATTCTTCTAATTTCGAAAGAACTGCCACCAACACTATCTACAAGCATTGGTACTCCGTTGTACTCCATATATTGCTGCTGAGTATATTCTTGTTGATCAATAGGATAAATAGATTCAAGTGGCATAATTGTATAAAGAATCAAAATGCATTCTCCTCTTTATTCGATTTTTCTTTTCTTTCATCTATTAATTCTTGAAGTTTTTGAATTGCTTGCCCAATACCACCAACATCGTCAATTAAACCATATTTCACAGCGTCTATACCTACTACATTAGAACCAATATCTCGTGTTAGATTTCCTTTTGTAAACATTAATTCTTTGAAACGCTCTTCAGTAATCTTTGAATGCTTTGTAACAAATCCAGTAACCCTTTCTTGCATCTTATCAAGATACTCGAATGTTTGAGGCACTCCGATCACAAGTCCAGTTAATCGAATAGGATGGATCGTCATCGTAGCTGTCTCAGCAATAAATGAATAGTCCGTACTAACAGCAATCGGAACCCCGATACTATGGCCTCCACCTAAAACAATTGAAACTGATGGTTTAGTTAAAGAAGCTACCATTTCTGAAATCGCAAGTCCAGCTTCAACATCACCTCCAACTGTATTTAAAACAATTAATAATCCTTCAATTTTTGGATTTTGCTCAATTGCAACCAATTGTGGAATTAAATGTTCGTATTTTGTTGTTTTATTTTGTGGTGGAAGTGCAACATGACCTTCAATTTGACCAATAATAGTTAAACAATGTATTTTTGAATCATTAGAAGTCGGTACATTTGTTTGACCAAGCTGCTGAATTTTTTCAACAATACTCATCTCTTTTTGATCATTTGGCTTTGAGGGTGATTCTTCGTTCGGGATTGGTGTTTCATTATTTGAATTTGACACAGGCGGTTCCCCCTATCATTTTTCATACATGTTAGTATGTGAAAATAAGAAGGAAAACATACATTCATTTGTAAAGAAGAGAAGCTTTTAATTAGCTTCTCTTTTTCATTTAAACTTCCATTAAAATTGGAAGTATCATAGGTCTACGCTTAGTTTCTTCATATAAATAAGCACTTAGTCCATCTCTTATTGAATTTTTTAACAGCGTCCATTCTATTTGATCATTTTGTAACATTCTTTCGGTAATGTCCTTAACCATTTCAGTTGATCTAGTAATAAGCTTTTCCGATTCTCTTACATAAACAAAACCTCTTGTGATAATTTCTGGACCTGATAGAATTAATCGTTTCTGCTTATTAAATGTGACAACAACTACTAGAATTCCGTCTTGTGAAAGAAGCTTGCGATCTCTCAATACGATATTGCCTACATCTCCAACACCGATTCCATCGATTAGCACATTGCCAACTTCAACTCTTTCAGTGCGATTAGCAAGTCCATTTTCAAATGATACAACGTCGCCTTTTTCAACGATAAATATATTTTCTTTCGGAATGCCAACTTCTTCAGCAATATGTCCATGTGCTTTTTGCATACGGTATTCACCATGTACCGGTAGGAAATATTGTGGTTTCATTAATTCTAGCATTAGTTTTAATTCTTCCTCATAACCATGACCTGATACATGAACTTTCTTATACCCGTATATTACATTCGCGCCAGCTCTAAATAGTAGATTTACTGATGAAGAGACAAGCATTTCATTTCCTGGGATTGGCGTTGCTGCCATTAATACTGTATCCCCTTTTCGAATAGATACTTGTTTATGTGTTCCTTTTGAAATTCGAGAAAGAGCTGACATCGGTTCACCTTGTGTACCAGTCGTTAAAATTACGACATCACTTTGTTTATAGTTATCTGTATCAACTACTGAAATAAATAAATCTTCAGGAATTGTTAAGTAATCTAATTCCTTCGCTAATTCTATTGATTTGACCATGCTACTACCTACAACTGCCAATTTTCGGTCTGCAGCTATACAAGCGTCAATAACTTGTTGAATGCGATAAATATTTGAAGAAAAACATGTGATAATTACTCTTCCTTTTGCATTCATAACTTCTTTTTTAATCTCTTCAGAAACTTTTTTCTCAGAACCAGAGAATCCTAGTCTTTCTGCATTTGTACTATCAGAAAGCAAGCATAGAACTCCTTTATTACCGATTAATGCTAGCTTCCCAATATCAGCGCCTTTGTAAGGGCTTTTCGATTGATCAAATTTAAAATCTCCAGTATATACAACAGAGCCTTGTGGTGTATCGATACAAATACCAAAAGAATCTGGAATACTATGTGTTGTACGGAAAAAGCGAATTGAACTTTGACCGAATTCAAATGAACTCTGCTCATCATAAAGTTCAAATTGATCCATATTTTTAATTCCTTTTTCACTTAACTTTTCTCGTATATATAAATATGCTAGTTTATTTGTATAAAATTTTACATTCGGAAGCCTTTTCATAATATAAGGAATAGCTCCAATATGATCTTCATGTCCGTGTGTGATAAAAACACCCACTAGTCTTTGAGCGTTTTTCTCTAAATAACTCACATCAGGTATGACATGATCAATTCCGTACATTTCTTGTTCAGGGAATTTAAGACCCGCATCAAGTACATAAATCGCTTCCCCTACTTCAACAACATACATATTTTTTCCGATTTCTCCAACCCCACCTAGGGCAAATACTTTTACTTGTTCATTTATTTCTTTAGCCACTACATGTTCCTCCTATTACATTTTAAATTTACAGACCGTTCAAAATCTTACAAACATTATATCCTAGTAGGAACATTGAAAACAAGATACATTCTTCCTTAAAAAGGAAAATAGACGTGTAAAATGAATGGCATAGATGACTAGAGAATAGATAGGTTTATTAAAATTTTTTCATTTTTTGACAATAAAAAAAACCATTTTTGAACAGCATTGCATGCTCAAAAATGGTTTGACATTTTATTAATTTTGTAATGCTTCTTCCAATTGGTTCATAAGTGAAGTTAATGTTGTGCGCTCAGCTTCTGTTAATGGAACAAGTGGTAAACGTACTCCACCAACATCTAAGCCTTTCATTTGTAAAGCGGTTTTAATTGGACTTGGGCTTGGAGCCATAAAGAAACCGTCAAATAACGGTAAAAGTTTACGGTGTAAAAATTGTGCTTGCTCCATATTTCCCGTAAAGAAGCTTTCAGCTAATAGTTGCATTTCATTTCCTAATACATGTGATGCTACCGATACAGTTCCTTTTGAACCGATTGCAAATGCTGGTAGTGTTAATCCGTCATCTCCACAATAAAGTTCAAAGTCCTCAGGTGTGCGGTCAATGATTTCAGTCATAACACCTAAATTACCTGTAGCATCTTTAATTGCAACAATATTTGGAACTTCTGCAAGTCTTACAACTGTATCTATTGCTAGATTTGCAACAGTTCTACCAGGCACATTGTATAACATCACAGGAAGTTCAGTACTTTCTGCTGCTGCTTTAAAGTGTTGGTATAGCCCTTCTTGATTTGGCTTATTGTAATATGGTACGACTACCATAATTGCATCTACACCAAGCTCAGTAACTTTTTTTGTTAGAGAAACAGTTGCTCTTGTATCATTACTGCCTGTTCCAGCAATTACTGGAATTCGGCCATCTACAACCGTAACAACGTGACGAATTAATGCTAATTTTTCTTCTGATGTTAATGTTGGAGATTCTCCCGTTGTACCACAAACTACGATTGAATCTGTGCCATTTTCAATTAAGTAATTCACTAGTTTTGTTGTTTTTGCGAAATCAATATTACCCTTTGAATCAAAAGGTGTTACCATCGCAGTTGAAATTTTACCAAATCTACTCATTTTCCCACTCCGATCAAATAATTAATCCATTTTTACCGAGCTAAGTTCAAATGCCTCATGTAAGGCAGTAACCGCTTCAATCATATCTTCATTTTTTACAAGTACCCAAATAGTTGTATGGCTATCAGCAGATTGAAGTATTTGAATGCCTTTTTCGGAAAGAGCTGTAACAATTTTTGATGTTACACCTGGCACTCCTGCAATTGCTGCACCAACGATTGATACCTTTGCACATCCAGTCGTATAAGAAGGCTCATAGCCTATTCCTTTTAATACATCGATTGCCTTAGTAGCAACCTCATCGCTAACAGTGTAAACAACACCATTTGGTGAAATATTTATAAAATCAACGCTAATACCTTTATTTGCCATTGCTTTAAATACTTGAGAATGCAAATCAAAAGTATGTTCTTTTGATGTTACACGAATTTGAGTAACATTAGGCACATGAGCAATCCCTGTAATTAATCGATCTTGAATATCTCCACCGATTAATTTTTGAGAAGGATTTGACGTTACAAGCGTACCTAGACTATTTGAGTATGTTGAACGAATTCGAATTGGTACTTTACCTTGCATTGCTATTTCAACCGCTCGTGGATGAATTACCTTTGCACCTTGATATGCCATATTGCATATTTCTGCATATGTTACGACAGATAAAGGACGTGCTTCTTTTACAATTCTTGGGTCAGCCGTCATTACACCTTCAACGTCTGTGAAAATTTCAATTGTTTCTGCCCCAACAGCAACACCAAGAGCTGAAGCAGAAGTATCACTTCCACCTCTACCCAAAGTTGTGATATCACCTTTAGTTGTAGCACCTTGGAAACCTGCAACAACTACAACATCGTAGTTTTCAAGCTCTTTAAGTAGGCGACCGCATTTCATATCTAATATTTTAGCATTTCCAAATTCATCATTTGTACGGAATCCCGCTGATGCACCTGTCATCGCAGTAGCATGAATTCCATTTTCATTTAATAAATTAGAAAATACAATAGAAGATATTGTTTCTCCACATGACATTAATAAGTCAAGTTCTCTTTGAGAAACCTTACTTCTTTTTGCTCCTACTAAGTTTAACAATGTATCAGTAGCATATGGTTCACCTTTTCGACCCATGGCTGACACAACTACTACTAACTTATAACCGTTTTCTAAAGCTTCTTTTATATGTTTAAGTGCGTGTGATCTACCATTCTCATCACGTACTGAAGTCCCACCAAATTTTTGGACTAAAATTTTCATCCTTGCACCTCTCTAGCTGTTTCTCACTAAATGATGCTTAATTCAATCAATTTTTCAGCAATTTGAACTGAATTCCAAGCAGCACCTTTTAATAAATTATCTGATACGATCCATAAATGGAATCCTAATGGATTGTCTAAATCTTTACGAATACGTCCAACAAATACATCATTACTTCCAATACTATAAAATGGCATTGGATAAAGTTGTTGATCCGGATCATCTTGAAGTACGATTCCAGGTGCATCGCTTAAAATTGTTTTAAGTTCTTCAACTGTAACCTCTTTATCTACTTCGATATATACTGACTCTGAATGCCCAGAAATAACTGGTAATCTTACACAAGTTGCGCTTATTTTTAATTCAGGTAAGTGCATGATTTTTTTTGTTTCATTTATCATTTTCATCTCTTCATAAGTATAACCATTCTCTGTAAAAACATCGATTTGAGGAATTGCATTAAATGCGATTTGATAATGCTTTTCTCCGCTTTTCACTGGTAATACAGAAGGAGTTGCTTCTTCGCCATTTAAAAACGCTTGTGCTTGCTCTTTTAATGCTTCAATTGCTGTTACACCTGCACCTGAAACTGCTTGGTATGTTGAAACAACAACTTTATTTAAACCGATTGTTTGACGAATAGGTTCAAGTGCAACTACCATTTGAATTGTAGAACAGTTCGGATTTGCAATAATTCCTTTATGGTTAAATAAATCTTTATCATTCACTTCAGGTACTACTAAAGGAACATCTTCAGCCATTCTAAATGCACTAGTGTTATCTACAACGACTGCACCTCTTTTAACAGCTTCATGAGCAAGTTCTTTTGACACAGAACCACCTGCACTAAATAAAGCAATATCAACACCTTCAAACGCGTCTGGAGTCGCTTCTTGTACAATAACTTCTTGACCTTTGTAATATAAAGTCGTCCCAGCAGAACGTTTTGAAGATAAATATTTAATTTCTTTTACCGGAAAGTCTCTTTTTTCTAAAGTAGCAATCATTTGTTGACCTACTGCACCAGTAGCTCCGACTACAGCTACAACATAATTTTGTTTATTTCCCACAATTTGCACCTTCCCTATTTCTAACTTTTATTAAATAGTTTACGCGATTTTTAGTGATATTTCAAAGCTTTTAGTTTGGACATTTCTATTCATAGGAACGAGTATGTATCACAAGACACATACTCAATTTTCTTCATTCTAACATAGAAAAAATAAATCGGAGTTATTTTTTCTAAATTTATTATTGCAAATCGCGATATTTTTCTACTAAAACAGGTTGAAGCTGCTTTCCTTCAATCGAAGCTTTAACTGTTTCAAGTAAAGATTCCATTCTTGCCACTAATGAGTTCGGTTTTTTAACCGGATCATCTTGCCCAAATGGGATAAAATAAATATTTTTCGTACTCATTAAACGCATTAAATTCGTGCCATTTAAACCTAAAGCATCATTTGTAGAAATACCTAATACAACAGGCTTACCATTTCTTAATGTTGCTTTAGCTGCCATAAGTACTGGAGAATCAGTTTGAGCGTTTGCGAATTTACTCATTGAATTTCCAGTTAAAGGTGCAATTACCATACAGTCTAATTGAACTTTAGGTCCAAATGGTTCTGCGCCAACAATTGAATCCACTGTTTTACGACCAGTGATTTCTTCAATTTTCTCAATCCAGTCTTCTCCTACACCAAATCTTGTTGTTGTACTTTTTACAGTAAATGTAACGACTGGATATACGTCAGCTCCATCATCAACAAGTTTTTGAATTTGTGGAACGACCTCTTCATACGTACAATGTGAACCAGTAATTCCGAAACCAACCTTTTTACCTTTAAGCGACATTACGGTTGCTCCTTTCTTTTTTCAAGATCATCTCTTAAAAGCTGTGTTAATACATTTCCAATAATTTGACCAGCTGTTTTAGGAGCAACGATTCCTGGTAAGCCTGGTGCTAATAATGCTTTAATTCCTCTTTTTTCTGCATAACGAAAATCCGTGCCTCCAGGCTTTGATGCTAGATCAATAATGAGTGCATGTGGTTGTAGTTTTGAAATCACACTAGCTGTTACGATTAAAGTTGGCACTGTATTAATTACAACATCAACATCTTTAAGGGATTCTTCGATATTTTTAAATTCAAATGCCTCTAATCCCATCTCTACAATTCTTGCAATATGTTCAGATCTACGAGCTCCAACTTTTACTTTCGCACCTAAACTATGAAATGTGCGAGCAACACTCATTCCAGTACGACCTAACCCTAAGACAGCGACTTTTGAATTATGAATCGTATATTCCGTATGTTGAATAACCATCATAATCGTTCCTTCAACAGTCGGAATACTGTTATAAATAGCTACATCATCTCTTTCAAACAATTTCACAAGTTTACGATTAGAGGCTGCTATGATACCGTCTAGATAACTATTACTAATACCAGAGTAAATCGTACAATGTTCTGGTGTACTATCAAGAATCTCTTTGGTCAAAACAACTTTTTCATTTGAAAAAATTGTATCGACGACTCCTTCAATATTTGTACCAGGTACAGGTAATAAGATTGCATCTAAATCTTCAAAACTTGCATCAGCGATTAACTCTTTTGATGCACTAGTAAATCCACTATCTAATTGTTCAAAACCAATTAATGTTACTTTTGCGTCTAACTCTGTTAACTTCCGAATAACTTCCAGCTGTCTGGCATCTCCGCCTAAAACAGCTATATGCAAGCCAGTTAACATGCAGCATTCACCTTCTTTACTTCACTTTGGTAAATGGAAATGAATATAATTAAGGCGGGACTACCGCCTAACATCTTTCTCCTAAATATCTTATGAATTTCCTTTCTCATTGGTGAAAAGAAATATAAAAAGAAGACCTTCATTCTTTGAAGGTCCCGCTTGCTTACGTCCTTGCTTCCCTTGCTTGTGGTGCTCATTACCCTTTAGGGTAACTTCTGCGCCTCGAAAGACAAGCGTTTTCAATTTAGTCTCAATCTCACTTTTTATACTTTGTAAAAAATAGAGAGGACCCTCATAAATGAAGGTCCTCTCTTAATCAAATTCTTATTTAATGCTAGTCGGCATGATCCCATCAGGGCTTACAAGTGAAACTGCATAGTCATCTGTAAAGACAAATCGCGCGATATCATTAACATTCGAAATTGTTACTCCGTCTATTAATTGAATAATTTCATCTAAAGAGCGATGTTCGCCAAGCATTAATTCATTTTTACCATTTCGGCTCATTCTGCTATTTGTACTTTCTAAGCCCAACATTAAATTCCCTTTTAATTGTTCTTTACAATTCAACAGCTCTTTTTCTGAAATGCCATCAACTGTTAAGATCTTTAATGTTTCTTGAATTGTTTCAAATAGCTGGTTTAGTTGACTTTTGCCTGTACCGGCATAAATAGCAACCATTCCACTATCTTGATATGCAGAATGGTAAGAGAATACAGAATACGCAAGTCCTCTTTGTTCACGTACATCCTGGAATAAGCGACTACTCATACTGCCACCAAGAATATTATTTAATGTGATTAATGGATATAATTCGTCATGACCAATTTCTAAGCCTCTGTAACCAACACATAGATGTGCTTGCTCTGTTTCCTTCTTACGCGCAATTTTGCCATAGTGTAAAGTTGGTACACCAAAAGTGATTTCTTTCTTTTTACCTTCGTAATTTCCAAATAAATTTTCTACTCGGCTAACAAAAGAATCATCAATATTACCAGCTATGGAAACTACAACTTGATCAGGCGTATAAAAATCCTTCATATATTGGCGTAATGTATCACCATTAAATGATTTTAACGTTTCTTCAGTTCCAAGAATTGGAGATCCTAGTGGATGTTTCTCGTACATAACTTTACTTAATAGATCATGTACTAAATCATCTGGCGTATCATCATACATTTTTATTTCTTCTAATACTACATTTTTTTCCTTTTCTAATTCGCCTTCATCAAAAGTTGAATTGAAAAACATATCTCCTAATACATCTAAAGCATAATCAGCGTGAGTATCTAAAACCTTAGCATAATAGCAAGTATATTCCTTAGATGTAAAGGCATTTACTTGTCCACCAATTGAATCAAAGCTTTCTGCAATTTCTTTTGCACTTTTTGTCGTTGTACCTTTAAAAAACATATGCTCAAGAAAATGTGAAACACCATTTAATTCTGGGACTTCATTTGTAGAACCAGTTTTGATCCATATACCAATTGCAACTGAACGAACAGTTGGAATATTTTCTAAAACAACTCTAACACCATTTTTACAAGTATGTCGTACTATCATGTATTGCCTCCTATGTATGCACCGTCATTTACAATTGTAATAAATTGAAAAAATTTACTATATTTTACAATCATCTTAACAAAGCTGACATAAAAAGTCATTTTTTTTCAACATTTTTAATGGTGTCGTATCTTTTTTCGTCTAATAATGTTGAAATATTGACAACTTTCCTACCTGATGCCTCTATTTTTGTTAATAGCTCATCAAGTGATTCGGCAGTTGGAGCAGTTGGATGCATTAGGACAATTGTCCCGTTTTCTACTTTTTTCATAACTCGATTAATTAATACTTCTTTTGGCGGTTTCTGCCAATCAATTGTATCAGCTGTCCACATGATTGTACCTAGACCTAGTTTTGAAGCTATATTTACGACCTCGTCTCGAAAACTACCACTAGGTGGAGCAAACCATTCAACTTTTTGATCTGTAATTGCTAAAATGACTGAATTGGTTTTTTGTATTTCATTTGATATCGCATTAGTACCTAATCTTGCCATATCAGGGTGGGTATAAGAATGATTTCCTACTTCTTGTTTTGCAGCAGTTATTAATTGTGCTACGGTTGGATTTTCCTTTACCCATCGTCCTTCTAAGAAAAATGTTGCTTCTGCGTTATGTTTTTTTAGAACTTCAAGCATCCGTGGAATATATTCATTCCCCCATGCTACGTTTATTGCAAATGCAACTAAAGGTTTCTCAGGATTTCCTCTATAAACAGGTGATGGAGGTAAATCTCGCAAATGAACTTTCGGGGAAGTCTCTTTAAATACTAATTGCTTCTCGTTAAACTCCCCTTTTTTCTTCATTTTCTGATAAGAGCTTTCAATATCCACTGATAAGCCATTATAACCTGGAATAGCCTTCCATACTCGATCGATATATGCGTCTTTAGGTGCGATTTCATATGTAGGTGCCTTTGTTTTGATTTCTTCATATAAAGCATCAGAATGGCCTGCTACATAAGAAGAATTCTTTGTTAATACTGAAACATAACGATTAGTATATTGATTATTGACAACAAAAAAAGCAATAATCATAGCGATTGACAATGCAAATACTTTCAACTTACCTCTACTCATTTCCGGACGCCCTCCTACTAGAAGGAATATGATTTTTTTAAAGAAAATAGAACAAGCTTTCTACTAAATTATGTAACAAGATCATTCAACTTAAGCATGATACACATTAATTGGATGAAGATGTTTCACTTTATACTTTAGTGTAACCAAAAAAAAGTCAGGCACTCATAGGAATTTTCCTATTTATACCTGACTTTTTTTATTTTGTTCTTATTGTTGTTCAGCTTTTTCTTTTTGTTCTTTTAATACTGCTTTGCGAGATAAGTTTACTCGTCCTTGCTTATCGATTTCAGTAACCTTAACAAGGAATTCATCGCCAAGTGCAATAACATCTTCAACTTTACCTACACGCTCTTCAGCAAGTTCAGAAATGTGAACAAGACCATCTTTACCAGCAAAGATTTCAACGAAAGCTCCGAATTTTTCAATTCGTTTTACTTTACCCATGTAAAGTTGTCCAACTTCAACTTCTCGAACAAGGTCTTCAATAATTTGTTTAGCACGTTCGTTCATTGGTTGATCAACAGATGAGATAAAGACTGTTCCATCTTGTTCGATGTCAATTTTAACACCAGTTTCTTCAATAATTTTATTGATTTGCTTACCACCAGGTCCAATTACATCTTTAATTTTATCTGGTTTAATTGACATCATTAAAATTTTAGGTGCGAATTCTGATAAATCTTTTCTTGGTTCACTGATTGTTGCAATCATTGAATCTAGAATTTGCATACGACCAATTTTTGCTTGATCTAATGCTTCTTTTAGAATTTGTCTAGATAAACCTTCAATTTTAATATCCATTTGAAGAGCAGTTACACCTTTAGAAGTACCGGCTACTTTAAAGTCCATATCTCCTAAATGATCTTCCATCCCTTGAATATCAGTTAAAACTGAATAATATTCACCAGATTTAATTAATCCCATCGCAATACCAGCTACAGGTGCTTTAATTGGTACACCAGCGTCCATCATTGCTAAAGTACTTGCACAAATACTTGCTTGTGAAGTAGAACCATTTGATTCAAGTACTTCAGAAACAAGTCGAATTGTATAAGGGAAATCTTTCTGATCAGGTAGACTTGGCTCAAGAGCTTTTTCGCCTAATGCACCATGCCCAATTTCACGACGACCAGGACCACGGATTGGACCAGTTTCACCAACACTAAATAATGGGAAATTATAATGATGCATAAAACGTTTAGATTCTTCAATTCCTAATCCATCAAGAATTTGAACATCACCAAGCGCTCCTAAAGTACAAATACTTAGGGCCTGAGTTTGTCCACGTGTAAATAGACCAGAACCATGTGTACGAGGTAGAAGTCCCACTTGTGAAGATAATGGACGAATTTCGTCTAACTTTCTTCCATCTGGACGTACTTTTTCAACAGTTATTAAGCGACGTACTTCCTCTTTAACAAGTTTAGAAAGAATTTCTTTAACTTGTCCAATCGTTTCTTCATCTGCTTCTTTTTCTTCAAACTCTGCAATTACTCGATTTTTCACTTCTGTAATTGCTTCTTCACGTGCATGTTTTTCATGAACTTGAATTGCAGAATTTAATTCTGCTTCACAAAGGTCACGAACTTGTTTTTCTATTTCAGCATCTAATTGATGAAGTTTTACTTCAGATTTTTCTTTACCTACTTGAGCTGCAATTTCTTCTTGGAAAGCAATTAATTTCTTAATTTCTTCATGTCCAAACATAATCGCTTCTAACATTACATCTTCTGGTACTTCATTAGCACTAGCTTCAACCATGTTAATTGCATCTTTTGTTCCAGCTACTGTCAAGTTAATATCACTTTCTTCAGCTTGTTCAACAGATGGGTTAATCACAAATTCTCCATTAATACGGCCAACGACTGCACCTGCAATTGGGCCATTAAATGGAATATCTGATACTGATAAAGCTAATGAACTACCGAACATTGCAGCCATTTCTGAAGAACAGTTTTGATCAACACTCATTACCATGCTGATTACTTGAACCTCATTACGGAAACCATCTGCAAATAGTGGTCGAATTGGACGGTCAATTAATCGACTTGCTAAGATTGCTTTTTCACTTGGTCTACCTTCACGTTTGATAAATCCACCAGGAATTTTACCTACTGCATATAAACGCTCTTCATAGTTTACAGTTAATGGGAAAAAGCTAAGGTTTTTTGGTTCTTTTGAGGCAGTTACAGTTGATAGAACGACTGTATCACCGTATCTAACTAATACTGCTCCATTAGCTTGTTTTGCTAGTTGGCCTACTTCTACTGTAAGTGGTTTACCAGCAAGCTCTGTGGAAAAAACGTGCTTTTGTTGTTCCATATGGTATAAATACCCCTCTCTAAATGACAATTCATTGTACATACCTTGAATTATGTAAAAATCTTCATATTACCTATTATCTCCTATGTTTAGTAAAGAAATCAACTAACGATAAAGAGATTAAAATATTTCTTAATAAAATTAACGATATGTATAAGAAAAAGCGGGAAGTAATCCCGCTTTTCCTAGAAGTATCTGATTAGTACTCGAAATTAACGACGTAAACCTAATTTAGTAATTAATTCACGGTAACGAGTAATATCTTTGTTACGTAAGTAGTTAAGTAAGTTACGACGCTTACCAACCATTTTTAATAAACCACGACGAGAGTGGTGATCTTTTTTGTGAGTACGTAAGTGCCCATTTAAAGAGTTGATGTTTTCTGTTAAAACTGCAATTTGAACTTCTGGAGAACCAGTATCGTTTGCATGAGTTTTGTAAGTGCTGATAATTTCGTTTTTACGTTCTTGAGTTAATGCCATGTTTTTTCACCTCATAAAATTATTGTTGAACACCTATTACCTAGCAGTCGTCGGTGAATATCGATTAGCCAAGCAACGGTTTTTCAAATACGTTGTTAAGTGTACTATGTTTTCATACTAAAAGCAAGTACCTAGTTAATCTCTTTAAAATAACTAATGACTGTTTCGCGATCTTTATGAAGTTGTTCAATTAGTTCATTTATTCCATTAAACTTCTTCTCATCACGAATTCTTGTAAACCAAAAAATCTCAACTTCTTTTCCATAAATATCTTCATTAAAATTAAAAATATTAACTTCAATCGTTTGTTTTTGGAATTCATGATAAAATGTCGGTTTGTAACCAATATTACACATACCTTCATATAATTCGCCGTTTACGATACATTTTACTGCATAAACGCCAACTGATGGCAATGCATATGGTACTGACACGGAAATATTTGCTGTCGGGAATCCAATTGTTCTTCCCCTCTTATCACCATCAACGACAGTTCCAATGATTTGATACTGTCTTCCAAGTAATCGAGCAGCTTCATCCATCTCTCCATCTTTTATCGCTTGACGAATTCTTGATGAACTTACTTTCTCATCATCTATATCAAATTTTGAAACTGTTGTTTGTAAGAACTCATTGCGAGAATGAAATGGTAGTGATTCCATCGTACCTTTACCATATTTTCCGAATGAAAAATCGAATCCAGCGACAACATGTTTCGCATTTAATGCAATAATATATTGATCAACAAATTCCTGGGGTAAGAGATTTGCAAATTCCTCTGTAAATTGAACAATAAATAATTGGTCAACACCAAGTTTTTCCATCCACTTCACTTTTAGTTCCAAAGGCGTCAAATAAGAAATCGACTCATCTCGATTTCCAAGAATCGCTGAAGGATGTGGATCAAATGTCATAACTGATAATAATAATCCTTTTTCATCCGCAATTTCTTTGGCAGTTTTAATGACTTGTTGATGCCCTTTATGTACACCATCAAAAAAGCCAAGTGCTAAGACCGTTTCTTTGCAATCTACTTTTTTTATCGAATGAGGATGGGTGATTTTTATTAATTTCGTCATTTTTATCACCTTCTATATTCAAGTCTCTTTCCCCATTATAGAACAATGGCTAAAAATTATATAGTTTTTTCTATTGATTATGAAATACTCTTGTAGGTTTGATCATATTTGGATTTTTCGGATTCGGACTATACATCGCAATCACACGTTCATTTTCATTGTATACAGCGATAAATTCTTCTTCCTTTACATTCATTTCATTTTTAAATTGACTTCCATTAAATACCTTTGCTTCATCTTCTTTATTCACGTTTAGTCGTGGGTAATCACTTAAAGCTTGTTCCATTGAAAGCATGACCTGGTCTAATGTACCTTCTACCGCTTTTTCTTCAAGCTCTTCAAACGTAACACAATCATTAATAGTGAATGCGCCAGCTTTTGTTCTAGTTAGATATGACATATGTGCTGGATACCCTAATATTTCTCCCATTTGCACTGCTAATGTTCGAATATATGTGCCTTTACTACAAAACACTTCAAATTTAAATGAAATTGTTTCGCCCTCAAATAACTCTCGATCATCAAGTAAAGATAATTCATAAATTGTAATCGTTCTAGTTGGACGCTCTACTTCAATACCCGCTCTGGCGTATTCATAAAGTTTTTTACCATTTACTTTAACCGCCGAGTACATTGGAGGTGTTTGCTGAATTTCACCTGTTAGCTTGTTAAAAACATCTAATATTTCTTTGCGAGTGATGGTTCGATCCACTTTCTTCTCTTCAATTACTTCACCATGTGCATCTTCTGTAGCCGTAGAAAATCCTAAAGTAATTTCACCGATATATTTTTTGCGATCATCCGTTAAATACGGTATTAATTTTGTGGCTTCACCGACACAAATTGGTAAAACGCCAGTAACTTCTGGATCAAGTGTACCAGTATGTCCAACTTTTTTTGTTTTTAATATTTTTCTTATTTTAAACACACAATCATGAGACGTAAGTCCAGTAGGTTTGTTAAGTGCAATGACACCATTCATGTTTATCACCTTATTAATCATTTTATGTATTGCAGAAAAATGGATAGACGAAGTATCGCCTATCCATTTCATCTAGTACTATTATTGATTTTCTTTGTTAATTTGAGTTAACAATGATTCAATTCGGTTACCATAATCCACTGATTCATCAAATTCAAAAATTAATTCAGGCGTCTTACGTAAACGAATACGCTGACCAATTTCAGAACGAATAAATCCTTTTGCTTTTGCTAATCCAATTAATGTATTTTGACGTTGTTCATCGTCACCTAATACAGAAATATAGACTTTAGCTTGTTGAAGATCTCCTGTTACTTGAACATCAGTAACTGTTACGAAACCAATTCTGGGATCTTTTATCTTTCTACCGATAATTTCACCAAGTTCTTTCTTCATTTGTTCCCCAACACGATGTGCTCTAACTTTCATACTTTCACCTCTATCTTACAAAGCAAAACATTTCTGGCTTACATACATTAGTTTAACTAAATGTATTCGATATTATTTATTATACTCAACCAATCCATCTTTTTACAGAATGGTTCGGTATTTGTCTTATTCTTGTCGGAGCTGAACGAGCTTGCTCCGCTTTTCGTTTTTATCGTTTAATTTCTTCCATTACGTAGGCTTCGATGATGTCGCCTTCTTTAATGTCATTGTACTTTTCGATTGTAATACCACATTCGTAGTTCGTTGCAACTTCTTTCACGTCATCTTTGAAACGTTTAAGCGTGTCTAGTTGACCTTCAAATACAACAATACCATCACGGATTAGACGTACTCCACTATCGCGAGTAATTTTACCATCGATTACGTAACAACCAGCAATTGTTCCAACTTTAGATACTTTGAATACTTGTCGAACTTCAGCTTGACCAATAACTTTCTCTTCAAACTCAGGGTCCAACATACCTTTCATAGCAGCTTCGATTTCTTCAATTGCTTTGTAAATGATGCGGTGTAGACGAATATCTACATTTTCTAAGTCCGCAGTACGTTTTGCATTTACATCTGGACGTACGTTAAATCCAATAATAATAGCATTTGATGCAGATGCTAAAATAACATCAGATTCAGTGATTGCACCAGCGCCAGTGTGAATGATTTTAACTTTAACGCCTTCAACTTCAATTTTTTGTAGAGATGCAGCCATTGCTTCTACAGAACCTTGAACGTCAGCTTTAACAATTAAATTAATTTCTTTTACATTACCTTCTTGAATTTGTGCAAATAAATCTTCAAGTGATAATTTTGAGCTTTCACTTCTTTGTTCAAGAACTGCTTTAGATGCACGAGCTTCCCCAACTTGACGAGCACGTTTTTCATCAGCAAATACCATAAAGCGGTCACCTGCTTGAGGTACTTCATTTAATCCTGTAATTTCAACAGGAGTAGATGGACCAGCTTCTTTAATACGACGACCTAAATCATTTACCATTGCACGTACACGTCCAAATGATGTACCAACTACGATTGGGTCACCAACTTTTAATGTTCCATTTTGAACTAAAAGTGTAGCTACAGAACCTTTACCTTTATCTAACTCAGCCTCGATTACAGTACCAACTGCTTTACGAGTATCGTTTGCTTTATATTCTTCTACTTCACTTACTAGAAGAATCATTTCTAATAATTGATCTACACCTTCACCGTTTAATGCAGAGATTGGAACGAAGATTGTGTCTCCACCCCATGCTTCAGAAACTAAACCATATTCAGTTAGTTCTTGCATTACGCGATCAGGATTTGCTGCTTCTTTATCCATTTTATTAACTGCAATAATAATTGGTACTTCTGCCGCTTTTGCGTGGTTAATTGCTTCCACTGTTTGAGGCATAACACCGTCATCAGCAGCTACAACAATAATTGTGATATCAGTTACTTGAGCTCCACGAGCACGCATCGTTGTAAATGCAGCGTGACCTGGTGTATCTAAGAAAGTAATTTTCTTACCTTCAATGTCAACTTGGTATGCACCAATATGCTGAGTGATACCACCTGCTTCACCAGCAGTTACTTTTGATTTACGGATATAGTCAAGTAATGTCGTTTTACCATGGTCAACGTGACCCATAATTGTTACAACAGGAGGACGTTCTGATAATTGAGACTCATCATCTTCCTCATCAATAAAGCTTTCGAAATCAGAATCGTCAACAATAACTTCTTCCTCTACTTCAACACCATAATCACTAGCTAGTAATTCAATCGTGTCTTTATCAAGGTCTTGATTAATTGTTGCCATAATTCCAAGTAAAAATAATTTTTTAATTAATTCAGATGGTTCTTTACCTAATTTTTTTGCAAGCTCAGATACTTTTAAAGAACCTGAGAAAACGATTTTATTTGAATTGTTCTCAGTTGAGTTGTTTTTATGATTCATATTTTGGTTGCCTTTCTTATTCCCATTCGTTTGTCGATCTTCATTTTGACTGCTTTGCTTTTGGCTATCAGTCTTTTTCTTTTTATTACTGTTCTTTTTTGATTTCACTTTTGTGTCTTCTAGTTGGTAGTCTACTTCAATATCAAGTTCATCACTTGTTTCAAAATTTAACGCAGGTATTACCTTAATAGAAGGTTTTGATGCTGCTTTTTGGGGTTGTTTTACCTCTACAGACTTTGGTTGAAAACTACTATTTAATTTTTCAACAATATCCTCAGCAATTGTGGCCATATGATTTTTTACTTCTATTTTTAAATCCTTGAGTCTTTCAATAATTTCTTTACTTGAAACATTTTGCTTTTTAGCATACTCATAAATTCTAATTTTCGTCATACGTTCACCCCCAGATTAGTCCATTAATTTAATAATGTCTGAAGTTTTGTCGCAAATCCTGGATCAGTAATTGCAACGACCACGCGAGCGTCTTTCCCAATAGCGTGCCCTAAATCATAACGATTTTCAACAAACACAAGTGGTGTCTTATAAAAAGTTGTCTTATCTCTGATTTTTTTTGCTGTTAATTCAGAAGCATCTTTTGATAAGATAACAAGTTTGGCTCTTTTTTGCTGAACTTCTTTAACAACTAATTCTTCACCTGAAACCACTTTTCGAGCTCTAGCTGCAAGTCCTAATAAGGACAATCCTTTATTACTCATACTTTGTCCTGTTCAACAAAAGCCAAAAGTTCTTCATATAAATTTGAATCAATTTTTGCATTTAATTGTTGTTCCAATGTATTTTTTTGCTGGGCTAGTTTTACAACTTCTGCTGACCTTGTAAGATAAGCACCACGCCCAGATTTTTTACCTGATGGGTCAATTGAAACTTCCCCTTCTTTAGAACGAACAACACGAATTAATTCTTTTTTAGGTTTCATTTCTTGTGTAACTACACACTTACGTAACGGAATTTTTCGATTCATGAGTTGACTCACTCCTCATTAAAGTCTTCAGCGTAAGCATCATACTCATCTTTTGAAGCATGTACTGGAGTTGATGTTTGATAATCAATACCAAGTTTATCTGCATCAGATTGTGATTTTATATCAATTTTCCAACCTGTTAAACGTGCAGCTAAACGTGCGTTTTGACCTCTTTTTCCAATTGCAAGAGAAAGTTGATGATCAGGTACTACTACAGTTGTTGCTTTTTCCTCTTCATTAACAAGTACTTGAATAACTTGTGAAGGGCTTAATGCATTTGCAACGAATTCAACTGGATCACTAGACCAACGAACAATGTCGATTTTCTCGCCTTTTAATTCGTTTACGATCGACTGTACACGTTGACCTTTTTGTCCAACACAAGCACCTACAGGATCTAAATCTGAATTACTTGTATATACAGAGATTTTAGAACGGTCTCCTGCTTCACGAGCAACAGATCGAATTTCTACAATACCATCATAAATTTCTGGTACCTCTGTTTCAAATAAGCGTTTTAGAAGACCAGGATGAGTACGTGAAACAAAAATTTGAGGACCCTTTGAAGTTTTCTCAACTTTTGTTACAAATACTTTAATTCTATCATGGATTTTATATTTTTCTGTAGGTATTTGCTCTGTCACAGGAAGTACTGCTTCGATTTTGCCTAAGTTTACATATATTGCACGAGAATCGATACGTTGAACTGTACCTGTCATCATATCTTCTTGACGATCAATATATTCTGAGTAAATGACACCACGTTCTGCTTCACGTACTCGTTGAGTTACGACTTGTTTCGCAGTTGTAGCAGCAACTCGACCAAAATCTTTAGGCGTTACTTCTAATTCAATAATGTCGCCAACGATAAAGTTTGGATTGTGTTGGCGAGCTTCTTCAACAGTAATTTCTAAACGTGTATCAAACACATTGCTAACTACTTCTTTTCTAGCAAAAACACGAATTGATCCATTATGTAAGTTAAAGTCAACTCGAACGTTTTGTGCTTGATTAAAATTACGTTTGTAAGCAGAAATTAAAGCTGCTTCAATCGCTTCAATTACTACGTCCTTACTTATTCCTTTTTCTTTTTCAATAATTTCCAGTGCTGTTATTAACTCCGAACTCATTAAAAGTACCCCCTACTTAGAAAAACGTCACAGCAAGCCTTGCACTTGCGATTTTTTGCGTTGGTATTGTAATCATTTTTTTTCTTGTTTTAATCGTTAATTCAAGTTGAACTTCCTCAGAAGAATAAGAAATTAATTTACCTTCAAATTTCTTCTCATCTTGAATTGGTTCATATGTCTTGATATTAACTTGCTTTCCAATTGCCTTTAAAAAATCTTGTTCTTTCTTTAATGGACGTTCAGCACCTGGCGAAGAAACATCTAAAAAGTATAGATTTTCAATTGGATCTTTTTCATCTAAAATTTCACTAAGTCTTTCACTCACCGCAGCACATTGCTCCAAATCAATTCCAGACTCATTATCTATAAATACTCGAAGGAACCAGTCTTTTCCTTCTTTTACGTATTCGACATCAACTAATTCTAATCCTAGTTGTTCTATAATTGGTTGTGCTAATTCAGTAACAACCTCTGTGACCTTCTTACTCAAGAAGAATCCTCCTTCCAAACATTACAAGATGAAAATTCCCTGCTATTTAGCAGGGAAATTATCTTTAGTATTTCCAATTTACGTAAAAATCGTTAGTAAAAACTTTGACAATTAATACGAAAAAGATGAATCGGGTCTTTAGGGTAATAAGAAAGAGCAGGTTGCCCCTGCTCTTAAAGAAATTCCCGCGCTAAAATTACATCTGTACTAACTATACCATAATTCCCAAGTTTTGCAAACTGTTAAAACCCGTCAAATAAGGATAGTTGATTTTGATCAGGTAAATCTTGTAAACAGCCTTGTTTATCTAAATATTCAAGAACTGTTTTTGAAATCTTACTTCTTTGTTGTAAGTCTTCCTTCGATAAAAATTCGCCATTTTCTCTAGCTAAAACAATATTTTTTGCCGCATTTGTTCCTAAACCAGGAATTGCATTAAATGGAGGGATTAATTTATTTCCATTCACTAAAAATTCATCTGCACTTGATTTATATAAATCCATTCGTTCAAAAGAATACCCTCGTTCACACATTTCTAAAGCTAATTCAAGAACAGTCATTAAACTTCTTTCTTTAACAGAAGCATCTAAACCTTTAATGGCGATTTCTTCTATTTTTGCTTTAATCGTACTAGGTCCGGCTACCATTGCTTCGATGTCAAAATCTTCAGCTCGAACTGTAAAATAAGCAGCATAATAAAGAATTGGATGATGAACTTTGAAATAAGCAATACGAACAGCCATTAATACATAGGCAGCTGCGTGGGCTTTAGGGAACATGTACTTGATTTTTTTACATGAATCAATATACCATGCTGGCACTTTATTATTTCTCATTTCTTCTTCCCACTCTGGTGGTACACCTTTACCTTTACGAACAGATTCCATTATTTTAAATGCTAGTGATGGTTCCAGTCCTTGATAAATTAAATAAACCATTATATCATCACGACAACCAATTACTTCTGATAGTGTACAAGTGCCGCTATTTATTAATTCAGATGCATTTCCTAGCCAAACGTCTGTACCATGTGATAGACCCGAAATTTGCACTAGCTCAGAAAACGTAGATGGTTTTGTTTCTTCTAACATTTGTCGTACGAATTTTGTACCAAATTCTGGTATCCCATATGTCCCAGTTTTACAACCGATTTGAGTTTCTGTTACACCAAGTGGTTCTGGGCCAGCAAAGATTTTCATTACTTCTGGGTCATCTGTCGGGATTGTTTTTGGATCAATCCCACTTAAGTCTTGAAGCATACGGATAACTGTAGGATCATCGTGTCCAAGTATATCAAGCTTTAATAAGTTATCATGTATAGAATGGAAATCAAAATGTGTTGTTTTCCATTCAGATTTTACATCATCTGCTGGAAATTGGATTGGAGAAAAATCATAAATATCCATATAATCTGGAACAACGATAATACCACCTGGATGCTGTCCTGATGTTCTTTTTACGCCAGTACATCCCATTGCTAAACGATCAAACTCAGCACCTCTTAACATTAAGTTGTGATCATTCGCATAGCCCCTTACATATCCATAGGCAGTTTTATCTGCAACAGTTCCGATTGTACCAGCTCTATATACATAATCCTCTCCGAATAGTACTTTTGTATAGTTATGAGCGGTTGGTTGATATTCACCACTAAAGTTCAAATCAATATCGGGTACTTTATCCCCTTTAAATCCAAGGAATGTTTCGAACGGAATATCATGACCATCCTTCTTATAAGCAGTTCCACATTCAGGACAATCTTGATTTGGTAAATCAAAACCTGAACCTACAGAACCATCATTGAAAAACTCCGAGTGTTTACAATTCGGACATACATAATGTGGTGGTAATGGATTTACTTCAGTAATTTCTGTCATTGTTGCGACCAGTGACGAACCTACAGAACCACGTGACCCTACTAGATAACCATCATCTAATGATTTTTTAACAAGCTTATGTGAAATTAAATAAATAACCGCAAAACCATGTCCTATAATACTTTTTAATTCTTTTTCAAGCCTAGCTTCTACAATTTCAGGTAAATCTTCGCCATAGATTGAACGAGCCATACTGTAACTCATATTACGGACTTCATCTTCCGCTCCTTCAATTTTAGGAGTATAAAGATCGTCTTTAATTGGTTTGATATCTTCTATTAAACTAGATATCTTCTGAGTATTTGTTACTACTATTTCTTTTGCTTTTTCATCACCTAAGAATGCAAAAGCCTTTAACATTTCATCCGTCGTTCTAAAATGAACATCTGGTAAACGATGTCTGTTTAAAGGATTCGCTCCGCCTTGCGAACCAATTAGAATTTTACGGTAAATTTGATCTTCTTTTTGTAGGTAATGAACATTCCCAGTACCTACGACAATCTTTTCCGCTTTTTCAGCCATTTTCACTAATTTCGTAATGACTTCTCTTAAGTGCTGTTCATTTCGAACGATTTCTAACTCAACTAAGTGTAATAAGACCTCAGGTGGCATGACTTCTATATAATCATAGAATTCCATTAATTTTTCTGCTTCTTCAGGTGACTTTTGCACACTTGCTTCAAATACTTCACCTTTATCACAAGCCGACCCTACTAATAAACCTTCTCGATGTTTAACTAATAAAGATTTTGGAACTCTCGCTACGCGATGATGATAATGAATATGAGAATAAGAAACTAGTTTAAATAAGTTTTTAAGTCCAACTTCGTTTGTAGCTAACAATGTTGCATGTGATGGACGAGCACGTTTATATGCATCACCTTTACCCATATTGTTATTTAATTCATCATGGTAATTCATACCTTGTTCCGCTGCATCTTTTAACATTTTAATCATTAAGAAGCCTGTTGCTTCAGCATCATAAATTGCACGGTGATGTTGTGTTAAATTAATATCGAATTTTTTACAAAGTGTATTCAAACGGAAATTTTTGAAATCAGGATATAAATTTCGCGCAAGTTCTAGTGTATCGATTACGCCATTTTCAGTAATGCCAATCTCATATTTTTTGAATCCCATTTGGATAAAGCCCATATCAAAGGATGCATTATGTGCAACCAATATACAATCTTCCATCCATTCTTTGAATTCACGTAAAACTACATCAACATTAGGTGCATCTTTCACCATTTCATCCGTTATACCAGTCAATTCAATCGTTGTAGCAGAAAGAGGATGATGCGGATTTGCAAATCGTTCAAAGCGGTCTATTATTTCACCATTATGAATTTTTACAGCTGCTAATTCAATAATCGTGTCATATACAGCAGAAAGTCCTGTTGTTTCAACGTCAAATACAACATAAGTTGCATCATCTAAAGAAACATGAGAAGGATTATATGCTGTTGGGACACCATCATTCACTAAATTGATTTCTACACCATATAAAATTTTGATCCCGTGCTTTTTACCTGCTCCAAACGCTTCTGGAAAAGATTGGACTACAGCGTGATCAGTAATCGCAATTGCTTCGTGGCCAAATTTACTTGCTTGTTTCACTAAATCACCCGCAGATACGACTGAATCCATTTGACTCATATGAGTATGAGCATGCAATTCGATTCGACGTTCTCCCTCTGGTGCTTCGTCTTTACGTTCATCAGGTGTTATTTCATTAATATCATTCGCAATCATGACTAAATCGCGTACAAATGTATCATTTTGGACAGACCCTCTAACTTTTAACCACATACCTTTTTTAATTTTATTAAGCATCGGTATGTCTTCTTTATCTCGTGAGAACATCTTAACAAGTATTGAGCTCGTATAATCAGTTATTTTAAATGTAATTAATACACGGCCGCTTTTTAATTCACGTACATCAGAATCAAAAACATAGCCCTGTATTATTACTCGTTTTTCTTCTTCTATTATTGATGAAATTGTATTAATCTCGTTTTCTTTAATATAATAACCGACAACTAATGGACCTTGTGGCTCTTCTCCGTCAGCTTCCTCGGCTTCACGTTTATCTAATTCAACGAGTACTTCCATTGCACGCTTTCGATCTTCCTCTGCTTTTTTCTCAAGGAATACATTTTTTTCTTCAATATTATCGTTTATCTTATTTTCAAAAAACAACTTTGGAAAGCCGACATTTTGATAAAGTTCTTGAAGCTGTGGTGCGTATCTATTTGTAAATGCATTTTCTTCAATGACGCTATTTAAATTAATGCAAACTTTATTTTTTTCAACCGAAGGGATTGCACTTTCAATATGATGGAGGATCGGTGATTTTGAATCAACCGATTGAATCATATAAGACCAATAATCGATTACTTTTTGCTCCTCAACAATTGTATTATCAGTTTTAATAACGACAGAGATATCTGCTATATGTTTAAAAGTTCTTAATAAATTCGTAACGAATATTTGGAACGTAGCAAAAGGTAAAACATTTTCAATTTTAAATGTAAACTGCCATTTTCTTTCGCTTTTATTAACCTCAAGATTTACGATTTCCCCGTTGTTAAAATACGTTTCACGAAATTCTTGCGGAAATTGAAGCTGATCTAATAAAAGCTGAAAACGTTCCTGTCGAGTTTGTCCCATTTTTTCACCAACCTTCGAATATTACAAATGTGAATACATAACAGAAAGTACCTCTAAAAAGAGGTACTTTATTTGTTTTGTTTTAACGCCTTTTTTTAGCGTATGAACTTAGCTATTCTATTTTAACATATTTAATTCATTCATAAGGTTAGAAATTTCTACTTCTTTACTATATTGACCATCTCTAGTTTTTAATTCAACAATTCCTTCAGGCGCACGTTTTCCTACTACAATACGTACAGGAATACCAAATAAATCAGCGTCAGCGAATTTAACACCTACTCGTTCATTTCTATCATCAACTAGAACATCATGGCCATTTTCTTTTAGCATTTTGTAAATGTCTTCTGATAATTGTACTTGCTCATCATTTTTAGTATTAACTGTGATAACATGTACATCAAATGGAGCTAGATTTTTTGGCCAGACAATTCCTTTTTCATCATTAAATTGTTCCACAATTGCAGCTAATGTACGTGATACGCCAATACCATAGCATCCCATAATAATCGGATTTGATTTACCATTTTCATCTAAGAATGTTGCATTCATAGATTCTGAATATTTTGTACCAAGTTTGAAAACATGTCCAACCTCAATACCTTTAGCAAATTGAATGACACCGTTTCCGTCTGGTGATGGGTCACCCTCTTGGATAAAGCGTAAATCAACAAACTCTTTTACAGTATAATCGCGATTTACAGTGACATTGATATAGTGGTAACCTTCTTCATTTGCGCCACAGCAACCATTTACAATCCCTTGAACTGCATTATCAGCTAAAATCATTAAATCTGGTTTTACACCAATTGGACCTAATGAACCGACTTCACAATTCATTAATTCTTTTACTTCTTCCTTAGTAGCTAATTCAACAGAATGTGCACCTAAGTAATTTTTTAATTTAATATCATTTATTTCATGATCACCTCTAGCAAGTACTAGAACAAATTCTTCGTCTGCTTTGAAGATGATTGATTTAATGCTTTTTTCAATTGGTAAGTTTAAATAATCAATCACTTCATCAATTGTTTTTTGATTTGGCGTAGATACTTTTTGTACCTCGTCCATTTTTTCATCAGTTTGTTCATAGACTGTAACAACTGGTGCCATTTCAATATTCGCAGCGTAATCTGATTCTGTTGAAAATGCAATTGTATCCTCGCCGATTTCAGATAATACCATAAATTCGTGAGTATCTTTTCCACCCATTGCACCAGAATCGGCAACAACTGCTCTGAAATTTAAGCCACAACGTCTAAACACATTGCTATATGCAGTAAATAAACGATCATAAACTTCATCCAAACTTTCTTGTGATGCATGGAATGAATATGCATCCTTCATCAGAAATTCACGTCCACGTAATAAACCAAAACGAGGGCGCTTTTCATCACGGAATTTAGATTGAATTTGATATAGTGTAATCGGTAATTTTTTATATGATTTTAATTCATCACGTACAACTGAAGTAACAACTTCTTCATGTGTTGCCCCTAAGGCAAATCCACGGCCATGACGATCACGTAAACGCATCAATTCAGGTCCGAAATTATCCCATCTTCCCGATTCTTCCCATAATTCTTGAGCTTGTAAAGCAGGCATTAACATTTCCATCGCACCTGCATTATTCATTTCTTCACGCACAATATTTGCTACTTTTTGAAGAACTTTATTCCCTAAAGGAAGAAAGCTATAAATACCAGAAGCGTTTTGTCTAATAAATCCGGCTCTTAGTAAAAGTTGATGACTTTTAATATCTGCATCTGATGGTACTTCTCTAAGAGTTGGGCTAAACACTATACTTTGTTTCAAAAAAATTCACCTCAAATTTCTTTCTACATAAATAATCTTTTTATATCATTCCATGTAACAATAATCATTAATAACATTAATAATGCAAATCCAATAAAATGAACAACGCCTTCTTTTTGACGATCAATTGGTCTACCGCGTAATGCTTCGATTGCGAAAAATGTTAATCTTCCTCCATCAAGAGCTGGTAAAGGTAGCAAATTCATAATCCCTAAGTTAATGCTTAAGAATGCCGCCCATTTCATCAAGTAGAAAATGCCAGATTGTGCCGCTTGATCTGTAACTTGATAAATACCAACTGGACCCGATAGACTATCAATCGAGAATTTACCAGTCACTAATTGACCTACAGCAAATACGATTTCCTTCGTCCATCCAATTGTTTCTGTTACACCATATTTAATAGATGATAAAACATTCTTTTCAACTGGTGCATATACACCGATTAAACCATTTACTTTGTTATCTATTTTTTCTGCTTTAGGTGTAACTGGAATTGAAATAACTTCATCGTTTCGTTTCACTTCAAATAATAATTCTTTTTCAGGACTTTCTCTTACAATCTTAACCACTTCAGCCCATTTACTTACTTCTTTATTATCAATTGATAACACTGTATCTCCTGATTTTAAGCCAGCTGTTGAAGCTGCACCTTTTGGTAGTAATTCACCAATTTTTGCATCATCAATTGGTGTACCTTGAAGCAATCCTAAAAGGATAAAAATAAATAGAGCCAAAATAAAGTTCATCATAGGTCCAGCAAAAATAGCAATTGCTCTTTTCCCGACTGATTTACTATTAAATTGTCGATTATAAGGTGCAATTTGATGACCTTGTCCCTCGCTATAAATAAAAGCTTTTTCATTTACACGTATTGTAGATAGCTCTTCATTTCCTTCTTCAATACCGATAATTTCTAATTTGTGCTCTAAATCAATTGAATCTACTTCAATAAATCGAAGATCAGCAAAACGATCAAATTGATCCACGACAATTTTAGAAACTTCACCGTGGTCATTAAATTGTAAACCGATATGAGACCCAGGTTTTACTTGTACCATTTCAGGGTCTTCTCCTGCATATCTTACATAACCGCCAAGTGGAAGTAGTCTGATCGTATAAGTTGTTTCATTGCGATAAAATGAAAAGACCTTTGGACCAAATCCAATTGCAAATTCTCTACATAATATCCCTGCTCGTTTTGCAAAATATAAATGACCTAATTCGTGAAAGAATACTAGTACCCCAAAGATCACAATAAACGCAATTACTGTATTCATGATATGACCACCCTTACTTTATTTGTGATGAAACGAATTGTCTAGTTTGCTCATCAATTATACGAATTTCTTCTAACGAAGGTTTGCTAATACACTCGTGTTTTTCCAGAGCATTTTCAATTAAATTTTCAATCTGTAAGAATGATATTTTTTTCTGTAGGAAAGCACTTACTGCTTCTTCATTAGCAGCATTCAGTACTGTTGGAAGACTTCCACCTACTTTTCCTGCATGATAAGAGTATGCTAAACATTTAAATCTGTTAAAATCCATTTCTTGAAAGTGAAGCTTTCCAAACTGAATCAAATCAAGTGGTTTGTGTTGGTGAATCGGTTTTCTAGATGGATAATTCAGTGCATATGCAATTGGTACCCTCATATCAGGAGTTCCTAACTGTGCCATAACACTACCATCATCAAACTCTACCATTGAGTGAATAACACTCTCTCGATGTTGAATCACTTCAATTTTCTCATACGGCATATCAAATAACCAATGTGCCTCAATTACTTCTAATCCTTTGTTCATCATAGTTGCAGAATCAATCGTAATTTTTGCACCCATTGACCAATTTGGATGGTTTAAGGCATCTTCAACAGTTACATTTTTTAATTGTTCTCTTGTTTTATCTCGAAAACTACCGCCTGAAGCTGTGATGACTAACTTATGTATTTCTTTTTGATTTTCACCATTTAAGCATTGAAATATCGCTGAGTGCTCACTATCAACAGGTAATATTGAGACCCCGTATTTTTCTGCTTCTGCCATGACAATATGTCCTGCAGTTACTAATGTTTCTTTATTTGCTAAAGCAATTGTTTTTCTGTTTTGGATTGCCTTCATAGTAGGAACTAATCCTACACTTCCAACTACAGCGTTCACTAAAATCGTACTTTCGTGGTGAACTGCAACCTCAATCAATCCTTCTTCACCATAAAGAACTTTTGTATTCGCAGGAATTTTTAAATTCATCAACTTGTCAGCTTCTTCTTTACCTGCAACTGAAACTAGTTTTGGTTCGAATTCTAAAATAATTTTGTATAATTCTTCGATATTTTTGCCAGCAGAACATGCTACTAACTCAAAATCATCTGATTGGTTTCGAATAATATCAAGAGTTTGTATGCCGATCGAACCAGTGGCTCCAAGTAAGCTGATTTTCTTCATATGGTACGTCTCCTTATACACAAAAAACTAATGCTAAATTACAAATAGTAAATAGACAATAGGTAATGTAAAGATAATACTGTCGAATCTATCTAAAATTCCACCGTGGCCAGGAAGTAGTTTCCCTGAATCTTTAATCCCGTAATATCTCTTATATGCAGATTGAACAAGGTCACCTAATTGTCCAAAAATTGATACTAAAATTGATACTAAAATTAAATATAGCATTGAATAATCTAAAGTTAACACATTCGACAAAATTATCGCAACTACAACGGCACATAATATCCCGCCTATAGATCCTTCAATTGTTTTGTTTGGACTAATATCTGGCCATAGCTTTGATTTCCCCATTGATTTTCCAATAAAATATGCACCTGAGTCTGTTGCCCAGATTACAAATAATGGGAAAAAGAAGTCTTCAATACCCATGTTCCTTAATTCATACATAAAGTGAAATCCAAACCCTACGTAAAAACTACTTAGTACGATGAAAGAAGCATCTTCAAAAGTAAATGTATTCTTTGTAATCACCGTATATGATAAAAGTAATAGGATTAGTACAATTGCCACTTCGGTTTTCCCTATTTGAACTGGTAAAATCGAATCTGACACTTGTTTTGGTGTAATTGCTACGCATGTTAAAAGTAATCCAAGTACAGATTGTGCACTAAATAGATTTAACTTTTTCATTCTAATCAGTTCATAGTATCCAATCGTACCTAGTGCAAATACTAGTAGTCCAAAAGGCCAATCACCAAATATTACTAATCCTAAAAAAAGTGCTCCAGCTATAACTCCTGTAAGTATTCGCTGCTTCAATTTCGTTCACCGCTTTCTTAAATACCACCATATCTTCGTGCTCTATTTTGATATTCCTTTATCGCATCAATAAAGCTTTCTTCTGTAAAATCTGGCCATAATACATTCGTAAAGTATAATTCCGAATAAGCAATTTGCCATAGCATAAAGTTACTGATCCTTAATTCACCACTTGTACGAATTAATAAATCCGGATCTTTTAAATCATTCGTCATTAAATACTTTCCGAATAACTCATCATTAATTTCTTCTTTATTTATTTTATTATCCAAAACATCTGAAGAAATCTTTTTAACCGCTGTAATAATTTCATCTCTTGATCCATAGTTCAATGCAAAATTTAAAATCATTCCAGTATTATTCTTCGTATCATCTACCGCTTTTAATACTGCATCTAAAGTGTAACTTGGAAGTTGTTCTCTATTCCCTGTTAATCTAACTTGAACATTCTCTTCAATTAGTTCAGGTAAAAATGTACCTAAAAACTCTTGTGGTAATTTCATTAGAAATTCAACTTCTGTTTTTGGTCTTTTCCAATTTTCCGTTGAAAATGCATAAAGCGTTAGCGTTTTCACACCTAGTTTGCTAGCAGTTCTTGCAATTGTTCGAACGACTTTCATTCCTTCATAATGGCCTTTAATTCTAGGTAAATTCCTTTTTTGTGCCCATCTTCCATTACCATCCATGATGATGGCAACATGCTCCGGTATGACTCCATCTTCCCCAATTAATTGCGAATTTGGAGGGACATTTATCTCTTGCTTATTTCTTTTCAAGAAAGAAAATAATTTAAACATTTTTAATCCTCCGTTTAAGTACATCAAATTACATTATTGAGTAAAAAAACCCCCTTAAACAGAGGGTCTTTTTACTCAAAAGCGCTTAGTTAATTAATTATATGATATAAACGAAAATTTTAAATACTAATATTCGAAAATTTTTGTAACAATTCTAAGCGCTAAAGTATGATATACCTTCAATACAGAAGTATTAAACTTCCATAATCTCTTTTTCTTTATCTTTCGTAATTGCATCAATTTTTTCGATATGAGAATCAGTTTGCTTTTGAATGTCTTCTACAAGGCCACGTAATTCATCCTCAGTAATATCGCCATTCTTTTCAGATTTTTTCAGATCATCATTTGCATCACGACGTACATTACGAACTGCAACTTTTGCATCTTCTGCTGATTTTTTTACTACCTTAACTAAATCACGACGACGTTCTTCAGTTAATGGTGGGAAAGTAATACGAATAACCGTACCATCATTTGATGGATTTAAACCTAAATCAGCTTTTTGGATCGCTTTATCCATATCGTTGATTACTGTTTTATCGTAAGGCGTAATTAATAATAATCTTGCCTCTGGTACTGAAATGTTAGCCATTTGGTTAAGTGGTGTCGGTGCACCGTAATATTCAACTGTTACACGATCTAATATAGCTGGATTTGCACGTCCTGCGCGGACTGTAGCTAATTCTCTTGAAAACGCAGCAACTGCTTTTGTCATTTTTTCTTTTGCTAAAGAAATGATTTGATTTGACATGAGTTATTTCCCCTTTACAATTGTTCCAATATTTTCGCCTAGTACGGCACGTTTAATATTACCTTCTTCCATAATTGAGAAGACAATTAGTGGAATATCGTTGTCCATGCATAATGAAGAAGCTGTTGAGTCCATTACGCCTAAACCTTCTTTTAATACATCTAAGTATGTAAGTGTTTCATATTTAACTGCAGTTTTATCAATTGAAGGATCGGCAGTGTATACACCATCTACATTATTTTTAGCCATTAAAATAACGTCCGCTTCGATTTCAGCAGCACGTAATGCAGCTGTTGTATCAGTAGAGAAGTAAGGATTTCCTGTACCAGCAGCGAAAATCACAACACGTTTCTTTTCTAAATGACGAATTGCCTTACGACGGATGTATGGTTCTGCAACTTGACGCATTTCAATTGATGATTGTACACGAGACTGTACACCTAATGTTTCAAGGCTATCTTGAAGTGCTAATGAGTTCATTACAGTACCTAACATACCCATATAATCTGCTGTCGCTCTGTCCATTCCCATCTCACTACCTGTTTTACCACGCCAAATATTTCCTGCACCAACTACAACTGCTACTTCTACATCAAGTTCAGCTATTTCTTTTACTTGTTCTGCAATCGATTTAATTACTGCAGGATTTATACCAAATCCTTGTCCACCAGCTAATGCTTCACCACTAAGTTTTAATACAACGCGATTATACTTTGCTCTACTCATAATTCCCTCCATTTACGTACATACCTATGTATTCTCTTGCTTTAAAAAATAGGGAACACTAAGTGTCCCCTATTTTCATTCAAAGTAACTTATTAGTTACCTTTTACTTGATTCATTACTTCTTCAGCAAAGTTATCTTCACGTTTTTCTAAGCCTTCTCCAACCTCATAGCGAACGAATGATTTAACAGTTCCGCCAGCAGCTTTAACGAATTGGCCAACTTTTACGTCTGGGTTTTTAACGAATGATTGATCTAATAAGCAGATCTCTTCAAAATATTTACCAATACGGCCTTCAACCATTTTAGCAACAATATTTTCAGGTTTTCCTTCGTTTAATGCTTGTTGAGTTAAGATGTTGCGCTCATGCTCAACTTCTTCTTGAGATACAGCATCACGAGAGATGTATTTAGGGTTGATTGCAGCAACGTGCATTGAAACGTCTTTTGCTACTTCTTCCTTAGTAGTTCCTTCAACTAATGTAAGAACACCAATACGTCCGCCACTGTGTAAGTAAGCACCGAATGCATCTGCATCTGTTTTTGAAACTAATGCAAAACGACGTAAAGAGATTTTTTCTCCGATTTTAGCGATTGAGTGGTTGATGAAAGTTTCTACTGTTTCACCATCAGCCATTGTTTGAGCTAAAGCTTCTTCAACAGTTGCAGGTTTATTTGTAACGATGTGTTTTGCTAAAGCAGCACCTAATTCTTTGAAACCTTCGTTTTTAGCAACGAAATCTGTTTCAGAGTTTACTTCTAAAAGAACAGCATCATTTCCAGAAACTTCTACGAAAGTTAAACCTTCAGCAGCGATACGATCGTTTTTCTTAGCAGCTTTTGCGATACCTTTTTCACGAAGGTAGTCAATCGCTTGATCCATATTTCCGTCTGTTTCTGTTAACGCTTTTTTACAATCCATCATACCAGCGCCAGTTTTTTCACGTAATTCTTTTACCATTTGTGCAGTGATTGCCATATTATTCATCTCCTATATGTAAGCTTATTTTATTCAATAGTTTAAAAAGGTAAACATTCTATTATAGAATTAAACCTTAAAAAAAGGTGATAAAAGGCTAAACCCTCTTATCACCTTTAACTTCATTAAGCAGTTGTTTCTTCGCCTTGTTTCGCTTCAAGAATCGCATCTGCCATTTTTGATGTAAGAAGTTTTACAGCTCTAATAGCATCGTCGTTTGCTGGGATAACGTGATCGATTTCATCTGGATCACAGTTAGTATCAACAATACCGATGATTGGAATGTTTAACTTACGTGCTTCAGCAACTGCGATACGCTCTTTACGAGGATCAACAACGAATAATGCATCTGGAAGTTGCTTCATGTCTTTGATTCCGCCTAAGAACTTTTCAAGACGTTCTAATTCTTTTTTAAGTTGGATAACTTCTTTTTTAGGTAATACTTCGAAAGTACCATCTTCTTGCATTCTTTCGATATCTTTTAAACGCTTAACACGTTTTTGGATTGTTTGGAAGTTTGTTAAAGTTCCACCTAACCAACGTTGGTTGATGAAGTACATTCCAGAACGGATTGCCTCATCTTTGATAGCTTCTTGAGCTTGTTTTTTAGTACCAACGAAAAGGATGTTTCCACCTTCAGCAGCGATACCTTTCATTACGTTGTAACACTCTTCAACCTTTTTAACTGTTTTTTGTAGGTCGATGATGTAGATACCGTTACGCTCAGTGAAGATGTAACGTTTCATTTTTGGGTTCCAACGGCGAGTTTGGTGACCGAAGTGAACACCAGCTTCTAATAATTGCTTCATAGAAATTACTGACATTTTATTTCCTCCTAATGGTTCTTTTTCCTCCGCTCACGTCGTCTTCTCCTATCACTCCCAAACTGGGTAGCACCAATAAGAAAATCGGCAAGCGTGTGTAATAACACCATGGACTACTATAGCATAGCTAGATTGTTTTATCAAGTAAATTAGAAAAATTATTGTCGAAGTTTCAACATTAATTCTATTTCTGTTTTCCCTTTATCCAGCTTTTTCGCAATTTCATCCGTAGTTAGTCCATCATTTTTCATAGAAATGATTTCATCTAACAGGCTATTTGAAGGCCTATCTGGTGCTAGTTTTTCAGTAGGTTTAACGCTTTCTGCTACTAGTTTTTCACGATTTTGTATTCGCTCAGAAATATTGTTTTGATCACTTTCATTTAATAGTAGATCTTTATAATCTATTTCTGTTTGTTTTTCTACAAAATCAAATCTCTTAACTAGATTTGGTTTTTTAGAAACGAAAGATTCATTTCTATTAATTGGTGGAGCTTTTTCGACCTGCTTATTATTATTGGAATTATCGCTTAATTTATTCAAAAATTGTTCATTTTCCTCTTTCCATTCTTCAATAAATGAATAGAGTACATCTTCTGTTTCCTGTTTAATTTGAAATAAAGAAGTTTCAATTTCTTTGTATTTAGATAATTGCATTGTTAAATAAACATTCCAAACACATAATAATAAAAATAATATAAAACAAAAGATAATTAGTACAGTCAATCAATTCACTTCCCAAGATCGTAAAATTTTAGCTATTTTCTAACAGATGTTGCTATTAGACTCTGATACGGCAAAGACAAAAGTTGATTACAACTGAAGGTGCTAGTCTCCTATAGGATATGCGAAGAAGGCTAAAGACCCCGCAGGCCCGCAAGAAGGCTCAGCTCACACCCCACGAAAAAATGGGGTATCCTTGTGTTGTAATCAACTAACGTTTTCTTACATATCAACAATTGAACGGAAAACAGCCTAAATATGAGACAAATGTTTGAACTAGTTTTTACTTAAAAAATCTCTAAGTTTAAAAATTGCTTTTGCATGTATTTGTGAGACTCTAGATGTAGACAATTTTAACACTGTACCGATTTCAGTAAATGTTAATTCATCATGATAAAATAAACTGATCACTAATTGTTCTTTTTCATTTAATTCAGTTACAATCGTAGCAGCCAACTGTTTAATTTGCTCAGCTTTTAGTAATTCTTCTTCTGGATTTAAGGTGCCATTATCTCTTAAAGTTTGGATGAAATTAACTTGTCCATCTCCATCATCTTTAATCTGCTCATCAACAGATAACATATTCGAGAAAAACACATCGTTAACGACATTTACAACTTCATTCGAAGAGTACCCTGTATATTCAGCAATTTCCTCAGGCGTTGCTTTACGTTGTAATGACTGCTCCAACGTTTCAATTGCAAAATCAATTTTCTTTGCTTTATCTCTAGTAGTTCGAGGTAGCCAATCTTCTTTTCGAAGACCGTCCATAATATTACCTCTAATTCTAATAGAAGCATATGTTTCAAACTTTAAATCCCTATTTGGGTCAAACTTTTCTAAAGCGTCATATAATCCCATCATTGCAAAGCTTCGTAAGTCATCTCTGTTAACATTCGAAGGCAAGCTTTGAGATATTCTATTTACTTGAAAATGAACTAATGGCATATAGATCCGAATTAGAGCATCACCAGCATGAATATCGCGATCTTCTATCCACTTTTTCCAATAACTATGTGAATCATTTTTCAGGATTTGCGACACAGTCTTTCACCTCAGCTACTTACTAAATTATGATAACACCTTGATTTACAATTCTTATGTTCAATAGTGAGTTTTCTGGTGAAAATTCAATCGTTCGGCCTTTATTGCCTCCTACATCTGAACCCAGCACTCGAATTTGAAGTTTTTCTAATTGTTGTAATACTGCTTCTACGTTTCTGGGACCTATCCTCATCATTTCATTGGATGAACTGAATTGAAACATTTGTGATCCACCAGCTAGTTTAGCTTTTAAATTAGCTCTTCTACCACCATTAAAAACTACGTGATCTACTAATTCTTTAATCGCCGTATCAGCAAACTTGGCCTTATTTAGTTGACCTTCCTTTGCTAGGCTTGAATCTGGTAGCATGACATGCACCATACCACCTATTTGTCTTTCATCATCATATATGACTACACCTACACACGAACCTAACCCAGATGTTCTTATCGCTTGAGATCCCTTTACAACTCCCATTTCTGCGATACCAATTTTTGTAATTTGAACAAGATTACTCATTGGAACCTAAACCTAGCGAATTGAAAATTATTTCAAAACTATCAGGATCAGGAAGTAAGAAGAAATGTCCATTTAATTCCTCATTTTCCTTATCTTCATCGGAAAAGAAAATCGTATCGATGACGATTGCTTCGTCACTAAATTGTCCTATTTCAATTAAACCGTATGAAATAATTGCTCCAAACATATCGATTGCAAGTGCTGGTACAGTAGGATAAATATTTAAATTAGTAAAATCTGAAAAGGATGATAAATATGAACCTATTAATATATTTCCAACTTCTTGTAATACAGATCCAGCTATCGGATTTTGTTCAAGATCTTCTATTTGAAATTTAGGGTCGTGCGTTAATTGTTTAATGATATTTGAAGCTTGTTCAAGGCTTGTTACAAAGTACATACTACCAGGTGCTTCACCTTCTATGCGGAAGTAGACAGAAGCAACGACATTTTCAGCACCACCAACAAGTTCCATCATATCGTTAAACGGCATAATCTTAACATTTGGTACACTCATATCAATCTTCGTATTTAATAGGTTTGACAGAGCAGTAGCAGCGTGCCCTGCTCCGATATTTCCTATTTCTTTTAAAATATCTAGTTGCAGGGATTTAATCTGTTCTTGAAAGGACATTATTTAACCTCAACAACGTTCATTTCTGCATCATCATTTATATCTAAAACTTTTTCTAAATCTAAAATAATAAGAAGTCTTTTATCTAATTTTGCAATTCCTTCAATATAATCATGTACTTGTTCACCAACTACTTCAGGTGCACTTTCAACACAATCATTTGGAATATCAATTACATCATTAGCAGAATCTACGATAAATCCTACTTCTTTATCTTCAAACGTTACAATAATGATACGCGTGCGCTCATTATATTCTTTTTCTTCTAAATTAAAACGAAGACGTAGATCAATGATCGGTGTAACTACTCCTCGTAAGTTAATAACACCTTTAACAAAATTGTTAACTTTTGGAACTCGTGTAATGAATTGAATTTTTTCAATCGACTTTACGTTTTTAACCGGTATTCCGTATTCCTCATTATTTAAATCAAACACAATTACTTTTTCTACTTGAGACATCATACGTTTATCTCCTAACAGTTATTTAATTAATGCATTACAATCTAAAATTAATGCTACTTGACCGTCACCTAATATAGTTGCTCCTGAAATTGCGAAAACATTTGTTAAATAATTTCCTAAAGATTTAAGAACAATTTCTTGTTGTCCAATAAATGAATCAACTACTAAACCAGCAAGTTTGTCACCTTTTCTTACAATGACAACTGATATTCCATCTGTGTTATTTTCTGATTCAACTGGTACATTAAATAAATCATTTAAAAACAACAGTGGTACGACTTTCCCACGGAAATCGATTACTTTTTGATTGTGTGCACTCATGATATCTGTCTTTTTAATAAACGCTGTTTCAATGATTGAAGATAATGGGATTGCGTACTTCTCTTTTTGAAGCTCAACTAACATAACTGAAATAATTGAAAGTGTTAAAGGTAATTGAACTGAGAATGTAGTGCCGTGTCCTAAAATAGAATCAACCGATACTGTCCCACCTAATGATTCAATCTTACTTTTTACTACATCTAAGCCTACTCCACGACCTGAAATATCAGATAATACTTCAGCAGTAGAGAAACCTGATGCAAAGATCAATTCGAAAACTTGTTTATCTGTTAATGTAGAAGCTTGTTGTTCAGTAACAATTTTATTTTTAATTGCCTTCTCAAGTACTTTCTCGCGGCTAATTCCAGCTCCATCTTCTTTAACTTCGATAAAGACATGGTTTCCACTATGGAAAGCCTTCAGCTCAACAGTACCCGTTTCAGGTTTACCTTTTGAAACACGAACCTCAGGTTTTTCAATTCCATGATCAAGCGCATTTCTAATTAAATGAACTAATGGATCCCCAATTTCATCAATTACCGTACGATCAAGCTCAGTTTCAGCACCGATAATTTGTAAATCGATTTTCTTATTTAAGTCTTTTGATAATTGTCTAACCATTCGTGGGAATCGGTTAAATACTGTATCGATTGGTACCATTCGCATATTTAAGATAATGCTCTGTAAATCACTAGATACACGTGTCATTCTTTCTACTGTTTCCTGTAGCTCACCATGACTTAAATCTCTAGAAATTTGCTCGAGTCTTCCACGGTCAATGACAAGTTCTTCAAATAAATTCATAAGAATATCTAAGCGTTCAATATTTACACGAATCGTTTTACTATTACTTTGAGCCGTTGCTTTATTTTTTTGCTCATTTTCTGGAGCAACCGTTACAGCAACTTCTTTTTTTGCTGCAGCAATTTCGTTCATTACTTCTTTTTGTTCATTTTCTTGTTTAATACGGTTTAGATCAAAGCTAGTAATCTCAACATTATGAATCTCAGAAATTTTCATTATTACGTTTTTTACTTCTGAATTATCGATTTTTGTAATAAATGTAACATAAAAAACGGCATCAAATTGCTCAGTTTCTAATTTATCAACTGAGGGATTACTTTTTAGAATTTCTCCATTTTGTTCTAATGATTCGAAAACCATAAACGATCGAGCTGCTTTTAAAATACATGATGCTGTTAATTCTACTTTAATTTCAAATACATTAAAGCCTTGATCCACCGATTGCTCTATAACGGTATAGTCATATTCATCGTACCTTAGAGTCAATTGATCAGATTCATTTTTCACTTCATTTGTTTCTTCTACAAATTCTGTGCCTTTTTCGATCGCTGCTAACTTAAGCACGATTTCTTTTACATCTCTTTTACCGTCTCCACCAGTACTAATTGATTCAACCATTGCTTCTAAATCATCAATTGATTGAAATACCACATCTAATATAGATGAACTTACAGAGATTTTATTATTTCGAATGGCATCTAAAACATTTTCCATTTGATGTGTTAAATTTGCTAAATCTTCATATCCCATCGTTGCGGACATACCCTTTAAAGTATGTGCACTTCTAAAGATTTCATTTACAATCGCTAAATTAGTAGGTTCTTTTTCAAGTTCTAATAAATTCTCATTAATATTCTGTAAATGTTCTCTGCTTTCATCTATAAATAAATCTAAATATTGATTTAGTTCCATAGTCTTACTCCCTTATTATTTGGAATGTTTAATTATGGTGTCAGCTACTAGTTGAATAGGTACTACTTCATCTACTACATTTAATAATGCTGCTGCTTTTGGCATCCCAAAAACAACCGATGTTTCTTCTGATTCTGCGATTGTTGTGCCTTTACATTGCTGTTTTATTAACTTCATACCTTTGGCACCATCTGCTCCCATACCGGTTAAGATTGCTGAAGTAATTTCATAGTTTTTTAAACTACTAATTGATTCAAACAATACGTCAACTGAAGGACGATGACCATTTTTAGGTGGTTCCTCAGATAGTTCTATCAATAATTCATTATTTTTTTGGATCACTTTCATATGAAAACCACCAGGGGCAATGTAAGCTGTTCCATTTGTTACTCTTTCACCATTTTCTGCTTCTTTCACATGAATTGCAGATAGCTTGTCCAATCGAATTGCCAAGGAGTTTGTAAAACCCGCTGGCATATGCTGCACGATAAGAATCGGTGGTTGGAATCCGTTAGGAATCTTTGTTAAAACCTCCTGGAGTGCTCGTGGCCCACCTGTAGACGTACCAATGCATACAATTCTATTACTTAGTTTGGTGAACACATTTGTATCTGTTGGTTTGGCAATTTGTACCTTATTTTCATTTTTGACTGGTATTTTTGTCTCTTCAACTACAGCTGGAACTTTACTAATTTTACGAATAGGTAGTTTTGGTGTTTGTTTCGGTAACTGTAATTTATTCAAGTTAACCGTTACAGCCATTTTCACCTTTTTAATAATTTGTTCCGAAACCGTCTCAATATCTAATGAAATGGCTCCAGATGGCTTTGGAACAAAGTCAACAGCTCCGTTATCTAAAGCGATAAATGAACTTGTTGCACCTTCTTGCGTTAAGCTTGATAACATAATTACTGGCACTGGACATTCTTTCATGATGACTTTTAATGCATCTAAACCATTCATGACAGGCATCTCAATATCAAGTGTTACTACATCAGGCTTTAATTGAATTACTTTTTCGATTGCTTCCTTACCGGTTTTTGCTGTACCAATTACATGAATGCCTTCATCAGATGATAATATATTGCCAATCATCTTCCTCATGAAAGCCGAATCATCGACGACAAGAACATTAATTTTTTTCAATTAAACCACTACCTTTTTAAAAATAGAGATTTCATACGATGTATAAAGGAATGTGACGGTTGTTCATTAAAATCCTCGTTTACGTATTTTTTGCTAATAAATTCTATATTTTTTGATGGCTGACTAGATGGTGTATGTAAAATAAATGGTTTTTGTGAAATAACCGCTTTTCTTACACTTGGATCATCACAAATCATCCCTAATAGATTTACTTCGACATTCATAAAATGTTTGATTGCATGACCTAATCTTAAATGAACAGATTCTCCTTCTTTCTGAGAATTTATTCTATTTATCACCATAGATAGTTTAGCGCTTACTTGATTAAGTACTAGATGTTTAATCATTGCATATGCATCCATTATTGCAGTAGGCTCAGGGGTAGTTATTACAATGATTTCATGCATTGCAGAAAGTAATTTTATTGTTTGTTCACTTACTCCTGCACCCATATCAAAAATGATATAATCAAACTCTTCCATTGCATCATCTAACTCATTAAATAAATGTGAAAGTTTAGTTTCACTTAATGAAAAAATGCTTGATAAACCCGAGCCTCCAGATATATATTTCAACCCAATTGGCCCTATATTCATAATATCACGAATCGTCAAATTTTTATCAAAAATGTCAATAATTGATAAATTAGTCACGGTTCCTAATAGGACATCAATATTACCCATCCCTACATCAAAATCCAGTAATAATACCTTTTTATTTTTTTGACATAAGGAAATGGCAAAATTCAAGCTAAAATTTGATTTTCCAACCCCGCCTTTTCCACTAACAATACCAATCACTTTACTTTTTGGTTGTTTTGCAAATTGTAACTTTTCCCTTAAATTTGCCGCTTGGTCACTCATAGCTGAACTTCCTTTGCTAGGATCGAATAAACTTTATTAGGGCTTCCTTCCATGATATCGTCTGGAACATTTTGACCATTTGTTAAGTAAGCCACCCCAACTTGTTTTTCGACCATAAAGTTTAACATCGAGCCGTATGATTCTGTTTCGTCAACTTTAGAAAAAATCACTTTATTAATAGGAACCGAGTGAAATTGCTCATAAATCTTTTTCATATCTTTGTACTTTGATGTTAATGCAAGTACTAAATACGTTTCCAATTCATTAAAATCAATAATTTTCTTCAATTCAGTAACGTATTTCTCATCACGGAAATTTCGTCCTGAAGTATCGATTAATACTAGATCATATCCTTCAAATTTGTCTTTTGCATGCTTAAAATCTTCTAAGTTATAACAAACCTCAATTGGCACACCAAGGATTGTTGCATATGTTTTTAATTGATCTATGGCAGCAATTCTATATGTGTCAGTCGTAATAAATGCAACTTTTTTTCGATATTTTAATACTGCTTCAGCTGCGATTTTAGCAAGTGTTGTTGTTTTACCGACTCCAGTAGGTCCTACTACATTCACATATCTAATATCATCATGTTTATGACCAAATTCTAAATCGTTAATTTTCGTCATGATTGATGACTTTAACCATTCATTAATTTGCTCTTTTGAAACTTGATTTGATAAAAGTGCCATTCTAGGCTTGATTTCTGAAATGAATTCTTCAGTCAGTTCTTCTAGAATATCTTGATCCATTAATTTGGTTTTTAGGTCCTCTACTAATGGATGGAGCGCCTCATCCCCAGACTGATCATTGCTCATTTTTGTAATCATTGATTTCAGTTGTTTCATTTCTTTCAGAAGATTATCATGCTCCAAATCTTCTTTTTGTTTTTCCTTTTTTGGTATAACGTTTTCTTCTTCTTTTATTAATGGAACAAGATCATCTATTTGACTTTGAAATGTAACTGTTTTTGGTTGCTCTTTTTGAGTTGTCGTTTTTGGAGCTGCTTGATTTTGATCTAAAGCAGCTATTAATTCTATTTTCTTTTTAGCAAAGAAACCAAATACGCCACCTTCTTGAATGACTCTTGAATTTAGAATGACAGCATTTTGTCCAAGTTCTTCGGTTACCTTTTTCATTGCTTCAGCCATAGTGGGTGCAATAATTTTTTTTACTCTCATCCTACTCTCACAACTCCTACGCTTTGAACTTCTAGATCTGCATCCAATTCATTATATGAAAGGACTGGAAGTGTCGGCATATATCTTTCCACCAACTGTTTTACATACATTCTTATTGCAGGAGAACATAATAAAATTGGCTGTTGCTGTGCAATTGACATTTCTTCAACTTCTTTATTTACGGCCTTGATGAATTCCCCTGAAGTATCTGGATCAATTGATAAATATGAGCCATGCTCTGATTGAGTAATAGAATCAGCTATAATTTTTTCAACCTTACCAGATAAAGTAATTACTTTTAGAGATTCATTAGATTGACTGAATTGACTTGTAATTTGTCTAGCTAGTGCTTGTCTCACATATTCTGTTAACACTTCTGGATCAGTCGTGTATCTACCATAATCAGCCAAAGCCTCAAAAATTACTGGTAGATTTCTAATAGAAACTTTTTCTTTTAATAGTTTGCCTAAAACTTTTTGAATATCTCCAATTGATAGTGGATTTGGTGTTACTTCATCTACTAAGATAGAATAGTTTTCTTTTAAATGATCTATTAAATTCTTCGTTTCTTGTCTACCTAATAATTCATGCGCGTAACTCTTAATGATTTCTGTAATATGAGTTGATACAACTGAAGGCGGATCTACAACTGTATAGTTAAACATTTCCGCTCTTTCTCTCATTTCTTCTGAAATCCATTTTGCTGGTAATCCAAACGAAGGTTCAAATGTATCAATACCTATAATTGAAGGTTCGTCATATCCAGGATTTAGTGCTAGATAATGGTCTAGTAATAACTCACCATGTGCAACTTCATTTCCTTTGATCTTTAAGACGTATTCGTTTGGTTGAAGTTGGATATTATCCCTTATTCGAACAACTGGGATGACTAATCCTAGTTCGATTGCTAATTGTCTTCTAATCATTACAATTCGATCTAAGAGGTCTCCACCTTGATTCGTATCAGCTAATGGAATTAATCCATAACCGAATTCAAACTCTATTGGATCAACCTGTAGTAATTTAACAACACTTTCAGGTGCTTTTAGATCATTCGTGACAATTTCTTCTTGCTGTTCTTCTATTACAGTTTCATCGACAACTGGTTTTCTAGATAATTGATAAGCACCAAACGCTAGTAGTGCACCAATTGGAAGTGTAACGATATCATTTAACGGTGTTACTAAACCTAATAAGGTAATTGAACCTGCTGAAATATATAATAATGTTGGATAAGCTAATAATTGTCCCGTTAAGTCCGTTGCTAGATTGTCTTCTGAACCAGAACGTGTAACCATAATACCTGTTGCAGTTGAAATTAATAGCGCAGGAATCTGACTTACAATCCCATCACCAACAGTTAATGTCGTGAATTGTTTTGCTGCTTCAGCAAAGCTTAAGTCCAATTGAACGACACCTATAATCATCCCTACGGCAATATTTATGATAACAATAATAATAGTTGCAATTGCATCACCTTTTACAAACTTACTTGCTCCATCCATCGATCCATAAAAGTCTGCTTCTCTAGAAACCTTTGTTCTTCTCTCTCTTGCTTGTACTTCAGTAATCATGCCTGCATTTAAATCAGCATCTATACTCATCTGTTTACCTGGCATCGCATCAAGTGTAAATCTTGCTGCTACCTCAGATACACGTTCAGAACCTTTCGTGATAACGATAAACTGAATAATAATTAAGATTAAGAACACTACAAAACCGACAATCGCATTTCCGCTTGTAACGAAATTCCCGAACGTTTCTACAACATTACCACCATGTCCCGTTGTCAGGATTGCCCTTGTTGTAGATACGTTCAAACCAATTCTAAACAAAGTTAAGATTAATAACAGTGATGGAAACACAGAAAATTCAAGTGATTCTTTTACATTCATTGAAAGTAATAAAACAATAAGTGCTATTGACATATTTAGCATGATTAGAAAACTAATTAACCATGTTGGTAAAGGAATAACTAACATGACAACGATAAATATTACACTGATAAGCACTGTTAAGTTCTTTGCTGACATTAGTTTCTCCCCTTAAATCTTTCTTTTCAACTTATAAACATATGCCAATATTTCGGCAATTGCTTTAAAAAACTCTTCTGGTACTTCATCTCCAATGTCCGTTTGTGCATATAGCGCTCGAGCAAGGGGACGATTTTCAATCATTACAATATCATGTGCTTTTGCGATTTCTCTAATTTTTAATGCTAGGAAATCTACTCCTTTTGCTATGACAAATGGAGCATCTCTTTTTTCCTCATCATATTTAAGCGCAACTGCATAATGAGTAGGATTTGTAATGATTACATCTGCATTTGGAATTTCCTGCATCATTCGACGCATCGCGATTTCCCTTTGCTTTTGTTTAATTTTAGATTTAATCAGTGGATCCCCTTCTGATTTTTTATACTCATCTTTGATATCTTGCTTTGACATTCTAATATTTTTCTCGAAATCAAAACGCTGATAAAACAAATCAAGTACACCCAAAATAAACAAGGAAGCTGAAGCAAATATTCCACTTTTGACGACTAAATTATAAATCGTTTCTGCAACTTCCCTAATACTAATAAAGGGTAAATTTAATAACTCCTGTTTACTTTGCCAGATGATATAAAATGTTGCAGCACCTACAATCGTTATTTTCAATAATGATTTGACCAATTCTACGATTGCTCTTAAAGAATAAATCTTTTTAAAACCTTGTATTGGATTTAAGTTACTAAACTTTACATTAATTGCTTCTGTCGAAAACATAAAACCAACTTGCGATATATTAGCTACGATAGCAGCAATAAAAGCAACTCCTAAAAAAGGACCAATTAAAATTAAAATTTGCATGTAAATTTTAGATAGCACTGAACTAGCATTCTGATTAGAAATATCTTTTAATAAATTATGTTCCAGATAGTCCTTCATCACATGCTCAAATTGGTCAAAAAGAAACTGTCGACCAAATAGTAAAAAGAGAAACATGGAAAGTAAAATCACAGCTGTATTAATCTCTACGCTTTTAGCTACCTGCCCTTTTTTCTTCGTTTCTTCCCTCTTTTTGGGGGTTGCTTTCTCAGTTTTTTCCCCAGAAAAAAGTTGTAAATTTAGTTTAATTTGCGCCATTTTAAATTCCTCCAATTAGCTGGATGAGGGAATTTGTTGATTGTACAACTAATTCAAATAAATGCTGAACTAATATCATCATTGTTGGTAAACCGATGATTAATAAGATAAAAGCAATAATCACTTTAAGTGGAAGGCCAACAACAAAAATATTCAATTGTGGAACAATTCTCGTTAAAATACCTAATGCAATATCTACTAAAAATAATGATGCGACAATTGGTAGCGCCATTTGAAATGCAATCACAAACATTGCGATAAAAATTTTTACAACTTCAAGCACAAATTCCTCATGACCAATGGGTAATCCTGTCGAATTTACAGGAATAATTTTGAAGCTATTTATGATCCCTTGTAGTAAAAGATGGTGTGCATTTACCGATAATAAAAATAGGATCGTAATTGCATTTAAAAATTGAGCTGTAATTGGATTTTGCATACCCGTTTGAGGATCAAATACACTAGCCATTGAAAATCCGACTTGAAAATCGATTAATCCTCCAGCGATTTGTATCGCTGACATAACAATAAATGCAATCAATCCGAGTGCTAAACCGATTACTGCTTCTTTCATCAATAAAAAAAGATAATTATCAATGTTTAGTAGTGGTTGTTGCTCGACAAGAAAAAATGCAATATAGCTTGTAAAGAAAGAAAATCCCACTTTATGACTTGTCGGTATCGATCTATTCGAAAAAATCGGAACTGAGACAAAAAAACTTGAGATCCTAACAAAAATTAATAGAAATGCTGGTATGCTTTGATATAAAGTCTCCATTTTTATTAACCTACGAAGTTATTCAAATTACTAAAAATTTGAAATGTAAATTCTACTAATTTAGTTAACATCCAAGGTCCAAAGAAAATCAGTGCGACTAATATAGCAACTATTTTTGGTATAAATGCTAGTGTTTGCTCTTGAATTTGGGTTGTTGCTTGAAAAATACTGACAATCAAACCAATTACTAAAGCAATAATTAGTAATGGACCACTCACAATAAATAATGTATAGATTGCCTTTTGAGCAATTGTTATAACGAATTCTTGACTCATTTTTCAGTTCACCTCTAGAAGCTTTCGAGCAATGATTTAACAATTAAATACCATCCATCTACCATAATAAATAATAAGATTTTGAACGGTAGTGAAATCATAATAGGTGGTAACATCATCATCCCCATCGACATTAATACACTTGCTACAACCATATCTATCACTAAAAATGGAATAAAGATCATAAACCCCATTTGAAAAGCAGATTTTAATTCACTAATTGCATATGCTGGTACTAATGTAGTTAACGGAATGTCTTTAATACTTTTAGGCTTTTCCATACCTGTATAACCCATAAATAACTCTAGATCCTTTTGTCGCGTATGCTTACTCATGTATTCTTTAACCGGAACTGAAGCGCGATCATATGCTTGTTCCAACGTTATTTTATTATCAAAAAGTGGTGTTAAAGCTTGTTTATTTACTTCTTGAAATGTTGGAGCCATAATAAAAAATGTTAAAAACATTGCTAATCCTAGTAAAACTTGGTTTGGTGGTACACCTTGAGTACCAATTGATGTTCTAACAAATGATAGAACAATGATGATTCTTGTAAAACATGTAGTAAGAATGATTATTCCCGGTGCTATAGATAATACCGTTAATAATAATAATAGTTTCACAGATGTTGTAACCGTTTCTGGATTACTAGAATTAAAGTATTGAACTACATCATTCATTGTTGTCGATCCCTTTCTCATCAATTCTAGTAAGGATTGAATTTTTCTTACCTTTTAAAGACTGCATTTGTTGATTAAATAGATTTTTAAATGATTCTTTTGTTGAATCTATCTTTGTTGAATCAATTTTTCGATAATCTTGTTTGATTACATTTTCAAACCATTTTGTTACCTTTACCTCAGCTTGCGTTTTTTGCTCTCTTAATTCTTCAATCGATTGTATTTCTTCTTCATCACTGATTTCTTTTAGTAAAGTAATATCCTCACCTACACCAACTACATATAATGAGTTTCCAATTTTTAAAATTTGAACGGATTTATTAGATCCAACCGATGTTCCACCAAGAGAATTGATTACATTATTTTTTAAGAAAGAATTTCCATTTCGTTTAATCCAGTAAAGTACTAAATATAATAGTCCAATGACAATTCCAAAAGAAATAATCATTTTCACATAGTCAAAAAATGTTAGTTTGGTAGACTTTACTTCTGAGATGTCTTGACTAGTCTGCTTTTTTGTATTGTCATCACATAACTTTGGGTTATCTATACAATCTTGTATAGATGGGTTAGATTGCGCCGCAAAGCCAACTGTGGACTTAAACGGCGCAACAATCACCATCAATGACAACAACGTTAAAAAAAGTAGCTTCTTCATTCGTTGTCACCTTCTTTTCAAATTCATTGCTAGATTTTAAGCTAAAGTTTTAGAAATAGCTTCAATTACACGATCAGCTTGGAAAGGCTTAACAATAAAGTCTCTAGCTCCAGCTTGAATTGCGTCAATTACCATAGCTTGTTGTCCCATTGCAGAACACATAATTACTTTTGCATTAGGATTAATTTTCTTAATTTCTTTTAAAGCTGCAATTCCATCCATTTCTGGCATTGTAATATCCATTGTTACAAGGTCCGGTTGATGCTCTTTATATTTTTCAACAGCTTGAGCTCCATCAGCAGCTTCAGCAACTACATTAAAACCATTTTTTACTAAGATGTCTTTAATCATCATTCGCATAAATGCTGCGTCATCAACTATAAGAATATTATTTGCCATTTCAAATTCCTCCAAAATATATTTAAATTATTTTAAATTATTTAATCGATCACTCTTACTTACAATATCGGTAACACGTACCCCAAAATTCTCATCAATAACAACTACTTCACCTTTTGCAATTAACTTACTATTAATTAGAATTTCAACAGGTTCGCCTGCAAGCTTGTCCAACTCTAAAATTGAACCAGTCGTTAATTCTAGAATTTCTTTAACTGAACGCTTTGTTCTTCCTAATTCAACAGTTACATTCAATGGAATATCGAATAACATATTTAAATTTCTAGCTTCATTTTCAGTAATTGACACTGGTTGTAATTGTGAAAAAGCAGCTGGTTGAACAGATTGGTTACTTACAGGGTGTGATGCTCCAATCATTTGATTTCCAAGAGAATTTGAACTTATTGGTGTATTATATGACACTTGTTGAGCCATTCCATTGTTTATTGGCTCTTGATATGCATGCGACGTTTGTTGCACTTGTTGTTGCTGTTGTGGTACTTGTTGTTGCTGTTGAGCTTGCTGCTGTGTTGGCACTTCCGCAGGAGTTTCAGCAGGTGAATTCAGTTTAAACAGTTCATCAACTAGCTCTTTTCCGAAATCATATGGTAAAAGCTGCATGATCGTTGAATCAATTAATTCTCCTACCTTTAATCTAAATGAAACTTTAATTAAGTACTCATCTTGAGGAACTCTATTTGTTCCTTCTCCAACTTGGAAATCGATTAATCCAATTGTTGGTGGTGAGATATCTACCTTTTTCTTAAAAATCGTACTCATTGATGTTGCTGCTGATCCCATCATTTGATTCATAGCTTCTTGTACTGCACTTAAATGAATATCATCTAATTCAACTTCTTCTACGAATCCATCTCCACCAAGCATTAGGTTAGCTATAATTGCAGCATCTCTCGTATCAATTACAAATAAGTTTGCTCCAACAAACCCAATTGTGTAACCTACTTGAACTGCAACGTACGGAGACTGAAACTCTTTTTCTAAATGCTGACGATGTAATACAGATAAACTAGGAGTCGTAATTTCTACTTTTTGGTTTAATAATGTTGATAGAGCCGTAGCAGAACTACCGAATGAAATATTTCCTATTTCACCCAATGTATCCATTTCAATTGAGGACAGTAAATCCTCTAAAGGGGGTACATTATCTTGATTATTTGTTTCGGTTGGCTCTTCTCCTAAAGAACCACCATTTAATAGTAGTTCAATTTCTTCTTGAGATAGGATTTTATCACTCATCATTTCCTCCCCCTTTCAACTCATCTAATATTTGAACTGCAACTTTTTTACCTACGACACCAGGTTGGGCAGTAAATTTATAACTTTCACCTATTTTTATATTTAAGGCTTCATTCGTATCTTTATCTAATACGATTACATCACCTATATCCATATTCAATAAGTCATTAATGGAAATTGTTGTTTTGCCTAGTTCTGCCGTAATTTCCAATTTCGTTTTATTAATTCGTTTGTTAATAAACTCTGATTCCTCAACATTTTTAGGCTTTGTATTTGGTTGCATCCAATATCTTACTGATAACTTTGGAATCATTGGTTCAAGCACTACATGAGGAATACAAATATTAATCATCCCGGTCGTATCACCAATTACAGTATTAAATGAGATTACAACTACTGTTTCATTTGGTGAAACAGTTTGTAAAAACTGAGGATTTACTTCAAAATCTGTTAATACTGTGTCAATATCTGCAATCGTACTCCAAGCATCACGCAGATTTTCTACAGCTCTTTCAAATAATTGAGTCATGATTTTTGTTTCGATTTCAGTTAAGTTCTCAACTTTATTAATACTATTGCCCTGACCACCTAGAACTCGGTCAAGCATTGCATACGCAATATGAGGATTGATTTCAAAAATAATTCTTCCATCTAAAGGAGGTACTTCAAATACATTTAAAATCGTCATTTTAGGAATCGAGCGAATAAATTCCTCGTATGGAATTTGATCAGTTGATGCAACACTTATTTGTACATAAGTCCTTAATTGGGCTGAGAAATAAGTTGTTAACAACCTGGCAAAATTTTCGTGAATTCTTGTTAAACTACGGATATGATCTTTCGAAAATCGAAGTGCACGTTTAAAATCATACACTTTAACTTTTCGTTCACTTTCTTCCTTTTTCAGTTCTTCGGCGTCCATTTCACCTGTTGAAATAGCTGAAAGAAGCGCATCTATTTCATTTTGTGATAAAACCTCTCCTGACAAGCAATTCACCTCCTCTTACATGTAAGATCGACTATTGTAGGATGAATGAGGTGGTGTATACTTTTTCAACTTTTCCATCCTGCATTATACCGTTTAATTTTTCTTTTAACGTATTTTCTAACTTTGAAATACTATCTTTTTCCTTCAATTGGTCACTTTGCATTTGTGCCAGTTGTTGAATAATTAAGTTTTTCACTTGAAAATCTCTTTTTTCAAGTTCAGCTTTTGCATCATCACTTGAAGTTTGAATTTTATAAGAGATTTTTATATAATCACCATTTTTTAAGTTCGTTGTGATTTCTGGAACATCAACTGAAGTTTTAATAATTTCATCAATTGTTGGTTCTCCACTAGCAGGTTTTACATTTACTTTATTAATAATAATGACAGTAACTGTTCCAATAAGCGTAATCGCTAACAGAAGCACGATCATAATATTTACTAACTTATTTTTAAACAATGGACTACGCCTCCATTTTTTTATCAGTACCTAATAAATTAATTGTTTGGTAAAATGCAGTTACTAATTTGATTACTTCAGCTTCTGGTTCTTTTACAAAGAATTTATGACCATTCGTTAAAGTAATTGTCGTATCAGGGAAGGATTGTATTTCCTCGATATAAATTGCATTTAATGTAAATTTATTTCCGTTTAATTTTGTTAAGCTAATCATTTATAGTAGAGGATTAGGTTTTAGCATAATCCTCTTTCACCTACCTTAACGTTTTAAGTTTACAAGCTCTTCTAAGATTTGGTCTGAAGTCGTAATAATTCTGGAGTTCGCTTGGAATCCACGTTGTGCAACAATCATATCAGTGAATTCTTCAGATAAATCAACGTTTGACATTTCTAATGTACCTGCTTGTACTACCCCACGAGAATTACCTGGAGTTGAAACATTTGGAATACCAGAGTTATTACTTTCTTGGAATGTATTTCCACCTGCTTTAAGTAATCCACCTGGATTCGAGAATGTTGCCAAAGCAATTTGACCAAGCGTTTTTACTTGTCCATTAGAGAAAACACCCGTAATTTCACCTGACTGACCAAATGTAAAACTTGTTAATGACCCACCAGCTGATCCATCTTTTTCTTTTACTGATACAGAAGATGCTGCTGCAGTTTGAGTTAATCCAGAAAAATCAAGTGCTGCATTATTTAATGTAATAGGACTTGCAGGTGCAGGAGATGTAATTGTATAGTTACCTGCATTTCCAACTGGAACCGCTTTACCTGTCGCATCAAATCTTACAGTAAATAAAGGTGCTGCGTCAGTAACTGCATATCCTGCTGCAGTGGTATTTAAATCTACATTCCAATCAGTAGCATTTTGTTTCGTAAATACTACTGTAATTGGAATTTCATTACCTAGTGAATTTCTAACAGTCATATCCATTGAATACGATGTTCCGTTTGCGGCATTACTATCAAGATTACCAGCATATTTTGCAAATGTAGTAGCTTGTGGTAAAATCGTTGCATTTTTATCAATTGATAAATCAACTAATTTACTTGTATTAGGTAATCCTGTCGTTGGGTTCATTGCATATCCCTGTACTTTCAAACCATCTGAATTTACTAGATTCCCAACACTATCTATATCAAAGTTACCAGCACGTGAATAATATTGTTGGTTCCCATTCTTCACTACGAAGAAACCGTCACCATCTACACCTAAGTCTAGTAATCTACCAGTCGTTTGAAGACTTGAATTTGTCATAATCGTATCAATAGATGCTACAGCAGCACCTAGCCCGATTTGTTTCGCATTTGTACCACCGCGATTATTTTGTGCGCTACTTGCACCAGACATTGTTTGACTCGCAATATCCTTAAATGTTACTCGTCCTTTTTTAAATCCATAAGTATTTACGTTCGCGATGTTATTACCAATTACATCTAATTTTGTTTGGAAGTTTCTCATTCCACCAATTCCTGAGTACATTGAACGAAGCATTAATTTTTCCCCCTAAACTAAGTAACTTTCATACTATGAAATGTTTCATTTATTTCGTTGGTTCACTTACAGTATTTTCACTAATTTTCGAAATATATTCTGTATAAGTTGATTTGCCATTTGTTAATTGGACTAAGAAACCATCTTTATTTCGTTCTACGGATTTAACGATACCTTCTTCTACTGTCGTTGTTTTTCCATCCTCCGAAATTACAATATAGGATACTTTCTTACCGATTAATTCACTGAACTGAAGTAAGTTTGTTGACATATTTGATAAAAAGTTATTCAAGGATGTATTCATGTTCGTCATTTGTTCTAGTGAAGAAAAAGTTGCTAGTTGAGCAATGTAGTCTTTATCTTGCATTGGATTTAATGGATCCTGGTTTTTCATCTGCGCCATTAATAATTTAAGAAAATCATCTTTTCCTAGTTCACTGCCAGACTTTTTGCTTGTTTTCGAATCCGTTGAATTAATAGCATTTAATGCATCTAAAATTGTGCTCATGGGCTACAGACTCACTTTCAAGAACTCGTCTAAGAATGAAGAACCAACTTCTTCTTCTTTCTCAGGTTGGTTTGATTGTTTTTGTTGTTGATTTTGTTGCTTTTGATCGCGTTCACGATTCAAGTAAGATGAATTATCAGTTTGCAATGATTGATAAAGGTCTATCTTTTCTACTTGCAAATTGTTCATATGAAGCGCTTGCTTTAAACCATCCATGTTTGACTGTAATAATTCTTTCGCTTTCGCAGTTGATGCAATAATTGTTGCAGTCATACCATGTTCGTTTTTGACTAATTCAATCGAAATACGACCAAGTTGTTCTGGGAACAGTTTTATAAATATTTTTTGTTGACCCATTTCATTTGTAAAATTACTTTTCTGAATGATATTTTGAAAATCTCTTACAAATTGATTGGCCTCAGCTTTATTTGTTGTTTTTCCTATGAATAAAGCAAACTGTTTAACATTTTCACCAAATAATGATTGATTTGAAGATGAGAAATTTTGATTGTCCGTCTCGGAAGTATTTATTTTTGTCACTGAGACAGAATCTACTTCAACTTCTGCTGTATTAGAAATTGCTTGTTTTTCTAAATTAGCTTTTGAATCTATTAATTGTGAATTCGATACCATTTTCACGATTCTATCAGAAAAAATCTTGATTTGATCAGTTCCCAAACCATTATCTTCTAAAAATGCTCCTAATCCCGCTATCAATTTCTTTAATTCACTTTGAGAAATTTCAATGTTTGAGTTTTGAAGATGATCACCTAGTTTAGCTTCTGATTGAATCGTTTCCATTAACTTTGAAAGAATACTAGATAAAATTGTTGAAATACCTTTTAAATCGTTTATTTCTGTTGATTTTTTAATGTCCGTAGTAGATAGAATGGCATTCATAAAACCTTTTGAGTCTGTTAACAAAATCCCGTCTGATAAATTAAAAGTCGTATCATTAGTATTATTACTATTTGATGGATCTTGTATAGATGACTCAAGTTGTTTTTGAATCATTGACTGTAATAGTGTTAATAAATCAACCATACCATTCAAATTTTCTTTATCAGAGTCACTACTATCTTCTATTTTTTCAAGTGTATCTTCAATAAGCTTTTCTAGTTTTTTTATATCAGAATTTTCTTCGATATGTTTTACTAGTTTACGATTATTTTCATTCGGTTGAACCGTCTGAAGAGATTGTGAATCCTTCATAACTTTATCAAAAGATTTATTATTCTTCTGAAAATATGAAGATTTTGATTTCAATGGCTGCACCATATTGAATAATTGATTTTTTTCAATCCCATTCATACTGTTCACCTCCCCCCACTTTCTGTTTTTTATCTGGAACTAGCTGTCATCATGGACGTAAATTTAGCAGCTTTTTTTACATCCATGTTTGCTAAAATTTCGGTTACAGCTTCGTTTTTAAGGTTTGAAAGAATATAAAATGCTTCATCATCTGTTACCGACTGTAAAATTTGAGCGGCTTGTTTTTCAGACATTTCCTCATAACTTGTAAATAGTTTTTTGGATAATGCCTTTTTCTCTTCCTCTGAATCGATGGTTGCTGTATTTCTTTCTTCTAAATCCTTGATCTGTTGTCTTAACTTTTCAGCTTCAATTCGTAAACTGTTAATATGTTGATCTTTTTCTTTCGACTGACTTTTCAATGTTTTTAACTCTTCTTCAGCTCTTTTATTCGTTTCTGTAAGCTTTGCAAGCTTATTTTTGATTTTCTCATCTTCTGATAAGGGAGACTCACTTTTTACATATGATTCAATAATAGGAATATGTGAAGCGATCTTCCTTGCCTCTTTCGGTACATCTACGCCAGCAACATTTAATATAATCACTGCAATTGTGACAGTAAAAAGTATTGGAATCAAAAAGACAAAAATAAAATATTGAAAAGCGCTGTATTCTTTTTCATTCGTCTCAATCTGCATATTCATCACCTATAAGTTTCGATTTACAAATTGTTGAAGAGATAGGTCATCCATGAGTTTAGACTCTAAATTAAGTAAATTTGCATATTGAAGTTTAAATGCTTTTTCCTTCATCTTTTCAAATTTCTTCACTTCTACATTTTGATCGAGTAATTCTTCTTGTTTTGTAAGCATTATATTTCTAGTTTGCATTACATCAATTTGAGCTTTTGATATGTCTCTTTCTATTGCGTCTCTAAAAAGTTGTTGTTGCTTTATTCCAATGATTGAAAGCCCTGAATTTAATTCTTGTTCTGTGTGTTCATCAAACATTTCTTTTTTTCTTAGTAACTCATATAATTTAGTGGCTTCTTTCTCAAACGATTTAACAGCAACTTCATAGCTCATTTGAACATGTTCTTTTTCTTTTTGTTTAATTGTTAATATTTTTTCAAATCGAAATGGTATTGCCATTATTGATCACCCTTACTAACAATTGAATTTAACAGTTCTACGGTTTCTTCAGCTGAAAAATTTTCATGAACAGATTGTTTAAAAAAATCTACAAGTTTTGGATAATAATATATTGCTTCATCGATTTCTAAGCTTGTTCCTCGCTTATAGGCACCGATATTGATTAAATCCTCTGAATTTAAATAAGTTGCTAATATTGTTCGAACTCTATCAGCTAGCTTCATATTTTCATTCGGAACGACTGCTGGCATTACCCTACTTACACTTTTAAGAACATTGATTGCTGGAAATTGACCTTTATTTGCTAATTCACGATCTAATACAATATGACCGTCTAATATACCGCGGACTGTATCTGAAATTGGTTCATTTAAATCATCTCCATCAACTAGTACCGTGTAGAATGCACTAATTGTGCCATGCTCGCTTGTACCGGTTCTTTCAAGTAATTTAGGTAAAATCGCAAAAACAGAAGGTGTATATCCCTTTGTTGTTGGCGGTTCTCCTGTAGCTAAACCGATTTCTCGTTGAGCCATTGCAACACGCGTAACGCTATCCATCATAAACATGACATTTAAGCCACGATCTCGAAAATATTCAGCGATTGCAGTTGCAGTAAAAGCTCCTTTTAGCCTCATTAAAGCTGGTTGATCAGAAGTAGCTACAACTACGATTGATTTTGCCAAACCTTCAGGACCTAGATCTCTTTCAATAAATTCTCGAACCTCTCTACCACGTTCTCCAATTAATGCAATTACATTTAGATCTGCCGTCGCGTTTCTAGCAATCATCCCCATTAATGTACTTTTACCAACACCACTACCTGCGAAAATACCGATTCTTTGACCGTTTCCAACACTTAGCATGCTATCGATTATTTTCACACCAACTTCAACTTGCTCCGAAATTGGAGGCCTCTTCATTGGATTTGGAGGTTCATTTTCAGTAGGTACAGGTCTTAATCCTTTTGGTAAGCTTGAACCATCTAGTGGTTCTCCTAATGCATTAACAACTTGTCCTATTAATGAATTACCAACTTTCACTTGAAGTGATTTTCCTGTTGTTTCAACAATGCAACCTGGTGAAATATCATGTACATTTGTAAATGGCATAAGTAAGACGTTTTCATCATTAAATCCTACTACTTCTGCAAATACTTTCTTCTTTTGATTTTTATCAAGAAAGATGTAACATAAATCGCCAATTGAAGCTTTCGGACCTTTTGATTCAATCATCAATCCTATTACTCGAAGTACCTTACCGTACCTTCTATATGAGTCAATTGAAGGAAGCTGCTGGATCACTCTAGTTAGTTGCATCTACTTCCTCCTGACTTAGTTCTAAAAGTTTCCTAGATATTTCACTTAATTGAACATCTACACTTGCATCAATTCTTCCAAACGAAGAATCTATTACACAGCTACCCATTGATAATGTTTCATCTGGATAAATAAATAACTTTGATTCATTTAGTAATATTTTTTCTAATTCAACGCGTTGCGTAACTAATAAATCATATTGTGAAGGATGAATTGTTAATCGAATATCCTTCTCTTCTCTGATTTCATGTAATACCTTTTTAACAATTGGTATTAGATGCTCCTGATTTTGATCAATTTCATGTAATAAGATATGTTCTGAAACAGCTAATCCAAGCTTTAAAATCGCATCTTCACTTTCTTCGATTCTGTTTATATAATCAACTTTAGAAGCTTCAACTACTTCTTTTGCTTCATTTAATAAACTTTCATATTCATAAAGTGCAATTTGTCGGCCTTCTTCTTTACCAAGTGCAATTCCTTCTTCTTTTGCGACTTGAATCAAGTTGTTTTTTTCTTCGAACCAAAGCTGCTTCATTTGGTCAATTTCTAATTGAGCATCTCTTTTTTGCATCTCAATTTCTTGTTTAACAAGTTCCAATTTATTTTGATATTCTTCAAGCTCTTCTCTAATATTTAGAAGTTGCTCGTTATCATTTTCATACTCTAACAGATCCTCCGCATGCTGAAATACTCGTTGGATTCCGATTGTTTTTACAGGAGTAGATTCATTTTGCAATTGCTGTCTTTTAATTAAATTAGACAATGATATCCTCTCCTCCGCCTCTAGCAACTACGATAATGCCTGATTCTTCTAATCGACGAATAGTTGATACGATACGAGTCTGAGCTTCCTCTACATCACGTAAACGAACCGGTCCAAGATACTCCATTTCTTCCATAAATGTTTCTGCCATTCGATTTGACATATTCTTGAAGATAACGTTTTTAACTTCTTCACTCGCAACTTTAAGTGCAAGCATAAGGTCTTCATTATCAACATCTCGAATAACACGTTGAATTGAACGATTATCAAGTGTAACAATATCTTCAAATACAAACATTCTCTTTTTAATTTCTTCTGCCAATTCAGGATCCTGTATTTCAAGTGCTTCTAGAATTGTTCGTTCTGTGCTTCGGTCAACACCATTTAACACATCAACTACTGTTTCTATACCACCAGTTTGTGTATAATCTTGTGTCACACTAGTTGATAGTTTTCTTTCTAAAAGCTGTTCTACTTCATTGATGATTTCTGGTGACGTACTATCCATAAGTGCAATTCTTTTCGCAATATCAGCCTGCATATCTTGTGGTAATTCAGAAAGGATTTGACCAGCCTGAATTGAATCAAGATAAGATAAGATTAATGCGATTGTTTGAGGATGCTCATTTTGAATAAAATTTAATATTTGTGATGGATCTGCTTTTCTAGCAAAATCAAATGGTTTAACATGTAATGAAGATGTCAATCTATTAATGATTGTTTGAGCTTGATCTCCACCTAATGCTTTTTCCAAAATTGTTTTTGCATAGCCTATTCCACCTTGTGTGATATATTCTTGCGCTAATGCGATTTGGTGAAATTCTTCTATGATACCTTCTTTTTCTTTCGCTTCTACCTTACGAACACCTGAAATTTCAAGTGTTAATCTTTCAATTTCTTCCTCAGATAAATGCTTGTAAACTTGTGCAGATACATCCGGACCAAGAGAAATAAGAAGAATAGCAGCCTTTTGTTTTCCACTTAACTCTGTTGATTTATCCTTTTTTGCCATTGTTCTCCTCCTAGTCCTCTGAAATCCAGCTTCTTAATAATTTTGCAAACTCTTCTGGCTTTTCTTTCGCCATCTTTTCTAATTGCTTTCTTCTTACAGTTCCATCTGTTTCAGTTTCTTCATTTATGTCTGGTACATCAATAATTGTAGATGCTAAATCCTCTACAGTAATTTCTTCTTGACGTCGTTTACGAAGTAATAAGAATACTAGAATGATAATAACCAACAATAATGCGCCGCCTGCGATATACATCCATAATGGAATTGTTGTATTCGTAGTAGTTAAGGCCGCATTATTTCCTTTAAATTGTGAAACTGAGACTGCAACTTTTTCTGCTACTTGATCTTGCGTTAACTCAACTCCATCTTTGTTGTATCCTTTATCGATTGATGTTTTTACAATTGTTCCAAGCATTTGTTTGATTTCATCAATTGTTTGCTGTGGTAGTGAGTTCACATCTTTTGGATTAGGTGGTTCAACAGCAAGTTGAATACTTAAATCTCTAATTCGATATGGTGCATCAACGATTTCATTTTTAATTCGGTTTACATCATAGTTAATTCTTTCTTCTTCTTTTGTATAATCTCCATTACTTGAACTATTTGAACCTTGATAGCTAGCAATATCTTCATCACCAGTTCCGGCCACTCCACCATCAGTTGGCTTCGAGCCTGCATAAGCTTCTTTTATTTTTTCTGAGCTTACGGCAATTCCTTGGATATTTTCTTTATCAACAGGTTCTACTAATTCTTGGTTACTTTTCTTTTGGCTAAAATCGATATCAGCAGTTACACCAACAGCAACTTTATCAGGACCCATCATTTTACCAAGCAATTGTTGTACTTGAAGCTGAATATCTTTTTCAACATTATTTTTAATATTTTCTTGTGATGCAATATCAGTACCAAGTTCTGAATTTTCATCTTCATCTTTTATGTCAAAACTATCAAAAAATTGGTTTGTAATGACGATATTAGAAATAGGTAAGTTAGGAACACTTTTTGAAACTAAATGATAAAGTGCAGTTTTTTGTTCTTGATTAAACTTATAACCAGGTTCTGTTTCTAATACGATTGAAGCGGACGCCTCTCCAGCCTCATCTGTGACCCACACACTCTTTTCTGGAAGATTAATCATTACTTTCGCGTTATTAATTCCATCTATTTCTTTCATTAAATTAGCAAGTTCATTTTGCATAGCTTCTAGCTTTACAACATTAAACTCATTTTCAGTCATGCTGAAATTGGAATTACTTCCAAAAAACTCATAATCGATTGTACCTGAATCTGGAATACCTTTTGATGCAAGGTCTACCTTCAGCTCATCAACTACTGTATCTGGCACAAAAATTGTTTGACCATTATCCTTAATTTCAGATGTGATACCCTTTGCATCTAGCGTCTCTTTTATTTGCCCTGTTTCAGAAGGGGAAAGATTACTATATAAAGGAACTAAATTTTCTTTTGTAAAAAAATAAGTACTTGCTGCTAATATAACTACTATTAGGACTGGGAGCCCAATTAAGAATGATTTTTGTTTTAACGTTCGATTCGTCCAAAAATTCTTTATTCGAGCGACCCATCCTTTCACCTTTTCGTTCATTACAATCCCCCAGATGTTATTCAAAATATGAAAAACATTATATATATATTTTTAAATTTCTTAAATTGGTTTTCTCATTACATTTGCATTCTCATCATTTCTTGATATGCATCAATAACTTTATTTCGAATTTCCATCGTAGTTTGTAACATAATACTTGATTTCTCAGATGCGATCATGACATTGTGCAAATCAACGTTTTCGCCTCTTACTAATTTATTTGTTAAGTCACTTGAAGCAAGACCTGCCTCGTTTACTTCATTAATAGAATCTTTTAAAAAACCTGCAAATTTAGATTGTATTTCACCTGATGTACTAACAGCATTTGTTGGTTTTAGAGGCTGTATATTAAACGAATGAATCTGATTAATTTGTGTCATCTAATGTCCCTACCTTTATTTTCCAATTTCTAAAGCCTTTGTTAAAAGCCCTTTCGATGCATTTAAAACAGTAACATTCGCTTCATATGATCTTGTTGCACTCATTAAATCTACCATTTCCTTTAACGGATCTACATTTGGCATTTGTACGTATCCATTCTCATCAGCATCAGGGTGTTCAGGATTATATACTAATTTAAAAGGTGACTGATCCTCTGATATTTTAGTTACTTTAACACCGCTCCCAGCACTATTATTTGATTGTACTGTGTCATTAAAAATACTTGCAAAACTACCACTACCGTTACTAGATGAGATTTCAACCATTTTTCTTCTATACGGTTGCCAAACGCCATCTACCATTTTTGATCTGGTAGTTTCTGAATTTGCCATATTGGATGAAACTACATCCATTCGTAATCTTTGCATTGTAAGAGCAGAAGCTGAAATATTAATACTATTAAAAATACTCAAAACCTATTTACCCCCTCTAATGACACTCTTCAATGTGTTGAACTGTCCGTTAATTCGATCAACTAAAGCTTGGTTATAAATCTGATTTTCCGCTAATTGCGCCATTTCAGTATCTAAATCTACATTGTTTCCATTATGTAAATAAGAAGTATCACTTTTTTCAACAATTGAATTACCTGATGCTTGTCCATATTTAAAATCAAAGTGTTTACTATTCGTTTTAATTGCCCTAAAGTTCGCATTCATTTCATTTTCAAGAACAGTCTTAAAAGATACATCTTTTGCTTTGTAATTTGGCGTATCTGCATTTGCTATATTTTGAGAAATCGCCTTTTGCTTTTGTACTGAATAATCAAGACCTCTTTCTAATGCAGTGATTGTACTAGAAAATAATTTCATATGTCCTCCTCTATCTATCAAAAACGTCTTAATCTTACAAAAATCAACATTTTATATCTAATATATTAATATTTCGACAATATGTTCCAATCTACTACGTAATAAATTATAACTATGTATGTCTTGCATGGAAACTGTATATTTTCACATATTACAAATAGGTATATTGGACTAAAATATTGAACGAATTGAAGTCATATTGTTAATTCGTATGAAATATTTTCTATAAAATATGACAAATTATTTCATATTTGAAACATTACTTTAATAATCATACTATATATTACCAAGAAACAACCTAATTTGGTATACGTTTCGCAATAATTTAAATATTTTGTCTAAAAATATCACTGGAAATTCTTCAATTTTATACAAATTTATGGATAAATTAAACATAACTTTATAAATTTGACAAAAAGTTTACAAAAAAAAACCTTATCCAGATGGATAAGGTTTCTTTTATATCATTTATTAGTTTGATTTTAATTTTTCTAATTCTACTAAGAATTTATCATTAAGTACTTTAATATAAGTACCTTTCATACCAAGTGAACGTGATTCAATAACACCAGCACTCTCTAATTTACGTAAAGCATTAACGATCACTGATCTAGTAATACCTACACGGTCAGCAATTTTACTTGCTACTAATAGACCTTCATAACCGTTTAACTCTTCGAAAATATGTTCAATAGCTTCTAACTCACTGTAAGATAGTGATGAAATCGCCATTTGTACAACTGCTTTACTTCTTGCTTCTTCTTCGATTTCTTCAGCTTTTTCACGAAGAATCTCCATACCAACTACTGTTGCACCATACTCTGCTAGAATTAGATCATCATTTTCAAATTCATGGTTAATACGTGCAAGTACTAGTGTACCTAAACGCTCACCACCACCGATAATAGGAACGATCGTTGTTAATCCTCCAGCAAATAATTCTTTATTTTCAACTGGGAAAGCAGTGTATTCACTGTCAATATCAAGGTTTGAAGATGTTTCGTTAATATTAAAAAGACTTTGAGTGTATTCTTCAGGGAATTGACGATCACTAAACATTTTTTGCATACGCTCATTTTCAATCTTTTGGTGTAGACCGTATCCTAATAACTTCCCTTTACGGCTTAATACAAATACATTTGATTCAATTACTTCTTCTAAAGTATCAGCCATTTCTTTAAAGTTTACTGGCTTACCTGCTGATTGTTGTAATAACTTATTTATTTTTCTCGTTTTGTCTAATAATTGCATCTTTCTAAATGCCTCCTATTTAATTGTACGTTTCCTATAAGATAAATTGACTAATATCTTTATCTCTTGCTATATTTGCGAGTTTTTCATTTACGTATTGCGGAGTAATAAGAATAGTACCCATTTGGATTTCTGACGCCTCAAATGATAAGTCTTCTAGAAGCTTTTCCATAATTGTATGAAGTCTTCTAGCACCTATATTATCAGTAGATTGATTTACTTCAAACGCTATTTCTGCGATTCTACGTATAGCATCGTCAGAAAATTCGATTTGTATACCTTCTGTAGACAATAAAGCTTTATATTGTTTAATAATTGAAAAATCTGGCTCAACTAATATACGTACAAAGTCTTCAACTGATAGTTTTCCTAGTTCAACTCGAATTGGAAATCGTCCTTGTAATTCTGGTATTAAATCTGAAGGCTTTGAAATATGGAAAGCACCAGCTGCAATAAACAAGATATGGTCTGTCTTGACTGGGCCATATTTTGTAACGACAGTGCTTCCTTCTACAATTGGTAATATGTCTCTTTGAACGCCTTCTCTTGATACATCTTGCGTACTACTATTTTGTTTACTTGCAATTTTATCAATTTCATCTATAAAAATAATGCCTAATTGCTCCGCTTTAAAAACCGCTTCTTGAGTAACTTCATCCATATCTATTAATTTCTGAGCTTCCTCATTCGTAAGAATTTTACGAGCCTCTTTTACGGGAAGCTTTCTTTTTTTCGTTTTCTTTGGAAATAAACCACCTAATGATTCTTGAAAGTTCATTCCCATTTGTTCCATTCCGGTTCCTTGCATAAAATCTAACATTGGTGCTTGTTGTTGTTCTACTTCAATGGATACAAGCTCATCTTCTAGTTTTCCAGATAATAGTTGAAATTCTATATTTCTTCTCTTTGATGTTATTTCTGTATCATTCTCATCTTGCTCTGAATCTGAGTTTTGCGAATCCTGATTAAAAAGCATCTCAAGTGGATTTTTAAACGATGATTGTTTTTTTATACTTGGGACAAGAATTTTAACTAACCTTTGATTTGCGTTTTTTTCAGCTTGTTCTTTCACCTTATTCATTCGATCTTCTTTTACAATACGAATGGCAGTTTGAACTAAATCTCGAACCATAGATTCGACATCTCTTCCAACATAACCAACTTCTGTAAACTTCGTCGCTTCTACTTTAATAAAAGGCGCACCAACAAGTTTTGCCATTCTTCTAGCAATTTCTGTTTTACCTACTCCTGTTGGTCCAATCATTAAAATATTTTTAGGTGAAATTTCTTCACGGAAAGAATCTTCTAGTAGACTTCTACGATAACGATTTCTGAGTGCAATTGCTACTGCCTTTTTCGCTTGATGTTGGCCAACAATGTATTGATCAAGTTTTTCAACAATTTGACGCGGCGTGAAAGAAGTACTCATTAAACACTCTCCTATTCTAATTCTTCTAAAATTATATTTCCGTTTGTATAAACACAAATATCACTTGCAGTTTTTAAACTTGCATAAGCTATTTGTTTAGCTGTAAGATTATCTCCGGCGTTTTCTTTTAATGCTCTACCAGCAGCTAATGCATAGTTGCCTCCAGAGCCAATCGCAAGAATTCCATCATCAGGCTCAATTACTTCTCCAGTTCCTGAAATTAATAATAATGAGTTATGGTCCATTACGATCAGCAATGCTTCAAGTTTATGTAGTACTCGATCTGTACGCCATTTTTTGGCTAATTCAACTGCTGCTCGTTGAATATTTCCATTATATTCGACGAGTTTGCCTTCAAATAACTCAAAAAGTGTAAACGCATCGGCAACAGAACCTGCAAATCCAGCAAGAACCTTTCCATTAAAAAGTTTCCTAACCTTCCTAGCAGTGTGCTTCATTACGACTGCATTTCCAAATGTAACTTGACCGTCACCTGCCATTGCACTTTTACCATTGTGTTGTATCGCGAATATCGTTGTAGCGTGAAAATTGGACATTTAAATCCTCCTTAGAAATACCGATTTCTAAAATTGAGCATGTTTTAAGCTCTAGGATGATGTAGATTGTATACTTTTTGTAATCTTTCCTTCGTAACATGTGTATAGATTTGTGTTGAAGATAAATTCTCATGTCCTAACAGTTCTTGAACACTACGAATATCTGCTCCACTATCTAACATATGTGTTGCAAAAGTATGTCTTAACATATGTGGATGAATCTTGTTTGTTAACGAAGTTTCTTTGATCATCTTTTCTAAAATAACTCTTACTCCTCTTGGCGTAAGATTCTTTCCACGATGATTCAAAAAAAGATCATCATTATTTTGCTGATTAGCTACTATCAGTTTATTTCTGCCATCTTCTATATATGTATGAAGCGCTTTTTCTGCAAAACTACCAAATGGAACATATCGTTGCTTATTACCTTTGCCAGTAACTAAAATTGTTCCAATATGAAAATCAATGTCTTTTAATTTCAAACTACAGCATTCGCTTACTCGGATTCCAGTAGCATATAGCAATTCTAATAGAGCTTGATTTCGTTGACCAAGCTCATGTTCTAGATTGCTAATCGTAAATAGTTTTTCAAGTTCTTCTTTATATAAAAATCTAGGGATCATAGTTTCTTTTTTAGGAAGCGATGCTAAAATAAATGGGTTTTCTTTCGCTTCGTTTTCACGCATTAGAAAACGATAGAAACTTCTTAAACAAGAAATATGCTTAGAAACTGTACGTCTTGATAACTGTTTATCATGTAAAGTCGTTAAATAAAGACGAACATCAAAATATGTAACTGAAGAAAATGAAGAAATGGATTGTTGCTCCATAAAAACTAGAAATTGTTCAATAATTTTTTGATAACTATTTAATGTGTATTGTGAAGAGTTTTTCTCTAATTGTAAATACTGAATGAATAATTGACACAATATTTTAATATTCAAGGTAATTTCTCCTCACAAGCCACTACATACTAACATAGATAGTAGCTATTTGCAATTTATTTTCTCAACATTCCACAAAATTCATAATTGATTCTAATGCTCTATTTGCATATGCTTCATATCGTTCTTGTTTTCTCTTAATTTTTTCCTCTAATCTTGGGAAAAGTCCAAAATTAGCATTCATTGGTTGGAAGTGTTTTGCACTAGTTGTCGTAATATAATTTGCCATACTACCAATAGCTGTTTCCGCTGGGAACTGTACTAATTCCTTACCTAAAACTAATCTAGCAGCATTTATTCCAGCAACTAATCCTGAAGCAGCAGATTCAACATATCCTTCTACCCCAGTCATTTGGCCTGCAAAGAACAAATCGTCTCTACCTTTGAATCTATAAGTAGCTTCTAATAGCTTTGGAGAATTGATAAATGTATTACGATGCATTACCCCGTAACGAACAATCTCTGCGTTTTCCAATCCTGGGATCAATTGAATCACTTCTTTTTGTGGTCCCCATTTTAAATGTGTTTGGAATCCTACTATATTATATAAAGTTCCTGCACTGTCGTCTTGACGTAGTTGAACAACAGCATAAGGTATTTTACCTGTCTTTGGATCTTCTAAACCCACTGGCTTCATTGGACCAAATAATAATGTTTGTTTCCCTCTATTTGCCATTACTTCTACCGGCATACATCCTTCAAAGAATATCTCTTTTTCAAATTCTTTTAATGGCACTGTCTCAGCAGTCGTTAAAGCTTCGTAAAAACGATCAAATTCTTCTTCTGTCATTGGACAATTTAAGTAAGCAGCCTCACCTTTATCATATCTTGATTTTAAATAAACCTTATTTAAATCAATACTTTCTTTTTCAATAATAGGTGCTGCAGCATCATAAAAGTAAAAATAATCTTCGCCAGTTAAATCTTTTAGCTTTTGAGAAAGCTCAGGTGAAGTTAATGGGCCTGTCGCAATGATTGTTGGTCCTTCTGGAATTTCTGTCATCTCTTCATTATGTACTACTACATTTGGATGATTTTTCACATATTCAGTTACCTTACTAGCAAATTCATGACGATCAACGGCAAGAGCGCCTCCAGCAGGTACAGCACATTCATCTGCAGAACGAATAATGACTGAATCTAGTCTTCTCATTTCCTCTTTTAAGACACCTACAGCATTCGTTAATGTATTTGCTCTAAGTGAGTTACTACAAACTAACTCAGCAAACTTATCTGTATGATGGGCAGGTGTTTGTCGTACCGGTCTCATTTCATATAAATGAACTTTAATTCCTCTTTTTGCAATTTGATATGCAGCTTCACTTCCTGCTAAACCTGCACCTATTACGTTAATAAATTGTTCCATTGATAACTCCTTCTACGTTGTATCCTACTATACGTATTTATTTTATTGTTAGTTTCTTAATTTTAGTTTTTAAAAAAGTGAAATGAAAAGGAAAAGTGAGCAAAAAAATTGCTCACACTTGTTGATCCTCTTTGTAGTCGCATGATACACATTGAACTTGTATACCTTTTTTCATTTTCTTTTCTACTAATAAGTTTTCACATTTTGGACATGGTCTTGCAATCGGTTTATCCCACGATAAGAAATCACATTCAGGATAATTGTTACATCCATAGAAAATACGATTTTTCTTTGATTTACGTTCAATGATTCTACCATCTTTACAATTAGGACAGTTTACATCTATTTCCTTCACGATTGCTTTTGTGTTTCGACAATCTGGGAAGTTTGAACACGCCATGAATTTTCCATATCGTCCCATTTTAAATACCATTGGGCTTCCACATAATTCACAATCTTCTCCAGCCGGCTCATCTTTAATTTCTACCTTTTGCATTTCTTTTTCAGCGATCACTAAATGCTTTTCGAATCCTTGATAAAAATTATCGATAATTTGAATCCAATTTATATTACCGTCTTCAATTTTATCTAGGTCGCCTTCCATTTGCACAGTAAACTCGATATTAATCACTTCTGGGAAAAATTCCAATACTAGATCAAACACTATTTGTCCAAGCTCAGTCGGTACAAATCGCTTATTGTCTAAAGAAACATAACCACGCTTCTGAATTGTTTCTAGTGTAGGTACATAAGTTGATGGTCTCCCAATACCTAGCTCTTCTAAAGTTTTAACTAATCTAGCCTCTGTATATCTTGGTGGTGGTTGTGTAAAGTGCTGCTCAGGTAGGATCTCTTCAAGTTGAACTGTTTCACCTTCCTTTAATGGAGGTAAAATACGATCCTTTTCCTCTGTACCATCATCATTACTTTCAATATACACCTTCATAAATCCAGGAAACTTTACAACTGAACCGTTTGCTCTAAATTGAACATCATTATTGATTAAGTCCACTTTAACAGTATCTAATATAGCTGATGCCATTTGACTTGCAATAAATCGTTCCCAAATCAATTTATAAAGTCGATATTGATCGCGACTTACATGTGCTTTAATCGTATCTGGTGTACGTAAAGTAGAAGTTGGACGAATTGCTTCGTGAGCATCTTGAACTTTATCAGATTTTTTTTCACTTTTTTTATTAGTCGCTATGTAGTCTGCACCATAAGTATCTTTAATATATGACTTTGCTTCCTCAGCAGCCACATCTGAGATTCTAGTAGAATCTGTTCTCATATATGTAATTAAACCGACTTGCCCGCCACTACCTAACGAAATACCTTCATATAATTGCTGGGCAATCATCATCGTCTTTTTTGCTCGCATATTTAATTTTCGAGCAGCCTCTTGTTGAAGTAATGATGTCGTAAAAGCAGTTGCTGGATTTCTTTTACGTTCTTTTCTTGTCACACTTTGAACTGTAAAATCATTTCCATCTATTTGTGATAATACGTTATTTACATCATTTTCAGAGCTTAACTCAAGTTTCTTTCCATTGATTCCATAGAAAAATGTATCAAATGTATTTTTCTTTGAAATTGCTTTACTTTTAATCGACCAATATTCTTCTGGTTGGAAAACAGTGATTTCCTTTTCGCGCTCTATGATTAGTCTTAATGCAACTGATTGAACACGGCCAGCACTTAATCCTTTTTTTACTTTTTTCCATAATAAAGGACTAATATTGTATCCTACTAAGCGATCAAGAACTCGTCTTGCTTGCTGCGCATCTACTAAATTCATATTGATTGGTCTTGGTTTTTTAAAAGATTCTTTAATTGCTTCTTTTGTAATCTCATTAAAAACAACTCTACAATCTGAAGTTATATCAATGTTTAATGTATTCGCAATATGCCAAGCAATTGCTTCTCCTTCGCGGTCTGGATCGGCTGCAAGATAGATTTTTTTAGCTTTTTTAGCTGCTGATCTTAAATCTTTCAATACAGGTCCTTTTCCACGTATTGTAATATACTTTGGGTTGTAATCGTTTTCTATTTCAATCCCCATTTGACTTTTTGGTAAGTCTCGAACATGTCCCATTGATGCGATTACTTTAAATTTCTTACCTAAATATTTTTCAATGGTTTTAGCCTTTGAAGGGGACTCCACTATAACTAAGTTTTCTGCCATTTTTTAAGCCTCCTGAGAGTTGCGGTTTTCAAAACTCTCTGTATTCCTGTTTCTATCTTTTATCTTTAAGAAGTATTTAAAGACTTTCATTATAAGAAGAGTTCAATTTGTTTTTTGATTTTCCTTCATACAATTTCAAATTGTATAGTTTTATCTATACATTAGTCAAATTAATTTTAGTTATAAAATAACATAAGTCGCAATAGTATTGTCAATTTTTTGCAATCTAAACTTATTATTTTATTTTTTCGTAAATTCTATAAATTCTTCTAATATATCTTTTGATGAAGTAATTAACTTCGCTCCTTCTTGTATTAGACGATGGTTACCTTTATATTCTTCCATTATAATCGGACCTGGTATTGCAAATACCTCTCTTCCATAATCTAATGCAAAATTTGCTGTGATCATCGTACCACTTCTTTCATTTGCTTCTAGTATGATTAACCCTTTTGAAAGTCCTGCAATGATTCTATTTCTTCTTGGAAAATACCGTTTTTCGGGTTTTATATAATGAGGGTACTCGCTAATCAGTAAATGGTTTTTCGGAATTTCTTGATATAAATCCAGATTTTCCTTTGGATATGTAAAATCCAGTCCACTTCCAATAACACCAATAGTCTTTCCATCATGATGAATTGTAGAACGATGGGCAATTGCATCACAGCCAAGAGCTAAACCACTTACAATAACCCATTGATCACTAATCAGTTCCTTTATAATTGAATCGCAATTGATTTTTGCCAAATTGGAAGGCTTTCTTGAGCCAATTATACTAATCAGTTTTTTTGTTTTTAATAGATTATGATTCCCAATACAATATAGAACAAATGGAGGATCATGTATTTCCTTTAAATAGATAGGATATATATCACTATTTATTGTAATCATTTTAATATTTTTTTTAGAAAGATTCTCTAAAATGTCATAAATAGAATTAGAATGAAGTTGTTGATAAAGTTTTTCGGAAGCTCTTTTGGACATTCGAAAAGTAGTGCTCAAATAAGATGGGGTATATTGATAGAGGTTTTTTAATTGTGGATCAAACTGGAGGATTCTTTTCATTGCATGATAATCATCAAATAAAAAAGTATGTAAGTGAATTAATCTTTGTTCTTTACTCATTCCTTCTCCTTTCTTGATATGAAAGTAGCCCCCATATGGAGGCTACTTCATTTTACATCTTATACTAAAGCTTCATGTGTCTTACATTGTTCATATAAGCCACGCTCTTTTAATACACCGATTAATGTTTCACCCATTACAGCTGGTGTAACTGCTACTTTAATGCCACAGCTTTCCATTGTAGCCATTTTTTCTTTCGCAGTACCTTTACCACCTGCAATGATTGCTCCAGCATGGCCCATACGTTTACCTTCTGGTGCAGTTTGACCACCGATGAATCCAACTACTGGTTTTGTCATATTAGCTTGAACCCACTCAGCAGCCTCTTCTTCAGCCGTTCCACCGATTTCACCAATCATAATAACAGCGTATGTTTCTGGATCTTCATTAAATGCTTTTAAAACATCGATGAAGTTTGTGCCATTTACTGGGTCTCCACCAATACCTACAGCTGTAGATTGACCAATACCAGCTTGAGTTAATTGATGAACAGCTTCATATGTTAACGTACCAGAACGCGATACGATTCCAACATGACCTTTTTTATGAATATAACCTGGCATGATACCAATTTTACACTCATCAGGCGTAATAACACCTGGGCAGTTTGGCCCAACTAATCTAGTCTTTTTGCCTTCCATGTACTTTTTAACATTTACCATATCAAGTACTGGAATACCTTCAGTAATACAAATAGCGATATTTAATTCTGCATCAACAGCTTCCATAATTGCGTCAGCTGCGAATGCTGGTGGTACGTAGATTACTGATGCTGTTGCACCAGTTGCATCTACTGCATCTTTAACTGTATTAAATACAGGTACGCCTGCGATATCAGTTCCACCTTTACCAGGAGTTACACCGCCAACAATTTTAGTACCATACTCTAACATTTGAGTTGTATGGAATAAGCCTTGTGAACCAGTAATACCTTGTACAATGACTTTAGTATCTTTATTAATAAATACGCTCATTTTTATCCTCCCTTTCTTACCCTTTAGCTTAACCTACAAGTGCAACGATTTTTTCAGCGCCGTCAGCCATTGAATCAGCTGCAACAATGTTTAAGCCAGACTCATTAAGAATCTTCTTACCTAATTCAACATTTGTTCCTTCTAAACGAACAACTAGTGGTAAGTGTAGGCCAACTTGTTTAGTAGCTTCTACAACACCTTCTGCAATAACGTCACACTTCATGATGCCACCGAAAATGTTAACGAAAATACCTTTAACATTTTGATCAGAAAGGATGATTTTAAATGCTTCAGTTACTTTCTCAGCAGTTGCACCGCCCCCCACATCAAGGAAGTTAGCCGGATCTCCACCGTAATGTTTAATGATATCCATCGTTGCCATAGCAAGTCCAGCACCATTTACCATACATCCGATATTTCCATATAGAGAAATATAGTTTAAATCGAATTTAGAAGCTTCGATCTCTTTTGGATCTTCTTCTTCAAGGTCGCGATAAGCTAAAATATCTGCATGACGATATAAAGCATTTGAATCAAAGTTTAACTTTGCATCTAATGCCATTACTTCTCCATCACCAGTAACTACTAATGGATTAATTTCAGCGATTGAGCAATCTTTTTCAACAAACGCTTTATATAAGCCCATCATGAACTTAACAGCTTTGTTTACAAGATTACTTGGGATATTGATATTGAACGCAATACGACGTGCTTGGAAGCCTTGTAGACCTACTGCAGGATCAATATACTCTTTAAAGATTTTTTCAGGTGTTTTTTCAGCTACTTCTTCAATTTCAGTTCCACCTTCTTCAGAAGCCATTAATACAACTTGTGAAGTAGCGCGGTCTAAAACTAAACCAACATAATATTCTTTTTTAATATCGCAGCCTTCTTCGATAAGTAAGCGCTTTACTTCCTTACCTTCTGGTCCTGTTTGATGAGTAACTAATACTTTGCCTAGAATTTCACTAGCATATGTATTTACTTCATCTAAATTTTTTGCTACTTTTACGCCACCCGCTTTACCGCGGCCACCAGCGTGAATTTGAGCTTTAACTACACATACAGCTGTACCTAATTCTTTTGCTGCTTCTACTGCTTCTTCAACTGTGAAAGCAACTTTACCATTTGGTACTTTTACGCCATAGCTTCGTAGGATTTCTTTCCCTTGATACTCATGGATATTCATGATCCATCCTCCCCTTTTAGAACAAGACAAATTAAAACACATACCTATTGTATCTCTTACAGAATATACTGTAAATACTTTAGTAGAAAACAAAAAAATATTATGCATTTTTATAAAGAAAACCCTTTCATCAAGATTTCATGAAAGAGTTTTATCATATTACAATATTATTATATGTTCTTTTTCAAAAGCTATTTGTTCATTAAAAATAAAGTTGATTCGATCGTAAGATTTATGACTCCCTTTGAAATTAGTAGAGATTCATACAAAGTCATTTTTATGTGAATGGAATCTCACCGTGTTTTTTCTGCTTTAAATGCAATTAAACGGAACAATTAATTCATGGTGCTATTCCCTATTTATTTTTTAATTGCTGATCTGCACGATAGATAAAAGCAAATAGTTCTGCAACAACACTATATAAATCTTCTGGGATTGTTTGATTGATTTCTAATTGGCTTAATACCTCCACTAACGAGGGATCCTCTTGAATTGGAACACCAAATTCTTTTGCTTTTGAAAGAATTTCATCTGCAATAACCCCTTTACCTTTTGCAACAAGTTTTGGGGCTGAATCAAGTTCGGTATTATATTTTAAGGCAATTGCTTCTTTTCTCTTTTCTTGATTATTTTTCATATTAGTAAATCGACCCCTGTGTACTCACGACTAGAAAGTAAACTATTATTAAATTTTAATTCTTTCATTTTTTGTTCACGTTCATTATTAAACGGTAAACATTTAATCATCGATAATTGAAAATCATGCTTAGCTAAACTCTCTTTTATCAATGGTTGAGTTGATGAGATCATGGCATTTAAAGCTGTATTATTATTAAAAATCGTGACATTTACGACTCGATTTTGGATTGATACATCTACCATCGTTTCTTTCAGTGTTTCAAGTTCTAAGAAAAATAAAATGTGACAATGATTTGATTGAATTTCCTTAGAATTTGAAGAGCTTTCTTTTCCAGTCCATTGAATTGTTAAATCGGTTGACCAATTATTTAAAAAGAGCGGTATTACAGTAGAATAGTTATACTCTGGTCCATTTTGATGAATCATTGTTATTTGACCAGCTGTAATTTTCGTAATTAATTGCTCTATTGGATGCTTTAATCCCTCAGGTAGATTACTATTTAATGCTTTTAAAGCAATTTCTTTTAAAGTAGGAAATTGTTCATTCATTATTGCTTTATTTAATGATGACAAGTCACTTATTTTACTTTCAGTATTAAAACCAACTAAATCTTGATGATTTTTAATTTGTTTTGTTATTTGATCTGCATTAACAACGCTATTTTTTATCTTATCATTAATTAACAGTTGGAAAAGTTCATTTACCGGATCTGATGTACTTGAATTCACTCCATTAAATAATTGGTTTTGCAAAAATAACTTTGTTAATTGATTAGATTTTCCATCCTCGTTAATTGTTGATAACACCCGTGTTAAAAACGCTATTTTTTCTTCAGAATGAATTGGGTCATTAGAAATATGTTTCGTCATAAAAGTGTCGATTTTATTTTTTATATCATTTATTTCTGTTTTACCAAGTGGTAATAAAGAGTTAGATGGAAGTTGTTGATCATCTAGTAAACTAGTTTCTTCTAATTGAAACAGTTGGTTCGCTAGATTTAAAGGTACTCTTGTCAACTCAGTTTTTACTGAGCTAAACTCTGGTAAGTCACTTAATATATTCAAAATTGCCTTACTAACTGTTGGAGAATGTTCTGCAAGCTTGAATACATTTTGAAACACTTCTTGTCCAAAAAACTTTGATTGACTTATTTCCTTCGAAGTAAATTGTTTATTCCATGTATTAACTAAGTTTGTATCGTCATTTGAATCTGTTATTATTTGCATTCCTAATTGTAATTGTTCTTGTTGAAAGTCAGTAATAATACTATTATTTTTCAATAAATTAATCATAGAATGTAACTGTTTACCTACATTCGTATTGGTTAATTCTTTGGGCAAGTTTTCTATTGTTGAAAAAATCTTGGCTAATTCGGTCTCTGAGCTAGTTATCAAGCTTTGTAATAAAGTTCCATTAATCGGGTAATTCTTTTTCATTAAAAAAGAAAGAGAATCTAATACTAGTTGTTTATTAGGTGATTTTAACAATTGATTCATTACTTCTAGCACTTCGCTCTTAGTGATTGCACGTTCACTTTGTAAAAATAATTTAATTACCGCTTCTGAATCTTTCGTCACCGGTATATCTAATTCTTTTAAAATTTGAGCAGAGTTCTTTTGATCATTTTGTTTAATTTCACTAATTACTTTTAATTCGACTTTACCATCTTTAAAGTCTTTTACCTCAAAATAAAACTTACCTTTTGATAATGCTTCTTCTACAACTGTTGCTGTAATGATTTTCCCATTAATAATAATTCTTGCAGTACCATCTTCTTCTAGCTCATTTACTTTCCCGACAACAATTTGTCCTTCTTTTAATTCAGTGTTAGGTATAAAATATTTTGCATTTGTCGCCAGTACGGTTGAAATACCTGCATTTTGCATATTGTATCAATCCTTTACCTTCCCTTAATAGGTGCAAATGATTTCCGATGCTCATGAATAATCCCAAATTGCTCAATCGCTTCAAGATGTTCTTTCGTTCCATACCCCATATGCTTTTCAAATCCATAATGAGGATGCTCTTTCCCAAGTTCGACCATTAGTGAATCTCTAGTTTCTTTGGCTAATACGGACGCTGCTGCGATACTAATACTTGTTGCATCACCCTTGATGATTGATGTCTGTGAAATTTCCATTGGTAGTTTCATCGCATCAATTAATAAATGTTCAGGAATTTTGTGTAATTGTTCAATTGCTCGTTTCATGGCAAGCTTTGTTGCTTCATATATATTCAGTTCATCAATTTCAACCGAACTCGCCATACCGATTCCATATGAAATGGCTTCGCTTTTTATCCTCTCAACAAAATATTGTCTTTTTTCTTTTGACAATTTTTTAGAATCATCTAATCCAATTAGCTCATTTTCTTGATCTAAAATGACAGCAGCCGCTACAACTGGACCAGCTAACGGACCTCTTCCAACCTCGTCGACTCCAGCGATTAATGTGATGTTTTGTCCGTAAAGATTTTTTTCATATTCCATCATCTTATGAAACTTTGCACGTGCCATTTCTATTTTTTCTTGTTCACGATACCATTTTGCTATTAACTTTTGAACACCAATGCGTTGATCATTTTTTAATTCAATGAAAACATCACTTTTTTCATCAGTTAAGTCACTTAATATCTCTTTTATTTGTTCAATTGTCTGTGTCATCCCCTGTTACTCCTTATAAACTATATCGGTTAAATCTCCTCAAATTTCATTAAAAAAGAAGAAAGTACGCCTATTCTTGCGCACTTTCTTCTAATATTTTGTCATCCTCACGATGCATTGCTGGATTTTCAAACGAAAGTCTACCTAATTTTCCCGCTCTTAACTCTCGTAGGAATAAATCAGATGTTTTATCGTAGTCTATAAAACCACCAGACATTAGTAATCCACGTTTTCTTCCAATATGATCAAAAATCGGAACGACATCTTCTGAAAATAATATGTCTTCACTCATATCATATCGTTCTTTTAATACATTTGGATAATACTCTCTTAAATACTTTATTGCATATACCATTACTTCTTGTAAATTGATAATACTGTCTTTAATCGCACCTGTAGTAGCTAAACGTAGTCCAACTAATTGATCCTCGAATTTAGGCCAAAGAATTCCTGGCGTATCCAATAATTCTATTTCCTTACCTACTTTAATCCATTGTTGAGCCTGAGTTACACCAGGACGATCACCTGTTTTTGCGATATTTTTACGAGCTAACTTATTTATTAAAGTTGATTTCCCTACATTTGGAATTCCAACAATTAATGCTCTAATTGCTCTAGGCTTTATACCCTTTGCTCGCATCTTATCGAATTTCTCTTTTGTAAGTAATTGACACGAAGTAATAATTGCTTTTAATCCTTGACCGGATTGTGCATCTATCGCGATTGCCATAACACCTTGCTTTTCATAATGTGCTAACCAAGCTTGTGTTGTTCTTGGATCAGCTAAATCAGCTTTGTTCAGCAAGAGTAATCTAGGTTTATTTGAGATTATTTCATCAATCATAGGATTTCTTGAAGCCGCTGGTACCCTAGCATCCGCTAATTCTATTACAACGTCGATTACTGATAACTTTTCAGTAACCTGTCTTCTAGCTTTTGCCATATGGCCTGGAAACCATTGAATTGTCATGTTGCCACCTTCTTATACATTTAAATAATTTCGAATAGAACAGTTCAATTATTTTGCCATTTTTATTTCTGAAAACGGCCAAAATACAAAACTAGCTCGACCTAGTATTTCATCTTGATCTACTGTTCCAATAATACGACTATCTTTACTTAATCTTCTATTATCACCTAAAACAAACACTTCACCTTTTGGTACCGTCTTTTTACCAGTTATTTCTTCTAATTTGAAGTTTTCAGTTAGAGGACCATCTGTTGTTTCCTTTTTGTATTCGTTTAAATACGCCTCTTTATACGCTTTACCATTTACATATAAAACATCATTTTTATATTCAACTGTATCACCTGGTAAACCAATTACACGTTTAATATAATCTTTTTCCTTTGTTGCATGAAATACAACAATATCAAATCTTTCAGGCTCATGTAATTTATAAACGATTTTATTCACAATCATTCTACTTTGATCTTGCAGTGTTGGCATCATTGAAATTCCGTCTACAAGAACTGGAGTAAATAGGAATGTTCGAATACCTATTGCAAGTATAAGTGCAATAAAAATTGTTTTGATTAATTCCCAAATTCCGCCACCGTTGTTTTCCTTCAAACTAATCCCTCCAATTATAACAATACCAATTTCTAGGCATAAATATACAATTCATTTAACACTACTATGTATGTACTAATTTACGTTTTATTATATCATAACTACATTAATTAGAAAAAAAGGAGCTTGTTTAATACAAGCTCCTTTCAAAAGACTATCGAAGTTCTTTAATTCTTGCTTTTTTACCAGTAAGTGCACGTAGGTAGTAAAGTTTAGCACGACGTACTTTACCGCGACGAACAACGTCTAATTTAGCAATTTTTGGAGTGTGTAATGGGAACGCACGTTCAACACCAACACCGTAAGAAATTTTACGAACTGTGAAAGTTTCGCTAATTCCGCCACCACGACGTTTAATAACTACACCTTCGAATAATTGGATACGCTCACGAGTACCCTCAACAACTTTAACGTGAACTCGTACAGTATCACCAGGACGGAATGCTGGTAAGTCAGTTCTAAGTTGTTCTTTTGTAATTTCGTTAATTAAATTTTGCATAATTTATGCTCCCCTTTTCAACCGATGCTCTTACAAGATTTATTCACTCACAGCGGAACACCGAGAATAAAGGCTTAAGTATTTACTCAAGCCACAAGTTATATTAACATATTATGAGTTTGTATGCAACTAATTTTCCTGATTCATTTCGTCTTTTATTTGCTGCATCCATTTCTCTTCTTTTTTGTTTAAAGTGTAGTCTTCTAATAGATCCGGTCTTCTTTCCAGCGTACGTTTAAATGATTGCTTCGTACGCCATTCTTCGATATGAGCATGATTACCAGATAATAACACATTAGGTACTTTTAACCCTCTGAACTCAGCCGGTCTAGTATAGTGTGGATGCTCTAATAATCCTGTACTAAATGAATCTTCAATTTTTGACGTCGTATTTCCTAGCACTCCTGGAATTAGACGTACAACACTATCAGCAATAACCATCGCTCCAAGTTCGCCACCAGTCAGTACATAATCTCCAATTGAAATCTCATCTGTTACAATGTGTTCGCGAATACGTTCATCGTATCCTTCATAATGACCGCAAATAAAGATTAAGTGCTCCTCATTCGCTAGTTCTTCAGCCTTGCGTTGGGTGAACCTCTCTCCCTGAGGGCATAGAAGGATTACTCTAGGCTTGTTTTCACTTTTTGAGACTAAATCATCAACAGCATCAAATATTGGCTGTGGCGCTAATACCATGCCTGCTCCACCACCGTATGGATAATCATCCACACTAGAGTGTTTATTCGTTGAATAATCCCTAAAATTAACACATCGAAACTCAACAGCCTCTTTTTCTTGAGCTTTTTTCAAAATGGAAGAATGTAGAACACCTTCAAACATTTCTGGGAATAGTGTTAAAAAATCTAGCTTCATCATAGAAGGCCTTCCATTAATTCAATTTTGACCAACTTATTCTCGATATCTACTTCTTTAACAATTTGCTCAATATAAGGAATTAAAGCATCTTTTTGACCTTTACGTTGAATTACCCACACATCATTCGCTCCAGGTGATAAAATCTCTTTAATTTTACCAATTTCCTCACCATCAACCGTTTCTACCATACAACCAATAATTTCGTGATAGTAATACTCATTTTTTTCTAAGCTATGTAATTGATCTTCTGTTATTTTTAAAATGCTATTTTTAAATGGTTCAACTTCGTTTAAAGAATCGAAACCTTCAAAGGTTAATAAATCAAAATTTTTGTGCACCCTGTGATTTGTTATTTTTAAAGTAATAGGTGTCTCATCATTTTGTTTAAACAAATATAAAGTATTGCCCTTTTTGTATCTTTTCTCTGGAAAATCTGTTCTTGAAATAACACGAACTTCTCCGCGAACACCATGTGTATTAACAATTTTACCGACATTTAAATATTTCATCTTTATACCTCTATAAATATTATTTACAAGCTTTACACCTTATTGTAGCCATTCAATAAATAGATATGTCTTGTTAATGTTGAAAACGGCCCTTAGCAATAGCCAAGGACCGTCAATATTACTGAATATCTAAGTGAATACGTTTAGCATGTTCATTACTTGCTGCATATACAACAGTACGAATCGCCTTAGCAATTTTACCATGTTTGCCAATCACTCTACCTGCATCTTCAGGATTAACCTGTAAATGAAAGTATAGATTGTTTTCATCTTCTTTTACTTGAAGTGAAATGTCCTCTGGATGATCTACAAGACTTGAAACAATTGCGTTAATGAGTGTATTCATCTTTTTTTCCATATTACTTGCCGTTGCGAGCGTTGTGGAATTTCTCTAAGATACCAGCTTTAGAGAATAAGTTACGAACTGTATCAGATGGTTTAGCACCTGTTCCTAACCATTTTAATGCTGCTTCTTCGTTAATTTTGATTTCAGCTGGTTGAGCTACTGGATTGTAAGTTCCAATCTCTTCAATGAAACGTCCGTCACGAGGAGAACGAGCATCTGCTACTACTACACGATAAAAAGGAGATTTTTTAGCTCCCATACGTTTTAAACGAATTTTAACTGCCATTTTTAAAGCACCTCCGAAAATATTTACAACGATTAGTATATTATCAAAAACTCATACTGTTTGTAAAGTAAAATTTCTTAACAGTATTAATTTTTTATTAAACAATGTTAAATGTTGGAATTCCATGCAAAACTTGGTTAGAATAAGCCAGGAAATTTAAAGCCTTTTTTCTTACCTTTTTGCGCGCCACCCATCATCTTCATCATTTTTTTCATTTCTTCAAACTGTTTTAACAAACGGTTTATTTCTTGTACAGGACGACCAGAACCTTTTGCGATACGTTTTCTACGACTAGAGTTAATAATATCAGGTTGAATCTTTTCCTGTTTTGTCATAGATTGGATAATTGCCTCTACATGAGCGATTTGTTTATCGTCAATTTGCAGATCATTCAATCCTTTAATTTTGTTTGCACCTGGCATCATTTTTAAAATGTCTCCAAGTGGCCCCATTTTTTTAACTTGTGAAAGTTGGTCTAAGAAGTCATCTAATGTAAAGGATGCATTTCTTAGTTTTTGTTCTAATTCTTTTGCTTTTTCTTGGTCAACGGTTTCTTGTGCTTTCTCAATAAGAGTTAACACATCGCCCATTCCTAGAATACGTGAAGCCATTCGTTCAGGGTGGAAAGGTTCAAATGCGTCCAACTTCTCTCCTAAACCAACGAACTTAATCGGGGTATTCGTAACAGCACGAATCGATAAAGCAGCACCACCACGTGTGTCACCATCAAGCTTCGTAAGAACAGCACCAGTTAATCCAAGTTGGTCATTAAAGCTTTGTGCCACATTGACAGCATCTTGTCCAGTCATTGCATCAACAACTAGGAAGATTTCATCCGGCTTTGAAAGTTCTTTGATTTGTTCAAGCTCTTCCATTAAGCCTTCGTCAATATGTAAACGACCTGCAGTATCAATTAGGACGTAATCAAGATGTTCATCTTTCGCATGTTGAATTGCTTGTTTTGCTATTTCAACAGGGCTTACTTGATCTCCTAAAGAGAAGACAGGCATATCTAATTGTTTCCCTAACGTTTGTAACTGTTTAATTGCCGCAGGGCGGTAAATATCAGCTGCAACTAGTAGTGGTTTACGATTATACTTTTTTCGAAGTAAATTAGCTAACTTACCTGTAGTAGTAGTTTTACCAGCACCTTGTAAACCAACCATCATAATAACGGTAGGAGGGCGATTGGAAACAGCAATTTTGCTTTGTTCTCCACCCATTAATGCTGTTAGTTCTTCTTGAACTACTTTTACTACATGTTGACCAGGCGTTAAGCTTTGTAAAACCTCTTGACCAACTGCACGTTCAGAAACACGTTTCACAAAATCTTTTACAACTTTAAAGTTAACGTCAGCTTCTAATAAAGCTAGGCGTACTTCTCTCATCATTTCCTTGACATCAGCTTCTGTTACTTTACCTTTGCCTCGAACTCTTTGTAATGTCTTTTGAAGTCGGTCGGCTAATCCTTCAAATGCCATAAAACCGTCCTCCTTATTCTAATTTCTCTAACGCTTCGATTACTCGAAGAAACTCGTCATCTACAACTTTACCCTTTTCAGAGAAAGTTTTCAATTGATTTAAGAGTTCAGTACGTTGTTGAAACTTTTTTAGAAGTAATAATTTCTCTTCATATTCCTCCAGCATTGCTTCAGTTCGCTTTATGTTATCATAAACCGCTTGTCTACTAATGCTGAATTCTTCTGCAATCTCACCTAAAGAATAGTCATCTAAATAATATAGTGACATATAATTTTGTTGTTTTGGAGTTAACAGAGATTGATAAAAATCATAAAGATAATTGATTCTCATCGTCTTATCTAACATTGTATGATCTGCCAATACTATCACTCCCTTGTTAAGTGAATTGCCTTTACATTTGTAGTTTACCTAATCCCTTTGCTCCTGTCAAGCATTTTTACTTTATGGTATGGATAGAGCATAGAAAAAAAAGCATGGGATGTGACTAAATTTAGAATACACATCTCATGCCCATTTAAACAGATTCTCTTAATCCTGTTCTTTGATTAAATCTCCAAATAATCCGTATACAAATTGCTCAGCTTGGAATGGTTGTAAATCGTCCATTTGTTCTCCAAGACCGACAAATTTAACTGGTACTTTTAATTCGTTACGAATGGCTAAAACAATTCCACCTTTAGCTGTACCATCTAATTTCGTTAAAACGATCCCTGAAACATTTGTTGCGTCTCTAAATGTTTTCGCTTGGACAAGACCATTCTGACCTGTTGTAGCGTCGATTACTAAAAGAACTTCATGTGGTGCTCCTGGAACTTCTCTAGAAATGACATTTTTTACTTTTTCTAGCTCTTTCATTAAGTTGACTTTGTTTTGCAATCTTCCAGCAGTATCGCAAAGTAACACGTCAACCTTACGAGCCTTCGCAGCTTGAACAGCATCGTACATTACAGCCGCTGGATCAGAACCTGCTGCTTGTTTTATTGTTTCAACACCAACACGATCTCCCCATACTTCTAACTGTTCTATCGCTCCTGCTCTAAAAGTATCTCCAGCAGCAAGTAATACTTTCTTACCTTCTTGCTTCAGTTTGTGTGCTATTTTCCCAATCGATGTTGTTTTACCAACTCCGTTAACACCAACAAATAGTACAACTGTTAAACCATCCGGATTTATTTTTAATTCAAATGACTCATCATCTAAATCATTTCCTTTGTATAATTCAACTAATTTCTCAGAAATAACCTCTTGAACCTCTTTTGGATCTTGGATATTTTTACGTTTGACCTCAAATTTAAGTTCTTCAACTAATTCCATAACAGTGTTTACACCAACATCTGCCATGATTAGAATTTCCTCTAGCTCTTCAAAGAAATCTTCGTCAACTTTTCTATATCTTGCAAATAAATCATTTAAACCTTCTGTTAAATTATTTCTCGACTTTTCTAATCCACTTTTAAACTTTGAGGTTACAGTCTCTGTTTGCTTTGAAATCGTTTCTTTTAATTTTTTAAAAAAGCTCATAGCTTCCTACCTTTCTACTAACCGTTCGACAATAGCTCTTCACCTTCGTCTAATCGAACGGAGACTAATGTTGATACGCCATATTCCTGCATTGTTACACCATATAATACATCGCACTCCTCCATCGTTCCTTTACGATGGGTAATCACGATAAATTGTGTCTGTTCACTAAAGTATTTTAAGAATTTAGCAAATCTCGCCACATTGGCTTCATCTAAAGCTGCCTCTACTTCGTCTAACACACAGAAAGGTACAGGACGAACTTGTAAAATCGCAAATAGTAATGCGATTGCCGTAAGGGCCCTCTCACCACCTGATAACAGTCCTAGGTTCTGAAGTTTCTTCCCAGGAGGCTGCGCAACGATATCGACACCCGTTAATAATAAATTATCTTCGTCAGTCAGAACTAAATCTGCTCTACCACCGCCAAACAATTGAGTAAAGACAACTTGAAACTTCTCTCGAATTGCACTAAAGCTCGTTTCAAATCGTTTTGTCATTTCCTCATCCATTTCACTAATAACGTTATGAAGCGTTATTTTCGCTTCATTCAAGTCTGTATGTTGTTCTTGAAGAAAATCATGGCGCTCAGAAACGCGATCATATTCCTCAATTGACCCAATATTAACAGTACCAAGATCTTCAATAGATCGTTTTAATAGTTTCACTCGTTTTCTAGCATCCTCAACAGGTAGATCTAATGTATATTTCATTTTTGCCGCTTCATACGTTGTCATATACGTTATATTTAACTGCTCTAGACGATTTTCTAATTCAACATCTAAACGATTACTATTTACTTCTTGTTGTTTCAACAAATCTGACAAAGACTTATATTGGCGTTGTTTTTCACGTAAAGAACTAGCATAATCTTCAATCTCTGTTTGATATGCTAAACGCTGCTGGCGACGCTTTGATATAATTTCATTCGTTTTAGAAAATTCATTTCGTGTATCTGAAATCATTTTCTCAAGTTCTTCTTTACCATTTTCATTCGTCATTAATTCACTTGATAGGAAAATAATTTTTTCTTTTGTATCTTCTAAAAGCTGTTTTTGTTTTTTCGCATTTTCCTCGAATTGACGAATACGCTCGATACTATAATTTAATGTTTGTTCTTCCCCAGCTAACGAAATTTTCACATTTGTTAGTTTGGATTGGAGTTCATCCTTGATTGCTTTTTGATTTTGTTTTCGACCTGTTAATTCATTGATACTTTGCTCTTTTGAAGAAATATCATTTTTAATACTAGAAGATAATGTAATCAATTCATCAAGTCTAGACTTAGCTCTCATTTGATCACTAGCTGAACTTCCCATTTCTAAGTCATAAATCGCAAGTGCATCATTAATGTTCTTTTCTTCAAATTCGATACTTCTTAACTGATCCATCGTTTGAGAAAGTGCTTGTTTCTCTTGCATAACTGCTGAATTCATTTTGTCTAACTCAACAGTTTTCGTTTGTTTTAGTGTTTTTAATGATTGTACTTCACGTTCTACAACGAGGGTTTTTTCCTGCATCTCTATTAGTTTAGCAGTAATTTCTTCTAATTCACGTTGCCTTCCTAATAAAGAAGAATTTGACGCACGAACTGCTCCACCAGTCATCGCCCCACCAGGATTGACAACATCACCTTCTAGTGTGACAAAACGATAACGGTGTCCAACATGTTTTGCCAGTTCATTCGCACTTTTCAGATCCTGCGCAATTAACACAGTCCCTAAAAGATTTTGAATAACCTGTTCATATTCACTCGAAAAACTAACAAGTGAAGATGCAACACCAACAAATGATGGGTGATTCTTTAAACCCTCTATTACGCCAGCTGGTATTGTACGCGCTTTAACAATATTCATTGGTAAAAACGTTGCTCGACCAAGGCGCTGCTGTTTTAAAAATTGAATAGCCTTTCTTGCATGCTCATCATTTTGAACGACAATTTGTTGTGTAGCTGCACCAAGCGCGATTTCAATTGCTATTTCATATTGTTTGTTCGTTGATATGATTTCTGCAATTGCACCTTTAATCCCTTCAAGCTTTGTACCTCGAGCTTTTAATATTTCTTTAACGCCTTGGTTAAAACCTGCAAAGTCTTCTTGTAATTCTTCAAGCGTTTCTTTTCGGGATTTTGTTTGTTGAATAAATTGATATGCTTTATACAATAATTCTTCTTTTTCTTTCAGTTCATTTGAAACTTTTTCAAATTCTCTTGAATTAGATTCCAATTGCTGAGTGATTTCTTTTAAATTTGATTCAAATTGATATTTCTCTTCTAAAAGCCCACTTTTCTTTTGATTCAATTGTTCTCTTTGTAGAATGTATTTTTCATTCTCAACATCTAAGCGACTAGATTTAACTGAAAACTGCTCTAATTGCTTCTCTAACATAGTTTTCTCATTATTAATTGAAGCTTGTTTATTTAAGAGTTCAATATAATCAGATTTAATCATTTCGATTTGTTCTTCAATATCACCTTCATATGAAGTGATTTCAGACTCTACTTGTTGTATTTCATGTCTGTATTTTTTCACATTTTGCGAAGAAGTATTTTTCCTAGTTTGTTCAACTTCAATTAATTCCTGAAGCTCGTTTAAACCATTTGAAATCTCATCAATTTGTGTTCTTAATTGTTCAGATTGAGTCGAAGTATTTTTTTTACGTTCCTTCATCAACTCTTTCTGACCTTCAAATTTTTCTAAGTTTTTTGTAACAGTCAAAAGAACTTGTTGAAGCTGATCAATTGATTCATCTAATGCATTTAACTTCTCTTGTAATTCATGTTGCTTTGACTCTTCTTTAGAAATCTCAGTAGATAATGCTATTTCTAAATCTTGATTTTGAGCAATTTCTTTTTTCAATTCTTCCCACTTTTGATGTAATGATTCAATCTCAAATACTAATAAAGCAGCTTCAACCTTTTCTAATTCTTCCTTATGACCTATGTATTCTTTGGCAATAGAAGCTTGAATTTTTAAAGGTTCTATTTGAGAACTTAATTCAAATAATATATCATCAACTCGGTTTAAATTTTCTTGTGTCTCATTTAATTTTGCTTCTGCTTTTTTCTTGCGATTTTTATATTTTAATACACCAGCAGCTTCTTCAAATATTCCTCTTCTTTCTTCTGGTTTACTACTTAATATTTCTTCTACTTTACCTTGCGAAATAATAGAAAACGCTTCTCTACCCAGACCAGAATCCATAAATAAATCGACAATATCTTTTAAGCGACATGATTGTTTATTGATATAAAAATCACTATCTCCAGAACGGTACACACGTCGAGTTACACTTACTTCATTGTACTCAAGCGGTAACTGCTGGTCCTCATTATCTAAAGTTATTGTAACTTCTGCGTAATTCAGTGGCTTTCGACCATCACTACCTGCAAAAATAATATCCTCCATTTTTGCTCCACGTAATGATTTAACAGACTGTTCTCCAAGAACCCATCTGATTGCATCTGTAATATTACTTTTACCGCTTCCATTTGGTCCAACTACTGCAGTAACACCTTTAACAAAATCTATATTAACTCGCTGAGCGAACGACTTAAATCCTAATATATCTAATCGTTTGAGGAACAACTCAATTCCTCCTTTTTTTGATTTAATTATATACACAAAAACTCCCCCTTAAAAGGGGGAATTCGTCATTTTCTAAGTAATTTTGACAAGATTCTACTTGTTTTTTACTAGAAATCTACTATTTAGACTCTTTTAGCTTCAATAATGCTTCTTTAGCAGCATGCTGTTCGGCTTCTTTTTTTGATCGTCCACTTCCGATTCCTAACGTTTCACCGTTTAAAAGTACTTTTGATACGAACTCACGATTATGCGCAGGACCTTTTTCTTGTAAAATTTTATATTCTATTGAACCTGTGGAATCTCTTTGCACAAACTCTTGTAATTGACTTTTAAAATCCATCACATGCGAAAAAGCACCATCATTGATTTTAGGGAATACATGAAGAGATAAGAAGTTTGTTACGACTTGTAATCCTTGATCTAAATACAAAGCACCAATAAATGCCTCAAATACATCAGCTAACAATGCCGGTCTAGTACGTCCACCCGTCATTTCTTCTCCGCGTCCTAGTAAGATATAACGACCAAAATCTAATTCATTTGCAAACTTGACTAGTGATGGTTCACATACAATAGCTGCACGTAATTTCGTTAACTCACCTTCACTCATCGTTGTATACTTTTGAAATAAATATTGTGAAACCGTCAATTCTAGCACTGCGTCACCTAAATATTCCAATCTCTCATTATCTTCATATGGTTTTTTTCGATGCTCATTCACATAGGATGAATGTGTAAATGCCTGTATAAGTAAACCCTCATTACTAAAAGTAATTTGAATCTGCTTTTGAAACCTAATAAAATTTTCTTTTTCAACATCAGATAATTTATATTCTCTAACTCTTCTTGAATGCGGCATATTTACCTCCACCTAAACCAATCGGATATGCTGCTTAGACTACTTACTCGAGAAAATGATGAGAAGTCCCGTACAAAATACGGGACTTTTCTCATTACATGTTGCTCTCTATGTAGTTCACAACATCACCAACTGTGACGATTTTTTCAGCATCTTCATCTGAAATTTCTAATTCAAACTCATCTTCTAATTGCATTACTAATTCAACAACGTCTAATGAGTCTGCATCTAAATCTTCTTTGAAACGACTTGTGATAGCGATCTCAGATTCTTCTACACCTAAACGGTCAACAATAATCTTTGATACACGTTCTAATACGTCTTGCATTATTATTCACCTCCCCCCAATGATTGTCTACTTATGAATTATACATAAAAATGTTGAAAACGCCAAACTAATTCATTACAAGTCCGCCATCAACATTAATTGTTTGCCCTGTAATGTAACGACTAGCATCTGTTGCTAAGAATACAACTGCGTTCGCAATATCTTCTGGTTGGCCAAAAGATTGTAATGGAATATTCGTTAACATACTATTTCTGATTTGTTCATTCAGCTCATTTGTCATATCAGTTTCAATAAATCCAGGTGCAATTGCATTAACTGTAATATTTCTAGAAGCTAATTCTTTAGCAGCTGTTTTTGTTAAACCTAAAACGCCTGCTTTAGCAGCAACATAATTCATTTGTCCAGGATTACCAATTTGACCAACTACTGAACTGATGTTAATAATACGTCCATTACGCTGACGAGTCATAAATTTAGCAGCAGCCTTGATGCAATTAAATACACCTTTTAAATTCGTATCGATTACAGCGTCCCAATCAGCATCTTTCATACGTAATAATAATCCATCACGTGTGATCCCTGCATTGTTAACTAAAATATCAATACTTCCAAATTCATCTACTGTATTTTTTACTAGAGCAGCAACTTCATCACTGCTAGATACATTTGCTTTATATGCGATCGCCTTCACGCCAAGAGCAGTAATTTCTTCTACTACTTTTTGTGCAGCTTCTTCATTACCTGAATAGTTTACAACTACGTTTGCACCGTTTTTCGCTAATGATAAAGCAATTGCTTTACCTATTCCTCTAGAACCACCAGTAACTAGTGCTACTTTACCTTTTAACATGTTTTTATTTCCTCCCATTCCAGTAGAAATTGCTTTAATGTTTCAACATCATACACATTTACTAGTTTTGCTGAAGGAGAAATTGCTTTCACAAGACCAGTTAATACTTTACCAGGTCCTATTTCAACAAACGTGTCAACGCCAAGTTCCACTAATTCTTGAATTGATTGATTCCATTTTACTGGTGAAAATAACTGCTGTACTAATAATTCTTTAATTTCTGTTGCCTCCGTTATTTGCTTAGCAGTTACATTTGAAATTAATGGGTAAGTACATGATTCAACATTTATTTTTCCAAGCTCATTTTGGAATTCTTCACTTGCAGGTTTCATTAATGACGAATGAAACGGTCCACTTACTTTAAGCGGTAATACACGCTTAGCGCCAGCTTCTTTCAATAAACCAGAAGCAATTTGAACACCTTCTGCATCACCAGTTATTACGACCTGAGTAGGTGAATTATAGTTTGCCACTCCAACAGAATGACCTTTTTTATTCACTTCAGTAAGAACTTCTTCGATTTTATCAGGAGCTAAAAATAAGACAGCAGCCATCGCACCTTGTCCAACTGGAACCGCTTGATCCATTAGCTTTCCACGTTTATGAACTAGTTTAACACCATCTTCAAATGAAATTGCCTCTGCAGCTACAAGTGCAGAAAACTCACCTAAACTGTGTCCAGCAACGTAATCAGGTTTAATCCCAGCTTCTTTTATTTTCTCTAATAGAGCAATTGAAGTTGTTAATATCGCAGGTTGTGCATGATATGTAACAGTTAAATCTTCATCGTTACCATTAAAAATAATGTCAGACAGATTAAAGCCTACTTGATTATTTGCAGTTTCATAAATCGCATTACATTCTTGATATGCCTCAACTAAATCCTTACCCATTCCAACTTTTTGTGATCCTTGACCAGGAAAAATAAATGCCACTTTACCCAATGGAGTGACCCCCTTATGTGTTTAATTCGTTATTATTTTCCATGTGATCACTTACTAACTTTACAACATTATGGTCAACCATCGTTTTTGATTGTTTAATCGCACTATAAATCCCTAATGAATCAGAGCTCCCATGAGCTTTAATTACAGGTGCCTTTAGTCCAAATAGTGCAGCACCACCATATTCAGCGTAATCCATTTTCTTTTTGATACCTTTTAAATTAGGCTTCAATACAGCTGCTGCAAGCTTAGTTGTAAAACTTGTAAGCATCGCATCTTTAATTAATGAAAACATTGCAAGCGCAGTTCCTTCAATTGCTTTTAAGGCTACATTACCAGTATAACCATCTGTAACAACTACATCTGCAACAGAATTCATTAAATCTCTTGCTTCCACATTTCCAATAAAGTTTAAGTTACTCTCTTTCAGTAATTGAAATGTTTGTTTTGCAAGTTCATTACCTTTTTTATCTTCAGTTCCAACATTTAATAAGCCAACTGTTGGATTTTTAATTCCTCTTACTTTTTCAGCGTACACTGATCCCATTACTGCATATTGCAATAAATGGTTTGGTTTTGCATCAACGTTAGCACCTACATCAAGAAAAACAAAACCTTTTCCATCAAGCGTAGGCATTGTTGGTGATAAGGCAGGACGTTCTACACCTTCCATACGACCTACAACAAGTAAACCTGCTGTCATTAATGCTCCTGTGTTACCAGCTGAAATACAAGCATCCGCTCTACCTTCTTTGACTTCATTTGCCATAAGAACCATAGAAGCGTTTTTCTTCCTACGGACAGCTCTAACAGGCTCTTCTGTCCCTTCAATCACTTCATCTGTATGAATAATGGTGATGTTCTTATCATTTGTTAAAAATGGTTTAATTTTCGACTCATCACCGATTAAAGTAATATGTAAATCAGTTAAATTTTCTATAGCTAACATTGCACCTTCAACGATCGCTTTTGGTGCATGATCTCCACCCATTGCATCTATTGCTAATTTCATCAATTGTCACTTCCCTATTCTTCAATACTTCGATGGTACATTTCAAATAAGCCATGAAAAACTTGCTCATTTTCAACAAAGCCATTGATTTCAACTAATCTTCGCTTCGGATCTTCAGTTTGCGGTAACACTTTCGCTTTTGCAATAACTCGTTCATTTGTTCTTACAGGTTTAATAAAAACAAAATTTGATTTAGCTGTCAAAGCTAAATCATCGTGAATGACCGCTACTGCTAAAGAGTTAGCTTGTGCAAATAAATGATGACCTCGAGCAATGCCATTACGACTGAAAGTATGTTCTTCTCTCACATCAAATATAGAAATGGCACTTTCATTAAAATGAATATCAATCACTTCGCCTATAATTTCATCGACAGGTAATGATTTTACATCTTGTAATTGCTGAGTGGCAACATTTTTGATACGTTCTCTCAACTCAGGAATCGATAATTCAAGACGATCAAGACGAATAGTTTGTATACTGACAGACAATTGAATCGCTAGATCTTCATCTGTTATAAATGGATTTTCTTCAATTATTTTTTTTAACAATTCATGACGATCTTTTTTGCTTCTTCTCATTTTACATACCTCTACACTATATTTATGACCAGGTATTAAATACAGTGTATATTAAACACCCCTGTATTTCAATAGTTTTTTGCAAACTTTTAATACCTAGTACTAATCTAATTTTTCTGAATCAAATATTCCCGTTCGTTCTAAGTACTCTCTTAAGACCTTATATTCGTTAGCTTTCCAAAAATCATTAGAATTAACTAGCATTGTTGCATCATTCCGTGCAACCTCTAATGTACGGTAATCATGAACCATATCTGCCATTTTGAATTCTGGTACTCCGCTTTGTTGTTTCCCGAAAAAGTCACCAGGTCCTCTTAATTCTAAATCCTTTTCAGATAACTCAAATCCATCATTCGTTTCCGTCATGATTGTCAGTCTTTCTTTACCTACTTCACTTTTAGGATCACCAACTAAAATACAATACGATTGTTCTGAACCTCGACCAACTCGTCCGCGTAACTGATGTAACTGCGATAAACCAAAACGGTCTGCATCATAAATGACCATTACTGTAGCATTTGGCACATTTACACCTACCTCAACAACAGTTGTTGATACTAAAATTTGGACTTCATTTGCCGCAAAAGCCTTCATCACTTCATCTTTTTCTGAAGACGATAACTTACCATGCATTAACCCAACTTTGGCCATACTTTTATAATGAAAAGAAAGTACACTATGTAAATCTAGTGCATTTTGAAGATCCAATTTTTCAGACTCCTCAATGAGTGGACAAATAACATAGGCTTGTCTACCTTTTTTAATTTCGTTTTCAATAAAACCTAGCACGCGATCAAACATTTCTTGTTTAACCCAATATGTTTCTATTTTTTTTCGACCAGCAGGGTATTCATCTATAATTGAGACATCCATTTCCCCAAATGCTGTAATAGCGAGCGTTCTAGGTATTGGTGTTGCCGTCATAAATAAAACATCTGGAAAGTATCCTTTTTCTCGCAATATTCTCCGCTGCCCAACACCAAAACGATGCTGTTCATCCGTAATAACAATGCCCAATTTATTAAATTGAACCTCATCTTGTATTAAAGCGTGAGTTCCTACTAATATATGTACATCTCCTAATTTTAGCCTCTCAAGTACTTCACGTCGCTTTTTACCTTTAACCGAACTTGTCAATAATGCTACGTTGATATTTGTTTCCTGCAATAACTTCGATAAAGACTCGAAGTGCTGCTCAGCTAAAATTTCTGTAGGAACCATTAAAGCTCCTTGATAGCCATCTAAAGCACATGCATACAGTGCAATTGTTGCTACAACTGTTTTCCCCGATCCTACGTCACCTTGTAATAATCGGTTCATTCTTGATGGACTTACTAAATCATTGAATATTTCTTTCACAACTCGGTTTTGGGCTGATGTTAGAGGGAATGGTAATGATTGAATTAATTCTTGGATTTTGTCTTGGTGTAAAACTTTCGGAATTCCTTTTGATTGATTACGTTGAATTTTTCGAAGAGCTTGCATTTTTAATTGAAACAGAAAAAATTCCTCGTAAACAAAGCTTCTTCTTGCTTGTTTTAAACTATTTGCATCAATAGGATGATGTAGTAAACTCATTGTTTCTTTTCGATTCATCAGCTTATATTTACTCATTAGCTCATTCGGTACCAAATCCTCAATATATTGACCGAATTTTTTAAACGCTTGCTCTACAAACTTACGCATCGTTTTTACTGACATTTTTCCTTTGATTGAATAGACCGGTTCTATTTCATTTGCATTTGTTCTTGACCCAAATACAAGATCTGTTAAAGTAATTGTTTGTCTATGTTGATCCCATTTACCAGACACGGTTACCTGTTCGTTTAAATTTAGCTTTGTTTTATAATATGGTCGATTAAAACAAATAACTGTAACTAAATAACGATCAACTAATACACGAAAAGTTAATCGAGATTTATTTTTCCCAAAATACTGAAGAAGAGGAGCGCTATGCACAACACCCTCTACTGTCACGCGCTCATCATGCTTCACTTCAGATAAATCTTTATTCCGATAATCTTCATATCGATATGGCAAATATTCAATTAAATCATTGACTGTAAAAATACCCATTTCATTTAAAAGTGCCGCAGTTTCTTCCCCTACACCACTTAGCACTGAGATGTTTTGTTCTAGTTCGTAGCTCACTATTTTTTTAGCGATACACCAAATATTTTTGCTTCCAATTCTCGGCCTGTTGGTGTTGCCGCTAATCCTCCTTCAGCTGTTTCTCTTAGTGCAGATGGCATTGTTTGACCGATTCTGTACATCGCATCAATTACCTCATCACATGGAATACGACTTGTTATACCAGCTAATGCCATATCTGCTGCTACCATCGCATTTGCTGCCCCCATCGCATTTCTCTTCACGCAAGGAACCTCTACTAAACCTGCAACTGGATCACATACTAAACCAAGCATATTCTTTAATGTAATTGCAAATGCTTCCGCACTTTGACTTGGCGTCCCACCAGCAATTTCAACGATTGCTGCAGCAGCCATACCGCTCGCAGACCCTACTTCAGCTTGGCAACCACCAGCAGCACCTGAAATAGATGCATTATTTGCAACGACAAATCCAAAAGCTCCAGAAGTTAGTAGGAATTCAATCATTTGCATGCGAGTCGGATTTAATTTTTCCTTAACAGCAAATAATGTACCTGGAACAACCCCAGCAGATCCAGCAGTTGGCGTTGCACATATTGTTCCCATTGCAGCATTTACTTCATTTGTTGCAACCGCTTTACTTACTGCATCTAAAAGAAAATGTCCTGAAAGCATATTTCCCTTTTCAATATATCTTTGAAGAAGTACCGCATCCCCACCAGTTAAACCAGTTGGTGAATGGACACCTGCTAATCCTCTTTCAACCGCTTTTTCCATTACAACAAGATTTTGTTCCATTTTTTCTAGAATTTCTTCTCGACTTCTACCTGTAAAAAGCATTTCTTGTTGAATCATGATTTCCGAAATTTTAACATTTTTTGATTCAGCTAGTTCTACTAACTCAGCTACATTTTTGAACATAATGACGCTCCCCCTCTCTTAGTCCACCATTTTTGTTACACGTATAATATGTGGTAAAGATTCTATCTCTTTTAATATTTTTTCATCTAAGTCTTGATCCACTTCAATTGCCATTAAAGCGATTTGACCTACTTCTTTTCTAGACACTTCCATATGTCCGATATTAACGGCATATTTCATAAGCACATTCGTAACACCAGCAATTGAACCATAGCGGTCATTATGAACAACTAGGATTGCTGGGTAATTTCCAGAAAGCTTAAGTTCAAAACCATTCAATTCAACAATTTCAATTTTCCCTCCGCCAATAGATATACCAACAAGTTCAAATGGTTGGTTCTCGTCATCTTGAATTGAAATTTTAACTGTATTTGGATGTTCTGTAATCGCATCTTCTTCGATAAACTCAACAGTCATCCCTTTATCTTTAGAAATATTTAATGATTCAGGAATTCTCTCATCAAATGTATCAAAATCGAGTAATCCACCAACAAGCGCTACATCTGTACCGTGTCCACGATATGTTTTAGCAAATGAACCATATAATGAAATTACGATGTTTTTTGGTTCTTTACCATATAAGTTTCTAGCGACACGACCAATTTTTGCTGCACCTGCTGTATGTGAACTTGATGGTCCAATCATAATCGGTCCAATAATATCAAAAACACTTTTATACTTCATTACTTTTCCCCCATTACCTTAGTGTAAAAAAGCGTGTTTACGTTTAGTTTCTCTATAGTAAAAACAAATAGTCTAATCAAAAAATGACAGTAAAGACAATAAGTTGTCCAACTTATAGTGTAATACGAAATAATAAAGAGTTCTATGATATTTTACATTACTCTTTAAATAATTTACACAAAAATGAAGAAGGGTTGCCCCTTCTTTCTTCAGACTGCCCGTCAAACGCTCGCTTTCTTCGTTGTTTCTCTTGCTCGCGTTGCTCGTTATCTTTAAGTAAAACCCGCACCTCTTCAGTTTTCAATACCTGTGTTTTCAAAAAAAAAGAAGGGTTGCCCCTTCTTAAATGATTATTCTATAGAGAAAATGTATGAGTATAATGGTTGATTTCCATTATGGACTTCAACTTCAACATGATCAAAGTTTTCTTCTGCATATTTAACTAATTCTGATAACTCTTCATCAGTAACATCTTGACCTTGTAAGATCGTTAAGATTTCTGAATCTTCGTCTATCATTTTTGTTAATAATTTCTTTGCAGCTTCTAATTGAACAGCATCAGTAGTAATAATTTTACTTTCAAGAATACCCATGAAATGATCTTTCGTAATTTCAACGCCATCAATTTCAGTATCTCTAACTGCAAATGTTATTTGACCAGTTTTAACTGTAGCTAATGCTTCTTTCATTCCCTCACCGTTTTCATCTAATGAAGCCGTTGGATTGAATGATAATAAAGCCGTCATACCTTGAGGAACAGTTTTTGATGGTACCACAGTAACTTGGCAATCTGCAACTGAAGCAGCTTGCTGGGCAGCCATCACGATGTTCCCATTATTCGGAAGTACGATTACCTTTTCAGCATGACATTGCTCAATTGCTTTTACAATATCTTCAGTACTTGGATTCATTGTTTGACCGCCTTCAATAACAACGGTTGCACCGATACTTTCAAACAAAGTTTTAATTCCTGAGCCCATTGCTACTGTTACAATACCATACTCCTGTTTTTGCTTACTCTTTCCTGACTCTTTTGTTGAATGAGGAACGTTTGCAGCTTGATCATCATGAAGTAAATTTGTATGTTGTTCACGCATGTTTTCTGCTTTCAGTTTTAAGAAGCTACCAAAACGTTGCCCTAAGTTGAAAACTTCACCAGGATACTCTGCATGAATATGAACTTTTACAATCTCATCATCAGCAACAACTAATAATGAGTCACCCCATGCGCTTAATTCTTCACGGAATTGATCTATATTAAATGGATGCTTTTGTAATTTTTCTCTTTCAAATTTAACCATAAATTCTGTACAGTAACCAAAAACAATATCTTCTGTATTTAACATACTTTGAACATTACGGTGTTCAGCTTCAACTAATTCTTCAAGTGAAAGTGCCGCTTCAGCACCTTCTAATGAAATTTCTTCACCTTTTAAAGACGCTAAGAAACCTTCGTAAACAAGAACTAACCCTTGACCACCACTATCTACTACACCTACTTGTTTTAAAACAGGTAATAAATCTGGCGTACGGTTTAAGGACGCTTTTGCTTCTACGATTGTTTCCTCAAGGAAAGGAATAAATTCTTCATGATTATTTGCAATTGCTACCGATTTTTTCGCCGTTTCTCTAGCAACAGTCAGAATCGTCCCCTCAATTGGTTTCATAACAGCTTTATATGCTGTTTCAACACCAGCTTCAAGAGCAGCTGCAAAATCAACAGTCGAAATTGTTTCTTTCGCTTCGATTGATTTAGAAAACCCTCTGAATAATTGAGATAGGATTACACCTGAGTTACCACGAGCACCCATAAGTAAGCCTTTTGCAAAGCTTTGACCTACTTTACCTACATGGCTATTCGGCTTTTCTTTTACTTCTTTCGAACCAGAAGTAATTGAAAGATTCATATTTGTTCCTGTATCTCCATCAGGTACAGGAAATACGTTTAATGAATCAACAAATTTTACATTCTTCGTTAAATTATTTGCACCTTGAATCACCATATCTGCAAATAATTTTCCGTCAATACGTTTAATGGACACAAATTCTCCTCCTTAATGCGTCTTACAGGTTTGTTACTTTAACACCTTGAACAAAAATGTTTACAGAATCCACTGATAATCCTAATGTTTGATCAAGTGTATATTTAACTTTATTTTGTACGTTGTTTGCAACTTCAGAAATCTTTGTACCGTAGCTTACAATTATGTACATATCAATATTTACGTCTTCACCAACTTGGCGCACAATAACACCTTTAGTAAAGTTTTCTTTTTTAAGGATTTCAGTCAGACCATCCTTAATTTGTTTTTTAGAAGCCATGCCTACAATACCATAACAATCAACCGCAGCCCCACCTGCAATTGTAGCAATTACATCAGTACCAATTTCGATTGTTCCATATTGAGTTTTCATTTCTAAAGACATTTATAGGTCCCCCTTCTTGGCCACTCCAAGTATTGTTAGTTATACTACTTACTTATTATTGTATACCTTTTTCCAAAATAATTCTATTGACTCATTTCTATTATGGACAATTTCAAAAATATTCATGGATTAAAATGAAATTACAATTATATAAGATTTTTTTAATAAATAAGTCATAGGTCCCTCTATAATATTTAGTATAACATAACATTCTATGTCAAGTATTTTTTCTTGAACAACTTACCAATAATTGTTGCAATAAGTAAAGCGGTATGATAAATTATAGTAGTGTTTCTAAATGAAAATGATCATTGAAATGTTATTCCGTTTTTTGTAAGGAGGGAAATAGATGGCTCGTGTTTGTGTAATTACAGGTAGAAAATCACGTTCTGGTAACAGTCGCTCTCACGCTATGAATGCTTCAAAACGTACTTGGGGTGCTAACCTTCAAAAAGTTCGTATTTTAGTAAACGGTAAACCAAAGCGTGTTTACGTATCAGCGAGAGCATTAAAATCAGGCAAAATTGAGCGCGTTTAATTTATTAACGTACTTAAAAGCATAGCTAACTAGCTATGCTTTTTTACTTTGTCTTCAGTTTAGAACTTCCACTTATTATAAATCTATACTTGTTCTCAGCTTTTAGCGGTCATAAGCCAAAGAACATTGAAAGTTAAAAAGCAACTTTCATTGCCCTTTGTCTTATGCTTGTCGGGGCAGAGCGAACGCCTTACGCTTGTCGGAGCTAAACAGTCGCCTCCACTTTTCTTTGTCTAGTTCCGGCTCCTAGCTCCTCGAGGTCGTAAGTCAATCCCAACTAAAGGTTAAAAAGCAACCTTTACCCG
>NZ_NETJ01000010.1 GCF_002128405.1 Gottfriedia solisilvae
CTGAGAGATGATCAGGTTGATAGGTCAGAGGTGGAAGCGTGGTGACACGTGGAGCTGACTGATACTAATCGGTCGAGGACTTAACTAACAAGTTTGATAATGACATTATCTAGTTTTGAAGGTATAAAATGGAAGAACTTCCAAAAAAATCTTCAAAAAATGTTGACTTTGATTGATATTTTGTTATAATAATCAATGTCACAATTAACTGAATCAAGTGATGATAGCGAAGAGGTCACACCCGTTCCCATACCGAACACGGCAGTTAAGCTCTTCAGCGTCGATGGTAGTTGGGGGTTTCCCCCTGTGAGAGTAGAACGTCGCTTGGTTCAATACCATTCCGCAGTAGCTCAGTGGTAGAGCACTCGGCTGTTAACCGAGTGGTCGTAGGTTCGAACCCTACCTGCGGAGCCATTTTTTATGCTTCCATAGCTCAGCAGGCAGAGTACTTCCATGGTAAGGAAGAGGTCACCGGTTCGAGCCCGGTTGGAAGCTTGGAAAACACTTACAAATATGGCCCGTTGGTCAAGCGGTTAAGACACCGCCCTTTCACGGCGGTAACACGGGTTCGAATCCCGTACGGGTCACCATTTATATTATGGAGGATTAGCTCAGCTGGGAGAGCACCTGCCTTACAAGCAGGGGGTCGGCGGTTCGAGCCCGTCATCCTCCACCATTTAATTTAATAATACCGGAGGGGTAGCGAAGTGGCTAAACGCGGCGGACTGTAAATCCGCTCCCTGTGGGTTCGGCGGTTCGAATCCGTCCCCCTCCACCATTTATTGTTGGGCTATAGCCAAGCGGTAAGGCAACGGATTTTGATTCCGTCATGCCCTGGTTCGAATCCAGGTAGCCCAGCCATTTTTTAATTACACAATTTCATTCAAATTGATCGTAATATTTATTACGAGCCATTAGCTCAGTAGGTAGAGCATCTGACTTTTAATCAGAGGGTCGAAGGTTCGAATCCTTCATGGCTCACTTTTTTTTTATATGCGGAAGTAGTTCAGTGGTAGAATACAACCTTGCCAAGGTTGGGGTCGCGGGTTCGAGCCCCGTCTTCCGCTCCATTTCTGTATAAATATATATCGGGGCCTTAGCTCAGCTGGGAGAGCGCCTGCCTTGCACGCAGGAGGTCAGCGGTTCGATCCCGCTAGGCTCCACCAATATACATAAAGTGTAACCTTAGTCTTTTGACTAAGGTTTTTTGTTGTCTAAAAACATAAAATATAGAGATGATAAATGCATATGTATACAAAAAAATGTTGAGTTGACCCATTCGTTTCAAAAGATTTAAACTATTAATATAATTAATAACTTTAAGAATCTAATTAAGGGTTCTTTATTTTAAAAAAAAAGTAAGCGTTTTCTTACGTAATTGACATAGGGGGAAATAACATGAAAAAAGAAATTTCGATCATTGGAGTACCATTAGATTTAGGGCAAACAAGACGTGGAGTAGATATGGGACCAAGTGCAATTAGATATGCACAGCTTCATGAACGCATTGAAAATCTTTCATATAGTGTTGAAGATTTAGGGGATATTTTAGTAGATCGTACATTAGTAAAAGAAGATCACACTGAACATAATTTAAAAAACTTAAAATCAGTAAAAGATACTTGTGAGAAGCTTGCAGTTGAAGTTGATGAAGTCATTAAAAGTAACAGAATGCCTCTAGTGCTTGGTGGAGACCACAGTATAGCTATTGGTACATTAGCAGGTGTTTCAAAGCACTATAATAATCTAGGTTTAATTTGGTTTGATGCTCATGGAGATTTAAATACAGCAGAAACTTCACCATCTGGAAATATCCATGGTATGTCACTAGCTGTGTCATTAGGTCATGGACATGATTTATTAACGAAGATTGGTGGTTACTTCCCTAAAGTAAAACCAGAGAATGTAATCATAATAGGAGCTCGTGATCTTGACGAAGGTGAAAGAGCAATAATTAAAGAATTAGGCATTAAAGTTTATACAATGCATGAAGTTGATAAATTAGGTATGACAAAAGTGATGGAAGAAACAATTGATCACTTAAAAGACTGTGACGGTGTACATTTATCATTAGACCTTGATGGTTTAGATCCGATCCATGTACCTGGTGTTGGTACGCCTGTTTCTGGTGGTATCACTTACAGAGAAGGTCATTTAGCAATGGAAATGTTATCTGAAGCAGATATCATTACATCAATTGAATTTGTAGAAGTTAATCCAATCTTAGATGAAAAAAATAAAACAGCAATCGTGGCTGTGGCTTTAATTGGATCATTACTTGGAGAAAAATTATTATAAAACAAAGAATTATATGTTATAACTGTAAAAGCTAGTATGATGTGCTAGCTTTTTTTCATTTATATTTCATAGAAATATCATATATTCAAATAATTGTTAAGATAGTTAATAATTCTCAAATTTTGTGTATAACGAAAATATGGTATAATACTGAAGATACGGGTTTTAATATTAATAATTAGGAGGGTAAAAGGTGCCTTCTTTACATATAAATTTCTTACAATACTTACAAAATGGATTAGATATATTATTAGTTTGGTTTGTTATTTATCGACTAATTATCATTATACAAGGAACAAAGGCTGTTCAATTATTAAAAGGTGTTACAATCATAATCGTTGTAAAAGTATTAAGTAGCTTATTTGGCTTACATACATTGCAATTTTTAATGGATCAAGCACTAACATGGGGATTCTTAGCTGTGATCATTATTTTCCAACCAGAGCTGAGAAGAGCATTAGAACAACTTGGTAGAGGTCGCTTTTTCTCAAGAACATCTCCTGGTGGTGCGAATGATAGAACCGACATAGTGGAAAGCATTGCAAAAGCTACAGAATACATGGCAAAACGAAGAATAGGTGCTCTTATATCGTTTGAAAGACAAACGGGTATGGGGGATTATATTGAATCGGGTATCCCACTGAATGCTAATCTATCATCGGAACTACTCATAAATATTTTTATTCCAAATACACCATTACATGATGGCGCAGTTATTATTCAAGGTGAAAAAATTACTGCAGCAGCATGTTACCTACCCCTTTCAGAAAGTGCATTCATTTCTAAAGAGCTAGGTACAAGACATAGAGCAGCAGTTGGTATTAGTGAAGTAACAGACAGTATTACCATTGTCGTTTCCGAAGAGACAGGGGCTGTTTCGGTTGCTAGAAATGGGAACTTATATAGAGAATTATCAAAAGATGAACTAGTTAATTTATTGAATACGGAACTAAAATCACCAGAAGAGTCCACTACATCAAAATGGAATTGGAAGGTAAAACGTAATGGATAATTTTATGGATAACCGTTGGATTTTAAGAGGAATCGCATTATTAGTTACTTTATTACTTTTTATGTCTGTTAATTTAGTTCCACAATCGAGTAGTTCCAATATTATTGATCTACCAATGATGAATAAAAAAGAGCTACTTAGAGATATTCCTGTAACACCGATCTATGATCAGGAAAATCTAATCGTAAATGGAATTCCAAAAACTGTTTCAGTACAGTTAGATGGTCCAAATAGTATTGTTAAAACAGCTGAAATGAAAAGAGATTTTGAAGTCTACATTGATCTCACTTCTTATGCATTAGGAACATATGAAGTACCTTTAAAAGTGCGCAATTTATCAGAAAAGATTAAAGCAACCATTAAACCAAGGACTGTTACAGTTACGATCAAAGAAAAAGTAGAAAAAGTAGTCTCAATAAAAGCTGTTTATTTAAACGAAAACAAAATTAAGCATGGCTATAAAGCAGAGGACGCCATTATTAAACCAAATGAAATAAAGATAGTGGGATCTGCTGAGGAAGTAGCCCAAGTTTCATACGCAAGAGTAGATATAGACGTATCAGACGCAAATCAAACGTTTAGTCAGGTACTTCCTGTGAAACTATATAATAAAAAGGGTACACAATTAACAATCAGTAGTGTCCCAAAGAATGTTGAAGTAACTGTCCCAATTGTTTCACAAAGTGCTTATTTTCCAATTGAGATTATCGAAAATGGTACTTTACAGGATGGTTTAAAATTAAAAAGTATGATAACTAATACTGATGAAGTTAAGGTTTATGCATCTGAAGATTGGTTAAATAATTTTAGTGGACCGATTCAGGTGCCTGTTGATTTATCATCATTTGATAAAAGTGGTACATACGAAATTACCGTTCCGACACCAGATGGTGCTTTTAAAGTTGATCCAAGTACAGTAGAGGTTGTAGTTGAATTAGCAGAAGAAACAGAACAAAAATTTAGTGATATACCAATTCAATTTACTGGAGAAAATGACAATTTTACATATAAAATTTTGAAACCATCTTCAGGTAAGGTAACAGTCTCTGCAAGGGGATTTGAAGAAGATTTGAATGCAATAGATCCGAAAGATATTATTATCACTGCAAAAGTAAGTGGTTTAGAAGCGGGTACACATGAAGTAACACTATCGATTAGTGCGCCAAAAGGTGTTATTTATCGATTAAATTACGATACTGTGACCGTTGAAATGACGGATAAGAATACGGCCGAATCTGATAAGGATACAGAAATAGTAGGACAATCATCGAATTAGAAGGAGAATCATAATGGGTAAATATTTTGGAACTGATGGTGTAAGAGGGGTAGCAAATAAGGAGCTAACTCCAGAATTAGCATATAAAATTGGACGTTGCGGTGGATATGTATTAACAAAAAATAATGTGAAACCAAAAATTTTAGTAGGTCGTGATACACGTGTATCAGGACATATGTTAGAAGGAGCATTGGTTGCAGGTTTGCTATCAATCGGTGCAGAAGTAATGCGTTTAGGTGTTATTTCGACTCCTGGTGTTGCATATTTAACAAAAGCATTAGGTGCACAAGCTGGAGTTATGATTTCAGCTTCCCACAATCCAGTAGAGGATAATGGAATTAAGTTTTTCGGTCCTGATGGATTTAAATTATTAGATGAGCAAGAAGATGAAATTGAAGAACTGATGGATGCTGAAGTAGATCAGTTACCGAGACCAACAGGCAGTGACCTTAGCCAAGTTAGCGATTACTTTGAAGGTGGTCAAAAGTACTTACAATTCCTTAAAAATTCAATTGATGAGGATTTCTCTGGTTTATTAGTTGCTCTTGATTGTGCTCACGGAGCTACGTCTTCATTAGCACCTTATATCTTTGCGGACTTAGAAGCAGATATCGTAACAATGGGAACAAATCCAAATGGATTTAATATAAATGATGGTGTAGGTTCGACTCATCCAGAAGCGCTTGCAGCATTAGTAAAAGAAAAAGGTGCCGATGTAGGTTTATCATTCGATGGCGATGGAGATCGTTTAATTGCAATTGATGAGAATGGTGATATCGTTGATGGTGACCAAATCATGTATATTTGTGCTAAGCATTTAAATGAAAAAGGACGCTTAAAGCAAAATACTGTTGTATCGACAGTAATGAGTAACTTAGGTTTTTATAAAGCTGTAGAAACGAATGGAATGAAAAGTGCTGTAACTGGTGTAGGTGACCGTTATGTGATGGAAGAAATGAGAAAGAATGGATTTAACCTAGGTGGAGAACAATCAGGTCATATCATTTTCTTAGACTATATTACGACTGGTGATGGCATGTTAAGTGCTATTCAGCTTGTAAACATCATGAAGGAAACTGGAAAAACATTATCACAATTAGCTGGAGAAATGAAAAAATATCCACAATTATTGATCAATGTGCGTGTTACAGATAAAAACGAAGCTTTAAACAATGAACGAATTAAAGCAACAATTGAAGAAGTTGAAGCTGAAATGAATGGTAATGGTCGTATTTTAGTGCGTCCTTCAGGTACAGAGCCATTAATTCGTGTAATGGCAGAAGCTCCTTCAGCAGAAGAATGTAAGTTATTTGTTGAAAGAATTGTAGCTGTTGTACAAGAAGAAGTAGGCGAATAATAAATTAAATTTTATATGCATAGATGAGCACTAATGTGTCCGTCTATGCATATTTTTGTTATATAAGCGACTATACTTTCAAAACTTCCAAAAAGATTTTTGTTGACCATGACTTTTGAATTATAGTATAGTTGTTTTATTGTTTTCCTAACATGAGAGGAGGATATGAATTAATAAAGGTTTAAACAAAGCGCCAGAACTATACAGGACGAAAATGTGTAGTTGACGAGGTGGAGTTTTATCGAAGTTTCGGCGGATGACTCCCGGTTGATGTATCACAACCGCAATTATTTATGTAAAACATTCGGGTGACCGAGTGGACAAAAGTAAATAATCTGATACACCGTTTAAAAATAATAAAAAATGAACTCGCTAATTGCGATAATACGAAAGGTAGGTGGATATTGCTTGTAAGTCCTCTACCGCTATTAAACATGACGAGGGAATCGAAAAATTAAATAATAAACGGTTAGGGAAACAGCATTCCATTCCTAGACAACTTTTTGTACGTCTTGTTGAGGACTTACTAAGCAATAGATATTATGTGTGGAATCGTTGGATATATTGGAAATGATAATGCTAAGGAAATTTTGTTAAAAGGTTTAGAGAAATTAGAGTATCGTGGATACGATTCTGCTGGGATTTCTCTTTTAACAGATAATGGTGTAGAAGTTTTTAAAGAAAAAGGTAGAATTGCAATTTTACGTGAAGCTATTCCAGCAAAGGCAGACGGGCATGTTGGAATCGGACATACTAGATGGGCTACACACGGAGCTCCAAGTAAACGTAATGCGCATCCTCACCAAAGTTCTACTGAACGTTTTACACTTGTTCATAATGGTGTTATTGAAAACGATGTACAGTTAAAAAACGATTATTTAAATGACTTTAACTTTACTAGCGATACTGATACAGAGGTTATCGTACAGTTAGTAGAGCTTCATATTAAAAAAGGTTTAACAGTTTTAGAAGCATTTACGGCAACACTAAAACTTTTAAAAGGTTCTTATGCAATTGCACTATTAGATAAACAAAATGAAGATGTAATTTATGTTGCAAAAAATAAAAGCCCACTTCTTGTAGGTGTTGGTGAAGAATTTAATGTTATTGCTTCAGATGCAATGGCAATGTTACAAATTACTGATCAATTTATCGAGTTACATGATAAAGAGGTAATTTTAGTATCAAAAGATGAAGTTCAATTAATGGACTTAAACGGAAATAAAATTGAGCGTGCTCCATATACAGCTGAAATTGATGCTAGTGACATTGAAAAAGGAACATATCCTCATTTCATGTTAAAAGAAACTGATGAGCAACCATTAGTAATCCGTAACATCATTCAAAAGTATCAAAACGAAAATGGCGAGCTTGAAATTGATAGCGAAATTAAAGCAGCTTTAGCAGAAGCTGATAGATTATATATCGTAGCTTGTGGAACTAGTTACCATGCTGGTTTAGTAGGTAAACAATTCATTGAAAAAATGGCTGGTGTTCCTGTAGAAGTTCACGTTGCTAGTGAGTTCTCTTACAACATGCCATTACTATCAGAAAAACCATTATTTATCTACATTTCACAAAGTGGTGAAACAGCAGATAGCAGAGCGGTATTAGTACAAACAAACAAATTAGGCTATAAAGCAATTACGATTACAAATGTTCCAGGATCTACATTATCTCGTGAAGCTAACTATACTCTTCCATTACATGCAGGTCCAGAAATCGCTGTAGCATCAACAAAAGCTTACACAGCACAATTAGCAGTGTTAGCAATCGTAGCAAATGACTTAGCAAAAGCTAAAGGTAAAGTTGTTAACTTTAACCTAGTAAAAGAATTAGGTATCGTAGCAAATGCGATGGAATCTATTTGTGGTCAAAAAGAAGAAATGGAGAAAATTGCTTCGGAATTCTTAGCAACTACTCGTAATGCATTCTTCATCGGCCGTAACGTTGACTACTTCGTATGTTTAGAAGGTGCTCTAAAATTAAAAGAAATTTCTTACATCCAAGCAGAAGGATTTGCTGGTGGAGAACTAAAACACGGAACAATTGCTTTAATTGAAGAAGGTACGCCAGTAGTAGCATTAGCGACTCAAGAGTCAGTAAACCTAAACATCCGTGGAAACGTAAAAGAGGTTGTAGCTCGTGGAGCAAACCCATGTATCATCTCAATGGAAGGTTTAGAAATGGAAGGTGATCGCTTCGTACTACCAAAAGTACAAGAAGAATTATCACCAATCTTATCTGTACTACCATTACAATTAATTTCTTACTATGCAGCATTACACCGTGGTTGTGACGTTGATAAACCACGTAACTTAGCGAAATCTGTAACAGTTGAATAATATATTTTGATAAATGTTCAATAAAAAACCAATATGGGAGTTGGATTCAATGATGAATTTCGATAATGAAAATATTCCCACTAAAGAAGATTTTCATGTAAGTGAAATTGATGAGCGTGTAGTAATTAGAAAACCAATTAAAGCTTAATTATATAAAAGAGGCTATGTGTAAATTATTAATTGCACTAGCCTTTTTTCTTATATTAATGGAAATTCCTTATTCAACTATTTGGCAGGATAATTGAATTTTTAAGTAATCTCTTCTCTGATCATCAACATATTAAAATACACCTATTAAGTTTTGGGGACAAACACAAGCTGATTCTAATACCTTTCATATATTGGAATATATTTTAATTAACAACAAATTGAGGTGCATTTTTGAATGTCTAGATATATAGGACCTACAGGGCCTACAGGGCCAACGGGACCAAGAGGGCAAAGAGGTAAAGAAGGAGAAGAAGGAGAAAGAGGAAAGAGAGGGAAAACTGGAGCAGCCGGAGCAACTGGAACAGCTGGAGCAACAGGAGTAACAGGAGCAACAGGAGCAACAGGAGCAACAGGAGCAACAGGAGCAACAGGAGCAACAGGAGCAACAGGAACTACAGCTATCAATCAAATTTATGTATCGAATGCTGGCGACAATACTGTTTCCGTGATAGATGGTTTCACAAATACCGTGATTACTACCATTCCTGTCGGGACTAGTCCACGTGGAGTAGGGGTCAATCCATTAACCGATCGAATTTATGTAGCAAATTTTAGTAGTAATGATGTTTCTGTGATAGATGGATTAACGAATACCGTGATTACTACGGTTGCGGTTGGGATTGCTCCATTCGGAGTTGGAGTTAATACATCTACCAACCTTATTTATGTAGCAAATTCTGGCAGCAACGACGTTTCCGTAATTAGTGGAGCAACGAATACCGTGATTACTACCATACTTGTTGGTAATACTCCTGAAGCAGTAGGGATTAATCCATTAACCAATCGAATTTATGTAGTAAATTTTCTCAGCAATGATGTTTCTGTGATAGATGGATTAACGAATACCGTGATTACTACCATTCCTGTCGGGCTTAGTCCACGTGGAATAGATGTTAATCCATTAACCAATCGAATTTATGTAGCAAATGCTGGCGACAATACTGTTTCCGTGATAGATGGTTTCACGAATGTCGTGATTGCTACCGTTCCTGTTGGAGCTGGTTCACGGGAAGTGGGAGTTAATACATCTACCAACCTTATTTATGTAGCTAATGAGGGCAGTGCCGACGTTTCCGTGATTAATGGTGCAGACAATACAGTTATTGCTACTATTCCTGTCGGGACTAATCCAGTTGGTGTAGGGGTCAATCCATTAACCAATCGAATTTATGTAGCAAATCTTGTCAGCAATAATGTTTCTGTGATAGAAGGATTATTGAATACCGTAATTGCTACAGTTGCAGTTGGGACTGCTCCAGTTGGTGTAGGAGTGAATCCTTAAAAGACATCAATAAAGAAAAGAGGTTATTAGTAAATTAATGTTTACTATAGCCTCTTTTCTTTATTGTTTACGATTAAACGAAATTAGATTTTTTCAACAACCTGACTATCCTCTTTTTTCTTCCAAAGTTCCCCAGGCCAAAAAGCAAATCTTCCTAATACTGTCGTAATTGCAGGTACTAGTAGCGGACGCACAATAAATGTATCTATTAATACACCCACGCAAGTAACGATTCCAAACTGTACTAAAACCTGTATTGGCAATGTAGCAAGTACCAAGAACGTTCCAGCTAATATTAGTCCAGCAGATGATATGACAGAACCAGTCTTGGAAACCCCGTTAGCAATCGCGTCGATATGGTTTTGTTCTTTTTTATTTTTCCATATTTCAGATACCATAAATATATTATAATCTTCGCCTAAGGCAACTAAAAATACAAATGAATATAAAGGAATTGATCCTTGGATTGCTGGTACATTTAAGCCGTAATGTAGGATAAGCCAACCTGCACCTAATGCAGAGAAATACGATAAAATTACCGTTAGGACTAGATAAACCATCGCCGTTATAGAACGTAAATAGAATAGCAATAGTAATGAAATGAGTCCAATCATTACTGGGATAATCACTTTTTGATCTCTTTCAGTTGTATTTTTTGTATCTAAATTTGTGATGGTTTCTCCACCTAGCCAATAATTTTGACTAGAAATATTGTATTTAGTTAGCATGCTTTTTAATTGTATTTCAAGTTGAGGTATGCGCTCCATGCCCTTATTTGAATAAGGATTATCTGTTAAAGAAACCTCATATAGTTGTAGGTTTTGCTTATTTTTACCTACTTGAGGATCAGATACATTCTTAATAAAGGAAAGTTTTTCGAGCTCTTTTTTCAAAGGAATACTTTTATTTTCTGTATCAACTACAATTTTCACAGGTGCTAATAAACCAGATGAATAGTGATCGGAAATTAGTTCAAAACCTTCACGTGATGGCATGTCTTTAGGGAAAGATGCTAACAAATCATAGGTATACTGAATTTTTGGTACAAAGAAAGTTAACCCACCTAAAAGAACGACTGAAACAAGTATGACTTTCCATGGTTTACGTGTAACTAATGTCCCAATCTTTTGGTTAAGGGTTACTTTCGATTTTTTAGTTTTCAGAGGTTGGCCTTTTTTATTTGCACGTTTAATTTCCATTTCTGTAGTTCTTGGTATAAATGGAAAAAATGAGATTCTTCCTAAAATAACAAGGATAGCAGGAAGAAGAGTAATGGATGCAATGCCCATGATAAAAACTGCCAAACTAAATGGAATAGCGAAACGATGAAATGCACCGTAATCAGCTAGTAGTAATGTTGCTAAACCTAATACAACCGTTAGTGCACTCATTGATATTGCACCACTTGAATCTTTTATTGCGAGTTGTAATGATTTAAATTTACTTTCTTCAATAAGTAGATATTCACGGTATCGAGAAATTAAGAATAAGCAATAATCTGTTCCAGCACCGAATAAAAGAACGGTCATGATTGATACTGCCTGTGAATCAACTGTAATAATTCCTTTTTCTCCTAAAATTCCTAATAATGGGCTGATGACTCCATAAGAAAAACCAACAACTATTAATGGAACAATAGCCATGATCGGTGAGCGATATAGAAGAATTAAAAATACCAATACAAGTAATACTGTTGATATTAGTAATTTAATATCAGCCTGTGAGAAAAGGCTAACAGCATCTGTCTGAATACCAACAGGCCCTGAAAAGCGAACATGTAACCCAGGATCATCAAGTTTGTAAACAAATGGATCTTCTCCACTAGTACGATTTACTATTGATTTGAGCTTCTTTAAATTATTTTGTAATGTCTCATCTTCTGCTTTTTCATCAAAGAAAATAGGTGTAATGAGAGTAGTACCATCTTTTGATACACTTTGGGTCAGCGCAGGTTTTGGCAATGTATCAAAAGGAGGAAGAGATTTCTGTTTATCTAACGTATTTGCCCTTAATTCTTTATAAAGTGATTGAACTGTTTGGTAATCATGATCGTTTAATCCATTATCTCTATGCCAAACAATTAATAATGGGTTGCCAGAGTCGTTCGGAAATTCTTTTTTTATTATTTCATCAGCTTTTTGTGACATAGAGGATTTAGGTAAGTTGTCTGCTTTATTATCTTCTACTTCATTTACGGATGGAAACGAGATAGATAAAAACAGCGTTAATAAAACCCATAGAATAATAGTTAGCCATCTGGTTTTTTGTCCTCCAACCATTTTTCCCCATGAATTGAATGGGTGTCTTTTCATTAGTGGATCCACCTTTCTAATTGGTATGTATCATTCTTTTTAATTATATATACTAGTAAGTTAATTAATCAAGAACTTTAATATGCTATAATTAAGCTAATTAATTAGTTAGGAGAGAAGTACCTTGCGACAAACTAATCGACCATTAGGGCGACCTCATATGAGCGATCGAAAAAAGCCTACTAAAGAAATTATATTAGAGAATGCAGTAAAGCTTTTTCTAAAAAGAGGATACCAACTCGTCTCAATGGATGATGTTGCAAAAGAATGTGACGTGACTAAAGCAACGGTTTATTATTATTACTCAACAAAGGCTGAACTTTTCACCGATGCGATGGTGCAAATGATGATCAGAATAAGTGATCGAATTAAAAAAATCTTATCCATAGATAGACCATTAAAAGATAATTTATTAGAAATTGTCAAAATACATCTACGAGCCACTTTTGATATTGACCTTAAAACTTTTATAAAAGATGCAAAAATTTCATTAACAGATGAGCAAATGATTCAAATGAATTATGCTGAGGAAAAGATGTATGAAGTAATTGAAAATGCAATTGAAAATGCAATGAATAAAGGCGAAATTCCACAGGGAAATTCAAAATTTGCAACTCATGCGTTCCTTGCTATTTTAAAAGTAGGAAATTTTAGAGATATGAACAATCAATCTATAATCAATTCTATAGATGAAATGGCGAATGAAATCGTGAACTTTTTTTGGAGAGGTATGAAAGTGTAGTTTTAATGAAAGAAAAAAAGATTATATGCTAATCTTACCACTTACCTTACCTAATCAATACCGGTAGAAACTTTCTTGTTAAATTAAAAATAAAGAGGCTATGAAGTAAACACATAGTTTACCATAGCCTCTTTTATTAATTCTTTCTTTGTACACTTCAACAATGATTGAAAAATGAAGTTTCTATAACAGGATGGAGAGATATCAATATTATTCAACATCCGAATTAATAATCTGAACGTCAAAAGTCGGTTCAATCTTCATGCGAGGATAGTCTTTCCGCCAATCCAAAGATTTCCAAATATCAGGGTGGTGTGCCTTTAATTCCATGCCGATACCGAGAACGTCACAATTGGCTTTTTGAATTGTTTCAATTGTTGTAGTAGCTAAATCTTTTAGATGCTTACTTAGTTCTTTTTCCATGTGGTTTATGTAGTCAGGCTTGTTCTGGTGAAATGATTTTCCAAGATCAAATACATTTATTTTTAATTGGACATTTACTTTTACTTTCTGTAATTTGTTTGATTTGGATGTAAATGTGAATCTTGAATGTTCATTTTTGACAGAAAATGCGTAATTGTTTTGCTTATTTTTATCAGTAGCAGGTTGTTCCTTACCTTTTTCCGGTATGTTTCCGGTATATCTTTGATTTCCTGCGCCTGTCCCTTGCATTAATACCATCATTTGAACTTGTTCTTTGTTAAGTTTAGTTTCTGTATTCAAACCTTGACGAAATAAAAGTACGCCACTTAACTCTACTCCCAAATCGGATTGTTTCATTAATGGAATAGCAAGATCTGTCAATGGTTCTTCTTTGGATAGAATCAAGTTCATCATTGAAATGTTTGATAAAATATGATTCCTTTCTAAAGCCTTATTAAAATCGTACAGATTTGTAGTAAATTCACTATTTGCTTTCGGCACAGTATCCAAAAACTTTGCCATGTCCCCTTCGAAAATGACTACGGGGACATTAATTGACGAATAGGGCGTTTTGAGTAAAAAGTCAAGTGCTGAAACAGGATCATGTGATGCGAAACTCTCGCTTAATAAATAGGTTCCTGTAGTAACCCCTAAAAAAGGAGCTTGGTCAGTGTACTGCCCTTGACCGACCGATTCGACTAAACTCGCCTCTTTCAGTTTTGTTACCTGTGAAATTACATCTCCAGAGCCTTGACCAGTACTCTTGAGCTTGGAAACAATATAATAGATTTCATTTTCACCGTTTTCTTCGTTTAAGTCAAAACCAGCTATGTCCACTAAATTCAGTTTACGCAATTCCAATCGATCCCAACACCCTGATAAAAGTGGCAAAAGCAACAGAAGAATCATAGCTTTTCTCATTCTCTCGCCACCTTTTCTCTTACATAGGAAATTAATAGAAAAATTGTTGGAACAAGAGCAATCATAATCATAGTAGCTTTATTATGATATTCCGAGAATTTGAAGAGCGACTGACGGTCTGAGAACCAAATTCCAACAGTAAAACATATAAGTGCTACGATCCATACCAAAAATGAGTGTTTACGGATTTCTTTAATTCTTACAAAAGCAAAATAACGTGCGGACAAAAACAAATAAACGTAAGCGGTTACTGTAGTGACAGATAACCAAATTGTCATAAATAATATATCTAAGCTTTGAACAACTGGCCACCTGAATTTACGAAGAATATAAACCATTGGTTCTGTTATAGTATTTAACTGACTTTCACTAAAATTGTACATTACTAAAGTTGTTATTAGTAGGTAAAATAAAGTTGTTACTCCATTGGCAATTGACATGGCAATGAAAATATCTTTCTTTTTATTGCATTTTACAAAAGGAAAAACATACAAAAGAAGCTCATAACCAGCGTATGCCCAAAAAGCAGGAACTGAATCCTTTATAATTGATCCAATACCATGTGAACCAATAGGCATAAAATGTCGCCAATCACCTTTCCCCATTCCACTTACAAGTATAATCACAAAACAAATCAAAAACATATTCAATATTGACTGTGTAATTGTAGCAATCGAACGTAGCGTTGAAGAAGCGACATATGCCGAAACAATTAGTGATATACCAACAATAACGAAAAATGGTGTCTGAAATAACACCCAACGATTAAGTACATCAGAATAAGATGTGACGACCATTATACTAGATTGAGCGCAATATAATGCGAATAACAGATTCATTAACGAACCTAGCGGCTTTCCAAGTATGGAGAAAATGTATTGTTGCAATGATTGATCAGGATATCGTTTTCCTAGTTGATAAATAACAATGATAGCTATTTGTGCAAATATACCACCAACCAATATAGACATCCAAGAGTCGTAGCCTGCTCGACGGGATTCTGCATAAGGAATCGATAAAACACTAACACCGACTTGGGTAAGAATAACAAGACAGATTAGTTGATTTATTGAAATCTTTTTTAAATGAATCATTCAGTCTACCCCCTTGGATCTTTTATTCTAGTAGCTTCCTTTGCCATGCTTTCAAATGGGCGTTTTTTTAAACTTCTAATTGGAAATCTGAAAAGAGTATCCTTAATCGCATCTATAGAGAACCAAGAATAAAAATATGGAATACCCATGGTGTCTAGTCGTGATAAATGTGTCAGCAACAAAAGAAATGAAATTTCTAGTCCAATTAACCCGAAAATTGAGGCCATGATGATGAACGGGTATGTTAACAAACGGGCTACACTACTCATTTCATAAGAAGGAATATTAAATGATGCAATACCTGTAAGTGCCACAACAATTACCATCATATTAGAAATTAAATTGGCCTGAACGACAACGGTACCAATCACAATACCGCCAACGACTCCGATTGTTTGTGCAATAGGACTTGGAAGCCGCACAGTTGCCTCTCGCAAAATTTCAAGTATTAAAAGCATTAATACTGCTTCGAGAACAGGTGGTAATGCGATAAATTGCATTGAGCTTTGTAGCGTCAGCGCGATTTCAAAGGGAACAATACGTGGATCAAAAGTAACAAGAGCAACGTATATTCCCGGTAAACTAAAAGCAAGAATAAAAGCAAGAATTCGAAGGAATCTAATTGCACTACCTATTAGCCAGCCGATTTGGTAATCATCAGGACTTTGGAAAAAAGCCCAAAACGAAACAGGGAGGATTAGGCAATCAGGTGAACCATCAGTCAGTATTGCGATTTTCCCATCCATTAGGTAAGAATTTATACGGTCCGGTCTTTCGGTTACGAGTACTTTTGGGAACAACGTGAAATTCTTCTTTTCGATTAATTCTTGGAGAAAATTCGGTGCTTCAATGTAATCGATATCAATGTTCGCAACTCTACGTTCAAACTCAGCTAATACAACTTCATTGACGAGAGAATTTAAATAGAGTATGGCAACCTTAGTATTAGACCTACGTCCAACTTGATAAAATTTTATGACAAGATCTGGTGTCTCAATCAACTTACGCATCATATTAAGGTTCGTATTGATGTTTTCATTCAATGCTTCGTGGGATCCGCGTAACACACGTTCATTCATAGGAATATTGATTGAACGTTCTTTAACTAACTCTGTTCCTAGTAAATAGAGCGTCGCTTCACCATTTATTTGAACTACCGTTTTTCCTTCCACTAATGCTTTAGAAGCATCTAAAAGAAGATCAGTTTCGCTGTAATCCAGTATTGAGACTGCTTCCCGTACGCTTCCATTCAAATTCGTCAGCAATGGGCGGATAATATGGTCTTGTACTTTAGCGGACTCAATCATTGTTTCCAAATAAAATAGTCGATAACGCCGTTCACCGGCTTCGAAATCACTAAACTTGAAGTCTGAACTATTGAATAACAATTCTCTAAGTGATTTCTCGTTTTTTTCAAGTAATAGGTCAGCTTTCATTAAATAGTTCCTCCAAAACAGGAAAGTTTATCCTATTTTACCCTCAATCTTATTTTGTATTCTGTCTTAAAGTTACCGAATTTACTGCTGATATTTACTTAAATAATCCACAAAATTGTTAAGGTCCTTACGTAAAAGAGTAAATGGAAAGGGAGGTCAATATAGATTATGTAGTGGGAAATTATAAAACAAAAACTGTTTTATAATCGAGTAGTGACGAATGTAGGCTTACTACTAAAATAAAAAAAGAGGCTATCAAGTAAACACTTTGTTTACCATAGCCTCTTTTTTATACTGTTCAAACTTTTCATCTAATACAGAGTCCATCCTCTTAGTTACATAAAACTATTTGTCTAACTGTTTGAAATAACTTCATAATAGTGAGTTTTATTTATACCCCGTCAGATTAACCATTTGCATAAAATTGGAGCGTGTTGTAAATAATTTCCTTTAGATTTATATTTCGTAAGGGGTAAATGAATGAGGAATATAGTAAAGGAAATAGAATCCAAGTTTTCCAATCACGATGATTTTTTTATAGAAGAAGAGCTAGTAGATAGTTCAGCAATCTATCTTATTGGATATAAAACACTTGTAGATTTAACTAAATCAAAATTATATGTTCATCAAATGGCTGCTTCGACTAATTCAGTAAAAGAACTATTCACAAACCTTAGTGGTCAGATTAATGTTGAGGCAGAACAAGTAATTAAAGCTGTGCTAGAAGGCAATTTAGTGGTTTTTTCACATAATGGCGAAGAGAATGCCGTTGTTGACCCTATCGTTCAAAATCTGCGCAGTAGTATTGCAGAGCCTAAAAATGAGAGTCCAATTTACTCTTCTTTGGATGCCTTTGGAGAAGATATTAATACAAACCTTGGAATGATTAGAAAAAGACTGGGCAGTGAAAATCTGTGCCATTGTTCCTATCAGGTTGGGGAGTTAGAAAAGCGAAAACTATCGATGCTTTATATTAAAGGAAGAACGCCAAATGCCCTTATAGAAAAAGTTGATCATCAATTAAAACAAATTAAAAGTGATATTGAAACAATCGATGATCTTAATAAACAATTTGGTCAACGCAGATTGAGTCCTGTCAGTCACCTATTCGCAACTGAACTTCCAATTCAAGCCATCCACTCCTTAAAAAAGAACAGAATCGTATTTTTTTTAGATAATTGTCCCTTCGCACTTGTTTTCCCTCATTTACTTGGGGATATGTTAAGTAGTGTAAACGATCGTAATTTCCCCTTTATACTTTCATTTTTACTTAGAATTTTTAGAGTAATAGGAGCTTTTGCGACGTTAATACTCCCAGCTTTATATGTTGCTTTGGTGTCAGTAAACCCCGAAGTATTTAAAACAGATCTTGCCTTATTTGTCGCAAAAAGTAGGGAAGGTATACCTTTATCGGCTTTTCTTGAAACCATAGCAATGGTTGTTTTAGTTGATTTAATACTTGAAGCGATAGTGAGACTCCCTAAGAGTGTTGGACCGGCTATTACTATGGTAGGCGGAGTCATATTAGGACAGGCGATGGTTGAAGCAAAATTAGTCAGTAATTTGTTGGTTATTGTGATTACTGCTGTTGTAATTGCAAGTTCGGCTGTTATTGGAATGCAAAACTCCTTGTACATACGTTTGCTAAAATACCCTATTTTAATATTGGCATCCATTTTTGGAATTTTAGGTGTATGTATTGGTTTCATTTTCACCGTAATCTATTTGGCAAGTTTAACTTCAAACGATATTCCTTATATCACGTTTCAGATTGGACAAAAAGGAGACGTAAAGTGACAAACCGGATTCAAATTGGCGTAATTTTCATTATTATAAATCTAAGTTTTGGGTATTTGCTCTACCCTAATCTAGTCTATACTTTAGCGAAAACGGCTCATTGGGAAGTAGTATTATGTCAGGCTTTTCTGCAATTGCTATTAATTTGGATCTATTTTAAAGGATTAAGCTTTTTCCCTGAAAAAGATGTCATTGATATTTATTTGAAAATGGGGAGATGGTTTTCTTTTATATTTTTGACCCCATTGATCATCAATCTAGTTACGTTATTTGCACTAAATATTCGACTGCACACGGAAGTCATTATTTCTATATTTTTGCCTCGGACCCCTTATTGGTCAATTATGATCTTGTTATTTGTTATTTCGATATATACAGCGGTAAAAGGTTTAGGCACAATTTTACGATCCTCAGTCATTATTTTCTTGATTGTTATTCTCTTAGTAGTACTTAACATTTTTACTTCTGTTGTCAATTTTGATGTGCATAATGTTACGCCAAGCTGGAGTTTACCTCACAAGTTTTTGTTTAATATTAAATTTCTCTACCTTATAGGCTTTTCGTCGTTCTTATTTTTAGGATTTATTTCTCTTAACACAAAATTGAAGTTTAGGCATCTTATTGTTCCATGGGTTAGCGTTACACTATTCTTTTTAACTGTAGCGTATATACCATTATTTATATTTGGACAAGAAGCGGTTGTTACGTTAACCAATCCTTTTTTGGAGGCAATGGATTCAATAGACATAAGTTGGTTTTCATTCAACCGACAAGCGATATTCTTTGGGGTTTCTTTAGTGGGTTTAGTGATATTGACTAATGCCGTGTTGCTTTGGATGATTGGACAAATCATACAGAAAATGATTAAACGTCAAAAAGAGGAATTATCTTATTGGCTGATAGCGATTTCGATGATCGCAGTCATTTTATCAATACTTATACCAAACAAATCTTTGATTGAAAAATACTTTCTGTGGAGTATAGGTGTTCAAGCTTTTTTTATGTTAGTTATTCCATTTACTATATTTATATATGGTTTCTTAGCGAAAAGAGGCGTGTTCGGTTATGAAAAATAATAAAACATTTACTTTATTGATTATAATCATGTCAACTATCTTTCTTTGTGGATGCTGGGATATAAAAGATATAAATAAGCGCTCCCTTCCTTTGGTTATGGGGATTTCTAAGGAAGCTGAAGAAGAATATAAATTAACATTACAAATTCCTATACTAGAAAATGAGAATCAAATATCAAAAGTCGTAACAGGAAAAGGCAATACCGTTGCAAGTATACTTGGACAAATTCGTACGAACTCTGAAGATGCCGTTGATTACACACAAATAAGATTGATCGTTATACAAAGTAACTTAGCACATAGTGAAAAGGAATTTAAGGAACTGATAAAGTTCTTAATGGTTTCAAAAGAAATTCCGTCAAGAGCGTTAGTAGCTATTACAGACGAGAGTATAGAGAAGGTATTGGCAAACATAAACGATAAATTAGGTGTTCAAGCTACTTCGATATATGATTTTTTTAATAAAGGTGGAGGTTGGGCACCGGAGATGTTTAGTATCCCTATTTGGGAAGTCTATCGAAGTGCATTTTTATTTACTAAAGATATAGCTATTCCAGTTGTTCGTTCGGGAAAAGATACAGTATTGGTCTTTGAGGGTTCTGATATTTTGAAGAAAGGAAATATTATTGAAAGAATCAGCCCGCATGAAACTCAACTGATCAACGTGTTCCAAAACAAAAATGAAAAAGGAAAAATAGAAAGTTTAGGATTTGCCAGTATTATGGTAACCAACAGTTCAATTCAAAATAAAACTTCAATGAAGAATAATAAACCGGTTTTGTCTAGCGACCTCAAATTAAAAATGTATATTTTAGAAAGAGAGGAGGGAATTACAGATAATAGAATTAGAAGAGAACTTGAAATGCTTATTGAAAAGAGATTTTACAATATACTTAAGAAAACACAGGAAAGGAATGCAGATATATTTGGATTTGGCCAACAATTTCAACATATGCTTTCCTACAATGAATTAAAAGATTGGCGGAATGTATATTATCCCAATCTAAAAGTGAATTTTAAAGTTCATGCCAATATGGAGTAATGGACACTTTTCATCCTTTCATTCTTAAAGATACCCTTGTTTTCATAATACTGGTAATGTTAGGTAATAATATCTGAAACGTTATGTTATAACTCTCCTAAAAGAAGGTAAATAAAATGAATAGGAAGATAGTAATAAGTGGTTATCAGTTTTTTTGTACGATGTTTTTGTTTGAGGTTGGTACTGCCTCTCTTGTTTCTCTTGCACCGAGAGCTAAACAAGATGCATGGATTGGTTTATTACTTTCTCTGATTTTAGGATGTTTATTATATTACGTGTATACTAAAATATTTGAAACATATCCAGATATTCCATTTACCCAGTATGTTCAAATTATATTAGGTGAGTATGCAGGGAAAATTGTAGTACTCACATATATTATCTATTTTATCTACATGGCTTCACTCATTTTACGGAAATTCGAAGAACTATTGGTCATGACTTTATTTAATTCATCATCCTTAATTTTGATTGGAATTTTAATGTTGTTTTTAATCATGTATGGGCTTTTCAAGGGGATTGAAACAATCGTTCGTACAAATGAAGTTATTTTTGTATTAATCATATTGATTTTTGTATTAATAATAACTTTGGAATTTATTTCTAAAGTGTATCATTTAGATAATTTAAGACCGGTTTTAGAAAATGGATGGACACCGATTATTAAGGCAGCTATTCCACAAGGACTAACCTTACCATTTGGTGAAGTTATTACATTTATTATGTTGATGCCATTATTAAATAAAAAAGAAAAAGCATTAAAAGTGGGCCTGCCTGCTTTAATATTTTCCGGTTTAATCTTACTGATTTTCACAATAAAAAATATAGCGATATTAGGAGTTCCTGTATTAGAAAGAACCCTTTTTCCTCTTCTAACTTCTATCAGTTATATCAATATAGTTAATTTTGTACAAAGATTAGATTCATTTATTGTAATCTTTATGGTTTGTGGAGGTTTCGCAAAAATAACCGTTTTTTTCTATTGTGCTGTTTCAGGATCTGCAGACATATTTAATATAAAAAAAAGTGAACAATTAATATACCCAATTGGTGTAATCATTCTACTAAGCTCACTTTGGCTTTCACCGAATATTGTTGAAAATGACATAGAAAGGTTTGAAATTTTACCTTACTATCTACATATACCACTTCAAATTATTATACCAATTTGTTTATTAGTAATTTCACTGATACAAAGGCGTTTAAATGAAGATCAAATCCAAGCAAAAAAATAAACTATTCTTATCATTAAAATACTAAAAAGAGGCTATGTGTAAATGAATTTTTTATTCAAGCCTCTTTCTTTTTTGTGTTTTTTATCGTTAACCATCAAATAATAATCTCCCTTCCAAATCATAACCATGAATAGGAAAATCCACTTATTTTACAAACTGAAATTGTGATATACATTCTAATAAACAGTATTTACATGTCACTTTGCCATAAATAACCCAATTTTAATTTTAATATTTCAGTTCTTTTCTACTAAATTACAGTAGTTTTCTTATGAAAAATCTTCATTTATAAAGATTTCTATCTCAACTCATATGATAATAGTCCTTTAGAATAACCCAATATGATTATGGTTAGAAGACGATTATAATTTCATTAAATTCTGTAATTAAAAATGTGAAAGTCTGAGACATTTTTAAGTATTGATGGTTTTTCTATTTAATCTTAATAGATTAATAGAATGATATGTCTTAATAGAAACGGATGAGGAGAGAAGAAATGAAAAAAAGTAAACGTTTTCCTTATAGGGTAATTGCAACTACCACTTTAGTAACAATGCTATTAACGACAACTATTTTTGCAGAAGAAAAGGAAGTTAATCAAGACCAAGCTCCAAGTATTGAAGAAATAGTAAAACAAGGTCAGAAGATTTTTATTGATGAGCAAAATCAAAGTGCTGATGCATTGGTAGATACATTACGTTATTCAGAGTTGAAAGAAAAAGGACAAACGGCACCTTATAAGCCAAATGAAAAGGTGCGTGTCATTGTAGAAGTAGAGCAGCCAGAAGTATTAGAGAAAACTGAAAAAAGTAAAAAGGTGAAATATAAGGAAAAGCAGGATCAAGTAATCTCTGAGATTTCAAATGGTTCTAAGAATTCTAAGCATAAAATAAAGCAGCGTTTCTATGAGGGATTCAATGGATTTAGTCTTGAAACTGAGTTTCAGAATGTAAAAGATATTCAATCTACAACAGGTGTTACGAATGTTCATATTGCAAGAACATTCCAACCTTCAATGGGAGCAAGTAAGGAATTGGTACAAGCACAAAAAGTTTGGGAAGAGTACGGCTACGAGGGTGAAGGAATGCTTGTGGCGATCGTTGATTCAGGATTAGATTACACACATAAAGATATGACGTTAACAGAAAAAGGGAAGGCGAAAGAAAAGTGGACTGAAAAAGGAATTCAAGACAAATTAGCTGATACCGAAGTTAATGAGACATGGTATAGCGACAAGGTTCCAACTGGATATGATTGGGCTGACGGGGATACAGATGTAATTCCACGTGGTCAAAATGGAAGTCCTCATGGTATGCATGTTGCAGGTACTGTTGGTGCAAATGGTGATGAAACGTCCGACGGTGTAAAAGGGATTGCGCCTGGAGTACAGTTATTAGCCGAAAAAGTATTCTCCGATAATGGTGGAGGGGCATATGAAGATGATATTATTGCTGGAATTGAGCACGCAGTAACGATGGGAGCAGATGTCATTAATATGAGTTTAGGTTCAGATGCAGGTTTTGTTGGTGAGGAAAATGATCCAATCCAAAAATCAATCAGAAAAGCAACAGAACAGGGAACACTTGTTGTTGTAGCTGGTGGAAACTCTTCTTACAGTACAAAAAATAATTTAATCCAATCTTCATTACAACCATATGCGGAAAATCCAGACATCGGTACAGTCGGAGAACCTGGAGTAAGCCCATTTGCGCTATCAGTAGCTTCCTATGAAAATACGAAAATACATATGAGTACATTAGTTGATGAAAATGGTGTGCAGCTACCTTATCAAGATCAAACTCAATATAACTTTAAGCTTTCTAAAGTATTAACTCCATCTGAGCAGTATGGAATGGTTTTTGTAGGAGAGGGACGAACTGCAGACTTTACGGGCAAAGATGTGACAGGGAAAATTGTAGTTGCAAAGCCAAATCAAAGATATGGAACTTATTCCTATATTCAATCGGAAGCAAAAAAGAAAGGTGCAAAGGCTGTCGTATTAGTTCCACCTAATGATGAAGTTGATTATCCATTTGTCTATTTTAGCCCGATTTTAACACCGGCCGTAACTACAAGTAAAGAGATTGGGAATGCTCTAATTTCTAAACTAACAAGTGGACATGCTGTTAAGATGCAATTGTCGAAAGGGACATTGGTTGAAAATCCAGATAAAAATACAATATCAGATTTTTCATCCTATGGAACACCACATACTTTAGATTTTAAACCAGAGTTATCTGCACCAGGTGGAAATATATATTCAACGGTACCTGGGAATGAATATGAGATTATGAGTGGAACATCAATGGCAACACCTCATGTGGCAGGTGGTTCAGCATTATTATTGGAAGCATTATATGATAAAGGTTTAACTCACTCAAAATCAACTGCTTTAAAAGCGAAAATTGCCTTAATGAATACTGCAAAAGTTGTACAAGATCCGCGTACGAATAATGAAGTACCATATTCACCACGTTTGCAGGGATCAGGCTTAATGCAAATTAAAAATGCTATCAAAACACCTGTAATTGTGTCAAATAAAAATGCGTCACTAGAGCAAGCGGGTGCAGTTGCATTAAAAGAAATCAATGAAGGTACTGCCCACTTCAAATTAAACGTAGAAGCGTTAAATAACATTGATGTCAAAGATCTAGAATACTCAGTCTATGTTGACGTACTAACAGATGGCAAAGAGACAAAAGAATTTGACCTAGACAATGATGGAACAATCGATTCTAAAGAATATTTAACATTAAAAAGCGAAAGATTAGTTGGAGCTTCTGCAAGTGTAAATGGAGAAACAGTCACGATTTCAAATGGTAAAACATTAAAAATTAAACCAGGACAAGAAAAAAACCTAGATGTACAAATTAAACTGCCTAGTAATTTAAATAAAGGAACATTCGTAGAAGGCTTTGTACGTTTAGTACCTACTGGGAAAAATAGTGATTCTGCAGTACCATTGACAGTACCTTATATGGGGTACTATGGAGAATGGGATCAACCACAAAACATTGATCCTGTTGCTTGGGATAAAGATGCATTCTTAGGATATACAGTACTTTGGAATGATGAGCCTGGTTCTGAAGGAACATTCCCACTTGGTTATGATCCAAGGACAGGAAAGTTTGATTTGAATCGAATCGTTATTTCTCCTAATGCTGCTTTACCAGGTGTATTCCCAACATTTACAGCACTCCGTAATTTAAAGGAAACAGAAATGTATGTAGAGGATTTTAACGGTGAGAAGATTCAATACCTTGGAAATTTTAGCGAGTACACAGGAAAACCATGGAAATTCCGAAAAAATATTATGGCATTCCGTGATTATATGATTGGTGGTTACTTATGGGATGTTACAGATAAAAATGGTCAAGTCGTTAAAGATGGAATATACAACTATGTGATAAAAACGACACTTGATTATAAGGATGCAAAACCACAAATTGTGAAAATTCCTGTGAACGTGGATTCCATCGCTCCTGTTGTATCAGATATTCAAGTACAGCCTAAAGATGGCAAATATGAAATATCCTTCAAAGCTACAGATAATGAAAATGGCAGTGGATATAATGGCGCTATCGTTTGGTATAACGGGAAGTATAAGCCACTACAACAAGGACAAACAAGTACTATTGTAAATGAAGAGCCTAAGAGTGTGGTAGTATTGGGTGCTGACTATGCCTTAAATCATGGTTATACAGTTTGGGGTGATCCATCTTATATTAATGATGAAATGCTAGTTAGTTATTTCAGTGTTTATCCAAATGAAAATGTAAGCTCTAGCACCCCAGCGGGTATTAATGGATTTGCGAGCAATCGTGTAAATTGGAAGGTTTTAATTAAAGACGAGAGCGGAAAGTTGATTGATTCACTAAATGTTGAAAATGAAACTGAAATCCATGTGAAATGGACTCCAGAAGAAGATGTTCCAGAAGGTACTTACACAGTATCAGCCGAAGTTGAAAATAAGCAAGGATTTAAAGTAACAACGAAGTCCACAACGGTAACTGTAGTGAAATAGGATCTTGTTTTTAAAATGCATCTTACGATAAGTAGGATGCATTTTTCTTTGTCGGTATTCATAATAAATATGGTAAAATAAACAAAATTCAAATTATCAAAAACGAAACGAGACATCAAGAAACCAAAGAGGTACAGATGTTTAATATCTATATTTGTACGTTAAAAATTCCCTTTTATAGTCTGACTCTTTACAAAAGAGTCTTTTTTAATTTGCCTGTTTTCACAGTAATTGTAGTCATTAAACTTTTTAGGAGGTCAATGGATGATTTACTTAATACTAGTACTATCATCATTCTGCATGATTCTTTTATTCTACATGTATAAAGAAGCGCATTTAAATATCATTAGGAAGCATGAATTTTCATTTTCAACTACAATGCTTGATAAACCGTTAAGAATTTTCTTTATTTCAGACATACATAGGAGATTCATTCATCCAACTCTAATAAAAAAAATGAAGAATAAAGTTGACTTAGTGATTATAGGTGGGGATTTACTTGAAAAGGGCGTACCTTTCCATAGGGTTGAAAGCAATATCGAAACATTAAAAAGTCTTGGACCACTTTACTTTGTATGGGGAAATAATGATCAAGAAAATGGACTGAATGGATTAATGGCTATTTTCGAGAAATTTGACGTACGTATTCTAAAAAATGAAGCAACGCTTATGATGCATCAACTTACTGAGTGGACATTAATTGGAGTAGATGATCTGAATACTGGACATATTGATATCAATCGCGCGCTTCATGGTAAAAAGGAAACAGGATTTAAGTTATTAGTTAGTCATAATCCAAGAGTAATGGAACTGATACAGGATGAGCATAAGATATCTTTAGTGCTAAGTGGGCACACACATGGTGGGCAGATTCGTATTTTAGGTTTTGGTCCATATGAAAAAGGCAAAGTACACATGCAAAATGGCATCACACAAATCGTTAGCAATGGATATGGTACAACTGGTATCCCACTAAGGTTAGGTGCAAAGCCTGAGACACATTATATAGTCATAAAAAGCTTATAAATGAAAGAAAAAGGCAGGTATTCAAAATACCTGCTTTTTTTTGCAAAATGATAATCAATGAATAATCGAAACAGCAGTATAAACTAACAATAATGCCATAACAATATTGAACTGTTTCCTATATGTTGATAAAAATTTTTGAAAGACCGACCCAAAAGCACTCCAGCAAACAGTGCTAGTGAAACCGACAAATGCTAGAAAAAACGAGGCAAGAATTAAACTGAAGTTCGTTTTGTAATATGGAATAATAAATGATGAGACTGCTGTTAAGCCATAAATCAGTCCTTTTGGGTTAATAAATTGCAATAAGATCCCTGTAAAAAAAGTATTGTTCTTACTATTTTCACTGTTCGATTGATTAGCGCTGCTTTTCAAAATCTTATAAGCTAAATACAACATATAAACAAAGCCAAAAATGGTCAGGAATAGTTCGATTTTTGGGATAAAAGAATGTAGCACCAAATTAAAATAGCTACACATTAACATAATGATAAAGAATCCAACTCCAACACCAAAGCAAAATCTAATGGAACTTTTGAAGCCATTCTGATTCGCAAAGATCATAGCCATAATATTATTCGGCCCAGGGGTAAATGAAGCGACAAAAACAAAAAGTAAAAATGAAAGCACTGGCATAAAGTTCTCTCCCTTATTATGTTATAATGTTCAAAATGGTCTATATAACGTATTGTATTTTAAAGTATACAACATGGACGTTATAACGCACAACAAAAAGTTAGGAGTTTTTCAAATGGAAGAGCTAAATTTAATCATTGCAAAAAATTTGAAAAGTCATAGAGAGAAAAAAAAGTTGAGTCTAGAAAAAGTTGCAGAATTAACTGGTGTAAGTAAGACAATGGTCGGACAAATAGAAAGAGGGGAATCTAGCCCAACAATCACTACACTTTGGAAAATCGCAAATGGTTTAAAAATATCGTTTACTTCATTAATTGAAAATCCACCACCAGAAGCAAGGGTGATCCGTAAAAATGAAGTACATGCCTTAACGGAGGATAATGGAAAATACAGAGTTTATCCATTTTTCCCTTTTGATGAAAAAAGAAGATTTGAAGTGTATTCTGTTGAGTTAGATAAAGGTGGAATGTTAAACGCTAGTCCACATGGAGTTGGTACGGAGGAATTCATTACAGTTTTTGAAGGAGAATTAACTTTGACGGTTAATGGCACTTCTCATATTGTTGAGGCCGGTAATTCAATCCAGTTTAAAGCAGATCGTGAACACACTTATTTTAATTCAGGAGAAACATTAACACGCGTAAATATGGTTATATACTATCCGGTTTAAACATACGAGAGAACAAAGTGTTCTCCTCAGTTTGTAGACAAAGTTAAAAACTAAGAGATTCAGACTGATTGAAAACGCTTGTCTTTCGAGGCGCTAAGCCGGATGAGGAGCGGAGTTACCTTAGACGGTAATGAGCACCGCAAGCAGGCGAAGCAACGAAGAAAGCGAGCGTTTGTCAACAGTCTGGGGAGAACATAAAATGTTCTCCTTTTTTTCTAGCTTCGATGTTCTACAAGGTCAATTGCACCTAAGACAATGTGGGCTAAACCGAAACCAAAAACGGTGTTTGCAATCATTTTGTTAGACCCACGTTTTTGCTTTAGTGCGTAACCAGTAGCTGTAACAGCTGATCCAAGTACAGTTGGGATGAGTCCTTCACGAATGTTCAAGATAAAATCCCTCCACATCGAAATTAGTAGGTGATTCATCACCTTATCATTAATATTATCTATCGCGAACGGTTATATGTATTAGGTAAAACGGGGATATAACAATTTTTGTTAAGTAAGTATCTCTTACTACTTCTAAAAACCATACAAATTATGAATAAGTTTGGATTGTATATCCATTTCTTATGTTTTACACCGTCATGAGCTTTGTTGGAAATATATTTTAACTGTAAGAAGAAAGGATTAGGGTAAAGTAATTGTATTGCAGGTAATGTGTATTTGTTTAGAATTCGGTGGAGGAATTATGGAAAAAAAACAAAAAATGAGTTTGTGGGCACTCTCCAGTGTACCTTTAGTAATGACCTTAGGAAATTCAATGCTAATTCCTGTACTACCAAAAATTGAAAAACAACTAGGGATAACGGGCTTTAAAGTATCCATGATTATAACTGTTTATTCAATTTTTGCGATTCTTCTCATACCAATTGCTGGCTACCTGTCCGATAAGTGGGGAAGAAAAAAAGTAATTATACCTAGTTTACTGATTGCAGGGTTAGGTGGCGTACTAACAGGGTGGGCGTCTTGGAAAATGGAAAATCCATTCCTTTGGATCATAATTGGAAGGATCATACAGGGTATCGGTTCTGCTGGTGCTATGCCAGTTGTTATTCCTTGTGTTGGAGATATGTTTAAAGATGAAAAAGAGGTAAGCTGTGGCTTAGGGCTAGTAGAAACCTCAAATACCTTTGGAAAAGTACTGAGTCCTATACTAGGTTCTGTACTTGCGTCCATTGTTTGGTTTTTACCATTTTTTGCAATTCCAATTCTATGTGCAATCGCCATCATTTTCATATCAATTTTTGTAAAACAACCTAAACAAAAAAAGAAACAAAAGGTAAAATCGGTAAAAAAGTTTCTTCGATCAATAAGGAAGATTTTAAAACGAAATGGACGCTGGCTTTACACAATTTTCATTTTAGGCGCCATCATAATGTTTATTTTATTTGGCATGCTTTTTTATCTTTCATCTATATTAGAAAACCGTTACCAAATACACGGCGTTATGAAGGGATTAGTATTAGCCATTCCTTTGGCAGCCTTATCATTTACATCTTATGTGACAGGAAAAAAAATTGGTGATCAAAAAACGATCATGAAAAGATGTATTTATATTGGATTTATTATAGTCAGTCTGTCTTTTCTCATACCGCTATTTTCAAAAAACATCTTTTTGCTGATTTTAAATCTTATTTTATGCGGAATTGGAATTGGATTATCTTTACCAAGCTTAGATTCACTAGTAACAGAAGGAATTGAAAAGGAAGAAAGAGGAACAATTACTTCTTTATATAGTTCTTTGCGTTTTGTTGGTGTTGCAGCGGGACCGCCTACTTTTGCGTACTTAATGAAAGGTCCGGATAATTATATGATGATTTTATCGTTGATACTTGGCATTGTAGGCGCATTTATCGCAATTAAATATATTAATCCTAAGGAAGAGGACCAAGATCTTTTACCTCAAAAACACGTAAAGACATAGATAGGCAATCGAAAAACACCACTTCTTAAAAGTGGTGTTTTAATATAGCTTTTTTTTCTGTATAAATAACACCTAAAAACTAATAAATCCCTTTAAATATTAAAAAACTATAATAATTCATTTTTCTATTTCAAATAAGAACTATTATGTTAAAATCAGCATATAATTTAAAATCTTTCCCTAGGGAAAAACTATTTGATGTATTCAATAAAATAGGTGGTGGGAAACTTGTCAGAAAAAGCACAGGAAAAATCTAATTATGACGATTCAGGTTGGAGAAGGGAAAAAACACAACCAAGTTTACAAGAAGTGCATCGCTCGCTACCGATTCCAAAAAAAGCGAGTTCTTTAAGAAAGTTTATGGCTTTTGCTGGCCCAGGTTATTTAGTGGCTGTAGGATATATGGACCCGGGGAATTGGGCTACATCTTTGGCAGGCGGATCAGCGTTTAACTATACACTTTTATCAGTTATTCTTATTTCAAATTTAATGGCAATCATTTTACAATCACTATCTGCTAAATTAGGTATTGCAACTGGAAGAGATTTAGCTCAGGCCTGTCGAGATCACTTTAGTAAACCTGTTTCTTTTGTTTTATGGTTACTATGTGAGGCTGCCATTGCGGCTTGTGACTTAGCAGAACTAATAGGATCGGCTATCGCATTAAACTTATTATTTGATATACCTTTGTTTTATGGTATTTGTATAACAGCATTTGATGTTTTACTTGTATTGCTATTGCAAAATAAAGGTTTCCGTTATATTGAAGCACTTGTTATTTCATTAATTATTTTAATTACTGGTTGTTTTATATTTGAACTAACGATGTCACAGCCAGATATAAAAGCAGTATTTAACGGGTTCATTCCTAGCTCACAAATTATTACCGATCCAAAAATGTTATACATTTCTTTAGGTATTTTAGGAGCAACCGTTATGCCACATAATTTATACCTTCACTCTTCTATTGTTCAAACAAGAAAATTTGAAGTTTCTAATGAAGGTAAAAAAGAAGCGATTAAGTTTGCAACAATTGATTCTACAGTTGCTTTAATGATCGCGTTGTTCGTAAATGCAGCAATTTTAATATTAGCTGCCTCGACATTTTATAAGACAGGACATACTGCAGTAGCATCAATTGAAGATGCATTTCAATTACTTACACCATTATTAGGAACCACTCTAGCGAGTACATTTTTTGGCTTAGCACTATTAGCTTCTGGTCAAAACTCAACACTAACAGGAACAATAGCTGGTCAAATCGTAATGGAAGGATTCTTGAATATTAAATTATCCCCTTGGTTAAGACGATTAATTACGCGTCTAATTGCCATAACACCAGCCTTAATTGTAACGTATCTCTATGGTGCGAAAGGAACAACCGATTTATTAATATTGAGCCAGGTTATTCTTTCATTACAATTATCATTTGCAGTTATACCATTGGTCATGTTTACTAGTGATGCAAAGAAAATGGGTCCGTTTGTTAATAGGGGTTGGCTAAAAGTAGTTGCATGGATCATCGCAGCTGTAATAGCACTATTAAATGCTTACTTGCTTTGGGCAACATTTTTTAACTAAAAAACACAAACTTTTAGGTAAATATCAATAAAGATTGAACACATGTAGTTTTATGCGTGAGTTCAATCTTTTTTTATTTATCAAGAAAAGATGAGACCTTAGTGAAAAGTATTTAGAATGTTAATAAATTGTTAATTATCTTTTCGATTTTTAATGTTTATTAAATAGTTCCTTAAAGGGAAAGAGACTTAGAAACCTATGGTATACTTCATATTTTCACTTCATCCAAGAAGTTTCTAATATTAAAATCTTTTATTTTTTTTACCTCTTCTACATATTCTTTTATTTACTGTTTACATCAGTTAAACAACAGATTAATAAATCTTAGTTACTGTTAAATAGTAAATAAATTAAAAATGTGTGGGAGGTTTTTCTTTTGTTAAAAAATACACTTAAAAAGAAATTAATACCGGTTGCTGTACTTTCTACAATTACAGCTGGTGCTTTGATTGGGTCATTTTCAAATAATGAAGTGCAAGCAAAAGAGGTAACAAAGAAAAACGAAATTAGAAATGTAATCTTTTTAATTGGCGATGGAATGGGCGTTTCATATACTTCTGCTTATCGTTATTTAAAAGACAATCCTGCTACAAAGGTAGTAGAGCAAACTGAATTTGACCATTATCTTGTTGGGCAACAAATGACTTATCCAGAAGATCCTGCACAAAACGTAACAGATTCTGCAGCAGCAGCAACTGCAATGTCAGCTGGGATTAAGACATATAATGCTGCAATTGGTGTGGATAATGATGGATCTACTGTAAAGACAGTACTTGAAGCTGCTAAAGAAAAAGGAAAATCAACAGGTCTAGTAGCTACTTCTGAAATAACTCATGCTACTCCTGCTTCTTATGGCGCACATGATGTAAGCCGTAAAAACATGAATGCCATTGCTGATGATTACTATGATGAAATGATTAAAGGTGGTCATAAAATTGATGTTATGCTAGGCGGTGGTTTGACTAACTTTGTACGAGCTGATCGTGACTTAACGAAGGAATTCCAAAAAGATGGTTTTTCTTATGTTACGAATAAACAAGATATGTTAAAAGATAAAAATCCGAAGATGTTAGGATTATTTGCACCTGGTGGAATGCCTAAGATGATGGATCGCGATGCAACAATGCCATCATTAAGAGACATGACAAATACTGCAATTAATAAACTAGCAAAAGATAAAGACGGTTTCTTCTTAATGGTAGAGGGTAGCCAAATTGACTGGGCTGGTCATGACAATGATATCGTAGCAGCAATGAGTGAGATGCAAGACTTTGAAGAAGCTTTTAAAACTGCGATTGCATTTGCCAAAAAGGACAAGCATACATTAGTTGTTGCAACTGCTGACCATTCTACAGGTGGTTATTCAGTTGGTGCAAAAGGGGACTATAACTGGTTTGGCGCACCAATTTCTGCAGCAAAACGTACGCCTGATTTTATGGCAGAACAAATTGTAAAAGGTGCGGATGTAGAACAAACGCTTAAATCATATATTGATCTTCCATTAAAGCCAGAGGAGATTCAGTCAGTTAAAGCGGCTGCCCAAAAGAAGGACTTAGTAACGATCGATAATGCAATTGAAACAATTTTTGATACGCGCTCTGTAACCGGTTGGACAACTGGTGGGCACACTGGTGAGGACGTAAACGTATATGCATATGGACCTGGTAGTCAGTACTTTGCAGGGAAAATCGATAATACAGACCAAGCAAAAAATATCTTTTCTATCTTAAAGAATGGTAAATAGGAAAATTTGAATAGTTGTTCCCATTGAATGATGTGTTTGATGGGAACTCTTTTACTTTAAATAGTTGAAATGGATGAAGGGGGACTTTCAGTGAAAAAGTATATTCCACTTTTACTGGGTATTATGTTGTTAACTGCATGTAGCGATATGCAAAAAGCTAATAATGGAGATGTAAAAACCGAAAGCCAACAGACAAAAATTGCATCAAATATAGAAAAAAATAGAGCGAAATCTTTAAGTGATATTTATGTACCTAATCCACAAGTTTCAGATGATACAAATTTGTTAAAGGTAGGACAAAAGATAAAAGATGAAAAAGGAGAAATAACCTTAAAAGGGAAAGCTTCTTTGAATAAGACATTTACAATTGGATCTGTTGAGATGAAAATCAAAAATGTTAAGCTTATACAAAATTCGCCTACCTATTCATTAATGGATTATTTTCATTACTACACCGAGAGCTATGAGAAATTCCAATTTGTAAAGGTAGAGGTAGAACTAGTGAACAAATCGGATGAAAAAGTAAATTTTGGACCAGTATCTCATCTGAAAACTAGCAATAATGAAGTAAAAGCATTTCATGATGACTTCTTTATTGAATATTTAGGTGGAGAAATTGGACCAAATGCTTCGAAGCAAGGTGCTTTAGGGTTTATTGTAGAAAAAACGACACCAAGTCTTGACTGGGTGGAACTGACGACAAGTGATGTATTAGATTCAAACAAAAAAGTAGTTGGTAAAGCACAAAGAATTAAAATTAATTTAGAAAAATAAAAAAGAGAGAGCCTTGTCATTGTTTCATAAACTTGACATAGGCTTTCTCTTTTTTTATGTTTGGACTAAGTGTTTTAATCGCAATACATAAGTGAAAAATACTAAATTAGGGGATAAAAAGAATGAAAATAACTAATATCTTTGAGTTGGGTTCAGCTTTAGAAGTGGATAAGGATCATGTATTAAAAGAGTTTCAAAAAGGAAGTTTATTATTAATTAATCTTAAGCCTCAAGAATATGAATACGAGCAGCATGACAATGTAGATGAAATGATTATTGCTTTTAAAGGTAGTTTTATCTTAGAGACCGAGTCAGAGGAAATCAATATCCCTGAAGGATCAATGATTACTGTTCCAAAAGGTGTTAAGCACCGATTTGGGAAAGAAAGCGAGGGTTTAATATTAGTTGCATTCGGATAATTAAAACACCATGTTTGCTGATTGTAGACAAAGTATTAAAACTAAGAGATTCAGTCTGAAATGCCCCTACTAAAATGTAGGGGCATTTTCTTTTTCTTCTTCAACTGGTGAAAGCAAAACATCACATTTATTTGGATACATCTTTTCAATATGAAGTTCTCCCCAACAACAAAGTAAGTCCAATACTTTTTTTAATGACCAACCATATTCGGTTAATGAGTACTCAACCTTTGGGGGTACTTGATTAAATACTTCACGATTTACGATATTGTCTTCTTGTAACTCTTTTAATTGTTGAGTTAGCATCTTTTGAGTTATATGTGGCATTAATCTCTTTAATTCACTCGTTCTTTTTTTGCCTTTTATTAAATGACAAAGTATTACAACTTTCCATTTGCCTCCTATGACATCCAATGAAGCTTCAACAGGAATGCTATATTTTTTCATACTGTTTCCTCCAAAATGATCTATTTTTCTTTCTTTAATTTGCTAATTTTCCTTCGTCAAATTGATTTACATATCATAACATTGTATGTCCGACGTGTGTAGTATTCTTTTTCTTTGTGAAAATTTCTTCAAGGAAAACACTTTAAATACTTAAATGTTACTAAAAAGTAACTATATCACTTGAAAGTGCATACTTCTTTTTTCTATGACTATCACGCATAATGGCAAATGTGCTCATCAATTTGAACACAAGATGTTTCTAAATCATCATTTTAGCTGTATTTATACAATGGTTACTTTTTAGTACCTACCATACTTTTAAGTACGTACTTCTCATTATGATTCATATGACTCATAATTGCGTATATCGTCCGAGAACACATAATATCTGGCGCCGTGTTCTTTAGGTCATTTATTTCAAAATAAAATTTTATAAGGAGGATTCTTTTATGAGTTCAACTACTTCTACGATAAATATTCAAGAGAATAAAGGTGGAACTCCGGCTTTAATGGCTTTAGCTATTAGTGCATTTGGAATTGGTACCACTGAATTTGTTCCTGTAGGTCTGTTATCTACTTTAGCTGATGATTTAAATATATCTATTACATTGGCTGGATTATTAATATCTGGATATGCAATGGGGGTTGCATTTGGTGCACCAATTATTACTGCTCTTACAAACAAAATGAGTAGAAAAACGCTTTTAATGTTGTTGATGGTAATTTTCATTGTCGGTAATAGTGTTGCAGCAATGTCAACAAGCTTTGGCTTACTACTTGTTGCTAGAATTATTACATCGTTTTCTCATGGAGTATTCTTTTCTATTGGTTCTACAATAGCTGCGGATTTGGTACCAGAGAATAAACGAGCAAGTGCAATTGCATTTATGTTCACAGGATTAACAGTTGCTACTGTTACAGGTGTTCCTTTAGGTACATTTATTGGACAAAATTTTGGTTGGAGATCTACTTTTTGGGCTGTCGCGATATTAGGTCTTATTGCGATTATTGCAATCTCGATTCTTGTGCCTAAATCGTTAAAACAAGCTCCACCATCAAAATTAAGTGATAACTTTAAAATTTTAACAAATGGTCCGTTATTATTAGCTTTTTCAATTACAGCATTAGGTTATGGCGGTACATTCGTTGCTTTCACATATTTAGCACCAATATTAGAAAAGGTTACAGGTTTTGCTCCAAGTTCGGTGAGTGTCATTTTATTAGTTTATGGAATAGCAGTTGCTATTGGTAATACCATAGGTGGAAAAGCGGCAAATCGTAATCCGTTAAAAGCATTAACTTGGATGTTTGTCATTCAAGCAATCGTGTTAGTGATTTTAACGTTTACAGCACCGTTTAAAATCGTAGGAATTGTGACAATTTTCTTCTTAGGTTTATTAGCATTTATGAACGTTCCAGGACTTCAAATATATGTCGTTCAATTAGCTGAAAAATATGTTCCATCAGCTGTTGATATCGCATCTGCTTTGAATATTGCAGCTTTTAATATTGGGATTGCAATTGGCGCATTTGTAGGTGGGTTGATTGTTGATTCAATTGGGTTAATTCATACACCTTGGATTGGTGGCGTAATGGTATTTGGAGCAGTACTGCTAAGTTTATGGAGTGCATCTTTAGAAAAAAGAAATAGTCAAAAATCAATTTCATGATATTTGAAATTAACGTTAGGATGTGAAACTGATGAATAACTTTCATGATCATCATGCTTACCAACGTATGTATCAAGAGAATGATGCACTTAGATTTATCGGAAAATCCAAACGAAGGCCCAACACCTATCAGATTAGGATATCGTATTGGTAGAAATGCATTAATTAATTTATTAAATATCTATAAAGAAATTGGAGTCAATCATCTATTCTTTGCATTGTTTGATAGTCAAAGACCAGCTGAAGAAGTCATTCAAGAATTAGGTGAAGAAGTTCTTCCTCATTTTCCTACTTTAAAAACCAAATTATAAAGGAGAAATATAAAAATGAATAATCTAAATAGTCGAGTGAAATTAAATAATGGAATTGAAATGCCAGTAGTTGGTTTAGGAGTATTCCAAGTTGAAGATGGCCAAATTGTCATCGATTCTGTGAAAGCAGCTATTAAAAATGGATATCGCAGTATTGATACTGCAGCGATTTACGGAAATGAAGAAGGAGTAGGACAAGGAATTAAAGAAGCAATCGAAGAAAATGGAATAAGCCGTGAAGATTTATTCATTACATCAAAAGTATGGAATGCTGACTTAGGCTACCAATCAACATTAGATGCTTTTGAACTAAGCTTAAAGAAACTAGGTCTTGATTACTTAGATCTTTATTTAATTCACTGGCCAGTTGAAGGCAAATATATAGAATCTTGGAAAGCTCTAGAAACACTTTATAAAACAGGAAAAGTTAAGGCGATTGGTATGAGTAACTTCCAAATTCATCATTTACAAGATGTACTGGAAATTGCAGAAATCAAACCAATGGTTAACCAAGTTGAATTACATCCATTATTAAGTCAGGTAGAATTAAGAAACTTCTTAAAAGAAAACTCAATTCAAGTGGAAGCATGGGCTCCTCTAATGCAAGGACAGTTATTTGAAAATGAAACACTTTTAAAAATAGCAAAAGCACATGATAAATCAATTGCACAAATCGTTTTACGTTGGCATTTACAAAACGAAATTGTGATCATTCCAAAGTCAGTTAAAGAGCACAGAATTCAAGAGAATGCTAACATTTTTGATTTTGAATTAACGACTGAAGAAATGAAAACAATCGATACTTTAAATCAAAATCACCGAGTAGGTCCAGACCCTGATAATTTTGATTTCTAATATGAATGGAATAAAAAGTGGAGTGACCATTTGTCTGACTCCACTTTTTTCAAATTTCTTATTTGAAGTCAAATTATAATTGTATTCTAATTTGTTTTATAGGTGATCGTATTTTAAAATATAAGTAACAATTATTTTTTGGTAATGAAAGAATTGCAGTTAGTAAAGTGAGTTCTTATTGAAATCGAAACATTTACTTACATTTTTTTAAGGTTGGTATCTAACGAATGATATCAGCCTTTTATGTTTAATGATATAAGAAAAAGCGGAGGGTTATGAAATGGATATTGCAATTGTGACTGGCGCATCAAAGGGACTAGGGTTTGAAATATCGAAAACACTCGTACATTCTAACATAGAGGTAATTGGCTTATCCCGTAGTACGAATGATCATGTAGATTACTATGAAAAAATGAAAAATAATATTTATACTCACCTTCAAATAGATCTTTGTAATAAGGAGGAAATCGAAACAATCTTTAAAGGAATCATTCAGAAATTGATTATGAAGCAGCCTAAAAAAGTTTATGTAATCAATAATGCCGGGATGGTTGAACCAATTGAGCGATTAGGATTCTTAGATGCTAACTTGATTGAAAAAGCAGTACAGCTAAACTACATAGCACCAATGATTATTAATAATTTATTATTAAAGGAATTAAGACCCTATAACCTTGAAATCGTAATTGTAAATGTAACCTCAGGTGCTGCTGAACGTTCAATTCACGGATGGAGTGTTTATAACAGTACAAAAGCGGCTATTAATATGCACACAAATGTTGCAGGACTTGAGCAAGAAAAGGATGATAAATCTCACAAGATTATTGGGTTTAATCCTGGAATAATGGATACTGATATGCAATGTGTAATACGTGGAGCAAAAGAGGACGCATTTGCTGAGATTAATAAATTTTTGGATTATAAAAAGAACGGAGAACTACGATCACCTGAAGTAGTAAGCAAAGCATTGATTGACTTACTATTAAATGAAGAATTAATGAATGGTAATATTTATTCAATTAAAGACCTTATATAAAGATTTCAATGGAGCAATCTGACAAAAAGTAAACCAATTAAGATTTCGATAAAATTGTTAAAAAGTTTTTATACAGTGCTTTTTGAAGAAAAAAGGCATTTTTAAGATAAATGTAGAATAATTGTAATGAATCTACAGTATAACTAAAAACTTCTTTAACAGCACTAACTGTAAAAAACGGGAGTAGAAGTAGGTTTGAACCTATCTTTACTCCCGTTTCTATTTTTTAGGTAATTATTTCTTTTTATAAATATAGCTAAATGCAGCACCCAAGACAACGCCAAATCCAATACCCAGTGATAGATTGTCAAAAGCAATTCCAAATGTGGCTCCTAGTGCGATACCTAGTGCAATGTATTTGCTACTAGACTGCCAGTTTTGTCTAGACACTAAATCACTCCAATCCTACATCATTAGATAATTGCTCAACAAGTAGTCAATTATCTATAATAGATGTGAAAATACATATTCGTAAGACTTAAGTCTTACAAAAATTCATGCTAAGGTTCATTTCAACCTGTTAAATACACTCTATAATATATTATAACAACTATACTGACAACATTAATAGCATCATACAAAAGAATGAATACAGTTGCGGAGGGATTGAATAAATTTGCGGAACAAAAATATAAATATAATGAAAGAACTATTCATACACATCGTAATAGCTTCACTAGCTATTTACTTATTATTTAATTTTTTACCTACAATAGTAACCGTATATAAAGTAATCTTTACGCTAACAATTATTGGAATCTGTTTCCTAGATGCGTATCTAGTCTTATCAAACAATACTAAGCTATTAAAATTAACAAAAATTGCTTTATCAATCGTACTTTTATGTATTGTAATTGTTATTTTAATTTACTATATAACCAAGTTTTTAGTATTTGCAGATATGTATGGAATTGAGCAAATACTAATAGATCATAAATCAATTGCGAAATTATTATTTTTCAGTATATGCTTCTTACAACCAATTATATTACCATTACCTGAAGCAGTAACATTACCTGCTGGAAGTGCAGTATTAGGTTCGTTCGAGGGAGCTTTATTTGGATTTTTAGGTTCAGTTTTAGGTATTATTGTCATGTATTTCATAGCAAGAATTGGTGGATTAAAATTAGTCTCAAAACTAATAAAAGAGAAGCACTTAAAAAGCTATCAGGAATATGTTTCAAAAAATGAAACGATTATACTGACACTAATGTTTATTATACCGATCTTACCAGATGAAATTATTTGTGTAGGGGCAGGCATTAGTAAAGTATCTTTTAAAAGATTTATCTTTATTGCATTGTTAGCAAAATTAGTAACTTCATCGCTCCTTGCATACTCTGTATATTTAGCTAAATTGTTTTCATTATCAACAACGCAATTAGTAATAGCTAGTTCAATCATTGTAACCATTATTTTCTTACTTTCCATTTTCATAAAAAAATTGTTGAAGAAGTCCAACTCAGAAGAAGTATATATGACTTCACAAGGAGACTAATGCATAATATTGTATGTTTCCATGTCGAATTAGGAAATTTCCTGAGAAATAATGTAGAAAAAAGATAGATTGGAATTAACATTCTGGCCCATCTTTTTTTTCGATTTTAAAAACTTAAGATTAGAGCAAATAACAAAATAAATCCTTCTTAACGTAGAGAAATTTCTGCAAAACAAGCAGTCTTTTTCAGAGAGTGTTGGTTTACAGGAGACCCTGATAAAAATCTAAATGAAAAAGATACACCAATAATATGGTGTATCTTTTTCATTACACATCCATTTCAAAATTAATGAACTAATACTTTAATACCTTGGATGATATTCCAAATAAATACGACAAAGTTAATAATGAATACAATCACAAATGCAAAAATGACCCATCCGTACGTAGTTTCAATTGAATTAAAAGATAAGAATGATAGCACAAAAAAGATTACAAACGTGATAAATGGAAGAAAGTGCGAAAATAATGATCGTTTCGCATGTGTTTTAACAAATGCATCTTTAGATACGAAATAAACAATGATTGGGAGTAAGAATGGTGCGAAAAAAACACTGAAATAACATAGTGAAGATAATATTTTATTTGTTTCCATCAGAAACCTCCAAATTAAAATGAATGCTACTTTCTTATTATAGAACAAATATGATTGGAGAATGATTGATTTATTAATAAAAAATTAAAATGAATTAATAATATGAGATACACAAAGTTGAATTTATACATTTTCGTTTTCGGAAGTATAGTGAAGCTCGTTTTTCTGTTTTTTCCGAATGGAGATATAAACAATTAAAATGATTACGATTGGAGCTGAGATACATAATGTTACCCATGGTGCAGCTATTAGGAAGTTACCGTAAAGTGTATATAGCGTTACGATTGGGATCGTTCCAGCTAACACGGTTGTGATATATGAAAAATATGGCATTTTGGTTGATGCAGCAATAAAGCAAGCTCCATCTGTGGGAGCTAAAGGTGTTGCAACAGTAATAAATAAGTATTTTTTACCGTTTGAAATAATCTCGTTATTGAGTTTTGGATATTTTGTTACCATATAGTGTTGAATATGATTACTTAATACACTTCTACTGATACCATAAATAATGGTTTCAGTTATGAACATACCAATCATTGAAAGGATGATTGTTTCAATAGGATTAAAAAATAAACTCCCTGTGACAATGAGCATTGTACTTGGGATGAATAAAAAAATTCGAGCGCAAAAAATACCTACAAATAAAATCATTGGGTTAATTGTGGAGTCTTCAATAAAATGTTTAATATCATTTAATGATAATTGGAACAAATTAAAATGAACAGCTAGTATTAACAAAATAAACCAAGAACTAATTACAATGATTGGAACGACTTTTTTCATGATTAAGCTCTCCTTTGGTTTATGTGAAAACGAAGTGTTAATGTATTCTATTCTTAAAAAGTGCGAAAACTGATTGTTTTTTGAAATTATCAATAAATAACATAATTATCTCGAATTTAGAATATTTATTTAATGAGTAATAGATATCTCAAATTAAAGGGATTGAGGTGTAGCTATGCTAGATGAGGGCTTATTGGTTATTCGGCTTTTTTTAGGAATTATATTGGCAGGCCATGGCGTTCAGAAATTATTCGGATGGTTTGGTGGTTACGGAATTAAAGGAACCGGTCAATGGTTAGAGTCGATTGGTGTGAAACCTGGTGGATTTTTTGCATTTTTATCAGGAGCAGCGGAACTAATAGGAGGATTACTTGTTGCAGCAGGCTTGTACACGACAGTTGGTGCTTGGTTAATTATACTGGTTATGTTAGTTGCTATTTTAAAAGTACACTTAAAAAATGGTTTTTGGATTACTTCCAATGGTATTGAATATAATCTACTCATAATTGCTACATCAGTTGGTTTACTTTTAACAGGACCTGGCTCATTAACTTTATTTTGATAAATAGGAGAGAACATTCATGATATTTGGATGTTCTCTTTTTTGTTTTAAGTTGACTACCACAAATAACTATTAAAAAAGGATTATCATAACCTTTAAAGAACTTATCATTTATGAAGATTATAGTTAGCGTGTTTGCATATGAATTTTTTGTTATAATCAAATTTAAATAAATAAAACGCTAATACTACAAAAGTAGAATATGGAAAAATGAGGTTATAAAAATGAAAAAAGAAAGTAATTTGATTATTTACGATCTAATTTTGTATTTAGTACTCCCACTAGTAGGTTACAAACTATTAAAGCCATATATTGGAGATTATTGGGCGATGATTGTCCCAACCATTCCTGGGATTTTATATACTTTATTTCGTTTTTGGTATACAAAACAATTTAATGTAACTGGAATTTTTATTATTTCTACAATGAGTGTTAGTACTGCATTGGATCTTATAGCAGGTACAAAAGATAATTTACTTCTCTATAATGTGTATTACCACATTGGCCTAATAGGGGTATTCTTCATTCTTTTAGCGATAAAGAAGCCATTGCCATATTACTTTATGATTGATATTGCCGCTATTCAGGGACAAGAAAGAGAAGAAAGTAAGAAGCTGTATAAACATCCTTCACTGTTCAAGTTGTTCCAATATTTGTTTATAGCTTGGATTGTTAAAGATATCATATTTACTGGAGCACAATGGTGGATGCTTGAAACCTATGGTGCGAAGGCTTACTACTCTAGGACTATCATTTTCACAGTAGGAGGCTATATCTTTGGAATTATCATGGCAATCGGTTATGCAATGATTACGATGAGAGCACAAAAAATTAAAGAAAATGAGCAGCAGCCTAAAGATGAAATTATCATTTAATAGAAAAAGCACATCTATAAAAAGATGTGCTTTTTTTGTTATTTCTTATCTTACATTTCTAATCATTTCATTTTCTGGTTCGACATGAATTAAAATTTGGGGATTAATTAGAACTTTTTTGATCTCATCTTCTATTTTATCGCAAAGTAGATGAGCTTCTTCAATGCTCATGCTAGAGGGTAAAACAAGATGAAAGTCGATGTGTTCCTCAGCGCCAGATCTCCTTGTTCGTAAATCATGGTATTCAATAAATTGTGATTTGAAATTTAATAAAACTTGTTCAATTTGTATAATTTCGTCTGAGGAGAGCCCCGTATCTAATAATGGCGTAAATGATTTTTTCCCAAGCTCGATAGATTCTTTCATTATATATACAGCAATACCAATCCCGATTAATGCATCTAGTACGACCCAACCTGTAAGAGATACTAATATTAAACTAGCCGCAACGCCTAACGATGAATAGACGTCCGTTAATAAATGTAATGCATTTGATTGCATTGCGACAGAATGCGTTTCGTCTCCTACTTTTTGAACTTTTTTTCCAACTCGCCAATTAATGAATGCTCCGAGCAGCATGACGATTACACCTACAAAAGGAAGTTTTATAGGAGAAGGGTGGATTAGTTTTTCAACAGATTCAACGATAATCCATATTCCAGCAATAAAAATGAGCAGTGTTTCAACAGTACCCGAAATATTTTCAAATTTACCGTGACCATAAGGATGTTCCTTGTCAGGCGGCCGATTCGATATTTTTACTGAGAAGAATGCGATAACGGAAGCGACTAAATCTAATAAAGAATGGATTGCCTCCGATATAATTGCAACAGAACCAGTAATGATTCCAACTGCTAATTTTAATAAAACAATAAAAGAGTTACTACAAATTGAAAGTAATGCAATTTTGGTTGAATGCAATCTATTCACCTCTGACCAAATTTTTCTACTAAAGCTAAGAGTGTTGTCCTAAGGCAACAAAAAAGAAAAACCACTAACATGAAGTTAGTGGCTTGTTTTTTTTATATGATGTTTTTTAAAATTCATTGGATATTTCATATTAATCACCTTTTTTTAGCGCGTAATTAATATTTTATAGTAAAGATAATATTTTGAAAAGAAAAACTTGTGTAGACTAAATGATTAGTAAAAACTTGAAACTACAGATTATTTTTTAAAAAGGTTTGACATCTATTTTTAGACTGTGTTATACATAGACTAATATAAAAAAACAATCTATTCGTAGAGGTTGCATTGTATATGAGTATCGTTTAAGAGAACTGTGGGTTTGATGACTAAACGAAAAAGGATCCGATGCCGAAGCATTAGAGCGCCACACGCTAAAATGCTGGGACTGCATTTAATAAATGTAGTACTGTCACTTGTATTTGTGAAGAGCTATTGAAGAGATGTGATTGGCAATATCCTTTTTATTTTAAAAGTGATAGGCACATGAACATATCCTTCATGTGCCTTTTTTAATACACTAATACATTGAAGAAGGCTTCTGGTGAATGAACTTGTGTTTAGTTATGAAGGGAGAATATTAATGTATTTACATGGTAATAGTCGAGTTGATCATAATGGACATCTAGAAATCGGAGGTTGCAGTACAGTTCAACTAGCTGAACAGTATGGGACACCTTTATATATATACGACGAAGTATTGATTGAGTCTAAATGTAGAGAATTTCATGAAGCATTAAAAGAGACAGGATTAAAATATCAAGTTGCTTATGCAAGTAAAGCTTTCCTTTGTATTGAACAAGCCCGCTTAATTGAAAGAGAAGGGTTATGTTTAGATGTAGTCTCAAGTGGCGAACTATATACAGCGTTACAAGCAGGATTTCCACCTGAGAAAATTCACTTTCATGGGAATAATAAATCAATAGAAGAAATTGAAGAAGCTTTAGATGCGAAAATTGGTTGTTTCGTAGTCGATAATTTCTTTGAGTTAGAAGTATTACAAGCAATCGCCGAAGATCGCGGAGTATATGTATCAATCTTATTACGTGTAACACCTGGAGTAGAAGCACACACTCATGAATATGTAATGACAGGACAAGAAGATTCAAAGTTTGGTTTTGATATCACGTCAGGTCAAGCAAACGAAGCAGTTGCCATTTCGTTAGATTCACCAAATTTAAAACTGTTAGGTATACATTCTCATATCGGCTCGCAAATTTTTGAACCAGATGGGTTTGTTCACGCAATTAAAATATTAATGAACTTTTTAAATGCACTAAAAAATGAATTAGACTATACGGCTGAAATATTAAACGTAGGTGGCGGATTTGGGATTCGTTACACTTCTGAAGACGAACCGTTATCAATCGTTAAGCATATTGATCAAATTACTTCTATTATTAAACAACAATGTGAAGAATTATCGTATCCAGTTCCTGAATTATGGTTAGAGCCTGGCCGTAGCATCGTTGGTGAAGCAGGAACAACTCTTTATACGATTGGAGCAACAAAAAACCTACCTTCAGTAAGAAAATATGTTTCTGTTGATGGGGGAATGACTGATAATATCCGCCCAGCACTTTATGGATCAAAGTATGAAGCAATGCTTGCTAATCGTGCGAATGACGAGAATAAAGAGGTCGTATCAATTGCAGGTAAATGTTGTGAAAGTGGAGATATGTTAATTTGGGATTGTGAATTACCAGTTGTTGAGAGTAATGACTTATTAGCAGTATCATGTACAGGTGCATACGGATATTCAATGGCAAATAATTATAATCGTATTCGTCGTCCGGCAGTTGTATTTGTAAAAGACGGTGTATCTAGAGTAGTCGTACAACGTGAAACGTATAAAGACTTAATTAAAAATGATATGATTTACATTGAAAACTCTTCTATTAGATAATAGAAGAGTTTTATTACGGTTTCCTAACTATTATATGTTTGTTTATCGACAGATTAAGACATATTTATCATTTATATTACAATATTGTAACAAAAGCGACTCCCTTCGCAAATCTATGATATAAATACCTAGTAGATAAGCGAGAGGAGACACGCTGAAATGTTTAAAAGAAAACTTACAGTGCTGGCTATTGCAGGTACATTTTTAGTATCTTTAGCGCCGAATGCTTCGGTAAATGCCGAAACGAAAGTAGAAAAAAAGCAAGCTGAAGTAGATAAATTCCAATCACAATTCAAAAAATTAAGTAATGATGTTAAAAAGATAGATCAAAAGATTAAAGACACTAAAGCAAAAATACAATCTAAAAAAGAAGAAATCTCTGAGACTCAAAAAATCATTCAAGATAAAAATGCTAGAATTACATATTTACAAGACCGTATCGAGAAGCGTAACGAAATGCTAGAAGATCGTCTTGTTGCTATGCAAAAGCAACCAAAAGTTAATTTAGTAACTGATGTTCTTTTCAACTCTGATGGTATTGTTGATTTCTTTAATCGTTTAAATTCGATTACAACGCTTTTTGAGGCAGACCAAGATATCATTAAAGAGCAAGAATCAGAACAAGCAGAAGTTGAAAAAGAAAAACAACTTGTGAACGAGAAAAAAGAATCACTTGTTAAAGCAAAAGAAGACCTTGTAGCACAAGAAAGCGATTTATCTAAATCACAAGCAGCAAAAGAAAAATCTTTAAGATCTGCAGAATATAGATTAAAACTTGCGGTTAAAGAACTGCAAGATGCAAAAGAAGATGTAAGAGTGAGACAGTTAGAACAACAATCACTTGAATTAGCTGAACTATCGAATGATAGCGATGACTCTAGCTCTAGTGCTTCAGGCAATGCTGGCCCATCAGAAAATGAAGGACCAATTGCTTCAGGTAATGCAATTGTAGACTTTGCAATGCAATACCAAGGTGTTCCTTATGTATTTGGTGGAACGTCTCCAAGTGGATTCGATTGCAGTGGATTTATTTGGTATGTATATTCACATAATGGTTATGGTTTCTCACGTGCTAACGTAAAATCATACTGGAATATGGCTACAAAGATTAGTTCTCCACAACCAGGAGATCTAGTATTCTTAGAAAACACTTATATTAATGGCCCTTCTCATATGGGTATTTATATTGGTGGTAACAAAATGGTTCATGCTGGAAGTAAAGGTATTGGTACAATCAGCTTAAGTAGCAGCTGGGTACGTTCACACTTCTTAGGATATGGCCGATTCTAATAAATTATTAACCTCGTATTATATTAAATATGGTACGAGGTTTTTTATTATGAATAAGAATAAAAGGCATGACTCAGATATTTCATGAGTCCATGCCTTTTTGATTTTTTACTTGTTCTTGTAACAAGTCACGAATTTCAATTAAAAGTTGTTCTTCTTTTGTAGGTACTGGAGGTTTAGCCTCTTCAATTTCTTTCTTCTTAAAAGAGATTTTACTTAGTAATCTAATGAAGAAGAACACCGAGATTGAAATGATTAGAAAGTCGAAAACAGATTGTATAAATGAACCATATTTTATTCCGTGGTAAACTAATCCGGTAAAATCTCGTTTCCCAACGATTAATCCTAGAAGCGGCGTCATAATATCAGCAACTAGAGAAGATACAATTTTACCGAATGCTGCACCAATAATGACCCCGACAGCTAAATCGAGTATATTACCTTTTAATGCGAATTTCTTAAACTCTTCAAACATAGTAATTCCCCCTATATAATATCGTATTAGTTTACATAGAAATCTTAATTGTTTCAAGCGTGGGGGGAGATTCTTAAGCAAAAATATTTATATCAGCACTTCAATATGGTAAATACTAAGTAAGACAATTATTTGGGAGGGATTCGAGATGGGGAATGAATTGGCTACATTTGCAGGTGGATGTTTTTGGTGTATGATCAAACCATTTGATAAGGAGCCTGGAATTATTAAAGTAGTTTCCGGTTATACAGGTGGGGAAAAAGAGAATCCAACTTATGAAGAGGTTTGTACACATTTAACTGGCCACTATGAAGCTGTTCAAATTACTTTTGATCCGGAATTTTATTCTTATGAAAAATTATTGGAAACATTTTGGCGTCAAATTGATCCAACTGATGTAGGTGGACAATTCCATGATCGAGGTAGTTCCTATAAAACAGCGATTTTTTATCATAATGAAGAGCAAAGACAACTAGCGCTAGCATCAAAAGAAGAAATTGAAAAGAGTGGTGTTTTCAAAAAGCCGATTGTTACAGAGGTTTTACCTGCTAAACCATTTTATGAAGCAGAAGAACATCATCAAGATTATTATAAAAAACATCCGATTCGTTACCAGCTTTATTATAAAGGATCTGGACGTCAAAAATTTATAAAAGAACATTGGAAAACAGGTCAAGAAGAACTGAAACAAAAGCTTACACCAATTCAATATGCCGTTACACAAGAAGATGCAACTGAACCTCCATTCCGTAATGAGTTTTGGGATCATAAAGAAAAAGGAATTTATGTTGATATAGTATCTGGTATTCCTTTATTTAGTTCACTAGATAAATTTGATTCTGGTTGTGGATGGCCGAGTTTTACAAGACCAATTTTAAAAGGTGAGATTGAAGAAAAGAAAGATTATAGTCATGGCATGATGCGAATTGAAGTACGTAGTTCAGAAGCCGATTCGCATTTAGGACATGTGTTCGATGATGGTCCAGGACCAGAAGGGCTGAGATATTGTATTAATTCTGCAGCTTTGAAATTTATTCCTTATGACAAAATGGACGAAGAAGGTTATGGGAATTATAAAAGTATTTTTATCAATAAATAGATTGAATGAGTCGAGAAGAAAAATCTCGGCTTTTTCTTTTCTTTAAAATATTTTCAGAATATAGTTACAATAATAAAAAATATGTGTTAATATAAAAGTGTCACAAAGTTGTCACATTTAAGGTATTGCATTTAACAAAAATACTACAGGAGGTTATTTATATGAAGCGAACTGATAATGAAATCGTTGAAACGTATACTCGATATTCAGGTATTGTCTTTTTAATTGGTCTTATTCTTTTTTTACTATATTTCACTGGAAGCGGTTACGTACATACTGACGTTGTCTTAACAGTGAGCATTGTATTAATGGGCTCTTGTTCAACATTATTTTTACTAGGAACATTTTTGGGATTGATGTTTTCGGTCTCAACTAGAGAACAAGCTTAAAAAAAGAGTGGGTGTTCAATGACTAAAAAGTCAATTTGAACACCCTTTTTATTTTGTTGAATTATTAAAATTTATAACATATACATTTAATAATGAAGATTTAGACGTACTAGGAGGTGTCGTTTATATGGAATTTTTTAAGAAGTTAAAAGGAATGGATCGGAACGTGTGGATTCGAGTAATTGGAGAAACCATTACAAGTAGTGCAATGATGATGCTGATGCCGTTTTTTGCATTATATCTAGAAGGTAAAGTTGATTCTATGTTGAAAGTTGGTTTCATTATGTCAATTTCACCGATAGCATCTTTATTTGGTTCAATGCTTGGTGGGAGATTGGCTGATATATATGGTCGTAAACGTATGATGGTATTTTCAACGCTTGCCTCTTCAATCATTCTTATTTCTTTTTCTTTTGTCGAAGGATACACGGCTTTTTTGATTCTTTCAATTTTATTGGGAATCAGTAATTCATTCTTTGATCCTGCTGCTTCTGCCATGGTTGCTGATGTGACTGCACCAGAAGAAAGAACGGAAGCGTATGGACTACTTCGAGTTGGTAGTAATTTTGGTACTGTAATAGGGCCTTTACTTGGAAGTTCTATCGTATTTTTTTCGAAAGACAGTTTGTTTTATATCGCTGCAACTGCATTGGGAATCTATAGTATTGCTCAATTCATTTTATTAAAAGAAACATTGCCAGCTGGAAATGTGAAGAGTAATGAAAAGGAAAGCGCAAAGATACCATTTAAACAGGTTGTAAATATTATTCTTACTGATAAATTACTTCTTTTTTATGTTGCTACAGGTATTATTATTTCTATGGGGTTCTCACAAATCGAAGGTATGTTACCACTTTATTTTAAACAAAGTTTCCAATCTCACTTTGGGGAGTGGACACCGTATCCATTTCTAATGTCACTTAATGGTTTATTAGTGGTATTATTACAGTTTCCGATTTCAAGTTATTTAGCGAATCGTTCAATTGGAAAAACGATGTTTTACGGAACGTTATTATTTGGTTTAGGCATATTATCAATTGGATTTGCACCACCAATTTTACTTTCAATTGGATTTGGGAAATGGGTGATTTTATTCATTCTAGGAATCATTTTTGCTTACTACACATTTGGTGAGATGGTTATGTCACCTGTTCAAATGACTTTCGTTGCAAACATTGCTCCAGAAGAACTTAGAGCAACATATATGGCAGTTGGAAGTATGAAATGGACTATTGGTGGTTTCCTTGGTCCATTGTTAGGCGGATTCTTATTTGATCTGAAACTTGGATTATGGCTATTTGTCATATTAGGTACTGGTGTAGTCGTTTCAGGTGTAATGTATCGTTCACTTGATGAGAAAGTAGCATTTAGAGAAAAAAATCAAGGGCTAGCGCAATAAAGCGCAGCCTTTTTTTAATTGATTAAACAGAGAAAAACAATAGAAATGATTCTTTGGGTTATCTGCATTTGTAGCAGATCGTATTTCTATCACAACTCCAATTTATTTGCATATGTTGTAAAGAAATATAGGTTTCTACCCATAAAAGCTTATACAGTTTGGGAGAAAGTGGTACAATAGGAAGAGCAAAAAATAGTAGGGGGAACATCATGAAGATTAAGTTAGGTTTATTATATGGCGGTAAGTCTGCTGAACATAAAGTATCATTACAAACAGCTTTTGCCGTTATTTCAGCTTTAGATCACTCAAAATTTGATGTGTATCCAATTTATATAACAGAACAAGGCGAATGGTTACAAGGTAAACAAATAGAAGGTAAAGTAGAAAGTGTAGCTGCTTTAAAATTCTCAAACGAAGATCAACATGTAAGTGAAATTGCTCCTGTTGCATTAACTTCATCAATTATTCCTGCAGCATCAAATCAAGAATCTACTGGACCAGTTGATGTAATATTCCCATTATTACATGGACCAAATGGTGAAGACGGAACAGTTCAAGGATTACTTGAATTATTAAATATCCCTTATGCTGGAAATGGTGTATTAGCATCTGCAGCAGGTATGGATAAAGTCATCATGAAAAATTTATTTGCTCAAGCTGGCATTCCACAAGCGAAGTATGTTCACTTCTTAAAAACAGAATGGAAGGAAACAGCTGAATCTTGTTATGAAAAAGTTGAACAAGAATTAGGTTATCCTGTTTTTGTTAAACCAGCTAATCTAGGTTCAAGTGTTGGTATCAGTAAAGCGAAAAATCGTGAATCTTTAGTTGCCGCATTTGAAGAAGCTTTCCAATTTGACCGTAAAGTCATTATTGAAGAAAATATCGTTGGTCGTGAAATTGAAATTGCAGTTTTAGGAAATGATAAAGTTGAATGTTCTGTTGTAGGAGAAATTAAACCTTCAGTAGAGTTTTATGACTATAGTGCTAAATACGAAAGTGGCGAAACAGGATTAATCATTCCTGCACCGATCGAACAAGAAACATATGAGAAGATTAAACATTATGCAGAAGTAGCTTTTAAAGCGATTGATGGTTCTGGTTTAACTCGTGCGGATTTCTTCGTAACTGAAGATGGTGGAGTATTAATGAATGAAGTAAATACTATGCCTGGTTTCACGCCATTTAGTATGTATCCACAATTATGGCAAGCTTCAGGTTTATCATATTCAAGTTTAATTGAGAAATTAATTAACTTAGGAATTGAAAGACACGAACAAAAACAACAAATTAAATATAATATTTAACAATTGAAAACACTATTCATGATTGAATAGTGTTTTCATATGAATAGATAGAAATACTTCGGATAGGAGTCGGTGACAATGGCAATCGTGCGTACTTTATCACAAATTGTAAAGATGATACCTGGAAGTCAGTTAGTAGGTAATGATCTATCAATTAATGGCGTTTCAACAGATTCACGTGGAGATTTAAATGGAAAATTATTTATACCAATTATAGGGGAAAGATTTGATGCTCATGAATTTCTTCCTCAAGCTATAGAAAATGGTGCAAGTGCAATTTTATGTTCAAAAAAATATACAATAGCGCCAACTAATACTTCTGTTATTTTAGTTGATGACACGTTAGAAGCGCTCCAAGCATTAGCAAAATCGTATTTAAAAGAATGGAATGGTAAAATAGTTGGTATTACAGGCAGTAATGGAAAAACTTCTACTAAAGACATTTTGACTAGCATCCTTTCAGCAAAATATAAAGTACATAAAACACAAGGGAATTTTAACAATCATATCGGTTTACCACTAACAGTTCTTTCAATGGATGAAGATACAGAAGTTGCTGTTTTAGAAATGGGTATGAGTGATTTCGGTGAAATTGAGTTTTTATCAAAATTAGCGGAGCCAGATGCTGCAATTATCACTAATATTGGTGAGTCCCATATGCAAGAATTAGGATCTAGAGCAGGTATTGCAAAAGCTAAACTAGAAATCGCAAGTGGACTTTCAAAAGAGGGCTTATTAGTTATTAATGGAGATGAACCATTATTATTAGATGGTACAAAAGATAAACAGCCTTCTTATACAATTGAAACGTTTGGTTTTAATGAACAGAATGATTTTTATCCAACTTTTATTGAAATGAATGAATCAGGTAGTGAATTTGATATAAATAAAACAAATAATGTTCGTTTCAAATTGAGTGTACTAGGAAAACATAATATTAGTAATACTTTGGCAGCAATAGCAGTAGCTAGAAAATTCTCTTTAACTTGGGAAGAAATACTATTAGGTATGCAAAATCTAGAAATGACGAAAATGCGAATGGAGTTATTAAAAACTAAAAATGGGCTAACAATTATAAATGATGCTTATAACGCTAGTGTTACTTCAATGAAAGCGGCTCTTTTATTTGCTGCGGAATTAACTGGCTATAAAAGAAAGTTTGTAATCTTTGGAGATATGTTAGAGTTAGGTGATCAAGAAATTGCTTTTCACGAAGAAATTGGTGAAGAGGTTGTAAGGCTTCAATTTAATTATTTATACACTTATGGTTCATTAAGTAAGTTTGCAGCAGTTTCTGCATTTGAACAAATGGACTCTTCGAACGTAAAAAGTTTTGATGACAAAAATAATTTAATTGATATATTAAAACAAGAAGTTAAACCGGGTGATCTTGTTTTAGTGAAAGCCTCAAGAGGAATGAAATTAGAAGAAGTCGTTAATGCATTATTAGAAACAAACGAGTAGGGAGAAGTCGTAACAAAAGTATTGCTACTAATTATATTTTTAACGTGACAATTAATTGGAAGAATTGCTCAGGCGCAAAATATATATGTGCTGGATTACTATGTTAAAAGTGAGGAAACATGGGAAAATTAAGGAAGTTGGACTATTGTTTTCCACACAAGAAGGAATGAAAATCATACTGAAAAAATATAACTTCATTTGCTTTTTAGATGGAATGTCCGTATAATGAGTAGATATTGTTTCCTTTTCATGATACTTCGGACATTGTTTTCCACTAAAAACGAACCTTCCAAATGTGAACAGTCACGAAACATATAATTTTTATAGATATAATTGAGATACAAAGGAGATTAACCAAATTGACAACATTTCAAGAATTAGGATTAAGTAGTAAAATCCTGTTTGCGATTGAAAAATTAGGCTTCGAGGAAGCTACTCCAATTCAAGCGCAGACTATTCCATTAGCAAAACAAGGCCACGATGTAATTGGTCAAGCGCAAACTGGTACTGGTAAAACAGCCGCTTTCGGTATTCCTTTACTAGAAAAAATTGATGTAGATAATAACCATGTTCAAGGACTTGTTATTGCACCTACACGTGAGTTAGCGATCCAAGTTGGCGAAGAATTACACAAAATTGGTCTGAACAAAGGCGTTAAAATCTTACCGATATACGGTGGACAAGATATTAACCGTCAAATGCGTTCATTAAAGAAATTCCCACATATCATTGTAGGAACTCCAGGTCGTATTCAAGACCATATTAACCGTCGTACGATTCGTCTTAACAACGTAAATACTGTTGTTTTAGATGAAGCAGATGAAATGCTAAACATGGGATTCATTGAAGATATTGAAGCGATCTTAAAAGAAGTTCCTGAAAATAAACAAACGCTTCTATTCTCAGCTACAATGCCTGACCCAATTCGTCGCATTGCAGAAACTTTTATGACAAATCCTCAAATCGTAAAAGTTCAAGCTAAAGAAGTTACAATGCCAAACATTGAACAACATTTTATTGAAGTTCAAGAAAAGAAAAAATTTGACGTGCTTACACGTTTATTAGATATTCAAACACCAGAATTAGCAATTATTTTTGGTCGTACAAAACGTCGTGTTGATGAATTATCAGAAGCATTAAACCTACGTGGTTATGCAGCTGAAGGTATTCACGGTGATTTATCACAAGCAAAACGTGAGCAAGTACTTCGTAAATTTAAAGCTGGTTCAATTGATGTATTAGTTGCAACTGATGTAGCAGCTCGTGGATTAGACATTTCTGGTGTAACACACGTTTATAACTTTGATATTCCTCAAGATCCTGAAAGCTATGTTCACCGTATTGGACGTACAGGTCGTGCTGGAAAATCAGGTATTGCGATGCTATTTATTACGCCTCGTGAGTTTAACCAATTAAAAAATATTGAACGTACTACTAAACGTCGTATGGAACGTATGACCGCACCTACATTGGATGAAGCAATTGAAAGTCAACAACGTATTATTGCTGAAAAATTAACTTCAACAATGGAAAGTGATAACTTAGCATTCTACAAACGTATTGCTGAAGAATTACTTGAAGAGCATGATTCTGTAAGTGTTGTAGCAGCAGCGTTAAAAATGTTAACTAAAGAACCAAATGAGACACCAATCAGATTAACTGATGAGCCACCAATGGTAAAACGTGACCGCGGTGGACGTGGTGGCAGTGGCGGTGGATACCGTCGTGGCGAAAACAAACGTAGTGGCGGAGATAATCGTCGTGGTGGTGGAGACCGCCGTGGAGATGGTCGCCGTGGCGATAGAGACGGAAACCGTGGTGGAAACTTCCGTAACAAACGTAGTGAAGGTTCAGCTTCAGGTTCTCGCGATAATAATCGTGGCGGACAACGTAGACATCAAGATAGCAGTAAATAATATTAAAATGAAGGTACATGGTTTATTCCATGTACCTTTTTGTTTTGAAAATAAACAGTGTGATTTTACGTATTTTCCATAAACTAAGGAAAAAGTAAGAAAGTTGGATTTATATGCTTGTAAGACTTGGTTATGTTGCAATGAGTATGAATTTACAAAATGCATCTCCATCAAAGACGATGACATTTGCACAGTTTTTAAAACAAAAAGACAAAGAAGCTGCGATTAGGAAATTAGAACTTATTTCAAAAACAAACATCAATAATTGTTTACGACTGCTTAAACACAATAAAGCACATAATATATCTTTTTTTCGATTAAGTAGTAAGCTGATCCCTCTAGCTAATCATGAAGAGTTGAAAGATTGGAATTTTATGAAGCCTTTAAAAGAGGAGCTAAATCAGCTTGGGGAATTTACATTAAGAAACAATATGAGAATAGATTTTCATCCTGACCATTTCGTTATTTTAAATTCGGTTGATGAAGAACTGTTAAAGTCATCAATTAAAACATTAAAAATGCATTACCAACTTTTAAAGGCGATGAAAATAAATACTGAGCATCGTTGTGTATTACATGTTGGTGGTGGGTATGATGACAAAGAGAAGTCGTTAGAACAGTTGGTGGAAAATTTTGGTTCAGTGCCTTCGCCAATCCAAAAGATGCTAATGTTCGAAAATGATGATACAACGTTTACGTTTGATGAAACATTATTTGCATGTGAAAAACTAGGCGTTCCGATTGTTTTTGATTATCACCATCACTTGGTGAATCACGTAAACGAACAGTGGACTGAAAATTGGGAGCGAGCAGTAAATACGTGGACAGTTTCTGAGCTACCAATGAAAATGCATATATCAAGTCCAAGGGACGATAAAGACATAAGAGCACACGCAGATTATGTAGACCCTTCTATGTTTCTTACTTTTTTAAATGAAATATATGGCTCTGTTAAGCAAATTGATTGTATGATTGAAGCGAAACAAAAAGATAATGCGCTTTTTAAACTGATGGAGGATCTAAAAAGTCATCCTTCTGTTGAAGTTGTAAATGATTCTAGTTTTAATTTTAAACCGTAGTAAGTGAAAGTAAGGGTGAGGAAATGATTGTAGGTATAGGATTGGACTTAGTAGAGATTGAAAGGATGAAAGAGATTATTGGATCGCAACCACGTTTTGCAAACAGGATTTTAACTGAAGCTGAATATGAAATTTATAAAAATCTCTCTGAGCGTAGAAAATTAGAGTTTTTATCAGGGAGATTCGCGGCTAAGGAAGCTTGTTCGAAGGCATTCGGTACAGGGATTGGAAAAGAACTTGGCTTTCATGATATAGAAATACTAAATGATGAAAAAGGGAAACCGGTACTATCAGTTGATTTACCTTTTATTCCTTTCTTATCTATTACTCACACTGAGCATTATGCCGCTGCGCAAGTTGTTTTACAGCAATTATAGATAATTTAGTATTGAACAGTTACGAGTTTAGTGACTGTTTTTTATTTTGTAATTTTTTTTAGTTTAGCTTGTCATGCTAGTCTGCATATTTTAGAGCTTGACCTCATATAGTTCTATGAGGATAGGAGAAGCAAGGTTGCAACGTGCATGAATAAATCTAGGTTAAACTTCTTAGCTACTCGCGCACATTTATTCTATTGCCTTTGCATGAGATTCTCTTTTTACAATATAAGAGGAACAAAGGAGCTGGGGAGATGAAGAAAAAGCTTGTAGCGATGCTTTTGGCCTTTACGTTGGTTTTATCAATGGCTGCATGTGGTAAGAAATCGAGGGAAGATGTTGTAGGTTCATTAAGTAATAAGATGGAAAAAATGAGTGGTTATCAGGCGGACGCTACGTTAACAATTAATAATGGAAATGATCCGCAAAAATATGAAGTAGTTATTTGGCACAAAAAACCTTCATATTACCGAGTACAATTAAAAAATGCTAAAAGCGACCAAAATCAAATCATTTTACGAAACAAAGAGGGCGTATTTGTTTTAACACCAGCACTAAATAAAAGTTACCGTTTCCAAAGTGATTGGCCATCAAACAGCAGCCAACCATATTTACCGGAATCATTAGTAAATGATCTAGTACAAGATAAAGATGCTACTTTCAAATCAACTAAAAAAGGTTATGTATTTGAAACGAAAACGAACTATACAAATAAACAATTACTTCCTACACAAGAAATTACGTTTAATAAAAAAGGTTTAACACCTGAATCAGTTAAGTTATTAGATTCTGATAAAAATGTTGTGTTAGATGTTCAATTTGATAAAGTGAAATACAATCCAAAGTTTGATAAAGATGCATTTGATGTGAAGAAAAACATGACAAGCGCACGTTTAAGTGTACCAACGTCTACTAATAATGATTCTAACTTATTAGTAACGCAATACCCTAATAAATTAATGGACGGTGTAACTTTAGAAGACCAACAAGAGGTTAAAACTGAAAGTGGTGTTCAAGTTATTCTTTCATATAAAGGTGATAAATCATTTACTTTAATTGAAGAAAAATCTCGTATTTCAGAAACTGGTACAGTCATGGAGATCAGTGGTGAACCAGTTGACTTAGGATATACTGTCGGTGCACTTTCAGACAAAATGATTTCATGGTCGCACGGTGGAACAGACTTTACAATTGTATCTAGTAACTTAACGCAAAGTGAATTAATTGAGGTTGCTCAATCAGTAGGTCAAACAGGAACAAAATAATCATATTTACAAACTTGAGAAAAGGCGTGATGGAAGTACTATCACGCCTTTTTATATTTGAAATAGACTATTTGTATAAGGTTAAAGGTTGACATTTCTTGTATTTAAGCAAATAATTTTACACATATATAAAAAGAGCAAGGGTAAAACGATAAGGAAGTGTAAATTATGTCAGAAACGCCATTTTATCGCGACACATGGGTTGAAGTGAATTTAGATGCGATTGAAGAAAACGTTAAAAATATTGTATCGCTTTACCCTAATCATCAAGAAATATATGTAGCTTTAAAAGCTAATGCATATGGACATGGTTATATAGAAGTAGCAAAACAAGCGTTGAAGTCAGGTGCAACGCGTTTATTAGTTGCATTTATTGATGAAGGAATTTTTCTTCGTAAAGCTGGAATAGATGCTCCGATTTTAGTGTTAGGAGCAACTAGAGCTCAGGATATAAAAATAGCAATCAAACATAATTTGACTTTAACAGCATATAATGTTGATTGGCTAGAGGATATCACAAATTATCTTTCAGATTCTGATGAAGTAACGATTCATATTAAGTTTGATACTGGAATGGGAAGGTTAGGGCTGAAAACAAAAGCTGAATGGGAAAAAGCTTCAACTTTATTAAAAAAATCATCGATCAATCTTGAAGGGTTGTTTACGCATTTTGCGACAGCGGATGAATTAGATCGAACATATTTTCAACAACAATTAGATAGATTTTATGAAACAATTGAATGGGTTAAGGACAGCGGGTTTTTACCTTCTTTAATTCACTGTGCAAATAGTGCAGCAGCAGTATTAGAAACGGGCTTATTTAATACAGTGCGTGTTGGAATCATTATGTATGGCCTAACACCATCTTTGGAAATGAAAACAAAAATTCCGTTTAGCTTAAAGCCTGCATTATCATTTTACACAAAAGTTTCTCATATAAAGCAATTGCCGGCAAATAGTGGAGTAAGCTATGGAGCAACTTATAAAACATCTGATGTAGAATGGGTTGCTACGCTTCCAGTAGGATATGCAGATGGTTGGTTAAGAGATATGCAAGGTTTTTCTGTACTAATAGAAGGTGAAAAAGCAGAAATAGTAGGTCGAGTTTGCATGGATCAATGTATGATAAAGCTATCAAAACATTATCCAGTAGGGACTAAAGTGACGTTGATTGGGGAAAGTAATGGTGAAATTGTGAGTGCGGAAGATGTTGCATCTCATATGAATACGATTAATTATGAGGTCACTTGTCTGATCAATAATAGAGTTCCAAGAGTATACAAAAAAGATGGGAAAATAAGGTCCATTAGTAATTATCTAGTATCAGATGAATTTGATAATTGATGTATTAAAGTATGAAACACGCTTATTTGGTTAAGATAAACGAAGATATGTGTCTTTCCAATCTTTGAAATTAATGGTATGATGTAATATAGGGAGATATATGGGTAATAGTTGATTCTGGAGGTGCTGAAACTTGTCCGAACTAAATGCGACAACTGAAATCACAGTACGTTTACCAAAACACGTAGTAAGCGAACTAGATGGATTAGTAAAGCAAGAAAACGGTAATCGAAATGAATATATTTATCAAGCGACTAAGATGTTTTTGAAGGATCGTAAAAGACGCCAAAGTCGTGAACAAATGCGACGCGGATACATGGAAATGGCTAAAATCAACTTATTAATATCTTCTGAGTCATTTTATGCTGAGTCTGAAGCGGATTCGAAAGTGGAGCGCTTAGTTAGCGGGGGGTAATCACTTGATAGTAAAACGTGGCGACGTATATTTTGCAGACCTTTCCCCTGTAGTTGGCTCTGAACAAGGTGGAGTTCGTCCGGTTCTCATAATACAGAATGATATCGGTAACCGTTTTAGTCCTACCGTTATAGTCGCTGCGATTACAGCACAAATCCAAAAGGCAAAACTTCCAACTCATGTTGAAATTGATGCTAAGAAATACGGATTTGAACGTGATTCGGTTATCTTACTAGAACAAATTCGAACGATTGACAAACAGCGGTTAACTGATAAAATTACTCATCTTGATGATGAAATGATGGATCAGGTTGACGAAGCGCTGCAAATCAGTTTGGGACTTGTTGATTTTTAAAAGTTGCTTAATGCAGCTTTTCCTACATATTTTTTAATAATGATTAAAATTGCTTTGTAACCCTTTCTATTTGGAAGGGTTATTTAAGTACGTAAAAATAGTTAGATATCGGAGGTCGTAATCATGTCACAGCAATTAGTTAAAAAAATTGCATCTGAACTAAATATTTCACCGCAACAAGTGTCTACTGTTATTGAATTAAAAGAAGAAGGGAATACAATCCCTTTTATTGCGCGATACCGAAAAGAAAAAACAGGTTCATTAGATGAAGTGCAAATTCATTCAATCCTTGAAAAATATGAATATGCAGTGAACTTACAATCAAGAAAAGAAGAAGTCATCCGTTTAATCCAAGAAAAAGGAAAACTAACAGAAGAATTACAAAAAAGTATTCAAATCGCTTCAAAATTACAAGAAGTAGAGGATTTGTATAGACCATATAAAGAAAAAAGAAAAACGAGAGCAACAGTAGCTAAGGACAAAGGTCTTGAACCAATAGCTGAATGGTTGTTTCAGCTACCAAAAGAGGGCTCATTAGCCGATGAAGCTTTAAAATATATAAATGAAGAATTAGAAGTACATACAGTTGATGATGTAATCCAAGGTGCAAAAGACATTATTGCAGAATGGATTGCAGATGATGCGAACTATCGAAAATGGATTAGAGAGTCTACTTTTAGAAAAGGTTTAATAGAAGCTAGTGTCAAAGATGCGGATAAAGATGAGAAAAAAGTGTATGAAATGTATTATGAATATTCAGAGCCTATCTCAAAAATTGTACCCCATCGAATTCTTGCAATGAACCGTGGTGAAAAGGAAGATATTCTGAAGATCTCAGTTCAATCACCATATGAAGATATCATTTCTTTTCTAGGGCGAAATGTGATTAAAAAAGAAACTTTTGTTCGTTCAATTTTAATGGAGGTTGTAGAAGATGCATATAAACGTTTAATTCAACCATCTATTGAAAGAGAAATACGTAAGGAACTATCTGAAAAGGCTGATTCTCAAGCAATTACCATTTTCTCAGAAAATTTACGTTCATTACTATTACAGCCACCATTAAAAGGAAAGGTTGTGCTTGGAGTTGACCCGGCATTTAGAACAGGTTGTAAGCTAGCGGTAGTTGATGAGACTGGTAAGGTTCTAAAAATAGATGTCATTTACCCACATCCTTTTAAAGGAGAAAGGGTTGAAATTCAACAGAAGAAAAGAGAACAAGCCGTTGCAAAGATAAAAGATATTCTTCTGCAATTCAAGATTGAAATGGTTGCAATCGGAAACGGAACAGCATCAAGAGAAACTGAACTATTTGTATCTGAGATTTTAAAGGAAACAAACAAAGACATTTACTACGTAATTGTTAATGAAGCAGGTGCAAGTGTTTATTCTGCTTCAGAATTAGCACGAGAAGAGTTTCCTAATCTGCAAGTAGAGGAACGTAGTGCGGTTTCAATTGCAAGGCGTTTACAAGATCCTCTTGCAGAATTAGTGAAAATTGATCCGAAATCTGTTGGGGTTGGATTATATCAGCATGATGTTTCTCAGAAAAGCTTAAACGAGTCATTAACGTTTGTTGTTGAAACTTCTGTAAACCAAGTAGGGGTAAATGTTAATACCGCTTCGGTTTCACTACTTCAATATGTATCGGGTTTATCAAAAACTGTTGCAAAAAACATCGTAAACTATCGTGATGAAAAAGGTAAGATTGCAAACAGGAAAGAATTGAAAACAATCCCTCGCCTTGGTGCGAAAACATATGAACAATGTATAGGCTTTTTACGTGTGCTTGAAGGTGACGAACCGTTAGATCGTACTGGTATTCACCCTGAAAGCTATGGACAGGTTAAAAAATTATTGAAGCAATTAAATATGTCTTCAAGTCAACTTGGCTCAAATGAATTAAAAGATAAAATAAAAGGTTTAAATATAGAAGAAACTTCAAGCCAACTAGATATTGGTGAAATTACGTTAAAGGATATATTAAATTCTTTAATGCAGCCAGAAAGAGATTTACGTGATGAATTAGCAGCACCATTATTACGACAAGATGTACTTAATATAGAAGATTTGAAAATTGGCATGCAGTTAGAAGGTACTGTTAGAAATGTCGTTGATTTTGGAGCATTCGTAGATATCGGTTTAAAAAATGATGGACTTGTTCATATATCACGAATGAGTAGTAAATTTATCAAACATCCATTAGATGTAGTATCTGTTGGACAAGTTGTAAAAGTCTGGATTGCTGAAGTAGATCAAAAAAAGCAAAGAGTAGGCTTGTCAATGCTTCCGATTGAATCAAAAGAAACAGTCAAAGCTTAATTTTTTGATAGTAAAACCAGCATTGATTTAATAATTTTATTTGATAGCGGTTTTTTTCATAAAAAGCTTTTTGCATTTGGGTTTTCAGCCAACTTGGCATAATCATATGAAAAACCTCCAGCTTAAAAATCTTCGCCCATCTTCTTAATTAGAGATGGGCGACATATTAAATGAGTGAGGGGTAACCTTCTAATACCTTTATAAAAAGGATAACGAAATTGTTCATTTAAACATAAATTTTACGCCATTGTAGAGAGATTTACTAAGAGCAACTCATTTAGTATAAATTTTACGATTATGATCTTTGAAATTCTCATTTGTAAGTTTAATGTATGCAGATACCTAGAAAAATGTGAGTTGTATATTAGTTAATACAAAAAGAAATAAGGAATATAGAATCAGTTAAGGGAAGATATGAGGATGGAAAACGAAATACTACAAAAATTAGTTGAAGAATTATCATTGCAATATTTTAACCGTCCATTTTTACATCAAGCTACTTTTAATGCTAGATTACGAACTACAGGTGGACGGTATTTATTAAAAACAAGCAATGTTGAATTAAATAAATTGTATTTCCAAGAACATGGAATTGAAGAATTAAAGGGTATTATCTTACATGAATTATGCCATTATCATCTACACATAATGAAAAAAGGCTATAAGCATGAGGATAAGGATTTTAAAGATTTATTAAAACAGGTTGGTGCACCAAGGTACTGCAAGCCTTTAACGACAACAACTAAAAAGAGGATTGTGCCCTATAAGTATCGTTACATTTGTACAAAATGTGGGCAAACGTATTTACGAAAGAGAAAAGTGGACTTGAAACGGTTTGTATGTGGAATATGCAAAAGTACATTAAAACAGTTATAAATAGTATTGACAGGCTATATATTGATAGTTTATATTATTACTTGTCACCACTTACCAGAAAGTGTTGATGAATAATTTATATTATTCCGCAGTAGCTCAGTGGTAGAGCACTCGGCTGTTAACCGAGTGGTCGTAGGTTCGAATCCTACCTGCGGAGCCATTATTTTAGAGAAGTACCCAAGTGGCTCAAGGGGCGCCCCTGCTAAGGGTGTAGATCGCTAACGCGGTGCGAGGGTTCGAATCCCTTCTTCTCTGCCATACATACGGCCCGTTGGTCAAGCGGTTAAGACACCGCCCTTTCACGGCGGTAACACGGGTTCGAATCCCGTACGGGTCACCATTTTTATATTACGGAGGATTAGCTCAGCTGGGAGAGCACCTGCCTTACAAGCAGGGGGTCGGCGGTTCGAGCCCGTCATCCTCCACCATTTAATTTTATACGGTCCCGTGGTGTAGCGGTTAACATGCCTGCCTGTCACGCAGGAGATCGCCGGTTCGATCCCGGTCGGGACCGCCATTATTTACTACATATTGTAGTATTTTTTCTTTTTTTTGGAGATAATATTTTAGGTATCTAATTTATTTGTAATCTGAGTGTTGGATTGTTTTTATCTAGAGGAGTTAAAGGTAAATGCAGTACAACATGAAGAAAAGAGATTAGTACTTTTTATGTAGCATTCGCTATTCTGATTTTTAATGTGATCAATGTCGGATTGTCTTTATCTTGAGGAGTAGTTCAAGAGGTGAATACAGTTCAACATAAAGAAAATCCTGCGGTGCATAATCAAGTAGTATAATCGCGGAAGTCAGACCATGTAGCAACTTCATTGGGCTATAGCCAAGCGGTAAGGCAACGGATTTTGATTCCGTCATGCCCTGGTTCGAATCCAGGTAGCCCAGCCATTTACCTATTTGTAAGAAATGTTGAAATGTGACATTTAAGTAAGAATTTAAAACTCTGCTTTTACAGATGTCGGATTGTGTTTATCTTGAGAAGTAATTCAAGAGGTGGATACAATACAACATAAAGAGTGAGTGTAATGCTTTTTATGTAGGTACTCGCGTTTCTGATTTTAAGCGTGATCAAATGTCGGATTGTCTTTATCTTGAGGAGTAATTCAAGAGGTGAATTCAATACAACATAAAGAAAATCCTGCGGAGCAGGTTCATGTAGCGAATTCATAGTAGTTTGATTCATGTAGTTTAATCATTGGGCTATAGCCAAGCGGTAAGGCAACGGATTTTGATTCCGTCATGCCCTGGTTCGAATCCAGGTAGCCCAGCCATTATCTTTTTTATGAGCAATGCTCTAGTGCGATAGCACGACCAAATAGACTTCTAAGTCATTCAAAAGTGTAGTAATTGTGATACTTGTAATATTATCTTTATTACGAGCCATTAGCTCAGTAGGTAGAGCATCTGACTTTTAATCAGAGGGTCGAAGGTTCGAATCCTTCATGGCTCACTTTTTGTTTATTTGCGGTCGTGGCGGAATGGCAGACGCGCTAGGTTGAGGGCCTAGTGGAGGTTTCTCCGTGGAGGTTCAAGTCCTCTCGGCCGCATCTTATAACTATATAACCAGACAATCTACAGCATGTAGATTGTCTTTTTTGTATTTTATAGTTGTTTGATCAATACCAATACCTATAATGCAAATGATTTATTTGATGGATTAAGGTTTGTTTAATATTTACTTCTATAATATAGTTTCTTTTCAAACCCTAAGTAAATTCTTTAGAGTACATTGCATAGATTAACGCTAACTTCATAAACTAAGCACTTCAAGTCACATTCTATTTAGTGAAAATAACTTATTTCAATAAAAGTTAATTTTTCTTTTAAATTATGTTGACTTTGTGTTCATGTTGCTTTAATATAGATAAAGTTCCCGTTAGAACTTACGAAGTCATCAGAAGCTTATCGTAGTAAGCTTACTAAGTTTAAGAAAAATAAACTTTAAAAAGATGTTGACTTCTAGTAGTAGTTATTATATACTATAAAAGTCGCTAACGAAGTGACAACACAATATGCGCCCGTAGCTCAATTGGATAGAGCGTTTGACTACGGATCAAAAGGTTATGGGTTCGAGTCCTTTCGGGCGCGCCATATTACGGGAAGTGGCTCAGCTTGGTAGAGCACCTGGTTTGGGACCAGGGGGTCGCAGGTTCAAATCCTGTCTTCCCGACCATCTTCGCGGGTGTAGTTTAATGGTAAAATAGAAGCCTTCCAAGCTTCGGTCGTGGGTTCGATTCCCATCACCCGCTCCATTTGAACTTTGAAAACTAAACAAAACATGAAGTAAAACGTCAATTATTAGTTTTTTGAGCAATACAAGATTTAAACTTAACTATTATGGAGAGTTTGATCCTGGCTCAGGACGAACGCTGG
>NZ_NETJ01000011.1 GCF_002128405.1 Gottfriedia solisilvae
CCGAACACGGCAGTTAAGCTCTTCAGCGTCGATGGTAGTTGGGGGTTTCCCCCTGTGAGAGTAGAACGTCGCCTGGTAAATGAAAAACATCAGCTATTAGGCTGATGTTTTTTTGTGTTAATCGGCATAAATATTGTAAATGATGCCTTTTTATCAAAGTTGGGTAAAGAACATTCATATAAAAAAGCACCAATTCAAAAGAATTATCATATATTACTGCAAAATGGGCCTCTAATTGTATAAAAAGTTTTAAATTTGCAAAACTAAGTAATAGACAAAATTGTTTAATCAATATGACTATTTCGGAAAAAACTTTTTAAGGAGGAATAAGGGTGAGTACAATTTTAAAGTGTGTAATATGTGAAGAGAAAAAAGAAAATGGTATTCAGGTCATTCACGCTTTTATTTGTGACGAATGTGAAAAAGAGATTGTTACGACAGAAACAAATGCTCCAACGTATAATACGTTCGTTGAAAAATTAAAAAGTATCAATACAAGAATAGAAGAGATTGTTAACTAAAAGAGTTGTAAATGGAGTTAAAATGTAAATGTTTCAGTTAACAAGTAAGGTTAACGATTAATAGTAGTCTAAGCAGGAGTAGTAAGTTAAAATAAGAATACAAGATGAAGGACCGATTACAAAATACAAGGTACCTCTACCATATGTTATTACTGGAGAAGCGATCTTATCGATTAGATCTTACTTCAAGAATTGGAGAGTACAAGTATAGTAAATCGGTTTTTTATTTGGAAAGAAATGGTTAAATAAATTACGATAAAATAATTAAGTAATAAAGATAAATTTAAAAATTATTTGTCATTCTAAAGTTTATGAAAATTTATATTTAGTAATTAAAAATATATGTTACTGAATCGTATAAAGGAAGCGTTAAAGATGAAAGAAATGCCACTTGTGAATGCGCTACAACAATTTGTAAAAAAGGAACCTATTTCCTTTCATGTCCCGGGACATAAAAATGGGAAACATTCATTTATACAAGAATTAGGGATGCCCAATTTATTACAATTTGATGTAACTGAATTAAATGGCTTAGATGATTTGCATTATCCTACTGAAGTGATTAAAGAGGCAGAAGAACTTCTTTCAACTGCTTACGGATCTGATGAAAGCTACTTTTTAGTCAATGGATCCACAGTAGGAAATTTAGCATCAATATTAGCATTATGTGCTGAAAATGATGAAGTAATCGTTCAACGAAATTGCCATAAATCAATTTTTCATGGTCTATCTCTTGCGGGGGCAAAACCCATTTTTTTACCTTTAGATATTGATCAAGAGTTGGGCCAACCACTAGGTGTAAATATAGACCAATCAAATGAAATCATAAAAAAATACCCAAATGCGAAAGCTGTCATTTTAACCAATCCAAATTATTATGGGATGTCTCAGGATTTAGATGGATTAATTAATTTAGCTCATACTTTGGATATACCCGTTATGATTGATGAAGCACATGGTGCTCACTTTACGATAGGTGAGCCATTTCCTAGAGATGCATTGTCTATGGGGGCTGATATTGTCATTCAATCGGCACATAAAACACTTCCTGCAATGACAATGGGGTCATATTTACATATTAAATCATCAATTATTTGTTCTGATAAAATTAAGGAAATGCTTAGAATGCTACAGAGCAGTAGTCCCTCATATCCAATCATGGCATCACTTGATTATTCCAGAAGCTTTGTAGAGAGTTTTGGAAGCGATAAGGTTATTGAATTAAAGAATCAAATTCATTCCTTTATGAATTTGATTCATGAGTTACCAGCTTTACAAATAGTAGAAACGAAGAACTTATTATACAAGCAAGATTTGTTAAAACTGATTTTAAAGAGTACAGAAGGTCATACTGGAAAACAACTTCAAGCTGTTTTTGAGGAGGAGGACATATATGTTGAACTGTCAGACTGGGCCCATGTTCTATTGATCTTACCATTAGATGAGAAATGGAAATTTGAAGAGCATTTTAAACGCATCAAAAATGCTTCCGAAAGATTAACAAGGATTGATCAAAAATATTACCCTACATCAGTACCAAATATTAATAGTGCTGTGTCACATAGTTATGCCTCTTTAAAAAGAATGAAAAAAACAGTTATTAATTTAATAGAAGCAACAGGTAAAATATCTGCAGAGAATATTGTCCCATACCCGCCTGGTGTTCCTGTCTTATTACAAGGTGAAACTATTACAAAAGAGCATATTGAATATATTGTAGAAATTCATCAGTATGGCTTAACGATTCATAATTTAATCGAAAAAGAAGAATTACAAATTGAAGTTTATATATAGGGGGAAATAGGTTGGAATCTTTATTTATTACGTTTGAAGGTCCTGAAGGTGCTGGGAAAACGACGATTATAAATATGGTTACAGAAGAGTTTCACAAAATAGGATTAAATTTTATTTCTACACGTGAGCCAGGCGGAATCCGTATCGCGGAAAATATAAGAAATATTATTTTAGACCCAGAAAATACAGAGATGGATATACGGACTGAGGCTCTCTTATATGCAGCTGCTCGTAGACAACATTTAGCAGAAAAGGTCTTACCTGCTTTAGAAGAAGGAAGGATTGTACTTTGTGACCGATTTATTGATAGCTCTCTTGCATATCAAGGTGTCGGTCGAGGAATTGGTATCGATGAAATATATCAGATAAATGAATTTGCAATTAATGGATTAATGCCACACTTAACAATCTACTTCGACTTAGACCCGAAAATAGGTTTACAAAGAGTACATCAAGCAGATGAACGAGAAATAAATAGATTAGATCTAGAAGAACTAGATTTTCATTTGAAAGTACAAAGTGGGTATTATGAAATCATAAAAAGAGAACCAAACCGTTTCAAAGTAATTGATGCTTCTAGATCAATTGAAGAAGTTTATGAAGCGACTTTACAAGCGGTTTTAGAAAAAATTGGTCATTAAAAATAAATAAATTTGTTAAATCATTACATGAACATAAATTTATTGAACTGGTATAATAGAGTATAAGTAAGTTTTGTACTTAATGGAGGTTCTTTAGTGAAAATCGATCAAAACTTAGTAGCAAAATTAAATAATGAAAGAAAAGATTTAAAACAAATTCAATCTAATTCTGCTAATTTTCATACTTTAGTTAAAAAGAATGAATCAAAGCTTCAGATAGAGCAATTGAATCGTTTAATTGGTGAGATTGAGGTTCAAGGAGAACGTTTAGCAAAAGGAAAAAATTTACGAGATTTGGCTCGTTTTAAACAATTAGTAAAACGTTTCTTAAAAGAATCAGTAGATTATGGCATGGAAGTATCTGAGCAAATTAGCTGGGGTGCAGGAGGTTCTATGTCTTCGCTACAAATTGTAAAATTAATCGATGAGAAATTGATTGAATTAACGAACGATATGATGAAGAACGAAAGTGATAGTATCCATTTATTGAATACAATTGGTGAAATAAAGGGACTATTAATTAATTTATATACATGAGTAGGTGTAAAGATGAAGACGTCTTGGGAGGAGTTAAGCGAGCGACAACCAGTTGCCACTAAAATGTTGAAGAATGCAGTATTAAAAGACAGAGTGGCTCACGCTTATTTATTCGAGGGCCCAAGAGGAACTGGGAAAAGAGAACTTGCTTTGTATTATACAAAAGTATTATTATGTGAAAATGTAATAGATGCAAATCCATGTGGTAACTGTAGAAATTGCAAGCGTGTTGATTCAGGTAATCATCCAAACGTTTATATAATCGAACCAGAAGAAACTTCTATAAAGAAGCATCAAATTCAACAACTTCAAGAAGAGTTTGCAAAAACGGCTGTCGAATCGAATCGAAAAATTTATATAATCGATCATGCTGACAAAATGACCACTAATGCAGCTAACTCTTTATTGAAATTTTTAGAAGAACCGGTTTCTATTACAACGGCATTTTTACTAACAGAACAGGTACAACAAATCTTACCAACTATCCAGTCACGATGCCAATCGATACACTTTAATCCACTACCGGTGAGATATTTTGAAGAACATTTACATCAAAAAGATTTACAACCTGCGTTAATCCCTTTACTAGCAAGAATCACCAATAGTGAACAAGTTGCTGTTGAAATCGCACAAGAAGAATGGTTTGCACAAGCAAGAGCTTTAGTGATAGAATTATATGAAGCATTAGTAACAACTAAAAAAGATAGTCTTTTAATTATACAACAAAATGTTTCTAAACATTTTGATACGAAAGAACAAGTACAATTAATGCTTGATATGCTTGTATTAGCCTTTAAAGACATGTTATATATATATGCTGAACAAGATAATAATATAGTTTTTCGCTCTGAAGAAGCATTAATGACACAAGCATTAAATCGCTATTCATTAGAAAAGATTACTACTTGTTTAGAAAAAATTCTTGATGCTAAAAAACGATTAACATCTAATGCAAATATGGTGTTAGTTTTAGAGCAAATGATTATAGAGCTACAGGAGGGATTGTAGGTTGTGTACGAAGTAGTTGGGGTACGGTTTAAAAAAGCAGGTAAAATCTATTATTTCGACCCAAATGGATTAGCAATCCCTAAAGATACTTTTGTCATCGTTGAAACGGTGAGAGGGATTGAATTTGGAAAAGTAGTTGTTTCAAATAAAAAGGTCGGAGAAAATGACGTAGTCCTTCCATTAAAAAAAGTTATGCGATTAGCAGATGAACATGATCGTATGATAGTTGAAGAGAATAAACAATCAGCTAAAGAAGCTTATGAGGTTTGTTCTAGCAAAGTTATGCAACATGAACTAGATATGAAACTAGTTGATGTAGAATATACGTTTGACCGAAATAAAGTCATCTTTTATTTTACAGCAGATGGTAGAATAGACTTTAGAGAGTTAGTAAAGGATTTAGCAGCTGTATTCCGTACGCGAATTGAATTAAGACAAATTGGTGTTCGTGATGAAGCTAAAATGCTTGGCGGAATTGGCCCATGTGGAAGAATGCTATGTTGTTCTACGTTTTTAGGCGACTTTGAGCCAGTTTCTATTAAGATGGCTAAAGACCAAAATCTATCTCTTAACCCGGCAAAAATTTCAGGACTATGCGGTAGGTTAATGTGCTGCTTGAAGTATGAAAATGATGAGTATGAGGCAGCTAAAGAACAGCTACCAGATTTAGAAGATATCATTGAAACTTTAGAAGGCCCTGGAAAAGTAGTAGGATTAAACATCTTAGAACGAGTTATTCAAGTAGAATTGATTAAAAAAGAACGCGTTGTGGAGTATACCCTGGATGATTTAATTCACGAGGGAGTCGTTTCAATACAAACCACAGATTAAGAGGTGGTAAGATTGGACAAGAAGAATATATTCTTATCTCTATCCAATATGGAAGAACAAATTCAAGATTTATCAAAACAGCTTAGTGAGTTAAAACAGTATATTGCTGAGCTTCTAGAAGAAAACCACTACACTAAAATCGAGAATGACCATTTGCGTCATCGCTTAGGTTTAGATCAACGTGTGGAAAAAGAAGAACAAGTAAAAGACTCAAAGAAGAAAAAAGTACAAAAAGACAAAGATGTCGGTGAAGGCTACGATAATTTAGCAAGACTTTACCAAGAAGGCTTTCATATATGTAATCTTCATTATGGGAGTGTACGTCACGATGAGGACTGTCTGTTTTGTTTATCTTTCTTTGACAAAAAGTAATAGTAGGCTATTCCAGTAGAAGCGAAGGATTACCATATATAATGTACATTTCTTATTTAGACATAAGAAAGATTACTATGGTGATTTGACGAAATTTCACATGGAATAGCCTCTTTTTTATTGTTTTCTACTTATTTATTTAAATTAAGGAAATCATATAAAAATAAACTTTTGTGTGATTTTTGAAAGGAATTAAACATGCTTAAAGGTGACGAACGACTAGATTATTTATTAAAAGATGATTTGAGGATTATCCAAAGTCCTTCCGTTTTTTCATTTTCGTTAGACGCTGTACTTTTATCAAATTTTACATACGTTCCAATTCAAAAAGGTACAATTGTCGATTTGTGTTCAGGAAACGGCGTTATACCATTAATGTTACATAGAAGGTCTCATGCAAATATAATTGGCGTGGAAATTCAAGAACGATTATATGATATGGCGATGAGAAGTATTGAATATAACAAATTAGAGCAAAAAATTAAGATGATACATGATGATTTGAAAAATGCGCCAAACCTAATTGGTAGGGAATTTGTAGACGTTGTTACATGTAATCCACCATATTTTCAAGATGTACCAACATCTGAACAAAATACAAATGAGCATTATGCAATTGCAAGACATGAAATTAAAACGAATCTAGAAGAAGTAATTTACGCTAGTAAACTTTTATTAAAACATGGTGGGAAGCTTGCTATGGTTCATCGACCAGGCCGCCTGTTAGATATTGTTACGACAATGAGAAATCATGGAATTGAGCCAAAAAGAGTTCAATTTGTTTACCCAAAAATGGGGAAGGAAGCAAATACTTTACTCATTGAAGGGATTAAAGGTGGAAAAGCAGACTTAAAGATTTTGCCACCAGTTTATGTATACGAAGAAAATAATGAGTACACTGCAAATATGAAGGAAATGTTATATGGACAACAGTAAGCATTTTTTATACGTATTAGAATGTAGTGATTCAACATTATACGCAGGGTATACAACAGATATAGATCGTCGACTTAGGCAGCACAATGAAGGAAAAGGTGCTAAATATACTCGAGGTAGAGTTCCAGTAAAGTGTATTTATCAGGAAGAATACAAAACGAAAAGAGAAGCATTGCAAGCAGAATATGCTTTTAAACAATTATCAAGGATGAATAAAGAACGATATATGAGAGAAGGAAAAGAACAATGATAAAAAGCCAAAAGAGCTTTTTAAATGAAGAAATAGGATGCTTATATTTAATACCAACGCCTATTGGGAATCTAGAAGATATGACTTTTAGGGCAATTCGTATCTTAAAGGAAGTAAATTACATAGCTGCTGAGGATACTCGAAATTCTAAAAAGCTTTGCAACCACTTTGAAATAACTACACCATTAATTAGTTACCATGAACATAATAAAGAAAAGGTTGGTACAAAAATCGTCGAAGATTTAAAAAAAGGCATGAAAGTAGGGTTAGTTAGCGATGCTGGTATGCCTTGTATATCAGACCCTGGCTATGAGCTAGTGAATCTTTGTTTAGAAGAAGGAATTTCAGTAGTGCCTTTACCAGGTGCGAATGCTGCATTAACTTCATTAATATCTTCGGGGCTACCGACTGATTCGTTTTTATACATAGGCTTTTTACCTCGTCAAAAAAAGGACAAAAAAAAACACCTAGAGTTATTAAAAGGACAACGCAGTACAGTGTTACTCTATGAATCACCACACAGATTGAAGGAAACATTACAATCTATATCTGAAGTTTTAGGTAATCGAAAAATTGTATTGTGTAGAGAGTTAACTAAAAAGTTCGAGGAGTTTTTACGTGGCTCTGTAAGTGATGCAATTGATTGGGCGGTTAATGAAGAAATACGTGGTGAATTTGTCATCGTATTGGAGGGTGCTTCTGAAGAGGAAGTTGCTAATCATCATGGGGAATCTTGGTGGGAAGCTCTGTCCATAAATGAACATGTTGATTGGTATATTAATGAAAAGGGCGAATCAAGCAAGGAAGCAATTAAGCTAGTTGCGAAGGATCGTGCTTTACATAAAAGAGATGTTTATGCGGAATACCATGGTTTATAATATTTGCGTAAAATGAAGTTAGGCTGTCTTAATTTAAATGTAAATTCTCTTATCATTTATACGAATGAATCATGTAAGATGATTGATTTGTAGAGGAGAATGCAATTAAATCAGGCAGCCTCTTCAAAGTTAATTTTTTATGTCAGATAAAAACTGTTCAATTTCAAATTTCAGTAATTCTGCACCTTTTTTACTTAGTACAATTTTACCTTCTGCTATTTCAAGATTGTGATTAGAGATTTCTCCAGTCATCAAGCAAGTCATATTTGGTTGGTATTTTTTTAGGACAATACGATCCTCTTCTACAAATATTTCAAGAGTATCTCTTTCTGTGATGTTAAGTGTTCTACGTAGTTCGATTGGTATGACTACACGCCCTAATTCGTCTACTTTTCGAACAATGCCTGTTGATTTCATGATTAGCCCTCCTAAAATAATATTAAATGTAATATATCAAAAAATGTAACGGTATAAGGAAATTTAGTACTTATGGTTACATAATGATTAAATATGTCTAAATCGAATAGTGATGCATAAAAAATATGTATATTTATGAGAAATAATAGAAATAGATGTTACTATTGTGTAAAATTTAACTTAGAAAAATAAGTATGATTATGCGAAAAGATGGAATATGCAGACAACTCAATTTTCATTTTATAATGAAATGCAAAATCATGCGAATAATTTAGTGTCAATATTTAGAATTTATTGAAGGAGGAGATTTAGGAATGAGTAAAAAGACTTTTTATATTACTACTCCGATTTATTATCCGAGTGGAAAATTACATATAGGTCATGCATATACAACTGTTGCTGGGGATGCAATGGCTAGATACAAAAGACTGCAAGGATTTGATGTATTTTATTTAACGGGGACGGATGAGCATGGTCAAAAAATTCAACGTAAAGCTGAAGAGTTAAACGTCTCACCTCAAAAATACTTAGATGATATAGTTGTTGGGATTAAGGATCTTTGGAAGAAGTTAGACATCTCTTATGATGATTTTATCCGTACAACAGAAACGAGACATAAGGATATTGTTGAGAAAATTTTTAAACAATTACTTGATCAAGGTGATATCTATTTAGATGAATATGAGGGTTGGTATTCGGTACCAGATGAAACATATTACACAGAAACGCAGCTTGTTGATCCAATTCATGACGCTGACGGGAATGTAGTTGGTGGAAAAAGTCCTGACAGCGGTCATCCTGTTGAGCTAGTTAAAGAAGAGTCTTATTTCTTTAAGATGAGCAAATATGCCGACAGACTGTTAAAATACTATGAAGAAAATCCAGAGTTTATACAACCAGAATCACGCAAAAATGAAATGATTAATAACTTTATTAAGCCAGGCTTAGAAGACTTAGCAGTTTCTAGAACTTCATTCGATTGGGGTGTAAAAGTTCCAGGAAATGCAAAGCATGTTATTTATGTTTGGATTGACGCTTTATCTAATTATATTACAGCACTAGGTTATGGGACTGACAACGAAGAACTATATAAAAAATATTGGCCGGCAAATGTACATTTAGTAGGTAAAGAAATTGTACGTTTCCATACTATTTATTGGCCAATTATGTTAATGGCATTAGATTTACCATTACCAAAGAAAGTTTTTGCGCACGGCTGGTTATTAATGAAAGACGGTAAAATGAGTAAATCAAAAGGAAATGTTGTCGATCCAGTTACTTTAATAGATCGTTATGGATTAGATGCGCTACGTTACTATTTATTACGTGAAGTACCATTTGGTTCAGATGGAATATTTACGCCTGAAGGTTTTGTTGATCGTGTTAATTTTGATCTAGCAAACGACTTAGGTAATTTATTAAATCGTACAATTGCAATGATTGAAAAATATTTTGATGGAAACATCCCTTCAGTGAAAGGGACAGTTACTGAGTTTGATGAAAATCTTCAACAAGTTGCTAAAAATACAAAAACATCAGTAGAAGAAGCAATGGAGAATATGGAGTTTTCAGTTGCATTAACTCATATTTGGCAATATGTTAGCCGTACGAATAAATATATTGATGAGACACAACCATGGGTACTTGCTAAAGATGAAAGTAGAAATGAAGAATTAGCTTCTGTTATGGCACACTTAGCAGAATCATTACGCCAAGTGGGTATTCTATTAAAACCATTTTTAACACAGACTCCAGCGAAGATATTTGCTCAATTAGGTTTAACTAATGAAAGTATCTTAACTTGGGAAAGTCTAAGCGAGTTTGGTGCAATTAATGAAGGGATAAAGGTACAAAAAGCAGAGCCAATATTCCCTCGTTTAGAAACTGAGCCAGAGGTTGCTTATATTAAGGAACAAATGCAAGGTACTGTAAAACCTGTAGAGGAAAAAGTAGAAGTTGAAGATACTACTCCTGAAATTACAATTGATGATTTCTTTAAAGTACAATTAAAAGTTGCAGAAGTAAAAGAAGCAAGTGCTGTAAAAGGTGCAAAAAAACTTCTAAAACTTCAATTAGATTTAGGAAATGAATCAAGACAAGTCATCTCAGGAATAGCGGAACACTATGAGCCAGCAGATTTAGTTGGTAGAAAAGTTATCTGTGTAACGAATTTAAAACCAGCTAAGTTAAGAGGAGAATTATCTGAAGGTATGATCCTAGCAGGCAGTATAGAAGGAAAGCTTTCTCTTGCAACAATTGATCAATCTCTACCAAACGGTACGATTATTAAATAGTGTTACTAAGAAAAGTGTTTCGTGTAAAACTATACATGGAACACTTTTTCTTATTGAGTTATTTTCCTGAAATAATTGTTATTCTATGTAGAATTATGCCTAAAAATTTATGTTAATTAGAATAATCCAATATTTTGTAGGTTTTTGGAATCATTCAGTAGCCAGATTGTTAGAATGTGTCATTATATGAGGAAAATGTTACAGATAGATTACAATCATGAAATTAAAAAGATTGTCTTATTTTGAATAGCGCACTAGAAAAGTCCTTCTATTTCATAGGATTAGCTTAAAAGACCTATTAAAAAATCATTAGAAAATCGTTAATTTAAGACATTTCTTTTTGTAACGGAATTGTTAACTGTGCGTTAGGTAAGAAATTTTATTGCATGTTAGACTAAATTTCATAAGCGAAGGAGATATAAAATGCTTTTCGATACACATGTACATTTAAATGCAGATCAATACAAGGAAGACCTTGAGGAAGTAATTAAACGATCTCTTGAAGCTGGAGTTGTTCATCAAGTAGTTGTTGGCTTTGATAGACCAACAATTACAAAGGCTATGGAGTTGGTAGAGGAATACGATTTTCTTTACGCAGCTATTGGCTGGCATCCTGTTGATGCTATTGATGCAACTGAAGAAGATTTTGAATGGATTAAAGAGTTATCTAAACATCCAAAAGTAGTAGCAATAGGTGAAACAGGTTTGGATTATTACTGGGATAAGTCACCTAAGGAAATTCAACAAGAAGTCTTTCGTAAACAAATTCGACTAGCGAAAGAACTGAAATTACCCATTGTAATACACAATCGAGACGCAACTGAAGATATTGTTACAATATTAAAAGAAGAAAATGCATCAGAAGTAGGCGGCATAATGCACTGCTTCGGCGGTAGTGTGGAGACTGCAAAAGAATGTATCAATATGAACTTCTATATTTCATTAGGAGGACCTGTTACATTTAAAAATGCAAAAAAACCAAAAGAAGTAGCGACTGAGATTCCGTTAGAAAATTTATTAATCGAAACGGACTGTCCATACTTAACCCCACACCCGTTTAGAGGAAAAAGAAACGAACCTAGCTATGTATCACTTGTTGCTGAAGAAATTGCGCGTTTAAAAGACATTCCAGTTGAAGAAGTTCAAAAGAGAACGTTTGAAAATGCGTGTAAAGTTTTTCAGATTAACAAATGATGTTATGAACTTTAACGAATAGATACCATTCGTCACAGTTCACGTATGAAGAGTTGAAGGATTTGTCGAAAAAAAACTCTTCTACTTCTAAATCTAGTAAACATACATTCAGTAGAGTAGAAGCTAGTTAATAGGTTTGGAGCTAGTCAATCTTTTTTCTCATAGTAAAGGAGGAGTAAAATCGTGATAGACGCGAATAGGTTACTTTCTAGACTTGGGAGTAGTAAAAAACTAGCAGTACAACTTGCAGGAGCTTTAGTTTTCACTGGATCAGTAGGTACAGGAGCATATGAGGGACTTAAAGAACAGGTAACTCTTGAGGTAGACGGGAAAGAACAGGTTATTCAAACACATGCAAATACTGTGGCTGAATTATTAAAAGAACAAAATGTAACAATCACAAACCAGGATGAAATGTATCCATCTGCTAATTCAAAAATAACAGATGATATGGATATCATTATCCAACATGCAAAACCTGTAAAGCTTACGATTAATGGGCAAGAAAAAGTGATTATGACAACTGCTCAAACTGTCCAAGAATTATTAAGCGAAGAAAAAATTAAAGTAAATCAGGACGATGTAATCATGCCTGCATTAACAACACCATTAGAAGAAAATGAAGAAATTACTTATGAAAAAGCTTTTCCTTTAGTACTTAATGATGGTGGAAAACCGAAAAAAGTATTTTCAACTTCGACTACTGTCGCTGACTTTTTAGATAAACAAAACATTACTTTAAATGAATATGATCGAGTTGAACCAGCGATTGATGAAACGGTTGAACAAAACGATACAGTTAGAGTAATACGCGTTGAAAAGGTCAACGATGTAGTTGAAGAGGAAGTAGATTATAAAGAAAAAGAGAAAAATGATTCTTCAATGTTTAAAGATGAATCAGCAGTTATTACTGAAGGTGTTAAAGGTCTTGTAAAACGAAACTTCGAAATCATTAAAGAAAATGGTAAGGTAGTTTCTAAAACGATTATCGATGAAGAAATTTTGAAAGAACCCGTTGACCGAGTAGTAGCTGTAGGTACAAAATCTGTACCAGCTTCTAGTGCATTGGTAAAGTCTAGTGCACCAAAAGTAAAAGGTAAGGTAAAAGAAATGTATGTAGAAGCTACAGCATATTCTCCTTATGACGCTGGTATGAGTGGTATTACGGCTACTGGGATTAATATCCGTAAAAATCCAAATACCAAGTTAATTGCAGTTGACCCTGATGTTATTCCATTAGGATCAAAAGTATGGGTTGAAGGCTATGGCGTTGCTATTGCTGGAGATACTGGTGGTGCAATTGACGGACGTCGAATTGATATTTTAATGCCTACGAAAGACGAGTGTTTTGATTTCGGTCGTCGTACTGTTAAAATTCGTATCCTTGATTGATTATGATTAAAATAGGTTCCCTATTAATAGTCTGGTTTTAAGGCTTTTTTAGTAGGGTTTCTAGGTAAATAAAACAATTATTAAATAATTTGATGAAAACTATGGATGTTCGATTACTAGAGTGGAAATCAACAATCATTTTTAAAATAAATATTGATGATTAGAAAAGTAGAAGGATAAGTCCTTCTGCTTTTTTTTATACTAAATTTAACATGATATGAAGTTTTCTTTTCCTTATGGTATGATTACATATACTTGAACTGTATGGAGGAACAAATGAAGATTAAAGAAATCATTGTTGTCGAAGGTAAAGATGATACAGCGGCAATAAAGAGAGCTGTAGACGCTGATACAATTGAAACAAGTGGCTCGGCTATCAATAAAGAAACATTAAAACTGATCAAACATGCACAAGAAACGAGAGGCGTTATCGTATTTACAGATCCTGATTATCCAGGACAACGAATCCGTTCAATTATTAAAGAAAATATACCTGGTTGCAAGCATGCGTTCTTATCAAAAGAAGAAGCAGTTCGTTCCGGTAAAAAAGGATTAGGAATTGAACATGCGACGCGTGAGTCAATTCGAAATGCATTGCTCCATGTAAAGCAAGAATTTGTTGAAGTGGTCTCTGACATAACGAAGGAAGATTTAGTAGATGCAGGTTTTATTGGACATCCAAAATCGAGCGAAAGACGGGATAAGCTAGGAAAGCTCTTGAATATTGGCTATACAAATGGCAAGCAATTAGAGAAAAGACTGCAAATGTTTCAAATCTCAAAAGAAGAATTTGGACAAGCAGTAAAAAAAGTTTTAATGGAGGAAAAGTGATGAAGGATATTGCAACACCTAGTCGTACGAAAGAAATATTGGCTAAGTACGATTTTTTCTTTAAAAAAAATTACGGTCAAAACTTCTTAATTGATACAAATATACTTGAGAACATTGTAAGTTATGCAGACTTAACAGAAGAAAGTTGTGCAATTGAAATTGGTCCTGGAATAGGGGCACTGACAGAGCAAATTGCGAAACGTGCAAAAAAAGTATTGGCGTTCGAGATTGATAATCGATTAATTCCAATATTAGAAGATACATTATCTCCGTATGATAATATTCAAGTCATTAATGAGGATGTATTGAAGGCAGATGTAGAAAAAGCGATTGAAGAATATTTACCAAATGAAAAGGATATTATGGTGGTTGCAAATCTACCATATTATGTAACAACGCCAATCATCATGAAGCTATTAACTGAAGGATTACCAATTCGAGGGATCGTTTGTATGCTTCAAAAGGAAGTAGCAGATCGAATTTCTGCAAAACCAGGAACGAAGGATTATGGCTCACTTTCGATTGCCATTCAATTCTATACACATGCTTCCACAGTCATGACAGTACCTAGAACGGTTTTCATGCCACAACCAAATGTAGATTCAGCTGTTATTAAACTAATCAAGAGAGATCAGCCAGCAGCGGAAGTTATAGATGAAACGTTCTTCTTTGAAGTAGTTAGAGCTAGTTTTGCGCAGCGAAGAAAGACTTTAAATAATAATTTATTAAATAACCTACCTTTATTGAAAAAGGACAAATCTAAACTTGAAGCTTGTTTAGAGGAAGCTGGAATTGAAGGGACAAGACGAGGCGAAACACTAAGTATTCAAGAATTTGCAACGTTAAGTAATAACCTATATAAAAGTTTAAAATAAGTAGTAGCAGAGGACAGTAATCAATGAATCCATTGTTTACTGTCTTTTTTTAGGTCTATCGTCTATTTTTTAAGTTCGTTAGTAATGATTAAGCACATAACACCCCTCCTTAAGGTTCTATTCCTTTTTAAAACCACTTATCACCCTTTTCTAGGTGGACACATACCCTAAAAAAAGAGAGCCAACTCGTGGTGTATTTAAGTCATTTTGGAGGGGAAGGCATGAATATTAATGTAGGAGATATCGTTGAGCGAGCATCTTATAAATATGACTTACTTTTTCGAGTAGTGGAGATAAAACAAGACGGAGATGAAGTAACCGCGATTTTATATGGTGACGATTTTCGTTTAATTGCTGATGCGCCTTTATCCGACCTGCGAGTAATCATTGAGTCCGAGTATCGCGAAAAAGGTAGAAGATCGTCTGTCCAAATAGATGAAAATTATAAGTTATTTAAAAGAGAGGCATTAGAGCAAAAAGAGAAACGTAAATTTGAAGCCACAAATGGATTTCGTACCGAAGTAAATTTGTTTCAAATACCTGGAAGAGTACTGCACATTGATGGAGATCCACTTTACTTAAAGAAATGTATTGAGATGTACAACAAAATGGGTGTACCTGTAGAAGGAATCTATTGTAAAGAAAGAGAGCTTCCTTCAAAAATTGGTTATTATTTAGATCATTATCGTCCTGATATATTGGTTATTACAGGTCATGATGCGTATACAAAAGCAAAAGGTCTTGTGACAGATATAGAGGCATATCGACATTCTAAGTTTTTTGTCGAAGCAGTGAAGGAAGCAAGAAAGAAGGTTCCTTCATTGGATCACTTGGTCATTTTTGCTGGAGCATGTCAGTCACACTTTGAGGCAATTATAAGAGCAGGTGCAAATTTCGCTAGTTCCCCAACAAGGGTCAATATTCATGCTTTAGATCCAGTTTATGTGGTAGGGAAAATAAGCTTTACTTCTTTTATGGACCGAGTAAATGTATATGATGTCGTACAAAATACAATCACAGGTGAAAAAGGACTTGGTGGTATAGAGACCAAAGGGATTTTAAGGACCGGATTACCTTTTCAATCGATGGAAGAATAATAAGAAGGATTTTCTACTTAAACGAAACAGTTCGTTTGTAGAAAATCTTTTTTTATTTCCATACATAAAATTACGGATTCTAACAAATAATATGGTGGTGAAGAAAATTTTTTATTGACATGTATCCTGTCTCGTTGGTATAATTTTATGTTTTGTTGACTTATTTTACATAAGATGGTATACTTGTCAGAGTGAGGTGGTATGAAATGGCAAAAAAATTATCTGAAATAAAGGATACTTTAGATAGTCATGTTGGACAACGACTTACATTAAAGGCAAACAGCGGACGCAGAAAAACTGTAGAAAGATCCGGTGTATTAGCAGAAACATATCCATCCATATTTGTAGTACAACTAGATCAAGAAGAGAACGCATTTGAACGCTTATCTTTCAGTTATGCAGATATTTTAACAGAAACAGTTGAATTGTTTTTCTGTGATGACCATACAAGTGGACTAATGGCGAACGGACAGTAGACTATCTACTGTCTCTTTTCTTTTTATGACTAATGAAATAAAAAAATTTACATATACTAACCCTGTCGAAGTTGAAAAGGGGGTTGCTTTTTTTGGGAAGAAGAAGAGGAATTATGTCAGAGAAGTTTAAAGAAGAGCTTGCAAAAGATTTGGGGTTCTATGACGTTGTTCAAAAAGAAGGCTGGGGAGGCATCCGAGCGAAGGATGCCGGCAACATGGTTAAAAGAGCAATCCAATTAGCTGAGTTACAATTATCAAATAAGCAACAGTAATGAATATTCACTTCGATAAAACCGAAGCTATTTGCTTCGGTTTTTTGTGCCCTTTCGTATCAGAAAAAGAAGGGGTAAATGGTACTTTCATAATGGTAGATTTTTCTTATGAGTTAATTATGATACAATAGCAAAAAAGTAGTGTTCATAAGAAGGTGAAAATAATGAAGTTAATGGTAAAAGCTCCAGCAAAAATAAACCTTTCATTAGATGTTGTTGGTAAAAGAGACGACGGATATCATGATGTAAAAATGATTATGACGACAATTGATTTAGCTGATCGAATCGAGTTAGAGCTACTTCAAGAAGATAAGATTGTTGTTACATCACATAATCGATATGTGCCTGATGATCAACGTAATTTAGCGTACCAGGCAGCGGTAATATTGAAAGAGATGTTCGGAATTAAGCAAGGAGCTCATATTTTTATTACAAAAAACATTCCTGTTGCTGCTGGTTTAGCAGGAGGAAGCTCAGATGCTGCAGCAGTATTAAGAGGATTAAATAAACTTTGGAATCTCAATTGCTCACTAGATGAATTAGCCGAAATTGGTTCGAAAATCGGATCGGATGTATCTTTTTGTGTTTATGGTGGAACCGCAATTGCAACTGGACGTGGTGAAAAGATCCAACATATTGATACACCACCACCGTGTTGGGTGATTTTAGCAAAACCGGCTCAAGGTGTGTCTACTGCAACAGTTTATCAAAAGTTAAAACTAGATGATGTGAAGCATCCAGACGTAGATAAAATGGTTCAAGCTATATCTGAAAAAGACTATGACGAAATTTGTGATTCTTTAGGTAATGTACTAGAATCAGTTACATTACAATTACATCCGGAAGTCGCAATGATTAAAGAACAAATGAAAAGGTTCGGTGCAGATGCAGTCCTAATGAGCGGTAGTGGTCCAACTGTATTCGGATTGGTTAGACATGATTCAAGAATGAATCGGGTTTACAATGGATTAAAAGGATTTTGTGACCAGGTTTATGCAGTTCGTATGTTAGGTGAACGTGAAAAACTTGATTAAATACGAATATTATTATAAAATTTTTATAAAATATTCGTGATTTGAGGTGCTCCATGAAAATTAGAAGAAGCTCTCGTCTTGTAGGTATGACCCATTACTTATTACATCACCCACAACAGTTAGTATCATTGACATTTTTTGCTGAACTATATGCCTCTGCTAAATCTTCTGTCAGTGAAGACTTGGGTATTATAAAGCAAACGTTTGAACAGCAAGGTATTGGAACACTCGTGACGGTTCCAGGAGCGGCTGGTGGAGTTAAATATATTCCTAGTATTAGTATTCAAGAAGTAAATACGACAATAGAAGAACTTTGTAGCTTAATTCAAACCCCAGACAGATTGTTACCCGGTGGATACCTTTATATGACAGATATACTGAGTAATCCAAACTATGTAAATAGTGTTGGCCGTATGTTTGCTTCAATATTTGGTGACAAAAAAGTAGATTTAGTTATGACGGTTGCTACAAAAGGTATTCCTTTAGCATACGCAGTTGCTAATTACTTAAATGTCCCTGTAGTTATTGTTCGTCATGACAATAAAGTAACTGAGGGTTCAACGGTTAGTATCAATTATGTTTCAGGTTCTACAAAACGTATTCAAACGATGACTTTGGCGAAACGAAGTATTGAAACTGGTTCAAATGTATTAATCATTGATGATTTTATGAAAGCTGGCGGCACAATTACTGGAATGAAGAATTTATTGAAGGAATTCCAAGCTAATGTTGCAGGGATTGGCGTTTTAGTAGAAGCGGTTAATATTGAAGAGAGATTGGTTGAAGATTACATATCACTTGTGAAATTATCAGAAGTGAATGAAAGAGAACAACTAATACGTGTAGAAAAAGGCAATTTCCTTGAAGAATCATTTATGAAATCAGAATAGTAACTCGAGCAATCGAGCTATTTGTCATAATATTAGAAGGGAAGAGAGAACATGCAAATTATTCATACTGATCATGCCCCAAAGGCTATTGGCCCATATTCACAAGCTTTGATAGCTAATGGTTTATTGTACACTTCTGGACAAATTCCATTACGTGTTGATGGGACAATTGTTGAAGGCGGAATTGAAGAACAAACAAAACAAGTTTTTGCGAATTTAAAGGCGGTACTTGAAGAAGCTGGTACTAATTTATCAAAAGTAGTAAAAACAACTGTATTTTTAAAAGACTTAACAACTTTTACGGATTTCAATGGTGTTTATGAAGAATACTTTAACGAACATAAGCCTGCAAGAAGCTGTGTTGAGGTAGCAAGATTACCAAAAGATGTGCTTGTTGAGATAGAATGTATAGCAATTGTGTAAAACCTGAAACTTTTTCAGGTTTTTTTTTATATTTTTTTCTAAATTCCTAAATTTTACATAAAAAATTCCGATAAATTACTTGAGGCCTCTTATTTAACAAATATTTTTAAAAAATCTAAAAATTTATTACATAAAAAATTTTCCAAAAAGAAGGAAATTTTTGATAACTGTTGAAACTAACTAGTATTGCTTAAAGATGATAAAGGTGGTGAACAAGATGGAAGTGACAGACGTAAGACTACGCCGCGTAAATACGGAAGGTCGTATGAGAGCAATCGCATCAATCACACTAGATCATGAATTTGTCGTTCATGATATTCGAGTTATTGATGGTAATAACGGTTTATTTGTAGCGATGCCAAGTAAACGTACTCCAGATGGAGAATTCCGTGATATCGCTCATCCGATCAACTCTTCAACTCGTAGCAAAATACAAGATTCTGTATTAGCTGAATATCACCGTGTAGGTGAGTTAGAAGAAGACTTTGAAGAAGCAGGTGCTTCTTAAAAATATGACTAAAAAGAACCCGTTAATGTATAATGGGTTCTTTTTTTATGGTATAATAACATGAATGTATATCGTTAAAAAATGTTAATAATTACATTTTAATTTATGTATATAGATTGATGGAGGACGAAAATGTCAAATAAATATGCGATTGTTCTAGCGGCAGGTAAAGGTACTAGAATGAAATCAAAATTATATAAAGTACTTCATCCTGTATGTGGTAAACCAATGGTACAACATGTTGTAGATCATGTAAAATCAGTAGGCGTACAAAATGTTGTCACTGTAGTTGGTCACGGTGCTGAATTAGTGAAAACACAATTAGGTGAAAATAGTGAATACGCTCTACAGGCTGATCAGTTAGGAACTGCTCATGCAGTTATTCAAGCGGCGCCACTTTTAAAGGATAAAGAGGGAACAACTTTAGTAATTTGTGGGGATACACCACTAATTACACCAGAAACAATACAAGCACTTTTTGAAGAACATGAAAGATTAAAGGCAAAAGCTACCATTTTAACTGCTCACCTTGAGGATTCGACAGGTTATGGTAGAATAATTAGGAGCAATGATGGATCAGTACAAAAAATTGTTGAACACAAGGATGCATCTCCTGAAGAGTTAACGGTTCAAGAAATTAATACTGGAACATATTGCTTTGACAATAAAGCATTATTCGAAGCATTAAACGCAGTTAATAATGATAACTCACAAGGTGAATACTATTTACCAGACGTTATTGAAATATTAAAAGAACAAAATCAAATCGTAGCAGCATACAAAACACCAAATTTCGATGAAACATTAGGTGTAAATGATAGATATGCATTATCAATGGCTGAAACATTAATGCGTAAAGTTATTAATAAGAAACATATGCTAAATGGTGTTACAATCATTGACCCAGCAAGTACTTATATTTCTGCTGATACAGTAATTGGTGAAGACACAATTATTTATCCTAGCACAATGATTTATGGAAATAGTATAATTGGTTCTGATTGTGTTATTGGACCAAATACTGAAATAATCGATAGTGAAATCGGTAATAAAACAAGTATTAAACAATCAGTTGTACACGAAAGCAAAATTGGTGACTCAACAACAGTTGGACCATTTGCCCATATTCGTCCAGCTACAACATTAGGTAATGAAGTTCGTATTGGTAACTTCGTAGAAACGAAAAAAGTTACATTTGGTAATGGCAGTAAAGCGTCTCACTTAAGCTATATTGGTGATGCAGAAGTTGGCCAAGGTGTTAATCTTGGTTGTGGTTCAATTACTGTTAATTACGATGGAAAAAATAAGTTTAAAACAATTATTGAAGATAATGTCTTTGTTGGTTGTAACTCTAACTTAATTGCACCTGTAACTGTGAAAAAAGGTTCATATATTGCGGCTGGCTCAACAATTACTGATGAGGTTCCAGAAGATTCACTTGCAATCGCAAGAGCAAGGCAAGTGAACAAAGAAGGATACTATAAAAATTAATTATAGATAAAAAGAAAAAAAGCGGAGGGTACACGAAACATGCCTAATCATTATCCAGACAAGCATTTAAAAGTATTTACTCTTAATTCGAATCCTAAATTAGCAGAAGAAATCGCAAAACATATTGGCGTAGAGCTTGGTAAATGCTCTGTTTCTCGTTTTAGTGACGGAGAAGTGCAAATTAATATAGAGGAAAGTATCCGTGGTTGTGATGTATTTATCATTCAATCAACTAGCTTCCCAGTAAATGAGAGCATCATGGAATTATTAATTATGATTGATGCGTTAAAACGTGCATCTGCAAAAACAATTAACCTTGTAATTCCATATTATGGTTATGCTCGTCAAGATCGTAAAGCTCGTTCACGTGAGCCGATTACATCTAAATTAGTTGCAAACCTACTTGAAACAGCTGGATCAACTCGAGTAATTACACTTGATTTACATGCACCACAAATTCAAGGTTTCTTCGATATTCCAATTGATCATTTATTAGGTGTACCTATCCTTTCTGACTATTTTAGAAAAAAACAGCTTGATGATATCGTAATCGTTTCTCCAGATCATGGTGGAGTAACAAGAGCGCGTAAAATGGCTGATCGTCTTAAAGCGCCTATTGCTATCATTGACAAGCGTCGACCAAGACCAAATGTTGCTGAAGTTATGAATATTATTGGTAACATTGAAGGCAAAACAGCAATCTTAATCGATGATATCATTGATACAGCTGGTACGATTACACTTGCTGCTAATGCTTTAGTAGAGCATGGAGCGAAAGAAGTATATGCTTGTTGTACACACCCTGTATTGTCTGGACCGGCAATTGATCGTATTGAAAACTCTTGCATTAAAGAATTAGTCGTAACAAATTCAATCTGTCTTGCTGAAGAGAAAAAAGCAGGAAAGCTTGTTGAATTATCTGTTGCTGGCCTACTTGGTGAAGCAATCATTCGTGTATATGAAGAGCAATCTGTAAGTACATTATTTGATTAATATCTTGCATGTTGTTTGAAAGTATAAGAGGGACGTAGCCAGAAGTGGTTACGTCTTTTCGTAATATCAGTACAGTTTGTTTCAGGGAGGTATAAAGATGAAACTTTTTGTAGGGTTAGGAAACCCAGGAAGAGAGTATGAAAGAACGAGACATAACATCGGTTTTATTGCGATTGACGAATTAGCACATCGTCATGGAATACCATTAAATCAGCAAAAATTTAATGGTATTTATGGATCAGGAATGATAAATGGTGAAAAAGTATTTCTACTTAAACCATTAACATATATGAACTTATCAGGAGAATGTGTTAGACCGTTTATGGACTACTTTGATATTGATATCGAAGACTTAGTAGTACTTTATGATGAAATGGATATTCCAACGGGTAAGCTTCGTTTACGTGGGAAAGGTAGCGCAGGTGGTCATAACGGAATTAAGTCTTTAATCCAACACTTGGGTACTCAGGAATTTCAAAGAATTCGTATCGGCGTAGACCGTCCAAGTAATGGAATGAGTGTTGTAAATCATGTTCTCTCCAATTTTTATGAAGAGGAAGTAGCAGATGTAGTTGACGGTGTAAAGCGAGCTGCTGACGCATGTGAATACTTTTTAAAGCATCCATTTGTTGAAGTGATGAATCAATTTAATAAAAAATAAAAAACAGGAATTTGCGCCTTAGTATTGAATAAGTATAGTAAGTACAATCCATACTGTATATATGAATTTTATTGACGTATGGAGGCATCATGTCTTGGAATTATTAGAATGTCAGTGTAGATACTGTAACACGGTAATAGGTAGACTTGAAAAGAATCAATTACTACAATTAACCTCTTATTATTGCCATTCATTTGAAGCGGAATTAAGTGATTTTGTAAAATTTATTCAATCTCCTAACCAAGTTTTTCAAATTGTATGCGAGGATTGTGAAATGACACTTTCAGAATACCCACATTACCATCAATATAAAAATTTCATACATTAAATTGCCTTTGGTACCTACCTGAGGCGTTTTTCTGTTTTTTATTTCGAATAATGACAAATATGTTTCAACTAAGGGTATGTTTTTTGAAATAGACTTAGATTGACTGTTAGGGGAGATTGACTTCGTGATTGGTTTAATTGAACAATTTAACCGGTATAATGATATAAAAAAAATAATAAGCGGACTAAGAAACGGACTAAGAGAGCAATTAGTTACCAATTTAACTGGCTCTGCTAAAACCATATTAGCTGGAGCAGTTTATAAAGAAACTAAAAAGACCCAATTAATCGTAACGAATAATCTTCTACAAGCTCAAAAAGTGTTCGAAGATATAAAGTCTATATTGGGAGAAGAACAGGTTTTCTTGTATCCAGCAAATGAACTGATTGCTTCGGAAATCGCAGTTTCGAGTCCCGAATTAAGATCACAAAGATTAATAGCATTAAATAGTTTAATGGCTAATAAAGCATCAGTCATCGTAACGCCTGTTTCAGGTTTAGTAGGCTATTTGCCATCTCCAGAGCTATGGGCAAGCTACCAGCTTCATTTTGAACTAGGTGAGGAAATAGATTTAACGACACTAGTATCTCAATTTGTTCAAATGGGATATGTAAGAGTTGGAATGGTAGAAAGTAAAGGTGAGTTCAGCGTACGTGGAGGTATTTTAGATATTTATCCACTAACATATGAGGATCCTATCAGAATAGAATTATTTGATACTGAAATAGATTCGATTCGATCTTTTTCTCCAGATAACCAAAGGTCAATCAATAAGTACGAAACTGTTCAGATTGGACCAGCAACAGAGAGAATTATCCCTAAAGCTGACTTGCAATTAGGCGTTCAGCGTATTGAAGATGCGTTTAAATCAACACTTTCAAAAACTACTGACAAACAATTAAAAGAGACTTTAGTTGAAAAAGTGACATATGATATTGAGCAGTTAAAACAAGGTCAATTAATTGACCAAATATATAAGTATTTTGGCTTAATCTATGAAAAACAATTTAGTTTACTAGATTATATACCAAATGACTCAATCGTAATCGTTGATGAGATATCAAGGGTTCATGAAGTAGTAGAACAAATGAAAAAAGATGAGGCTGAGTGGTATACATCGTTGTTAGCTGAAGGAAATGCACTACAAGGTGTCACTTTCTCTCATGATTTTTTCCAGTTGCTTCAGTCTAGAAAGCGCCAACAAATACATACTAGTCTATTTCCTAGAAGAGTTCCTCATACACACCCTGAACAAGTTGTGTCGATTCAATGTAAGTCAACGCAAGAGTTTCATGGGCAAATGAATTTGTTAAAAAATGAATTAGATCGCTGGAAGAAAAACAAATATACAATTGTTATGCTCGGCGAAAGTGACGAAAGAACTTTTAAAATAGAAAATATTTTAGAAGATTATAAAATGGAAGGCAAAATTGTATCTTCCATTGAGCAGATTAAGAGCGGCGAAGTGTATATTATGAAGGGTGAACTCCTTTCAGGTTTTGAACTCCCATTAGAAAAATTCGTCTTAATTACTGAGAGAGAACTTTTTACAAAGAAAGCGAAAAAACAAAAAAGAGTTAATACAAAACTATCAAATGCAGAACGAATTAAAAATTACTCTGAACTTAAAGTCGGGGATTATGTTGTACACGTTAATCATGGTATTGGTAAGTTTTTAGGAATTGAAACACTTGAGATAAATGGCATTCATAAAGACTATTTACACGTTAGGTACCATGGTGATGATAAGTTATTTGTTCCAATTGAACAAATTGATCAAGTGCAAAAATATGTAGGTTCTGAAGGTAAAGAACCTAAGATTTACAAGCTTGGTGGGTCAGATTGGAAAAAGGTTAAGAAAAAAGTTGAAGGCTCTGTTCAAGATATAGCGGACGATTTAATTAAATTATACGCAGAAAGAGAAGCATCAAGAGGATATGCTTTCTCTCCAGATGGACTAGAACAACAAGAGTTTGAATCTTCATTCCCATATCAAGAGACTGACGATCAAATTCGATCTATTAATGAAATTAAGAAAGACATGGAAAGAGAACGTCCTATGGATCGCTTATTATGTGGTGACGTAGGTTACGGAAAAACTGAAGTGGCAATTCGTGCTGCCTTTAAAGCGATTGTAGAAGGAAAACAAGTAGCATTTTTAGTTCCAACTACTATTTTGGCACAACAGCACTTTGAAACTTTACGTGAAAGATTTCAAGATTTCCCAATTAATATTGGATTACTAAATCGTTTCCGTTCTCGTAAACAACAACTTGAGACAATGAAGGGGTTAAAAGAAGGCTCTGTTGATATTGTAGTTGGAACACATCGATTATTATCAAAGGACATAGTGTACAAAGATTTAGGTTTATTGATAATTGATGAAGAGCAACGATTTGGCGTTTCACATAAAGAAAAAATTAAACAGTTAAAAGCTAATATTGACGTATTAACATTAACAGCAACACCTATCCCACGTACTCTACACATGTCTATGCTAGGTGTTAGGGATTTATCTGTTATTGAAACACCGCCAGAAAATCGTTTCCCGGTGCAAACTTATGTTGTTGAATACAATGCAGCACTAGTTAGAGAAGCAATAGAAAGAGAGTTGTCCCGAGACGGTCAAATCTACTTCTTATACAACCGTGTAGAAGATATTGAGCGTATGGCAGAACAAATTTCAATGCTAGTTCCTGACGCGAAAGTAGCCGTGGCTCATGGTCGAATGAACGAAGGAGAACTGGAATCAGTTATGTATGCCTTCTTAGATGGACAATATGATGTTCTTGTAAGTACAACGATCATTGAAACTGGTGTAGATATACCGAATGTAAATACGTTAATCGTATATGATGCCGACCGAATGGGATTATCGACACTTTACCAATTAAGAGGTCGAGTAGGACGATCAAACCGTGTTGCATACGCGTATTTTACTTACAAACAAGATAAAGTTTTAACTGAGGTTGCAGAAAAACGTCTACAAGCAATTAAAGAATTTACTGAGCTCGGTTCAGGATTTAAGATAGCCATGCGTGACTTATCAATACGTGGAGCAGGTAATCTTCTTGGGGCACAACAGCACGGCTTTATCGACTCTGTCGGATTTGACTTATACTCACAAATGCTGAAGGATGCAATTGAGCAACGTAGAGGCGTTAAGAAGGAAGATTTAATTACTGTTGAAATTGATATCGAGGTAGACGCATATTTACCTGATACTTATATTCAAGACAGTAAGCAAAAAATTGAAATGTACAAGCAATTTAGAAGAGTTGAGACTTTTGATGAATTAAATGATGTTCAAGATGAACTGATGGACCGCTTTGGAGAATTCCCTGTAGAAGTTGGTTACTTATGTCAGGTTGCACATATTAAGTTATTAGCAAATGCAGAGAAAATTGAACTAATTAAGCAAGTTAAATCAGAGGTAAGTATATACTTCTCAGAAGCAGCAAGTGCAAATATTGATGGCGGAAAACTATTCAAGCTTTGCAATTCTTACGGAAGAGGAATTGGACTTGGCATGGATGGTACCAAACTAAAAATTACACTAGATGTTAAAGGGAAAAAACCAGCGGACTGGTTAACGACACTTGAAGGATTAATAACAGGGCTTAAAAATGTGAAAAAAGAAAGCGTAAATGCTTAACGAAATATTTTTTGATATTCGTAAGTCACGTACAAAAGTAGTTTCTGGTCCTGACTTATAACCAAAACTTGCTAACAACACATCCTAAAAATAAAGAAAAGTTACCAAAATGTGCTTACACTACTATAAATTTAGTAAAGGTGTCAAAAAATCTCACTTATTTTGTATAGAACGGAAGTTGTGAAGGATACTATCATTAATTAAGGGTGACCTTACCTCATTGTCACTCTCTTTCATAAACGTAGACAAGCAAGTAAGTGAGGAGGCGCTTTGTAAGTATGAAGGCAACAGGAATTGTACGACGTATTGACGACTTAGGTCGAGTAGTAATACCCAAGGAAATCAGGAGAACTTTGCGAATCCGTGAAGGTGATCCATTAGAAATATTTGTAGACCGAGATGGAGAAGTAATTTTAAAGAAATATTCACCTATTAGTGAATTAAGTGATTTCGCTAAGGAGTATGCAGATGCATTATACGATACACTTGGTCACACTGTTATCATTAGTGACCGTGATTCAGTAGTTGCAGTTGCGGGGGCTTCTAAGAAAGAATACTTAAACAAAAATATTGGTGATATTATTGAAAAAATCATGGCTGAACGAAATTCAAAAGTAATAAGTGAGCCTGGTGAAGCTTCTTTCATTGAAAGTGTAATTGAAAAATACCAATCCTATGCCGTAGGAGCTGTCATCGCAAGCGGTGACCCTATTGGAGCAGTAGTTATCTTCTCCAAAGACAAAACGATTACAGATGTCGAGAAAAAAGCAATCGACACAGCAACAAACTTCTTAGCAAGACAAATGGAGCAGTGAAATAGAAAAGTGGAGGCGACTGTTCAGCTCCGACAAGCATAAGACAAGGTCTGATAAAGGTTGGTTTTTAACCTTTATTGGAGCTTGGCTTATGACCTAGAGGAGTTAGGAGCCGGAACTAGACAGTACGAAAAGTGGAAGCGACTGCTTAGCTAGTCGCCGATACTAGAAAAAACAAAAAAGTAAACCATTCTATTGCCGGATTTGGCACAGGAATGGTTTTTCTTTTGGCAACTCTTTACATAAACCCCAATAATGTAATACATTAAAGGGTGAACCATCTATCAAAGGAGTTGTTATCCTTTTGCAAAAAGCTAAGCAAAAAGCAGCCTTACAAGGAGCTTTATTTATTACAATTGCATCTTTATTATCAAAGGTATTAAGTGCATTTTATAAAATTCCATATCAAAATATTGCTGGTGATTTAGGTTACTATATTTACCAACAGGTGTATCCTGTTTATGCAATTGCTTTAGCTTTTTCTACTTATGGTTTTCCTTTAGTTTTATCATCTTATGTAGCTGAACGATTAGCAAAAAAAGATGAAAAGGGTGCCAAAGAGCTAGTGTATGCGACTTTTATGATGCTTTTATTAATTGGTACCTTATGTTTTTTGACTCTTTACATAGGAAGTAATAGCATAGCGCAGTTTATGCGTGACGAACATCTTGCTATGCTGATTCGAGTTGTGAGTGTTGGATTCTTATTTGTTCCAATTACCTCGGCCTTCCGAGGCTACTATCAAGGTTTAGGGGATATGGGACCTACTTCTATCAGTCAAGTAATTGAACAATTAATTCGTGTAGTAACGATTTTAGTACTATCAATTTATTTAATGCAAACTACAGATAATCTTTATGTTGTAGGAGCTGGCGCAGTTTCAGGCTCAATATTGGGAAGTATCGCTGCAATATTGTACTTCTTTTACTGGGTATCTTTCAAAGGTTCCGGTTTAACGATCCCATCTTTCAGTTTAGTAAAGAAATATCGTTTTGAACTGAAAACAATCTTATATCAAGGTATACTACTTAGCTTAAGTAGCTTAGTACTCGTATTTATACAATTTATCGATTCAATCTCCTTTTATCCACTTTTAGTGCAATATGGATATCATGTAGAAGGAGCCAAGTTAGTTAAAGGTATTTATGATCGAGGATTTCCGTTAATTCAACTAGGGGCAGTAATTGCTTCTTCATTTTCATTAGCTTTAATACCGTATTTATCGAGGGAGTTAGTTAGAAAAGAACATTCTTCAATCAATAACCGAATTTCAGCGGCAATTAGAGTGAGTATTGTAGTTGGAGCTGCTGCAACTGTTGGGCTGGTTTCCATCATTCATCCGACAAATATTATGCTTTATCGAAATGATTTAGGTACAGATGTACTGTCGATTTTATGTATATCAATCTTTTTTGCAGGTATTTCAATTACAACTTCATCTATAGCACAAGGTCTAGGTAAAAGTTTGATTCCAGCATTAAATGTATTCGCAGGTGGATGTGTAAAATTCATCGGAAATGTTATTTTAATGGAGCAAATTGGTTCTAAAGGAGCGGCATATTCAACAGTTATTGCTTTAATCATTGTAACAATTTTAAATTTAGCTTATATATATAAACTCTCAAAAGTAAAATTCTTTGGATTAAAGTTTATATTGAAGCTATTAATTTCCCTGGTGATTATGTATTACATTGTCCTTGGATATGAATATATTTATGAGAAGTATTCATTATTTATCAATCCGCTTCGTTTACGTATGCTAGTTGAAGCTTTAACATCAGCAGGCGTTGGCGCAATTGTTTTTACAATCGTCTTAATCAAAATAAAACTATTTACAGTTGAAGAGCTGAGCTCGTTAATAAAAAGTAAAAAATTACAAAAATGGCTCTCTTAAAAGAACAGGAGGAGCAAAATGAACAAGATTACAGTTTTAGGCCTAGGAGCAGGTGATTTAGATCAGTTGCCGTTAGGGATTTATAAAATACTACAAAAGACTGAAAATCTATTTTTACGAACAAAAGACCATCCTGTTATTCAAGAATTAGAGGCAGAGGGACTTACATACCAGTCTTATGACGCTGTATATGAAAAGCATGATCAGTTTGAGGAAGTATATCAAGAAATTGTGAACTCTTTAGTAACAGAATCTAAGGAAAAACCAATTACATATGCAGTACCTGGGCACCCTCTTGTAGCAGAGAAAACAGTTCAATTGTTAATTGAATTATCTAATCAAGGAAAAGTAGAAATAGATATTAAAGGTGGACAAAGCTTTTTAGATGCGATGTTTACTAGCTTGAAAATTGATCCAATTGAAGGCTTTCAATTCGTTGATGCCACTGATTTAGAGCAAGAATACATAACGTTTAGACAGCATTTAATTATTTGCCAGGTTTATGATCAAATGACAGCTTCTCATGCAAAATTAAAACTAATGGAGCAACTACCTGATGATTATGAGGTAACGATTGTGACTGCAGCAGGTAGTGAATCTGAGCAAATTAGAACAGTGCCTTTATTCGAATTAGATCGTGATACATCAATCAATAACTTAACAAGCGTGTATGTACCGCCAGTAAAGCATGAAGCAGATTTATATCATCAATTTGAAACACTTCGTTCTGTAATTGCAACATTAAGGGGCCCTGAAGGGTGTCCGTGGGATCAAAAGCAGACGCATGAATCTTTAAAGAAATATTTATTAGAAGAGGCATACGAACTACTTGAAGCAATTGATGAGGAAGATGATGATCACATCATAGAAGAGCTTGGGGATGTACTACTTCAAGTGATGTTACATGCTCAAATTGGAGAGGATGAAGGTTATTTCTCTATCCAAGATGTCATTAAAGGCTTAGTAAGTAAGCTAATTTACCGTCATCCACATGTATTTTCAGATGTGAATGTAGTAGATGAAGATGAAGTATTAAAAAATTGGCAGGAATTAAAGCAAGCTGAAAAAGGTGAAGCTGTTACAACGATTCTATCTGGTATTCCAAAAGAATTATCAGGTTTACTTAAGGCAGAGAAGCTACAAAGCAAAGCAGCAAAAGTAGGATTTGATTGGAAAGAGTTACCGCCAGTTGTAGATAAGATCAAAGAAGAGCTAGCCGAAGTACTTGCAGCAATTGAGCAAAAGGAACAGTCAAAAATAGAGTCTGAATTAGGTGACTTACTATTTAGTATCGTTAATTTAGCTAGATTTATTGATGTAAATCCTGAGCAAGCAATTTTAAAAACCAATATGAAATTTACAAAACGTTTTCAGTTTATCGAAACAAAACTGAACGAAATAAATAAGACATTTTCAGATGTGTCTCTTGAGGAAATGGATGAATTCTGGAATGAAGCAAAAGAGCTAGAGTAAATTGAAAGTAAGGTGAGAGATAGATGAGACTTGATAAATTTTTAAAAGTGTCAAGAATTATTAAGCGACGTACACTTGCAAAAGAAGTAGCCGATCAAGGAAGAATTACAATTAATGGTACGGTTGCCAAAGCTTCTACTGAAGTAAAAGTTGGAGACGAGTTGAAGATTCGCTTTGGACAAAAAATTGTTACAGCAAAAATTAATTTATTAAAAGAAACAGTCCGCAAAGAAGAAGCGGATGCGATGTATTCAATTATTAGTGAAGAAAAACTAACTGATAGCTTGTTCTAAAATAGTTGTCCCTTCATATACTTGTACAAATAAAGCTGTATTGAATTTACATTCATACAAGTATGTTTACGTATATGGAGGGACGTTATGAATAATAATCCGTATGAGTTGAATGCGAAAAATACAAATCAGTTAATTGAACAGGATTTATCGCTAAAGAGTAGAAGATATCTAGAAATTACTGGTGTAAAACAAGTAGAAAGCTTCGATAGCGAAGAGTTTTTACTAGAAACAACATTAGGTTTTTTGCACATTAAAGGCCATAATCTACAAATGAAAAACCTCGATGTAGAAAAAGGACATGTTGCAATAAAAGGGAAAATAAACGAATTATGTTATATCGATGAATATAACTCGGGGAAAGCTAAAGGAATCTTTAGCAAGCTATTTAAATGAGCTTAAACGTTCAGTTTTACTCTATGGTGGCGATGGTTGGTATGGGTGCTTACCTTGGTATGGCGCTAGATACATACCATCGTTTTTTATATCGAGGTAGAAGTAATAAATATCTTGTTTTTGGTACGGATATTTTGTTTTGGATCTTTCAGTCATTACTAGTTTTTTATGTGTTATATTTGGTGAATGAGGGAGCATTGCGTTTTTATCTACTTTTAGCGTTATTATGTGGTTTTGCTGCTTATCAAAGCTTACTAAAATCTATTTATAAAAAAATTCTTGAGTTTGCGATACAACTTGTGATTAGATTGTACCGTATAATCGTGAAGATTATTAATGTATTGATTGTCATACCAATTAAGTGGCTAATTCAGCTTGTGATTGTCATTCTTTTATTTATTTATGGTGTCCTTATTCGACTAATCCATTTACTTTACAACGTTGTCCTATCAATTTTAATGTTTTTCGTCAGAGTATGTTGGTTTTTTGTGCCAAAACAAGTCAAAAACTATTTAGGACGATTTAAAGGGATTTTAGAAAAATCAAAGAATATCTTCCTTACTACTATTAAAAAAGCAAAGAACCTTTTAGATAGGAGGAAGAAATAAGTGGAGCATGCTAGGAAGTTGGATGTAACTAGACAAGAATATGTTAAACAGAAAATTGTTTTAGTTGAGGAGCAATTCGATATTCCTAATAAAAGGAGTATAAAGAAGTTTTTCATGCGTGTTTCATGTTTCTTTATGTTTGCTATACCTATATGTTTATTATTACAATCGCATTTTGAATCACAACAGCTGCTTTATTCTTCAAAAATGAATCAGTTACAACAAGCATCAGTAGAGTTAAAAGATACAAAAAGTGAAATCGAGGACTCTAATCATTTAATCAACCAATTGAGTGATGATGAGTTCATTATTGAAATGGCACGAAAAAATTTATTTTTTTCAAAAGAGGGAGAAATCATCTTTCCCAATATTAAGTAATTATCGTTTCATTGACACTTGATTTTATTATTTTATATAATATAGTAAATCCAGTTATACAACTTAAGGAGGAGCATTTTTTTTATGTCAATTGAGGTAGGCAGCAAAGTAAGTGGGAAAGTTACAGGAATTACAAATTTTGGTGCTTTCGTAGAGTTACCAGAAGGAGTAACTGGACTTGTTCACATTAGTGAAGTAGCTGACAACTATGTTAAAGATATTAATGAACATTTAAAAGTTGGCGATGAAGTCGAAGTAAAAGTTATCAATGTTGAAAAGGACGGTAAAATTGGACTTTCAATTAAAAAAGCAAAAGAACGTCCACCAGTGAAAGAGGGAGAGCGTGAGCAAAGACCTCGCACAAGTAGACCTGCATATGGTGGCGGTGGCGGTGGAAACCGTGGTAAAAACCAAAATCGTTCAGATCAACGTCCAGTTAAAGAAACATTTGATCAAAAAATGAGTAAATTTTTAAAAGACAGTGAAGATCGCCTAGCTTCTTTAAAACGCAACACAGAATCTAAGCGCGGTGGTCGTGGAGCTCGTCGAGGTTAATTTGCTACCTTGTCAGGACATAATTGATTATATAGAACACGCACTCAGTAATTGAGTGCGTTTTTTGTATGTAAGGAATCAGTTATTATAAGGGATGAAATGAAAGTTAAAAAACATGTAATCTATGAAAAAAATATATTGACGGGTATATTTACCCATGCTATTATAAATCTTGTCGTTTAAATAATATGGCGGTGTAGCTCAGCTGGCTAGAGCGTACGGTTCATACCCGTGAGGTCGTGGGTTCGACTCCCTCCGCCGCTACCATATATTTTACGGCCCGTTGGTCAAGCGGTTAAGACACCGCCCTTTCACGGCGGTAACACGGGTTCGAATCCCGTACGGGTCATATCTTCTAGAAATAAAACGTCTAGCCTCAAATAGAGGCTAGACGTTTTTTATTTATTCTTAGCTAAGTGTAACTGCTTGTGATGGTAAATAATTATCCTAATTCTAGTATTGGTTCAGGTGGTTTGCGCCTGCCCGTGAAATCTATTAAGTAATTCACATTCCCATAACCTTACTTTTTAATTCCTATTCTATTTTTTTATAGACATATTATTTATGAAATGCGCTTCTTTTACTTGATTAGAGTAATTCTGATGCTAAGTTTTCTCATAATTTGTAAAACAGTTGTAGGTTAAAGCTTTTTGCGTCGAAGGAAACTTTTATTATCCTTTGTCATTTTGACATAATCTTGCAATGGGACAAGTTAAAATATGGACATAAACTAAATCGGATGGGGTGGGAACATGTCTAAATTACAAAGAGGATCTTCTAATACTTCACCAAGCTTGATCCCTATGAACGGATTTCAATCTATTTTTCGGCAGTCCTCTAAGTCTATAAAGCCTAAGTTAGAAAAAGCACTTTTTGATTGGGGGCTATTAATCTTTATAACTGGTTTTCTATTAGGACGTGCGTTGATTTTATCAAATATTCTCCCATTTGTTTTACCGTTTTTTGCCTCTGTTTATATGATGAAACGCGAACGTACTGGTGTAGCCTTTATCGCACTAATGGCAGGAGCAGCAACTGTCTCGCTCGAAACTGCTAGCTATGCGTTTTCCACAGTCATATTGTTCTTTATCCTCAATATTTTCTTTTCAAGAATTAAACGTCATTATGTAGGACTTGTTCCATTTCAAGTATTTTTATCAGTATTTCTAAGTCACTTACTAATTTCATATGCTTTCCAGCAAGAAGTATTAATGTATGATGTCTTAATGGCATCGGTTGAAGCTGGACTAAGCTTTATCTTAACGATGATATTTTTCCAAAGTGTACCTTTACTTGCCATACCAAAAAGAAAACAACTTTTAGGTGTTGAGGAAATTGTCTGTCTTGTGATTTTATTAGCTTCAGTTGTGACGGGGACAACTGACTGGTATATCCAAGACCTATCAATTCAGCATATCGTTACGAGATATATCGTTTTAGTTTTTGCGTTTGTTGCAGGCGGAACGGTTGGATGTACTGTTGGTGTTGTAACTGGATTAATTTTAAGCCTTGCAAGTGTATCAAGTTTATATCAAATGAGCTTGTTAGCATTTTCTGGATTATTAGGGGGTTTGTTAAAAGAAGGCAAACGTCTTGGCGCATCAGCGGGACTTCTAATAGGCACTTGCTTAATTAGCTTCTATGCTGAAAAGCAATCTGATATCATCTTTTCAATCATAGAATCAGTTATAGCAATTTTGTTGTTTATTTTAACGCCTACAATTTTGTTAAAGCAATTAGCGAAGTTAGTTCCAGGTACAGAAGAACATTCTACAGACCAACAACAATACCTTCGCAAAATACGTGATTTAACAGCTAATAGAATCAATCAGTTTTCGAATGTATTCGAAGCATTATCAGCAAGTTTTTCTCAACCAAGTCAATTTTCTAAAATAGAAGATGAATTAACGGATGAAGAGTTGTTTATTTGCAGTATTTCAAACAAATGCTGTAATAGTTGTTTAAAGAAAGATCATTGTTGGTCAAATCATGGTGATCGCACATATCAATACATGGAAAATATGATGGATCTTGTTGAGAAGGACAAGCTCATTAAAAATGGTCAATTTATGAGAGAGTGGGAAAAGTATTGTCAGCGTTCTTCAAAAATGGCTGACCTGATGAAGCAAGAAGTGTTTTATTTCCGAGCTAATCAACGACTAAAGAAGCAAGTCCAAGAAAGTAGAAGACTAGTAGCGGAACAATTAAAAGGCGTTTCGAAAGTAATGGTTGATTTTGCACAAGAAATCCAACGTGAAAAAGAAAATCACCAATTGCAAGAAGATCAAATTCTTCAAGCATTACTAAACTTTGGAATCGATGTAAGCCAAGTTGAAATTTACAATTTAGAGCAAGGAAATATAGATATTGATATTCTTATACCTTTTGAGAATGAGTATGGTGAATGTCAAAAATTAATTGCGCCTATTTTATCAGATATTTTAAAAGAGACGATTGTCGTGTTAAAAGAAGAATCGGCTGCAATTCCGAATAGTGGACATTACTTGGTTACATTTGGATCTGACAAAGCCTATGTCATTGAAACAGGAGTAGCCACTGCTGCAAAAGGTGGAGGATTCATTTCCGGAGATGCCTTTAAAATCATGGATGTAGGTGCAGGGAAACATGCAATTGCAATTAGTGATGGAATGGGTAATGGCGAACGGGCTCATATTGAAAGCAATGAAACGTTAAAGCTATTACAAAAAATATTAAACTCTGGTATTGAAGAAACAGTTGCGATTAAATCAATTAACTCAATACTATCCTTACGTACAACGGAGGAGGTATTTGCTACATTAGATTTAGCGATGGTTGATTTACATGATGCATCAGCAAAATTCTTAAAAATTGGCTCATCGCCGAGCTTTGTTAAGCGAGGTAAACAAGTTATCAAAATAGAAGGAAGTAATCTTCCTATTGGAATTATTGATGACTTTGATGTAGAAGTTGTTAGCGAACAATTAAAAGCTGGTGATTTATTAATCATGATGAGCGATGGAATTTTTGAAGGACCTAGACATGTAGAAAATTATGAAATGTGGATGAAACGCAAAGTAAGTGAATTAGAAACGGATGACCCTCAAGCAGTAGCTGAATTACTACTAGAGGAGGTTATTCGATCAAATACTGGAGATATCAATGATGATATGACTGTAGTCGTTGCAGTTGTTAAACGAAATATGCCTAAATGGTCTTCTATTGCTTCATATAGTGCAATGGCGTAGTAAATAAAATTATATAAGGTTTATCCCCTCCCATATTTGGACAAAATGGTAACAACTTTTATGCGGAGGGGATTTAGTATGTATAAGGGAAAGTTAAAACAAATTCTATTAATTACTGATGGTTATTCAAACCACGGGGAAGATCCATTAGCGGTAGCTAGCTTAGCAAAAGAATATGGCATTACAGTAAATGTTATCGGAATTTTAGATGAACAATCTAAAAGTGGGGATGGTTTAAAAGAAATAGAAGATATTGCAATTGCTGGTGGAGGGATTAGCCAAATCGTTTATTCAAAGCAACTCTCTCAAACAGTTCAAATGGTTACAAGAAAAGCAATGACACAGACAATTCAAGGTTTTGTTAATAAGGAATTAAAACAAATATTAGGTTCAAGTAATTCAATTGAATCACTTCCTCCATCAAAGCGTGAAGAGGTTTATGAGGTTGTTGAAGATATTGGAGAAACCGTTAGTTTAGAAGTTATTATTTTAGTAGATACAAGTGCTAGTATGAAAGATAAGTTAGAAACTGTTAAAGAATCATTGTTTGATCTACAAATCAGCTTAAATTCACGAACTGGTGATAATGCATTTTCATTATTTATATTTCCAGGGAAACATAATGATGTTGATAAAATACTCGACTGGACGCCTAAGTTGGAAAAGCTAAATACAATTTTTCCTAAGTTAACAATGGGTGGACTAACACCGACTGGTCCAGCTTTACGAGAAGCTCTAAATTATTTTAATGACCAAAGCTATAGTAGGGGTAAATACGATGGTGATGATGAACAATCAATCGAATGGGCAGATTAATTTAGCGGCAGGTACTCTAATTACTGGTAAGTGGAATAAAAATCAATATAAAATTAAGAGTCTATTAGGAAACGGGGCAAATGGTACCGTATATCTGGCTTTATCTAAAAACGGTGAAATTGCATTAAAGTTGAGTAAAGATTCTACAAATATAACGAATGAAGTAAATGTACTTAAAAAAATTACAAAGGTCCAAGGTTCATTCCTCGGGCCTTCTTTTATAGATGTGGATGACTATATAGATCCATATACGAAAGAAAGTTATTATTTTTATGTGATGGAATATGTTAACGGGGTTAGCTTGCCTCAATTCATTGAACGAAATGGAATGGAATGGAGCAGTATTTTTATCATCCAACTTCTATCTTTATTATCGAAACTACATGATAAGGGATATATTTTTGGAGATTTAAAGACCGACAATTTACTAGTCACTAAAGAGCCCTATAAAATTCAGTGGATTGATTTTGGTGGCGTAACTCAAATGGGACGTGCAGTAAAAGAATTTACGGAGTTTTTCGATCGAGGATATTGGGGATTAGGCTCTAGGAAAGCAGAGGTCTCCTATGATTTATTTTCTGTATCGATGATTTTTATTAATTTACATTCTAAAAAGCAATTTTTGAAAAATGGACAAGGCATTAAACAAATTGAACAAGTTATTTATCAAACGCCATCACTAAAACCTTATAAAGAATTTTTATTAAAGGGATTAGAAGGCAAATATACAAGCGCCGACCAAATGAAGCAGGATTTATTAATGCATGAACAGAGGATTACGAAAAGAAATCATCAAATGAAAAAAGTATCTAAAACATCAAATGCAAAGACTCCAAATGTAACTAGATCCGGTCAAGCGGCAACTAGAACTCAAGTTAAAGTGATGCAAAAGAAAAAAAGAAGCCATTGGTTTGAAACCTCAACAATTGTTTTACTATTAGGTTTAGCTTATGCCTTGTATTTTTATTATCAGCTTTAATCATAGTACTCCAAGTGTAGTAATGATAACATATATATATAATTTTGCTTTTCATTAGGAGTAGGAATAAATGGTTATTAATCAATTGAATGATTTTATCAAACAAAATAGAATTCCATCAAAAAGTTGTATTGTCATCGGTGTTTCTGGCGGACCAGATTCAATGGCTTTGGCTCATGCATTTTCATCAGTAAGAGAAGAGTATGATTTCTCATTAGTCGTTGCTCATGTAGATCATATGTTTAGGGGACAAGAGTCATTAGACGATTTAGAATATGTAAGAAACTGGTGTCTCCTAAACAATGTTGTATTTGAAGGCGAGAGGCTAAATGTTAATCAATTTATAGAAGAAACTGGTTTAAGCTCTCAGCAAGCTGCAAGAGATTGTCGATATCAATTTTTTGATAAAATCATGACGAAGTATCATGCAAACTATTTAGCGCTCGGTCATCATGGTGAAGATCAGATTGAAACGATATTAATGAGACTTGTTAGGGGAAGTTCTACAGTAGGTTATGCTGGTATAAGAGAAAGACGTCCATTTAGTACAGGAGAGATTATACGTCCTTTTTTGGAGCTTAGAAAACACGATTTAATTTCTTATTGTCAAGACCATCAAATAACTCCTCGTCAAGACCCGAGCAACGCTAAAAACGTTTATACGAGAAACCGCTTTAGACATCAAGTACTTCCATTTATTTTTGAGGAGAACCCAATAGCTCATAAACGATTTCAAACGTTTAGTAGACAACTTCTTGAAGATGAGCACTATTTAATGGAATTATCTGTAGAAGCTTTGAATACAGTTATAAAAAATAAACAAAAACAAGCAGTTACTATTGATATAGAACTGTTATTAAAAATGCCTATATCTTTACAAAGAAGATGTATTCAACTAATATTAGAATATGTTTACCTACATATCCCTAATGGCTTGACACAAGGTCATATAAATTCAATTCTGACTTTGTTGAAGGACGGAAAAACTGCTTGGGAACAGCATTTACCTGAAGGTTTAATCGTAACACGCTCTTATGATGAATGTTCATTTGCTTTCACGGATGTGAATGTGAAATATTATACTATTTCAATTCACGAGCCAGGTATATATGAAACCCCAAACGGTTTTACGTTTAAAATTGAATATATAAGCGAATATCATGACTCAAAAAATGATATGTTTATTTGCTCAGTTAAAGATGTATCTTTTCCACTCATCGTTCGAAATAGAAAGAATGGTGACAGAATGTCATTAAAGGGTATGAATGGGTCAAAAAAGATAAAAGATATATTTATTGATGAAAAAATGAAACTATCATTACGCAATGAATGGCCGATTATTACCGATAGTCAAGATCAGATACTTTGGATTCCATTCGTAAAAAAATCTGCTTTTGAAAGAAATTTTCCGGTTGATGAACCACTTATTGCAATACAGGTCGTTTCAAAGAGTTTCTAGGAGGAAAAAATGAAACAAGACATTCAACAAGTATTAGTTAGTGAAGAGGCAATTCAAGAAAAAGTGAAAGAATTAGGTAAAGTCCTAACAGAAGAATACAAAGATCGCTTTCCACTAGTAGTGGGTGTTTTAAAAGGTGCTCTTCCTTTCATGTCTGATTTAATTAAACATATCGATACATATATTGAAATCGATTTTATGGACGTTTCAAGTTATGGACATAGCACAGTTTCTTCTGGTGAGGTAAAAATCGTCAAAGATTTAAACACTTCTGTCGAAGGAAGAGATGTCGTTATTCTAGAAGATATTATTGATAGTGGTCTTACATTAAACTATTTAGTTGAATTATTTAAACACCGTAAAGCTAATACAGTAAAGATTGTAACTTTATTAGATAAGCCAAGCGGTCGTAAAGCAAACATTGAAGCAGATCTTGTAGGTTTTGAAGTACCTGATGCTTTCGTAGTTGGATATGGTTTAGATTATATCGAACGTTATCGAAATCTGCCTTATGTTGGCGTTTTAAAGCCTGAAGTTTATACGAAATAAGTCAAGTTTTATTCGTTTGTTTACATAGTATAACTATGCTACTATATAAAGTAATCAAATCGAAAGAGAGGAGGTTTGGAATGAATCGAATTTTCCGTAATACAGTCTTTTACATATTAATCTTCTTAGTTGTGATCGGCGTTGTTACATATTTCAATGGGTCCGAATCTCAAGTAAAGAAAGTAAGTTACGATAAATTTTATACTGCTGTTCAGCAAGGTGAAGTTGAGTCATTAACATCCCAACCAAAAAATGGAGTATACATAGTAAGAGGTCAATTTGTTGGTGCGAAAAAAGGTGAACAATTCCAAACTCAAGTTCCAATTAGTGATGAAACAACTAAAATAATTAACGAGGCAATAGCAAAGGAAAGAATTAAGGGTAAAGTAGAAGTAAATCAAGCTGAAACTACTAGTGCTTGGGTACAAATCCTTACTTCACTTATTCCATTTGTTATCATTTTCATTCTGTTCTTCTTCTTGATGAATCAAGCTCAAGGTGGCGGAAGCCGTGTAATGAACTTTGGGAAGAGCAAAGCACGTCTTTATAATGATGAAAAGAAAAAAGTGCGTTTTAAAGATGTTGCAGGTGCAGATGAAGAGAAACAAGAGCTTGTCGAAGTTGTTGAATTCTTAAAAGATCCGCGTAAATTCTCAGAACTTGGCGCAAGAATACCAAAAGGGGTACTTTTAGTAGGACCTCCAGGTACTGGTAAAACATTATTAGCGAGAGCTGTAGCTGGAGAAGCTGGCGTGCCATTCTTCTCAATCAGTGGTTCTGATTTTGTTGAAATGTTTGTCGGGGTAGGTGCTTCTCGAGTTCGTGATTTATTTGAAAATGCGAAGAAAAATGCGCCATGTATCATTTTCATTGATGAAATTGATGCAGTAGGTCGTCAACGTGGTGCTGGATTAGGTGGAGGTCACGATGAGCGTGAGCAAACACTTAACCAATTACTTGTAGAAATGGATGGTTTCGGTGCAAACGAAGGAATCATTATCATTGCTGCAACAAACCGTGCTGATGTATTAGACCCAGCGTTATTACGTCCAGGACGTTTTGATAGACAAATTACAGTTGACCGTCCAGATGTTGTAGGACGTGAGGCAGTATTAAAAGTTCATTCAAGAAACAAACCATTAGATCCTGAAGTAGATTTAAAAGCAATTGCGCAAAGAACACCTGGATTTTCTGGTGCTGACTTAGAAAACTTATTAAACGAAGCGGCTTTAGTAGCAGCTCGTCGTGATAAAAAGAAAATTGATATGCTTGATATTGACGAAGCAACTGACCGAGTAATTGCTGGTCCTGCTAAGAAAAACAAAGTCATATCTGAAAAAGAACGTAAAATTGTTGCGTTCCACGAGGCTGGTCACACAGTAATTGGCCAAGTGCTTGATGAAGCTGAAATGGTACACAAAGTAACAATCGTACCTCGTGGTCAAGCTGGTGGTTACGCAGTTATGTTACCAAAAGAAGATCGATACTTTATGACGAAGCCAGAATTACTAGATAAAATTACAGGTCTACTTGGTGGACGTGTAGCTGAAGAAGTAGTATTTGGTGAAGTAAGTACAGGAGCTCATAATGACTTCCAACGTGCAACAGGTATCGCTCGTCGTATGGTTACTGAATTTGGTATGAGTGATAAATTGGGTCCACTTCAGTTCGGTCAATCTCAAGGAGGTAATGTATTCCTTGGAAGAGACTTTAATAATGAGCAAAATTACAGTGATAAGATTGCTTATGAAATTGACGTGGAAATTCAAACAATTATTAAAGACTGTTACGCAAAGGCAACTGATATTATCACGAAGCACCGCGATAAATTAGACTTACTTGCTAACACTTTATTAGAAGTAGAAACGTTAGATGCTAAAGGAATTAAGAGTCTTTGGGAACAAGGTACACTTCCTACATCAACAGCTTCTACTGACGAGGTTAAAGTTAACATTGCTCCTAAAAAGGACGATGAACCAACTGAACCAAAAATTACAGAATAAAAATAGAGAGTGTCTATCCAGACACTCTTTCTTTTTTGTTCTCAAAGCAACTATTTTTAATCTAATAATAACTTGTGTTATCATATTTTTTATAGTGATAAAAATGAGGTTTGAAACGAAAAATATAAAAAATTATCGGTTTTATTTCTGAAATGGAGAGTCGGTGGATATTATGTTATTTGTAATAGATGTTGGAAATACAAATACTGTTCTTGGTGTATATCAAGAAGATGAATTAATACATCATTGGAGAATCGAAACAAATCGATATAAAACAGAAGATGAATATGGAATGGTGATTGGTTCATTATTACAATATGCGGGAATTCAATTTAGAGAATTCCACGCGGTGATTATCTCATCAGTTGTCCCACCTATCATGTTTTCGTTAGAAAGAATGGCTACGAAATATTTTAAACAAAAACCATTAATAGTCGGTCCTGGAATTAAGACAGGCTTAAATATTAAATATGATAATCCGAAAGAAGTCGGTGCAGATCGTATTGTAAATGCTGTTGCTGGAATTGCGCAATATGGTAGTCCTCTAATTATTGTAGATTTTGGTACAGCTACGACATATTGTTATATTGATGAAAATAAAAATTATATTGGTGGAGCGATTGCACCCGGAATTAATATTTCCACAGAAGCACTTTATACAAAAGCTTCTAAGTTACCACGGATTGAACTAACTAGACCTTCTAATATTGTTGGCCGAACAACAGTTGAGGCGATGCAGGTTGGAATTCTCTATGGTTATGTTGGTCAAGTTGAAGGTATTGTGAAACGAATGAAAGAACAAGCAAAGGTAGAACCTACTGTCATAGCAACTGGTGGTCTTGCATCTTTAATATCTAAAGAGTCGGATATTATTGATGTGATGGATCCATATTTAACATTAAAAGGATTACATTTAATTTATAAAAGAAATTCATAAAAAGGAGTTCATCATGAAGGATTATTTAGTAAAAGCATTAGCTTTTAATGGTGAGGTACGTGCATATAGTGTTAGATCAACAAACATCGTAAGGGAAGCGCAAGAACGTCATGATACATGGTCAAATGCATCTGCAGCTTTAGGTCGTACGTTAACTGCTGGAGCTATGATGGGTGCTATGCTTAAAGGTGAGGAAAAATTAACACTTAAGATTGAAGGTAATGGTCCACTTGGACATATTTTAGTTGATAGTAATGCAAAAGGTGAGGTTCGTGGCTATGTTGCAAATCCTCATGTACAAACTGAACTGAATCAATTTGGAAAAATTGATGTTGCTAAAGCAGTTGGTACAGTAGGCACAGTATCAGTAGTAAAAGATATTGGCATGAAAGAGCCATTTACTGGTCAAGTACCAATTGTATCTGGTGAGCTAGGAGAAGATTTCACATACTATTTTGCTGTATCAGAGCAAACACCTTCATCTGTAGGTGTAGGTGTTCTAGTAAACCCTGATCATACGATTTTGGCTAGTGGAGGATTTATTATTCAAATCCTGCCTGGTGCAAACGATGAGTGTATTACAAAAATTGAAAATCGCTTAAAGACAATTAAACCAGTTTCTAAATTAATTGAAGAAGGACTTACTCCGGAAGAAATTCTATATGAAGTTTTAGGGAAAGAAGAAGTACGAATCTTAGAAACAATGGATGTAAAATTCCAATGCCAATGTTCTAGAGAAAGAATCGAAGGGGCATTAGTTAGTATAGGTAAACAGGAACTACAACTAATTTTAGAAGAAGATGGTGAGGCAGAAGTTAAATGTCATTTCTGTAACGAAGCTTACCATTTTTCAGAAGAGCAATTAAAAGAATTAATCAGCCAAATGTAAGGTGAAAATTTAGGAATTTGTCAGATAAACCATTCATAATTTGTTATGTAGGCATACAAGTTTGTGAATAGTATAAATTGTTTGACAGATTCTTTTCTTTTTATAATAATGTATATTAAACAGGTCAATATACTTGGGATTAGGAGTGAAGGGAAATGAAGGTTGCAAATTCGGTTTATGAATTAATCGGTCAAACTCCAATAGTGAAACTAAACAGATTTGTAGAAGAGGACAGTGCGGAAATTTACTTAAAACTGGAGTTTATGAATCCAGGTAGCAGTGTAAAGGATCGTATTGCTTTAGCAATGATTGAGGATTCAGAGAAAAAAGGCTTATTAAAACAAGGAGACACAATTATCGAACCAACTAGTGGAAACACGGGGATTGGACTAGCGATGGTTGCTGCTGCTAAAGGTTATAAAACAATATTAGTAATGCCAGAAACGATGAGTATTGAAAGACGCAATCTTCTACGTGCTTATGGAGCAGAATTAGTATTAACACCAGGTCCAGAAGGTATGGGTGGAGCAATTCGTAAAGCAGATGAGCTTGCAAAAGAACATGGATACTTTATTCCGCAGCAATTCAAAAATTTATCAAATCCTGAAGTACATCGTTTAACAACGGGTCCTGAGATAGTTGATCAAATGGGCGAACAATTAGATGCATTTGTTTCAGGTGTTGGTACAGGTGGTACAATTTCTGGAGCTGGGGCAGTATTAAAAGAAGCTTATCCAGGTATAAAAATTGTAGCTGTTGAGCCTGAAGATTCACCGGTTTTATCAGGTGGTAAACCAGGACCGCATAAAATTCAAGGAATAGGTGCAGGATTTATTCCAGACATCTTAAATACCGAAATTTATGATGAAGTTATCCAAATTAAAAATGATGTAGCAATGGAGACTGCAAGAAAAGTAGCAAAAGAAGAAGGAATCTTAGTTGGTATTTCTTCTGGAGCAGCTATCAATGCAGCTCAACAAGTTGCTAAAAAGCTAGGAAAAGGTAAAAAAGTGCTAGCTATTATTCCAAGTAATGGTGAGCGTTACTTAAGTACAGCTTTATATCAATTCGAATAAAATAAAATTTTAAACAATCCCTTTGCTTCAATGCGGAGGGATTTTTTGTTATCCAATGAAATGCTTTGATGTATAGTTCCTTAGTTCCTAATTTTTGTGTAAAATGAAAAAAGGAAGCAATCAGAGGGGGATTTCTCATGAAGTATGAAATATTTTCAAAAGTATTAAATTTTAACAAATCTTTCTTCAATCACTTTGTAGAGATGGCCAAAGATAAAAAGAATGCCGTACTACTTGAAAGTGGACGTGATGGAAGATATTCAATTATGGCATCAAATCCCGTTGCAAAAATTTATGGCAAACATAATCAGTTAACAATAGAAGATCATTTAGGAAAATCAGAAGAGAACGGTAATCCGATTGATCTGGCGAAAAAGTATTTAACCAAATTCACAATCAAAAAGCGCGATGATTTACCTCCATTTCAAGGTGGAGCGATTGGGTATTTCACATATGACTGCAATCGTTATATCGAGGACATTCCAAGTCTTGCAGAAGACGTATATAACATACCAGATGTATATTTACTTGTATTTCATGAGGTTATCATTTTCGACCACCAAGACCAGTTATTATATTTAATTGCGATTGATGAAATCGAAAATAAAGAGACTGCATTAGAAAAGTTAGAATTACTAGAAGCATTCTTTATAAAAGAAGTGGAAAAAATAAACATAGATACAAAAAGCACCGATCAGCTTCAAAAAACAGTTTATATGTCTGAGGAAATCTTTACTGAGGCTGTAGGGAAGGTAAAGGATTATATTGGTGCTGGTGATGTATTTCAAGTGAATTTATCGGTTCTTCAATCAGAAACATTGGTAACAGACCCGATTCATATTTACGAGCAATTAAGAGAAATCAATCCTTCTCCATATATGTCATTTTTAGAATTTGATGAATTTCAAATTGTAAGTTGTTCACCAGAGCTACTTGTAGCAAAGAGAGATCAAGAAGTTTGGACAAGACCAATCGCTGGTACGAGGTCTCGTGGTAACACACCTGAGGAAGAAGCTCAATTAATGGAAGAACTACGTTCGAATGAAAAAGAACAGGCTGAACATATTATGTTAGTTGATTTAGAGCGCAATGATTTAGGCCGAGTATGTAAATATGGTTCAGTCGAAGTGGATGAGTTATTAGTAATTGAGAAATACTCACATGTTATGCATTTGGTTTCAAATGTACGAGGAGAATTAAAAGAAGATAAAGATTCATTCGATTTGCTAAAAGCAGTATTTCCCGGAGGAACAATTACAGGTGCACCTAAAATCCGTACAATGGAGATTATTGAGGAGCTAGAGCCAACAAAACGAGGAATTTATACAGGTTCAGTTGGATGGATTAGCTTTACAGGTGATATGGAGTTAAATATTACAATCCGAACTATGATTACGAAGGATCAACAAGCATATGTACAAGCAGGAGCAGGTATCGTAATTGATTCAAACCCTAAGCACGAGTATTTGGAAAGCTTAAAGAAAGCTCAAGCGTTATGGACAGCAAAGAAGGTAAGTGAACAAAAAGCTAAGTTAGGTGGTATACAAGCATGATTTTAATGATTGATAACTACGATTCTTTTACTTACAACCTTGTACAATATTTAGGTGAACTAGGTGAAGAACTGGCTGTAAAAAGAAACGATGAAATCACTTTAGAGGAAATAGAAGCAATGGCCCCTACTTATTTGATGATTTCACCAGGACCATGTACTCCAAATGAAGCAGGTATTAGTTTAAAAGCCATTGAATATTTCGCCGGTAAAATTCCTATTTTAGGTGTATGTTTAGGTCACCAGGCAATTGCTCAAGTGTTCGGTGGTGAAGTAATCCGTGCAAAAACACTTATGCATGGTAAGACTTCTTCTATTACTCACGAAGGCATGGGGTTATTTAGTGACTTGCCATCACCGATTGATGTGACGAGGTATCACTCTTTAATTGTTGATGAGAAAAGCTTCCCAGATCAATTACAAGTTACAGCTTGGACAAGTGATGGAGAAATAATGGCCTTAAAACATAAAACATTGCCTATTGAAGGTGTTCAATTCCATCCTGAATCAATTATGTCTCAGTTTGGAAAAGAGATGCTTAAGAACTTTTTAGTGTTATATAAACCATCTAGGAGTAAAGTATGAAGATTTACTTCAATGGAGATTACTTAAATGATTTTGAAGTGAAGATTTCTCCATTTGATCATGGGTTTTTATATGGATTAGGTGTGTTTGAGACATTTAGAATTTATGATGGACACCCATTCCTATTATTCGATCATCTTAATCGTTTAAGAAATTCCTTAAATGAATTAAATATTGAGTGGAATATGTCAAATGACGAAATACGAGATATATTAATTCAATTAGTTGAGATGAACAATTTAAACAATGCTTATATTCGTTTAAATGTTTCTGCAGGCGATGGAGAGATTGGTCTATATACGGGAATGTATCAAAAACCAAATACGATCATCTTTGTTAAACCAATGCCCCCTTCAAAAATAACTGAAAAGGAAGGGGTCATTCTACATACACCAAGAAATTCTCCTGAAGGTAAAGAAAGATTAAAGTCGCATCATTATCTAAATAATATTATTGGTAAGAAAGAAATCGGTGGCTCTCCTAGTTTAGAAGGGATTTTTCTAACGAAGGAAGGATACATTTCCGAGGGGATCGTTTCAAATATCTTTTTTATAAAGAATGGTAGAATGTATACTCCTCACATCGATACTGGAATATTAAATGGGATTACAAGACAATTTGTACTTCATTGGTCAAATATAAACGGTATTATTTGCGAAGAAGGTTTCTATACAGAAGCAGAGTTGATTGATAGTGATGAGATTTTTATTACAAACTCAATTCAAGAAATGATTCCAATTACGATAATTGATAAACATGAATATGCCTTACATGAGGACAGTCTTATTTATAAACTTCAAAAAAATTATCGTAACTACACATCACGTTTATTTAGCAGATATGAAATAGAAAGGAGTGAATAATTATGAGAAGAGCAAGAACACCTTTGCTTTGCGGGAATTATTCATTACCAATACACAATGAAACAATTATTATGGGAATTTTAAATGCCACGCCAGACTCATTTTCCGATGGTGGCAAATATAACGAGGTAGAACTAGCGATTCAACATGCAAAGAAACTAATTGCTGATGGAGCGAAGATTATAGATGTAGGCGGAGAATCTACAAGACCTGGAGCGGCAGTGGTCAGTGAGGAAGAAGAAATTAAACGGGTTGTTCCGATAATCAAAGCTCTTTCCAATGAAATAGACGTTCCGATTTCAATAGATACGTATAAATCTGAAGTAGCAAAACAAGCTGTTGAAGCTGGTGCAACAATCATTAATGATGTTTGGGGAGCGAAAAAAGATCCTCGTATTGCAGAGGTTGCAGCATCTTACAATGTTCCAATTTGTTTAATGCATAATCGAACAAGCGAAAATTATTACAGTTTGATGAGCGATTTGATATGTGATTTAGTTGAAAGTATTCAAATTGCAAAACGTGCTGGTGTAAAAGATGAGATGATTATTCTCGATCCAGGAATCGGATTTGCAAAGACAGCTAAACAAAATTTAGAAGTAATGAATCAATTAGAGCAAATTAAATCTCTAGATTACCCAGTTCTACTTGGTACTTCGAAAAAAAGATTTATTGGACAAGTCCTTGGAACTGAAGTCGATGAACGGTTGGAAGGGACAGGAGCGACTGTTTGTCTTGGTATAACAAAGGGTTGTGAAATCGTTCGAGTTCATGATGTTCTTCCGATTTCTCGAATGGCTAAAATGATGGATGCAATGTTACAGATAGGAGATCAATGATGGATAAAATTTATGTAACAGGGATGAAATTCTATGGGTACCACGGTGTTTACAAAGAAGAGAAAACACTTGGACAACGATTTAATGTGGATTTAATTGTCGAATTAGATACAAAAAAAGCAGGAAAAACGGATGATTTGGCGTATTCAGTAAGTTACGCAGATTTATTCAAGACATGCGAAGAAGTCGTTCAAGGTAAACCGTATGATTTAGTTGAGGCAGTGGCTGAAGAGGTGGCTTCACAAATATTACATACATACGATTTAATACAGCAATGTACAGTGAAAGTGATCAAACCAGATCCGCCGATACCAGGTCATTATGATTACGTAGCAGTAGAAATAACAAGAGGTCGTCATGAATAATCAATCATACATAAGTCTAGGTACAAATATAGGAGATCGAGAAGGTTTTCTTAAAAAAGCAATACAAGAAATTGGACAACATGAAAGTATAATTGTTGAACAAGTTTCATCGATTTATGAAACAGATCCAGTAGGTTACGTTGATCAAGAACCATTTCTAAATTTAGTCATTAAAATTTCTACCAATTTAACGCCGTTACAATTGCTTGAAGCAACACAGAATATAGAAAAAAATCTTGGTAGAAAGAGAGAAATACGATGGGGTCCAAGAACAATAGACCTTGACATTTTACTCTATAATCAAGAAAATATAGAAGTTGAGCACCTAAGAATACCTCACCCTAGAATGTTTGAAAGAAGCTTTGTATTAATACCTTTAAAAGAAATTAACCCATCATTTAAGGTTGAAAATAAATTGTTAGAAGACAAAGGGGTACGATTATGGAAGCAGAAAAATGGGGGAGAAGAATTAGGGCTTTTAGAAAGTTAAAAGGCTATACCCAAGAAGGTTTTGCAAAAAATCTAGGCGTATCCGTTTCCGTTCTAGGAGAAGTAGAACGTGGGAATCGTATGCCATCGGAACAGTTTTTGCATGAGTGTGCAAAACAATTAAAAGTAAGTGTAGAGGAACTATCGATATAGATTTTAGATTTGAAGTGAATTGGAAGGAGGATGGGATGTGCTGAAAATTGGTGACATCGAGATGAAAAATCCCGTCGTACTAGCACCAATGGCCGGGGTATGTAACTCGGCTTTTAGATTAACTGTAAAAGAATTTGGCGCAGGATTAGTTTGCGCTGAAATGGTAAGTGATAAAGCGATTCTTCACAATAACAAAAGAACGTTAGATATGCTTTATATGGATGAACGTGAAAAACCATTAAGCTTACAAATCTTTGGTGGTGAAAAATCATCATTAGTAGAAGCTGCTAAGTACGTAGATCAAAATACAAATGCAGATATTATTGATATTAATATGGGTTGCCCTGTACCAAAAATAACAAAAGTTGATGCGGGTGCAAAATGGTTATTAGACCCTAATAAGATTCATGAAATGGTTTATGCAGTATCTCGAAATGTAAGTAAACCAGTAACTGTTAAAATGCGACTTGGTTGGGATGATGATCATATATATGTAGTGGAAAATGCAAAAGCTGTTGAAGCTGCTGGCGGAAAGGCTGTTGCAATTCATGGTCGTACACGCTATCAAATGTATGAGGGGAAATCTGATTGGAGCTGGATTAAAGAAGTTAAAAATCAGGTTTCAATTCCAGTTATCGGAAATGGTGATGTAGAATCGCCTCAAGATGCTAAGCGTATGTTAGATGAAACTGGCTGTGATGGCGTAATGATTGGACGAGCGGCACTAGGAAATCCTTGGATGATTTATCGCACGGTTAAGTATCTGGAATCAGGCATTTTAATGCCAGAGCCAGCACCACGTGAAAAAATTGATGTATGTCTATTGCATATGGACCGATTAATTGAATTGAAAAATGAACATGTTGCTGTATTGGAAATGAGAAAACATGCTGCATGGTATTTAAAAGGTATGAAAGGTACTACAACAGTTCGTAACCAAATCAACGAAGTGAATACTCGAGAAGAAATGGTTAATCTATTAACGGCGTATGTTAATGAAGTAGAAACAAAAATGGAAGCTGTTGAAGCTTTGTAAGTTTGACAGGTTTCCCTTGACAAAATATAATATGATATAGTAAACAAAACTGCCAGATAGATACCTGGCAGTTTTTCTATTAAAATCAAATTGTATTTATATACTTATTAATAAAAACGTGGAGATGAGAAGATGAGTCACGAAGAATTAAATGACCAAGCCCTGATTCGTAGGGAAAAATTGAAAACTCTTGAAGAAAAAGGAATCGATCCTTTCGGTAAAAAATTTATACGTTCACACTCTTCAAGTGAACTATTAGCACAGTTTGATCAATTTTCTAAAGAAGAATTAGAAGAAAAAGCAATTATAGTTTCATTCGCAGGCCGTGTAATGACGAAACGTGGTAAAGGGAAAGCTGGATTTGCTCACGTACAAGATTTAAATGGACAAGTTCAAATCTATGTTCGTAAAGATGCTGTGGGTGAAGAGAGCTACGAAATCTTTGACATTACTGACCTAGGTGACATTGTTGGTGTTAAAGGTGAAGTATTTAAAACAAATGTTGGAGAATTATCTATTAAGGTAAAGGAATATACTTTCCTAGCGAAAGCATTATTACCACTTCCAGATAAGTTCCATGGTTTACAAGATGTGGAACAACGTTATCGCCAACGTTACTTAGATTTAATGAACATGGAAAGTCGTCAAACGTTCATTTCTCGTAGTAAAATCATCCAATCAATGAGACGTTACCTAGATAGCCAAGGTTATTTAGAAGTTGAAACGCCTATGTTACATGCAATCGCAGGTGGAGCTTCAGCTAGACCGTTTATCACACATCATAACGCACTGGATATGGAATTATATATGCGTATCGCTATTGAGTTACACTTAAAACGATTAATCGTAGGTGGACTTGAAAAAGTTTATGAAATCGGACGTGTATTCCGTAACGAAGGTATTTCAACTCGTCATAATCCAGAGTTTACTATGATTGAATTATATGAAGCGTATGCAGATTATCAAGACATCATGGAACTGACTGAGAACTTAATAGCTCATATTGCTAAAGAAGTTTTAGGTACAACAACGATCCCTTATGGTGAGTATACTGTTAACTTAGAGCCAAAATGGACAAGACTTCATATGGTTGATGCTATTAAAGAAGCATGTGGAGTGGATTTCTGGCCTGAAATGTCAGTAGAACAAGCAAGGGATTTTGCTAAAGAGCATAATGTAGAGATTAATAACAATATGTCTGTAGGACATATCATTAATGAGTTCTTTGAACAAAAAGTAGAAGAAACATTAATTCAACCTACATTTATTTATGGTCATCCGGTTGAAATTTCACCATTAGCGAAAAAGAACGCAGATGATCCTCGTTTCACAGATCGTTTTGAATTATTTATCGTAGCTCGTGAGCATGCAAATGCATTCACAGAGCTAAATGATCCAATTGATCAAAAACAACGCTTTGAAGCACAATTGAAAGAACGTGAGCTTGGAAATGATGAAGCGCATATGATGGATGACGATTATATCGAAGCATTAGAACATGGTATGCCACCAACTGGAGGATTAGGTATTGGTATCGACAGACTAGTTATGTTGTTAACTAACTCGCCTTCAATTCGTGACGTATTATTATTCCCGCTTATGAGACATAAATAATATAGAATTTGGCTGACTAAACGAATACAGTTTAGTCAGCTTTTTTAATACTGACTGTCCATTTAGTACCGTATTGATGTTAAGAAAAGCGTACTTAATTAAACTCAATTCGCACGTAGAATAAAATATAGATTCTGAAAAAAAAGAATTTAAATTTAGGTATTGTGTTTATAGTTTTTTGATGTTATATTATTAAACGTTGTCACATTAAAACGATGTAGACAACAAAAGAAAAAATTCAAAAATACATTGACAACATTTGAAAGAAAATGTTATGATGTTTAAGTCGCTTCTGAAGCGACAAAGTGAACTTTGAAAACTAAACAAAACATGAAGTAAAACGTCAATTATTAGTTTTTTGAGCAATACAAGATTTAAACTTAACTATTATGGAGAGTTTGA
>NZ_NETJ01000012.1 GCF_002128405.1 Gottfriedia solisilvae
ACTTGTTGATTTGGTTTTCCTGTTTGGACTGGTGACACTTGTTGATTTGGTTTTCCTGTTTGTACTGGCGACACTTGTTGATTTGGTTTTCCTGTTTGTATTGGAGATACTTGCACATTTGGCTTTCCCGTTTGTATAGGAGATACTTGTTGGTTTGGCTTACCTGTTTGTACTGGTGATACTTGTTGATTTGGCTTACCTGTTTGTACTGGTGACACTTGTTGATTTGGTTTTCCTGTTTGTACAGGAGATACTTGTTGATTTGGTTTTCCTGTTTGGACTGGAGATACTTGTTGGTTAGGTTTTCCTGTTTGGACTGGAGATACTTGTTGGTTAGGTTTTCCTGTTTGTACAGGAGATACTTGCTGGTTTGGTTTTCCCGCTTGTACTGGTGACACTTGTTCTTTTGGATTAGATGTTGATGGAGAAACTAACGATCCTGGGAAGTAGTTGTTTTTCTCTGACATGTTTTGTCCTCCCTTGGTGTTCACTTTTAAATTATTTTCATTTATTGGTTTTTTATCTGCAACTGGCATGACAGCTTGCGGTATATTCGCATTTGGCTTTCCAGTTTGAACAGGAGATACTTGTTGATTACTATTATTTGTTGCAGGAGATACAGTTGGTTTCGCAGGTGGAATCGGTACTTGAATGACAGGTTTTATGTTTTTTGTAGGCGAAACTTCTACATTAATATTAAATGTATTATCAACAGGTTTCGTTGTTGGTTGGACAGCAGGTTTTGGTTGTTCAGCAACAGGTGCTGGCTGTTCTGTTACAGGTTGAACTTGTTCTTTCTCATCTACGTCCAATTTAATACTCGTTTTTGGTTCCTTTGAAAGCTGTACCTCTTTTTGAGAACCTAAAGGTGCCTGCTTTTCTTTCATCTTTTCAGGTACTTTAATTTTCATACCTGGATAGATACTTTCTGGATTGCTTAATTGCGCATTTAATTTTACTAATTCGTCGTAATCGATGTTATATTTTTGTGCAATGCTCCAAAGGGTATCGCCCTTTTGAACTATATGAATTCTCACCTTTTCCCCTCCTGACCAATTGCCTCTACGTTGGATTGTACAGTTAGTACCTCACAACAATGTATGTCTGTAAATTTGTATTTATGATTGAAGGAATTTGAAAATATATTATTAAGCTTGTATAAGTATTTACTTTTTTCTAGTTTTTTCTATAAAAAAATCATTTAGCCAAATATGACTAAATGATTTTTATGATGAACTAAGAATTATTATGCTTAGGCAAGTTCCAGCATTTTATCAAGCGCTTTTATTGCATCACTTGCAGTTTCTTTATCTACTGTAATAATGTTTTGAATGTTGCCTTTTTCGATATTTTCTAAAGACCATAATAAATGTGGTAGATCGATACGATTCATTGTTAGACATGGACACATAAAAGGATTTAATGAAATAATTTCCTTGTCTGGATGATTTTTTATAATTCTTTGTACTAGGTTCATTTCAGTACCAATTGCCCATTTACTTCCTGCTGGTGCAGCTTCGATTTGGTCAATAATATATTTAGTTGAACCATTATCATCACTTGCAGCTACAACCTCTCTAGAGCATTCTGGATGCACAATGATTCTCATATCTGGATGGTTTTTTCTTACATTCTCGATATTTTTTACAGTGAAGTTTTCATGTACTGAACAATGTCCCTTCCAAAGAATTACTTTTATATCTTGAATATCACCATCATACTCTAATGTATCTGTAATTGGATTCCAAATAGCCATATGTTCTAGCGGCACGCCCAATTCATATGCAGTATTACGTCCTAAGTGTTGATCCGGTAAAAATAAGATTCGTTCCTTTTGAGTAAATGCCCATGATACTACTTTCTTTGCATTTGAGGATGTCACTGTCGCACCATCATTTTTCCCAACAAATGCTTTAATTGCGGCTGTTGAATTGACATAAGTTAATGGTACGATCGTATCTCCGAAAAGCTCTTGTAATGCTAACCAAGCACGATCAGTTTGATGATGGTCGGCCATATCAGCCATGGAACAACCTGCACGCATATCTGGTAATATGACAATTTGATCATCCTCAGTTAATATATCCGCTGTTTCCGCCATAAAGTGAACACCACAGAATACAATATACTTTGCTTTTTTATTGTTTGCAGCTACTTGAGCTAATTGAAGCGAGTCACCTGTTGAATCTGAAAACACAACAACTTCTTCTTTTTGATAATGATGACCTGGGATAAACAATTCCTCGCCTAGTCTTTCTTTTATCTCTCTAACTCTTTTTTCCATTTCTTCAGTTGATAACGTGTAGTATTCATCGGGAATTTGATATCCCTCATTTTTTTGAATCATATCTAATACATTCATATTTTTCACTCCATTCCCCATTACTTACAAATAAAAACTGATATCTAACGCTTTAACTGAGTGAGTTAAACATCCTAACGAAATCACATCTACCCCACAATTTTGAAAGCTTGCTAAATTATCTAAAGTAATCCCACCAGAAGCTTCTGTTTTAATTGTTTCAGGTACTAATGTAACAAATTGTTTAATCTCATCTGGCGTCCTGTTATCAAACATGATTACATCTGCGCCCGCCTCTACTGCTTCACGAACTTGTGCTTCATTCTCAGTTTCCACTTCAATCTTAATCATATGTCCAAGTTTATGTCTTAGTGCCTCTACTGCATTTTTAATTGAGCCTGCGTATGCAATATGATTATCTTTTAGCATAACTGCATCATATAGACCAAAACGGTGATTTGCACCACCACCACATGTAACAGCATATTTATCAAATAAACGTAATCCAGGCATCGTTTTTCTAGTATCAACGATTTTTATATGATCATCATTTAGCGTTTCAACAGCGTTGGCAGTTAATGTCGCTATTCCGCTCATTCTTTGTAATAGATTTAACATTACTCGTTCTCCAGATAATAAAACTTGAACTGGACCCTCTACTTCAGCAATAAGCTGACCTGGTGTTACAAATTCACCATCTGCAACATGGCATGTAACTTTAATATCTTCATGTAATAATTTATAAGTAACTTCAATTAAGTCTGTTCCACAGATTACTCCGCTTGCCTTTGCTACAACTCTTCCAATAGAACGTTCTTTCATTGGAAAGATATGAATTGAAGATACATCACCTTCACCAATATCTTCTAATAAAAATTGCTCAATCATTTTTTTTGCTTTTAACGTATTCAAGATATTTTCCCCCTATAAGTTAGCTGGTTCATTTACTATTTCGATAAAATGTGAGCCAATACTTTCTTTACGATTTAAGGCAGCATCAGCAACTAACTTGCCAGTTGTGATCATATTGTATATTTCTAATTCTTCTAAAGTCATTGCATGTGTTTCTATCTCTACTGACTCTAGATAGTACGTAAAATAACTGATGACTTTCGCTAAACCTTCTTCTGTTCTAACGATGCCAACATACTTCATCATCATATCTCTAATGTCATTTTTAGTAGGTAATGTTCTTACCCTTGGTATTTCATAATTCATTACATTCATGTCAATCATCATGCTTGGCAGTTTTGCTATGAATCTAGCAACTTTTTTTCCAAATACAATCCCTTCTAAAAGAGAGTTACTAGCTAATCGATTTGCTCCGTGCACACCAGTACTAGCTACTTCTCCTACTGCAAATAATCCTGGGATATTTGTTTCACCATTTGTATTCGTTTTGACGCCTCCCATATGAAAATGAGCACCAGGAACTACTGGAATGTATCCATCTGCTATGTCAATTCCATTGCTTTTTACATTTGAAGATATTGTTGGAAAGCGTTCTTCAAAGTTATCAATTGAGCTAATGCATAAGTATATTTCTTCACCATTTTTCATTTCATTATAAATAGCTCTGCTGACAACATCACGTGGCGCCAAGTCCTCAAATGGATGAATCCCCTTCATTATTCGACGACCGTTTTTTGTAACTAAATATGCACCTTCACCTCGAACTGCTTCAGAAACTAAGCCTTTACATTCACCATTTATATACAACATTGTTGGATGAAACTGAACAAATTCCAAGTCTGCCATTTCACAACCTGCTCGGTATGCCATTGCAATACCATCGCCTGTAATCCATTGATTATTTGAGCTGAATTGATACATTGAGCCTATTCCGCCAGTCGCCAAGAGAGTTGAATTTGCATAGTACATTTTTAACTCGCCATTTTCTGATAGTGCATAGACTCCAACACATTTGTGATCTTTTATGATAAAATCAATCGCCATTTCATTTTCGATAATTGTGATTTTATCTTTTAATCGTTTATACATCGTTTCAACAAGATGTTTTCCTGTTGCATCTCCACCTGCATGAAGAATTCTATTTTTACGATGTGCGCCTTCTCTTCCTAGATGAAATTTCCCATTTGGATCCATATCGAATTTCATACCAAAAGAAACAAGATCTTCCATCGATTTTGTTCCATTTTTTACAAGCTCTTCTACAGCTTTCTCATTATTTACATAACAACCTGCCTCAAGTGTATCTTGCTGATGTAACTCCCACGAATCATCGTCAGTCATAACTGCAGCAATTCCACCCTGTGCTAGCATTGAATTACTATCAAATATTTTTTTCTTTGTGAATAGAATCACATTTTTAGACTGACAAATTTCCTCAGCAGCCATTAATGCAGCTATCCCACTGCCAATAATGACAACATCTGCTTTTCGCATCGTTGCCCTCCCCCATTTACATATACATCTATTTAAAATTTATCATATTTAAAAAAAAGCTGTCTTGACACCTATATTTACATATAATTAAACTAATGACAAGAAATTTTTTTAAAATGGAAGAAAGAGGGGCTACAAAATGATTTATTTAGACTATTCTGCCACAACACCTATGAGTGAAGAAGCTCTCGAGACATTTGTATCTGCCTCTAAACATTATTTTGGCAATGAAAGAAGTTTACACGACGTTGGATCAAATGCATCCCTTCTACTTGAAACTTGTCGTAAACAACTTGCAAGTTTTTTAAACGCTAGTCCAGCAAGTATTTACTTTACAAGTGGGGGTACTGAATCTAATATACTTGGCTTACAAACTCTTTTAAAAAGCACCAAAAAACCAGGCCGTCATATTTTAACAACTACCTTAGAACATTCATCAATTAGTAACTATGTAAAAGTTTTGGAAGAACAAGGCTTTGAAGTTACTTATATACCAGTAAATCAAAATGGAATCGTTTCAGTTGATTTGATTAAAAAAGCAATTCGTGATGATACAATATTAGGGATCTTTCAACACGTCAACTCAGAAATAGGCGCAATTCAACCGATTAAAGACATTGCTAAATTATTTAAACCATTCAATATTATGCTACACTGTGACTGTGTACAATCTTTTGGAAAATTGGATATAAATCTTGCTGAATTCGATGTTTCTAGTATAAGTATTTCTAGCCATAAGCTATATGGTCCTAAAGGTGTTGGGGCACTCTATATAAACCCAAAACTAACTAGTCAGCCAATTTATCCAGGAACTTCTCATGAAAGTGGTATCCGTCCTGGTACCGTTAACGTACCTGCTATTGCTTCTTTTGTAACAGCAGTAGGACATATTATTAATTCAAAGGATCATAATCAACAAAGATACTTATCATTAAGACAATTATTTCGTTATGAATTGAAAGATGTTGAAAAATTAGTTCGTTTTGAAGGTTCTGATGATGACTGTATTCCAAATATAATTGGAATGAGAATTATCGGTCTAGAAGGTCAATTTGTTATGTTAGAATGCAATAGACATCAGTTTGCTATTTCAACTGGAAGTGCGTGTGCTATTGGTATGCAAAAACCGTCAGAAACGATGTTAGCAATTGGAAGAAGTGAACATGAAGCAAAGCAGTTTTTCAGGATTTCAATTGGAAAATACACGAACGAAGAAGACTTAACAAAACTTGCTTCAACTCTTAAATTAATAATGAAGCAAAATTTACTAACTGAGGAATTGAAAAAATGAATAAAAAACTTTTAGGAGAAGAGAGAAGGAATAAAGTCTTACAGTGGTTAAAAGAAGCAAAAAGTCCACTTTCAGGTAATTCCCTGGCAAAACGAGCAAATGTAAGTCGGCAAGTTGTAGTAGGTGATATCACTTTATTAAAAGCCAAAAATGAGCCTATTATGGCAACTGCTCAAGGTTATGTTTATATGCACCCTGACAATGGGTCAAACAAAATACAAAAAGTGATAATTTGTCGACATTCTAATACTGAAACAAAAAAGGAATTGGAAATATTAGTAGACCACGGTATAACAGTTAAAGATGTAATGGTCGAACACCCTGTATATGGTTATATAACAGCACAATTACAAATTACAAACCGATATGATATTTCAATTTTTCTTCAAAAGATGGAAGAAACAAATTCAGTACCACTAGCGAACTTAACAAATGGAATACATCTTCATACAATAGAAGCTGATAATGATCAGCAGCTTGAGAATGCGCTGTCTGAATTGAAAAAAGAGGGAATATTGATAGATATGTCCTCATAAAAAAAAGGTAAGCAATCTAGTTGCTTACCTTTTTTATTAATCGATAAATTCAAATTCATACTCAGAGATTTTAACAATATCTCCGTTTTTCGCACCACGTTCACGTAATGCTTCATCAATACCCATACCTCGCATTTGACGAGCAAAACGTCGAATAGATTCTTCGCGTTCAAAGTTAGTCATCTTGAATAGTTTTTCAAGTTCCTCACCTTTAACTACAAATGTTCCATCACTTTCACGCGTAATTTCAAACGTTGGTTCTTCTTTTTGATACTTGTAAAGAACACGTAATGGCTTATCTTCTTCTTCATCATGAAGTGGGAACTCTGGTGTAGATTCCACTAAATCTGCAACTGTAAATAATAATTCACGTAAGCCTTGTTTAGTAACTGCAGAAATTGGGAAAATTTGCACTTCATCTCCAACTTGCTCTTTAAATTTTGCTAAGTTTTCTTCACTTTGCGGGATATCCATTTTATTTGCAACGACAACTTGTGGTCGCTCAGTTAAACGTAAATTATATTCTTTAAGCTCTTGATTAATTGTTAAGTAATCATCATAAGGGTCGCGACCTTCAAGACCAGACATATCAATTACATGTACAATAACACGAGTTCTCTCAATATGACGTAGGAATTGATGACCTAAACCAACACCTTGGTGAGCTCCTTCAATTAATCCAGGTAAGTCTGCCATAACAAAACTACGATTATCATCTGTTTCAACAACACCAAGATTTGGAACAATTGTTGTAAAATGATACTCAGCAATTTTTGGTCTTGCAGAACTTACTACTGATAATAAAGTCGATTTTCCAACACTTGGAAATCCAACTAATCCAACATCGGCTAATACCTTTAACTCAAGCTGAATGTTACGCTCTTTACCTGGCTCACCATTTTCAGCAATCTCAGGTGCAGGATTTGCTGGAGAAGCAAAACGACTGTTTCCTCTTCCGCCACGTCCTCCTCTTGCAATGACAGCTGTTTGGCCATCCATTGTAAGGTCGGCAATTAATTCACCAGTATCAGCATCAGTTACGATCGTTCCAGGTGGTACCTTTACAATCATATCCTCAGCGTTTTTACCATGTTGATTTTTAGACATACCGTGTTGTCCACGATCTGCCTTAAAATGACGCTTATAACGGAAATCCATTAATGTTCTTAGTCCTTCATCTACTCTGAAAACTACATTGGCACCTTTACCACCATCGCCTCCAGCAGGACCACCTTTAGGAACATACTTTTCACGACGGAAAGCAACCATTCCGTTACCGCCGTCTCCACCTTTTACATATATCTTGACTTGATCAATAAACATAAATCCACCACTCTTTATTTTTCCATTTTAAATTCTATACTGCATTCTTCTGTTTCACAAAAATATGACATCATTTGAATCTTTGAATGATCACTTGAAGACGAAACAATCCATTTTAGCATTTCTTCTTTCCTTGTTAGTTTACCTCTGAAGTCAAAAAAGAAACAAACTGTTTCATCATTTATTTCAATTGTTAAGCTAACATAATTCTCCTCATAAATATGTACCCATGATTCTAGTTTGCTTAAAAAATTTCGAATCCAATCTGTCATCATTTCATCTAAATTTTTAAGAGAACAAGGATCTCCTAAAATTTCATAATCTAGTACAATTGTCCGAGGTTTCCAATTATATGTAATAATAAATTCAGCAAAAGCTGGAATTTGTAAAGAACATATTTTAGCTTCGTTCAAGGAATCCGCAATGATTTTTGTCATCGTTTCTTCTAGCATATCCTTTTGACCTGTAGCCAAATAACCTTTAATTAATTGAATTCGATTTAACCAATCATGACGTGAATGTCTTAATACCTCAAGAACGTCCCATTTTCCCTGCATTGTACTTCTCCTATTGGTTTACTTTTTTGGTATATAAGAAGGTGATCATATAAAGAAAACTCGGCATTTGATAAATCACTTATTATGTTAAGCCGTTGTTTATCTTGTTTAAAAATGCTCGAGTTATTTGGAGCATATTGTTTAGAGGTTGCTTTTCTAAAAAGCAAAAGTTTGAAAATATGTCAAATGTACAGAAAAACTCTAACCTAAAAGGTTAGAGTTTCTAAGTTAGTTTCTTAAGCTTCTTGAGCTACAGGGTATACACTTACTTGTTTGCGGTCACGGCCTAAACGTTCGAATTTAACAACGCCATCAACTTTCGCAAATAATGTGTCATCTCCACCACGACCAACATTTACACCTGGGTAAATCTTAGTGCCGCGTTGACGGTAAAGAATTGAACCACCAGTTACGAATTGTCCATCAGCACGTTTCGCACCAAGACGTTTCGACATTGAGTCACGACCGTTTTTTGTACTACCTACTCCCTTTTTAGAAGCAAATAACTGAAGATTTAATTTTAACATGGTTACACCTCCTGTTTTACTCGTTTATAGTGACATAATCACCGTAACTTGTTGCGATCGATTGTAAAGATACAAGCATCGCCTCAAGGATAAGTTGCGCTTTTTGCATTTCTTCATTGGTCAAATTCATTGGCAATTGATATTTCAAGATTCCTTGTTTTTCATCAATATGCGTAAAAGATTCTGCGTCAATGTTACAAAGAGCTTCCAGTGCATTTACTGTTCCGATAGAAACAGCTGAAATACCTGCACAAACAATGTCTGTACCGTATTCAGAAAAAAATGCATGTCCACTTATGATAAAGGAACAAATACGTCCATCTTGTAAACGTTCAATTGTTATATTAGTCATTACTTATAATTAAGCGTTGATTTTTTCGATAACAACTTTAGTGTAAGGTTGACGATGACCTTGCTTACGACGGTAGTTCTTTTTAGATTTGTATTTGAATACAAGAATCTTTTTAGCTTTACCGTTCTTTTCAACTTTAGCAGTTACAGTAGCTCCTTCAACAGTTGGGCTACCAACTTTGATGCTTTCGCCACCTACGAATAAAACTTTGTCGAATGTAACAGTGTCACCTGCGTTTGTATCAAGCTTTTCAATGTAGATTGCTTGACCTTCTTCAACTTTGATTTGTTTTCCACCAGTTTCAATAATTGCGTACATAATTGCACCTCCTCAAATAGTCTAAGACTCGCCAATGACAGGCATGCAAAAAGCATTTAATACCTGCTATGAGCGGTTGTAGCACGGGTGCGCTACAAACAATAACATTATGATGTTACCACGAGCGAATAGTTCATGTCAACAACTATTCCGCTGATAAACCTATTATAAATAGCTTTTCACGTCTTTTTCTGAACCTACTCTGACAATCTCATAGTAATGAACTTTAGAAGCTGTAATCTTTAGATAGATATTCATATATAACGCTTTTTCAAGTCTCTTGATATGTTGATTATTTTCCCCGTTTATGTAATTTGCCACATCTCGATCACATTCAACAAGAATTGCTTCATATTCGCTTGACGATGTTTCCCACAGCTCTCTTTCCAATTCAAAAGCAATTTGCTCTGCACTTTTTATTAGTCCCGTCCCATTGCATACTAAACACTTTTGATGAGTAGCTTCGATATGTGAATGAGTCGTGCGCTTTCTCGTTAGTTCAAATAATCCTAGATTTGTAAAACCAAACAACTTCGTAAATGCTCGATCATTTTGAAATGCTTCCCGTAACAAATCAGATATTTTTTTCTGTTTTTCTGTTGAAGGCATATTAATAAAGTCAATTATGACCATACCACCAATATCTCTTAGCCTCAACTGACGTGCGATTTCTACTGCAGCCAATTGGTTTGTCTGAAATATTGTCTCTTCTCTATTTTGTTTACCACTGAATTTACCAGTATTCACATCAATAACAGTCATTGCCTCAGTTTGCTCCATAATTAAAAAAGAACCATTTTTTAACCAAACAATTGATTTATATGACTTTTCGATTTGTTCTTCAATTTGATAAGCGACAAAAATATTTTCTTTTCCTTTGTAAACTGAAGTGGGTAATGTCATAGGCAGATAATTTTTTATTGAAACTAAGTCATCCACAATGATTTCGTTAATTGTATTTGCTGGGTGAAGCTTAAAAAATTTCGTATACAATGAATTTGCTTCCCACACACAAGTCACTTTTTTTGATACTTGCTTTGCATATGAAGAATAAATTGTTTGAAAGTGACCTAACTCGTTCAAGATCTCTTCATCACTCGCATGTTCACTCGAAGATCTAAATATTACCCCTTCAGATCCACTAGTGTTCTCTCTTCCTAAAAAATAGAACTTATTACGAGCTGCTTCTTTTTTTATTTTATTTGAAACCGCAACCTGTTTCGTAAGTGGAAAATAAACAACATAATCACCAGAGAATTCTAGATTATTTGTAAGCTTCGGTCCTTTTTCATCAAAGGCATCCTTAATGACTTGAACAAGAATATACTGACCTTTTTGAAATGTTTTTCGTAGGACTTCGCCAGATTGATCCGGATTTTCTTTACCTTCAATCGTATCTTCATATCTCATAAATCCATTTTTAGCTAAACCAACATCAACAAATATCGCATTTAACTTAGGCAATACATCTTGAACTTGACCAATATAAATATTACCCACAAATGAACTTGTATCAGCTGATGAAAACCACTCAACCAACTGATTATCTTCAACTACCGCTATTCTTTTTTCTGAATGTTTAACATTCATAATGACTTTCTTCAATTTCATCTTCCTAACTTTCTATAATACTTTTCATTTTATTCATTCCTTTTAGAAAAAGCTAGTTAAGATACAATCCACAAGAAAAAACACCACAAACTTGTGGTGTTTTTCTTTCTAATTACTCATCGCGTTTATCATTATCAATCATATCTTTTGGATCTTCTACAATGTCTTCTGGATCAGGGTCATTATCATTCTCATCATCACGCAGGATATTATCGTCTTCATCTACCCCAGGTGCATTCATATCATTATCCCTAATATCATTTCTTAAACCATTATTTCTTAAATCATTGTCTCTATATACATCATCATTATTTAAATCCACATCATTCATATCGTTTTCGTAATTTACAGGAGTATTCATGTTTCTTCGATTTACATCATCTCGATCATCATTTGCATTACAACCCATTAAAATCACAGAAGATAAAAATACACTAGTTAATATAAGATAAATTTTTCTGCTCATAATCATGTCCTCTCACAAATCATATTCTTTAAAAAGTTATAGCCTATTGCATTAGTTATTATCTCTATATCAAGTGTCGGTATTCGCAATTTGATGATTCAAATACAATTGGAAGTAATGCCATTAAAAGGATTTTAGAGAATTCAAAAAGCTGTTTTCGTATATATTGTTGCTATCAAGAATGCGTTAGTTTTTTTTTTCAAAAAGCAACAATCTTTGAAAAGAACAAATAAAAAAGCCACTTAAATTAAGTGACAGGTTCTGACTATTGGTAAGATAATTAAGTTAGCTTGGTTTATTTGATTAAGAAAATGGGAACAGGTTCAACACATTTAAAGGAGTATCAATATACTTTTTTTCTAAGTTTTCTAATTAAAAATCATGCCTTTATTAGAAAATGATATTTATATTTACTATAGGATGTTCTCCCCCTTTGAGATTTGTGAGACATCTAAGACTCAGCTTCTGCCACATAGAAAGCGAACATCCTTTATTGGAAATCAACATAATCAATAACTTCATACGTTTTTTATCTTTCGGTTTTTGTTCTTAAAATTAAGGACTCTCATATCAGAAAATGATTGCAACGGAAGGATGCTCGACTCCTATGGGAACTGCGGGACAGCTGAGACCCCACAGGCGCGAATGCGCCGAGGAGGCTCAGCGCCCGCCCCATGGAAAGCGAGCATCCTGCAGTGGAAATCAAAGAGATACTTCTTCATAAAAAAAATGGCAACTATTAGTTGCCATTTCACACATTTCTTCCCATAAGATTTAAATTTAACTAATCAGCTCTTCCAAAGAATAAGTTGCTTTTTTCTCCGTAAAATAAGCATGCAATAACTCATTCTCATCAAGCATCTGTTGATTTCTCTTATCAACATTAAAAACAACATTATACTTATACCCCTTATGGAAATTAGAAAACACCTGAAAAAGCTTTGTCTCCTTCGTCAATGATATAGATTTGATTTTCTGGATATACTGTTCATTTCCATAAAAACGCTCCATCAGAAAACGAATTGCAACAAAATGCCTATTCTTCCACTCAATCCATAAAGAAATATATAAAAACAACAAACAAGCCCAAATGGTTATATTAATCGGTTGAATCACTAACGTCAAAACTGTAGCAATTGATAAAAATAGAAATGACGAATAAAGACTATACAAATGCGCCTTCACAAATGGGAAAATTAAAGAAAACAACTGATTCATAAATTTCCCACCATCTAAAGGCCAAATTGGTAATAAATTAAAGCACAAAATGCTCACATTATACCCGATAAAAAGTGAATATAAATTTTCAGGAATAAAATTCATTTCAAATAAAAACTTTGCGATTACAAATAATGTTACATGTTGTATTGGACCTGATATTGTCACAATGAACTCTTCTAAAATCGGTCGATTTCCATGTTCATCTAAATCCACAACCCCGCCAAATGGTAATAATGTAATTTTGTTAATTCTCCAATTAAAACTAGTTGCTGCGATTGCGTGTCCTAATTCATGACAGAAGATAATAATCGTAATAAATAAAACCGACCAAAAATTTGCAGTTAAAATACCAATACATGCAATTAATAAATAAAGTGGATGTAGTGTAATCTTTGAAGCAAGTTTTATCCATTTATTCAAAAGATATCACCTTTTTCGGGTCAATAAATTTTTCACCCATTTTGATTGCAAAGTAATACGTTCCAAAATTACCTTCTTCATCAGGAGTCACAGTACCTAAAACCTTTTTACTATCGACTCTTTCCATATACTTAACATTTGTTGAACTTAATTTTCCGTACCAAGATTCAGATCCATCCGCATGTTGCACAATCACCGTTTGTCCCAAATCATCCTTTTCCCCAACAAAAATTACATTTCCACCTTCAATAGCCTCTACCTTTTGATTTAGTTCAGTTTGGATTAAAATACCTTGTCCGTCCGTTTTAAAGCTTTGTAGTACTTTCCCACTAGCTGGGACACCATAGTCTACACTATCAACCGTTTCATTTTTCTTATTTATTTGAGGTAAGAAGGCAATAGGAGATCCGAACCGATCTTCATACCACTTTTGTATTGATGCAAATTGAAATTCGCTGTTATACACCTTTGATAGTCCATTTCTTACTTCAGTAGAAATTGATGAATTACCTTTTAAGACGATTGCTAACCCTAGAACAATAACGGCACTTAATAAACTTCTAAACAAAAAAGTAGAATGATTCATTACTTTTTTACCTTGCTGTTCAACTAAATCATCATAAGAATACGTATACCCATTTTCGGTAGTTTGTGCTTCATTTAGAGGGAATTTTGTCATCAATTGATTTGGATGACCCCATTTATCCTCTTGTTCACGTCGTTTAGCAATTCTTTTTCGAATATCATCTACGCGTTTACTCAAAGTGTCACCTCTTTTCACAGTCTTGTTAATTAAACTATATGAAAATGGTGGACAACTTATGAGTAAAAAGAAAAACACTTCGTTAGAATAACGAAGTGTTAACGGATTCCGAATAATTTTTTAACTTTAAAGAACAAACTCTTTTCAGCTTCTAATGATTGTAATGGCACTGACTCACCTAACACTCTTCTTGCAATATTTCTATAAGCAATTGAAGCTTTAGAATTTGGATTCATCGCGACTGGTTCACCACTATTAGTAGCTTTAATTACATTCTCATCGTCTTGAACAATTCCAATTAAATCAACAGCTAGTGTAGAAGTAATATCATCTACATCCAAGCTATCACCATTTTCCATCATATGGCTTCTGATACGATTGATTACTAGTTTAGGAGGTTCGATATCCTCTTGTTCTAATAATCCGATAATACGGTCTGCATCTCTAACTGAAGAAATTTCTGGCGTTGTGACAACAATCGCTTTATCTGCTCCAGCAACTGCATTTTTATATCCTTGCTCAATTCCAGCAGGACAGTCTATCAATATATAATCATAGTCTTTTTTCAGTTCATCAACTAACACTTTCATTTGTTCAGGAGTAACAGCAGTTTTATCACTCGTTTGAGCAGCCGGTAATAAGTATAAGCACTCAAAGCGTTTGTCTTTGATTAATGCTTGATGCGTTTTACAACGACCTTCTACAACGTCAACTAAATCATAAACGATTCGGTTTTCTAAGCCCATGACAACGTCTAAGTTTCGTAGGCCAATATCGGTGTCAATTAAACATACTTTTTTACCAAACATTGCTAAAGCTGTTCCTAAATTTGCTGATGTCGTTGTTTTACCAACTCCACCTTTACCAGATGTAATTACTATAGCCTCTCCCACAGTTACATCATGCCCCTTTCTAACCTTGTCAAACTAGGTCTAAGATGAGTGAGAAATTGAATTCGATCGACAATGATATGGTTATCTTCATTTATGTATGCACATTCCATTTCATTGCCTTCTTCACCATAATGATCTGGTGCTCTGTTCATTATGCTGCAAATTCTCAACTGCATTGGTTTCATTATAGACGCTGCAATAACTGCCTCATTATTGCCATTAAATCCAGCATGAGCAGTCCCTCGAAGCGCACCCATAATAAAGATATTGCCACCTGCAATAACAGTTCCACCCGGATTAACATCACCGATTAACAGTAGATCACCTTTTACTTGGAGAACTTGACCAGATCGTACCATTCTGCAAATAGGAACGATTTCTTCTCTTTTTAACCATTCCATCGCTTCTTGTTTCGAAACAACATTACTGTCGATTGATTCAACAACAAGATTGTTCTTTTTACGAACGATAGATCGTATTATTTCATCTTGTTCGGGAGATAAGAAGCGATTTCCAATCTTTAATCGGACTGCAATTAATGGACGATCATTGCTCTCAAACAAGTGGGTAGACAGTCTTTCTTCAATTTCATCTACTAAAATCTGAAAAGAACATGTATCATCGAGGTGCAGTGTTAGACCATCTTTTGTTCCTTTTATTGTAACATATTGTTGCCTCTGTTCCATGATAAGTGTTCACCCCGAATGTATAATTCGACATGCACTCAAAAAATCCTTTATTTTTCCTCATTATTTTCACTAATTGTTCTTAATAATGATGACAGAGGAAATGCAAAAATTAATATAAAGAGTGCATTCAGTAATAATGTCGGAAATAATCGATGATTTATGAAGTAACTATTTAACATATTTGTATATCCAAATAGAATATTTAATCCATAAACTAAGTATTCTAAAGCAATTGTCCATATCAGAACTAAAATGCTTCTAATAAATAAATTAGCATAAAGTATTTTCATTGCTTGGCTTATTAAAAATATAAATAAAGGAAAAGCCGCTAAATATATTCCAATTATTTCTGTGTACGCAATATCATAGATTACGCCAAATATAACACCATATACAAGTGCTTTCTTCGGATTATAATATAATGTCATAAATAATAATCCGAAAAACAGAAAATGAGGTACGATAATTCCCTTTTCACCTAATAGTGTTGGGGACACGTTTGAAACATAAATATTTTCTAATATGAAAAGAAGTGATAGAAGAAGAGGTAAAACATACTTACTCATCTACTTTCTACTCTCCTTCCTGTACGTCAATGGTGCGTTTTACGACAATGACATGGTTAATATCATTAAAATCTGCTTGTGGCTTAATATAAGCAGTCTGAGTTAATCCATGTTCATCTGGTTCAACTTCTTCAACCTTCCCGATGACTAAAGTTTTCGGAAAAACTCCGCCAAGACCAGAAGTCACCACAGTTTGTCCTTTTTTAACTTTTGCATTAGAAGGGATTCGTTTAAACAATAGTGTTTGTTTTTCAACATCGTAACCTTCAATTAAACCAAATACTGTATTTTTCTGTTGAATTTTTGCAGAAATACGATTTGTTCGATCAGATGCACTTAGTAATTGGACAGTAGAAGAGAATTTTGAAACGTTTTTAACCTTACCAATTAATCCTTTTGCTGTAACAACCGCCATCTCTTTTTCAACACCATTAGTTGAACCCTTATCAATGGTAATAATCTGCTGCCATTTATCAGGATCTCTAATAGTTACTGTTGCTTGAATTGATTCGTAATCACTTAGGTCCTTTGTATAACCAATCAGATCTTTTAATTCTTTATTTTCTTTTTCAAGTTCCTTCTCCCGAACAGATAGCTCTACATATTTATCAAGTTTACTCTTTAGTATTTGATTTTCTTTATATGTATCTTTCAAATCCGAAATATTATTAAATAAACCCGCAATATATTGTGCGGGTTTATTAAATACTTTTTCAGTCAAACTTACTGTATCTTTAATAAACTGCTCGGGAATAGAAAGGTTTCTGTTATTTCTTAATGAATAACCTAGAAGTGCCACCAATAATATAATAGCAGCCAAGACAATCATTAAACGTTTATTTTGAAAAAATTGTGGCATCCTGACACCCTCTTATAGCAATTCAGCTTCATTTTTAAAAGATTTCATGCGTATAATCCTCACCAGAGACAGTGAGGATTACACATATTACTAATTACTTTTTCTTATTATTTAATTACTCACTTTAGACAAGATACATTTTTATTCAAAATAATATTATCTGTAATTTGAAGAATAATTCTTTTTGAAAATATCAATATTGTCTAACGCTTTACCTGTACCAATTGCAACACAATCAAGTGGATCTTCTGCAACTATTACTGGCATATTTGTTTCTTGACTAATAACTTTATCAAGATTACGAAGAAGCGCACCGCCGCCTGTTAACACAATACCACGGTCAATGATATCAGCTGCCAATTCAGGTGGAGTTTTTTCTAATGTATTTTTTACAGATTCAACAATTGCTGTTACCGTATCACTTAATGCGCTAGCAATTTCTTCACCATAAATAGTAATTGTTTTTGGTAAACCGGAAATTAAATCTCTTCCGCGAATATCCATTTTTTCTCCATTTTCTGTTTTAATTGCCGAACCAATTTCAAGCTTTAATTGCTCTGCTGTACGCTCACCGATCGCTAAATTATAATTTTTCTTAATGTACTGCATAATCGCATCGTCCATATCATCTCCAGCAGTACGAATCGATTGACTAGTAACGATACCACCTAAAGAAATAATCGCAACTTCAGTTGTCCCTCCACCGATATCTACAACCATGCTACCAGTTGGTTCCATTACAGGCAGATTAGCTCCAATTGCAGCTGCAAAAGGCTCCTCAATCAAGAACGCATCACGTGCACCTGCTTGTCTTGTAGCGTCGATTACCGCTCTCTTTTCAACTGCCGTAATCCCTGATGGTACACATACCATTACATAAGGTTTACGTGAGAAGAATCCGTTACTTTTTTGTGCTTGATGGATGTAATGCTTCATCATCGTAGCAGTCGTTTCAAAGTCAGCTATTACGCCATCTTTCATTGGTCTTGTAGCAACTACATTTCCTGGTGTACGACCAATCATATTTTTCGCATCTTTACCTACAGCAACAATTTGCTTTGTATCTGTTTGCAATGCAACTACTGATGGTTCTCTTACTACAATCCCTTTTCCTTTTACAAAAACTAAAGTATTGGCAGTACCTAAGTCTATTCCTAAATCACGTGTAAATCCGCCTAATCCTAACATATGTATCTTCCTTTCTAAAACGTACAACTTTTCATTATATTTAATGTATCTAATTATATTTTCTTATCGTTAGTAAATAACAGGTTTTTATCCATAACTTACATTATAAAACAATTAGTACTTAATGAACACCCTAAACATAACCTTTTTCTTTTAAACTGACATACTTATGTTCACCAATAATGATGTGGTCTAGTAATTCAATTCCAATTATTTTTCCACATTCAACTAATCGTTTTGTGACTTCTATATCTTCTCTACTTGGTGTAGGGTCTCCACTTGGATGATTGTGTAAACAAATTATTGAGCTAGCTGATCTTCTAAAAGCTTCTTTAAAGACTTCTCGTGGATGTACTATTGAAGCATTTAAACTACCTTTAAAAATAGTTTCGCGGGCAATAATTTGATTTTTTGTATTTAAATATAAACAAATAAAATGCTCTTGTTCAAGAAATCTCATTTCATCCATCATAAATTTAGCACAATCATCAGGACTTTTTATCACAAATCTCTCTTCAAACTGTAATCTATTGATTCTCTTACCTAATTCGAAAGCTGCTAATAATTGTGTAGCTTTTGCCTCACCGATGCCATTTATATTTGAAATTTCTTCGATCGAAGCATTCATTAAAAATCGAAGTCCATCAAATTTATGCAATAATTGGTTAGAAATTTGTAAAACAGATTCATTTTTAGTCCCAGTTCTTAATACAATAGCAAGTAATTCTTGGGTGGACAAGCTACTCGGACCCTCTTTAATTAACCGTTCTCTCGGACGGTCATCTTTTGGAAAATCTCTAATAAGTAGAGAATTTTGCAAATAACCACCTCATTTGCCTAATTAAAAAAACAGCTCATACAGTTTTTTCTTAACTTTATTGATAGGAAGCCCTACTACAGAGAAATAATCGCCGTCTATTTTCTCTACAAATGTGCCACCAAACCCTTGAATCCCATACGATCCCGCTTTATCCATCGGTTCGTTAGTATCAATATAGTCTAAGATTTCTTGATCACTTAAAACACTAAATGTGATTTTAGTACACTGATAAAAGTTGGAAGTGATCCCTTCATTGATAATTGAAACCCCTGTAAATACTTCATGGGTATTTCCAGATAGCATTTTTAGCATAGCAAATGCGTCCTCTTTTGAAGAAGGTTTACCCAGCTTTTGATCAGCAAACGTAACAATTGTATCAGCACCAATTACAATAGCATTAGGAAATTTTTTGTACACATCTGCAGCCTTTTGCTCAGCTAACTTCATTACCAATTCCGAAGAATGCAAGTGTTGCTCCATTACTTCTTCAACATCACTAGTTTCAATGATAAATGGAATATTTAACATACTTAGTAGTTCTTTTCTTCGAGGAGATGCAGAGGCTAATATAAGTTTTTTCATTTCATTCACCTATTATTTGTTTTTAAAAGGAAGGATACAACTCCATCCTACCTAGATACCCACTATAACACAAATTAGTAAAAAACACTTTTCGACTTTTATTCGTTAATAAAATGTAATAAAAATGAAAGAATTGCTATTTATTAAAATACCCTAAACATAAAAAATTCATTTTTCATTTGTAAGCGGATTAATTTTAAACAGATTTATTTACAGTACTTGTTCTATCTATAACAATTGCAACTCATCATTTTTTATTAAAAAGATTAAAATTCTTTCATTTTCCCTTTTCTCCTCCCCTACTATTGTTATATTACTGTAATAAAAAATACACTAACAATTAATTTGTTAGTGTATTTTTTTGTTCCTTTAATAACTTAAATAAGCCTAATACATCTTTTTGAACATTTTGTGTAACTTGATTTAGACTTTTACCTTCACTATTTGTCAATTCTTTTTCTATATTTTGTAAATGTTTTAACCCTGTCAGTAATTGTTGATTTTTAATTAGGTCTTTTTGATTATTTAAGATTAATAACGTAGAGTTAATTTGCTCTAACTGCTTTTCATTATTAAAATTATTACTTGTTAAGTAAGATAAAATAAATGCAAAAGTCTCGATTTCGGCTTTGTACATTTCCACTGATTGTTTTGGACCTGTATATTCTCCTCCACCTATCGATTCTTCTTTTAAATAAGCACTGTCTAGTTTCTTCTTAACCTCATCTTTAAGAAATGTACTTTCTTTTCCACTCAATGCGATCACTACGAAAAAAGCTTCATTTTTTTCATAAATGACTGCTTCGTAACCCTGCTCAGCTATTTCTTCTACATTTTTCTGAGCAGAATCCATATTTTTAAACATACCAACTTGTGCTAAATCAAAGGAAATGGCAGGAATATTCATCTGAACTTGTGTCGGAGCGACAGTGACTACGTCTGGACTTTGTTGTTCTGATTTAGATTGTTTAAATATACTTAAAAATACAAATCCAAAACATAAGCCAATCAGGCTCGCACTAATAATTGAGATAATGATACTTTTGTAAGAAGAATTATTAAGAAAAAAAGGAATTTTTCTTTTTTCCTTTTTCATTTTCGGCTTTTTCTTTGGATTCTTTTTCTTTTTCACATCATCTAAGACTATTACTTTTTTTCCTAACCCGTCAGGTGTTGGAAGTACCCATTGAAATTCGGTTTTTTCTTCTACTTTTTCATGGGGATTCACAACATCTTCTTCATATTCTTTTTCCTCTCCGTTAATTTTAATCGATATTTTTGAGGACTTGTCCATTTGAATCCTCCTAATATTTTATTTTATAACGTAACAGAATACTAACATACAAAATCAAAAAAACTAGCCGACATTTGTCGAGAACAACGATGTATCGCTCTACAAATTTCGCTTAAACTTTTATACAAAAAAGAAACTGTCTCTCATGGGAGACAGTTTCTACTTACTATATAATGCTACTTTATTTCTTCCAGCATTTTTCGCATCTGAATACATTGCACGATCCGCACAACGAATTAAATCAGTAGGCTCATTCGCAACATTCGGCGCAATTGCAGCACCGATACTAGCTGTTATCGTTAATTTTATTTTTTGATTTTCATTTTTCATGTGATCTGTTACAAAAAATGGAATATTCTCTAGGCTTGTCCTAATTTCTTCAGCGATTAAGAATGTTTCGTTCTCATCATAATTAACAAGTAGTACAGAAAATTCTTCGCCACCAAAACGAGCAACAATTCCTTTTTTTTGGACTATACTTTTAATTCTTTGTGCAACCTCATATAAAACTTCATTTCCAGCTTGATGACCATAAAGATCATTTACTCTTTTAAAATGATCTAAATCCATTAATAACAAAGATATAGATTTGATTTCAAAAGTCTTTAAACGAACAAATTCACTTTTGATCAATGCTTCTAGATATTGAAAATTATATAATCCAGTCAAAGAATCTGTTTCACTTTTCATTTTTGTTTCTAAATAAAAACGAGCATTTTCAATTGCAATTGCAAGGTATAATGCTAGGATTTCGACCATAACAACTTGATATCGTTTGTAAGCATTTTTCTGTTCAGAAGCAAGCGTTAGCACACCTATCACTTGCTTATTTTTAATAATGGGTATTGAAAGTAAACTTTCTGCATTTATATATTTCTTATGGTCATTTGTGAACCATTGTGATCTTCGGTTAAATATAAATTCTTTTTTCTCTGAGAACACTTTTTCAGTAATAGACCCTTGAAACGAATTATTGATGATGGGTTTATTATAATCTTTTTCTTCAGCATTATTTTGAAAAAAACGTTTTAATTTTAATTGATCATCATTCATTAAATATAAGGTTCCAAAAGTTACTGGAATTAGATTTGTTAATTGATCGAAAAACTCATCTATAACATTATCTTCTTCCATTCTTTGCGTCATTTTTTGGCTTATATTCATCGTTTGTTTTAAATATTTATTCATATTTAACGCTGATGATAAAGAATTAAGTATGACCATTAAAATAATATAATAAATTGCGATATAAAATAATGTTAAATAACCTTTTGTTTCTAACATTAAATATAAGCTGATACCAATAGGGTACATTAGTAAGCTGATGAAAAGATCCCATCTAAACTCACGATTAAACATTTTCGCATCTTTTTTAAATAATTTTATAGTGATTACATATAAAATGATTTGATTGATCCAAAAAGATACTAATGTGTAAATCAATAATGGAACTAAATTATTAATCATTTCGCTTGTTCCACTAAATCCGATTGTTCCACCAAATAGTTTGTAAAATATCGCACTTCCAACGGAACATATAGCAAACATTAAAGAATTAAGAGGCATCCGATATAATGTTTTCCTCGTAAGACTTAATCTTATATATAGAAATGCATATCCCATTTGGGTTATTAGTAATTCTGCAAAGAGACCATACTTTAAAAAAACTAATATAGAAATACCTAATATAAATGAAAAAGTAGCATCATTTATTTGAATTGGCATATTTGCAACTACTAAAAATAAGCAGAAGATGATAAAAAAGCTCGCTTTTTCTATTTGACCAAGAGGACTAACCACGTGAGCATAATAAAAAATGATTGGCATTAGGACTGCCCAAGAAATCCAAATTAGTCTATTATTATGCTTACTAATCATGATTAGTTTTCCCTCCCTTACGAATTTTTCTAATTGTGTTTATTTACTAAATATTTTCTCACATCTGAGATAAAATATAAAGAACCAGTTAGTAATATAATCCCATTTTTTTGAATTTTTTTAACATTTTTCTCTATTGCTTCTTTGAAATTTATTTCATAGTCTACATTTAGTGTTTCTGAAGTATGAATTAATTCTTCATGTGACATTGCTCTAGGAAAATCAAAAGTTGTCATGGTGATATTCTTAGTTATATTCTGTAGTAATTCTACCATTTCAATCACATCTTTATCTTTTAATGCAGAAAAAACAATTGTAATGTCATGTTGATTGAAATGAGATTTGATCGATTGAACAAGACTTTGTATTCCTTCTATATTATGGGCACCATCAATTAATATCATCGGTTCTGTAGAAATTTTTTCTAGTCGACCTTCTCTATAAGCTTTTTTCAAACCTGACTTTAATGCTTTTTCAGTTACTTGAAAACCATATGTATCAGTTAGTAATTCTATTGCCATTATTGCGCATGACGCATTCCTAATTTGATGTTGACCTATCATTGAAATTTCTATTTGTTCAAATTTGTTTTGTTGACTAACAAAGTTAAAACACTCATGATCCAGACCATTCATATCGATTGCTTTAAACTGTTTATCAAATTCAAAGAGTGTTGACTCATTCTTTATCGCCATTTTTTGAATAATGTTAAGTGCTTCTTCTTTTAATTCCGCCGTAATCGTAGGAATACCTTTTTTAATAATTCCAGCTTTTTGTACAGTAATCTCCTCTATTGAATTGCCGAGAATTTGATGATGGTCATGTCCAATGCTCGTAATGATACTAATTAGTGGTGTTATTACATTCGTACAATCCTCTAATCCGCCTAAACCTACTTCTACAAGAAACATGTCGTGTTCTTTGACTTGGCCAAAATAGTAAAATGCCATTGTGGTCAGAATTTCAAATTCCGTTGGTGCCCCACATGGAAGTATCTCTACTTCTTCTACGATTGGTTTCATTTTATTTACTAACATAATAAAGTCTTCTTTTCCAATCATTTCACCACAGAACATAATTTGTTCTCGATAATCAATGATATAAGGGGAAGTAAAAGCTCCGACCTTATAGCCAGCCTCTAATAGAATGCTTTGAATGTAAGATATTGTTGATCCTTTACCATTTGTTCCTGCAATATGAATTGCTTTTATATGATGATGTGGCTGATCCAATCGAAGTAACATCTCTTCCATTCTCTGTAAACCCGGTACGATTCCAAATTTTGTTCGATTTAACATCCAATTTAATGCATCATTATAAGTACTTACCATTTTCAATCACCCTTTTCGTAAAAAACGACGAATAAGATAGCTCTCAATTCGTCGTTTTGTTACTTTTCAATATATTATTTACTTAATTCAGCAATACGTAATGTAACTGCAGCTTGTTTTTCTAAATAATCTTTTTCTTTGCGACGTTCTTCCTCAATTACTGATTCAGGCGCTTTCGCTACAAATCCTTGATTACTTAGTTTCTTTTGAACGCGTTCAACTTCACTCGTCCATTTTTCTAATTCTTTTTCTAATCGTTTTTTCTCTTCATCTAAATTAATTAATCCTTCAAGCGGTAAATAAATTTCTGCTCCACTTATTACTGCAGACATACATTTTTCTGGTGCAGTTAGGTTCGTAGAAATTGTTAATTCTTCAGGATTACAGAAACGTTCGATATAAGAACGATTTTCTTCTAAAGATACCGCAATTGCTTCATCTTTCGCAGCGATCATCAGTTGTACCTTTTTGCTCATAGGCGTATTTACTTCTGCACGAATATTACGAACTGAGCGAATTAATTCAACCAACATTTTCATCGTTTCAGATGCTTTTTTATTTGTTAAATCAGCATTTACAGTTGGCCAAGCTGAAACTGTAATTGACTCACCCTTATGAGGAAGTGACTGCCAAATTTCTTCAGTTACAAATGGCATAAACGGATGTAAAAGCTTCATTGTACTTTCTAAAACATATGCTAAAACAGAACGAGTCATATTTTTTGCATCTTCATTTTCACCGTATAAAGGAATTTTAGCCATTTCAATATACCAATCACAAACATCATCCCAGATGAAATTGTAAAGTACACGGCCAACTTCACCAAATTCGTAACGATCAATTAATGAAGTTACACTTTCGATTGTTTCGTTTAATCGAGTTAGAATCCATTCATCAGCAACAGATTTTTCCTTTGTTAAATCAATTTGATCATATGTGAATCCTTCCATATTCATTAAAGCAAATCGAGAAGCATTCCAAATTTTATTTACAAAGTTCCAAGTAGCTTCAACTTTTTCAATACTGAAACGTAAATCTTGACCTGGTGCACTACCTGTTGTTAAGAAGTAGCGTAGTGAATCCGCTCCATATTTCTCAATAACATCCATTGGGTCAACACCGTTACCAAGTGATTTACTCATTTTGCGACCTTGTTCGTCTCTTACTAAACCGTGGATTAGTACATCATTGAATGGGCGCTTACCTGTAAACTCGATCCCTTGGAAAATCATACGAGATACCCAGAAGAAAATAATATCATAACCAGTTACTAATACGTTTGTAGGGAAGTATGCTTGGAAATCTTTACTTTCTTCATTTGGCCAACCTAATGTTGAAAATGGCCATAATGCTGAGCTAAACCAAGTGTCTAATACATCATTATCTTGATTCCAATTTTCAAGATCAGCTGGTGGCTCCTGATTTACATAGATTTCGCCTGTTTCTTTATGATACCAAGCTGGAATACGATGTCCCCACCATAATTGACGAGAAATACACCAGTCACGAATGTTTTCCATCCAACGAAGATACGTTTTTTCAAAACGATCCGGAACAAATTTAACACTATCATCAGAGTTTTGTAATGCAACAGCAGCATCAGCTAAAGGTTGCATTTTAACAAACCATTGAGTAGATAAATATGGCTCAACTACCGCTCCACTTCGTTCGCTATGTCCTACAGAATGCATATGCTCTTCGATTTCTACAAGAACGCCAATCTCCTGTAAGTCTTTAACGATTTGTTTACGACATTCAAAGCGATCCATGCCATTGTATTTACCAGCTTTTTCGTTCATTGTACCATCTTCATTCATAACTAGAATTCGTGGTAAATCATGACGGTTACCTACTTCAAAATCATTTGGATCATGAGCAGGTGTAATTTTTACTACTCCTGTACCAAATTCCATATCAACATAATCGTCTGCGATAATTGGAATCTCGCGGTTAACGATTGGAAGCATTACAGTCTTTCCAATCATTGCTTGATATCTTTCGTCTTCTGGATGGACTGCAATTGCAGTATCACCTAACATTGTTTCTGGACGTGTTGTTGCAATTTGAATCTTTCCAGATCCATCAGTTAAAGGATATTGCATATGATAGAATGCACCTTGAACATCCTTGTAAATTACTTCGATATCAGATAAAGCTGTTTTTGTCGCAGGATCCCAGTTAATGATATATTCTCCGCGATAAATTAAACCCTTTTTATAAAGCTTTACGAATACTTCTTTTACAGCATCAGAAAGACCTTCATCTAGCGTAAAACGTTCACGTGTATAGTCTAACCCAAGACCAATTTTCTCCCATTGAGAACGAATGTGAGAAGCATATTCTTCTTTCCATTCCCAAGCTTTTTCTAAGAACTTTTCACGTCCTAAATCGTATCTTGTTAAACCTTCTTCACGTAGTTTACCTTCTACCTTAGCTTGAGTAGCGATTCCAGCGTGATCCATTCCTGGTAAGTACAATACATCATAACCTTGCATACGTTTTGTACGAGTTAAAATATCTTGTAATGTAGTATCCCAAGCATGACCTAAATGTAATTTTCCAGTTACGTTAGGTGGTGGAATTACAATTGTATATTTTGGTTTCTCCGATTCTACTTGTGCTTCGAAAAACTTTCCATCTAACCAAAATTGGTAACGATCTTTTTCAACTAAACTTGGATCATATTTTGTTGGTAATGATTGTTGTTTTGTTTCCATGATTACATCTCCTCTTTGATATTTGAAAAATAAAAAAACTCCATTCATCCTTGAAAAGGACGAATGGAGTTTGATTCGCGGTACCACCTTTTTTTGTCAGAAAAACAGAAAAAATTTAAAACATTTCTGACACACTTAAAAAGATAACGGATCATCCGGAAACTTCTAGTCGCATAAAGCTTTCAAAGTCACTGCTCAAGGGCGACATTCCAACTCTTTTTTCTAGAAACCTCCCACCAAATGGTTTCCTCTCTGAAGAACTAGTTTGTTGTACTCTTCCCTATCAACGCATTTCAATATGAATATATTTTATAGTCTACAAAATTTTCGTAACTTTAGTCAACAGTATTTCTATTTTCTTTCTAGAATATTCTTATTGTGTCAATATTGTACCAACATTTTTAATCGATAAATTAAATAAGAAAAGGAATTGTAATGAATTTTTAACATTCACATATACTAGTACTTATTTAAATATGCGATAATTGTATAATATCTAGATATAATGTTTGAGGGGGATTACCATGGGTTTATTTAAAAATACATTAGCTCGTGTTCTTGGAATTGGAGGAACGAGAATTGATACAAAGCTTGAAAAAACTGAATACCAAGCAGGTGAACGTGTAAAAGGTGAATTACATATAAAAGGCGGAAAAGTGAAACAAGAACTTGAATCTGTTTTCTTACATGTAATGACTGATTATGAAGTTGAGTCTAATGATAAAACTTACCATCAAAATGGTACATTACAAAAAGTAATCGTGTCTGTTGATCGAGTAATCAATGCGAGCGAAGAAGTTGTCATTCCTTTCTTCTTTACTCTTTCAGAGAATACACCAGTCTCACTACACAAATCTCATATATGGATTAAAACTCATTTAGAAATAGATAAAGCAGTTGATCAATATGATGCGGATGGCATTCAAGTTATTCCTTCAATTGGATTAAAAACTGTTATCCAAGCACTTCAAGAAGAAGGGTTTGTCTTAAGAGAAAGTGAAAACAAGAAAAAGTTTGGTAAAATTATTCAGGAATTTGAATTTTATCCTATGAATGGTGAATTTAGAGGTAAATTAGACGAATTAGAAGTTAATTACTTAAGCTTCGATAAAACTGTAGACATCGTTCTTCAAGTGGATCGTAAAACAAAAGGATTAACAGGTTTATTTTCTGATTCATTAGGGACAGATGAAATAAATGTAAGAATTTCATTCTCGAAAGACCAAATTACGGATAAACAATTTGTACGTAGCAGTCTGATGAATGCAATTAAAAGATACTGTAAATAAAAAGCAATTTATAAAATGTCATTAGAATGAATGATAGAAACTAAGCTGGTAGTCTGAATTGGACAACCAGCTTAGTTTTTTTAGATTCTAGTGGTACGATAAAATATTCATCATGTCTTGTAACTAGATGCACTCAATCTACTATCATTTTTGCTGCCTCAATATCCTCCTGGATTTTTGATATAAAAAATTCAATATTATTCATATGCCAATAAGAATGTAATAACTCTTTTACTCGATCTTTTTCATTTAAATTTCCAGTCCGTTTTGTATAGGACATTATTTTTGTTGCAGTTTGAACTGGATACGCCATATAACTCATAAATAATAGTTTTTCTTCTTCCCTCAATGAAAAGTTCTTTTCATACATTTTCAACCAATTATTTCGATCTGGCTGTTGAATCGGATAGGTTTTAAATGAATTCTTATAGTAATTTGATAAATCTTGGATTGGCGTTGTTTCTTGAGCATTTTCTAAGTTAATAAATACTCCCTCGCCTCTCTCATTTACTAAGAAATGAGAAATCGAAAGACTACCATGATTCATCACAATTCTTGTATTTTCTGTTTCCTTCATTTTTTTATACCATTCTCCTAATTGATCACTAGCAAATTGATGAGCACTTAATATTTTATGAAAATAAGTACAATAACTTAATTCATATGGTGACATATACCAATTACCTTCAGCTGCTTCAATAAAATTTTCTAAAACTTCTTTTTCTTTACTCCATCTCTTAGTTAATGTATCGTAATGATTTTGCAATTGGTCTTTATCAACTTTCTTTTCTTTTTGTGTCCGGTTATGCATCTTCCCTAATGATGTAAACATCCTTTGAAAGTGTAAATTTTCATCAGATCTTGAATCTACGTTTTCAATCCATGGCATTAGATAGTAATGCTTTGTGTTATATTCAACAACATAGTCGCCATTTTGTGTATGATAAATTGGAACGACATTGCGAAAACCTCGATCTTGTAAGGAACGAACATTTTCAACTAAATTATTACGATAGATTCTACTCGGATTCGCTTCTTTTAAAGCAAATACCCCTTGGTTTGTATAAACTTTCACTACTTTTCCAACAGTTTCAAAGTAATTTGGTATTATATGATATTGTGCTAAAATGACGCTTATTTCATCTTTAGGCTTAGTATACAATGTGCGTCACTCTCACTTTCTAAATGAGTAAAAGCCTTGTATTAGTAGACAAGTATCTAAACTAATACAAAGCTCATTCTATATTATTATTGTTTTATAGCTGTAACAGGAATGTATATAATTTGACCCTCTGATAAAAATTCATCATTTAAATTGTTCACTCTATTTAGCTGTTGAGTTTGCAAATTATATTTTTTAGCTACCGTTTCAATCGTGTCACCATTTTGTGCTAAATATAGCTTCATTTTTGTATATGACTCTTCTTTACCCTCACCCGTGAATAAACTTGAGAGCAGATTGTCAGATTTCACACTTCTAGCCTCTTTAGCTTCTTCTTGTGCATTTGAAACCTCGTTAGGATCATCTCCTGAGACTTCATTTAAAGCTTCACCTGCTACTTGGGCTTGATAATATTCTGCATAGTATGGTGGAGTTTGACGTACATCATTTGCATTCAGATTTGCAGGATTAACCTGCGTATATGGATTTTGATATTGTGGTTGCTGGTTATAAGTAAAAGGCGCTTGTTGATATTGATTATTTGCAAAAGGCTGGTAGCTTTGCTCAACTGCACGTCTATACTGTTCTTCATAGCTTTGAATATCATTTTGTACATTAAAAGGATTTTGTTGCTGCGTATTGTATGCATTATACGAACTGTTTTGTTGTGCAGCAAAATCATTATTTAGAAAACTTGGTTTCTGAACTGCTTCATTATTTAAAAAGCTTTGTTGCTGAGTTGTAAATTCATTATTTAAAAAGCTTTGTCTTGGATTCACTTCATTGTTCAGAAAGCTAGGTTGAAGAGTAAATTCACTAGTAGCTTCATTTTGTTTAGTTTCGTATACATCGTGTTCTCTTGTTTCTTGAAATACTACTTGATCTACATTGCTTTCCTGGCTAGCAAGATTGACTTCTTCATTTTCATAGCTTTCTTCTAATTCACCATATACATCTTCATTCTCATAGTTCACTTCAGCTTCTCTATATACTTCCTCATATTGCTCCTCATATTGTTCCTCATATTGTTCCTCTACGTTTTCAACCGCCTGTGTTTCAAACGTAATGTTTTCCTCTTGTTGATCTGCTTGATAAGCCTCTTGATCATCTTGGTTTTCTACTGTCTCGGTAGACTGTGTTTGGAAAACCTCAAGATATGTTGGTTGTCTTGGAAATGTTGGATCTTCTTCCTGTTGATTGTCATTTTCCAACGACTGGATCCAATCACTACCATATAAATCTTCTTTATCATTTACTTCAGTTGAAACAGGTTGTTGGTTAAAAAATTGGAATTGTTCTTCAAACTCTCTATCTTCTTGCTGTTCTTCTGCTTCAGCCTCATTACTACTACGATAGTCATTACTATAATTATAATGATTATACTGATTTTGTTCTCTCTGCTCCTGATAATACTCAACAGCACGGTTATCATGAAGTCCAGAAATACATAAATCAGCAGCAATTTGTATGCAGCCTCTTTCTGTTAATTGATAATCAAATGTCTCAACTGAAACGCAAAGATTTTCTAAATCAGTAATTCGCGTTAATGGAATTGAAATATCTACCGGAAATTGATGGCGTAATTCACAGCTTCCATCGTCTAGCGATCTTACGTCCTCTACTAGTCTTGAAGGTGCTAATTCTCTTAATGAGAAGTAATCACCTTGCGTCACCTGATCAGGCGTATAATTACCTTCTAAGGTTAAGACACCCTTCACTTGAACATATTCATCGAATTGCTGTATAGTAATGTCTGGATTTAGCGAGAGTGACCTTACCTCTTTAACTTCCTGTCCTTTTTGGAACCAGACAGTTTCTTTCAATGAAAAACGAATATTTGTTTGATTTTCTGAAGACACGTTAATGTCCTCCTCTCATCGTCCATTTTGGTCTATGACAATACATCTTTATGAGAGGAAAGAAAAAATTATGAAAAAAAGATTCATATTTTGTACAAAAAATGAAACTTTATGTTCCTATCACACAGTATTTAAATGATTCAAAGCAAAACTTTTCTTATCAAATTAATTCTTAAATTTAATTGTAACTAATTTTCACATAGATGATCTTTGTTCATTGAAAGTGTAGTGCTGCAAAATCCCATGAAAAAATCCCATACATTTACATTGTATGGGATCTATTTCTATTAATTATTTAATTGAGAAAATGCATATTCTGCAGCTGCAATTGTTTTTTGAATATCCTCATCAGTATGTGAAGTAGATAAGAATAATCCTTCAAATTGTGAAGGTGGTAAGAACACACCTTGTTCAGCCATTAGTTGATAATATTTTGCAAACATTTCTAAATTAGATGTTTTTGCAGCTTCATAATTTTCAACTTTTTCATTCGTAAAGAAGAATCCAACCATTGAACCTGCACGGTTGATACAATGTGGAATATTGTATTTTTCAGCCGCAGCTTTGTAACCAGCTTCTAATAAGTCTGCTTTACGATTAAATTCATGATAATCTTCTTCAGTCAATTGACTTAATGTTTCAAAACCTGCTGTCATTGCTAGTGGGTTTCCTGAAAGTGTACCTGCTTGATAAATTGGGCCACTTGGCGCAATTTGATTCATAATTTCAGCTTTACCACCATATGCACCAACAGGTAATCCACCACCAATTACTTTACCTAAGCAAGTAATATCAGGTGTAACACCAAAGTGACCTTGTGCACAGTTGTATCCTACACGGAAACCAGTCATAACTTCATCAAAAATTAATAATGTACCATATTGCGTAGTAATTTCACGTAGACCTTCTAAAAAGCCTTCAACTGGTGGTACTACTCCCATATTTCCTGCTACAGGTTCTACAATAATTGCTGCTAAATCATCTCCAAATTGTTCAAATGCATAACGAACACTTTCAAGATCATTGTAAGGTACAGTAATTGTATTTGCTGCCACACCAGCTGGAACTCCAGGACTATCTGGTAATCCAAGTGTAGCAACACCTGAACCAGCTTTAATTAATAATGAATCACCATGCCCGTGATAGCATCCTTCAAACTTTAAAATTTTATTACGGCCAGTGAATCCACGTGCTAAACGTAATGCACTCATTGTCGCTTCAGTACCTGAGTTTACCATTCGAACAACCTCAATTGAAGGTACGCGATCAATAACAAGCTTTGCAAGTTCTGTTTCTTTTAAAGTTGGTGCACCAAAGCTAGTACCTGTTTCAGCTGTACGTTTTAATCCTTCAACTACTCGCTCATTAGAATGACCCAAAATTAATGGTCCCCATGACAGTACATAGTCAATATATTCATTTCCATCAATATCATAAATCTTAGAGCCTTTTCCGTGGCTCATGAAAATTGGAGCCATATTTACACTTTTAAATGCACGTACTGGACTGTTTACGCCACCTGGAAGAACTTGTTTTGCTTCTTCAAAAGCTTCAATAGATTTGTTATAAGATCTCATTTTCGATTACTTCCCTTCAGACATCCATCTGCAAGCATCTTTTGCATGGTATGTCATAATCATATCTGCACCTGCACGTTTCATACTGATTAGTTTTTCCATTACAATCTTTTCTTCTTCGACCCAACCATTTAAAGCAGCTGCTTTCACCATTGCATATTCCCCACTTACATTATAAGCAACAATTGGTTGGTGATAATTATTACGAATATCACGAATGATATCTAAATAAGACAGAGCAGGTTTAATAATTAAAAAGTCTGCGCCTTCAACTGTATCAGATTCTGCTTCACGGAACGCTTCTAAACGATTAGCCGGATCCATTTGGTATGCTTTGCGATCTCCTTGACCTGGTGCACTTTGAGCTGCTTCACGGAATGGCCCATAAAATGCAGATGCATATTTAACTGCATAAGACATAATTGGAGTATTTTCAAATCCTGCCTCATCTAAAGCATGTCGGATTGTCGCAACGAATCCATCCATCATATTTGAAGGAGCAATAATATCTGCGCCAGCTTTTGCTTGGCTTACAGCCGTTTTTGCTAAAAGTATTAAAGACTCGTCATTGTTAACATATCCGTCCTCTAATACGCCACAGTGTCCATGATCTGTATATTCACATAAACAAGTATCAGCAATTACAACCATTTCGGGATATTGTTCTTTAGTTTGTGTAATAGCTTTTTGTACAATACCAGTAGCACAGTAAGCTTCAGAACCTACCGCATCCTTCACATCAGGAATACCAAAGAAAATGACAGAACGAATACCTAAAGATGCGATTTCGTCCATTTCCTTCTTTAATTCATCTAATGAAAATTGGAATACACCTGGCATTGAATTAATAGGATTTTTAATTCCTTTGCCTTCAACGACAAACAGTGGATAAATAAAGTCTTCTTTATGTAAATGTGTCTCTCTCACCATTGAACGTAATGCTGGTGTTTTTCGTAAACGACGATGGCGATCAAATGGAATTGAATAATTCATTATTTTTCTCCTTCTTTACAAAGAATAACGTTATCTCGAAACGTCTTCTGCTATTTTTTGGATTAATGAGTCAATCGTAAATTTACTAGGAACTAAAATATGTTTTAACCCACTTTGACTAGCTTCTAATGCAGTAACATCACCAATACATGCAATACTAACGTGCTCTAGTTCTTTCAAGTCAATCGTTTCGTCTATTAAATAACAAAATTGTTTTACACTAAACGGGTTTAAAAATGTAATGACATCTACCTTTTTCTGTAAAAGTAACGTAATAAGATCATCTTTCACATTTGTATTTGGAATCGTTTCATATACAGTTAATAAAGTAACTTGATGTCCATTCTTTCCTAGTATGTTTGGAACAGTTTCACTAGCAAGTGACCCACGGATAAATAAAAATTTTGATTTATCCCCTACAATTGAACTTAACTCAGTTGCTAATGTTTTTCCAGTAAATTGACTTGGCATAAAAGTAACTTGAATGCCATGCTCTTCTAGGGTTTTTTTAGTTTTTTCTCCTACAGCGCCAATTTTTTTCTTATTTACTAACTCTATCAATTCTTTTGTACTATTTTGCACAAAGTAAATGACAGCGTTAACACTAGTAAACAAAAGCCAATCTGTTTCTTCTACTAATTTACAAAGCTTTTTGGGTAGAACTGAAATCTGTACAACTTTTTGAAGAGGTAAATTGATTGGACAACCACCAAACTGCTGAATTAATTGATTTAATTCAGCTGCTTGATGTTCTGCCCTAGTTACCAAGATGTTCATTCCATTTAAGGAATTATTCATCCGCTGCCTCTTTTACAGAATCAATAATCTCTTTTGCACCACGTTTAATTAATAGATTTGCAGCCTCTTCCCCAATTTCTATTGGGTTTGTTCCGACGACAGTTTCTTTTAAAATTGTAGTTCCGTCGGGTTTTGCAACTAATGCAGTTAATGAAATTTCATTCTGTTCATTCATTGTCGCAAATCCTGCTATTGGAACCTGGCAGCCACCTTCCATTTTATGAAGGAATGCACGCTCAGCTTCAACAGTTGTATATGTTAGTTCATCATTTAATCTATTTAATAGTTCACGTATTTCACTATCATTTTCACGACATTCAATTGCTAGTGATCCTTGTCCAACTGCTGGAACACAAATTGTTTCATCAATATATTCATTAATACTTTCTTCAGCCCAACCCATTCTAGTTAGACCAGCAGCCGCTAAAATAATAGCATCATATTCATTATCTCTTAATTTTTGAATACGTGTATCAATGTTTCCACGAATCCATTTGATTTCTAAATCAGGTCTTACAGCTTTAATTTGTGCACTTCTTCTTAAACTACTAGTGCCAACAATTGAACCAGGTGCAAGATCCATCAAGCCTTTTCCACTATTTGATAGAAGTGCATCCCTTGGATCGACACGTTTTGGTGTACAACCAATCATTAACCCTTCAGGTAAAATAGCTGGCATATCCTTCATACTATGTACAGCCAAATCGATTTCATTCGTTAGCATTGCGTGCTCTATTTCTTTTACAAATAAACCTTTTCCACCAACCTTAGAAAGTGTAACATCAAGAATCACATCACCTTTTGTGACAATCTCTTTCAGCTCAAATTTATAATCTGGTGCTACTTCTTTTAGTTTTTCTACAAACCATTTTGTTTGTGTTAAAGCTAACTTACTTCTCCTTGTACCAACAACTATTTTACGCATAGTTTACAGCTCCTTACGTACTCCATAAATGAAACGATGAATATAGATTTGAAACAACATAATTTCCGAACAATACTAAAAAGCAACATATGTTAAATAGGCAAAGGGATTTACCATATAAACGGTTGCTTACTTTTAAATAAATAAATGTACTAAACATGATTAATACAAAAAACGATCCAAGTACCTTCATGTCATACCAGACAAATGAGTGTAATCTAAGACTGGCCCAAATCACACCTAGAAACAAGGAAGTAAACATTAGGGGGACACCAAATAGATTAAATGTATTAACCATTTTTTCCAACTTACCTAAACTGCCTAATTTCTTTAAGTGATTAGACCACTTTTTCTTTTTTAATAAAAAGTATTGGAAGATGTACATCACTGAGAAAATAAACGATAGCGTAAATGCACCATACGCTAAAAAAGCAAGTCCAATATGAACATATAGTAACTCCGATTTTAACTGATCAACAAGTGTAGCTGTTTTTCCAGCTTTCGGAATTAAAATGGACAATGAAAATACTAAAAATGAAACAACATTCGTAAAGAATACTAAATAATCAAGCTTAACAAGCCAGTTAATAATCATTGATAAAGAAATGATGATCCAAACATATACATATAAACCTTCTCTAGAAGTAATGAAGGAAAATAAACTATATTGGCTGACTGAGTAAATCATTAATACTGTAGAAAATCCCCAAACAATTGCTAACAAATAAAAGGCAACTCTACTGGCCAGTCTATTTGTATCAATAAAATCGATAAACGAAAAAACAATACTCCATGCAAACAATAGGATGATCAAGTGGTATACAAAACTACTTTCCAATAGCTCCACTATACACTCCTACAAATATCCCAGTTCTTGTTTTACACGTAAAGTATCTTTTTCTTTTGCAGTTTGCATGTGTTTTTCTTCATTCGATTCATTCAATAATTCATCTAAATTAAAGATTTCTTTAAATAAAGCAATTTGTGCTTCGGATTGTTTAGAAGAGCCCATCTCTTTCGCTTTCATAATCGGATCACGTAACAACTGGTTTACAATACTCTTCGTATGCTTTTGAATGACTTTTAAATCTCTTTCAGATAAGTGTGGAAGTTTACGCTCTAAACTCGTCATCGTATCTGATTGAATGTCTAAAGCTTTTTCACGTAAAGCAGAAATAACTGGTACAACGCCTAATAAAGATAACCATGATTGGAAATTATCAATTTCCTCTGTAATTGATTGTTTAATTTTTACTGCTTCTCTTTCACGTTCAGCTAAATTCTCGGCTACAATTCCTTGCAAATCATCGATATCATATAAAAATGCACTGCTTATATTATGAATAGAAGGTTCAATATCTCGTGGTACCGCAATATCTACTAAAAATAATGGTTTACCTTTACGGGCTTTTTCAATACGTTGAACCATCTTTTCAGTTATGACATATTCTTTCGAACCAGTTGAGCTAATCACAATGTCCGCTTCTTTTAAAGAGTCCTCTAAAGATTCTAGACCTTTACCTACTCCATTAAATTGAGATGCAAGCTTAACTGCATTTTCAGTTGTACGATTAATAACTGTAACTTTGCCAACACCCTGCGAATAAAGGTTTTGCAAAGCAAGATTACTCATTTTACCTGCTCCAACAATTAAAACATTACATCCTTTTAAATTACTAAATATTTTCTTTGAAAGTTCTACTGCTGCATAGCTAACTGATACTGCATTTTCACCGATTCCAGTTTCAGAGTGAACTTTTTTTGCAAATGTAATTGCTTGCTTAAATAATTGATTAAAAATCGTGCCTATCACATGATCTTCTTGTGCAAGTAAGTAACTATCTTTTACTTGTCCAAGAATTTGTGTTTCACCGATTACCATTGAATCTAAACCACTTGAAACAGTAAACAAATGCTCAATCGCTTCATTACCTGTTTTAATGATTAAATATGGAGACAATTCTTCATCTTTTAAACCGAATTTTTGTAAAAGAAATCTCTTCATGTAATATTGTCCAGTGTGAATTTGATCAACGACTGCATAAATTTCTGTACGATTACAAGTTGACACGATAATGTTCTCTAAAATGCTTTTCTCATTTTTTAATGAACACATTGCTTCAGCTAGTTCACTAGGTGCAAACGCTACTTTTTCACGTACTTCAATCGGGGCAGTTTTATAATTAAGTCCGATTGTAATAATGTGCATTCCCTTTAAGCCCCCCTATTTATCTTAAGAATGACGATTTATCTATATCAATTAGGTAAAATATGATAACTATGTTCTACCTCAATATGCTATCATAAATGTTGTAATTTGTAGAATGATTAATCTTGAACATTTTATGAATTATACACAAATTATACACAAATTCTATTATACAATAATTTTTAAATAAAAGTGATTACAAAAAATGTTAAACAGGAGTTGCTATGAAAAAAAATCGTTTATTTATTGGAATCCTATTAATCGGCTTTGGTTTGTATTACTTTATTTCGAAATGGCATGTCCCTTCACTAAACATATTTACATACTGGACGACGCCAATCTTAATTACAGGAGTTGCACTTTTAGTCCAAGCTTTTAAAGGTAAAGAAACACATTATGTATTCCCTGGATTTATCGTTCTTGGATTTGGCATTCACTTTTATGCGATTTCACATGTTGACTCATGGCCAAATCATTGGTCTGTATTAACACTCATCATATCCATTGGCATGCTATTTCAATCTCAAAGAGGTAAAGGAGATCTTCTTCCAGGAATTCTATTATTTATTATGTCTTTATTTTTCCTTTTTAATGAAAAGCTTACAACAATGCTTAGCTCACTTCAGTCACAAGTTTCATATTTCCAGCAATATTGGCCAGTCTTAATTGCCTTGATTGGTTTATACCTTCTATTTTCAAAAAAATAAACATATCGTTACTTAGAAGGATTTAACTATTTTTATGGGAGGTCTGTCATTGCTATACTTCCTTACATTATGGAAAAAATTTGTTTCATTTAATTATGTATCAATTTTAATTCTCTCTATACTCATTGTCTCATTTGGGACGATTACTATACATATTTTAGAACCTGAGACATTTCCTACTTTATTTGATGGCTTATGGTGGACAATGACAACATTAACAACTGTTGGTTATGGGGATTTTTTTCCTAAGACTATAGCAGGAAGATGTTTAGGAATGTTCTTATTTATATTCGGAGTAGGTATTATCGGTTTGCTAGTTTCAAAAACTGTCGATTCCTTTTCAAAGTACCATCGTTTGAAGTTGGAGGGAAAAATTATGTATAAAGAAAATCATCATTATATTTATATCGGTTGGTCCAAAAAAACAAAAGATGCTATTGAAGAGTTATTTGATTCCTCTCCATCAGCAAAAGTTGTCTTAATCGAAAATTTAGATACATCACCTTTTGACCATCCACAAGTTCATTTTATACAAGGCGACCCATCTATAGAAAATACTTTGTTAAACGCAAATATTTTCGGCGCGAAAAGAGTATGTATTTTTGCAGATTCATTAATTGAAGATAGTGTGTTAAAAGATGGTAAAACATTATTGATTGCATCAGCTGTAGAATCATTATCTAAAACACATCAAAAACCGATTCATACAATAGTTGAAATTTCAAAAGAAAGTCATATTGTTAACTTTAAGCATGTTAATGTTGATGATTTCGTACTATCTTATGAATCTGTTTCAAGATTAATAGCAAAAACGACTTTACATCCTGGTACTTCAACAATATTTAGACATCTATTAAACACTAAATTTGATGGTAGTAATATTCATGTAATTACACCGCTAAAAGAGTGGATCACATATGAAGATGCATACTTAGAATTATTTAAAAAAGGCGCATCCTTATTAGCAGTAAATGAACAACTAAATATTCCAAAGTTCAAGAACTTACCTTTACAATCAACTGATCGATTATATATTTATTGTGAAGAAAATATGCTTAAAACGATTCAAAAAGAGAATTAAAAACTTATTTATCTCTAAACAGAACAAAAAAAAGAAGCTAGTAGGCAAATATATGCTACTAGCTTCTTTTTTATTTACAAAGTCGATCAATAATAGACCAAGCTTTTTCTTTTCCCATACCAGTCTCAGAAGAAAATAAAACTAATTCATCGCCTTCTTCGATTTGCATTGTTTCTCTAACAACTTTTGCATGTTTATCCCATTTACCTTTAGGAATTTTATCTGCTTTTGTTGCAACGATAATAACAGGGATTTGATAATGTTTTAGAAAATCATACATCATTACATCATCTTTTGTTGGTGAGTGACGTAAATCCACTAAAAGCACAACAGCTTTTAATTGGTCACGAGATGTGATATATGTTTCAATCATTTTCCCCCATGCTTCACGCTCAGTTTTAGAAACTTTCGCATATCCATAACCAGGAACGTCCACATAAAATAATTTTTCGTTAATTAAGAAAAAATTTAATGTTTGTGTCTTTCCAGGTTTTGAAGATGTACGGGCTAACGCTTTACGGTTTAACATTTTATTAATAAATGATGATTTCCCTACATTCGATCGGCCTGCCAATGCGATTTCGGGAAGCTGTGTATCTGGATACTGATTAGGGCGAACTGCACTAATCACAATATCCGCTGATGTTACTTTCATTTTTTCACTCCTACTATAGCATGCACTAAAACCTCATCTAAATGGGAAACAGGGATAACAGTTAATCCTTCTTTAACCAAAGGTGGTACATCCTCTAAATCTTTTTCATTTTCTTTTGGGATTATAACTGTTGTTAATCCAGCACGATGAGCACTTAGCATTTTTTCCTTCAATCCACCAATTGGTAATACTCGACCACGTAATGTGATTTCACCAGTCATTCCAACCTCTTTACGAATTGGTTTATTTGTTAGTGCAGAAATTAATGCAGTTGCCATCGTAATACCAGCTGAAGGACCATCCTTTGGAACAGCACCTTCTGGAACATGGATATGAATATCTAATTTCTCATAGAAATCAGGATCAATACCAAGTCCTTCTGCTTTTGAGCGTATATAGCTAAAAGCAGCTTGTGCAGACTCCTTCATTACATCCCCAAGCTTACCAGTTAAAGTTAGCTTGCCCTTACCAGGATACAGTGATACTTCAATAGAAAGCGTGTCTCCACCAAATGCAGTATATGCTAAACCAGTTGCAACACCAATTTGGTCTTCATTTTCCATTTGACCGTATGAAAAAGTTTTCTTACCTAAAAACTCTTCAATATTTTTATCAGTAAAAATTATTTTTTGTTTCTCATTTGAAACAATTAATTTTGCTGCTTTTCGGCATAATGTCGCAAGTACTCGCTCTAATGATCGTACTCCTGCTTCACGTGTATAATGACGGATAATTGCACTTAATGCACTCTCACGAATTTGAACAGTTGATTTATTTAATCCATGTTCAGCTAATTTTTTTGGGAATAAATGCTTTTTCGCAATATTAATCTTTTCGAGCTCAGTATAACCAGAAAGAGTTATAATTTCCATTCTATCACGTAACGGTCCCGGAATTGTAGATAAATCGTTAGCTGTTGCTACAAATAACACTTGTGAAAGATCAAAAGGCTCTTCAATATAATGATCACTGAAAGAATTGTTTTGCTCAGGATCAAGAACCTCTAGCATTGCCGAAGATGGATCCCCTCTAAAATCACTAGACATTTTATCAATCTCATCAAGTAAGAAAACAGGATTATTAGAGCCAGCTTTCTTTATCCCTTGAATAATGCGACCTGGCATTGCTCCGATATACGTTCTTCTATGACCTCTAATTTCTGATTCATCACGAACGCCACCTAAAGATACACGAACGAATTTTCGTGATAATGCATTCGCAATTGAACGAGCTAAGGAAGTTTTACCAACGCCTGGAGGTCCTGCCAAACATAAAATGGGACCGCGTAATGAATTTGTTAACTGTTGAACAGCTAAATATTCTAAAATTCGTTCCTTAACTTTTTCAAGTCCCTCATGTTCATTATTTAGGATCTTTTCAGAACGATGAATATCTAATGTATCCTCTGTTCCAAGTGACCATGGAAGTGAGACCATCCAATCTAAATACGTACGAACAACGCCTGCTTCTGCTGCATTTGGTGGAAGTTTTTCATATCTAGCTAATTCTTTTAAAACTAACTCTTTTGTTGATTCAGGCATCCCAGCTTCTTCTATTTTAGTTAAGAATTTATCTACTTCTTCTGTTTTACCTTCACGATCACCAAGTTCACGTTGAATCACTTTTAATTGCTCTCTTAAGAAATACTCTTTTTGAGTTTTATCGATACTTTTCTTAACTTGTTGACCAATTTTCTCTTCTAATTTAAGTAATTCTTTTTCATCTTGAAGAAAATTCAAGATACTATGTATTCTTTCAGTCACATCAACTGTTGCTAATATTTTTTGCTTTTCTTCTTCCTTCAAAGGAATAGCATCAATCATCGCATCAGCTAACTTACCAGGCTGATCCTGTTTAACAATCGTTGCGATTGTTTCAGGTAAAATACGTTTAGATAATTTACTGTACTGCTTAAAATGTTGTAACAGAGTTCTCATTAAAGCTCGAAGCTCTTTGGAATCATCTAGTGCATCTGGATATTCTTCTACCTTTGCAGAAAGGAACTCATTTTGATCAATAATTGATTTAATCTTTCCTCTGTGTAAACCCTCAACTGTGATACGAACTGTACCATTTGGCAGAGTAATCTTTTGTGTTAACTTCGCTAATGTACCAAATTGATACAACTCTTCTAGCTTAGGATTTTCAGTATCTGCATCTATTTGCGTAACCACAAAAATTAAATGATCTAAATCATTAGCTTCCTGTATGGCTTTTATTGACTTTGTTCTTCCTACATCGAGATGTGCAATTGTCGCAGGAAATACACTAATTCCTCTTAAAGGTAGGAGGGGTACAACTTTTTCTTTTGTAACATTCATTTCGTTACACCTCCATATATTTCATTCTATTTAGTTATTTTACCTTAACATCCATATCATTTACAATGAAATGAATTTGTATTTTAAGAAAAGTGGAGGCGACTGTTTAGCTCTGACAAGCATAAGGCGAAGACCGGTGAAAGTTGCTTTTTAACTTTAACTGGTATTTGACTTATGACCTCGAGGAGCTAG
>NZ_NETJ01000013.1 GCF_002128405.1 Gottfriedia solisilvae
AAATCAGGTGATTAAGGCGAAGAGGTCACACCCGTTCCCATACCGAACACGGCAGTTAAGCTCTTCAGCGTCGATGGTAGTTGGGGGTTTCCCCCTGTGAGAGTAGAACGTCGCCTGGTTTTATTTTTTTAAGGATCTAAATTAGTTAGTATCCAAATTATCGCGGGGTGGAGCAGTCTGGTAGCTCGTCGGGCTCATAACCCGAAGGTCGCAGGTTCAAATCCTGTCCCCGCAACCAAATGGTCCCGTGGTGTAGCGGTTAACATGCCTGCCTGTCACGCAGGAGATCGCCGGTTCGATCCCGGTCGGGACCGCCATACATATGAATTTTAAAACGAAACAATTTGTTTCGTTTTTTTTTATATATAAAATAGCATTACCATTTCAATAGGAAATGAAGATTCGTTATATATTTTGTAACACTATTCAGTATTAGGAAATATTACTGTTTGACAATCCCTTAATGTTTTGAAATGATATAATATGGCAAAGTTAGAATAGACGAGTATGAATTTTTTTGGTGGTGAAGTAATTGGAAATTGTTTTACATACAAATACCGAGGAAGAAACGCAGCAAATTGCATATTTTCTTGGTGAAATTGTTCAACAGAAAGATGTAATTTTATTAGAGGGTGACTTGGGAGCTGGCAAAACAACTTTTACGAAGGGCTTTGCAAAAGGACTTGGCGTAAAAAGAACAGTTAACAGCCCTACATTTAATATAATAAAAGAATATAAAGGTAGAATTCCGCTATACCATATGGATGTTTATCGATTAGAAGGAAGTAACGAGGATTTAGGCTTTGATGAATATTTTATGGGTGAAGGTGTTTGTGTAGTAGAATGGGCACATTTAATTTCAGATTACTTACCAAATGAATTCTTGAAAATTGTTATTACACATAAAGAAAATGGTAGAATGATTACTTTATTCCCTAAAGGAGCAAGGTATGAATTTGTTTGCAAGGAGTTAATAAAAGATGACCGTTTTAGCAATTGATACTTCAACAAATGTAATGGGTATTAGTCTTTTAAAGGATGAATCAGTTATTGGTGAAACTATTACATTTATAAATAAAAATCATTCCGTACGTTTAATGCCTGCAATTGATGCTTTAATGAAGGAATGTAACATTAAACCTAAGGAATTAACAAAGATTGTTGTTGCAAAAGGCCCTGGATCGTACACTGGTGTAAGAATTGGTGTTACTGTAGCAAAAACACTAGCTTTTTCATTAAATATACCTATTATAGGTGTATCTAGTTTAAAGGTATTGGCGTCAAATGGTCGTTACTTTGAGGGGCTAGTTTGTCCAATATTTGATGCGAGAAGAAATTTATTGTTTACAGGGCTTTATGATTTTAGAGGGAATGAAACTTCAAGTATTTTAAACGAATGTAATATAGATCGAAGTGTTTGGATGGAAAAATTAAAGTCACTGAATGAGCCAATTCTTTTCGTTGGCAATGATGTTGCGATCCATAAGGATTACATTATTGAACAACTAAACGAACGAGCAATATTTGCTACGAATAATTTAAACAACCAAAGACCAAGTGAATTATTTAACTGTAGTCTTGAGGAAAAGGAAGAATCTGTGCATGAATTTGCACCTGAGTATTTAAGATTATCTGAAGCTGAAGCAAATTGGTTAGCAGACCAAGAAAAGTAGGAGGATGTTATGATTTCATCAGTTGCTTTTCGACAAATGAGAGAAGAAGATTTAAATCAAATAATGGAAATAGAAAAAAAGTCATTTGCAACACCATGGACTTATGATGCGTTTTATAATGAGTTACATACAAATCAATTTGCTCATTATGTTGTAGCGGAGGTTGACCAAGAAATCATTGGATATTGTGGATTATGGGTAATTATCGATGAAGGACATATTACGAATATTGCCATATTGCCGGAGTATCGTGGTAATGGTCTTGGCGAAAAATTGCTTCTTGCAGTAATAGACACTGCTCGTGAACTTGGTGCGGAAACATTAACATTAGAAGTAAGGGTTTCAAATGATGTTGCAAAGGGATTATATCGTAAGCTTGGATTCCAAGATGGAGGAATTCGCAAAAGTTATTATACAGATAATTATGAGGATGCTTTAGTAATGTGGGTGAATATAAATGATCATAAAAGATAATTGTTTAATTCTTGCTATTGAAACTAGCTGTGATGAGACATCAGCAGCTGTTATTAAGAATGGTAATGAAATATTAAGTAATATTGTCTCAACTCAGATCGATATCCATAAGCGATTTGGTGGTGTAGTACCCGAGGTTGCTTCAAGATTACATGTTGAGCAAATTACATTAGTTATAGAAGAGGCTATGTCAAAAGCAAATGTTGAATACACAGACTTATCAGCGATTGCGGTAACAGAAGGTCCAGGTTTAGTTGGAGCTTTACTTATTGGCGTTAATGCTGCGAAAGCAATTGCTTTTGCACATGATTTACCTCTAATCGGCGTACATCATATTGCAGGTCATATTTATGCTAATCGACTTATACAGGAATTGCATTTCCCTTTATTGGCACTTGTGGTCTCTGGAGGGCATACTGAGCTTGTTTATATGAAAGAAGACGGAGAATTTGAAGTAATTGGTGAAACAAGAGATGATGCAGCTGGAGAAGCTTATGACAAAGTAGCTAGAACTTTAAAGCTTCCTTATCCAGGTGGTCCACATATTGATCGTTTGGCGCAAGAAGGAAGTGCAAATATCCCTTTTCCTAGAGCTTGGTTAGAGGAAGGTAGCTATGATTTTAGCTTTAGTGGATTAAAATCAGCTGTTATTAATTATATGCACAATGCTGAACAACGTGGAGTGGAGATATCCCCAGAAGATGTTGCTGCAAGCTTTCAAGAAAGTGTTGTAGAAGTAATTGTTACGAAAACAATTCAAGCAGCGAAAGAATATGATGTAAAGCAAGTATTGTTAGCAGGTGGAGTTGCTGCAAACAAAGGTTTACGTGCTTCATTACAAAAAGAAATGAGTATATTTAGTGATAAAGAGTTAGTCATTCCACCACTTTCACTTTGCACTGATAATGCTGCTATGATTGGTGCAGCTGCGTATGTTCGTTTCAAACAAGGAAAACTATCTAGCTTGTCTTTAAATGGTAATCCAGGTTTAGATTTAGAAAACATGTAAGAAAGACTTATTCACATTTTTAACAAAATATGTGGATAAGTCTTTTTAGTTTGTTTACAACTTAATAACATTATGTGAACAATAATGTGTATAAGTTTAGATAATAACTGTGGATAATGTGCATAAGTCTGTGTAAAAGCTTAAAAATTCCAAATTATTTGTGGATAAACATGTAGATAAATAAAAACGGATCGCTTTTCGCGTATCCGTTTTTTGTTTATTCTTGTAAGTTCTCCCATTCTTCCATAAGAGACATTAAATTTGTTTCATGATCATTTTTCTGAATGGTTAGTTCTTGTACGAGTTGGAAATCTCCGTAAACTTCTGGTTTACACAGTTCAAGTTCGATCTGTTCAATTTCTTTCTCGATATTTGAAATACTACTTTCAATCTCTTCTATACGACGTTGTGTTTGGCGTAGCTTTTTCTTTAACTCTTTATCCTGTTGGTAATCTGAAACTGGTTGATGACTGGATTGACGAATCTGAATTTCAGCGTTTTCCTTTTCAGCCAGTTCTTTTTCATAAGCTTCATTCTTCTTGAATAAATAATAATCATAATCGCCTAAATAAGGAGTCAAACCTTCTTTTGCAAGTTCAAATGTTTTTGTGGATAATCTGTTCATAAAGTATCGATCATGGGAAACAAATAAAATTGTTCCTGGGTAATCTAGAAGAGCATTTTCTAATACTTCCTTACTATCCAAATCTAAGTGGTTCGTTGGCTCATCCAGAATTAAGAAGTTTGCTTTTTTCATCATAAGCTTTGCAAGAGCCAATCTAGCTTTCTCTCCACCACTTAAAGATGAGACATTTTTCGTGACATCATCTCCAGAGAATAAAAAGTTACCTAAGATTGTTCTAATTTCTTGTTCAGGCTTTAACGGATAATCATCCCATAACTCATCAAGAACTCTTTTGTTTGATGTTAATTTAGCTTGTTCTTGATCATAGTAACCAATAAATACATTTGCTCCGAAATCTATACTGCCTTGTAATTTTTCTAAATCTCCAATAATCGTTTTAAGTAATGTTGATTTTCCAACTCCATTTGGTCCTACTAGGGCAACACTATCTCCACGATTAAGAACAAAGTGCATTGATTGATCTATAGTAGGTACACGGTCGTAACCAATGAAAAGGTCTCTAACGTTAAGTACATCATTTCCACTTTGTTTTTCTATTGTAAAAGAAAAGTTGGCAGAAGACTCATCTCCTTGTGGTTTATCTACTCTGACCATTCGATCTAGTAGTTTTCGACGGCTTTGCGCTCTTTTAGTAGTAGAAGCACGCGCGATATTTCTCTGAACAAAATCTTCGAGCTTGGCGATTTGTTCTTGTTGTTTCTCAAACTGTTTTAAGTCTTGTTCGTATTGAGCAGCTTTAAGTTCTAAATGCTTACTATAATTCCCCACATATCTTTGATGCTTGTGGTTTGAAATCTCATAAACGATATTTACAACTTGATCAAGAAAATAGCGATCATGTGACACGATTAATACAGCGCCAGGGTATGATTGTAAATAACGTTCAAGCCAGCTAAGTGTATCAATGTCTAAATGGTTCGTAGGCTCGTCCAGAATTAATAAATCAGGCTTTGTTAGTAATAGCTTACCTAACGCCAGTCTCGTTTTCTGGCCACCACTTAATGATGATATTTTTGTATTGTAATCTTCATTTGAAAATCCAAGACCACTAATTATTGAACGAATGTCTGCTTCAAACTGATATCCGCCACTTTCTTTAAATGTAAATTGAAGATGATCATATTCGTTTACAATTTTGTCGTAAACGGTTTGATTTGAATAAACATCTTCTTGGGTCATTTTATGTTCTAGCTTTCTCATGTTATCCTGCATTTCTACCAGATGACTAAAAACAGAGTAGTATTCTTCCCAAATTGAGCGATCACTTTGTAAGCCAGAGTTTTGGGCTAGATATCCAATCGTGACGTCTTTTGGTTTAATTAATTCTCCACCATCATAAGATATTTCACCAGCGATAATTTTTAAAAGAGTAGACTTACCAGCACCATTTCGACCAACAATTGCTACTCGATCATTCGTCTGAACTTCTAACTTAATATTTGAAAGTATAATGTCACTACCAAAATATTTGGAGACATTATTAACTTGTAATAGGATCAAGATATTCACCTCATTGCAAAATTTTTTATCTATTAAACTGTTTACTGTCAAAATTCATAAATATAGTGTATATTTTACAGTAGAACAAGTACTTTATTACTAAAATGAAGGCTATTTACACAATATAGTAAAAAGAATTACAGTAACAGTAAGTGGGGGATTGTAAAATGGAGTCGGAACAAATTAAAATTCCACAAGCTACTGCTAAACGTCTACCTTTATATTACCGTTTTATAAAGAATTTGTCTTTATCAGGTAAACAAAGAGTTTCTTCAGCAGAGTTAAGTGAAGCAGTAAAAGTAGATTCCGCTACAATTAGAAGAGATTTTTCGTATTTTGGTGCCTTAGGAAAAAAAGGGTATGGCTATAATGTAAATTATTTATTAACATTTTTTTCGAAAGCGCTTAACCAACACGAAGTAATGAAAGTAGCGTTAATCGGTGTGGGGAATTTAGGAACCGCATTTTTACATTATAATTTTATAAAAAACAATAATACAAAGATTGAAATGGCGTTTGATATTGACCCAATGAAGATTGGAACAGAAATAGGTGGAGTTCCAGTCTATAATCTTGATAAATTAGAAGAGATAATGAACGATGATATTCAAATCGTCATTCTAACTGTTCCTGCTCAAGTCGCACAGTCGATTGCAGACCGTTTAAAAGATAAAAATATAAGAGGTATTTTGAATTTTACGCCTGCACGTATTAGTGTACCGGAACATATTCGAATACATCATATTGATTTAGCTGTTGAGTTACAAACATTAGCATACTTCTTACAACAATAAGTAAATTAAAAACCCCCATTTGCATGGGGGTTTTTTTTTAATAGATGAAATGAAATAATTTAATTTGTTGAAATACGACAAATGAGTTCATAAACATATGAGTTAGAATTGGAACTAAAATCGAATTTGTCCGTTTATATAGATAACAAAATATAAATCCGATCAGAAAATAAGATAAAAAGAATGGCAAGTCGCCGTGCATGAAAGCAAAAATAACTGAGCTGATTCCAGCAGAAACAATAAAAGGAAAACGTTCAAATAGCTTTTTGAAAATAATACGACGGAATACGATTTCTTCCAATATCGGTGCAATTAAACTTGGAATGACGATAAAGGCAGGATTTAGCTTAGCGATTTGAATAATGTTCTGCGTGTTTTCTGACCCTTTATCTAAATCAAAAACTAAAATTAAAATGAGATTACACACAATTTGAGTAAACATTGTGACAGCATATCCGATTAAAGCCCATTTTAATATTGTCAGCGTAAAACTAGACGAAAGATTTTTTATTCCAATAGAGATTGGACCTCTTAATAAAATTAAAATAATTAGAAGACCTGTAATAAAACTAATGCATCCCCATAAACCTACTGCCTCGATTTTGGCAGCCTCTTTGTCTAACCCATCATATAAACTGCTATTTAATAGAAAACGAACACCATAAAATCCAGAATACTGAATCAAAACATACGTTAATAAAATCCATAAATCTCTTGTTTTCAAAACGATAACTCCTTTGTGTTGATATTTTCATAACCCAAAGGTTTATAACAACATGTACATTATTGTACTCGTTTAAGATGGTTCTTAAAAGGTATTTACATATTTTTATTAAACTTCTTTAAAATACGTTAATTAAAATTAATAAATTTCGACAAGAAAAGTGCTAGCTTCGGACTTGCAAAATCTCATGATATTATTTAAACTAATAATTGTGTTAGCACTCAATATTAATGAGTGCTAAAAAATAATGATTAGATTATTGAGGAGGTATTACACATGTTAAAACCATTAGGTGATCGTGTTGTAATTGAGCTTGTTGAGTCTGAAGAAAAAACTGCTAGCGGTATCGTATTACCAGGTAGTGCACAAGAAAAGCCACAAGAGGGCAAAGTTGTTGCAGTAGGTACTGGACGTGTACTTGAAAACGGCGAGCGCGTTGCTTTAGAAGTATCTGTAGGTGACCGCATCATCTTCTCTAAATACTCTGGTACTGAAGTTAAATACGGTGGTACAGAATACCTTGTACTTCGCGAAAACGATATTCTTGCAATTATAGGTTAATTAAATAAAATACTTAGTTTATAAAATAATTTTTAAAATTTTAAGGAGGTCATTTTAATGGCAAAGGACATTAGATTTGGTGAAGAAGCACGTCGCGCAATGCTACGTGGTGTAGATGCTTTAGCTGATGCTGTAAAAGTAACATTAGGACCAAAAGGACGTAACGTAGTTCTTGAGAAGAAATTTGGTTCTCCATTAATTACAAATGATGGTGTAACAATCGCTAAAGAAATCGAATTAGAAGATGCGTTTGAAAACATGGGCGCTAAATTAGTAGCAGAGGTTGCTAGCAAAACAAATGAAATTGCTGGGGACGGTACAACAACTGCAACGGTATTAGCACAAGCTATGATTCGTGAAGGTCTAAAAAACGTAACAGCGGGTGCAAACCCAATGGGTATCCGTAAAGGTATCGAAAAAGCAGTTGCTGTTGCACTTGAAGAGTTAAAAGCTATCTCTAAACCAATTGAAGGCAAAGAGTCTATTGCACAAGTTGCAGCAATCTCTTCAGCTGATCCAGAAGTAGGCGACTTAATCGCTGAAGCAATGGAACGTGTTGGTAACGACGGTGTTATTACACTTGAAGAATCAAAAGGTTTCACAACTGAATTAGAAGTAGTAGAAGGTATGCAGTTTGATCGTGGATACTCTTCACCTTACATGGTTACAAATTCAGATAAAATGGTAGCTGAATTAGAAAACCCATATATTTTAATTACAGATAAAAAAGTAACAAATATCCAAGAAATCTTACCAGTTCTTGAACAAGTTGTTCAACAAGGTAAACCATTATTAATCATTGCTGAAGATGTTGAAGGTGAAGCGCAAGCTACAATCATCGTTAACAAATTACGTGGTACATTTAATGCTGTAACTGTAAAAGCTCCAGGATTTGGTGACCGTCGTAAAGCAATGTTAGAAGATATCGCAGTATTAACTGGCGGTGAAGTAATTACAGAAGAATTAGGATTAGATCTTAAAACGACTAATATTACTCAATTAGGCCGTGCTTCTAAAGTTGTTGTAACAAAAGAAAATACAACAATCGTTGAAGGTGCTGGTGAAACTGAAGCAATCCAAAGACGTATTGGTCTAATTCGTGCTCAATTAGAAGAAACTACTTCTGAATTTGACCGTGAAAAATTACAAGAACGTCTTGCAAAATTAGCAGGTGGTGTAGCAGTAATCAAAGTTGGTGCTGCAACTGAAACTGAGCTAAAAGAACGTAAATTACGTATTGAAGATGCTTTAAACTCAACACGTGCTGCAGTAGAAGAAGGTATTGTAGCTGGTGGTGGTACTGCATTAATGAGCGTATATAATAAAGTTGCTGCAATTGAAGCTGAAGGTGATGTTGCTACAGGTATTAACATCGTATTACGTGCGCTTGAAGCACCAGTACGTCAAATTGCAACAAATGCTGGTTTAGAAGGATCAGTAATCATCGAGAAATTAAAATCTGCTGAAGTTGGCGTTGGTTTCAATGCTGCTAACGGACAATGGGTAAACATGATTGAAGAAGGAATCGTTGACCCAACTAAAGTAACACGTTCTGCACTTCAAAATGCAGCATCTGTTTCTGCTATGTTCTTAACAACTGAAGCTGTTGTAGCTGACATCCCTGAGAAAAATGCTCCTGCAATGCCTGACATGGGCGGCATGGGAATGGGCGGCATGATGTAAGGCTTTTAGCCAAACATTTGAGAAATAGTTAAGGCTATTTTTCGCCTAATGTGAGAACTAGTCACGTTAATAAATTAATTCTAAAGAATAGACTACTTCCTAAAAAATAGGGGGTAGTCTTTTTATGTTATTAAAATTTGCTTTTCAAGATTTTCTGGATGACAGACAATTCAAAAACACAACCAAGATAAACATTAGAAATTATCAAACACTATTAGGTGAGTTTGTGAACTATTGTATCGAAAATGAGGTAATAAACGTCGAGGACATAACATATGCTCATGTACGTCAATATCTCTTAGAATGCCTAGAAAGAGGGAATAAGGCGGGTACTATCAATACCAAACTCTTAAGAATACGAGCGTTCTTAAATTACATGGTTGAATGTGAAGTTATTAAAAACAATCCTGCTAAACGAGTAAAAAAACAAAAAGAGGACGTTAAGATTGATGTATTTAATGATGAGCAAATACGACAGATGTTGAATTTTTATAGACGTATTAAGCAAAGGGAAAAAAGCTACTTTGCTTATCGGGATTACTTAATGATAGTTACTATACTTGGAACAGGAATAAGAAGAGGAGAAATCATTAACCTAAAGTGGACTGATATTGATTTTGTAAATCAAACTATATCTGTTTTTGGCAAAAGCAGAAGAAAAGAAACAATTCCTATTACAGATAAACTATCAAAAGAGTTATCAGCTTATCAAATATTTTGTAAACAGTATTGGAAAGACTTAAATGATTATGTGTTTGTAAAAAGGGATAACAGTCAATTGACAGAGAACGCAATAATGTTGGTCTTTAAGTATCTTAGTCAAAAAATGAATTTCAAAGATATTAGAGTTTCCGCTCATACTTTCCGTCACACATTTTGTCATAGACTAGCCATGTCAGGTATGAGTGCATTTGCTATTCAGAAACTAATGCGACATCAAAATATAGCAGTCACTATGAGATATGTGGCTATGTGGGGTAATGAATTAAGGGAACAGAATAATAAGTATAATCCTTTGAACACTTTAGATGTTTGATAAGTACTTTTATAGACATATATTAGTTAAGCTTCTAAAGTGATATTCGAACAATGAGCAGGTATATTCAAATGGATGTTGATGATTTGAGGATAGTCAAAAGAAGTAACAACTAAAAAATATCTATAACAAAATCACTATATAAATGGTGGTTTTGTTTTTTTTTATAAGAAACTTCGTTTTTAAAGTATAAAAGCGAAATAGCAAATAATGCATACAATTTATACAAGAATTTTTTTATGATTTTTATATACAATTAAAGTTCATTCGAGTTGATTTTAACAGCGAAAAAACCGATATAATCATTAATTAATGACAAAATAAAATAATAACAAGGTGATTACATGAAAACAAATATCTATTTTGATGCTACACCTAAAAAAGGTATATATAAATATACATTTGGGTTAACAAAAGTAGAATTATCCTCATTAAAAATGCACGAAAAAGGATTTCTCTATAGTTATTATGATGATTCAGTAAGAATAAAAATTCTTTTTATAGGGTCTACTGCAGAATATATAAAAAAGAGAATAGTAAACAAAACCGAAAAAAGTAGTCATACATATAGAAGTTTCACTATCCAAAAGAGTAGTAATAAATCTATTAGCTTTCAACTAACTTTTAAAGCTACACCAATTCTACAGCACGATTTTAGTAAAGGTTCTTTTATTATTACTAATAATGGAATAAAGAATCCAGATGTTAGATATATCGTTAAGTTAAAATATACATCAGAAAAATTGGAATCTTTGAAAAATAATGCACTAGATAAATTAATAAAACAATCTACACCAAAACAAGATGATGTTATAAAAACTAGTGAAGAACAGAGTGTTCTAAATAATCCTAACAAGATAACAAAGACTAAAAAGAAAACAAAGACTAAAAAGAAAAAAACTATAGTAAATCTTAACCAACCAACACATAAATTAAAAATAAAAAGTACAGGAAAGTTAATCTCATCAATTAAAAAGTATGAAGAAATGTTGAAAGAAAAGGAAAAGAATAATACGGAAACAAATGAATTTAACGATAGAATATTAAAATCAAAGGGAATTTATTTAGCAAATCCACATGCATTTAGAATATGTAATAACTGTGTAAATTTTAATAGTAGCAAGTGTTCAGTCCACTCTTTGAAACTAACAAAAAATCATTCTTGTAGAAAATTCTACGGCTATAAAACTTATTTAGGTGGGGCATTCTCACCAAGATAAATAATTGCAAAACCGTATATTAAATGCTTTTATTTTCAATTGAATAAAATGATAACTAAATTTATTTTATTCTTTAGATTATTAATTAAAATTTATTTTTATAAATATCAAAGGAGAATTTAAATAATGAAGACACTATCTAAGGTTTTATTTGTACTTGCATTTGTATGCATGTTGTTAGGGAGTTATAAACTATTTGTATATGATAGTGGAGAATATAGTGATGAATCTAAAAATGCCTATGTTGGTGGTGACGCATATAATTACATTATTAATGCGGGACAATCGACTGCGTACTTCGTTATGACAGGTGTGTTCTCAATGTTAGGTTTAGGATTCTTTTATATTGCTAGAAAAGAAGAACAGCAACATGCATTGTTAAATGAAGTTAAAAGAATACAATACATTCTAGAAAAACAAAATCATTCTACTAAAAGTTAGGACAATTTATTGCAACAAAAAAAGGGGATAAGTTATGAAAAAATTTATCGTTTTATTACTATCGACATTTCTAATCATATCAGCATGCTCAAACAACAAGAATGAATATACAAAAGAAGAAATTGAATACATTGATACAATAAATACTGCAATTGACCAAACTATGAAATACTATGAAAAATTAAATGATTCAATAAGAGATACTCAGAATTATAACTCTGATTATTCTTCAAATAGTGCCTTTTCAAGTATGATGGGTATCAATCTAGTTAATGACACATTAAAGAAGGAAGTTACACCTCCAAAACGCTTTAAAGAGTTGCATGAAGACTTATTAGAAGGCACTGAGTTACTAAGTGAGGTATCTGTAAGCCTGCCTGTTGTTATTAACGCAAATGATACACAAGGTATCAATGAAAATGTAGAAAAGTTTAGCAAGGCAATAAAGATAATTAATGATGTCTATGATGAGTTACCTCATGATGAAATAAAGGTTAAAAAATAAAACATATCTGCATGTGAAAAGCGGGAAGAAAATTAATTCTTCCCGCTTTTGTATGTTTACAACTCACTCACTCCCAATAAAACCGAGATTTCATTGAGTATGTATATATCATTCCAATATTACATCAACATATTTCAATTTTTTTCCAAACAAGTGAATACTTTATTTGGCACTTGGAAATACTAATAATTTATATGTATAAACATCTATTAATATGGAGATTATGTATATTGTAAAGTGGAAAAGTAATTGAAAAGGAGGAGTTTAGATGAAGTTTTTTTGGACTAAAGAAGCATTAATTAACTATATTAAATATGAAATTGACGTTAAGGATTATAATGAAGAGGAAAATTGTGATTGTCCTATATGTAATTCAATTCGTTTTAAAATGGTAAATAAAACTAATAAAAAATTAAATAAACTTATGAAGCATGCTAAATGAGTAATCCCAAGTGCGATTTACGGACTATATATAATATTAACTTAAAAAGATTTTTTTTATTACTTTTTAGATAGAGAGATATAAGTATATATATTTAATATAGTTCGTAAATCGTACCTAATCAAAAAACATTCATTCTTTGACACGGATGCTTTATTTATAAAACATTGTAATTACTCAGCCAAAAATGAATAACTAATGAAGCGGTAATGATTTTAATTATTGAAATAGTTAAATCAGAATTGGAGTGTGGTTGAGGTATGAATATTGAACTGAGTTTAAACCATAGAGAGAAGTATAAGGTGTTAAGAAAAAGGAATGGTATAAAGTTAAGAAGCATTTCAAAAGAACTAGAAGTATCTGTACCAATGCTATCTATGTATGAGAACGAACTGGCTAATCTGAGTAAAGAAAAAGAGAATATGTACCGACTAATTATTTTGAGTAATGATACTCAATTGTAGGTGGTAGTGATGGATAAAAAAGTATATACAAATAAATATTTCTTTTGCTACTCAGTACCCTTGTTCAAATATTTAAAAATGGACAAGGGTATTTCTTTTGTATGTTATGCATTACATGACAAGACATTAAAACCATTTTGGATGTTTGAAAGAACGGAGGACTTGAACCGAGCATTATCTGATTATGTTTAAATATATAATTTTTATTTAGTGAATATATAGGAGGAGTTGTAATGGCGAAAAAGAAAAACAGCGTTTATTTTAATGAAAAGGAACTTAATAACATATTAGGTTATGATGAAGAGTACAAGAAAAAAATATATATTACCAATGATATATTTCAAGACTTATTAAATTGTTCAGAGTTCAAACCTAAAACAAGCAAAGTAAAAGATGGTAATGGACAAGTAAATATAAAAAAGAAGCAAACGCTAATCATCTAGCGTTTGCTTTTTCTTATATTTACTTAATTTCTTATATATATCGCTATGCTAGATGCTATTATACTGATGAGAATTTGAATGAGAAGATTATTAATGAGGATTTATTGTATATGATTTGCAATACATCACCAGAAAGTAAAGGTAAAGATGGTGTTAAGTATCTAACTAAACAAAATGGTGTGCTTGAAAAATTAGGATATATTAGGAAAGTTAAGGAGTATCCTCTAGAGTTTTTTTATCTAGACGAGCATGATGATGTTGTAGTTGATTTTTATTATCAAAAACCAGAATCTGTTGAATTTATTTTAAAAACAGAGAATGATACGCATTTACCTAATTTAACTGTAAATTACCCAGTTAAAGCCTTTCACTCATGCAGTGAATCAGAACAAGATAACTATTATAATGGATATTTCTATTTTTCACATTATACAACAGAAATTCCTCTAGATGTTTTTATATATTGTATGTCTAGGAAAGAAATTGGTAAAATTGGCTTCTACCTATATTGTATTCTAAAGAGTAAATGTGACTATTTTTACGCGAAAACAAACAGAAGAGGATATATAAGAGCGTTAGATGCTTTAGCAGGAGATACTGGAATTGGTAAAACTACTTTATCACAAATGCTCAAAATTTTAGAAAAGCATAATATGATATTTAATTCACATAATCATTATGTAATTGGTTTACCTAAAGGAAAAAAAGTCCCTCCTAATACATATATTACTTTTGATTACAAAGACTTTTATAAGTATGAGAAAAAGAGTGTTAACACACGTAAAGTAGTAAGTTATGAATTTTATGATTCGAACGTGGGAGTATATATTAATTCCAATGAAGAAATAAGTGAAGAAAACATTGACTTAAAAATGCCTATAAGTTTATAGTTTAGTTTTTTCGTATCGCAAAATAACTCACAAGACTTTCTGAACGAGTGTACTCAGTGGCGGATAGGAAGTAGGATAGTGGGTATTCCTTTATACTATGCCCCTATATATAGCCTGTTGTCTAAAAGACAGCAGGCATTTTTGTTACTTTACAGTTTGTAAAGGTATACCTTTGAGAAAGTTGAAAATTAAGTGAATTTATCGTTTGTAAATGTTTTTTTGGGAGATTGTAAACGTTTATAAGCTATACTCAACTTTATAAATAATAAGATGTAATACTAATTGAGTATTGTTGCTTATTACTTTACTAAGTAATTATATCGAATAATTACCGATAGACTACACTTAAACGGTAATTAAAAGTGGAAAAATGAAAGCCTGTTATATAAAGAGATTCATGAAATAAAAATATTACCGTTTGACTATTACCGTAATCTTTGTAAAATATTTACATAAACTAATACTGCGGAGTGATAAAATTGAAAACTGTAGGTTATATACGTGTAAGTAGCGAATCACAAAATATTGCCCGACAAATGAAGTCGTTAGAAGAAGCGGGTTGTACTAGTTTTTATATTGAAAAATTAAGTGGTGCTTCAATGGAGCGTCCAGAACTACAAAAAATGTTAGAAGAGATAAATGAAGGAGATACTATAATTATTCATGAAATAAGTCGTTTATCACGTTCAACTAAAGACCTACTTTCAATTGTAGATATTATCAAGAATAAAGGGGCAGGATTAAAGTCTGTTTCTGAAAAATGGTTAGACTTGTCTGAAGATAATCCTATGAGTGAGTTTATATTCACAATCTTTTCGGGTCTAGCACAATTTGAACGAAGGATGATTAAGCAGCGTCAAATGGAAGGTATAGAGATAGCTAAAAGAAATGGGAAATATAAAGGACGTAAAACGAAATTAATCGATGGTGGTAAAGAAGAGCAGCGAATGAAGGCGATAATTGAAGCTTACCAACAAGGTAAATCTATAAAAGATATCCGTACAACTTTTAAAGTCGGTACAGGAACTATCTACAGATTATTAGAACGAAAAGATGTCAGGGGAGAGTATTAAGACAATAAGGATATTGTGTTTGAAATAAGGAAATGGTAAATGAATTATTTATAGTTAGTTGTAGTAAAAATTTTCCAAAAAAATTACAAATAATATTATAATAAATCTATAGTTAAATTTCAGGAAGGGGGAACGTGATTGAATAAGTATGTGATTCCTTTTTTATTAATTGCCTTAGGCGTTTTAATGTCTACTGACTTATTTTTAGAAATAAATGCATATGTGATAGCTTGTTTTAATCTGTGTGCTTTCTTCTTCACACTTTCTTGTGTAAACGTTGGTTCTGTAAAATCCAAAAGCAAGAATACAATTTCATTAATTATTAGGTCGACTTTACAAATTTTTGGTGTCATAGCTTTTTTGATGATTATTATTGATAAAAAATTCAAGTATTACAATGAAATATACAACTTAGTTGTTAATATAAATGCTAACTCATTACTACTAATTGGTTTATCTGCGACATTGATTTCTATTTATGCTAGTAAAGATTATGAAAATAGCAAAGATTCTTCCTATAAAAATCAATTAAGAGATTTGAACAAAGATATAGATGTACTCAAAAATAAATATTTAGACTATAAAAGTAAGAACTCAACTTTAAAGTCACAAAAGGAGCAGTTATTAACAGAGAATAGAAAACTTATACAAACAATAAATGAAATATTAGATTCAAAAGAAAAGTAGAAGTTAATTTTGGAGAAGAGGTTGGATATGGAGAATATTATTTCAACTAAGAGGTATGTTGTAAAGCTTAGTCAAACTACAAATAAACCTGTGAAAGCATGGAGAATAACAGACTTCATTGAAAAAGTTAATAATTCATACTATAAGCAAGAACTTTTAAAGGAAATTAAAGAACGATTAAATCAAGGTGAAAATCCAGCGAATATTATAATTTTAGATAAATCTTTTAATATTCATAAAGCATATAGAGGAATAGGTACGTTAAAACTAAACACGATTAATGGATCAAAAAAATTATACCATTATGGAAAACCGTATTCGCTTTATCCTAATAAGAAAATAATCTTAATAAATAATATCTTTAGTACTTTCTCTGAATTATATTCTTTATTTAATAAACATGGTGTTAGACTGGATAAATCAATTCTCAATACTGTAATCCAACAGGCTTTTAATAATGAAAACGAGTTAGATATAAGTAAATTGTATTCTGAGATAGAATTTGGTTACATGAGTTTTGAAGAAGAGGACCCCTTATTAAAAAAACTAAAAGTAAAAGTTAATGAAGAACTGGAAAACCTAAAGTCTAATATTAAATTAGACTTACAAGAAGCTAATACATACGTTGATATCGATAGTTTAATAGATGATGAATTGTCATTAAAAAACAATTTTAACGATGAGGATTATAAAAAATTATATAATTGTTTTCCAAATAAATTTGCAAATTATTTTGTTAATATAACAAGACCTATAGTCGGGGTATATAATGTTGATAAAAATACTGTAGAAGTATTAGGTGTAAATTTTATAAAGAAAAATGGGCATGATGATAAGCAAATTGACTTAAAAAGCGTTTCTCATAATAGTCCATTTACAGTGATATTGGTTGCTGGAATTACTTTGATAAATTCAATATATCAAATGCATTGTAATAAATTTGATAAAACTAAGATTGAGAGCGAAGAAGAAGGAATATATAGTGTACTTCAAGAGTTTGATTTGAATGATGATGAAGATGATGAAGATGATGATATTTTTGAGAAAGAAATTTCTGAAGGAAAGATTGCACTCGAACGTTGGCAAAAAACAAAAGAACAATTAGAAATTGCTATTCAAGAAAATGGACAATCTATTGAAGAAGAGTTAGATAAAATTGAAAATACAGAAGTTAGTTCAGTTGTAAATATCGGACATTCAATAGATTTCACAATAAATAATATAGAGATAAAATTGCAAAGTTATTTTGACAAAGCCTTTGAATTTAATGATTTTAAAGATGGTGAAATAGAGGTAATTCAAGAAGTTAATAAAGAAGAAATTGATAACGCTATTTAGATTTAATCTTCCTAAAGTACAATACCGGACACTTTTTCTTCTACTTTATTTCAGTAAATGATTTATACTAATGAAAAGTATATAGAAAGACCGATATTGGGAATAAAGGTGAAAATTGTAATATTTTGTATAAAAGACAGTGAAAATATGAACTCACTGTCTTTTTTGATTATTATTTTTTATAAACAGTACCAGTAATCAGGCAAATTATAACCATAATCTTTAGGATTTTTCAATTCACTGCTAATTTCAAATGAACAACAATAACATTTTATGTACCAAGAACATGTCCAGTAGGAACTGTAGGTTCCATCTTCCTCCATATCACCATCCGAATCTATGTAGGATGTCAAGGAGTTAACTCCGCATACAGGGCAACTATATATCCTATCAGCTTGGGAGTATTTCTCTAAATGAACTTCTGCTTCTGCAATCCTTTTTGAACGGTTAATAATTTCGTCATTAAAGATTTTAAATTTGTAATCTAATGGATTGTTATACGCTGCCCGACCTAATTCTTTAAGAAAAGCAATTTTTCCGATATTAAAATTAGCATTGGAACATTCACTAATAATTTCAGTAATTGGGTCAATTTGGGAATTAACAGTATTATACTTCCATCTGTTTTCTAAATTTTTATATTCTGGTAATTCAACTACATTAATAATTAGTGGAAGTAAATATTTACCTATAAATAAATCAAGTGCTTCGTATCGTAATACATATGTCCCCCTATGCCATATTCGATTTCTCAGAAGATTTAATTGTTCAAGTGCAACTTTGTTTTTTGGTTCATTGAAAAAATTAAATTTGGTGTCAAGTTTTCCTATCCTAATCAATTGACACATTCTTTCGAAAGTAGATTTAAACTCAGATGTTCTTAAACCTTCAAGGTCTGAAGAGGAAACCTTTTCTTTAAACAACAGATTATAAAAAAGTTCATGCTTATTATCTATATTTAGGACCAAGAGTTCATGCTTTTCTCTAAGTATTTCTTTGCAAATAAGTTCGAAAAAATGTTGCAAATGGATTATTGTTTCTGAATAGTCTTCAATGTACTCATTTCCATATTGCCAGTCTTTTTCAATTTGTGTCATGGAATTACCATTTAAGACTGTACTAATAAAAAATTTTGAACTTTTATATGTGGAGAAGTATGATTTTAATGCCGTTCTAAGTGAAATAAAAGCAAAACTTGAAATTCTCTTTTCTAATTCATTAAGGCTAAAACCGTTAGATACAATATTTTTGATTTCCATTTTTTTACCTCATATGTTTATGTTTCTTTATTGTAACTTTTAACGACTTCCGAATCAAAGTGTTTTTTGTTACTTATTAATTGAGAAATATTGAACAAAAACAAAACATATTTTTTAATCTTTTCTACTAATTAATTCAAGAGGAATAAGTTGTTTCATTGTTTCAAGTCAAACTTTGTGTTAATTCAGTTAGTGAGGACTTATAGTATTTTATTGCACTCGCTTTTAGTGAGTGTTTTTTATTTATGCAATCTCCTTTATTACATTTAATAGTTAATATTTTTGAAATATATACGATATGTATTATGACTTGAAAATGAAATGTACAATACGAATGTAAACAAGTTTGAGGGAGAGTAATAATGAGTTTATCAGATAGAAATAGTAGATTAGTTTTGGTAATTACATTAATAAGTGTCTTAATTTTCTTAATTAAAAAAACATTTTCATTAGTAATGAGTGATTATTCACACGTTTACACAGGAGATGCCTACCCTATAGGCTTAGACCATTTATTTTCTAGTGCGTTAATTTCGAATCTAATAGTAGTATTAATACTTGCTATAGTATATTGCTATTTTGAAGCACAGACATACTGTCATTATCCTGAAGGTACATTAAACAATTATATAAATAAGGCAAATTCTTGCTATAAACAATTAATAACATCAATTAAAATTTGTTTTATTATTACGTCAATTTTTTTCTTTTTAATGATAAGCTTTCCTGTAATCAATCGTTCTATAGTAAAAATTGTAGTGGCTGTGCTTATTTTTATTGTAGTAGTAATTTCTCTGTCTTTTACCAATTGGAAAATACCATTAATATATAAACTTTTAAAAGCCATAAAAAGGTATATTAAGGCTAGTTTGAATTTAACAATTATTTATTATTGGTTTTTAGCATTAATTACTCTCTTTGCAATCGTTAGTATATTAGGTATAAAGAGTAATTTGGATACAAATGTCAATATTGAATTTTTAGAAAAAACAAGTGAAATGCATATAACATATACTGACAAAACTACTGATATGTTTCCAGTAGAGATTTCATACAAAGTTAATGGTAAGAAGCAAATGATTAAAGACAGTGATGCTTTAATAGCTGGTTCTAAACTAGAGTTATCAGAGAAGCGAAAATTCTTGTTGAAGGATTATAAAATTAAAAAGGAAATGTATTCAGATGCTAAAGTTCTTTATACATATAAAATTGATTTGAAAAAACAATTACGTGAAGGTAAAAATGATATTGAGATAAACTTCGTAATTAATGATTTCATAAATGATTATGAGGGAAAGCGTAAATATACTATTTGGAATAGCATCATAAAAAACGATGAAAAAGTAGAAATTACAGAAAAGAAATTTAAATTTAAAATTAATTAACTTCTTATTATATATACTAACTTTTGAGTTTTGATTTATAACAACTTTACAGTTCATCGTCACTACTTTATACTTAAAATGTAAACATTACATAGTGAAGTAGTCTATTACTTTAGACAATGAATATACGTGATAATTCTTAGGAGATTGGTTTTCAATCTTAACAACAGAAGCAGTAGTAGCTGACATCCCTGAGAAAAATGCTCCTGCAATGCCTGATATGGGCGGCATGGGCATGGGCGGTATGATGTAATATCTAATAAAAACCCCGTAAACACTGTTTACGGGGTTTTACTATATTACTCTAAAAAAGAAATCCCCCTTGAATAATCAAGGGGGTATCTTCATTTATACGATAAAATCATCAAATATAGGATCAATTAACTCGCCATTGCTTAACTGACCTCTATTTTTAATTTTACATTTGATAAAAGGTTCAACATAGGTGTAGATTTTGTCTTCGCCTGTTTTTATATGTTTTGTAACGCTGAAAAATGCTTTTCTTTGTCCATTATTCATTCCAAATTCTACTACGCCAACATTTTCAAATTGATTGTTTTTATATTCAGAGATTAATAATCCCATACCTTGTTTTTTATACCCTGTAATGTAGTAAACATTGTACTTCCAATTAATTACTTTTAACCAATTCAAAGATCGGTGAGCTGGTATATAAAAAGAATCTTTTGATTTCGCGACAATCCCTTCAAGGCCAAGCTCTTTAATTTGTTCAAACAACATTATACCATCTGACTCAATAAAGAAGCTTTTTTTAATGAATTGTTGGTCTTTCAGTTCGTCGGCAAGAATTTGTTTTCTAGTTGATAAAGGTTCTTTCATCAAATTTCGTTTTCTAATTCGTAGTATATCAAAAACGATGTAAGTTAATGGGAACTCTTTACTTCCTTGAATAATTTTATGTTCTTGAATCGTATTTACTCGATTTAAAGCTGCTTCATAATCCTCTTTACCGTCGTTATAACAAACAAGTACGCCATCTAAATAGCAATCATCTAATTCAAGAATGTCTAGTTCAGGTATTCTACCTGTTAATTCCGCACCATTTTCTGTGTAAAGTTTATTTAATCCATTTTCTCGTTCCAGTAGTAATCGAACACCATTAGATTTTAATTCGAAGTAATGCTCATCAGAATCAAATGGGTTGTCAGCAGTTTGTAATAACATTGGCTCAATAAACATGTTTTAATCCACTCACTTGATTAATGTTAATATACATAATCTAGTATCCTTCCCATTTTTTTAGTTTTTGAGTTAATTTAATTTTCGTTCAAGTGTTTCTTTTTGTAAGTATTTATATTTTTATCTTCATTAGTTAATTTACTGATATATTATCCCTATTTCAAGTCATATCTTGTCTTCTTTCACAATAAAATTAAATTATCTACTGTGAAATGTGGTGAAAAGAAATGGGGAAAAAAAGTAGTTATAGAATAACAGAGCTTATGTTAAACGAGTATTATGATTTGAGTCAAAAAAAGAAAGACATTGAAAATCAAATGGAGCAATTACAAAAAGTATTTCATGGTTTTCTTGATCATCAATTTGGTGAGAATGAAAAAGGCGAGTTTGTGATCAATAATTTGAAATTAGAGCGAATCATTAGAAAGAAAGAGAAGTTTAATGACGCAGAAACAGTAAGTAAACTTGAGGAACTAAAATTAACTGATTTAGTTCAAGTTATTAAAAAACCAGATGGTGATAAAATAAAATCAGCCATAAATCTGGGCTTACTAAATGAAAAAGATTTGGATGGATGTATTTCAATTAATTCGTCACAAGCAATTTATGTAAAGCCAGTTAAAACAAAATAATACTAAAAAGGAATCAAAGGAGGGCTAAATGCTCTCCTTTTTTATTTGTCACCAATTTTTGCATTTTGAATATTTTATTAGTATGTGAGTACAAGCATAGTAAGTATAACATGCTTGAATAAATAAAGAGGGAGCTTTAGATATGGCACTTTGGAAAAATGACTTTATTACAATCAACAAATATACAAGACCGTCTATAAAGTTAAAAGCTATTAAAAAGATAGTGTTACATTGGACGGCTAACCCTGGAGCGAGTGCTGAAAACCATCAAAGGTATTTTAATGGTACAGCTATAAAAAATAAAACATATGCATCTGCTCATATTTTTGTAGATCCTAATGAAGCGATTTGTATTATACCATTTGATGAAGTAGCTTATCATGCAAACGACCAGTATGAAAGAAATAGTCGTGGTGAAGTATTTCGAGGTGTACCAGAGTTAGCCCCAAATGCTAATTTATTAACAGTAGGCGTTGAAATGTGTGTTGAGAGAGATGGTAGTATCTCATCAGCTACAATAAAGAGAGCTGCAACAGTGATTGCTGCGTTATGTAAAGCTTATAAATTAGATGAAAATGATATTGTTAGACATTATGATGTAACACACAAACTTTGTCCAAAACCATTTGTGGATGATCCAGAAAAATTTAATGATTTCAAAGCACAGGTCAGAGCAATCCTAAATCCACCTAAAAAACCAATATCTACTAGCCAAAAAGATTCTATTCCGTATAAAGGAATATTAAAAGAGGGATCTAGAGGAGCAACTATAAAAAAAGTTCAGCAAAAACTTAAGATAACAGCAGATGGGATATTTGGTCCAAATACAGAAAAAGCGGTTAAAAATTTCCAAGTAAAGAACGGATTAGCAGCGGATGGAATCGTTGGTCCCAAAACATGGAGCAAGCTTTTTTAATGCTTTGATAAAGGGTTTATAAAGGGACTATCATCTTATCATACTTTTTGTAAGTGAAATTGTAATCAAGAAGTTGAAATAGTTGAAGTGAAATTACAAGCTAATCGCATTCTAAATTAGCCCTTTAAAAGGCATTTTGATGTTTATAAGTGGCTAAAACAATGCAAAAAAAATCCCTAAGCTATTTAGATTAGGGATTTTTTCATTAATGAGGTGAGATTACTTTTAGACCAATTACAGATGCAATGACAAGTGTAATAAAGAAAAGTCTTTTCCAGTCGCGTGATTCTTTAAAGAACATCATTCCAATGATGACCGAACCAGCAGCACCAATACCGGTCCATATTGTGTACCCAGTTCCAACGGGGATGACTTTTAAAGCTTTTGAAAGTAAATAAAAACTAATCCATCCAGAGACAACACATAAAATAGAGTAATTTAGTTTTTTAAAATTGTTGGAAAGCTTCATAAAAGTAACAAAACCAACTTCTCCTAAACCAGCAATTAATAAATAGAACCATGCCATTTTATGAAACACCTCCTTTATCTTCTTGAAGGTCTGATTTTGTTGTTAATTTTAAGCCTAATATGCCTGATAGCAGTGTTATAACTAAAATAATTTTCATGAGGGAGGCTGTTTCGTTTAAAAATACCATTCCGATGATGACCGTTCCAGCGGCTCCGATACCGGTAAAAACAGCATATGCCGTACCTATCGGAAGTACTTTAATCGATTTTGAGAATAGATAAAAGCTAATGATAATTCCTAATAAAGTCAGAATAGTAGGCACCGTATTTGTAAAACCATCTGAATATTTAAGTCCAAAAGCCCAAGCAATTTCACAAATCCCTGCAATGATTAAATAAACCCAGCTCATCATTCATCTCTCCTTTTTCGTTGCAATCGATCGCCAAAAAAAGCTCCAAGCAGCTTTTAAGCGTTTCTTTACGAGCCCTTCATCAGGATCAAACAATTGAATAAAACAACTATCTAATAAATGGATATAAGCATCTACTAACTCATCCACATCGTTATGAAAAATTTCATTATTTTTTATGCCTTTTTCAAATAGTCCTCGGATGATAAGAAGTAATTGATTTTCAAACTCTTCGTAGCGTTTTAGTAAATGCCCTTCTAATTCCTTAGGAGGGAATAACAGCATTCTTTTCAGAAATAATCCTAAGTCTTCATGTTGAAAAAAAGTTCGAGTACTTTCTAAAACTGAGTAAAGTTGTTCCTCAACTGTTAGATGATTGTATTTTTCTATTTCTTGTTTAAATTTTGAAACATACACAGAACTTAAGTTTTCAATAATGCTTAAAAAAATTTCTTGTTTATTTTCATAATGGGCATAAATGGAAGGCTTTTTAATGCCAACTGCATTTGCAATCTCGGTCATCGTAGCTTTTTCATAACCATTTTCTGCATACAATTTAATTGTAGCTTCCTGTATTTTTAAAACCGTTGCACTACTTTTCATGTAAATCACTCCTTAAAAAAGCAATTATAAAACTACCTACCGTTCGTTAGGTAAATCATACATCAATATGATTTTCTTTACAACTTATAGCGTTTACATAAAAATTTATATGGAAATACCTTGACCGGTAAAATATACGTTGATAGAATGAGACAATAATACAAAATACGTCAATATTCTTCATATATCCTCGACAATATGGGTCGAGAGTCTCTACCGGAGCGCCGTAACATGCTCTGACTATGAAGGCAGCATGACTTTATTTAGCGATAAGTCTGATTTTCTGCCTTCTTTTTTCATGTTACACATGTACAAAAGGGAGAAAATCGGCTTTTTTTTATTTTTTTGGGAAAAATAGTATCAGTTCAACTGATACGTTAATTCAATATTATAGATGAGGTGACCGTTTTGCAAAAACATGACACGATTGTTGTACTAGATTTTGGAAGCCAATATAACCAACTAATTGCGCGCCGTATACGTGAGTTTGGCGTTTATAGTGAATTGCGTCCTCATACAATCACTGCTGAGGAAATTAAAGAAATGGGAGCTAAGGGAATAGTTTTCTCTGGTGGACCAAACAGTGTGTATGGTGAAAATGCTTTTTATTGTGATAAAGCAATATTTGAATTAGGACTTCCTATTTTAGGCATATGCTACGGTATGCAATTAATGACTCAGCATTTTGGTGGAACAGTTGAAAAAGCTGACCAACGCGAATATGGAAAAGCTGAATTAAATATTCAATTGCAATCTGCACTATTAAAAGATCTACCAAATGATCATGTAGTATGGATGAGTCATGGTGATAAAGTTACGAAACAACCTGAAGGCTTCGTAGTAGATGCAACAAGTGCATCATGTCCGATTGCTGCAATGAGTAATGAAGCGAAAAAAATGTATGGCGTTCAGTTCCATCCAGAGGTTCGTCACTCTGAATATGGTAATGACTTATTAAAGAACTTTGTTTTCAACATTTGCGAATGTGAAGCGAATTGGTCTATGAAAAACTTTATTGAAGTAGAACTTGAAAATATTCGTCAAACTGTTGGAGACAAAAAGGTACTTTGTGCACTTAGTGGTGGCGTAGATTCTTCAGTAGTTGCTGTATTAATTCACAAAGCAATCGGTGATCAGTTAACATGTATCTTCGTTGATCATGGTTTACTACGTAAAGATGAAGCAGAGGGCGTTATGAAAACGTTCAGAGAAGGCTTCCATATGAATGTAATTAAAGTTGATGCAAAAGAACGTTTCTTATCAAAATTAGCTGGCGTTTCAGATCCGGAACAAAAACGTAAAATTATCGGTAACGAATTTATTTATGTATTTGATGATGAGGCTGCTAAATTAGAAGGTATGGATTTCTTAGCTCAAGGAACTTTATACACTGACATCATTGAAAGTGGTACGGCTACAGCTCAAACAATTAAATCTCATCACAATGTTGGTGGATTACCTGAAGATATGCAATTTACATTAATTGAGCCATTAAGCACATTATTTAAAGATGAAGTACGTGCAGTTGGTTCTGAACTAGGTATTCCAGATGCAATCGTTTGGAGACAACCATTCCCAGGTCCTGGATTAGGTATTCGCGTACTTGGTGAAATTACTGATCAAAAATTAGAAATCGTTCGTGAATCTGATGCAATTTTACGAGAAGAAATCGCATTAGCTGATCTGGACAAAGAAATTTGGCAGTACTTCACAGTATTACCTGATATCCGTAGTGTTGGAGTAATGGGTGACGAACGTACGTATGATTACACAGTAGGTATTCGTGCAGTTACATCTATTGATGGAATGACTGCTGACTGGGCACGTATTCCATGGGATGTACTACAAAAAATCTCAACTCGTATTGTTAATGAAGTGAAGCACGTAAACCGCATCGTGTATGATGTAACGAGCAAGCCACCTGCAACGATTGAGTGGGAATAACATTCTAATATTTGGAAAAAGCGAACGAAAACGAACATTTTAATTTAAATGTTCGTTTTTTTGTTGACACTTAGTTTAGATGGTTGTAATATAAGGATGTAAATATTAAATAATTTGTCATAACTTGTCGTATAAGCTAGTGAATATGGACTAGCGTCTCTACCTGCCACCGTAAATGGCGGACTACGAAGTAATGATTTCTATATTTTTAACCTACTATTTAGCTATTATTCTACTATCCCTAGGTTATAAAATACAGAATGAAACTGCTCGTGATAGGCGCTTTTACCAATTGTGTAAAAGCGCCTTTTCTATTTATAAAATAGAGACCGACTTTTAAGACTTAATAGACTTAGGAGGATCACATGAAAGAACGTATTAGTAATTATTTTGAGTTCAACAAGTTAGGCACATCATTTCGTCAGGAAACAATTGCTGGTTTAACAACATTCCTAGCAATGGCTTACATTTTATTCGTAAACCCATCAATCCTTTCTTTATCAGATATAAAAGATTTTCCAGAAACATTAAGAATGAATAGAGAAGCAATCTTTGTTGCTACTTCATTAGCAGCGGCATACGGTTCGATTTTAATGGGGATTTATGCAAGATATCCAATTGCTTTAGCACCAGGTATGGGATTAAATGCTTTCTTTGCATTTAACGTAGTGCTTGGAATGGGTATTCCATGGCAAACTGCTTTAGCTGGCGTATTTGTATCAGGTATTTTATTCATTATCCTATCTTTAACAGGACTTCGTGAACAAATTATTAATGCAATTCCAATTGAATTAAAATTAGCAATTGGTAGCGGTATTGGTTTCTTTATTACATTTGTAGGTTTAAAAAATTCAGGTATTATCGTAAGTAACCCAGCAACTTTTGTTGCACTTGGTAAATTAAATGAACCAGCAGTATTGTTAACAATTTTCGGTTTAGTGATAACTGTTATTTTAATGGCTAGAAAAGTAAAAGCTGGCGTATTTTTAGGTATGATCATTACTGCAATCGCGGGTATGATTTTTGGAATTATTGACTTACCTTCTTCAGTTGTTGGTCCAGTTCCAAGTATTGCACCTACATTTGGTGAAGCAATTAAACATATTCCAGATGTATTCTCTTCACCTCAAATGTTTGCAGTTGTATTAACATTCTTCATTGTTGATTTCTTTGATGCAACAGGTACATTAGTTGCTGTTGCAAATCAAGCTGGTTTATTAAAGGATAATAAACTTGAAAGAGCTGGAAAAGCATTAATGGTTGACGCTACTGCAGTAGTAGTTGGTTCAACTCTTGGTACAAGTACTACTACTTCATATATCGAATCAACTGCAGGTGTTGCTGCTGGTGGACGTACTGGATTCTCAGCGGTTATTACGGGATTATTATTCTTATTAGCATTATTCTTTGCACCACTATTAGGTGTAGTAACAGCGGCAGTAACTTCTCCAGCATTAATCGTTGTTGGTGTACTAATGGTATCTTCAATTGGTCAAATTGATTGGAAAAAATTTGAGATAGCAGTTCCAGCTTTCTTCACAATTATCGCAATGCCGTTAACTTACAGTATTGCAACAGGTATTGCTGTTGGATTTATCTTCTATCCAATTTCAATGTTAGCAGCTGGAAAAGCGAAAAAAATTCATCCGATTATGTATGTACTATTTGTTGTATTCCTTCTATTCTTAACGTATTTCAGAGAATAGTAGTTAATAAAACACGAAATATAAAGCTTGGACAACGATCATTCTTTCGATGTCCAGGCTTTTCTTTTTTCTAAAATTGTGTACGATTAGAATAAAATGAAAATAGAGGGTATTTTTGAATGGAATTTCATGGACAAAAAATTTTACCGGCTGTTAGAAAAATAAAGGATTTAGAAAAATTACTAACTAGTTCATATGAATATATCGTTATATTAGATATTCATATTGGCCAACTGAAAAGCGTAGTCTCGCTTGCTAAGCAACATGGTAAGAAAGTATTTTTACATGTCGATCTAATTCATGGTTTGCAAAGTGATGGGCATGCAGCGGAATATTTATGCCAAGAGTTTAAACCATATGGGCTATTATCTACAAAGTCAAATGTGATTTTAAAGGCGAAGCAAAAAGGTGTAGTGGCGATACAACGTATTTTTTTAATTGATTCAAGTGCGATGGAGAAAAGTATTGCTTTGTTAGAAAAAACAAAACCAGATTATATTGAAGTACTACCAGGTGCTTTAACAAATGTAATAACAGAAGTAAAAGAGCGTACAGGTATTCCGATATTAGCAGGTGGTTTTATTCGGACGACTGAAGATGTAAAGGCTGCTTTAGATGCTGGTGCAACAGCAATTACGACCTCAGATAAAGAGTTATGGAAAAATTTCCTGAAAAAGTGACAGAAATGTGAAAATTAGGATTGACAACGTTTTCATATATGAGTTAGCATAAAAGACAAGTTAATATACGTGACGGAGAAATGAAGAGATCCACAATTGGTTGTTTCTATAGTTCTATAGAAACAATTTAGTTGTGGGTCTTTTTGACTTTAAATACGAATGGCCATTCAATTTAGTTCTCTCACGAAGATCAACTTAAACTGAATGTGGAGGGATTTTATGTCAGCATTTTTAGGGGAGTTAATTGGGACAGCTTTGTTGATTGTTTTAGGTGGAGGCGTTTGTGCAGGTGTAAGTCTAAAGAAGTCGTTTGCTAAGGATTCAGGTTGGATTGTTATTACACTGGGCTGGGGATTAGCAGTAGCGGTAGCTGTCTATGCTGTAGGAAGTATTAGTGGTGCGCATTTAAATCCAGCAGTTACGTTAGGATTAGCTTTTAAAGGTTCTTTTCCGTGGAGCCAAGTACCTGAATATATTGCTGCACAATTAATTGGTGCAATGATTGGGGCAACAATTGTATATTTACATTACTTACCACATTGGAAGGAAACAGAGGATCCAGGTACAAAATTAGGTGTATTTGCAACAGGACCTGCTATCCCAAATACTTTTGCAAATTTATTAAGTGAACTTATTGGTACATTCATCTTAGTATTTGGTATTTTAGCAATCGGTTCAAATAAGTTTGCTGATGGATTAAATCCATTCATCGTTGGTTTCTTAATCGTAAGTATTGGTTTATCATTAGGTGGAACAACAGGGTATGCAATTAACCCGGCTCGTGATTTAGGTCCTCGAATTGCACATTTTTTACTGCCGATTGCAGGAAAAGGCGGATCGAACTGGAAATATGCATGGATACCAGTTGTAGCTCCATTATTAGGTGGTTCATTAGCGGGGTTATTTTACGAAGTAATATTTGAAGGTAAAAATAATGTAGCATTATATTATGTGATTTTTGTTACAGTGGTAATTCTAGCAATCTCTTATATGACAAGTAATATGAAAGTTAATAATAGTAATAATAGTAAAGTAGCTTAAGGAGGAGAATAAAAATGAAAAAATATATCCTTTCACTTGATCAAGGAACAACAAGTTCACGCGCAATTCTTTTTAATAAAGAAGGCAAAATTGTACATGTTGCACAAAAGGAATTTACACAACATTTTCCACACCCGGGTTGGGTAGAACATAACGCACAAGAAATTTGGGGTTCAATTTTAGCTGTCATTGCAACATGTCTAAGTGAAGCAGATGTAAAACCAGAACAAATTGCTGCAATTGGTATTACGAATCAGCGTGAAACAACAGTTGTTTGGGATAAAAATACTGGTAAACCTGTATATAATGCGATCGTTTGGCAATCCCGTCAAACTGTTGACATTTGTGATGATTTAAAAGAAAAAGGCTATAGCGATATGGTTCGTGAAAAAACAGGTCTTTTAATTGATGCTTATTTCTCAGGAACAAAAGTAAAGTGGATCTTAGATCATGTTGAAGGTGCACGAGAAAAAGCAGAAAATGGAGATTTATTATTTGGAACAATTGATACATGGCTTGTTTGGAAATTATCTGGTGGAGCAGTACATGTCACTGATTATTCAAATGCATCTCGCACATTAATGTACAATATTTATGATTTAAGCTGGGATGAAGAGCTACTTGATATGTTAACAATTCCAAAAAGCATGCTTCCGGAAGTTCGATCTTCATCTGAAGTGTATGGTCATACAGTGGATTTCCACTTCTTTGGCCAAAGTATACCGATAGCTGGTGTAGCCGGTGATCAGCAAGCAGCGCTATTTGGTCAAGCTTGCTACGGTGAAGGTATGGCTAAAAATACGTACGGAACTGGTTGTTTCATGTTAATGAATACAGGTGAAAAAGCTGTTAAATCCGAACATGGATTATTAACGACAATTGCTTGGGGTCTAAATGGAAAAGTTGAGTATGCATTAGAAGGTAGTATTTTTGTTGCAGGTTCAGCTATTCAATGGTTACGAGACGGCATGCGTATGTTTAAAGATGCTAGTCAGAGTGAGGAGTATGCTAAACGTGTAGAATCGACAGACGGAGTATATGTAGTGCCTGCATTTGTAGGACTGGGTACTCCATACTGGGATAGTGAAGTACGTGGAGCAGTCTTTGGAGTAACTCGAGGCACCACAAAAGAACATTTTATTCGTGCTACGCTAGAATCTTTAGCATATCAAACTAAGGATGTTTTATGTGCTATGGAAAAAGATTCTGGAATTGAGCTTAAAACTCTGCGTGTAGATGGCGGAGCGGTTAAAAATAATTTCTTAATGCAATTCCAAAGTGATATTCTAGCTGTTCCTGTAGAACGTCCAGAAGTAAATGAAACTACGGCTTTGGGTGCTGCTTATCTAGCTGGTCTTGCAGTAGGGTATTGGGAAAATCAAGAATCGATTGCATCACAATGGAATATGGATCAGAGTTTTGCACCAACAATGGATGAAAATGTAAGTGAAGAGCTTTATTCTGGTTGGAAAAAGGCAATCGAAGCAACAAAAGCTTTTAAATAACATATGATAGTGATAAGATGAAAACAAGTTAATATTCGGTAGGAGATTGAGAGAGACCACAACACGCTATAGAAGCGAATTCTATAGTGATGTTTGTGGTCTCTTTTTTTTCGTACCATAGGAGGCAAAATTCATGAAATTTTCTAGTAAACAACGAAAAGAGCTATTAAATGGAGTAAATAAACAAGAGTTAGACGTAATTGTAATCGGAGGAGGCATTACTGGTGCTGGAATTGCACTTGATGGTGCTACTAGAGGGTTATCAATGATTGTCTTTGAAATGCAGGATTTCGCAGCAGGTACATCTAGTCGATCAACAAAATTAGTACATGGTGGTTTACGTTATTTGAAACAATTGGAAGTAAAGATGGTCGCTGAAGTAGGGAAAGAGCGGGCAATCGTTTACGAAAATGGTCCACATGTTACTTCGCCTGAATGGATGTTGCTACCGTTCCACAAGGGAGGTACTTTTGGTGCTTTCAGTACTTCAATCGGCCTTAAAGTTTATGATTTTCTGGCAGGAGTAAAGAGAAGTGAGCGTAGGAAAATGTTTAACCGTGAAGAAACGATGAAAAAGGAACCACTTGTTAAACAAGAGGGATTAAAGGGTGGCGGATATTATGTTGAATATCGTACTGATGATGCTCGTTTAACAATTGAAGTAATGAAGGAAGCGATTGATCAAGGAGCAAAAGCGGTAAACTATGCAAAAGTAGATGGATTCTTATATATGAATGGAAAAGTTTGTGGTGTCATTGTAGTGGATCTACTTGATGGTGAAGTATATGAAGTGTATGGTAAAAAAATAGTAAATGCAGCTGGGCCTTGGGTTGATAAATTAAGGGAAAAGGATCAATCGAAAAAAGGAAAAGTACTTCAATTATCAAAAGGCGTACACTTAGTAATTGATCATTCGCGCTTTCCTTTAGGGCAAGCGATTTATTTTGATACACCAGATGGCCGTATGGTATTTGCAATTCCACGTGGTGGTAAAACATATGTTGGTACAACCGACACGTTTTATAATGATGATGCAGCGTTACCGAAAATGACGAAAGAAGATAGTAAGTATATTATTGATGCGATTAACTATATGTTCCCAACAGTGAAAATAACAGAAAATGACATCGAATCTAGTTGGGCTGGAGTTCGACCTTTGATATATGAAGAAGGAAAGAATGCTTCTGAAATCTCACGTAAAGATGAAATTTGGACATCGAATTCTGGATTAATCACAATTGCGGGAGGAAAATTAACAGGTTATCGTAAAATGGCAGAATTGGTTGTAGACTATGTGACGGATTTATTGAGGAAAGAAGGACATAGTGGAGCGTATCCAAAAAGTGAAACGAAATATATGCCTATTTCTGGAGGGGATGTAGGTGGTGCGAAACAATTTACTACATTTATAGTAAATAAATCTAAAGAAGGTCAGGAGTTTGGATTAACAAGTAAACAAGCAGAACAATTTGCGAAATTTTATGGATCAAACGTTGATACGATATTCCAGTTAGTTAGGGAACACCAAGAGGAACTAAAACAATATAATTTACCAGTAGATGTGCTAATACCACTTATTTATGCTATGCATTATGAAATGACTGTAAAACCAGTAGACTTTTATATACGCCGCACAGGCGCTTTGTATTTTGATATTAATTGGGTATATAAATGGAAAGATGCAGTAATCACTTATATGTCAGTTGAATTTGGGTGGACTAAAGATCAAAAAGTTAAATATGCTAATGAGTTGGAGGAAGCATTAATAGATGCTGTTTCGCCAATAAATCAATTAGATGCTGAAACATATGCATAATCTATGAGCAATTTTTGTACTAGCGGTGAAAGTGATCCATTTAAAAAATGCTTCTTATTTATGTGTGAATAAGGAGCATTTTTTATATTCCTTTATATCACTATATGGATAGTAGCTACTGATTCAATTTATATAATAGAAGATTCATATTCTAAATGTTTTATATAAAGGACGAATGATTATTCTGAATAATATTACTTTTAGTTTATGGGTTGTAATCCGATCAGCTAACTGTTATATTAATTTATGTTGTTGCGAAACACTAACAACAAAACAAAAAAACATTTAAACAAACGTTGACATAAACGTTTGAGGATGTTATGATATTTAAGTCGCTTACGAGTGGCAAAGTGAACTTTGAAAACTAAACAAAACATGAAGTAAAACGTCAATTATTAGTTTTTTGAGCAATACAAGATTTAAACTTAACTATTATGGAGAGTTTGATCCTGGCTCAGGACGAAC
>NZ_NETJ01000014.1 GCF_002128405.1 Gottfriedia solisilvae
AGAGGTCACACCCGTTCCCATACCGAACACGGCAGTTAAGCTCTTCAGCGTCGATGGTAGTTGGGGGTTTCCCCCTGTGAGAGTAGAACGTCGCCTGGTAAATGAAAAACATCAGCTATCAAGCTGATGTTTTTTTGTGTTTTATAAGGTTAATAAACGGTGAATTAAAAAAGGAATTTTTTGTTCAGTTGACGTTAGAAATTGATTGATTAGCGGGTAATCATCGGTAGAAAATGTTTGTAAAAGCTCACACCACCAATCAGTTTCGTATCTGCAAATCATACTTAAATTATAAAGAAGCAAATAGTGGTATAAGATTTCAGGTAAAATCATCAATGATTCCTTTTGTGTCTTTAAATAATAACTTTGATTAGATAAATTAAAATAAAAAGGTACATTTCTAAGTAGCCTTTCATTATTATTCGACTTGATTTTAATGTTTCTAGGATCTTGTGAAACAAGGTCAATATTTACTGTATTTTGCTTCGATTGAAGAAATGTTATAAAACGCTCTGCAGTAAAATGATAGGAAGATAAAATTTGTTCAGGAACGACAATCGTATCATCATCATGATTAATCGGAACAAATACACTACCCTTTTTTGTGATTTTTAATAGAGTACTTAATTCAGGTATTGATTGAAGAAGTTGAAGCATCATAAACTTCTCACCATCTAAATTTGTAATATTAAATAATTCTTTTGCTGCATGAGTAAATAATCCATTTTTTTGTATTTTTACTTCATCTTCTAAAAAAGAGTATCCAGTTTTTTTGATTTTCCTAGATGTCACTCCGTGAGCTAAAATGGCAGTAGTGCTAGGGTAGTTAGGATCCACAGTAAGGATACAAGCCTTAATTAATTGAACTAATCCGTAAAATAGTAGTGTTGGTTTTACGTTTATTTGCGACTGCCTGGCAGCAAGAAAATAACTTTTCCCATGTTCAATATAATACAAGAAGGGATACGCATTATGAAATGCTTTTGATTTTTTATCGATAGAATGAAAACGCTCATATTTTGTTTGTAAATAATTTTTTGAATACTGAGCAGAGCTAAAGTAGCATAGTTCATCCCATACATTATTATACGGATATAACATAAGAGTAAGGCTCCTTATTAACTGAATATTTAAACATAACTTGACTTCCTTGACAGTGTTTTATCCTATTGTTAATCTACTAATAATATTTATACGCATATAGGGGGGCTTTTTTAATGTGGGAATCGAAATTCGTAAAAGAAGGACTTACTTTTGATGATGTTTTATTAGTTCCAGCAAAATCCGAAGTACTTCCAAACCAAGTTGATGTAAGTGTAAGATTAACTGACAAAATCCAGTTAAATATACCTCTAATTAGTGCTGGTATGGACACTGTAACTGAAGCTGAGATGGCAATTGCAATGGCTAGACAAGGTGGATTAGGTATTATCCACAAAAATATGTCAATTGAAGAACAAGCTGAACAAGTAGATAAAGTTAAACGTTCAGAGAGTGGTGTAATCAACGATCCATTTTTCCTTACACCGACTCATAAAGTAGCAGATGCAGAATATTTAATGGGAAAATATCGAATTTCAGGTGTACCGATTGTAGATGATACAGATAACAAAAAATTAGTTGGTATTCTTACAAATCGTGATCTTCGCTTTATTCAAGATTACTCAATTGTGATTTCTGATGTTATGACTAAGGAAAATTTAGTAACTGCTCCAGTAGGAACTACTCTTGCAGAAGCTGAAAAAATCCTTCAAAAGCATAAGATCGAAAAGTTACCCCTAGTAGATGAAAATGGAATTTTAAAAGGTTTAATTACGATAAAAGATATTGAAAAAGTTATTGAGTTCCCTAACTCTGCTAAAGATCAACAAGGTCGCCTATTAGTAGGAGCAGCAGTAGGAGTAACAAAAGATGCCCTTCAACGAGTAGAGTTTTTAGTGAAAGCTAACGTTGACGTAGTAGTAATAGATACTGCACATGGTCATTCAAAAGGCGTTATTGAAAAAGTGCAAGAAATTAGAAGTAAGTTCCCAGAGTTAGCAATTATTGCTGGTAACGTTGCTACTGCACAGGCTACAAAAGAGTTAATTGAAGCCGGAGCTGATATTGTTAAAGTTGGTATCGGACCAGGTTCAATTTGTACAACTCGTGTAGTAGCTGGTGTTGGTGTACCTCAGTTAACAGCAGTATATGATTGTGCAACTGTAGCCAAAGAATATGGTGTACCAATTATCGCTGATGGTGGAATTAAATATTCTGGAGATATCGTTAAAGCTTTAGCAGCTGGTGGACATGTTGTTATGTTAGGTAGCATGTTTGCAGGTGTTCAAGAAAGCCCAGGCGAAACAGAAATCTTCCAAGGAAGACAATTTAAAGTTTACCGTGGTATGGGTTCTGTAGGTGCAATGGAACGTGGAAGTAAGGATCGCTATTTCCAAGAAGGTAATAAAAAGCTAGTTCCAGAAGGCATTGAAGGACGTGTAGCTTACAAAGGTCCATTAGCTGACACAGTTCACCAATTAATCGGTGGTATTCGTGCAGGTATGGGATACTGTGGAACACCTACGTTAAGAGAATTAAGAGAAAATGCACAATTTATTAGAATGACTGGAGCTGGATTAAGAGAAAGTCATCCTCATGATGTTCATATCACGAAAGAGGCACCAAACTACTCTTCATGATTTAATTAGGCAATTACAAGAAATTGTAGTTGCCTATTTTTTGGGAAATAATTATGTTAAAATGTACAAAGATGTAAAAAAATGAGTGGAGGTAAGAAAGTGATAGGAAAGAACATACTAAAAAAACTAGTAGTATTAACACTAGCATTTGCTTTAGTCATCCCAGTAAATTTACGACTAGTAGCTGCAGAAGATGTATTAGGAGTTAAAGCAGATGCGGCGATATTAGTAGATTCAAACTCTGGAAAAATATTATTCGAAAAAAATTCAAATACTCCTTTACCAATAGCGAGTATGACAAAAATGATGTCCGAATATCTTGTTATTGATGCTGTTCATAACGGGAAAATTTCATGGGATCAAAAAGTAACAGTATCAGAATATGCACATAAAATTTCACAAAATACTGGTTTGTCTAATGTACCATTAGAGCTAGGTGGAAAATATACAGTTAAAGAATTATATGAAGCTGCAGCAATTTATTCTGCGAACGGTGCAACAATCGCATTAGCTGAATTAGTTGGCGGTTCAGAGAAAAATTTTGTTCAGCTTATGAATGACAAAGCAAAAAAATTAAAACTAGGTGAGGTTAAATTTGTTAACGCAACTGGTCTAGTTAATAAAGATTTACAAGGTATGCACCCAGAAGGTACTTCTCCTTCTGATGAAAATATTATGAGTGCTAAAGGTGTGGCTAAATTAGCATACTATTTATTAAACGATTATCCAGAAGTTCTTGAAACTTCGTCAATTCCAAAAAAGATCTTCCAAGAAGGTCAAAAATATCCTGTAAAAATGGAAAACTGGAACTGGATGTTACCAGGTTTAGTTTTTGAGTACCAAGGTATGGATGGTTTAAAAACAGGTTCAACTGATTCAGCTGGATTCTGTTTTACTGGTACAGCTGAAAGAGACGGTCAACGTTATATTTCTGTTGTAATGGGTGCAGATTCATACAATTCACGTTTCAGTGAAACAGCAAAATTAATGGATTATGGTTTCAGTAATTTCGAGAAAATTACATTAGTTGAAAAAGGTCAAGCTGTTAAAGGTAATAAAACAGTTAAAGTAATCAAAGGTAAAGAAAAAGAAGTAAACGTTGTAGCGAAAGATTCACTTACATTAGCTGTAAAGCGTGGAGAAGGTAAAAATTATAAAGCACAGATTAAATTATCTGGAAAAAATATAGATGAAGACGGAAACATTATTGCACCTATTAAAAAGAACACAAAAGTAGGAGAAATAATCGTTAAATCTTCAAATAAAGATGATTTAGGCTTTATCACTACAAGGAATGAAAAAACATTTGATTTAGTAGTAGATAAAGACGTGGAAAAAGCAAATTGGTTCGTATTAACATTTAGAGCGATCGGTTCTTTCTTTGGAAATTTATGGGGAAGTATCGTTGATGGCATAAGTGGATTATTTAAATAATTATAAAATACTGTATCTTCAATTGTTAAGTTGACCATTTTTCAGTAAAATGGGAATTAGGTAACTTTTCAATGGGAGAAAATCGTAAATAATTTTGTTACCTAGAATGTTTTAATAATGGAGGGGCAAGACAATGAATTTAACAGGAACAGATCGTGTAAAACGTGGCATGGCAGAAATGCAAAAAGGCGGCGTTATTATGGACGTAGTAAATGCTGAACAAGCTAAAATAGCAGAGGCAGCTGGTGCAGTTGCGGTTATGGCTTTAGAAAAAGTACCATCTGATATTCGTGCAGCTGGTGGAGTTGCTCGTATGGCTGATACAAGTATTACTGAAGAAATTTTAAACGCAGTTAGCATTCCTGTAATGGCTAAAGCGCGTATTGGACATATCGTTGAAGCTCGCGTTTTAGAAGCAATGGGAGTAGACTACATTGATGAGAGTGAAGTATTATCACCTGCTGATGATATCTTCCACATTAATAAATCTGATTACACAGTTCCATTCGTTTGTGGTTGTCGTAACCTAGGTGAAGCACTTCGTCGTATTGGTGAAGGTGCATCTATGCTTCGTACGAAAGGTGAGCCTGGTACAGGAAATATTGTTGAAGCAGTTCGTCACTTACGCCAAATTAATGGAGAAATCCGTAAAGTAGTTGGATTATCACTTGATGAATTAATGGTTGAAGCAAAAAATCTTGGCGCTCCATATGAATTATTACTTCAAATTAAAGAACTTGGCCGTTTACCGGTAGTTAACTTTGCAGCTGGTGGGGTAGCAACTCCTGCTGATGCAGCGTTAATGATGGAATTAGGTGCTGATGGAGTATTCGTAGGATCTGGTATCTTCAAATCAGAAAACCCTGAGAAATTTGCTAGTGCGATTGTACAAGCTACTACTCACTACCAAGATTATGAATTAATTGCAAACCTTTCTAAAAACTTAGGTCCAGCTATGAAAGGTATCGATATGAGACAACTTGCAGCTGCTGATCGTATGCAAGACCGTAGCATTTAAGTTGGTGACAAGATGAAAATTGGTGTATTAGCTTTACAGGGAGCAGTTCAAGAACATATTAATGCAATTAAGGCATCAGGTGCCGAAGCGGTAATTGTGAAGCGTGTAGAGCATTTAGAAGGATTAGATGGGATTGTGTTACCAGGTGGAGAAAGTACTGCAATGCGTAAGTTACTTGACCATATTGGTTTACTACAACCATTAAAAGATAAAATTGAAAATGGTTTACCTGCATTTGGTACATGTGCTGGCATGATTTTACTTTCAAAAGAAATTGCAAATGATGATACAGTACACCTAGGCGTAATGGATATGGTTTCAGAGCGTAATGCATTTGGTAGACAAGTCGATAGTTTTGAAGTGAATATTCCTATAAAAGGAGTATGTGAAGACTTCCCGTCGGTATTCATTAGAGCACCATTTATTCGTTCAGTATCTGGGGATGCGGAAGTAATTGCAGAGCATGATGGTAATATTGTTGCTGTTAAACAAAACCATATGTTGGCTGCATCGTTCCATCCAGAATTAACAAACGATTATCGCTTAATGAATTACTTTGTAAGCATGGTTAAAGAAAAAAATGCTAATTTAAGTATGTAGCTATTGAAAAATGTAAAAGCTTATAGTAAATTATAATAAAATTTAATTGTCTAAAGCGATGAAAGAAAATAGTAACAAGTTCTTAATTTCCAGAGAGTCGGTGGTTGGTGCAAACCGATAATGAAGTCTTGTGAATCCATTCTTGAGCGAGTTGTGGAATACTGATTTTAGTTAGTAAATAACTCCGGTTATATAGTCCGTTAAACTATACTAAGGTGGAAGGATTATTTATAGTTCTTCAATTAGGGTGGCAACGCGGGTAGCTCTCGTCCCTTTATAGGGATGAGGGCTTTTTTGTATTCTTTTTTAGCAACCTTTAGACAACTAAGAAAAATAGGAGGAATGAAAATGTTAGACGTTAAGTTATTACGTAGCAATTTTGAAGATGTAAAAGCAAAATTACAGTTGCGTGGTGGAGATGTAAGCTATATTGAAAAATTTGAAGACTTAGATTTAAAGCGTAGAGAGCTACTTGTTGAGGTTGAAGGTTTAAAAAGTCGCCGAAATGAAGTTAGCCAAGAAATCAGTGTTTTAAAGCGTGAGAAAAAAGACGCTGAGGCTTTAATTGTTGAAATGCGTGAAGTGGGCGACAAAATTAAAGACCTAGATGAAGAAATTAGAGGGTTAGAAGAGCAACTGGATGCAATTCTATTTACAATTCCAAACTTAGTAAGTGATTCAGTTCCTGAAGGATTAACTGAAGATGATAACGTAGAAATTCGTAGAATCGGTGAAGTGCGTAAATTTGACTTTGAACCGAAACCACACTGGGATTTAGGCGTAGATCTAGATATTCTAGATTTTGAGCGCGGTGCTAAAGTTACCGGTAGCCGTTTTACATTCTATAAAGGTTTAGGGGCAAAACTTGAGCGTGCTTTAATTAGCTTCATGTTAGATCTTCATACTGAAGAGCATGGTTATACAGAGATGCTACCTCCAAACCTTGTAAATCGATCAAGTATGATTGGGACTGGTCAGCTTCCAAAATTTGAAGAAGATGCATTCCGTATTGAAAAAGAAGATTTCTTCTTAGTACCGACTGCGGAAGTACCAGTTACAAACTACCATCGTGACGAGATTTTAGATGGTTCACAATTACCGATTGCATATACAGCTTATAGTGCATGCTTCCGTTCTGAAGCAGGATCTGCTGGTCGCGATACAAGAGGTTTAATTCGTCAACACCAGTTTAATAAAGTTGAACTTGTTCGTTTTGTTAAACCAGAAGAATCTTATATTGAGTTAGAAAAATTAACAGCTCATGCAGAAAAAGTTCTTCAATTATTAGAATTACCATACCGTGTTATCACATTGTGTGCTGGTGATATTGGTTTCTCTTCTGCAAAAACTTATGATATTGAAGTTTGGTTACCAAGCTATGATGCTTACAAAGAAATTTCTTCTTGTAGTAATTTTGAAGGTTTCCAAGCAAGACGTGCGAATATTCGCTTCCGTCGTGAGCCGAAAGGAAAGCCAGAATTTGTTCATACATTAAATGGTTCTGGTCTGGCAATCGGTCGTACAGTATCTGCTATTTTAGAAAACTACCAACAAGCAGATGGTTCAGTTGTCATTCCTGAAGTGCTTCGTCCGTACATGGGTGGAAAAGAAGTTATTAAATAAAAAATAAGCAGGTTGTCACGAGAGTTAGTTTTTCTGTGACAACCTGCTTTTTTATTTAGAGTGTTTTAGCATTCATTTTAAATTGAGGAGTATTCCACATATCCAACCATTTTTTAATAGCAGAAATTAGTATGATCACACCAAGGACTAGCATGATGATTGAAAGAATGGCATTTAACGTGCTATATCCTGCAGCATCTGGATTTAAATAAACATTTTTAACCATCCAATATCCTGCATAGTTTACAGTGACAAATAAATATGCGAGTGGGACAAGACATGTTAACATATACCAACGTTTATCAGCAATTTTTAATATGACCGTCGCGCCAATGATTAGGCCGATAGATGCCATTAACTGGTTAGATACACCGAATAGTGCCCAAATTGATCCAATGTCTCCTGAATATAGGAGATATCCCCACATAAAGCAAGCTAGAGCACTTGCAAATATTGAACCTGGAAGCCAGTCAGTTTTCTTTAAAGGCTTATAGTACTCTCCAAAGAAATCTTGAATTAAGTATCGTGCTACACGAGTTCCAGCATCGATTGCCGTTAAAATAAATACTGCTTCAAACATGATAACAAATTGGAAGAAGTAAGATGCTAAATGGCTAAACCAAGGAATTGATGTAAAAATGTAGGACATTCCTACTGCTAAGGTAACAGCCCCACCTGTACGGCCTTCTAAATCTAATCCAATTTCTTTTGCAAGTTCAGGAAGATGAACAACTTCCATACCCAACGTTTTAAAAACTTCTGGAGTTGAGTTAATAGCAAAGTAATCTGCTGGTTGAAGAGCAGTAGCAGCGATAAGTGCCATAATTCCTACTAAACACTCAACAAGCATTGCACCAAATCCTACGACCTTAATATCGCTCCATCGATCAAGCATTTTAGGAGTTGTACCTGATCCTACGAAAGCGTGGAAACCAGAAATCGCTCCACATGCGATTGTAATAGATATAAATGGCCATACCGGTCCTGCAAGGATTGGACCGCCACCACCAGTAAATTTCGTAAATGCTGGGAATTCAATAACTGGATTGATAATAAACACACCGATAATTAAAGCAATAAAGACACCAATTTTCATGAAACTACTCAAATAATCTCGTGGTGCCAGTAATAACCAAACTGGTAGTGCCGCAGCAAAAAATGCATAAATTGGTAGAATAATAGCTAAAGTTTTTGTATCAAATGTTAAAAATTCTCCAAGAGCGGTCTCCTGGATAGTTGGTCCCATAAATACACCAACCATTAATAGAACGAATCCTATTGTAGAGGCTAGTTTTAAGTTACCTGTCTTTTTATATAATAATCCAACACCCATAGCAATTGGAATTGTAATACCTACAGCAAAAGTACCCCATGGATTGTTCTCTAGTGCATGAAGCACAACCATTGAAAGACCCGCCATTGTAATCGTAATAATAAATAGCATTGCTAGTCCTGTACAAAAGCCAGCTACGGGACCTAGTTCATCTTTTGCTACTTCTGATAATGATTTACCTTTTTTACGCATAGAGGCAAATAACACAACCGCGTCATGAACCGCTCCACCAATAACTGCACCAATCAAGAGCCAAAGTAGGCCAGGAAGATAACCAAATTGTGCAGCTAAAATAGGTCCTACTAATGGACCAGCGGCAGCAATCGCAGCAAAGTGATGACCGAAGGAAACCCATTTATTTGTAGGAACATAATCCTTTCCATCATTTAACTCGTGAGCTGGTGTTGCTTTAGAGTCATCTAGCTTTAACACCTTTACCGTTATGAAAGTTCCATATAAACGATAGGCAATCATTAATATACACATGGAAGCAATAACAATTGTAACCGCATTCATTTTTATCAAGACCTCCCCTGTTTTTATATCACTAATATTACTCTATGAAAATGCCAACATCTTCTTTTCAATATGAATTGCATAAATAACAGGATGAATTGCAAAATAGGGTCTTTGAAATACAAGCTAAAAATCAAATAGCAGTTTTAGTTCCTTAGTATAAGTACGACTAACGGGTACTTTCTCGTTGTCACGCATAATTAGATTATAGGTTGAATGAAACCAGGGCTGAATTTCAATAATCTGATCGATATTCACAATATAGCTACGATGTACACGGATAAATGAAGTGTCTTGCAGCTTACGTTCAATACTTATTAATGGCTCATTTACTTGATATGAATATTTTTCAGTCACAACAACTGTTTTACCATCAAGTGTATAGATATATAGAATTTCCTCAAATGTAACTAATATAATTCGTTCATCTACAGTAATTGCAAGCTTATCTTGTTTTAAATGACGTTTTGGCTTCTTATGTAGCGATTCTTTAACATAAGGCGAAGTAAGCCTAATAATCTTTTCTACCGTTTTTAAAATTCTATCTTCGTCATATGGTTTTAAAATGTAATCAATTGCCTGTAGTTCAAAAGCATTTAAGGCATACTCATCAAAAGCTGTTGCAAATACAATCGCTGGCCGGTGAGCTAGATCCTGTAATTTTTGAGCTAGCTCCAACCCGCTTTCATCAGCTAACTGAATATCTAAAAAGACTACATCTACCGGATTCGAATGAACTTCCTCCAATGCTCTTTCAATTGTATCGACTGAAGCTATTATATCTACTTCTTTAGTTCTCTTTAATAGATAAGCTAGTTCGTCACGTGCTAATGGCTCATCTTCAACTATTAATGCCTTTAACAAATATTATCCCTCCAAGTTCTCCTCGGTTAGAGGTAGCGTTATATAAACTTTTGTCCCTAATCCAAGATCTGAATCTATTTGAAAGTTCTCTTTCTGGCCATAAATCTCTTCAATACGTTTTTTTATATTCCATAAGGCCGTGCCAGTGCCTTCTTTTGACTGTACAGTTTCATTACCAATCGTTTTTAGTAAAGCAGTTGGAATACCTTTACCGTTGTCTTCAGTAAGTAGGATCATTTTTCCTTTATTCTTATAGGCACTAACAACTACATTTAATTTTTTCTCTTTTGAAAATGCATGTCTAATTGAATTTTCTACAAGAGGTTGTAGTGTAAATGGTGGGATCATGGCATTGCGCAAGCTTGGTTCAATGTCAAAATCGACAGTAAATTTATTTGGGAAACGGGTTTGCTCTAAAGTTAAGTATGCTTCGACGTGCTCAAGTTCTTTTTCAAGTGGTACAAGTGTTTGTCTTGCTCCTTGCAAATTGTTGCGGAAAAAAGTACTTAAATGAATTAGTAATTTTCTAGCTTTATCTGAATCAGTTCGAATCAGACTAGAGATTGTGTTAATCGAATTAAATAAAAAATGTGGATGTACTTGTGCTTGTAAAGCTTTTATTTCTGCATCTTTTAATAGTCTTCTTTGTAACTCTACTTCAGCTAGTTCTAATTGTGTTGAAAAAAGTTTACTTAATCCATCAGCTAGCTCTTGTTCAACTATATCGAGTTTATTTGAATCTCGATAATATAATTTCAAGGATCCTACAGTTCTATTCGATGCTTTTAATGGCAGTACAATTGCTGCTTGTAATGGACAATTTTCATGAGAGCACTGAATTTCTTCCTTACTATTTGCGATAAAGATGTCGCCTTGCTCAAGGGCCTTTTTGGTTAGTCTAGTAGATAGACTCTGTAATGGTTTGTGATGGTTAGAGCCTGCGCCGATATGTGCAAGTACTTGTTCATGGTCTGTAATTGATATAGCATCTGCATTTGTTAGTCTGAAAATAATTCTTGAAACCTCTGAACTTGAGTGAGTCGTTAATCCCTGTCTAAAATGGGGGAGTGTTTGCTGCGCAATGAATAACGCTTTATTTGTTTGCAGTGCTCTTGTTTTTTCCTCTTCCTGAAGGATATTTTGAATGATTAATATGAAGATTAATGTTCCGAATCCGTTAATGGCAATCATAGGAAAAGCAATTAATTGTACTAAGTGCAAGGCTGCATCGAAAGGCTTTGCGACGATTAGTATAATTCCCATTTGAATGCACTCCATTAAAATGCCGATAATGACGGCCCTCAATAAGGAGTTGTTTTTTTGGATACCATATTTTTTTCCTAGAAATCCAGTTACAACACCGGCCAATATTGTAGAAAATGCACATGCGAAGGCTGTGAAACCACCAAGGGTTAATCTATGGAGACCCGCAATTAGTCCAACGCCAAAACCAACAAATGGACCACCAAGCAAACCGCCAATTGCAACTCCCATAATTCGTGTGTTTGCAATTGCATTATTACTATCTACATTAAAATGCCAAGTTTGAGACATAATGGAATCTTGATAAATATGTACGCCTGTATAATTACTAACGATGCCAAATGCACCGAATATTAGAATTAACAAAAATTTGCCTTTTACTGAATGCTCATTCTGAACAACCTGGCGAAAAGATTTCATTCTAGAAAGTAATAAAGCTAGTATGACTAAGATTCCAACGCGTTCTAACATTAAAGGTAGTAACTCTAACAAATCTTTTCTCCTCCTACACGAATTTTTGACATAATTAAGTTGATATTTTTATTATAAGTAATGGATTTTTCTATGTATATTTAAATAACTTTTAGTTAAAATTTAAGTGTAAACAAAGCTCTTTTTAACAGTAAGAACTATGAATAGATTAAAAAATGAAAAGGAATACAAAATACATAATTTTTTTTGGAAAATGCTTGACCATGTATTTTCAGTATGATATTATAAATCTTGTCAAAACGGAGTAATACCCAAGTCTGGCTGAAGGGATCGGTCTTGAAAACCGACAGGGGTGTAACAGCCCGCGGGGGTTCGAATCCCTCTTACTCCTCCATTTTTGATTTTTAACGGAGCGCATACATATATCGGAGATTGTCAACTCGTTACTTATGGTAACGAGTTTTTTGTTGTTTAAAAATGGAGAAATTTAAAAAGCTGTTTACTCATTGGTATAGAGTAAACAGCTTTACTATTTCTTATCTAGATTTGATATATTTTTGAGAATGGTTTAACACATTACCAATTTTCTTGATGATTTCTTCTACAGATGTTTCGTCTTTAATTAGGTCATATTCACTAATGCTTAAACGAAGTACTGGGCAAGCATTAAAGTTATTAATCCAGTTTTCATAACGAGAGTTCATTTCTTTCCAATAATCGATTGGAGTTTGTTGTTCCATCGGACGTCCACGTTCTTTAATACGCTCGACTACTTCGTCAAAAGTTCCCTCTAAATAGATTAATAAGTCTGGTGTTGGAAAATATGGTGACATAACCATTGCATCAAATAAGCTAGTATATGTTTCATAATCAACTTCGCTCATTGTACCTTTTTCATAATGCATTTTCGCAAAGATTCCAGTGTCTTCATAAATTGAACGATCTTGGATAAATCCTCCACCGTATTCGAACATTCTTTTTTGCTCTTTAAAGCGTTCTGCTAAGAAGTAAATTTGTAAATGAAAACTCCATCTAGAAAAATCTTGATAGAATTTGTCTAGATATGGATTCGTATCAACTTTTTCAAATGATGTACGAAAGTTTAATGCATTCGCTAAAGCATTTGTCATAGTAGATTTACCTACTCCAACTGTTCCGGCAATTGTGATCACTGCGTCATTTCGTATTCCGTATTTTTCGCGCAAATTCATATGCTTCTTAGCTCCTTTTGTAAGGTGTTTTCTAATGTATCAAGGATCATCGTTAAATCTCTTGGATTATTTACAAAGTCAATTTGATCTCCATCGAATTTTAGTACTGGAATCTCAGGGTGTTTTAACTGAAATTCTTTCATGTGTAACTCGTAATCTTCTATTAACTGTATAAGATATTGGTCTTCAATTAAATTCTCAAATTCTCTGCCTCGGAGCTCAATTCTCTTTTGAAGTGTTTCAAGGCTAGCTGTTAAATAGATAATTACGTTTGGCTTTGGCATATCCTCTGTTAAAATCTGATATATTTTTAAGTATTTATCGTGCTGTTGATCTTTTAACGTCCTGCTTGCAAAGATTAAATTCTTAAGGATGTGGTAGTCTGCAACTACTGGTATCGATTTTTTAAGAAACATTTTATCGATATCTTCTAATTGTTTAAATCGGTTGCATAGGAAAAACATTTCCGTTTGGAAACTCCACTCTTCAATGTCTGTGTAAAACTTACCTAAAAATGGATTTTCATCTACTATTTCTTTCAATAATTCATAATGAAAGTGCTCAGAGATCGCTTTGGATAGAGATGTTTTTCCGACACCTATAGGTCCTTCTACTGTAATAAAAGGTACATGTATCATCTCTTGTCCTCCTTACTAGTCAATTTCCGTATCATACGCTTAAACATACAGAAACTATTTTAACATACTGCGGACAGGTGGAATACAATTTTAAAAAATTTCCAATTTTATTGTTCTAATTTTGAAATAATTCATTTATGACTGCTTCTATTTCCTGAGAAAGAATCAATTTTGCATTTAATATATCCTTCATCATATAGACCGCAACATTCTCGTCATAATCAGTTATAGAGGAAATTGCATCGTAAGGTATAATTAAGTTATAATCTCGCATAAATGCGTCGTTAGCAGTAAAGAGTACACATCGATTACCAGCGACTCCTAGAATGATTAAATGAGTCACTTCATGTTTTTTTAATTCATGATCAAGTTCAGTTTGATAAAAGCCTGAATAATTTGGTTTGAAAATACATAATTCGTGTCTCTTAGGTTTAATTTCTTGGATAATGTTATAACTTAATGGGTTCGTACAGTGTTTTAAAACTTTATCAGCGGAAGGATTATTTAATTTATAGTGATCGTTTACATATATAATGGGAAATTCTCTTTTTATAAATAAATCCCTTAACAAATTGATATTAGGAATCATTTTTTCTGTTTTTTCTGCGAGTACACAACCATGCTTAAATGAAAATGAGTTGATTAAATCAACCATTAATAATGCAGGTTTCGGATTTTTTTTATCACAGGAAGAATTCACTCATAATCACTCCATTCTATGGTTTAGTTTATCTACTCATATAAAGAATATTTGTTAGTAATAGAAATAAAGAGGTGTAAAATTTGAATAAAGATGAGATTTTTATGAAAATGGCGATAGAGGAAGCTTTGAAAGCTGAGGAGCTGGGTGAAGTTCCGATTGGAGCCATTATCGTTTATAAAGATGAAGTAATTGCACGAGGATATAATCTAAGAGAAACTAAACAAACTGCATTAGGTCATGCTGAAGTCATTGCGATTGAAGAAGCTTGTAAAGTAATTGATTCATGGAGGCTTGAGGAAACAACATTATATGTAACGTTAGAACCTTGTCCAATGTGTGCCGGAGCAATCATTCAATCGAGAATTCCTCGGGTGGTTTACGGTGCGAAAGATCCTAAAGCTGGTTGTGGCGGTTCCATATATAATTTACTACAAGAGGAACAGTTTAATCATCGATGTGATGTGGAAACTGGTGTATTAGAGGAAGAATGTAGCAGATTATTAACAAACTTCTTTAGAGCGTTAAGGTTGAAGAAGAAAAAATTACCTAATGAGGACAAGCATTGATTTTTTACTAAGGTTCGTATATACTTTAAATACCGCTTCTAATGGCGGGATAATTAAGGTTGTAACTTTGCCGTGCTAGGTGGGGAGGTAGCGGTGCCCTGTACTCGCAATCCGCTCTAGCGAGACTGAATTCCACACCGAGGTGTACCTACTTTAGGGCCTGCCTTAAATAAGTGGTGTTGACGTCTGGGTCCTACGCAACGAGAACTCACGAACCTTGTCAGGTCCGGAAGGAAGCAGCAATAAGTGAGCCATCTCGTGTGCCGTAGGGGTGCCTGGGCCGAGCTAACTGTTTAAGTAACGCCTGGGGTAGTGCATCGAAGTGTGGTGCACGGCAGTAACTTTATAAAAACTCACTCATAAACTTGAGTGAGTTTTTTTGTTTTCTTTAAAAAATTTTCCAACAAATCACTACATAGGGTATAATAATGGTGACTTTGTAAGAAGGAGGAAATAAATTGACATACCAAGCATTATATCGTTTGTGGAGACCACAACAATTTAAAGACGTTGTAGGTCAAAACCATATTATACGAACGTTACAAAACTCCCTTCTTCAGCAAAAGGTTTCCCATGCATATTTGTTTACAGGTCCAAGAGGGACAGGTAAAACAAGTACGGCGAAAATTTTTGCAAAAGCTTTAAATTGCGAAAACGCACCAACTAATGAGCCATGTAATGTATGTTCAGTATGTAAAGGTATTACTGATGGTTCAATTTCTGATGTTATTGAAATCGATGCCGCTTCTAATAATGGTGTAGATGAGATTCGTGACATTCGCGAAAAGGTTAAATATGCTCCTTCCGTAGGTAAGTACAAAGTGTACATAATAGATGAAGTTCATATGCTTTCTATAGGAGCATTCAATGCGTTATTAAAAACATTAGAAGAGCCACCAGGACATGTAATTTTTATATTAGCCACAACAGAACCTCATAAAATACCGTTAACTATTCTTTCAAGATGTCAGCGCTTTGATTTTCATAAGATTAGTGCTCAAACAATTTCTGATCGATTAATGGTTGTCTTAAACCATCAGCAAACTGAAATTGATCCTGAGGCTTTGATGATGTTATCAAGAGCGGCAGAAGGCGGGATGAGGGATGCACTAAGTATACTTGATCAAGCAATCTCATATAGTGACCAGTTGATTACCTTAAACGATGTATTATCTGTTACTGGAACTGTTGCTCAAGAAAGTTTAATTTCTGTTGTATCTTCTATTAAAGATGGAAATGTCTCAGCTTGTTTAACACATATTGAGGAACTATTGAACCAAGGGAAAGACCCAGTTCGTTTCATTGAGGATTTAACAGTTTATTTTAGAGATGTTCTATTATATAGACATTCACCTAGTACTGTAGAGTTACTCGAAAGAGCTACTGTGAATGATCGCTTTAAAGAAATTACAGAGGCGTATGATGATGATTTAATTTATCAAATTATTGCTTCATTAAGTAAAAGTCAACAAGAGATGAAATGGACGAATCATCCAAGGGTTCTACTCGAAGTAGCAATCGTTCAACTATGTCAAAAGGCATCTGTAAGTAATGTAGGTGAAAAATCAGAAGAATTAACTGCTTTACTGAATAAAATAAATCATCTTGAAAAAGAGATTAATCATTTAAAAGAAAATGGTATAGCAATTAGTACAGCAAATAATGAAACTGCTTCAAATACGAAATCTAGGTCAACGACAACTCGCTCGAAAGTGCCAAATAGTATGATACAAAGTGTTTTACGTGCGGCTACCAAACCAGAGAAAAATAAAGTATTGGCAGCATGGCCGACATTACAGGACCAGTTACGTTATCAAAATAAAGTATCTACTGCCACATTAGTTTCTTATGGTGAAGTTGTTGCAGCTTCTTCTGAGCAATGTATTGTTGCTTTTAAATCGGAAACAATTTGTGATTTAATTAATAATAATGGTGAACAAGAGCACCTTACGACTATTAATCAAACCTTATCTACATTATTAGGCTCAGAAATGAGTATGTTAGCAATACCTGAAGAAGATTGGAAATCTACTAGGGATTCATATTTAAATCAAACGAAACAACAAGAAACCACTAATGAAGTTTCACCAATCGTACAAGAAGCAATCAATCTTGTCGGTGAGGATTTAGTAATAATAAAAGAATAAATATATTGGAGGAATAAATAATGATGCGTGGCGGAATGGGTAATATGAATAATATGATGAAACAAGTACAAAAAATGCAAAAGCAAATGGAAGAAGCACAAGCAGAATTAAATGTACGTACTTTCGTTGGAACAGCTGGCGGTGGAATGGTAACAGTTACAGCTAATGGATTAAAACAAATCGTTGAAGTAAATATTAAAGAAGAAGTAGTTGATCCAGAAGATATCGAAATGCTTCAAGACTTAGTATTAACTGCAACTAACGATGCACTTAAACAAATCGAAGTTGAAACATCTAAAACAATGGGTCAATTTACAAAAGGAATGAATATTCCAGGACTATTTTAGGGGATTATAATATGCATTATCCTGAACCCATATCAAAATTAATAGATAGTTTTATGAAATTGCCAGGGGTTGGTCCCAAAACGGCTGTTCGCCTGGCGTTTTTCATGTTAGAAATGAAGCAAGATGATGTATTAGATTTCGCAAAGTCAATGATTGATGCAAAAAGAAAGCTTTTGTATTGTTCAGAATGCGGCCATATAACTGACAACGATCCTTGCTATATTTGTGGCGATCAACAGAGAGATCGAACGACTATTTGCGTTGTTCAAGATACAAAAGATGTAATCGCTATGGAAAAAATGAGAGAATATCAAGGGTTATACCATGTACTTCACGGAGCAATATCTCCAATGGAAGGTGTGGGACCTGAAGATATTAAAATTATGGAGTTATTAAACAGGCTTAAAGATGACGAAGTACAAGAGATTATTCTTGCAACGAACCCGAATATTGAGGGTGAGGCAACAGCAATGTATATTTCTAGATTGTTAAAATCAACCGGTATCAAAATTACACGTATTGCACACGGTCTACCAGTAGGTGGAGATTTGGAATATGCAGATGAAGTGACATTGTCGAAAGCCCTTGAGGGTAGAAGAGAAATCTAGAAATTGATTGATGGAGAGAGACCATGGTTTTTTTTCGAAAAAAAGGAAAGCTCCGCAAAGAGTTTGACGAGAAACTTGTAGAAAGATTACTTGACTATAAAGATATATATTTGAATCAAGTCGAGTTAGTCGATAGAAGTGTTGATCCACCAGAGGATTTGTTAATCCATGTCAAACTATCACAAGTTAAATATTTCTTCTTATTAAAAGAAGCAAAGGCACGTAATGTGTTAATTACAAAAATGAAGTAATGACAAATTGATTTATTGATTACACAATAAACTCTTTTATAATTGTTTTAGGTATTTAATACAAACTCCTTTCATACAATCTTAGTACAAGGTGTACAAGTTATATGAGGGGAGTTTTTGTATTGAATAGTGTAATTATGATATCAGTAGTTTTATTTGTAATCTTATTTTTATTATTAGTAGGTCTACCTTTTAAAGCATTTAAAAATATAAGTAAGTATGTGTTGAGAGGCATTGTTTGTATCATGATCGTCTTTTTATTAAATTATATATTGGCATCAAATAACTTCCATATCCCAATCAATGCATTTACATGTCTTTTTGTAAGTATTCTTGGTATGCCTGGTATTGTAGCATTGGGTGTTATAGGAATTTATCTCGTTTAAATCTTTTTTGAAAAATATTTGGAATATGTATTGACCGATGATGAAATAGGTGTTATATTTATAAACGTCGCTGAGACAACAACTTAAAAAATAAAATATTGATTGACAGTTTTTGTCGACGATGTTATGATTATTAAGTTGTTAAATTAGCTTATACGATGATCTTTGAAAACTAAACAAAACATGAAGTAAAACGTCAATTATTAGTTTTTTGAGCAATACAAGATTTAAACTTAACTATTATGGAGAGTTTGATCCTGGCTCAGGACGAACGCTGGCGGC
>NZ_NETJ01000015.1 GCF_002128405.1 Gottfriedia solisilvae
ATCAAACTCTCCATAATAGTTAAGTTTAAATCTTGTATTGCTCAAAAAACTAATAATTGACGTTTTACTTCATGTTTTGTTTAGTTTTCAAAGTTCACTTTATCGCTCGTAAGCGACTTATATTATAATAACATTTTTTAGTTGTTTTTGTCAACAACTAATTTTCATTATAATTTGTTGAACACTTCGTTTAAATGTGACAACGTTTAATAATATACCATCTATTTTTCACTAATGCAATACCTTTTTAACATAAAACAAAAATGTTTTTTTCATTTTATGTTAAAAACATGGTATCACAAAACTATTATCTTTGTTTCAAGGGTAATTCCACAATAAACGTTGAACCTATACCAACATCACTTTCTACATATACTACTCCATTATGCATCTCAACAATTTTTCTAACAATGGATAATCCTAGTCCATTCCCCATAGTAGTTCGATCTCTAGACTTATCTGCTTTATAAAATCTTTCAAAAATATGCATTTGATCTTCATTAGATATTCCGATTCCAGAATCTTTTATTTGTACGATTATCTTATCATTGTCTTCCGTTACCGATACTGAAATTTCTCCACCATTAGGGGTGAACTTAATACTATTACTTATTAAATTCTGCCACACTTGGTTTAAGAGCACTTCATCTCCTTCAATATCAACCTTATTTAGATTTACTACCATATTGATATCCTTTTCAAGAATTTGAGGCTCACAACTTAAAATTGAATACATTAGTTGACTATTTAATGAAAACATAGCTTTGTCGAGTGGTTGGTCTTGTGTTTCCAAAGATGTCAATTTGAGCAGATTATCACTAAGTTTAGATAAACGATTACTTTCATATTCAATAATACTTAAATATTGCATTCTTTCCTCTGTAGGTAAGTTTTCGTTTTGAAGAACTTTTGCAAATCCTTTTATAGATGTTAATGGGGATTGTATCTCATGAGATACATTAGAGATAAATTCCTGTCTCATTTTCTCTACCTGTTCTAAACTAACTGCCATATTATTGAAGCTATTAACAATTTTCCCGATTTCTCCTCTATTCATATCAGGAAATTTTTCAAAATTTAGTGTAACGTTATATTCTCCTCGAGAAATACTCTTAATCGCATGATTTATCTCATTTATCATGAGCTTTTGTTTTGGATGATGAAAGAATTTACCAACAATAGCAGCAAAAACTCCTAGCACTACAAAAGTTAATAATGTATTGATAATTTGTACTGTTAGTGCTGATAGGTTATCAAAATAACGATCATATATAAGATTTGTGGAGAAATAAGTAATTAAACTACTAATGATAATAATCCCTGCAAAAAATAATATAGCATGTAATATATCTTTTAGAATTTTCATTTTCATTTTATAATCTCCATTCGATATCCTAATCCCCAAACGGTTGTAATTTTAAAATGAAATTCTTTCTCGGGAAATCGCTCTCTTAGACGTTTAATATGAACATCCACTGTTCTTTCATCCCCTTGATAATCAAAACCCCATATATTTTCAATTAACTGTTCTCTTGAAAAGGTTCTTCCAAGAGAACTAGCCAATACAAACAATAATTCTAATTCCTTCATAGGTATAGTAATAGTGTTGCCATTGCTGATTACTTTAAAATTCCCATGATCTATCATTAAATTTCCAACCTGAACTATTTGTGAAGATGATATTTTCGATCTTCTTAATAAAGCTTTTACTCTTACAATTAACTCAACTGGTTCAAAAGGTTTTACAACATAGTCATCTGTTCCCAATTTAAAGCCCTTTACTTTTTGCTCCGTTTCACCTTTTGCAGTTAGCATAATGATAGGAAGATCATATGCAGATCTTACCTCTTGGCAAAGCTCAAAACCATCCATTTTAGGCATCATTAAATCAATGATCATAAGATCTATTTTCTGTTTATCAAAAGTTTCTAAAGCTTCGATACCATTTGTTGACTCGTACACTATAAATCCTTCATTCCTTAATAAAACACTTAACAACTTCCGAATATGAGGATCGTCATCTACAACTAAAATATTAGTCATCACACTTTTCCTTCCCTAATATGTTATACGGTACTATTCACTCTTAATTGTTGATCAGCAAACTCTTTATACATCGGGTGGTAAATGTATAACTCATCATGTGTTCCGATTCCAGTGATTTCTCCTTTATCTAAAAATACGATTTGATCGGCATCAATTACAGTAGATAGACGATGAGCAATGATTAATGTTGTTCTACCTTGCATTAAATTTGATAGTGCATTCTGAACAACTAACTCCGACCTACTATCAAGATTCGATGTAGCCTCATCTAACATTAGTAATTTTGGATTTCTTAATAAAGCTCTAGCAATACCTATACGTTGTCTTTGACCACCGGATAATTTAATACCTCGCTCTCCAACTTCAGTATCAAATCCTAATGGTAATTCACCAACGAATTGGTCTACATAAGCCATTTTAGAAACATTCGCTAATTCTTGTTCAGTTACTTTCCTTTCAATACCATAGCAAATATTCTCTCGAATCGTACCAATGATTAAAGGACTTTCTTGAGCAACATAACCGATGTGTTTTCTCCAGCTTTCTAATTTAAGGTTGTTAATTGGATTAGTGCCGATTGAAATTTCTCCATCAGTGGGAGAATAAAAGCGCTCAATCAATGAAAACAAAGTCGTTTTTCCACTACCACTAGGGCCAACTATTGCAGTTACTTTACCTGGATTGATAGAAAAATTAAGCTCTTTTAAAATTTCTTCATCTTTATATGCAAAGCTTAATTGATTTATATGAATTGGTAAATTAGTGTCAATATCTTCAGTTCCGTTTTGATAATCCTCTTCCTCTAACTCTAAAATATTAATCATACGCTCTGTTGCACCTTTTGTTTTTTGAAGCTCAGTAAAAAAGTGCGTAATTTGAGTTACTGGAAAAATAATTTGAAATAAATATAGTATATAGGCTACAAGTGCGCCTGCTGTGATTGCACCAGATGATACTCTCACCCCACCATATCCAATAATCACAACAAGAACTAACATTAATACGAAGGAAACGATCGGTCCGATTAATGCATGTAATTTTCCTTCCTTAATACCAAATGATAATAACTTATTAATACCCTTACTACCATTTGTCATTTCAGTTGATTCCGCATTCGAAACTTTAACTAATCTAATCTCAGAGAAGACTTGGCTAATTAATGATGTGAACTTCGCCGTTTCATCTTGTGTTAACTTTGACAGCTTTGACATTTGTCTTCCAATTGGGATAAAGATCAATACAATAACAGGTATGATACTAAAGGTTACTAACGTCATTTTCCAATCTAGTATTAGTAGTAAAACAAATGAACCGATTATTGAAATAATACCAGTTAAAAAATTAGTAATATGTTCAGTTATTAAACCTTTTAAAATTGCTGTATCATTGGTAACTCTACTTACATTTTCTCCTGTTTGACTATTATCGTAATAAGAAATTGGTAGAACAATCATTTTTTTCCATAGTCGATGTCTTACATTTGCTACAACCTGATTACCAACTCTACTCAATAAGTAGATTGCAGTCGCTGAAGATATGGCTTGTAAAAGAAGTACACCTGCAAATAAAGCTATTTGCCCAGCACTTAAAGATGATATTGAAAACCCATCTACGAACTTCTTAGTAAGTAACGGTAATAATAATCCAACTAAAGTTGTTGTAACACTTAATAAGACACCTACAATAAATAAGACCTTAGGTGGGTTTGCGCTTTTAATTAATGCTATAAAGTTCTTCCAATCGTTTTTATTTATATTTTTTTCTTCTTTCATAACTTTACTCCTAACTCTATATCTAAATTTAAGTACTTATTAAATTTACATCTTAAATATGAATAAAAAATGAACTAGGTTACAAGGTACCAAAGAAATCTTAACTTTAAAAACACAAAAAAACATCAGCCTAATAGCTGATGTTTTTCATTTACCAGGCGACGTTCTACTCTCACAGGGGGAAACCCCCAACTACCATCGACGCTGAAGAGCTTAACTGCCGTGTTCGG
>NZ_NETJ01000016.1 GCF_002128405.1 Gottfriedia solisilvae
CGAACACGGCAGTTAAGCTCTTCAGCGTCGATGGTAGTTGGGGGTTTCCCCCTGTGAGAGTAGAACGTCGCCTGGTAAATGAAAAACATCAGCTATTAAGCTGATGTTTTTTTGTGTTTATAAAGTAATAAAAATAAATGAAAAGATCTATTAAATACTTCATTTTCGAAGAAAATTTTTATTTAGATTACATGTTAATTTTAGAAGTTGTTTAATGATACTTCTATTTTAAACATCAAATTTAAAAGTATTAAAAATAAACGAATTGATAATTTGATTGTAAAAGTAATATAGTCTTCAACTAACAGCAACATTCTGTAGTGATCCTAGAAAAAACATGTGAATAGTATTCGGATTTTTAAACCAATGACGTTATTGGTGAATAGACTAATCTAACATATTAGGTTAGGAGGTCAAATATGGGGAAATTTAACTATATTGACTTAATCGCCACATTGGGAATTGAGGATGCACATCCAGGTGGGTTCGATTTAACGAAAGAAATGGTGAAATTTTTGCCGATTAAATCGAATAGTTCTGTGTTAGAGGTTGGGTGTGGATCTGGTAAAACAGCACAATACTTATATGAAAAATATAAATGTTCTATTGATACGATCGATATTAACGATCGAATGTTAATCAATGCTAAAAAACGTTTTAATAAAAAAAAGATACCGATTAATTTATTCCAAGCAAGTGCAGAGAAATTGCCTTTTCAGGAAAATGTATACGATTTTATTATATCTGAGTCCGTAACTAGCTTTACAAATGTAGATAAATCATTAAGTGAATATGCAAGGGTATTAAAAGAAGGTGGATATCTTCTAGCGATTGAAATGACAACAGAGAAACCTTTAACGGTTAGAGAACAAAAGGATATACAAGACGTATACGGAATTTCAAAAACAAGAACGGTAAAAGAATGGGAGAATTCTTTAGTCAGAGCAGGATTTAGTGAATACAAAATTATTCGAGGAGAAACAATTGTTAACACTAGTACAAAACCAATGAGCTCATTACCCTTTGATAAATTGCCACCTGATGGAATTGAATTACTACACAAATTTCAAAAATTAATATTACGTTATAAAGATGTATTAGGATATAGGGTGTTTTTATGTAGAAAACAAAGATATTAGAATAAACTTATCTTTGTTTTTTATTTTTACTATTAAGTTGCTTTTTAATGAAGGTGACTTGAATTTATACTGAATACATTTTAAGTTTATTAAACTTGATTTTTGCAGCTGCTAAAGTGTAGGAAAAAAGAAAAGACCATTTTTGGTCTTTTCGGTAAATAATATATTTATTTTTCATTCTAAAAAAAGAATAAAGCAGCAAGAGCGATACCCGCGATAAAGCCAATAGCTATAGATACACCAAAGCCACATCCGAAGAATCCGCATCTAAAATTATCTCTCTCACGAAAGTTATTATTATATCTTTGATCTTGACGGTAGTTTCTATTTGAATAATCTCTATTAGAATAGTTTCTGTTAGAGTAGTCTCTATCTGTGCTATTTCTGTTTGAATAATTTCTATTTGAGTAATCTCTATTCGAGTAATTTCTGTTTGATCGCTCTCTGTTAAAGTCATTTCTACTGCGATTTGATGATCTATTGTTAGAGTAATTAGAGTTTTGACGCTGTTGATCTATTGGTTCAATCCAAACTTGATCATCAGTGACTTTAGTAATTCTACCATAGTGCTCTTTTCCAGATTTATCGTAAATGCGTACAACCTGCCCTCTATAATTATTACATAATTGACGGGCTTCATTACTTTGCATAACAATTCCTCCTTTCTTGTACTAATCTATGGAGAAGGAATAGCTTATGCTTGTACTTTTACCTAGTTGTATAAATAACTAATTAATTCATTAAGTATTTTTCATTTTATTAAATTAATGTAAATAAAAGCTTGCAATCGAATGGACGAGGTGGTATATTTATTTATGTTGTCACAACGAAACAACTTGGACAACAAAAAACAGAATAAATAATTGTTGACATAAATGTTAATAAGATGTTATGATGTTTAAAGTCGCTTCTGAAGCGACAAAGTGAACTTTGAAAACTAAACAAAACATGAAGTAAAACGTCAATTATTAGTTTTTTGAGCAATACAAGATTTAAACTTAACTATTATGGAGAGTTTGA
>NZ_NETJ01000018.1 GCF_002128405.1 Gottfriedia solisilvae
GCCGGTAATGTTTGTGGGAAGTTTTCATTTGGTCCCATATACGCCGGTAATGTTTGTGGGAAGTTTTCATTTGGTCCCATGTACGCTGGTAATGTATGTGGGAAATTTTCATTTGGTCCCATATACGATGGTAATGTTTGTGGGAAGTTTTCATTCGGTCCCATATATGCCGGTAATGTTTGTGGGAAATTATTATTCGGTCCCATATATGCCGGTAATGTTTGTGGGAAATTATTATTCGGTCCATAAAATGCTGGTAAAGTTTGCGCGTTATTTGGTCCCATATACGATGGTAATGTTTGCGAATTATTTGGTCCCATATACGATGGTAATGTTTGTGAATTATTTGGTCCAGGTCCATAGAACGCTGGTAATGTCTGCGCATTAGGTGCAGGGATTGGTGCTGGAATCGGTGCAGGGATTGGTGCTGGTAATGGAGTTGGCGCAGCTGGTACACCTCCAGCGATCGGTTGTGTCGCTGGTCCTGCAGCAGTAACTCCAGGAATCATTGGCATTTGCCCAAAGCTCGGGAATGTCGGTACAGCTCCTCCTGCACCCTCTCCTCTACCTGGGTAATATGGATAATTATCATTTGGCCCATAATATGCTGGTAACGTTTGTGGTGAATTTGGTCCCATGTATGCCGGTAATGTTTGTGGCACATTTGGTCCATAATATGCTGGCAACGTTTGTGGCGCGTTTGGTCCGTAATATGCTGGCAATGTTTGTGGGAAGTTTTCATTTGGTCCCATATATGCCGGTAATGTTTGTGGGAAGTTTTCGTTCGGTCCCATATACGCCGGTAATGTTTGTGGGAAGTTTTCGTTCGGTCCCATATACGC
>NZ_NETJ01000019.1 GCF_002128405.1 Gottfriedia solisilvae
AAGCCCGGGAGAGCCGCAGTGAAAAGGCCCAAGCGACTGTTTAGCAAAAACACAGGTCTCTGCGAAGCCGTAAGGCGAAGTATAGGGGCTGACGCCTGCCCGGTGCTGGAAGGTTAAGAGGAGGGGTTATCCCTTACGGGAGAAGCTCTGAATTGAAGCCCCAGTAAACGGCGGCCGTAACTATAACGGTCCTAAGGTAGCGAAATTCCTTGTCGGGTAAGTTCCGACCCGCACGAAAGGCGTAACGATTTGGGCACTGTCTCAACCATAGACTCGGTGAAATTATAGTACCTGTGAAGATGCAGGTTACCCGCGACAGGACGGAAAGACCCCGTGGAGCTTTACTGCAGCTTGATATTGAATTTTGGTACAGCTTGTACAGGATAGGTAGGAGCCTGAGAAGCCGGAGCGCCAGCTTCGGTGGAGGCGTCGGTGGGATACTACCCTGGCTGTATTGAAATTCTAACCTAGAGCCGTTATCCGGCTCGGAGACAGTGTCAGGTGGGCAGTTTGACTGGGGCGGTCGCCTCCTAAAGAGTAACGGAGGCGCCCAAAGGTTCCCTCAGAATGGTTGGAAATCATTCGAAGAGTGTAAAGGCATAAGGGAGCTTGACTGCGAGACCTACAAGTCGAGCAGGGACGAAAGTCGGGCTTAGTG
>NZ_NETJ01000002.1 GCF_002128405.1 Gottfriedia solisilvae
GCATATATGGGACCAAATGAAAACTTCCCACAAACATTGCCAGCATATATGGGACCAAATGAAAACTTCCCACAAACATTGCCAGCGTATACGGGACCGATGGATTATCCTAAGTTCCAAGGTAATAATGGTCCAGTTGTTTCGCCATACTCAGAAGGACCAAATGGCCCTATGTATCGTGGTCAACCTAATCCGTATTTTGATCCAAGTTCACAATTATTCACTCCATATGCACAAAATCAATCTTCTTATGGAGTACCGTACTTTGAGGAAGACGAAAATTAAATTCTTGGTTTTTGATCAGGCGATTTCTATTATGAAATCGTCTGTTTTTTTATGATTGCCTTTTAATTGTTAGCAACCCATCAATTAACAATTTAAAAATCTCCTAATTGGTCAACCTAACTATGTAATGCTCTTGAGGTGTTACAATAAGCTGTAGATAAAGGGAGGTTTTTATTTTGAATAAAAAAGGTCTAATCGTAGCTACTGGTACTGTTATAACTGCATTAGCTTTATCTGGTTGTGGCACTGATAATAATGCAATGAATGACCGTAATGACAAAGTTGGATACGAAAGAGTGAACTTCGACAATAGACCGACTAACCCTTATGCGGTGAACGAGCGTTATGTAAATGATCTAAACTATCCTAACAATAGAGATATGTATGCAAAGCAAAATGTTCATTTTGGTAATGATCGTATTAACGAAGGATTAAATAGTGAATATAAAAATGATGGCATTATCCGTGACGGAAAGACTGCACGAAATGCCAATAATTATAACAATCAATATTCATTAACTGATCAAACTCGTTATAATACAACTAATAATGTAAATGATAATTCACTCATACCATTTACGAATATTAGCACTAACACTAGAATGAACGAAGGGGATAGAATTTACGCAGATCAAATCTCAAAACGAGTAGAACAAATGACAAATGTAAATGACGCAAAAACAATTGTCGTTGGAGATCAACTACTTGTTGCTGTAGATTTAACGAATAAGAACGTTGACGAAGGTGCACTTCGTTCAAAAATCAAAAATACATTATCACCATATACAAGTGGTAAAAAAGTATATGTCACATTTGATGGTAATGTACGAAATGATATCATGAATATTCCAAACGACACGAATAATATCATTCGTAATACAAAGAATGATGTTAAAGATATGTATCAAGATGTTAAACGTGGCGTAAAAGACATAACGACTAACAAGTAATGTAAAAAGGAAGAGGCATATGCTTCTTCCTTTTTTACAATAACGATGAGTCGCTGATCAGATACGTATTTGTTATCATTGTTAGCAAAGTAATAAAATAAATGAAAAAAGAATTGAAAAGGCTAATATTGTATGCTAAAGTGTATTTATCCTAAAAATGACCAAAAAACAAATTTGGTCAGTTAGTCGAATAGGAGGGACTATGTGAGTAATGTAAAGAAGCAGTTTATATTAGAAGCAGCAACAAAATCTTTTACAATATTTGGCTATAAGGCGACAACTATGAGTCAAATCGCAAAACAAGCAAATGTTGGTAAAGGAACAATTTATACTTTTTTCAAAAATAAAGAAGAATTATTTGATGAAATCATCAATAACTTAATTATTGAAATGAAATACTTAGCTGAAGAATCAATTCGTGATGAAGATTCATTTATCGAAAAAGCTCATAAAGGATTAGAAGTATTTATTGCATTTCATAGTGAACATGATTTAACAATTAAACTAATTCAAGAACAAAAAGAAATAGGCACAGCAGCAGTACATGATGCGCTCAAACGTTTAAACAATTCAATTATTATTTACATTAAAAAGAAAATTGAAGAAGCAATCCAGAAAAATGAAATTGTTGCATGTGATCCTGAAATGACTGCTTTAATTATGTTACGACTTTACACTACTTTGAAAATTGAATGGGAAAGAGAACATGAAGCACTTAGTCCACAAAAAATAACAGAACTATTTAATTTTTATATTCTAAATGGATTATCAAAATGATATCCATTTAATTTATAGTATAAAATGACCAAATGAACAAACTGGTCAATTAGTACAAGGGGGAATATATTTTGAACTCACAATTTGGAAAGGAATTTAGCAATATTGTTCGCAATAAGAAACTTCTAGTTCCGATCATTGCAGTATTGTTAGTACCATTACTTTATAGTGGTATGTTTTTATGGGCATTTTGGGATCCATATGATAAATTAGATCAAATTCCAGTCGCAGTCGTTAATCTTGATGAAGGTACTGAGTTAGAAGGTAAACAAATTCAAGTTGGTAATGAGTTGATCGATAATCTAAAGAATGACGATAATTTCAAATGGACATTTGTCGATAATGAAAAAGCAATGAAAGGCTTGAAAAATCAAGACTACTACATGGCTGTTCGTATTCCAAAAGATTTTTCTAAAAATGCGGCTACAGTAACTGAAAATTCACCTAAAAAATTGACAATGGAATATATTCCAAATGAAGGATTTAACTTTTTATCTGGTCAAATAGGTGGTACTGCTGCTGAAAAAATTAAAGAGAAAATTGCAAACACGATTTCAAGAACTTATGTTGAAACAATTTACGATCAAATCGGTGAATTAACTGATGGAATATCGAAAGCAAGCGATGGATCTTCACAGCTTGATAAAGGTGTAGGAGATGCTAAAGATGGATCAACAAAACTTTCAAATGGTTTAAAAGAACTTTCAAGTAAGTCAGTAGAATTAAAAGAAGGTGTTGGCAAGCTTGATAATGGTTCAAAACAAGAATTAAATGGATTAACACAATATACTTCAGGCGTTAGTCAAGTAAATGATGGATTAAAACAATTAGAATCAAATGCAGGACCACTAGGGTCAGGTATTAATCAATTGGCACAAGGGTCTAATCAAGTAAATGCTGGATTAAGTCAGTTAAATGGAAAAATGCCGGCATTGCAAGATGGCTCAGCTCAATTACTTGAAGGATCAAAATCGATTTCTTTAGGACTAAAAGAATGGAATAAAGGTGCAACATCTGCAGCAGCAGGTGCTCAACAAGTAGCTGCTGGAATTGAACAACTTCAAAAAGAAATGGCACCATTATTAGCTTCATTACCTGCTGAACAACAAGCAGTCTATAAAGCAAAAATAGAGGCATTAGTATCAGGCAGTAAATCTGTTTCAACTGGTATCTCTCAACTATCTGCGGGTGCAGAAAAATTATCTGCTGGCGGAGAGAGTTTATCAGGAGGCGCACAAAAACTGAATGACTCACACAAAGAACTTGCAACAGGTGTCTCAAAATTAGCTAAAGGTCAGTCTGAAGTTTCAAATGGATTAACTCAATTAAATGACAAAGCTCCACTTTTAGTTGATGGTATCAATCAACTAGCTGCTGGTGCTAATCAATTAAATGATAACTCACCTAAATTATTAGGTGGTATGAATCAAATTTCTAATGGGATTTCAACTTTAAATGGAAATACACCACAATTAGTATCAGGTGTAGATCAATTAAAAGATGGTTCAATTCAATTAGAAGACGGATTAACAAAAATTAAAGATGGAACTAGTGAATTATCAAGTAAGCTTGGTGATGCTAAGTCTAAAACGAGTGATGTATCAACGAATGATGAACAATTAGATATGTATTCTGATCCAGTTACTCTTGAAAAAGATAGTGTAAATGCAGTTCCTAACTATGGAACAGGTTTTACTCCGTATTTCTTATCAATGGGATTATATGTTGGAGGCTTATTACTTTCTGTAGTATTCCCACTAAGAGAAGCTGCTTCTAAACCTCGCAATCCATTTAGCTGGTATGCAGGAAAAACGAGCATCTTAATTGGTGTAGGGATTATACAATCATTTGTAGCAAGCTTAGCATTAATTACATTATTAGGATTAGATGTAAAATCTTTACCGTATTACCTATTAATCAGCTTAGTAGCAAGCTTTGCATTCTTAGCTTTAATTCAAATGTTAGTAACAGTATTCGGAGACGCAGGTCGATTCCTTGCGATTATTGCGTTAATTTTACAGTTAACAACAAGTGCAGGAACATTCCCATTAGAATTAGTACCAGATTTCTTACAACACTTTAACGCATTTTTACCAATGACTTACACGGTAAGTGCATTTAAAGCGGTTATCTCAACTGGTGACTTCAGCTTTATGTGGCAAAATGTAGGTATCCTTGCAGGATTTATCGTATTATTTAGTGCAATTACTTTGATGTATTTTGTAGTGAGCTTCAAAAAACAACACGGTAGTCAAATGAACGAAAATCAAACGATTAATGCTTAATAACGTTAAAACCCTATCAATTTGATAGGGTTTTTGTTTGTTATAATTCTGTAAAAAATACTTTGAGTTATATGCAATATTGAAAATTTAGACATGATGCAAGACTCCTATGGGAGATGCGGGACAGCTGAGACCCCACAGGCGCAAATGCGCCGAGGAGGCTCAGCGCACGCCCCATGGAAAGCGAGCATCCTGCAGTGGAAAATATCATCATACTTTTTTTATAGACGTTAATTAGCCTCAATTAGACTTGTCATGTACTAAGAGCATGAGATAATGATAGTATGATTTGATGAAAGGAGATCGTATAAATGATTAAACAAATCAATCATCAAGATCGTCATACTGCAAAACAAATATTAGATGTACAAATTCCAGCATACAAAATAGAGGCACAGATAATTGGCTTTGATGGAATCCCACAATTAAAAGATACTGTTGAAACGATCGTAACTTCAACTGAACTATTTATTGGTTATATCCAAGAGAATAAATTAATAGCTTTCCTAGCCTACTCAAAAGATGAAAATGAATATCAAATATGTAGATTGGTTGTTCAGCCTGCCTATTTTAAACAAGGCATCGCCAGGAAATTACTAAAATACTTTATGAACGAAATTGTTAGACATCATGAAAAAGTAATCGTGAGTACAGGGGCAGATAATGTTCCAGCTATTAATTTATATAAAAGTGAAGGCTTTGCATTTCTAAAAAATATAGAAGTTGCTCCTAACTTTTATATTTCTTTATTTGAAAGAGAATCAAAAATTAACTAAAAAGTGAAATAATTCAAAAAGTGTTCAAATAATAAAGAAATGAATCAAATAGAAAATGATAAGATAATAGTAATAAAAAGAACTAGTAGTTCTTTTTTACATTTTTGAATATCGCATTGTTTGCTATTCATTAACCCCCAATTTGCTCATAAAGGTCACTCTTTATGAGCTTTTTTTTGTTAGATTGAAATAGGATAAAGTTAAAAAAAATGGTCAAACTAAAAAAGCTTGTACAATATGTCTATAGGAGTTGATGTTTGTGAATAAGTTTATTTTGATTTTAGTATGTTTATTTTTCTTATTTATTCCAACACAAACTGAAACATTGGCAGAGCTCAATCAGGTGGATTCATACGATTATTCTACTGAAAAAAAGGGAATCACAATCATTCTTCACAAAGTTTACGTGAATGGAGAAGTGATAGAGGAAATATATATTAATCAACATAAAACTCTAAATCAAGTTAAACGAGAATTTAAAGATTGGAATGTTATAGAGGAAAATGATGATGAAATCGTTTTACTGAAAAAAATAGATGACCTTTCACCAACGTTAAAATCAAAAGGTTATATTGGAATTAATAGAAAAGGCATGTTGAATTTATATATTGGTATACCTAGTGGAAATAATATTATTGAATCTTTCTTTCAGATTGACACGAATAAATTAGAAGTAAATAAACAGAAACAACTTGAAAGAGGCATTAAGATTTCAACGAAAAAAAGATACGACCATATTTTAAATTATTTAAGAGAATATGCACGTAAAGATACGCAATAGCATCAATAACAAATGGACTTGTTTCATAACAAGTCCATTCTGTGTGTAGACACAACTAAAATAAAGAGATATAGACTGATTAAAAACGCTTGTCTTTCGAGGCGTGAAGCCTGAAGAGAGCGGATTTACCTGGTAATGAGCACCGCAAGCATGTGAAACAACTAAGAAAGCGAGCGTGGGCAGTCTTAATATTTCCATTCATTTCGTAAGATCGAATAGGAAATCGTAGAGTGAGCAATATCATCTTGAATTAAATAATCTCTCAATAATCCTTCATTTACGAACCCTAGTTTTTCAAGTAGTTTTTGAGAAGGAATATTTTCTGGATAGACGATCGCACCAATTCGGTTAAGATTCAATTGATCAAAAGCGTATGTACAAATTGCTTTTACTGCTTCGGATGCATACCCATGTCCCCAGTAATCAGGATGAAGCTCATATCCAACCTCGGCTCTTTTGTTTCGTTCTTGATAGGCATTAAGGCCACAAGAGCCTATTAACGTATTTGTTTCTCTATTTATGATCCCCCAACGAATACCTTTTTTTGTTGCAAACATCTCTTTAAAGTAATGAATAAGATCCAATACCTCACTAGTATTATTGATTGTATCAAGCCCATAATAGCGGGTCACTTTTTCTATGGTCAGTATTGAATACATTCGATTTAAATCAGTTACCTCAATTTCCCTTAAATAAAGGCGTTCCGTTGTTATGAATGGAAACATATCAAATAACAGCCTCCTTTTATGATAAAAATTCTATTTTCGACATTTTCGACAGTCGTCTATTTTTTTCCTTCTTCTTTATATGGTACAATGGAATACATGTAAAAAGGGGAGAGTACCATGTACGAATATATAATTGGAAAGATAGAATGGGTTGGTCCTGAATATATTGTGGTGGACCATAATGGAATAGGATATCAGTTAGTAACGCCGAATCCTTTCGTTTTTAGACCTTCGAATGAAGAAATAAAAGTTTACACGCATCACTATGTTAGAGAAGATATAATGATGTTATATGGTTTTAAAACAATGGATGAACGTACTTTATTTCAAAAACTATTAAGTGTTTCTGGAATCGGTCCAAAAGGTGCTTTAGCAATTGTTGCTACTGGTGAGCCGAACAAAATTGTTCAAGCGATTGAAGAAGAAGACGAAACATTTTTAACGAAATTTCCAGGTGTCGGTAAAAAGACTGCTAGACAAATGATACTTGATTTGAAAGGGAAACTTGAAAAAGTATTTGGCGTTGTGCAAGTTGATTTATTTACTGATATTGATGCGATAGAAGAAAAAGAACAAGCGGCTTCATCATTAGATGATGCTATGGAAGCATTGAAAGCATTAGGTTATGCTGATAAAGAAACCAAAAAATTAATTCCAATATTAAAAGCAGAAAATCTGTCAACTGATGAATATATTAAAAAAGCTCTTCAATTATTATTGCAAGCTAAGAGGTGATATAAATGGATGACCGGATTTTATCTAGTGAGAGTCAAAGTGAAGAATTTGATCAAGAGCTTTCTTTACGACCACAGTCGCTAAGAGAATACATAGGACAAGATAAAGTAAAAAAGAATCTACAAGTTTTCATAGAAGCCGCTAAAATGCGAAGTGAATCTTTAGACCATGTTCTATTATATGGTCCTCCAGGGTTAGGTAAAACTACATTAGCTGCAATAATAGCAAATGAACTTGGCGTTGGATTTAAAACGACATCTGGGCCTGCCATTGAGCGACCTGGTGATTTAGCAGCTGTTTTAACATCTCTTTTGCCTGGGGATGTTTTGTTTATCGATGAAATACACCGCTTACCAAGGACAGTTGAAGAAGTACTTTATCCAGCAATGGAGGATTTTTTCTTTGACATCGTAATTGGTAAAGATGCTACTGCTCGCTCAGTTCGAATTGATCTACCGCCTTTTACTTTAATAGGCGCAACAACTAGAGCCGGTTTACTTTCAGCACCACTGCGAGACCGATTTGGGGTATTAAATCGATTAGAGTTTTATACCGTAGAACAACTTGCGTTAATCGTAAAACGTACTGCTGAATTATTTGGAATGGAAATTGAAAAAGATGCTACATTAGAAGTCGCTAGAAGGTCTCGAGGGACACCTAGGATTGCAAATAGATTACTGCGTAGAGTGAGAGATTTCGCTCAAGTTCAAGGAAGTGGAATCATCACGTTTGATATAGCAAAAAGCTCGCTAATTCAAATGCAGGTTGATGAAGTTGGCCTTGATCATATTGATCATAAATTACTTTTAGCAATAATTGAACGTTTTAGAGGTGGTCCTGTTGGACTGGATACGATTGCAGCTTCAATTGGAGAAGAATCACAAACAATTGAAGACGTATACGAACCCTACTTACTTCAAATTGGATTTCTTCAAAGAACGCCAAGAGGTAGAATTGTTTCGGATTTAACATATAAACATTTCGGATTAGAGGTTCCAAAACAATGATTGAGATGTCAAAAGTACTAATAACACTTGGAATTGTTTTACTTGTTGTTGGGGTATCATTACGCTTTTTTGGGAAATTACCAGGCGATATATTCGTCAAAAAAGGTAATGTATCTTTTTACTTTCCAATCGTAACATGCATTATCATAAGCATTATTTTATCACTTATTTTCTCAATAATTGGGAGAAAATAAGTTAGAGGTAAAAAGTTAAGGAAGAGTGGGGAGATAAGTTATAAAAGCGAAAAAGAAATTCGTTTCTTTAACGCCCATTCTGTTATTAATATAGAAATAGGTGAAAGTATGGATGTACAATTATTTGATTTCGATTTACCAGAAGAGTTAATTGCGCAAACACCGCTGTTAGATCGTGAAGCATCTAGATTAATGGTTTTGAATAAAGAGACTGGCAATGTTGAACATAAGCAGTTTCCAGATGTATTGGAGTATTTGCAAGAAGGAGATTGCCTTGTCTTAAATGAAACGAAAGTTATGCCTGCTAGATTATTTGGTGAAAAAGAAGATACAGGTGCGCAAATTGAAGTTTTATTACTTCAGCAAGAAGAAAAGGATGTTTGGGAAACACTAGTAAAGCCTGCAAAAAGAGTAAAAGAAGGCACGATTATTCAATTTGGTGATGGACGTTTAAAGGCTGAATGTGTTGGTACAAGTGAGCAAGGTGGAAGAAAACTACAGTTTCATTATGATGGTATTTTTTATGAAATACTTGATCAACTTGGTGAAATGCCACTACCTCCTTATATTAAAGAAAAATTGGATGATAAAGATCGCTATCAAACAGTCTTTGCTAAGGAAATTGGTTCTGCAGCTGCTCCGACAGCAGGTTTACATTTTACGAAAGAACTATTAAACAAAGTTCAAGAGAAAGGTGTTAAACTTGCATTTATTACGCTACATGTAGGTTTAGGTACTTTCAGACCTGTAAGCGTAGATTCGATAGAGGAACACGATATGCATGCTGAATACTACTTTATGTCTGATGAAACTGCAAACCTATTAAATGAAACAAAGGCAAACGGGGGAAGAATAATAACAGTTGGAACTACATCCACCCGTACTGTTGAGACGATTGCAACGGCAAATGATGGGAAATTTGTAGGTTGCAGTGGTTGGACGTCTATCTTTATCTACCCTGGGTACCAATTTATGGGGATAAATGGGATGATTACCAACTTCCATCTACCAAAATCAACTTTAATAATGTTAATTAGTGCTTTAGCTGGAAGAGAAGCAGTTCTATCTGCATACAAACAAGCAGTTGAACAAAGATATCGCTTTTTTAGCTTTGGCGATGCAATGTTAATACTTTAAGAATTGAAAGGAATCTAACAATGACAGCAATACGTTATGAACATATAAAAACTTGTAAACAAACTGGTGCAAGATTAGGAATCGTCCATACACCGCATGGTTCTTTTGAGACGCCTGCATTTATGCCAGTAGGTACTTTAGCAACAGTAAAAACAATGTCTCCTGAAGATTTAAAAGCGATGGGTGCAGGTATTATTTTAAGTAATACATATCACCTTTGGCTTAGACCAGGTCATGAAATCATTAAAAACGCAGGTGGATTACATAAATTCATGAACTGGGATCGACCAATATTGACGGATTCTGGCGGTTTCCAAGTTTTTAGCTTAAGCCAATTCCGTAAAATTGAGGAAGAGGGCGTACACTTCCGTAATCATTTAAATGGGGATAAACTATTCTTATCACCAGAAAAAGCGATGGAAATTCAAAATGCTTTAGGCTCTGATATCATGATGGCATTTGATGAATGCCCTCCGTATCCTGCTGAATATGATTATATGAAACGTTCTGTTGAGCGTACGAGTAGATGGGCTGAGCGATGCTTAAATTCACATGCACGACCAGAGGATCAAGGATTATTTGGTATTGTTCAAGGTGGAGAATATGAAGAGCTTCGCAAACAAAGTGCAAAGGATCTAGTTTCATTAGATTTCCCAGGCTATGCAATTGGAGGATTATCAGTTGGGGAGCCAAAGGACGTAATGAATAGAGTGTTAGAGTTTACGACTCCATTACTACCTACAAATAAACCACGTTACTTAATGGGTGTAGGTTCTCCAGACTCATTAATCGATGGCGCAATTCGCGGTGTGGATATGTTTGATTGTGTACTTCCAACTCGTATTGCAAGAAATGGTACATGCATGACAAGTGAAGGTAGATTAGTCATTAAAAATGCAAAATATGCAGAGGACTACTCACCACTTGATCCAAATTGTGATTGCTATACATGTAAAAACTATACTAGAGCATATATCCGTCACCTAATTCGTTGTGAAGAAACATTTGGAATGAGATTGACTACTTATCATAACTTACATTTTCTGTTACAATTAATGGAACAAGTTCGTCAAGCAATCCGTGAAGACCGTTTAGGAGATTTCAGAGAAGAATTCTTCGAGCGATATGGCTTCAATAAACCGAATGCTAGGAACTTCTAATTTTACATAATGAAAGGAAGAAAAAAATGTCAGGTGGAATAGCAGGGATTTTACCATTAATATTAATGTTTGTAATTTTCTACTTCTTATTAATTCGTCCTCAACAAAAGCGTCAAAAAGCAACTGCTGCAATGCAAGCTGCAATTGGTAAAGGTGATGCGATTGTAACAATTGGTGGATTACATGGAACAGTTGATTCAATCAACGAAGAAAATAACACGATCACATTAAAAACAGCAGATGGTTCACGTTTAGTTTTCGATCGAAACGCAATCCGTGAATCAAAAGCGAATGCATAAATCATATTGATTGAACGTAAAAACGCTAGTTTATTTGATAAGCTAGCGTTTTTTCCATTTTATAATGGATTAGCGATTATAGGATTTATTACTTGCAGTATTTACCCCGAAAATAGAACCTAACATACAAATAGCAATAAAGATGGCATGGTACATTAACTGCTCTTTAGAAAATGTACGGTCATAACCAAGGAATTGTACAAAAAATACAAATATAGAATAAGCTCCATTAGTTAATAAACCTAGTAACCATCCTTTTTCCTTCCCTTTAGCACCTGTTACAAACCCACCGATTAACATAATAATAAAAGATAGGACAAAAGTTGTTGTTGTCACACTTGCTTCAGACAGTGAAGTTAGTCTAAGTAATAATGATAAAATTAAACTAATTGACAATACTAATAACAAAATGGTTAACACACCGTAAGAGACAGCTACTGCTGTTTTTTTCATCTATAATTCCCCCCTTGTACACTCTTTAATACAAGCATATTCATGAGTTGGATTTTTAGAATACTTATAGCATAAATACAAATAGTAATTTATATATTGAACTTTCATAGTAGAGTTAAGTGTTTTCATTTAATAGAAATATGATATTTATTGATTAGTTATGGGTGTGAGGTGAGTAGTAAATGGATCTTGGTTCTATGACGATTCGTACGATTGTCATCTATTTAATCATCGCTTTTTTGTTTCGGGTTATGGGGAAGAGAGAGATTGGAGAATTAAGTTTATTAGACTTAGTCGTTTTTATTTTATTAACTGAAATTGCTGCTATTGGCATAGATAGGCATCAGGAACCAATTTTCGAAGTCGTATATCCTATGATACTAATTGTCATCATTCAAATTATTTTATCTATCATTTCATTAAAAAGTGTTAAGTTTAGAAAATTGTTAGACGGTACGCCAGTTTTCATCATTAGTAACGGGAAAGTTCTTGAGAAAGAAATGAAGAAACAAAGATATACGTTTGATGACCTTCTTTTACAACTAAGAGAAAAGGATATTGGTGATATTAGAGATGTTGAATACGCTATACTGGAACCGTCAGGAAAACTAACTATTTTTAAAAAGAATACTGAAGAGAGTGATATCAGTGCATTAACGTTTCCGCTTATACTAGATGGTATCGTTCAAGAAGATAATCTGTTTCATTATAAAAAAGATAAAATATGGTTACTTCAACAATTAAAAAATCATGGCTATACACATTTTGAGCAAATCTCATATTGTAGTGTAAGAGATGGTGAAGTGTTTTTTGATAAGAAAGATGATAAGTGATATGGGTGAAGAATGAGGGAATCTCTATTTTAAAAGGGAATTTCGTTACCGATGTTGCTATTTAAGAATACGTAAGTTGATTACAACTCCTGCTCTCTTTCCGGGGGGCTTTAAAAACAAAAAAAGTGTCAATTATACAAACATACTTGTATAAAGACACTTTTTTTGATTACTTCTTTTTGCTACTTTCTAAAGGTTCGAGAGTAATTGGAATGGAAGGTACGAAGACTCCTATGGGAGATGTGGGAAACTTGAGACCCCGGAGGCTTGCCGAGGAGGCTCAGGGTCACGCCCCATGGAAAGCGAAGTACCTGGAATGGAAATCAACATTCTTTTTTAACAGAGCCTTGTTTTTAAAAACAACAAAGTTGAAAAGCAATAAACTATCTAGTAATGATTTTTTTGAAAAATGGAAGTCGAATGATTTCGTCCTTCTTAATTAAATTAAAAAGTAGAATCAATAGTATGTACATCAACGTTACAATTGAGATGCTTGATAGGGTTTGTACTAATAAAGAAGATGAGAACACTACATAATGCTTTATAAAATTGCCTAAATAGATACAAGCTCCTAAAACAATTAAGCAGTACACATAGTCTTTAAGATAGATTGTAAATTGAATTGCTTTTAGTACAGTAAAAAAGTGAAGTACTGTAATCGTGACAATGCTTATGTTCATTGCTAAAGCGACACCGTTTATACCAAATTTTGGATTGGTCGCAAGTAAAAGAATACAAGCGATTTTTACGACTGAACCAACAAAACTATTAATCATTGCTGAATTTGCAAGATTTAATGCCTGAAGAACAGCTTGAAGTGGTCCTTGGAAATAATAAAAGATAAAGCAAGGTGCAAGTAATAAAATGAAAGGAGTTGCCTGATCACTCTTATACATTAAAGTTAAGATCGGAGATGCAAAAACATAGAGAATGACAACAGACCAACCGCCAGCAATCATGGAATATCTTAGTGATTGTTGTAATCTGCGTTCTACTGTAATGCGATCTTTTTTTGCCATTGCTTCACTTATGGCAGGAACAAGTGAGGTTGATAGTGCGTAAGTTATAAACGCTGGGAGCAGTAGTAATGGTAATGCATAACCGGAAAGTAGACCGTATTGTTTTGTTGCAGCAATTGCCGTGACGCCTGCTATAGCTAAGCTTTGGGAAACTACAATTGGTTCTAAAAACATTGAAATGGAACCAATTAAACGGCTACCTGTAGTTGGTAAAGCAATACTTAATAAATCACTTAGCGTTTTTTTACCATCTTTAATGTTTGAACGAAAACCAGTAATAAATTTTGCATTTTTTTCTTTCCTAAATACATATAACATGTAAACCAGTGAAGCTAATTCTCCGAAAACTGCAGAAATAATTGCCCCACTAGCAGCAAATTCTACCCCATATGGCAAAAATGTTTTGGTACAAACTGCTACTAAAACAATACGGACGGTCTGCTCAATAACTTGAGAGAACGAAGATGGACGCATGTTTTGCACACCTTGAAAATAACCACGTAATACTGATGAAATCGCAATGATTGGTACAACTGGAGCAATTGCAAATAAAGGATACATCGTTCTAGCATCTGTTAATAAATTTTTTGCTATATATGGAGATAAGAAGATCATCGCGGTTGTAAAGATAATGCTTAAAATTCCAGTTATGGTCATTGAGACGGCTAAAATTTTCTTTATACGGTCTTTTCTTTGTTGTGCTACTGCCTCTGCAATTAATTTTGAGATTGCAATTGGTAAACCTAATTGCGTTAAGGTCATTACTAAAAATAATGTTGGTACAGCCATCATATATAATCCGACGCCTTCTTCTCCCATAATCCTTGCTACTACAATACGGTTAAAAAATCCTAATATTCGCGTAATAAGTCCCGCAATTAGTAAAAAAAACGTCCCTCTTAAAAACGTTTGCTTTGACATAGCGTTTACCACCTTCTCAAACTGCCTAGAATGATTTACAATTATATATATGCTATAAATGTAGCCAAGCATGACAAGTTCACATCTAGAGAATGAAATAATATGGACTAACGTCATTTTTCTAAAAATACAGAAAACTAGGAGGGAAGAGTATGTCGGCGTTTCGTGAAAAGGTTTCTGAATTTAAACCGAAGCTACAAGTTGTAATAGAAAGTAAATTGGACGAGTTTAAAATGCTTGGATATGATACCGTCAGTGAAGATGAATTGTGGCAATGCCTGGAGAACACTCTATGGCGAAAGAATGAGGACGATCCGAAACTATTTCAACTTGTTGAAGACATACTCTCTTTAACTGTAAATGATTATATGAATTATATTCGAATTGAATCGTTTAAATCTCCTACATGGCAGTTTGGAGAGTCAATTTAGCCAAAAATTGACAATGAAAAAATTGCATTTGTATAATGAAAGAATGAATACATACCATTTTTATACTAGACTTGGACAATTTAGAGGAGGAAATTCACAAAATGGTGAAGCGTAACAGAATAGTTGCCTTCTTCTTAATTATTGCTGTTTTAGCAGCGGTAATTGGAACGACTGTAATGGGTACAGCGAACAAAATAAAGCTAGGTCTGGATCTACAGGGCGGCTTTGAAGTACTTTATAAGGTCAAACCAATTAAAGAAGGCGAAAAAGTAAATAAAACTGTATTAGTAAGTACAGCAAAAGCATTAGAAAAACGTGTAAACGTATTAGGTGTTAGTGAACCCAATATTCAAATTGAAGGAAAAGATCGTATTCGTGTTCAATTAGCTGGTGTAAAAGACCAAGCGAAAGCACGTGATATTCTTTCGACTGAAGCGAACTTAACGATTCGTGATGTAAACGACAAAGTATTAATGACAGGTGCAGATTTAAAAGAAGGTGCATCAAAACAAACATTTGATGAAATGAATAAACCAAGTGTTTCGATTACATTCAAAGATGCTAAAAAAGTTGAATCTGTAACGAGCAAAGTATTACAAATGGGTCCTCCTAATAACATGATGGTTATTTGGTTAGATTTTAAAGAAGGCGTAGATTCATTTAAAAAAGAATCTGCAAAAGAAAAACCAACATATTTATCAGCAGCTAGTGTAAATCAAGTATTTACAGATGATTCTCTTTCAATTGTAGGATCTACTTTTACAGTTGAAAGTGCAAAAGAATTAGCTGATTTATTAAATGCAGGTGCACTTCCTGTACATCTTGACGAATTATACTCTACTTCAATTGGAGCTAAGTTTGGTACTGATGCACTTCATGAAACAATCTTAGCTGGTATCGTAGGGGTTATCATCATCTTCTTATTCATGCTTTACTTCTATCGTTTACCAGGACTACTTGCATGTATCATGCTTACTGCATATGTATACTTGACTTTACTTGTATTCGATTGGATGAATGCCGTATTAACACTACCAGGTATTGCTGCCTTAATTCTAGGTGTTGGAATTGCGGTAGATAATAATATCATTACGTATGAACGATTAAAAGACGAGCTTAAACTAGGTAAATCAGTAGCATCTGCTTATCGTGCTGGAAATCAGCGCTCATTTGCAACAATTTTTGATGCAAATATCACTACATTACTTGCAGCAGCAGTATTATTTATCTTTGGTACAAGCTCTGTAAAAGGTTTTGCAACAAGTTTAATTGTTAGTATTTTAGTAAGTTTTATTACGGCGGTATTTGGAACTCGTCTATTACTTTCTTTATTAGTTCAAAGTCGTTACTTAAATAATAAAAAAACTTGGTTTGGCATTAAACAAAGTGAGATTTTAGGATTAAATCATAATTTAACACATCCACCAACTAAGTATGATAAAGTCGATTTCGTAAGTATTGGACGAAAATTTGTTTATTTCTCAATTATTACTACGATCGTTGGTGTAATTGTCCTTTCAATTTTCCAATTAAATCTTGGAATTGATTTTGCGAGTGGAACACGTGTAACATTTGAATCAAAAACAGCTGTTACGAAACAAATTGTTAATGAAGAACTAGAAAAATTAGGATTAGAAGCAGAGAGCACTACAATATCAGAAAATGGTGGAAAAGCTGGTTCTATTGCGTTTAAAGGTGTCTTATCTAAAGATCAAATCAATAAATTGAAAAAAGAATTTACAACTGAATTCGGAATTGAGCCGAATGTTAGTACTGTAGATCCAGTAGTTGGTCGTGAATTAGCAGCAAATGCATTGAAAGCATTAGTGATTGCATCTATAGGGATCATCCTATATGTATCTTTACGTTTCCAATTCTCTTATGCTTTAGCTTCAGTAGTTGCATTGATCCATGATGCCTTCTTCATTGTTGTTGTATTTAGTATTTTTAGATTAGAAGTTGATATTACATTTATTGCGGCTGTCCTAACGATTGTTGGTTATTCAATTAATGACTCAATTGTTACGTTCGACCGTGTACGTGAAAATATGAAGCTTAAAAAGAAAATTCGTACGAGAGAAGAATTGAATGAAATTGTGAATGATTCGATTCGCCAAACTTTAGGTCGTTCTGTTAAAACAGTACTTACAGTAGTTTTAGCAGTAATTGCATTATTAATTTTTGGTAGTAGCGCAATTCTTAATTTCTCAATTGCTTTATTAGTCGGATTAGTTGTTGGAACATATTCTTCAATCTTTATTGCATCTCAAATTTGGTTGTATATAAAAGGACGCCAGCTTGATAAACATCAAGTAATAGAGACTGAAGAAGCAAAATAAAATTTTAAGAGTATAGGCTAAATGCTTATACTCTTTTTGTTTTAGAATGAAACGAAAATGAAAATACTACTTTAATGTGTTAATAGAATCTAAATCGCAATATGAGGAAGTAGGTAGAGACTTATGGAGCAAGAGGAACGGTATAAAGAAGCCAAGAAAGGTGCTTATATAGGAATTTATGGCAATCTACTCCTTGCAATTGTCAAAATGATTATTGGATATATAGGAAATAGTAAAGCATTAATGGCTGATGCAGTACATTCAGCATCTGATGTAGTAGGTTCTTTAGCAGTGTTATTTGGTTTGAGGGCAGCGAAAATGCCACCAGATGAAGATCACCCATATGGACATGGTAAAGCAGAATCAATCGCAGCGATCATTGTAGCTGTACTATTATTCATTGTTGGAATTGAAATTGGTAAATCTTCTATTGAATCATTTTTTAAACCAGTTGAATCACCTGAAGTTATTGCTTTACTTGCTGCTTTTATCTCAATTTTTTTAAAAGAATGGATGTTTCGTTACAAGTTTGCACTTGGGAAAAAATTAAATAGTGATGCAATTATTGCAAATGCATATGAACATCGTTCTGATGTATATTCATCAGCGGCCGCAATGATAGGGATTGGAGTTGCCATTATTGGGGAGAAAATAGATATGCCAGTTCTTCTTTATGCAGATCCTGCTGCTGGATTTATTGTATCAATCATGATTTTAAAAATGGCATGGGATATTGGAGCTGAATCAATTCATACAACTATGGATCATGTCCTTCATGAAGAAGATGTACAGCAATATAAGGACATTGTAAGGACTATAGAAGGGGTAAAAGAGATAAATACGCTATATGCTAGAGAACATGGATATTATGTCATTATTGATATAAAGGTTTCAGTCGATCCATATATTACTGTTGAAGAAGGACATAGGATTGGAAAAAATGTAAAAGCGAAGTTAATGGAACAAAAGGATGTGGAAAATGTGTTTGTCCATATAAATCCATATAATGATAAAAATAATACTTTCATCCACTAAGTTTACTTTAGTATAATAGTACAGTTAGGGGTGATAGATTTGTTAAAATCAAAAGCACGTTGGAAACCGAAGTCATCGAATGACCAAGCTGAACAAATATTAAGTAAAGAATTACAGATATCCCCTCTTTTAGCAAAATTACTGGTTACACGTGGGGTAACGACAGTTGAGGATGCAAAGAATTTCTTATATGAAGAACAAATGAGTTTTCATGACCCGTTTTTATTAGAGGGTATGGACATAGCGATAGACAGAGTGTTTCAAGCGATAGAAGAAAATGAAAATATATTAATTTTTGGTGATTATGATGCGGATGGGGTAAGTAGCACTTCTGTATTGTATTTAACATTAAAAGAATTAGAAGCAAATGTAGATTTTTATATCCCGAACCGTTTTAGTGAAGGATATGGACCAAATAAGAATGCATTCAAGTGGGCACATGAACAAAATTATTCGTTAATTATTACAGTTGATACGGGTATTTCAGCTGCTAATGAAGTTGATTTTGCAAATGAACTTGGAATAGATGTAATCATTACTGACCACCATGAACCACCTGAAGAATTACCAAAAGCCTTAGCGATTATCCATCCTAAACTTAGTCCTAACTATCCGTTTAAGGAGTTAGCTGGTGTGGGTGTTGTATTTAAATTTGCATCAGCACTATTAGGTAGAGAACCTGAGGAATATATGGAGCTTGTTTCAATTGGGACAGTTGCTGACTTAGTGCCGCTAGTTGATGAAAACAGATTGATCGTAAAAAAAGGTGTACGACAGTTAAAGCAAACAAATAGAGTAGGATTGAAGGCTTTACTTGAAATAAGCGGTGTAGCACAAGAATCAATTAGTGAAGAAACAATTGGTTTTGCAATTGGCCCAAGAATAAATGCAGTAGGACGTCTAGGTGACGCGAAACCTGCTGTAGATCTAGTATTAGAAACTGATAGACAAGTTGCAAAGACACTAGCAGAACAAATTGATGTGTTGAATAGAGAGCGACAGGAATTAGTTACTACAATGACTGAGGAAGCAATTAAACAAGTTAATAGTTTAGATGATACTTGTTCGAACAAAGTTATTATTGTTGCAAAAGAAGGCTGGAATGCTGGCGTAGTAGGAATTGTCGCATCAAAGCTTGTTGATCGTTTCTATAAACCTGTCATTGTCCTTAGTATTGATCATGAAAAAGGCATAGCAAAGGGTTCTGCAAGAAGTATTGAAGGATTTTCATTGTTTGAAAACTTAACAAAATGTAAAGATATCTTACCTCATTTTGGTGGACATACATTAGCAGCAGGTATGACATTAGCAATTGAAGATGTAGAACAATTAAGGCTGCGTTTAAATGAATTTGCTGATCAAACGATGACTGATGAAGATTTTATTCCTCTGAAAGAAGTAGATTTACAATGTCAGGCTAGTGAAGTGTCTATTTCATTTATAAATGAATTAAACATGCTTTCACCTTTTGGAATGCATAACCCGAAACCGGTACTGCAAATTCAGGATGTTGAAATAACAAATCTAAAACAGATTGGTAACGAAGGCGCACACTTAAAAGTTCAATTGAAGGAAAGCTCTATGTTTCTAGATGCAGTTGGATTTGGGTTTGGACATGTTGTGAATGAAATTGCAAGTGGATCTAGGATTTCCTGTTTAGGTATGGCATCGATTAATGAATGGAATGGGAAGAGAAAACCACAATTAATGATTCAAGATTTAAGTGTTAATCATTGGCAATTATTCGATTTTAGAGGACAAGAGCCACATCGTTTAACATTACCTTCTAATGAACATCAATTTGTATTCTTACATCAATCTAAAAATGAATATCTAGATTTAAAAAATAAATATCCTATTTCGAAATTCGTCTCATATGAATCTGTTCATGAAAAGATGATTGATGTTCAAAATGAATTCGTTATTCTACTAGATTTGCCAAGTTCAGAGCATGACCTAAGAGCGGTATTCCAAAATGGATTATCACAAAGAATCTATTTAGTATTTAATCAAGATGAGTTACATTTTTTCTCTCCAATTCCAAGTAGAGAGAGTTTTAAAAAATACTATTCAATTCTTGCAAAAACGAATCCATTTGACATGGGTATGTATGAAATGGCATTATGTCGTAAGATGGGATGGAAAAAAGAACAAGTCGATTTTATGACAAAGGTGTTTTTTGATCTGGAATTTGTTACAATAGAGGATGGGAAAATTCGTTTGTTGCCACAAACTGAGAAGAAAGATCTATCTCAATCAAGTACGTATGCGATCAAACTTGCAAGTATTGAACTGGAACGTTTATTTCTGTACTCAAAATGTGATGAATTAACTACATTTTTTCAAAATATGAAAAGTCATTTTTCCGAAAATGGGGAGGCACTTATTTAATGAATTTTAAAGATTATATTACGATTGTACCAAACTGGCCAAAAGAAGGCGTTCAGTTTAAAGATATTTCTTCATTAATGAATGATGGAAAAGTCTATAAAGCGGCTACTGATAAAATCGTAGAGTATGCAAAAGAAAAGGATGTTGACTTAGTTGTTGGACCTGAAGCGCGTGGATTTATCGTTGGTTGTCCAATTTCTTATGCTTTAGAAATTGGTTTTGCACCGGTTCGTAAACCTGGTAAACTACCTCGTGAAGTGATTAGCTATAATTATGACTTAGAATATGGTACAAACACTTTAACAATGCACAAGGACGCAATTAAGCCAGGACAACGTGTACTAATTACAGATGACTTATTAGCTACTGGTGGTACGATTGAAGCGACAATCAAGCTTGTTGAAGAGCTTGGTGGTATTGTAGTTGGTATTGCTTTCTTAATCGAACTTTCTTATTTAGAAGGTCGTAAAAAATTAGAAGGCTATGATATATTTACACTAATGACTTATTAATTTTTAACATAATTTAATATAATGTCATACGATGGGGTACTCTGAATTAATCAGAGTGCTCTTTTTCTATCAGAAACCTGCAAAAAAAAATGAATTTTGACGACTCCTGCTTTACAAAAAACGAAATATTCACGATAATATAAGAAATAATGATTTAAGGTGATTAAATGGCTAATGAACAAGTTTTGACAGCTGAACAAGTTTTAGAGCAAGCGTCCCATTATTTAAAAGAAGATGATGTGGCGTTTATTAAACATGCTTATGAATATGCTAGAGATGCGCATAGTGAGCAATTTCGTAAGTCAGGTGAACCATATATAATACACCCTATTCAAGTAGCAGGGATACTTGTAAGCCTTGAAATGGATGCAACCACAATTAGTGCTGGTTTTCTTCACGATGTGGTAGAAGATACTGAAGTTTCTAAAGAAGACTTAGAAAATCAATTTGGTAAAGAAGTTTCTATGCTTGTCGATGGCGTTACGAAGCTTGGTAAAATTAAGTTTAAATCGAAAGAAGAACAACAAGCTGAAAACCATCGAAAAATGTTTGTCGCAATGGCACAGGACTTGAGAGTCATTTTAATTAAACTAGCCGATCGCCTTCATAATATGAGAACGTTAAAGCATTTACCTCAGGAAAAGCGAATCAGAATTGCAAATGAAACTTTAGAAATATTTGCTCCTCTAGCTCATCGTTTAGGGATTAATAAAGTAAAGTGGGAACTGGAAGATACAGCCTTACGTTACTTAAATCCTCAACAATATTATCGTATCGTTAATCTAATGAAGCGTAAAAGAGCCGAACGTGAACAATACTTAGACGAAGTCATCAGTGAGATCGAGTCGCAACTAGAAGATGTAGAAATAAAGCCCGAAATTTCGGGTAGACCAAAGCATATATACAGCATATATCACAAAATGGCAAAGCAGAATAAACAATTTAATGAAATTTATGACTTATTGGCTGTACGTGTAATCGTCAATAGTATTAAAGATTGTTATGCTGTTTTAGGTGTCATTCATACTTGTTGGAAGCCGATGCCTGGTCGATTCAAAGATTATATTGCTATGCCAAAAGCAAATCTTTATCAATCACTTCATACGACAGTAATTGGTCCGAAGGGTGATCCTTTAGAAGTTCAAATACGTACAAAGGAAATGCATCAAATCGCTGAGTACGGGGTAGCAGCACATTGGGCTTATAAAGAAGATAAATCAAATGCAAATGTACCTACTCAGAAATCATTTGAAAATCGCTTAAGTTGGTTCCGTGAGATTATTGAATGGCAAGATAACTCTACGAATGCAGAAGAGTTTATGGAATCAGTAAAAATGGATTTATTCTCAGATATGGTTTTCGTATTTACACCAAAAGGTGATGTATACGAGTTACCGTTAGGCTCTGTGCCAATCGATTTCGCATACCGTATACACTCAGAAATTGGGAATAAAACAATTGGTACAAAAGTGAATGGAAAAATGGTACCGCTAGATTATAAATTAAAAACTGGCGATATTGTTGAAATTATGACTTCTAAGCATTCATATGGGCCAAGTCAGGACTGGTTAAAACTTGCTCAATCTTCACATGCAAAAAATAAAATACGTCAATATTTTAAAAAGCAAAGACGTGAAGAGAATGTTGATAAGGGAAAAGAATTAGTTGAAAAAGAAATAAAAGCACTAGATTGTGATATAAAAGAAGTATTAACTTCTGAAAATTTAAAACGTGTAGCTGAAAAGTTTAACTTTTCAAATGCTGAAGATATGTATGCAGCTGTCGGATATAATGGCATTACTGCAACGCAAATCGCACATCGTTTAACAGATAAATTCCGAAAAAGACCGGAAGTAGATTTAGAAGAGCGATTAAAAGAATTATCTTCAGATCTTAAAAAAGCTCCTTCACGTCGTAAAGATGCTGGTATTTCAGTTAAAGGTGTAGATAACTTACTAATACGACTTTCAAAGTGCTGTAATCCAGTACCTGGTGACGATATTGTTGGTTATATTACAAAAGGCCGTGGAGTATCTGTTCATCGAAGTGATTGTGTAAACATGCTCAATGATAGTGAAGAAGATCGCTTTATCGAAGTTGAATGGGAAGAAAGTCCAACATTTGAACGCGATTATAATGTTGATATTGAAATCTTCGGTTATGACCGTCGTGGACTTTTAAACGAAGTATTGTCTGTAGTCAATGAAACAAAAACAAATATTTCATCAGTAACAGGTAAAAATGACCGTAATAAAATGGCGACCATTACAATGAGTTTGTCCATTCGAAATATTAACCACCTTCAAAAAGTAGTGGATAAGGTAAAACAAATTCCAGACATTTACTCTGTGCGACGCATTTTCCACTAGAAGAGGAGGGGTAAGTCATGAGAGTTTTATTACAGCGTACAAAAGAAGCTAAAGTTGTAGTTGATGGACAAGTAGTAGGTCAAATACCTAAAGGATTATTATTACTTGTAGGGATCACGCATGAAGATACAGTTGATGATATGAAATACTGTGCTGATAAGGCATTAAATCTTCGAATATTTGAAGATGGCGATGGTAAAATGAACCTGTCTTTAAAAGAGGTTGATGGTCAAGTATTATCAGTATCTCAATTCACACTATATGGTGATACTCGTAAAGGAAGACGACCAAGCTTTACGGATGCTGCAAAGCCTGATATTGCAAATGAACTATACGAACAGTTTAATGCATATATACGTGAACAAGGCTTTGAAGTACAAACTGGTATTTTCGGAGCTGATATGGACGTATCGTTTACAAACTGGGGTCCGGTTACAATCATGATTGAAAGTTAATAGCACCAAAAAAAAACCTTCTTTACACAATGTGGAAGAAGGTTTTTTTACCCTTTTCATCTTGACTAATCTTTTGTTTCTATTGGCTCAATCTGTTTTGAAGTTGTACCTTTCTATTTTACATATAATATCGATTGGTTCTGAATATAGATAGTATATATGGGTTCTATTTTAGAATGCATAGGAGGGTATGAAATGGACTCGATTACACTCATTTTAATCCTGATTGCAGGTGTCATTTTATTTACGATTCTTAAAAGCTTCTTTAAGGCAATCGTATTTGTTGTGTTAATCCTACTTATTTATTATGGATTAATGTATTTATTAGATGGCTCAGTACAAAGCTCTATATCTACCATTTCAAAACTTCTTTAACCCATGGGAATTCTCCATGGTTTTTTTATTTTTTGGCTCTGTTAAAAAAGAAAGTTGATTTTCAGTTTCAGGATGCTCGCTTTCCATGGGGCGGGACCTGAGCCTCCTCGGCAAGCCTGCGGGGTCTCACCCTTCCCACTACTCCCATAGGAGTCTCGCGCCTTTCACTCCAATCAATCTCTTTAAATAAATATTCTATACTTAAAATTCTATAGTATATTTTTAAGGATAACTTTAGTAAAATATCGACAATTAACATTAACAAAGCCTATTTTTAAAGAAAATTGTAATAGAAAAATGTCTTTCAACACTCATTTTTTTGGTTTAATCGTGTCAAAACTTGGACAAACTAAATATTATGATATTGGAGGGAGACTTTCACCATGAGAATTAACAATCGTAATAGTTTGGGTTCAAATCGTAGAGGAGTTCTCAATATGGATTTTCATGAATTTCAATCAAGAGGGCAAGAGTCAAATTCATTGGAGATGGCAAGTGAGTTCGGATTAACATTAAGAGAAGTACGTGATTTAAAGAAACAATTAGAACGTTCTTAAAATTTTTCTTTCTTCAGTTCTTGACAATTATTGTAACCAAACGTAAGATATAAAATAACATATTGATACATAAAACTTACCAATGACGGAGAAAAGTATAATAGGATCTCTTGAAGAGAGAGGAAATGTCGTGGCTGAGAGCATTTCCACAAGTAGACTATTTGAAAGACACTCCAGAGGCTTTATTCTGAAAGAGTATTCTAGTAAGGATAAACGTAATCGGCGTTAACGATGAAAGTGGAAGGATGATGATTCATTCTTCAATTAGGGTGGTACCACGGGCTTATAACTCTCGTCCCTACTGTTTTATTTCAGTAGGCACGGGAGTTTTTTGTATATATAGGTTTATTTTAGGAGGATTCACAATGTCGATTAATATTCCAAGAGGTACGCAGGATATATTACCTGGTACAGTTGAGAAATGGCAGTATATTGAAAAGTTTGCAAGAGACTTATGCAAACGATATAACTACAATGAGATTCGTACACCGATGTTTGAACATACGGAAGTATTCTCAAGAGGTGTAGGTGACACGACGGATATTGTACAAAAGGAAATGTATACTTTTACAGATCGTGGTGATCGTAGTTTAACTTTACGTCCTGAAGGAACAGCATCTATTGTACGTTCATATGTAGAAAACAAAATGCACGGAAATAGTAATCAACCAACAAAATTATATTATATTGGACCAATGTTCCGTTATGAGCGTCCTCAAGCAGGGCGATATCGTCAATTTGTTCAATTTGGTATCGAGGCATTAGGTAGTAATGATCCATCAATTGATGCAGAGGTTCTTGCATTATCAAGAGATTTATATCGTGGCCTTGGTTTAAAAAATATTAAACTTGTGATCAATAGTTTAGGTGATTTAGAAAGTCGTAAAGCTCACCGTGAAGCGCTTGTTAATCACTTTAAACCTGTTGTACATGAGTTATGTGGTGATTGTCAAAATCGTTTAGAATCTAACCCACTTCGAGTGTTAGATTGTAAAAAAGACCATAATCACCCTTCAATGGCATCAGCACCTTCAATCCTTGAATATTTAAATGAAGAGTCTGTGAAGTATTTTGAAGATGTTCAATCTTATTTAACAGCAATGAATATTCCTTTTGAAGTCGATCCAAATTTAGTGCGTGGTTTAGATTATTACAATCACACTGTTTTCGAAATCATGTTAGAAGGTAAAGGTTTTGGTTCAATCTCTACTTTAAGTGGTGGAGGCCGATATAATGGCTTAGTTGAAGAATTTGGTGGACCAAATACACCTGGTATGGGCTTTGCATTAAGTATAGAGCGTTTATTATTAGCGCTTGAGACTGAAGGGATCGAACTTCCGATTCCACAAGAAATGGATGTATTTTTAATCGCCCTAGGTGATGAGGTGAAAAAAGATGCAACTTCATTATTATATCAATTGCGTAAAGCCGGTCTTGTATGTGAAAAGGATTACCAAGATCGTAAAATAAAAGCACAATTTAAAGCTGCTGACCGTTTTAATGCGAAATATGTTGCTGTTTTAGGTGAAGAAGAATTATCTCGTGGAGTCATCAATTTGAAAGACCAAGAAACGGGTGTTCAAGAGGAAGTTGCATTAGATATATTTGTAAAATACGTAAGCTCTAAATAAAGAACTGGGGGATATGGAAATGGAACAACGAACGCATTTATGTGGTCAATTAAGAGAATCACATATTGGTCAAAGTGTAACACTAAAAGGTTGGGTTCAAAAGAGACGTGACTTAGGAGGATTAATTTTTATTGATTTACGTGACCGTTCTGGAATCGTACAAATCGTATTTAATCCTGAATTATCTAATGAGGCTTTGACATTAGCTGAAACTGTTCGAAACGAATTTATACTTCAAGTGCAAGGAACAGTTGTTTCGCGTGGAGAAGGTACAGTAAACACTAATTTAGAGACTGGTGCAATTGAAGTTTCTGTTGAAAAACTAGAAATTATCAACAAAGCAAAAAATCCTCCATTCGCTATTGAAAATAAAACAGAAGTTGCAGAAGATCTGCGTTTAAAATATCGTTATTTAGATTTACGTCGTCCTGTTATGTATGACACATTTAAATTACGTTCAAAAATTACAAAGTCCGTTCGTGATTTCTTGGACGGAGAAGACTTCTTAGAAGTTGAAACACCAATTTTAACGAAGAGTACACCTGAAGGAGCTAGAGATTACTTAGTACCAAGTCGTGTACATCCAGGTGAGTTCTATGCATTACCGCAATCACCTCAAATTTTTAAACAATTATTAATGGTTTCTGGCTTTGAGCGATACTTCCAAATTGCGCGTTGTTTCCGCGATGAGGATTTACGTGCTGACCGTCAACCTGAATTCACTCAAATTGACATTGAGACTAGTTTCCTTTCTCAAGAGGAAATTATGGAAATGACAGAAAGAATGATGGTTAAAGTAATGAGCGAGACAAAAGGAGTAGACTTAGTAACTCCTCTTCCTCGAATGAGTTATGAAGAAGCAATCAATCGTTTTGGATCTGATAAACCAGATACTCGATTTGGCTTAGAATTAATCGACGTTTCTTCATTTGCTAAAGAAAGTGGATTTAAAGTATTTACTTCAGCTGTAGAAAACGGTGGCCAAGTTAAATGCTTAAACGTTAAAGGTCAAGCAGCTAATTACTCTCGTAAAGACATTGATGGTCTACAAGAATATGCTTCTCGTTACGGAGCAAAAGGACTTGCATGGTTAAAGCTTGAGGAAGATGGATTTAAAGGACCAATCGCAAAATTCTTTAGCGAAGAAGAATTTGCAACTTTAAGATTAGCTGTAGAAGGTGAAGTTGGAGACTTAATCTTATTCGTTGCATCTGACGCATCAGTTGTCGCAAATAGTTTAGGTGCACTTCGCTTAAAATTAGGTAAAGATTTAGACTTAATTGACCAATCTAAATTTAATTTCTTATGGGTAACTGATTGGCCATTACTTGAGTATGATGCAGAGTTAGATCGTTATTTTGCTGCTCATCATCCATTTACATCACCAGTTCGTGAAGATTTAGCTAAATTAGATAGTGATCCAGGTAGTGTTAAAGCTCAAGCTTATGACTTAGTCTTAAACGGCTATGAGCTTGGTGGAGGATCTGTTCGTATTTACGAAAGAGATATCCAAGAAAAAATGTTTAAGTGCCTTGGTTTTTCTGAAGAAGAAGCACAAGCACAATTCGGTTTCTTAATGGAAGCTTTTGAATACGGAACTCCGCCACATGGTGGTATTGCATTAGGTTTAGACCGTATTGTTATGCTACTTGCGGGACGCACAAACTTACGTGACACAATTGCATTCCCGAAAACAGCTTCAGCAAGTTGTTTATTAACAAATGCACCAAGTCCAGTTTCTGTCTCACAATTAGAAGATTTATCTTTAAAAACAACAGTAGAAGAGTAAAATAAAACGGAAGGATGAAAGGAGCAAATTTCCTAAATCCTTCCATTTTTCTTGTATTATTTTCTTTATTGTCTAAAAATAACTTGTTTTCTTAATTCATGCTTGATGAAAACAACGTAAATCATGTATATTTAAATCATTGTATTCTGATTAAGTTAGTGGGAGTTGAATGGATGTTACACCAATTTTCTCGTAATGAGCTTGCATTTGGTAAAGCAGGTTTAGAACGATTACAAAAAAGTACGGTAGCAATTTTAGGTATTGGCGGAGTTGGCTCTTTTGCAGCAGAAGCATTAGCTCGTTCAGGAGTCGGCCGATTAATTTTAGTTGATAAAGATGTAATCGATATCACAAATGTTAATAGACAGATTCACGCATTATTATCAACGGTTGGAGAACCGAAAGTAGAAATGATGAAACAACGTATTCAAGATATTAATCCTGAATGCGAAATTATTACACATAAAATGTTTTATACAGAAGAAACTTTTGAAAAGTTTTTTGAGATTCCTTTAGATTATGTAATTGATGCATCTGATACGATTTCATATAAAATTCATTTAATAAAAGAATGTCGTCGTCGCGGAATTCCACTTATTTCAAGTATGGGTGCTGCAAATAAGATGGATCCAACTCGATTCAAAGTTGCAGATATTTCTAAAACAACTCATGATCCGATTGCAAAGGTAATCCGAACTAAACTTAGAAAAGAAGGGATTCATAAAGGCGTAACAGTTGTCTTTTCAGATGAGAGTCCAATTGTAATCAGAGAAGATATTCGTAAAGAAATCGTACCTGATGAAAACACAAAAATTCGCAAAGCGAAAATGCCACCTTCATCTAATGCATTTGTTCCTTCAGTTGCTGGTTTAATAGCTGCTAGTCATGCTGTACGTGAACTAATAAAAGATATTGAAATTAAACGTGTTGGTAAAGAATAAAACTGTAGGAATTTATTTCCTACAGTTTTTTTTAGACCGGACATGCGCATAGTGATGAAGCGCTTCCTCTCTCACTAAAAAGAGAAAATCCTCGAGTAGAATTCAAAATGTTTCCTTACTTAGTAAAAGAGCTAATTTAAAAATAAATTGCATATGACTATTTAATTTAGAAATACTACCTCAATAAGGAGGTGTGTGACTTTGAAAAAATGCTTAAGACTGATTGGTCCTTTTGTTATTTCAGTTACACTTTTAACTGGTTGTAATAGCTCTAGTGATGATCAAAAAAGTGAGAAACAACAGCGGGTTGATAATTTATCGAATAAAATAAATACAAACTATAAAAAGAATAATGGTGTTGTTGAAAAAGATGGAAAAGTCCGCAAAAACGGTGTTGTGAATGATAAAGAATCAAGAAAAATGAATAATAAATAAAAAATAACCCCAGATTTGAAATCTGGGGTTATTGTCTGTTCAAACACGCTTCGCAAGCAGTGGAACTCAATTTTACATATTTACATCATGTTGCTTTGTGCTTTTTTTACGATTCTTTACTAGTCTTCGCCCTATATAAGAAATAGCTAATAAAACTAATACTAGCATAAGTATTTCAGCAAAATTTAATTTAAAATATTTTGCACCAGTGACTATTAATAGTGTAGATATTGTACCTTTCACAATAAAAAAGATCAGAACCCATAATCCGCCTTTTTTCCAATTCATCTTGTTACTCCTCACTGTTACATACATTCATTATTACATTTTCATTATACAGTAGGAATGTTGATAAAAAAATGAATAAAGTATGACAATTAAATAATTACATACCATCAATTTACAATATTTTTTAAAAAGTTTTGGTTCTTTCTAATTGATGTTTTTAGCTGTAAAATCTTATCGCTCAATTCTTCATTTTCTTTTTGTAGCGTTTTAATCGATTGTTTAAGGTGGGTATTCTGATCGGAAAGTTGCTGATCACTTTCGTATTTCGTTAAAAATAAAATAACTTTATCTAAATCGATATTTGGTATGTTATGATTATCTGTTTTATTACTTACTGCATTATTCACTTTTTGTTTTCTCAATAATTGGTATCTTGAAGCACATGCAGCTTTTGAGCGGTTTATGATATTTGCAACAGTGACAAATGCATCTTGCTTAGATTTGCCTTTTTTTAAATTGTTTTCAACTAATTCTAAAAGCGTAGCTTCATCCTCGGTTGACCACATTTTTTTTTGTGTATTCATATGACACCTCTTTAAATCATCTATCAATAGCTTGACCAAATAAACTGATGTAAATGAGAAAATTTTTGAATCCAAGATGAAAAATATTTCCAATTCAATTACAATAGAGTAAATAGTTTGCAGAAATAGGAGGGCGAAAAATGAGTCATGAACCTCTTGCATATCGGATGAGACCAAGGACAATTGATGAGTTAATTGGTCAGGAACAAATAATTGGTAAAGAATCAGCTTTATATCGACTAATTCAAAATGGACGAGTTCCTTCAATGCTTATACATGGAGAACCGGGAATCGGTAAAACATCTTTTGCATATGCAATTGCTGGTACTGTAGATAAAAGATTTGTTACGGTTAATGCAACAACATCAGGTAAGAAAGAGCTAGAAGATATTGTGCATGAAGCAAAAATGTTTGGTGAAATTATTTTATTTGCAGATGAAATTCATCGTTGGTCAAAATTACAACAAGATTATTTACTGTCTTATGTTGAAAGTGGATTTATCACATTAATAGGAGCAACAACAGAAAATCCATATCATGATGTAAACAGTGCGATACGAAGCCGTTGTAATCATATTTTAAAATTAGATCCACTTCTACCAAAGCATATTTATAAATTGCTAGATCGTGCACTACAAGACGAGGATAGGGGATTAGGCAATTTACAAATCCAAATATCAGAAGAACAAATTTTGAAAATTGCACATGGTGTAAATGGAGATGCAAGATCATCTTTAAATATATTAGAATCTATTGTTTTTGGTTCTCCAAAGGAATCGGATGGAACAATTATTGTTCAAGATGAAATCATTGAGGAATTTTTAAGATCAAAAGGATTTAATCATGATAAAAATGGTGATTTTCACTATGATACATTATCTGGGTTTCAAAAAAGTATTCGCGGTAGTGATGTAAATGCGGCTCTTTATTATTTAGCAAGATTAATTGAAGCCGGAGATTTGACGAGTATTTGTAGAAGATTAACGGTTATTGCATATGAAGATATTGGATTAGCTGGTGACCCTTGGAAAGTTGTGTTAGCCTGTGAGGCAGCAAAACAAGTCGGTTTTCCGGAGGCTAGAATTATTCTATCAAACACTGTTATTGAACTCTGTCTTTCGTCTAAATCCAATTCAAGTGTGTTGGCTATAGATCGGGCATTAGGTGATGTAAGAAGTGGTTTGCATGATGATATCCCTGCTCATTTAAAGGATAGCCATTATGCAGGAGCGAAAGACATGGGACACGGTATTGGTTATGTTTATCCGCATGACCACCCTTTAGGAAACTTTGGCGGTTGGGTAAACCAGCAATATTTACCGGACAGATTAGTTAACCAAGTTTACTATAAGCCAAAGGAAGCTGGAAATGAAAAGCGGTATGGTGCAATCTTTGAGAAGCTTGAACAATTTAAAAAGGTACAAAAAAAGGAGAAATAGCATTCGCTAATTTCTCCTTTTATTTTTAAGCACTTAAATCATTTTCATATATATCGATGATCGGTTGTTCCACTAAATGGTTTGTAAGCATTTGGATTTCAGCCATTAACTGTGTAGTGTTAATAAACGTTGAAGGAATTGATAAAATCTCATTTTCATCTTTATCATAAAAAACGAGATATTTAACTTTCAGCTGATAAGCCGCATTTTTTCCTTCGTTTTTTCTCCATTTCCTAAGCTCGATAGTCATTCTGTAAATTTTATGAAGCTCAATCGTAGTACTTTCATTTGCTTTAATCAGTGTTAATTGTCTTCTTTTTAGAATGACTTTTGCTTCTTTTCTAAGCTTAATCGTCGCATATACTTTGAAAAGAAAAACGCCCCAAAGTAATGCTAATAGCAAGAAGTAAATCGGATCATTGTTAGAAAATGATGTCCACGTACGAACAGCAGTAATAAATCCGAGTACAAAAGTACCGTAGTGCCAATTAGGTTTGGACTCTAAAATTACTTCCGAATCATGTTTTGCATAGTCATCCTTATTAAATTGTTCAAGTTGTTGAATATGTTCAACTTCTGTTAATTGATTCCAGCTAGTAAATGTAGTGATTGTGTCTTCAAACATTTTTGGACTAGGGATTTGTTCAGTTAAGAATGCACCAACATATCCAGCCATCCAGCCCTTTTCAGCCCAATCATCACGGTGGCTTTTAAACTTAACAAGATAATAAGTAACCTCTTGTCCATAATAATTAGTTGTGTCATGTCGTTTCACTACTTCAATTTCATCTGGAACTACACCGAATTCATCATGATCAACTAAATAATGGAAAAAACGATTTTTCACAAAGCTATGTTGTATTTCTTCATTAATCTTATAAAAGTGTTCTTTTGAACTTTCGCTTAACCTAGTGTAGAACCAGACACACGCCTCAATATTGTAAGCACAAGATTCAATTATTTCACGAGATACATTGTACCCTCGTTCAAGTAATGAAATAACGGCATCAACTTTTAAATATGCATCTTTAAATTGCAGTGCTTCAAGTAAAAATGCTTGCATCTCATCATCAAAAAAGTATTGCATTAACTGTAAATAGATACCCATTTCTGAGCGAATCATTGTATATGATTCTTTCCATGCCTGATAAACGAATTGCAGACTATAATCCTTGTCATATGATAAATACGCTACTCTTTTACTTTGATAATTTCGTTTTATCTGTTCTATAATTAGGTTCTTTTCATCACTTGTTAACGACAATTCTACTCCACTATTTCTTAAACATAAAAGCATCATATGGAATATTGAGTCGTTGAGGTTTTCGTCTTTAAGTAGTGGTATGAATTTTTTTACTAGTTTTGGAGCCCACTCTGTTTCCTCAAAGATATATGCTACATCTATTCCTAATTCATATTGTTTTGAATATTTTTCAATTATACGAATGTATGCATCTCTTGCCACGTCTGTTTTGATCGTAATTAATAAATAGAGCGCCTGGAGTTTTGCACGTTCACTATAACGTTCAAAGTTTTTTTCTATTGGCTTAACTAATTCTGAATGAGGGTATTCTGAACAGAAACCAACTAAATGATAGCTTCCATCATCCCAATCTTCTAATGAATTTGGAAAGCTCTTACCTGCTGCTTCTAATAGATAAATTAATGAATCCAGATAAACATCTTTATGAAGAGACTTTCTAAGTTGGTCAATTCCTTTTGCTCTATTGTAAAGATCTGTTGATGATAGTTTTTTAACAATTTGTTTAAATTTAGTTTGTATGGCCAACTTAATACCTCCTCTAGCTGCCTTTCAATACAAATATAACATAAGTGGAAGGCCGGGATATAGAGTAACGAATAGTATGATAGTACAGTAATTTTGCAAACCCTTATGGGACTCTTACCTTATTTTTTGTCATAATTGGATATATTTAACAAATTGTTTTGATAATTTTTTTTTACGCTCTTATAATAATAGAAACAAGCAGTCTATATGGAAAAAATCGTTCTCGTTTAATCCTAATGTCTCTTTCGTCGACGTTCATTTTCGAAGGATATTAGGAATTCTTTTTGCATTTAAACTTTATGAGGAGGATGAAAATGGTCCAGCTCTATGTGTTGGCACTTGTCATTGGTGGAGTAACCGGCTTAATTTTTCACATCCTGTTTAACAAAGGGACAATCATGTTACCTGTAAAACGAAAAAAGGGCTTCTTCTTAGGGTTTCTTGCAGATATATTATTTGGAGCAACAGCTGCTGCATTGTTTGTTTCATTATTTATTCCTGAAAATATGCTGAAAGATATGCGAATGGTGATTGGCTATTGTATTTTAGCAGGTCTCTCATCACAGAGCTTTTTATTAAGCAGAGCACTCAATACCGAACGTGAGAGAGTTGCTTCTCTACACAACATATCGAAACAAATTGTGTAATAACCTTATTATTTTCTTTAACAGAATTGAAGGAGGAAGATATGTTGAAGCAAGCTCTCACACCCGAAGAGAAAGCGATTTATCTTGAATTATTACAGGATTTAATCAATGCCGGTACTGAGTTAGAAATTAAAAGAATTGAAGACGAAATCCTCAAGTTTTTAAGGAAAGCAAGAGAATTGCCAGTTAGTATTGAGGCAAAAGACGAGAAAGCTGCAGCGGCCCATTATATTCGTGCTGGAATCTTGAAAAATTAAATGAATTAAGAGATAATACACTTTTCCAATTGGATTAGTGTATTTTTTTTTAGAAATGTGAAATTGATTTTTAAATAGTGTACAATAATTGTATAAATAATGTATTAGAGTAGGTTTAAAATAGATTAGATCATTGAAATAAGTTATTGAACGGAGTGAATAGATGAAAATTTCAACTAAGGGAAGATACGGATTAACAGTAATGATTGAGTTAGCTAAGAGATATTGTGATAAGCCAATTTCTTTAAAAAGTATTGCAAATGCACAAAATCTATCAGAGCATTATTTAGAGCAAATTATTTCATTGCTACGTAATGCTGGCCTTGTAAAAAGTATTCGAGGAGCATATGGTGGGTATATTTTAACCAAGGAGCCAAATGAAATATCGGCAGGCGAAGTCATTTCTGCTTTAGAAGGTTCTTTATCTCCAATTGAAAATATTGAAGATGAAAATCCAGCACAAAGAGAATTATGGACTCGAGTACAAAAAGCAATCAATGATGTTTTAGATCACACAACTCTAGAAGATTTAGCAAAATTAGAATCAGATGATTTAAATGGATATATGTTTTATATTTAATAGAATTGCATTCAAAGCTGATTTTGAATGCTTCATCAAGAAAGGATTATGAGAATGGAACGTATTTACGTAGATCATGCAGCGACTTCACCTATGCACCCAAAGGTAATTGAAAAAATGGTTATTGAAATGAACGAAACCTTTGGAAACCCTTCAAGTATCCACTCTTTTGGCCGACAAGCTCGTCAAAAAGTTGATACAGCTCGTTTAGTATGTGCAAGTAGTATTGGTGCAAAAGTGAATGAAATAATATTTACAAGTGGCGGAACGGAAAGTGATAATTTAGCCATTAGAGGTGCGGTATATGCAAATCAAAAGTTTGGTAAGCACATTATTACCTCTGCTATTGAACATCATGCTATATTACATACATGCCAAGCGCTTGAAAAAGAAGGTTTTGAGGTAACGTATTTGCCTGTAGATCATACTGGGCGAGTAAATATAGAGGATGTTAAGTCTGCATTGCGTGATGACACAATTCTTGTATCTATTATGATGGTTAATAATGAAGTAGGAACAGTACAACCAATTCAAGAAATTGGAGAAATCCTAAAAAGTCATAAAGCATTGTTTCATACAGATGCTGTTCAAGCATATGGGTTAATTCCAATTGATGTGAATGAATTAGGCGTAGACTTTTTATCCATCTCTTCACATAAAATTAATGGCCCTAAAGGTGTAGGGTTTTTATATGCGAATGAAAAAGCTACATTTTCACAACAACAGTTCGGTGGTCAACAAGAACGTAAACGTCGAGCAGGGACTGAAAATGTACCTGGAATTGTAGGCTTAGCTAAAGCAATAGAACTGATTTTAAGTGAACGAGAAGTGCGAGTTAAAAACTATTTGCGATTCCAAGAAATTTTCATTAATGATTTAAAAGAGAACGACATTCGTTTTGAAAAAAATGGAAACGAGACGTTTTTTGCTCCACATGTGTTAAACTTATCATTTGATGATATTTCGATTGAATCGTTTTTAGTTAATTTAGACATAGCTGGAATTGCAGCTTCAAGTGGTTCTGCTTGTACAGCGGGTAGTGTTGATCCTTCACACGTACTAGTTGAAATGTTTGGAATTGATTCGCCTAAAATTCGTTCTTCAGTTCGATTTAGTTTTGGTTATGGAAATACAGAGGAGCAAATACATGCTCTTGCACAACGTGTTGCTTCTATCGTTCAACGATTAGTTAAAATATAAAAAATGCGAGGTTGGAAAAATGATAAATAGAAAAGATCCAAAAGACACTCGCGTAGTAGTAGGAATGTCAGGTGGTGTTGATTCATCTGTTACGGCATATTTATTAAAAGAGCAAGGTTATGATGTCATCGGTATTTTTATGAAAAACTGGGATGACACAGATGAATTTGGCGTATGTACAGCTACAGAAGATTATGAAGATGTAATCGCAGTATGTAATCAAATTGGTATTCCTTATTATGCAGTGAATTTTGAAAAACAATATTGGGATAAAGTATTCACTTATTTCTTAGATGAATATAAAAAAGGACGCACTCCAAATCCTGATGTAATGTGTAATAAAGAAATTAAATTTAAAGCATTTCTTGAACATGCGATGACACTTGGTGCTGATTATGTAGCAACTGGACATTATGCTGGTGTCGAATATCGTGATGGTGAATATAAAATGCTTCGTGGAATAGATAGCAACAAAGACCAAACTTACTTTTTAAATCAACTTGGGCAAGACCAACTTTCAAAAGTAATGTTCCCGCTTGGCGAATACACTAAGCCTGAAATTCGCAAAATTGCCGAAGAAGCTAACTTAGCAACTGCTAAGAAAAAAGATAGTACTGGAATCTGCTTCATCGGAGAACGAAACTTTAAAGAATTCCTAAGTAATTATTTACCTGCTCAACCAGGTGATATGATGACGATGGACGGCGAATTTAAAGGTAAACATGATGGACTAATGTATTATACAATTGGTCAACGCCATGGACTAGGTATTGGTGGGAATGGAGATCCTTGGTTTGTTGTTGGGAAAGATCTTGAAAAGAATGTGTTACTTGTAGAACAAGGCTTCCATAACGACCTACTATATAGTAATGAAGTGTTAGCTTCAGATATTAGTTGGACTTCTGAGGTGCCAAAAGAAGGTTCATTTACATGTACAGCAAAATTCCGTTATCGCTCAGAAGACAATGAGGTAACTGTTCAAATATTGGATAATAACTCTGTTAGAATTCTATGCCATGAAAGAATTCGTGCTATTACACCAGGACAAGCAGTTGTATTTTATGACGGTACAGATTGCCTAGGCGGCGGTACAATTGATCGTGCATTTATTGATGGTAAAGAATTAACTTATTTAAGATAAAAAGTTTGTTTAACATTTTGTTTCACAGACAAGGTAAAATGACCCCATCCATATAGGTTGGGGCTATTTTTTTATCGTAGAAGGTCTTTGAAATGTGTCTTACTGTATGATAGTGTTAAATACATATGAGGTTTAAAATAATTGAAAGAAAAATACATAGAGGTGTTACAATGACAAATTTTGAACGTGGTGTGTCTGCTTTACAGGAAGGTAATCTGGAAGAAGCAGCTAATTATTTGACGAAGGAAATTGAAGAAAATCCAACTAATTCATTAGCATATGTAAACTTTGGCCAGCTATTACTGACGATGGGTGATGTTGAACGGGCTTGTCGTTTTTTTGAAAAAGCACTAGAAATAGATCCGGAATTAGCTGCAGCACATTACGCTGTAGGTACAGTTTATTTTGAAGATGGCAAATTTGAGCTAGCAAAGAATCATTTTCAACATTGCGTAAAACTTGGAATGGATGATAGCGATGTGTTTTTTATGATCGGCCTTTGCTGTGTAAATAATGGAGAAGACCGATTTGCACTTCCATTTTTCCAACGAGCAATCGAATTAGATGAGTCAGATCTTGATGCATTATTTCAATATGGATTATGTCTAGCAAAATTAGAGATGTTAGAAGAAGCTAAGCAAAGCTTAGAAAAAGTATTAACTCTAGACGAGAGTCATTCAGATGCACATTACAATTTAGGGATTATTGATATGTTTAATGATGATGTAGAAGGTGCGAAAGTACATTTTGAGAAGGCAATAGAGCACCAACATGATCATATGCTGGCAATGCATGCCTTAAAGGTAATAGAAAATAAAGAGTCATAAAATATGATGAACAAGTTAGGTCGGGAGGTGGAGCCCTAGTGCAGACACAAAATGAGATGGAATTGTTTGTAGATGAAACACCGTATATTAAAGGTAATGTAACAACAGTTATCTTTTATAATGCTGAAAATTTTTATACTGTTGCAAAAGTAAAAGTCGTTGATACAAATTTATCGAACTGTGAGCAGGAAATTACAATTACAGGAAACATTCCTCGAATGAATGAAGATGAGTCCTATACATTTAAGGGGATTTTAAAAGATCACCCTAGATATGGTAAACAATTTCAAATCTCATCTTTTGCTAAAGAGCTTCCATCAACTAAAAAAGGTGTTATTCAATATTTATCCTCAGATTTGTTTAAAGGTATCGGAAAAAGAACAGCTGAAAAAATCGTCGAGCATTTAGGTGAAGGTGCTATTAATAAAATATTAGATAATCCAGATAGCCTGGAATCTGTGCCACAACTACCTAAAGCGAAAGCAAAAGATATATATGATACGATTTTATCCCACCAAGGCTTAGAGAAAGTTATGAGCTTTCTAAGCGGTTATGGAATCGGAACTGCTTTATCAATCAAAATATATAAAACATATAATGAGTCGACATTAGAAGTAATTCGAACAAACCCGTTTAAACTGATTGAAGATGTTGATGGCATCGGCTTTGGAAGAGCTGATGAAATTGGTCGTGCGATCGGAATCACTGGCAATCATCCTGACCGAATTCGAGCAGGGTGCGTATATGTGTTAGAGCATTTATCGATGCAGGATGGACATGTCTATATTACACAAGATCAATTTATAGACGAAACAAGACTGTTATTAATGAAGCAAGACCCAGAGCTTGTGGAAGCTGTCGACATTTCTCGGGAAATGAATCGATTAGTGGCAGATGGAAAACTTGTATTAGAGGATGACAGAATTTATTTAGCGGCATTATTTTATGCGGAAAAAGGTATCGTTAAAGCGATTCAAAAGCTTTTGAGTGAAGCACCTGATTTAGGTGAAATGACTGATAGTCGATTTAAAAAAGAATTAGAAACGCTAGAAGCAACTATGAATGTAAGATATGCTCCTTCTCAAGCAGAAGCAATAAAGAAGGCTGTTGAATCACCAATGATGGTATTAACAGGTGGTCCAGGTACTGGTAAAACGACGGTCATAAAAGGAATTGTCAATTTATTTTCAACAATCCATGATTTATCTCTTGATCAACATGCTTATCCAAAGGATGTACCTTTTCCTTATTTACTAGCAGCACCAACTGGAAGGGCTGCAAAACGTATGAGCGAAGCAACCGGTTTACCAGCGGTGACGATTCACCGTTTATTAGGTTGGACTAGAGAAGGGGAATTTAGCCATCATGAGGATAATCCACTAAATGGAAAACTACTGATTATTGATGAGTTTTCGATGGTTGATGTTTGGTTAGGGAATCAATTACTGAAAAGTATCCCTCAAGGGTGCCAGGTTATCTTTGTAGGTGATGAAGATCAGCTACCATCAGTTGGGCCAGGACAAGTGTTAAAAGACTTATTAAATTCTGGAACGGTACCAACGATAAGATTAAAGGACATTTATCGTCAATCTGAAGATTCCTCGATTATTACAATGGCACATTATATTAAAGATGGAAAAATTTCAGAGGATTTATTTCAACAAAAAAAAGACCGTTCTTTTATTGGGTGTTCAAGCGGGCAAGTTGTAGAAGTTGTTAAAAAAGTATGCGAAAACGCCAATAAAAAAGGTTTCCCTGTTAGAGATATCCAAGTGTTAGCACCAATGTACCGAGGCCCAGCTGGAATCGATGCATTAAATCAAGGATTACAGGAAGTATTTAACCCAAAACGAGATAAGCAACGTGAAATGAAATTTGGCGATACAACTTTTAGAACAGGTGATAAAGTTCTCCAATTAGTCAATGTTCCTGAAAATAATGTTTTTAATGGTGACATGGGAGAAATCGTAAATATCTTCTTTGCAAAAGAAAATGTTGAACAACAAGACATAATCATCGTGTCCTTTGATGGAAATGAAGTTACTTACACCAGACCTGATTTTACGCAGCTTACATTGGCTTATTGTTGTTCTATTCATAAATCACAGGGTAGTGAATTTGATATTATTGTGCTACCAATCGTAAAAAGTTATTATCGAATGCTTCGCAGAAATTTAATCTACACTGCAGTAACAAGAAGTAAAAAATTTCTTATTTTATGTGGTGAACAAGATGCCTTTATTCAAGGAATTGGTCGGACAGACGATGGACAACGCCAAACAACTCTTTGTATGAAATTAAAAGGTATTGAAAATGAAGAGATTTCATTAGATGAAGATTTACCTTTTCAGCTATCTGATGAATTACCAAATCTTTCTCCTTATGATTTTATGTAATTGACCAATAATACTTAGTGCAAGACGATTCCTGTAATTTACGTATATTTCCCTTTTTATTTGGCCACAATGCTTAGAAAGATTGCCTTTTTTAGGCTAAGGGAGCGAGCGTTGTGATTTGTCCAAATTGTCAAAGTAAAGACTTGGGTAAAATTGGTGTAAATCAATATTATTGCTGGGGATGCTATATAGAACTTTCAATTAATAAAGGCATGATTTACACTCACCAAGTTGAAGAGGATGGTACGTTAAGTTCGTTAGATGACTTATTCGACGAAGAGGATCGAAAACTTAGTATGTAGGAGTGATTAGAAATGGGTAGAAAGAGCTCTTTATTAGGTTTAGGTTTAGGTGCAGGTGCACTTGCGATGAAACTAATGTACGATAACAAATGGTATTCTCAAAAAAGCATTAAAAAAATGAGAAAGTCTTTAAAAAAGATGCTTTAATGTAAGAATGTACGTAGCACATGTCTAAGTGGGACATGTGCTTTTTTGTTTCTTAGAAGTTTGCATATTCTTTTGGTACAGTAGTGAAAAAAGAATTTTTAACTGTCGTTTATTAATACGATTAAAAATCAAAACTAACAATTACATAATTTATCTAAAAAATCTCCATACTAATTCCAGTATGGAGGTTTGATATGGACGGATTAAAACTTAAGTGGATTTATCGATTATGTCTCATATTATTAATAGGACTAATCGGAATTGTATTTTATTATTTAAAACCGGTTTATTATCATATTATTATTGGTATTTTAAAAGCATTAATTCCTTTTTTAATTGGTCTCATTATAGCGTACTTATTACATCCAGCGATTGAGTACATTCATAAAAAAGGTTTAAAAAGAGTATATGCCATTCTTTTAATATATTTATTATTTTTTGGTGGAGCGGTATTAGGATTGTATTTATTAATACCGATATTTAAACAACAATGGAATGATATTCTTCTTTCGTTCCCTAAGGTACTTTCATTATATGATACGTTTCTGTCTAAAATTGAGCGTAAAACCTCTAGGATGCCAATCTTTTTACATAATAGAGTTGATTTAATGATTAATGGTGCAGAGCAATTTGGTATTTCTTTAGTCAATCGAACCGGAGATTGGATGAAGCATTTTGTAAATAATTTCATCTCAATTATCATTATTCCATTTATCGTTTTTTATTTTTTAAAGGATTATAAAGTTCTAGCAGATATTTTAATTAAGTTTATTCCAACAAAATGGAGAGATGAAACAAAAGGATTAGCGGTCGAATTGGACAATACTTTTGGAAAGTATATTCGCGGTCAAATTTTTGTTTGTTTTTTATTATTTATTATGGCAACCATTTTTTTATGGATCGGTAAAATGAAATATGCATTAGTTTTAGGGTTGATCATTGGCATCACTGATATCATTCCATATTTCGGACCAATTATTGGTGCATTGCCGACTTTATTTTTAGCTGCATCCGAAGGTACGAGTCTTATCATTCGGGTTGGTATTATACTAATTGTATTGCAATTAATTGAAGGGAATGTATTATCACCATTAATTATCGGAAAGTCGATTCACACACATCCTGTTATCATTATGTTTACTTTATTAGTAGCAGGTGAAGTTGCGGGATTTACTGGTTTATTATTAGCAGTGCCGGGTTTAGTTGTTATTATTTCAATCCTGAGGTATTTCAACAATAGAAAACAACATCTATCATCTTGACTTTCAATTTTTACAATGATACTATTTTTTCATACAATAAAAATTTGCAAAATTTTGAAGGAAAAAGTATGTCACAGTCCATTTAAGCAATATTTGCGTAGAGAGAAGTTTCCTTGGCTGAAAGAAACTTTAATGAAGGGTGACAGAACAGCTACTCCTGAATGCAGCTAATCACTGACGTCTGGCCACGTTACGGTCTCTTGAGGTGATGAATAGACTAAAGAGGCATGTAATAGCCTAAGCAATTGCTTTCTATTCATAATCAGGGTGGTATCGCGAGTACATCTCGTCCCTGTTTTAGGGACGGGATTTTTTTGTTTTTTTCGACAAAATTATTTACATAAATATGGAGGTTTACACAAAATGAAAAAGCTAACTGCTGCTCAAATTCGTCAAATGTATTTAGATTTCTTTAAACAAAAAGGTCACTCTGTTGAACCAAGTGCATCTTTAGTACCTGTAGATGATCCAACATTATTATGGATTAATAGTGGTGTTGCAACATTAAAAAAATATTTTGATGGTCGTGTAATTCCGGAAAACCCAAGAATTACAAACTCTCAAAAATCAATCCGTACAAATGACATTGAAAATGTAGGGAAAACAGCTCGTCACCATACTTTCTTTGAAATGTTAGGTAACTTTTCAATTGGAGATTATTTCCGTGAAGAAGCAGTGACTTGGGGTTGGGAATTATTAACTTCAGATGAGTGGTTTGGATTTGAAAAAGAAAAATTATATGTAACAGTATATCCAGAAGATAAAGTGACGTATGATTTATGGATTAAATTAGGATTAGACCCTGAGCATATCATTCTGTTAGAAGGAAACTTCTGGGAAATTGGTGAAGGTCCATGTGGTCCTTGTACTGAAATCTTCTATGACCGTGGAACGAAATATGACCAAGAAAATATCGGCATTAAATTGCTAAAAGAAGATTTAGAAAATGATCGTTATTTAGAAATTTGGAATATCGTATTTTCTCAATTCAATTCAAAAGACGGCTTAAATAGAAATGAATATCCAGAATTACCAAGTAAAAACATTGATACTGGAATGGGCTTAGAGCGTATGGCAAGTGTTTTACAAGAAGTAGACACAAATTTTGATACAGATTTATTTATGCCAATTATCAATGTTGTAGAAACTATCTCTGGTCAATCATATAGAAACGGTGATTTAGATAAAGATACTGCATTTAAAGTAATTGCAGATCACATCAGAACTGTATCATTTGCTGTAGCGGATGGTGCACTTCCATCTAACGAAGGAAGAGGATATGTTTTACGTAGATTAATTCGTCGTGCTGTACGTTTTGCTAAAAAGTTAGGTGTAGAGCGTCCATTTATGTTTGAATTAGTGCCTGTAGTGGCTGAAATTATGGAAAGCTATTATCCAACAGTAAAAGAAAAAATACCATTTATTCAAAAAGTAATTAAAAACGAAGAAGAGCGTTTCCATGAAACATTACATGAAGGATTAGCACTACTTACAACTGTAATGAAAGGTGCCAAAGCTGAAGGTAGTACTGTCATTAAAGGGGAAGATGTGTTCCGTCTGTATGATACTTATGGATTCCCAATCGAATTAACAGAAGAATACGCTGAAGAAGAAGGCTTAACAGTAGACCATGATGGCTTTGAAGTTGAGATGGAGAAGCAACGTGAACGTGCTCGTGCTGCTCGTCAAGACGTAGATTCTATGCAAGTACAAAGTGAAGCACTTCGTGAAATTAAAGAAGTATCTGCTTTCGTAGGATATGGTGAAGGTACTGTTGAATCAACTGTTCTTGCTTTAGTAAAAGATGGCGAAAAAGTTGAAGATGTAGCAAACGGAGAAGAGGCACACTTAATTCTTGATGTAACGCCTTTCTATGCTGAAAGTGGTGGACAAATTGCAGATAGAGGAACATTAACTGCAGCTGGTTTAAAAGTAGAAGTTCTTGATGTACAAAAAGCACCTAATGGACAAAATTTACATCGTGTAAAAGTTGTTGAAGGCGCACTATCAGTAGGTTCAAAAGTAACTGCTACAATTAACAAAGCTAATCGTTCAAGCATTGTTAAAAACCACACAGCAACGCATTTATTACACCAAGCATTAAAAGATGTGTTAGGGACTCACGTAAATCAAGCTGGTTCATTAGTAAACCAAGAACGTCTTCGTTTTGACTTTTCACATTTTGGTCAAGTTCTACCAGAAGAGCTTGAAACAATTGAGAAAATTGTAAATGAAAAAATTTGGGAGAGCATTCCAGTTAACATTTCTGAAAAAGCAATCGCTGAAGCAAAAGCAATGGGTGCGATGGCATTATTTGGAGAAAAATATGGCGATGTTGTAAGAGTTGTTCAAGTTGGTGACTATAGTCTTGAACTATGTGGTGGATGCCATGTTGATAATACAGCTTCAATTGGAACTTTCAAAATTATTTCTGAGTCAGGTATTGGAGCAGGAACTCGTCGTATCGAAGCTGTTACTGGAAAAGCTGCTTACGAATATATGCAAGAACAAATCGGTCAATTGAAAGATGCTGCAGGTCTATTAAAATCAAATACAAAAGATGTTGTATCTAGAATTGAAATTTTACAATCAGAATTGAAGCAAGTACAAAAAGAAAATGAATCACTTTCTTCAAAATTAAGTAACATTGAAGCAGGGAATATTAGTAACAATGTAAAAGAAGTAAATGGAGTGAAATTTGTTGCTGCAAAAGTAAATGGTGCAGATATGAATAGCCTTCGTACAATGGTTGATGATTTAAAAAACAAAATTGGATCTGTAGTTGTATTACTTGGATCTGCTAATGATGGAAAAGTTAACCTAATTGCAGGTGTGACGAAGGATTTAGTCGGTCAAGGATATCATGCTGGAAACCTGATTAAAGAAGCTGCTACAATTTGTGGCGGTGGAGGCGGAGGCCGTCCAGATATGGCTCAAGCTGGTGGTAAGGATGCATCTAAACTTGATGAGGCAGTTGCATTTGTTGAACAATGGATGGCGACGATTTCTAAATAATACAGAAGTTGTGTACAATAACAGATAGATACGTTTAATGAAATTTTAGTTAATTCGTAATCTACCATATAAAAATGGTACAATATGTTTAGCTAGAAATAAACGGATAAGTGGGGTGCCTTATATGGATTCATTTGATAAAACGATGAAGTTTAGTTTGCAAGACGAGGGACAAGATATTCGAGTAAATGAAGTATTATTAAAGGTTCATGATGCATTACAAGAAAAAGGCTATAATCCAATTAATCAAATAGTAGGATACTTATTATCAGGCGATCCTGCGTATATTCCTCGTCATAATGATGCAAGAAGTATGATGAAAAAGCTTGAACGTGATGAAATTATTGAAGAATTAGTAAAATCTTACTTACAACAACATCGTGGAGAATAATAAATGAGAGCACTTGGGCTAGATGTAGGAACTAAAACAATAGGCGTAGCTGTAAGTGATGCACTAGGTTGGACAGCTCAAGGAATTGAGACAGTTAAAATTAATGAAGAGCGCCAAATATTTGGACTTGACCGACTAAAAGAAATCATTGACAGCTATGAAATAGACAAAGTAATAGTAGGTTTGCCTAAAAATATGAATGGAAGTATTGGTGAACGAGGAGAAGCATGTCAACGTTTTGCCAAATTAATTGAAGAAGAATTCAAACTTCCGGTTATACTATGGGATGAAAGACTTTCTACGATGGCAGCTGAACGATTTTTAATCTCAGCCGACGTCAGTCGTAAAAAGAGAAAACAAGTAATTGATAAAATGGCTGCAGTAGTTATTTTACAAAATTACTTAGATAGTATAAAGTGATAATGAAAAGTGGATGTGTGGAATGCGTTTAATCATTCCACAATCCACTATACATAATTTGTAAAATGATAACGAGGTGATACAAATGGAACACGGTGAAGACAGACAAATTACGATCATAGATGAAGAAGGTAATGAGATTCTTTGCAATATCGTTTTAACTTTTGAATCTGATGATTATAATAAATCATACGTAATCTACACTGCAGTTGGACAAGAGTTCGACGAAGATGGAGATCCTGAATACCACGCTTCTAGCTTTATTCCTGCAGAAGATGGTGAAGACGGTGAATTATTCCCAATCGAAACTGATGAAGAGTGGGAAATGATTGAAGAAGTTCTTAACACTTTCTTTGATGAAGAAGAAGGCGAATAATTCAATTCACTTTTTTAAAATGCTAAACGCTTATATAAGCGTTTAGCATTTTTTATGTAGAAAATTGCCGATAATTGGAGTGTTTGTAGTATACTAATACGTGATGAAGGAGGTAGATAAATCGATGTCATTTTCGAATTTTGAAAAAAGAGGAATTAAATCATCAAATAAAAATAAAAGTGGAATGCGAGTTTTCCTATACATAATCATAGCGATCTTGGTGTGTATTGCAGCTGCTTTAGCATCATACAAATATATGTTAATGCCAGTAAATGCATCTAATAAACAAGAACAACTAGTAACAATCCCACAAGGTAGCTCTGTTGGGGACATAGCATCAATTTTTAAGAAACAAAAATTAATAAAAAATACAGAGGTATTTAAGGTTTATGTAAAATTACATAATAATGCGAGTTTAAAGGCTGGTAATTATAATTTCAGTCAAAATCAAGGGGTTTCTACGATCGTTAAACATCTTCAAACTGGTGGGAAATATCAAGTTGCAGTTAAGGATTTAACAATTCCTGAAGGTACTCAACTTGTAGAAATCGCTGGAATTATTGCCAAAGAATTTAAGCTAGATGAAGCAACTGTACTGAAACAGTTGAATGATAAAGCATTTATACAAACTTTACAAAAGAAGTACCCAGATTTAATAACGAATGAAATATTTAAAAAGGGAATTCGTTATCCACTAGAAGGATATTTATATCCATCTACGTATCTTTATGGTGAATTTAAACCAAGTCTAGAAGAAATTATTGCACCTATGTTAAATCAAACTAAGAGTATTTTGGACAAATATAAAAATGAGATGACTGATAAAAAACTGACACCTCATAAAACATTAACAATGGCTTCACTTATTGAAGAAGAAGCAAATGAGTTAACAGATCGAAAATTAATTTCAAGCGTATTTTATAATCGCCTAGATATTGATATGCCTTTACAAACGGATCCAACTGTTCTTTATGCACTAGGAAAACATAAAGCTAGAGTTCTTTACAAAGATTTAGAAATTGAGTCGCCATATAATACTTATTATATTAAAGGCTTACCAATCGGTCCGATTGCAAGTGCAGGAGTTGAAAGTATCGAAGCAGCATTAAAACCAGCGAAATCTGACTATTTATACTTTTTAGCGAATAAAGAAGGTGAAGTTATCTTCACTAAATCACTAGAAGAACATAATACAGAAAAAGATAAGCATATAAATTAAGAAGTTGGCAATACTTGTATAAAAAATAACAAATTCCTCAGTAAAATCATCGTTTTCACTGAGGAATTTTGTATATTAAAACGCTTTAAAAACTTGTTACTATTCTTGGTACTAGCCAAGGGTCTTTTTTTTATGTTAGAATATTACGGGTCAAAATAAATTCAGATACAGGAAATTTGTACTTACACCTTGTTAAAAAATGTTGCAGTTTGTAGTCAAGTTATAAAAACTAAGAGATTCAGACTGCCTGAAAACGCTTGTCTTTCGAGGCGCAGGAGCAAAAATGAGGAGCGGTGTTACCTTTTGACGGTAATGAGCACACGAAGCAGGCGAAACAACATAGAAAGCGAGCGTTTGGCTGGCAGTCTGACACAAGGTTGTATTTCTATTGGAGGCTTTATTAGAAATGGATGAAGTTTTAGTTCGCCAGTATTTGGCGAATTTTTATAAACATAGAGAACCTTTTATAGAAGAAATGGAAATGTATGCTAAGGAGCAACATGTTCCAATAATGGATAAAGCAGGCATGGAATTCATGCTAGGTTTACTGTATTTAATACAACCTACGTCCATTTTAGAAATTGGAAGTGCGATCGGTTATTCAAGTATCCGAATGGCTAAATCTTTCCCAGAGTTAAGAATTGTTACGATGGAACGAAATGCAGGGCGCATTCGTAAAGCAAAAGAATATATAGACAGAAGTGGCTATAGTAATAGAATTACACTTTTAGAAGGTGATGCTTTACTTTTAAAAGATCATTTGCCTGACAACAGACAATTCGATGTCATATTTATAGATGCTGCGAAAGCTCAATATCAACGCTTTTTTGAACTGTACGAGCCATTATTATCTGAAAGAGGTGTAATCATCTCAGATAATGTTTTATTTAAAGGACAAGTAGCAGAGAGTGCAGAGCTTGTTGATGATCGACGTAAAAGAGCTTTAATAAAAAGGATTCAAAATTACAATGAATGGTTAATGAATCATCCTATGTATGACTCGACAATTATACCAATAGGTGATGGAGTGGCCATCAGTAAGAAAAGGGGAGTTAACAATGTTCAAGCCTGAATTATTAGTTACGCCAACAAACGTAAATGACATAGAAAAATTAGCTGATGCGGGTGCCAGTGCAGTAATGATTGGTGAACAGCGTTTTGGATTACGATTAGCAGGTGAATTTAATCGCGATGCTGTTAAGGAAGCTGTCACAATTGCACATCAAAAGGGAATCAAAGTATATGTAGCAATGAACGGATTATTTCATAATGAAATTTTAGATGAAATTGACGACTATATTACATTTTTACGTGATGCAAATGTAGATGCAATCGTATTTGGTGATCCGGCTGTATTAATGTCAGTGCGTCAAATTGCGCCAAATATGCAATTACATTGGAATACAGAAACAACTGCAACTAACTGGTTTACTTGCAATTATTGGGGTAAACGTGGTGCAAAACGTGCTGTACTAGCAAGAGAACTTAGTTTTGAAGCAGTAACAGAAATGAAAGAAAATGCTGAAGTTGAAATAGAAGTACAAGTTCATGGTATGACTTGTATGTTCCAATCTAAGCGATCACTAGTTGGAAACTACTTTGAGTACCAAGGCAAAAACATGGAAGTTATTCAACAAAAGAAATTCGAAGAGAATATGTTCTTAGTAGATAACGAACGTAATAATAAATATCCGATTTTTGAAGATATCAATGGTACGCACATTATGAGCCCTAATGATATTTGTATCATTAACGAACTAGAAGAATTAATTGATGCAGGTATCGATTCATTGAAAATCGACGGAGTATTAAAATCATCAGAATACATCGTTGAAGTAACAAAACTATACAGACAAGCAATTGACTTATGTGTAGAAGATAGAGATGCTTACGAAGACATTAAAGAAGAGCTTTACGAAAAAATCGAAGCAATTCAACCTGTAAATCGCAGATTAGACACAGGATTCTTCTTTAAAGAAACAGTATATTAATCGAAATTCACATTTACCCTGACGATCATAAGATCAGAACAATTGGAAGCCGATCTGTTCAAGATGTACTGTACTTATGACCTCGAGACTTAGTGTAAAACTTGAGAATACGTAATGCCAAGGGTGTTCGACAAAAATACCAAGGCTAAATAGAAAATAATAAAACTGAAATATTTTATGAGGAGGAAGAACAATGGCAATTGGACAATTAGATAAAATCGTTGATGGTAAACGCATAATTGTAAAAAAACCAGAACTTTTAGCGCCAGCGGGTAATTTAGAGAAATTAAAAATTGCAGTTAGATACGGTGCAGATGCCGTGTTTATTGGTGGAAGAGAGTTTGGATTACGTTCGAATGCTGATAACTTCTCATTAGAAGATATGGCTGAAGGTGTAGAATTTGCAAACAAATACGGAGCAAAAATTTATGTAACTACGAATATCTTTGCTCATAATGAAAATATGGACGGACTTGTTGAATATTTACAAGGAATTGAAACTGCAGGAGTAACTGGAATCATCGTAGCAGATCCATATATCATTGAAACTTGTAAACAAGCTGCCCCTAAATTAGAAGTTCACTTAAGTACGCAACAATCACTTTCAAATTATCGTGCAGCTCAGTACTGGAAAGAAGAAGGATTACACCGATTAGTTTTAGCACGTGAGACAAGCTATGAGGAAATCAAAGAAATTAAAGAAAAAGTAGATGTTGAAATTGAAACTTTTATCCACGGAGCAATGTGTATTGCTTACTCGGGTCGTTGTACGTTAAGTAATCATATGACTGCACGTGATTCAAATCGTGGAGGATGCTGTCAGTCATGCCGTTGGGACTATGATTTAGTACAAACTGAATCACAAGTACAAGGCGCTTCTGAAAGTTCATTATACGAAGAAGAAGATGCTCCATTTGCAATGAGTCCTAAGGATTTGAACTTATTAAGATCAATTCCTAAATTTATTGAAATTGGTGTAGATAGCTTAAAAATTGAAGGACGCATGAAATCAATTCATTATGTAGCGACTGTTGTTTCTGTTTATCGTAAAATTATTGATGCATATTGTGCTGATCCTGATAACTTTGAATTTAAAGAAGAATGGGTAGAAGAATTAGATAAATGTGCAAATCGTGAAACAGCTTCTTCATTCTTTGAAGGATTCCCAGGAATGAAAGAACAGATGTTTGGAAATCATAGCAAAAAAACTACGTATGATTTTGCTGGACTTGTATTAGACTATGATGAGCAAACTGGTATCGCAACAATTCAACAACGTAACTACTTTAAGCCTGGTGATCAAATTGAATTCTTTGGTCCGGAACTTGAAAACTTCAAACAAACTGTTGGCGTAATTGTTGATGAAGATGGTACGGAATTAGATGCGGCAAGACATCCATTAGAAATTGTAAAAATTAAAGTTGATCAGAAGGTATATCCTTACAACATGATGAGAAAAAAGTTAGTTTGATAAGAAAGAGGGATTGAAGTATGGGGAATAAGCCCATTGTTATTGGAATTGCTGGAGGTACTGGCTCTGGTAAAACATCTGTGACTAAGGCAATTTATGACCAATTTAAAGGTCATTCTATTTTAATGATTCAGCAAGATTCTTATTATAAAGATCAAACTCACTTACCGATGGATGAGAGATTAAAAACAAATTACGATCATCCATTAGCATTTGATAATGATTTATTTATTGAACATATCAATCAATTATTGCAATATAAAGCAATTGAAAAACCTGTATATGATTATACAATTCATACTAGATCTTCAGAAACAATCCCTGTTGAACCAAAAGAAGTTATTATTTTAGAAGGTATTTTGGTTTTAGAAGATGAGCGCTTACGTGATTTAATGGATATTAAAATATTCGTTGATACGGATGCTGATTTAAGAATCCTTCGTAGAATACAACGTGATATTAAAGAACGTGGTAGAACAGTTGACTCAGTTGTGGACCAATACGTTAATGTTGTTCGTCCTATGCATAATCAATTTTGTGAACCATCAAAGAAATTTGCTGATATCATAATTCCAGAGGGTGGACAAAACTTTGTTGCAATTGACTTAATGGCAACGAAAATTCAGACTATACTTGAAAGAGTAAGTGTATTATAATACCTTAATATGAGAGAATAATTCATAAATCATAGATAAGAAAGATGGAGAAGGTCTAACTTCTTCATCTTTCTATATAAAAAGAATGCGTTTTCAAAAGTGAATGAATCATTAATTATTCTCATACACTGTTTGTACAACTATATTGTATAAACATAACATTAGGAATTCTACATAAAGAAACGGTGGATACTAAAAGGAGTGTACAAAATGGCTATTGAAAAAAAATTCCCTATGACATTAGCTGGGAAAGAAAAATTAGAACAAGAGTTAGAAACTTTAAAAACTGTAAAACGTGCTGAGGTAGTAGAACGTATTAAAATTGCTCGTAGTTTTGGAGATTTATCAGAGAACTCTGAGTACGATGCTGCAAAAGATGAGCAAGCGTTTGTTGAAGGCCGTATTACAACTTTAGAAAATATGATTCGTAATGCTGAAATTATTACTGAAAGCAAGGAAGCTTCTGATACAGTAGCTTTAGGAAAATCAGTAACATTTTTAGAATTACCAGCAGGCGATGAAGAAACTTACGCAATCGTAGGTAGCGCTGAAGCTGACCCATTCGAAGGTAAAATTTCAAACGACTCTCCAATTGCTAGAAGCTTATTAGGCAAAAAAGTCGGTGAAGAAGTAACAGTTTCAACTCCAGGTGGAGATATGCAAGTTAGAATTATTGCTGTTAAGTAATTAGCAATTGTTTAAAAATTTAAAATAATAGTTTGAAATAAGAACACCCCGTCTACAATGTAGATGAGGTGTTTTTTTATGAAAAGACGAATTAAAGCCGTACTCATTTTGTTTTCATTTTTGTTTTCTGTTTTATTATATAGATGTTTAGATATTGGTGTTCTACATCAAAAAAACTTTGGGCCAAGTAATGTTAATTTAATTGAGCGTAGTGTGGCTCAAAGAACATTTCAATTTCGAATTGATAATGGGCGTGGAAAAATCTTGGACCGAAATGGAAAGCTACTAAGTGCGGCATATACACCAAAAGTAATATTGTTTCCATTTTTAAAAAGCATAGATTGGCCAATTGAGAAATTGTCTGCTATTACTGGAGTCTCTGAATATGATATTAAAAACCAATTCATTGGGAAAAAAGAACCTTTTACATTGAAAGGTATTTCGAACGAATTAACATCAGAAAAAATAGATCAAATCAATAATTTACATGTATCTGGATTAATCTCTATGTTGTCACAAGATGAAGATGATCAGCAATTAGCTGAACATTTAGTAGGAATTGCAAGGGAAAATAAAGAACAATATGAAAAACAATATGAGAGTGACCGTGATTATAAGCCAAAAGAGTTTGGTGTAATCGGGTTAGAAGCACAATTTGAAGATTTTCTAAAGTCAGATGGAACATCTAATTTAATGCTTCATGTTGATAATCTAGGTAAACCAATGTTTGGAAATGAAGTAAAGTATGCAAAACCTAGTAATCCTTTCTATCCGGTCTCTTTAGAAACGACTATAGATAAAGACTTACAACAAATACTTGAACAAGCTGTCAATCAAGCAAAGCTACAAAAAGGAGCGGCTGTTCTAATAGATGTGAAAACAAATAAATTACTAGCTATGGTAAGTAGACCGTCTATGAACTATCAAAACTTATTTTCTCAAAATGATAATACTGCTACAAATTTTGCATTACAGCCTAGTACACCGGGCTCTGTCTTTAAAACTGTTGTAGCTGCTGCGGCAATTGATCAAGGAATCGTTCAAGATAAGCAAATGTATAACTGTGATAAGGATCTACGAGGTAATTATGAAAAAGATGAAGATAAAAGAAAAGGAAACTTAACCTTTCAAGAAAGCTTTTATGCTAGCTGTAATTACACTTTTGGACTTTTAGGACAGAAATTATCATTAAAAAATAAAGATATGTTTGAAATGTATGCAAATAAATTAGGGATGAATGGTCCAGTAGGTTGGACAGGATCTGTGTATCATGAAGCAAGTTTTAGTCAATTTCAAAACGAAGGCAGTTCAACTTTCTTTGGTGGAAGTAAACCACTTGAGGGATTAAGAAATACCTCAATAGGTCAAAAGGATGTAAAAGTAACACCATTAGCTGTTGCAAACATGATGTCAACAATCGCTCGGGGAGGTTCACCAAAGCAAGTAAAGGTCGTCGATTCAGTTCTTTATAAGAATGGTACAGAAATGTTTGCATTTGAAAATCAAACATTAACAGATGATTATCTATCACCGGATTCCATGCAGCAGCTGAGAGAAATGCTACGCGGTGTTATCACAAGTGAAAAGGGGACTGGAAGAAGATATAGTAGTCTACCTTATACGCTCGCTGGAAAAAGTGGTACTGCTGAAACGAAAAAGGAGAAAGACAAAATTACGGAACAGAACAAATGGTTTGCAGGATATTTTCCATATGAAAAACCACGGTATGCCTTTGCGGTCGTGAGCTTAAATGTGAAAGACGAAATTACATCGACATCAGATACGGTTACAAATTTAGTAAAATCTATCTATCAATACGACAAAACTCACAAAAATTAGACTATTTAGTATTAATGGACTCTATGATAAAATAGGGAAAATTAGTTGTTTTTGGGGGATTTTGTCAATGGCTTCAGTAGAAAAGAATGGAAGGGTTCGCAAGCTAAGAAGAGAACGTAGAGGAAATTATTTTTTCCGTATTCTATTAGTTCCGCTAATCATTGGTATCGTTTATTTAGGCGTAAAAATATCTATGCCCATTATTGAACAACAAAAAATCGAGCCGAAGCAAGCGATAGCGGATTACAATACCACAGCTATGGAATCAAAACCGATTGCAACAGATGAACCGAATCCTTACCAAGCAAAATTTAGAGATAAAGTAAATGAAATCATAAAAAATTCAATTGAAGATGAAAATATCATTCAATCAACTGTGAAAGAATGGAAACCAACTGCCACTTCACAAAACGGTGAGCATATCGTTCAATACAGTTTTCAATCTAATGATTTCTACGAAATGGAAGAAGCCGTTTCTAATGCGATTTCATTAACGAAAAAAGATTTTTCAGTATGGCATCTTGGAAGAGGATATGATGATCAAAGTGTAAAGATGTTTGTCGCAACGACAGACCTTACATATAAGTATGTTGTGCATTTACATTGGGTAGAAAATGAAGGTTGGCTGCCAATCCTTGTACAAGAAGTGAAGGAATTATCTTATTAATACTTTTTATAGATTTACGATATTTCATGTTGACTTCCATGATGAGGTTCGAACAAAATATTGTTTATCAAGCAGTAGATTTCTCAACTAATTAATAGTGAGAAAGTCTTCTGCTTGTTTCTATGCGATATAGGTGTAGGATTTGATTGTGTGTGGTAAAATGATAAAAGTTTGATAGAAAGTAGGGATTTAGTGTGAAAATAGCAATTATTGGTGCAATGGAAGAAGAAGTGCACGTATTACGTGATAAATTAGATAACTTAAAAAAAGAAGAAGTTGCTGGATCAGAATATAATGTTGGTACATATGAAGGAAAAGAAGTCGTATTATTAAAATCAGGTATTGGTAAAGTAAATGCTGCAATGGCAACTGCTATTTTGTTAGAAAAATACCAACCAGACGTAGTCATTAATACTGGTTCTGCTGGTGGGTTACATACTGATCTTAATGTTGGTGATGTTGTTATTTCTACAGAAGTACGTCATCATGATGTTGACGTAACTGCATTTAATTATGAGTACGGACAAGTTCCAGGAATGCCTGCAGCGTTTCCAGCAGACGAGAAATTAAAAGAAATTGCTAAAAAATGTGCAGAAAAAGTAAATGGAATCCAAGTAGTTGAAGGTTTAATCGTAACTGGTGATTCATTTATGAATGATCCTGTAAGAGTTGAGTTTGTAAAAGGAAAATTCGGTGATCTGTATGCAGTAGAAATGGAAGCAGCGGCTATTGCTCAAGTTTGTTATGCATTTAAGGTACCTTTTGTTGTAACTCGTGCATTATCAGATATTGCTGGTAAGGAATCAAGCATATCATTTGATCAATTTATTCACACAGCGGCTGTCAATTCTACTCTGATGGTAGAAGAAATGATTAAAGCTCTATAAGCAGTAAAGATGCCTTTTTTGAAAAGGAGAGTCTCTAGAACGAATAGGGATAGAATCGACAAGTAAGGTACAATTATACGCTTTTATTAAGAAAACAAGCAGCCACGTAATTGTGTCTGCTTGTTTTTTTCTTATTATTTTTTAACGACAGGTACCCAAAATTCACCGTAGAAAGTGCCGTCGCCGTTATCTTTACGATAAGTCGCATTTGGACCGCCAACGTAAGCATAGTCAGTGATTTGGGCCAAGACTTCGCCAAAAGCACGGTATGTTAGCTGATCAAACAAAGTTTCCTTGTCGCCATTTCCTGCGACCACGATGTAATCACCCTCTGGAAATTCGATGATGCGCGTTGCGTCAGCCACTGATTTACCAGCTTCTACTGCAAAATAATTCCACGGTTTACCTTGATAAACTTCGTTGACTGACCATTCTCGATCGTCTTTTGCTGCGTCTTTGAGCTTATCAAAACGCCCGTCAGCCTTGAGTATGCCCCAAAACTCAGTTTTTTCTTTTTGCATTGCTTTCATGTCTTGAAAATTCGACTGGATTGAAAAACCATAAGCGGTCAATGTGAATGATTTTTTATGTTCAAGTGTGTAATTAGCCATATGAGTACTCCTTTTCTCTAGGTTAATTTTCTGTGGTCGGGCTCCGCTAAAAAATACCAACGAAACCCAAATTGATCAAGCAAAAAGCCCTATATACCACCTAAAGCTTACAGTGTATTCTGCTCAGTATCAACGACTTTTTCCCAAAAGGGCGTTCAGCTCATGATAAATTTAGAGAGTTTTTCAAGTGTTTTTCCTCTTAAATTAGGGTCTGTCAATTTTGACAGAATTTAGCCTTCGATTTTTTTTACACGAAGCCACATTTCTCCGTAGAATTCACCGTTTTCAGCTGATTTGACGAATGTTGAATTACCTGGACCAACGTATTTGTAGTCTGTGATTTCTTGCAACATGCCGCTGAAAACCTTGCCTGTGATTTCGTCAGCAAGGCGATCTTTGTTAGTGCCAGTGCCAGGCACGACTAAGTAGTCGCCAGCGAGGAAATCGAGTACGACCGCCCCTTCCACGTCGAACTCACCCATCACGCCAAAGCCGCGCCAAGCCTTGTGATCGATGATGTAGTTGATTTGATATTCTTGCCCATCAGCTATCGCGAGAAGTTCAGCAAGCTTGCCATTTTCAGTGATTTCAGCTTTTTTCGCTGCAGTTTTTGCTACATTACCTGCCCAGTCGTTATAGTCTTCAAGTGAAACACCGAAAGCAGTCATTTTGTAGTTTTCTGAAATAGTTTTGATTGAGTATTTAGTCATTTTGTTCTCTCCTTTGTGGATTTATTCTTTACAAGTTTGATTCTATTTGCCAAATGTATCAAAAAATGATACTTTTTTTCGGAAATCAAATAAATGAAGTTTTATTAACCTTTCCCCAGAAAAATTAAAATTTAAATAATGATAAGCTTAATGTAAATAAGATTTTACTGTCATTACTGATATTTAATTTGCTACATTTTTGATACAATAAAAATATGAAGAAAATAGAACGAGTAAACCTAATCATGCGCTATATAAATAATCGTGCACATTTTACGATTGCCGAGATTCAGAGAGAGTTCAAGATATCCCGCGCGACGGCGATCCGCGACATTAACGAGATTCAAGCGATGGGATTTCCACTGACGTCGGAGCTAGGGCGAGGTGGAGGCTACTTTGTCCTGCAAAATCAGTATCTGCCCGCTACCCGCTTTACGCCAGATGAACTGAAGGCGATGTTTATCAGCTTTATAGCCTCGAAAAATTCACAGCTACCTTATCTGCAAAATCGCCGCTCAATCACTGAAAAACTCATCGGCATCGCGTCTCAAACCCAACAAGACGAGCTAATCGAGCTGAACAATATCTTGCTTTTTGAAAATACAAATCCTGCCAATCCGAATCTTTTGGAGCTGGATGATGCTGCGCCTGCGGAGCTGAACAAACTGATTTCTCTTGCTGTACGTGATAAGCATTTGCGTGTGACTTATGAGCTGACTCCTGGCTGGCCGCAGTTGATGGACGTTTATTTACTGCATATTTTTAACTCAAACGCTCAGTGGCTAGTCGAAGTTTATGATTTTGATTCGGAGGAGTTTCGTTATTTGCCTGTTGAAATGTTGCGGGATTCGGCAATTTCTGAACAGAAGATGAAGTGGTCTGAGCAAGAAATTTTAAATAAAAAACTACTTTTTGCACGTGAGTCCAATCTAGTTGTGAAGCTTGATACGACCGGAATTCAGCGCTTTAAGCGTATGCACCCGCCGGGGATTATTTTATCATTTACTGGGATGTTTCAGTCGAGTGGAATTTTCAATGTTCAACTGGATGTAACAGATGTTGAGGTGCTGGAGTATTATGCGGATTGGCTTTTGTTTTTGGGAAAAGGGGTCGAGTATGAGAGGATTCCTGATGAGCTGCGCATTATTTTGGAAGAGCGTTTAGCCAATTTAAGATTTCCTTGAGTTTTTTATGAGATAGTATTAGTTTTACCAATTAATAATAATATTGTAAATTAAACGTGGAAGGGCCTGTCATCAATGAGCAAAATTGTTTATTGTGATAGGCACTTTTTATGTCTAGATGAACGTTCAGAAGCTTGGCTAAGTATATAACAAGATTAATTACAATTATGATTCTTTATCTATTGGTGAAGTTATTTGATCTTTGTTCAAATCAAAATACAGTTGACCATTTGTTCCTTGAACACAATAAAAAACATCAGTCAAAGTTAATCCCCGTTGCTTTAATTCTGTAAAGATCCAACTTTTTGTTAAGTGGTGTTGAGTAAAATTTTTGGTAATAATTTGACCATCCATAATTAATTCAATAGGAAATGTTGATTGTGGTGGAGTAGAGATACCCAAATCTTTTCTAGTTACATATCGATATGGAGGTTTTTTTAATACGGATAATTGTCCATCAGCTTCAATTAAAGCGTATTCTACTTCGTCAATATCGAATATATCTTTTCTCCTCAAGGATTGATTTAAAGAATCAATTGTAAATTTTAATTTTTCCAAGTTTTTTTCAAGGATTTTTCCATCTTGTATAACAACAGTAGGTTCTCCATTAAATATTGCTCTAGCGTTTCTATTTTTCAATGAAACTAACGAGGCAATAAGAATAATTGTGCTAAAAATTACTAATGCAGTAATAAAGTTACTGAAATGAATGGAAGTATTAAAAGTCATATTTCCAACAATAGATCCGAGTGTAATTGAAGCAATATAGTCATGAAATGTCATTTGAGATATTGTTTGTTTTCCAAGTATATGTGCAATACAAGTAAGTAAAACAAAAGCTGATAGAGTTCTAAGTATGACTTCAAAAGTCACAATCATAATAATCACCTTAGGGACATTTTATTTAATCTAGTATTTTTACTATTAGCTAATTACTGTTCATCCATTCCTATGCATTTTGCCTTAAATCAAATACAGTATCAATTTTACGAATTATTGAGTGAGTACTCACTTTTTTTGTTGACGCTAACTTATTTGACGAATATGATAATAGTGAGTACTCACTCATTCTATAATAATAATATAAGGACTAAATTGGAACGGAGGATGATGATGAGCGAAGTTGTACGAATTCACGAAGTTGATCGTCTTTTTGGAAAGAAATCTGTCATAAAGAATATTTCAATGAATATTGGTGAAGGAGAGATTTTTGGTATTTTAGGCCCATCTGGATCTGGTAAGACAACATTAATTAAATTAATTGCTGGTATTGATAAATGTTCAAAAGGAGAGGTGCTAGTATACGGAACAGAAATGCCCGATTTTACTGTGCTCACCAAAATTGGTTATATGGGACAATCTGATGCATTGTATGCAGATTTAACTGGTTTCGATAATTTAAGCTTCTTTGGTTCGCTTTATAATTTAAAAGGCAAGGAATTAAAAAATAGAATTCAAGAAGTAGCAGAAATTGTTGGGTTAGAAGAGGCGCTGAATAAGCAAGTTAATCATTATTCAGGTGGGATGAAGAAAAGACTTTCACTTGCGATTTCGATACTCCATAAACCAACATTGTTAATCCTTGATGAACCAACAGTGGGAATTGATCCAGTTTTAAGAAAACAAATATGGAAGCAATTTATGGATATGAAGGAGCAAGGAACGACGATTATTATTACGACTCACATTATGGAAGAAGCTGAGAAATGTGAAAGAATAGGTTTAATACGTGAAGGTGAGTTAATTGCATTAGATACGACTGAAAGATTAATTTCAAAGTCTGAAACTGGAAAAATAGAGGATTTATATTTTAAAAACGAGGTGAGTTTATGAAAGTCTTTGCAATTGCAAAAAGAATCATAAAACAATTTTTGAAAGATAAACGCTCACTTGCAATGATTTTTGTAGCGCCTATTGTTTTATTATTTTTATTTTCTTATATTCTAAAACAGGACGATTCGAAACCAACAATGGCACTAATTAATGCACCACAGATTTTTGAAAATGAACTTAAAAATTTTGCTAAGATTGTAGATGTAGATGAGTCGAAAATTAAAGACCAACTGAAAGATAAAGAAATTGATGGGGCAGTTGTATTTAAAAATGAAAAAATAATTGTTCAGTTTGAAGGAACTGATAATGCTAGAACATCTGCTGTCATAACATCGATTCAAGACACGATTAAAGAAATTACACCATCACAATTCGAACTTGTGATGGAACCAATCTATGGTAGTGATGAAATGGAGACCTTTGATTCTATAGGACCCATTTTTATTGGCTTTTTCTCTTTCTTATTTGTTTTTATTCTAGCAGGTATTTCATTTGTACGTGAACGTTTAACAACAACATTAGAGCGATTACTTGTAACACCAGTAAAACGTTGGGAAATTGTTTTTGGTTATATAATTGGTTTTGGATTTTTTGCATTAATCCAATCTCTGATCATAACAATCTTTTCAATCAATGTATTAGATATGTATAATGTAGGTGATGCATGGGAAGTGTGTGTAGTTAACATTTTACTATCACTAACTGCACTTACACTTGGAATGTTGTTATCTGCTTATGCAAATAATGAGTTTCAAGTTGTTCAATTTATCCCTGTTATCGTTGTCCCTCAAATACTTTTCTCTGGTATTTTTTCTACAGCTTTCTTACCAGACTGGTTTAAGGTATTCGGTAGCATCTTACCATTAACATATGGTGCAGAAGCATTACGGGCTATTATGATAAAAGGTCAATCATTAGCAGATATTGGTTTACAACTTGCCATTTTACTAGGATTTTCACTATGCTTTATTGTGATCAATATTTTTGCTTTAAAGAAACAGCGTTCAATATAAGGAGTGTTACCCATTAAATTAGAAGATTTCCTACCACATGAAAAATTACAAGAGATGAATGAAAAAGAAATAAAGATCCTTGAAGCAGCGATTGATATTTTTGCAGAAAAAGGTTTCGTTAGTACCTCAACAAATGAAATTGCCAAAAAAGCAAATGTTGCAGAAGGAACAATTTTTCGTTATTTCAAAACAAAAAAAGATTTATTAAAAAGTATTATTAAACCAACTCTTGTCAAAACGATTGCGCCTTTTGAGATGGATCGTTTTTCAAAAGCGGTATTTCATATGGAATACGATACATTTGAAGATTTTCTAAAAGTGTTAATTGTTAATCGAATGGAGTTTGCGAAAAAGAATACAGCTGTTATCAAAATAATCATTCAAGAAATTCCATTTCAAGAAGAAATGCAAGAAGAACTAAAAAAACTATTTAAAGAAAAAATGTATCCAAGAGTTGAAAACGTTTTACAATACTTTATTGATAAAGGTCAAATTGCAGATTTGCCAATCCATACGATTTTACGTTTAATTATTACAAGTGTAATGGGGCTTGTTGTTTCAACAATTGCATTAAAAGATATTTCGATTTGGGATGAAAATCTAGAAATTGAGCGTACGATACAATTTATCAAACAAGGTTTACAATAATGATTCTGATTTAGAAAAATATGTTGAAGTAATAATAAAAACCAACGCTTAAGAGTAATGATTCTCTATGCGTTGGTTTTTAAGTTTTCACTTCATTTATTAGCTTTTGAATGATAATCCGCCTTCCAATAAGGCAGTTCTAAGTTTAGGTAAGGAAGCTGGGCCCATCCCGTGAAATTTCAAAATTTCTTTTTCGCTATAAGTTGATAGTTTCTCCAAAGAAGTAATACCATTGTTTTCTAAAGCACGTCTAGCAGGTGCTGATAGTAGTGATAGAAATCCGTTTTCAGGTTTTTGTTCCTGTTCACAAGTCGGACAGGTAGGGCAGTCAGAACTTTTATAATATTTGTGCCCTTTGTTGCAAACCCTTAAATTCTTTTCAGAAGTTGCCATTTTTAAGATCTCCTTAATCCACGTTACTTGTTAATAAAGTACAAATCTACCATGCAATCTAACAAGTTTATTTTAACACAAACAGTATAATAACCATTAATTTTCATTCGTTTGGTATACATAAAAATAGCCTTTTTTTCCTTCCATTTTCCTTCTTTTCCTCTATTTCCCTACTCAAAGTATGAATAAATTATGTTATAGTAAGTTAGACATTGAGAAGGGAAGGTGTAGATCACGTGAACTTAAAAAAACTACAAGCAAAAGTAAATGATTTTAAAACATTCGGTGCAATTACGACAGCATTGGCAACTTTTTTCTATATCGGGACTCTACTACCAAAGGACGGTTTATCCCAATCTAAAATTATCGTAATAGAATGTATTGTGTTCGGAATGCTTATTTTATCTCTAATCTTTTTCCTAACATCTAATCATTTTTATCGTAAACTGAAAAATGAGGAACAAGCATAAAAAACCACTGTTTTCACAGTGGTTATTTTTTATCCTTTTTCTTATCCTTCTCTGCTCTTAAAAATTCATGATACATTTTCATTAATGCACGTTTTTCAATTCTTGAAACATAACTCCTAGAAATACCCAATTTTTTGGCAATTTCACGTTGCGTTAACTCTTTATCCATATCGATACCAAATCTTTGTATAATGACATCTTTTTCGCGTTCATCTAAAATTTTGATATATTGTTTTATTTTTTCTAACTCCATGTTTAATTGAATTTGATCAACAACATCTTCTGTTTCTGTTTTTAGTATGTCGAGTAAAGATATTTCATTTCCCTCTTTATCTTGGCCAATAGGGTCATGTAATGAGACATCTTTTTTCGTTTTCTTTAAAGCTCTTAAATGCATAAGTATTTCGTTTTCAATACATCGAGCAGCATAGGTTGCTAATTTGGTTCCTTTACCTTGAACGAAGCTCTCAATTGCTTTAATAAGGCCGATGGTTCCAATTGAAATCAAATCCTCGGCATCTTCACCTGTATTTTCAAATTTCTTCACAATATGCGCCACGAGTCTTAAATTATGTTCTATTAATAAATTCCTTGCTTCACCATCACCCTCAGCCATTCGATTTAAGTAGAGTGTTTCTTCAGCTTGTGAGAGTGGCTGTGGAAATGCATTGTTTTTTACATACGAAACAAACACAAACACTTCTTTTAAGAAAAGACTTAAGGCGGTAAATAAACCAGGCATATAATCACTCCTAAGGAAGGTTAGGTAAGTTGTTATTTATATATCTATGAGTTGAAAGTGGTCTGTGTGTCTGTACCATATAAAAAATGTGAGAATTGTAAAAAAAATGTTGAAAAGAGTAAGCGCTACCATTTCAATGGACATGTATCTTTTTAAAAAATATCACATATCTTAAAAAAAATATGCATTGACAGTCCATTTAACAGTGCTATATAATCCTCATTAATACCTTTTATGAAGAATTTTTTGACAATTTAATACGTTGTGATGAAGAGAGCACAGTAAGCATAACTTCACTGTTTTAGAGAGCTGACGGTCGCTGGAAGTCAGTACATAAGCTATGCTGAATTACATTCTTGGAGCAATTTCTATCTCTTATTAATATGAGAGTAGAAACGGTCGATGATCGATCGTTAACAAAACGAAGGTGGTGAACGTTTTTGTTCACAACTAGGGTGGTACCGCGAACTTTATTAATTCGTCCCTACTGTTTATTCAGTAGGGATTTTTTATTTTCATTTTTTACATACTTACTTCAATTTTTATGAAGTTGTATTGGCAATATAAAAACTAATAATGAAAAATTTAGGAGGAAAAAGAAATGAGTACAAACAATGAATTGGTTCAATTACGTGACAAGGTAGATGAAATTAATTTAAAAATTGTTGAGCTTTTAAATGAGCGAGGTACAGTCGTACAGGAAATTGGTAAACAAAAAATTAAGCATGGTATTAAGCGTTTTGATCCGGTTCGTGAACGTGAAGTACTAGATATGATTGCGAATGTAAACGATGGACCATTCGAAACTTCTACACTACAACATATTTTCAAAACAATTTTCCAAGCAAGTCTTGAATTACAAGAAGATGATCACAGAAAAGCTCTTTTAGTATCAAGAAAGAAAAAACCTGAAAATACGATTGTAAGAGTGAAAAACGATTTAATTGGTGATGGCTCACAATCATTTATTATGGGACCATGTGCTGTTGAAAGTTATGAGCAGGTACGTGCGGTTGGGCAAGCAATGAAGCAACAAGGTCTAACTATGATGCGTGGTGGAGCATTTAAACCAAGAACGTCTCCATATGACTTCCAAGGATTAGGATACGAAGGTTTACAAATTTTAAGAGATGTTGCAGATGAGTTCGATCTTTCAGTCATTAGTGAAATTTTAAATCCAAACGATGTGGAACGAGCTTTAGAATACGTTGACGTGATCCAAATTGGTGCGCGTAATATGCAAAACTTTGATTTACTACGTACAGTAGGTCAAGTAAATAAACCAGTATTATTAAAACGTGGTTTATCTGCTACAATTGAAGAATTTATTAATGCAGCAGAATACATTATTTCTCAAGGAAATGATCAAATCATTCTTTGTGAACGAGGAATTAGAACTTACGAGAGAGCAACTCGTAATACATTAGACATCTCAGCAGTACCAATTTTAAAGAAAGAAACACATTTACCTGTTGTCGTTGATGTTACTCACTCAACTGGTCGAAAAGATTTATTATTACCAGCAGCAAAAGCAGCTTTAGCAATTGGTGCAGATGCAGTAATGGCGGAAGTACATCCTGATCCAGCGGTAGCATTATCAGATTCAGCTCAACAAATGAATATTCCTCAATTTGAAGAATTCATGCATGAGCTAAAAGATTTCCGTGCAAAACTTCAGTCATAAGCTTCAACATTCTATTTAAGGAAAGATGGGCGGTGAGGGCGTGAAAAAGAATGTCCTCTTAATTGGCACAGGTCTAATTGGCGGTTCAATCTCACTCGCAATCAAAAAAGTTCATGATGTAAATATCATCGGTTTTGATGTGAATGAATCGCAGTTAGAAATAGGTAAGAGAATGAAAATATTAGATGCATCCTCGATCCAACTGAAAGAATGTGCCGAGGATGCACATCTTATCATCTTTTCATGTCCTGTTGAGGAATCAATCAAATATATTCATATTTTGAGTGAGTATCAATTAAGAGAAGATGTCATAATTACGGATGTAGGTAGTACAAAAGGTGAGATCATGAGGCATTCGAAAATTCTTACTGATAAAGGATATTGCTTTATCGGTGGACATCCAATGGCTGGTTCTCATAAAACTGGAATTGAAAGTGCAAAGGTTCATTTATTTGAAAATGCATACTATATTTTATCACCTAATGAACATACTACTAAGGATCAAATTGATGGGCTTAAAAATTGGTTAAAGGGGACAGGGTCTCATTTTGTTGTCATAGATGAAAAAACACATGATAACATAACTGGGGTTGTCAGTCATTTCCCTCATTTAATTGCTGCTAGCTTAGTAAAGCAAGTCCAACAATATTCTAAAATTGAACCATTAGCAACTTCTCTTGCTGCTGGAGGGTTTAGAGATATTACGAGGATTGCATCAAGTAGTCCGAAAATGTGGACTGATATTGTGATTCAAAATAAAGATACGCTTCTCTCTCTCATCTCAAGTTGGATAGAAGATATGAAAGAAATGTATCATTTAGTTGAGCAACAAGAACATGAAGAAATCTACAATTATTTTAAAGAATCAAAGGATTTTCGTGATAACATGCCAGCAAAAGCAAATGGAGCAATTCCAAGCTATTTTGACTTATATGTTGATGTGATGGACCGTGTTGGAGAGTTATCTAATATCACGACAATTTTATCAATTCACCAAGTCAGTATCACGAATTTAAGAATTATTGAATCAAGAGAAGGCTTACCAGGCGTACTAAGAGTTAGTCTTCAAACTGAAAAAGATCGAGACAAAGCAAAAAACTTTTTGAATGTTAACGGTTATGAAACATATATTGTTAATTAAATGAAAGCACTTCATCAAGATTGGTGAAGTGCTTCTTTATAGAGATAAAAATGAATAGTCAGTCTATTTTGTGTACCAATTTTCTGAAATTTATATTATAATTTAGTTGTTAGTCAAAAAAACGTTTAATGGAGGGAATTTTTATGTCTCAGTTTGAACAATTACTAGAAAAATATGCTGAACTTGCTGTAAAGAGTGGAGTAAATATCGTACCAGGACAAACATTACATATAAACGCACCAATTATTGCTGCTGAATACGTTCGTAAGGTAGTAAAGTATGCTTATGAAGCAGGGGCTAAGCTTGTAAACATTGATTGGAATGACGACGTAGTAACACGTACGAAATATGAATTAGCTCCAGATGAAGTATTTGGAGAGTTTCCAGCTTGGAAAGTAACAGCTATGGAAGAATTAGCTGAAAATGGTGGTGCAGTTCTTTCAGTCATCTCACCAAATCCAGAGCTATTAAAAGGAATCGATCCTAAACGTATTGCAACATTCAACAAAACTGCAAATACTGCATTACATAAATACCGTGAATATATGATGGCCGATCGTATTCGTTGGTCAATCGTTGCTATCCCATGTAAAGAATGGGCAGAAAAAGTGTATCCAAATGAAAACATTGATAAAGCAATGGAATTACTTTGGGATTCTGTATTCAAAATTTGCCGCGTAGACAATGAAAACCCAGTTCAAGCTTGGGAAAAACACAATGATTTCTTACAAGAAAAAGTTGTTCAATTAAATGACAAGCGTTATAAAACATTACATTATACTGCACCAGGTACTGATTTAAAACTAGACCTAGTTGATGATCATGTATGGAAAGGTGGAGGAGCTAACAGTGAAGACGGAAAATGGTTCAACCCAAACATTCCAACTGAAGAAGTTTTCTCTATGCCACATAGCCACGGTGTAAATGGTACTGTAACAAGCACGCTTCCTTTAAACTATGGTGGAAATTTAATCGAAAACTTCTCACTTACATTTAAAGATGGTAGTGTAGTTGATTTCACAGCTGAAAAAGGCTACGATACATTACAACATTTATTAGATACTGATGAGGGAGCTCGCCGTTTAGGTGAAGTAGCTTTAGTTCCCCATGATTCTCCTATTTCTAATACGGGATTAATTTTCTATAACACGTTATATGATGAGAATGCATCTTGTCACTTAGCGCTTGGTAAAGCTTACCCGAACAATATGAAAGATGGCGAAAAATTAGCTCCAGAAGAGCAAGCAAAAAGAGGAATTAACCAAAGTTTAACTCATGTTGACTTCATGATTGGATCAGCTGAACTAAACATTGATGGTATTAAAGAAGATGGCACTGTAGAACCAATTATGCGTAATGGTAACTGGGCATTCTAATTTCAAAAAAGAAAAGACATCACTTAATTTATTAAGTGGTGTTTTTTTATTATAAAATGACATGAAGTTTAAAATATAAAAGATGGGAAAAAGTATAATTGGTATATAATGGAAGTGTTGTTGTATTGTTGATAACAGTCAAATAATTGGAGGTTATTGCATGGATCTTACGTATGAAATTTATATTAATTCAAAACCTGAGGACATTTGGAATATTTTTATTTCTCCTGAAGGTACAAAAGCTATTTTTTTCGGTTGTGTATTGAAATCAACATTTGAAGTAGGCGCACCTTATGAATATATTGGACCTGGAGCGGATGGAGATGAAACAGTTCATGTATATGGTGAAATACTAGCTTATGAACCATATAAAATGATGAGTTATACAGAGCATGCAGGACCATCATATCGAGAAAACCATGCAGAACTTGAGACTAGAATTACTTTATACCTTGAAGAGGTAGGAAATTGCACGAAACTTAAACTAGTTAATGACAAGTGGCCAGAAAATCATCCATCATATGAAAATACGAAATCAAGTTGGCCGATGATCTTAAGTAATGTAAAAACATTTGCAGAAACAGGAAAAACATTGGATTTTGGCTGGTAGGTAAAACCCTTTAAGACCATTTAAATGGGTGAACACAAGAAAAAAGACCTCTAACTAAATATTAGTAGAGGTCTTTTTTTGTATTTTCATGTAAATATGTTTAAACCAAGATATGCACTTAAAATACATAATATAGTAGAAAGTAAAACATAAAAAATGGCTATTTTGTATTTTTTGGACATAAATAATTGAATTGCCTCAAAACTAAAAGTAGAAAAGGTTGTGAAAGCACCTAAAAATCCCACCCCCAAAAAGAGCCAAATGTCTGTGGAAATTATTCGATCCCTATAGAAATGATTTGTTATTCCGAGTAACATCGATCCAATGATATTGATGAGAAAAGTACCATATGGAAATGAAATTTTGTTATATTTTGATATAAAGTTTCCAAGAGCATATCTAGAAACTGCACCTAAACCACCAAATAAACCAATTATGATCATGAAGTAGATGCACCTTCCTTCTTATGAAATTGATCTGTTAGTTTGTATCCAGAATATGATAAGAAAATCCCAACAAACATACTAAAGAATATATAAAGGAAGCTTACAAAAAATTGTTTTTCATTCATTAGAAGTACATTTTCAAGTGAAAATGTAGAGAAAGTTGTAAATGCTCCTGTAAAACCTGTACCAATTAATAAACTATATTCAGGTTTCAAACGGATTTTTGCGAAGGGTAAAAATGCACCTAAAAAGAAGCTACCAATGCAATTAATAAAAAATGTTTGAAGAGGAAATCCACTTGATAAAGGTTGAATCATATTTCCAACAAGATTTCGAGAAATTGACCCCAAAAAACCACCTATAAAAACAAATAAATAATACATAAACAAACCTTCACCTCTTTAAAATATCAATAGAAAAACGCTCCAGTTCGGAGCGTTAAGCAAATTTACTTTAGTAAATAAAAAGCCAAAATTGAAACAAAGTTGTTTAAAAAATGAGCTAATATAGAAACTTCTATACGTTTCGTAAAGATATAAAGTATACCAAAAATTAGTCCTGCTAATGAATATTGAATTAAGGCATAAAATGAAAAACCTGCAATCATATGCAATAATCCAAAACCGAATGAACTAACAATTAATCCAACATATGGAAGGTTTTTAAAAATGGAACCGATAATTAATTTTCTTGTGATCCACTCTTCTTTAATAGGAGCTAAAATGATGGCCGAAATCATCATTAATACAGGATTTGAAGAAAGTAAGTCTTCTACTGCTTTTTGATTATCAGGTGTAGCAATTGAAACGCCGAAACTTTTAAAGATAAAATCTAACAATCCAGCAGTTACAATCAACGCTGCATAAGCACCTAATATTAACAAGATGTCGTAAACCGAAATTTTAATTCTTCTTAATGAAAGAATACCGTTCTTTTTTGTATAGTAGTAAAGCCACCATAGACTAAGGAAACCAAAAATAGTATCTAAATAAATAGAAGCATCCGTAAATAGTTTAAACAGTTCGTCATCTGATATATCCATCCCAGTTGCAGCAACTACAATTGCAGCTGCGATCGATCCAAGAAATAAAAGTACATTCAAACCGATAACAAATATTAAAATATAATAAACAAGTGTCTTAATAGCTGTCTTTCGTTCATTAGGAATATTTTCAGGTATGAATGTATTGTAATGTAAGTCGTTATTCATTCGTTTCCCCCAATACACAGTTTATCTATAAGAACAAATTTTAATAAGAATTCTAACAGAACTTCATACTACTATATATTATTTTATCTTAAAATTGATGTTGAAAGAACTAATTTTACACATGAAGATAAAATAAATCAAAAAATAGATAAGAGAATTCCTTGTTTGATAGATTTTATTTGATCTTTTCAAGCACAATTTTAGATTTACCATTACTCAAATCCATAGCATACAAGCTTTTAGAAAAGAAGAAAAAAAGTGACTGATAGAATGGATCCTCAGTCACTTCCCAAAAGAACGATTATTTCTGATATTCTAGTTCTTTTATTTCTTCCATTTGATTCTTAATACTCTCCATTTTATAGTCCAAAGAATTAACCGTAGCTGAAGCCTCATTTAAGCTCTCGATAATTTCATTTGGAACTTTTTTATTGTATTTATAGAAAATTTTATGTTCAAGACTTGCCCAAAAATCCATAGCAACTGTTCGAATTTGAATTTCTACTTTGACTCTTTTAGTTTCAGATGCAAGGAATATCGGAATTTCGATAATCATATGGAAACTTTTATATCCGTTTGGTTTTGGATTTTTTATATAGTCTTTAACTTCTATTATATAGATGTCATCTTGCTGTTTTAATAATTCATAAATTTTATAAATATCACTGATAAATGAGCAACTAATTCGAACTCCAGCTACATCGTTAATATAGTGTTCTATGTTATGTTGTGACAGTTCAAGTCCTTTACGTTCAAGCTTATTAATAATACTGTCGGGTTTTTTAATTCGAGATTTTACGTGTTCAATTGGATTGTGATCATGATTTAATGTGAATTCTTCATTTAATATTTTAATTTTCGTATTTATTTCATCTAACGCAAATTTGTATATTAAAAGAGTGTTTTTCCATTCACCTAAGCTTTGTTCTTCAAACATAGGCTACCTCCTAATAGTCATTACATCCGTATTGTAACAGTTAAATGTGAACTTAGTGTGAAATTCAGATGAACGGTTAGTGACAGTATTTTAAATCTAGAGTAAAGTAGAAGGAAAAGTAGTACATCGATATGGGCAATTTAGATGTAAGAAAGAGTGGGCAAGAGGACGGTTAAGGAAATAAGGAGAATACGAATTAAGAAATTAAATTAGATAAGAATATAAAATAGTTATTTTAATTAAGTAAATAAGGGGTAAATAGATGAAACAAGGATTTTATCGTATGTTTATTGAACTAACAAATAATAGGGCAACATCGGGATTTCTTAGGAAATTCTCTACTTCAAGATTGAGTAAGGTACTCATTAAACCATATATTAATGCGTTTAAACTAAATATGGAAGAAAGTAAAAATACATCTTTTCCAACACTACATGCATTATTTACGAGAGAATTAAAAAATGATGCAAGACCAATTTATGCAGGCGAAAATGAATTGGCTTGTCCAGTTGATGGGGTATTAGAATCTCACGGTAAAATTGAAAAAGATATACAATTTATTGTTAAGGGAAAAACCTATAGTATTATTGAAATGTTAGGTTCAAAAGAAATGGCAGATAAGTATAATGAGGGATATTATATGGTGCTTTATTTAAGTCCAAGTCATTACCATCGTATACATAGTCCGATTGCAGGTGAAGTCATTTCTCAATTTGAATTAGGTGCTAAATCTTATCCTGTAAATAAAGCTGGTTTAACATATGGTAAAGATCCTCTTTCAAAAAACTACCGTGTAGTTTCAGAGGTGAAATCTTCTGAAAACGGGAAGCATGTAGCGATGATTAAAGTTGGTGCAATGTTTGTAAATACAATTGTAGTCACAGCAAAAGAAAAACGTCTTAATAAAGGTTCTGAAGTTGGATATTTTTCTTTTGGTTCAACAGTTGTTTTATTATTTGAAGCAGACAGTTTTACAGCAAATAATAAACTAAAGTCTGGTCAACCTATAAAAGTAGGGGAAAACTTAGGGAAACTACATTAAATATTGATGTAGTTTGCACTTTTTTTCACGAAATGAGAGCCATCGTGTAGAAAGATGGTTCTTTTTCTGTTATTGTAAAGAGTGCTTGTATTTTTATTTTACTTGTATTATTTGCTTATATTGAAAATAATAAAAAGTATTAAGATGTTTGTCTAATATAATAGTCAAGGCCTCTTCTTTTTATTTCTTTTTCAATTAAATAAATAAAGGCCGGATCTAGTTGCAGACCAAGTGCTTTTTTGTAGGACTCAAGTAACAAATCATCATTTAATTTGTACATAATATTGCCCAGCTGGGCTTCACCTCCGCGTGATAAAAGTGTTGGAAATACTTTGTAAGCCTAATGTATCAAATTTTTTTCAATAGAACAATCGTTCGTTTATCCACACAAATCGGTGGATAAGTTGTTAGTAATTTGTTTATATTTTCTGAAAATGTAGATGTATGGCAATAGGATAATGTGTATATTCTTATCCACAACGATGGTATTTGTTGTTATTTGTCGAACGATTTTATGAATATTATGAGGTGTTTATCATGTTAAAAAAGTTTTTACCGAATGAATTTGTAAATAATGTCTATGCAATCACACCTGAGCATTTGAAAAACTTAGGGATTAAAGGAATTATTACCGATCTAGATAATACGTTAGTTGAATGGGATCGTCCTTTAGCTACACCTGAGTTAACAAATTGGTTTAGAGGCATGAAAGACGCAGGGATTAAAATAACTGTAGTTTCAAATAACAATGAAACACGAGTAGGAAAGTTTTGTGAACCTCTTGGAATCCCATTTATTCATCGCGCTCGAAAACCACTAGCGGTTTCATATAAGAAAGCATACCAATTATTAAACTTGAAAGCTGATGAGGTTTGTATGATAGGCGATCAGCTTTTAACAGATGTATTTGGAGGGAATCGACAAGGCATTCATACAATCTTAGTTGTTCCAGTTGCGAGTACTGATGGAATTTGGACAAGATTTAATAGAATGGTTGAACGTAGAATTCTTTCCTCATTTAAGAAACAAGGATTACTACAATGGGAGGATAAAAAGTGAGTCATAATGAAATAAGATGTATTGGTTGTGGAGTCGAAATTCAAACAGAGGATAAAAACAAGTTAGGTTTTGCACCACCATCATCATTAGAAAAAGAAGAAATCATCTGTCAACGCTGCTTTCGTTTAAAGAACTATAACGAAATTCAAGATGTTGAGTTAACAGATTCTGACTTTATCCGTATTTTAAATGGAATTGGCGATAAAGATTGTCTTGTTATTAAAGTAGTCGACATTTTCGATTTTTCAGGTAGTTGGTTAAATGGATTAAACCGTTTTGTTGGTAAAAATAAAGTCTTACTAGTTGGAAATAAAGCAGACTTAATACCAAAGTCAGTTAAGAAGAATAGACTTACACAATGGATGAGTGGTACAGCAAAACGCTGGGGATTACATCCGGTTGGTGTTCATTTAATAAGTGCTGCTAAAGGTACTGGAATTGATGAATTGGCGGAGACAATTGAGAAGTTAAGAGAAGGAAAAGATGTGTACGTAGTAGGTTGTACGAATGTTGGTAAGTCAACGTTTATTAATACAATGATTAAGCGCTACAGTGAGGAAAATAATAATATTATTACAACATCACATTTTCCTGGAACAACTCTTGATTTAATTCAAATCCCTCTTGATGATGAAAGTGATTTAATTGATACGCCGGGAATCATTAATCATCATCAAATGGCTCATTTCGTTGATAAAAAAGGTTTGAAAATTATTACGCCTAAAAAAGAAATCAAGCCAATGGTTTATCAATTAAATGAAAGCCAAACATTGTTCTTCGGTGGATTAGCACGTTTCGATTATCTAGAAGGTGGAAGAAGATCGTTTACTTGTCATTTCTCAAACGATTTATCAATCCATCGTACAAAACAAGAGAATGCTGATGATTTGTATGAAAGACAAGCAGGTGAACTGTTAGTACCACCATATGGTGAACAAATTAATGAGTTACCAAAATTAGTAAAACATGAATTTATGATAAAAGAAGGAAAAACGGATATCGTTTATTCTGGACTTGGTTGGATCACAGTAAATGATCCAGGTGCAAAAATTGTTGCTTATGCACCAAAAGGCGTAGGTATAACACTTCGTAATTCAATTATATAAAGATTGATTTGGGGGCGGGAGAGATGAGAGACCAATTTTACGTGATCGGTCAACCGATTGGTCATTCAATGTCACCAACTATGCATAACGAATGGTTCCATGAAAATCAAATCCATGGCCATTATGATGCGAAAGAGGTTGGTATATCAGATCTAGAATCAATTGTGACAGAATTTCGTTCAACTGCGAAAGGATTTAATGTTACAGCACCATTGAAAGTTGAAGTTATGAAGTATTTAGATGAAGTCGATCCTTTAGCAAAAGAAATAGGTGCAGTAAATACTGTTATCAATAAAGATGGTCGACTTTATGGTAAAAATACAGATGGAATTGGTTATTGTAGAGGTTTATCTCTTGTATTAAAAAGTCCAATTGAGCAAGAAAATATTTTAATCATTGGTGCAGGTGGTGCGGCTAGAGCAATATTGTGTAGCTTATTGCATTTAGGTGTGAAGCATATTACGATCACAAACCGTACGACAGAAAAAGCATTGGAATTAAAAAATGGATTACGATTAAAAGAACAAGATGTAAAAGTTATTTCTATTACAGATGCAGAAGAACGATTAGGTACTTACTCTCTAGTTATTCAAACAACATCTGTTGGAATGAAACCGAATGAAGCTGCAAAACCAATGTCCCTTCATAACTTATCGCCTGATACAGTTGTGTCTGATTTAATCTATAGCCCGTACAAAACTGCTTTCTTAAAAGAAGCAGAACAAAAAAATGCAAAGATTCAAAATGGATTACCAATGTTTATTTATCAAGGTGCAATAGCATTTCAAGAGTGGACAGGAATTTTTCCAAATACAATTAATGCATATAAATTATTAGAAGAAAAGCTTGGAGGAACAAAATGTTAACTGGTAAACAAAAAAGATTTTTACGTTCAAAAGCACATCACTTAAACCCTATTTTCCAAGTAGGTAAAGGTGGAGTTAATGAAAATATGGTTAAGCAAATTTCAGAAGCGCTTGAAGTTAGAGAGCTTTTAAAAGTAAGTATACTTCAAAATTGCGATGATGATCGTTACGATGTAGCAGATCAGCTAGTTGAAGGTACAGATGCTGAACTAGTACAAGTAATTGGACATACAATTGTTTTATATAAAGAATCAGAAGAAAATAAAACAATCGTATTACCTTAATTAGACAATACCGTTAATTAGAGGAGAAGCGGATTAATGGATAAACAAAAAGCACTTTCGATTGTAAAAGATAAACTAACAAACCGGCGTTTTACACATACTATTGGTGTGATGGAAACTGCTGTCCGTCTTGCAGAACAGTATGGTGCAGATGTGAAAAAAGCAGAGCTAGCTGCAATTTTCCATGACGTCGCAAAATGTATGCCGATTATTGAATTAAAAGAGATAATGGAAAAGAATCAATTTTCATTAGAACTTTTACAACACAATAAAGAACTTTGGCATGCTCCTGTAGGTGCATTTCTTACAAAACATGAATATGGAATAGATGATGAAGATGTATTACAAGCAATTACTTATCATACGAGCGGTCATGAAGAAATGAGCCTTTTAGATAAAGTAATTTATGTAGCAGATTATATTGAACCTAACCGCCAATTTCCAGGTGTTGAAGAAGCGAGGAAATTAGCTGATTTGGATTTGAATCAAGCACTACTGTATGCATTAAAAAATACTATCACATACTTAATTGAGAAAGAACAAAGTGTCTACCCATTAACGGTTCAAACCTATAATTCAATTTTAAAGCAAGTTAAAAGTTAGGGGGAACTAAAATGAATGAAAAAGAATTAATGATGTTAGCTGTTAAAGCTGCTGATGATAAAAAAGCTGAGGAATTAGTGGTTTTAGAAATGAAAGGAATATCTGCAATCTCGGATTATTTCATTATTTGTCACGGTAACTCAGACAAACAAGTACAAGCAATTGCAAGAGAAGTGAAGGATCAAGCACTTCAAAATGGGAGAAATGTGAAACGTTTAGAAGGTTTTGACGAAGCTCGTTGGGTATTAGTTGACCTTGGAGACGTAGTAGTTCATGTATTCCACCGCGAAGAACGCGGATATTACAATTTAGAAAAACTATGGGGAGATGCTCCATCACTTGATGTTTATGGAGAGCTTCTTTCATGACATACAATCGCTTCGCGTATTTGTATGATGAATTAATGAATGATGTCCCGTATGATAAGTGGTTACATTTCGTTAATGACGTTTTTCAAAAGTATGAAATAAATCAACCCACAATTCTTGATATCGGTTGTGGAACAGGTACGCTACCAATTTTATTAGCAAAACAAAATTACACGATAAGTGGTGTAGATTTATCTGAAGAAATGTTAAGTGTTGCTATGGCTAAAGCAGAACAAGAGCGAGTTCAAATTCCGTTTTATCAACAAAATATGATGGAATTAGAAGGTTTCAATCAATTAGACTGTATTACCATTTTTTGCGACTCACTTAATTACTTACATTCAGAAGATCAAGTTTTGCGAACGTTTGAAAAAGTTCACGAAAGTCTAAAAGATCAAGGAATATTCTTATTCGATGTTCATTCTCCATATAAAATTGAAGAAATTTTTGGTGAAGAAACCTTCTTCATCGATGACGAAGAATTAAGCTTAGTCTGGTCTTGTACGCAAGGTGAGCAGCCTTTAAGTGTAGAGCATGATTTAGTGTTCTTTATGAAAGAAGAAAACCGTGATTCTTATGAACGGTTTGAAGAATATCACATTCAAAGAACGTTTCCAATTGAAACTTATCGTGCTTTATTAAATCAAGCAGGATTTGAAGTGAAAGAAATGATCGGTGATTTTGACCAAACTGTAGAAGAAACAACTGAACGAATCTTTTTTATAGCAACTAAAAAATAAAAAACCCTTTAGAGAAAAATTCTTTTTCTTAAAGGGTTTTTTACTTTATTAACGAGCGAAAAATGAAATTTCTCACTTTGAAGTTTTATTTGAAAAATTATATACTTATAAAAAATTAAAATTGTTCTTTCACTTTTTCGATTTCTTTATCAAATTTATTATGTGTTTTTTCAAAAATCTCCTCAAATAAATCACCAACACGTTCTTCTAACACTTTTATACCTTCTCCCGTAATACCGCCCTTTACACAAACCTTTTCTTGTAGCGTTTCCAAAGTAAAATGTTTTTGTTCAATTAGTTTTCCAAATCCGATAATCATTTCTTCCGCTAAAATAGTTGCTTGTTGTTTAGTAATTTCAGTTTGACATACTGCTGCATCAATGAATCTTTGAAGTAAGTAACTAAAAAAAGCAGGGCCACAACTTGCGATATCAGATGAAACCCTTGTTATGTCATCTGTAATCATAACTGGTTTCGAAATGTTCGAAAATAGTTCGATGATTGTTTCCTTAGTTTTTGCTGAACAACTTTTTCCAAAGTTAACTAACGTTACGCCACTTAATGCTTGGTTCGTAATACTAGGAATAACACGTGCTACTTGACAGGGTAATATGGCTTCTAACTGTTCAACATTGATTGGACTAGTAATGGAAATAACGCAATGATTTTTTGTAAAAGATGTTTGCAATGATGAGAGGAGTGGTTGTATTTCTAATGGTTTTACACAGATTAGAACGATGTCAGAAGCGCTAATTACATCTTTAGCATGTTCTGCTACTTTCAGTTCAGGGTATATATTTTTGAGCTCATAAGCTTTATGAATTGAACGGTTTGTAATTGTTAACTCGGAAGGTTTAAGGGCCTTGGATTTAATAAACCCATTAAGCAAAATGGATCCCATATTTCCTGTGCCTATGATGCCTACATTCATGAGTACATCACATCCTTTGCATACATTCTCTCCTACACTATATGAAGCAAGTTAGAAAATAATGTTATAAGTTCTAAGGAGGATTTTATATGTTCATAAAAATCATTCGAAATAAGTTTTTTTGGTTAACGTTCATAATCGCTTTGATTTTTACGATAAACTTATTTCAAAGCAATCGACAAAATGAAGTGATCGTCACGCCTGAAGCCTCACAAACAAAGGATTCTAATATTGTAGATAGAAACGACGTAGCAAAAGAAAATAAGCAGAATATAGAGCAAGAAGAAATAATCGTTGATCTGAAAGGGGCAGTAACAACACCGGGCATTTTTCGTTTAGAAGTAGGAAGTAGAGTGAATGATGCAATAAAACTTGCCGGGGGATTTAAAAGTGGAGCCGATCGCAATAAAGTAAATTTAGCTGAGAAATTAAAGGATGAAATGGTCATTTATGTGCCAAAAATTGGCGAAGAAACTGTAGGCGAAGTAAGCTCGGTTACAAATGACGAAGCGGATCATAAAGAGTCAGTTGACATCAATCATGCAACAATGGAAGAACTCCAAAAAATTCCTGGAATTGGTCCGTCAAAAGCAAAAAATATAATAGAGTATATCGAAATGAATGGTTCATTTACCTCAATCGAACAATTAGATGAAGTAAATGGAATAGGTACGAAATCATTGGAACAAATGAGACCATTTATATTGATTCGTTAAGGTTACTTATGAGTATTTATTTAGCTTACGTTTGTATTGTACAACTAATAACAATCGTCTTTTTTAAAGAATATCATTTACTTGTTTTATTATTTTTAATGATTCCTTTTTCGATTCTTTTATTAAATAGAAAGTGGATCCATATTACCTATTGTTTAGTAACAGTCCTAGTTACATCTTTAGTTTGTCTATATCAAAACCAAATAATAAAAGCACCGAAACCAAAGCCAGCTAATCTAATTCAAGGTGAAATTCATACAACTCCAATCATTGATGGGAATAAAATTTCCTTTACGTTTAAACTGAAAGAACAAAAAGTAATGGTCGTAGCGTATGCGAATAAACAAAGTGACATGTCAATTTTTCAAAGAAGGACCATAGACGATTTTTGTAGACTAAAAGGTGAAGCTTCTCAACCAGAGGCCAACACAAACCCATATTTATTTAATTACCAAGAGTATTTAATGTATCAAGATATTCAATGGATTCAAACAATTGAACCAAAAAGTTTAAATGATTGTGTACAAGGTAAAATGTCAATTATTCAGAAATTAATAAGTGGAAGACAGCATGTAACAAGATATGTTGAAAGTAAATTTAATGAAAATATTGAAGGGGTTATCAATGCTCTTCTTTTTGGGGACCGCACAAAGATGAGTCCGCATGTAGAATCACAATATCAAATAGTAGGAATCGTACATTTGCTTGCAATTAGTGGTTCTCATATTAGTTTGTTAAGTTTAGTAACATATTTTATACTCATTAGATTTGGAATTACAAAAGAAAGCAGCCTAATATTAACAATATTGATTATCATCTCCTATGGATTTTTAGCTGGTGCCTCAGCTTCCGTTGTTAGAGCTGTTATTATTGGCGTATTAGTTTGTATTATTAGATTACTAAAAATAAAGTTAAATTTAATGACACCACTCATTCTTTCATGCATTCTCATGCTTACTGTAAATCCGAGTTATATTTATGACATTGGATTTCAGTTTTCATTTGTCACGAGTTTTACCATACTACTAACAACGAAACGTATTTTAAGTTATCAATCATGGTATGCAAAAGCGTTGTTTACCTCAAGTACAACACAATTATCCTCATTGCCAATCCTCTTAGTGAATTTTCACGAATTTTCTCCTTACAGTATTTTCATTAATCTTATTTACATTCCATTTATTACATTTATCATTCTACCGTTATGTATTCTCTGTTTTATTGTGAGTTGCATTTTACCAGGTTTAAGTTGGATTTTCGAAAGTTTATTAACATTTTTAATTGAGTGCTCAAATAAATTTCTTGATCTTTGTATGCAATTACCATTCGTAAAGTTAGTTTTTATTCATCCGTCGAAGACAGTGGTTCTATTATATTTCATTATCATATTTGCAGTTTTTTATTTTATGGAAGAGAAGAATGATCAAATAAAATTTAAGATTAGCCTGTATTGTTTTTTCCTTCTTATTTGTAGCCATTATTTTTTCCCTAATGTAAATCCAGTAGGGAAAATTGTGTTTATTGATGTCGGTCAAGGAGACTGTACTTTAATAAAACTTCCTTATAATAAAGGGAATTACATTATTGATACAGGCGGGGTTGTGCAATTTAATCAAGAAAAATGGATGAAACGGAAAAAAGTGTTTTCCACTGGAACCGATATTTTACTACCGATTTTAAAGGGAGAAGGTATTAGTAATATAGATAAATTAATTTTTACACATGGTGACTATGATCATATAGGTGGGGCATATGAAGTTTTGCAATTATTCCCTGTTGAGAATCTGGTAATTGGTGACAAATTGAATTTTGGGAAAGTTGAACAAGAAAGAATAGATTTAGCAATTAAAAAAGGTACAAACATACAAAAAGTAAGTGAAGGTTTTAGTTGGAAAGTAGAGGATTTTAATTTTCAAGTGCTTTCACCAATCAAAGGATATGTTGGGGAAGAAAATCATGGTTCAATTGTGATGAAGGCAAAAATTGGAGATATGGTATGGATGTTTACTGGTGATGTAGACGAAAGTGGAGAAAAAAGTATCATTTCTAAATATGAAAATGTAAGGTCAGATGTATTGAAAGTGGGACACCACGGGAGTGATACTTCGACTTCGGATGCGTTTGTTAGATCCGTCGCACCAAAGTTTGCAATTATCTCGGTTGGTGCGAACAATCGTTATGGGCATCCTAAAAAAGAAGTGATTGATCGTTTACAAAAGGAACATATCATTATTTTGCGAACAGACCGTGATGGAGCGATATTTTATGAATTTAAAAAAGGACAAGGTACCTTTTCAACGTTTAAGGCATACCGTAAATCAAGAGACAAAAACCCAAAAGAAAAATAAAAAAGACTGCTAAAAGCAGTCCCATCATTTGTTTCTATGTATTATCGAGCAACGAATTCTACGATTGTTGCAATGATAAATAGAGTAGCGAAGAAACCAAATGAAACAGCAAAACCAACGCCTGAATCAACTGCATCATTACGTTTGCTTTGTACGTTTTTTTCAAATGTATTCACAATAACCCCTCCTAATTCACAATTTTAGTATAAATCAATATAACTAAAAAATCCATAGTATGTTTGTTTTAGTTATACCGTTTTAAATGAAGAGACCGGGTCTTTATTTAAAACGTTAATATAAATTAGAGATTAGTATTTACTAATCTCTTCCTTCTAATGTAGGACATGTTATACTATACTAAGAAAATTAGTGTAGGAGAGCAAAACATGATTACTGATTTACATAAAAAATTGAAAAAAAGTGTATCGCCGATTTATTTGTTGGTAGGTACTGAAGATTTTTTGCTTCAAGAAGCTGAAAACACAATCGTGAAAGCAGCTTTACAAGGAGAAATTGATGACTTCAACTTTCAAACATATGATTTAAAGGAAGTTTTTTTAGGAGACGCACTTGAAGATGCTCAAACTCCATCTTTTTTTGGAGGACATAAAGTAATAATAATCAAGTCATGTACGTTTTTAACTGCTCAAAAAGAAAAAAATGTACAAGATGTAGAGCCTCTTTTTGATTATATAGAAAATCCATCACCATTTACTACGGTGGTATTTGTCGCACCATATGAAAAATTAGATGAAAGAAAAAAAGTTACGAAAGCATTAAAAAAGCTGGTAGAACTAGTAGAATGTCATCCTGTAGAAGTGAATAATTTAGATAGCTGGATTAAAGATCAATTTACTGGAAACGTTATAATCACGAATGATGGTGTTGAATCGTTAAAACTTTTAGTGGGTAATAATTTATCTATTTTAAAATTAGAATGTGAAAAGTTACAATTATTTATCGGAGACGAAGGCGAAGTAAATGCTGAACTAGTTGAATTAATGGTTGCTAAAACAATAGAACAAAATATCTTTTCGTTAATTGAAAAAATAGCAGCAAGACAAACAACAGAAGCACTAAAAATTTTACATGAGCTTTTGTATGTTGGAGAAGAACCAATTAAAGTCGTTGCATTATTGGCTAGTCAAATTAGATTACTTTATGAAATTAAACAATTATCAGGTAATGGATATTCTAATAATCAAATTGCCTCTTCTGTTGGCGTATCACCAGGAAGAGTTTTTTATGGTCAAAAACAATCGAATTTATTTCAAGCAAATGAATTAAAAGAAGCAATTAAATTAATTGCAAAAGCAGATTATAATATGAAAACAGGACAAGGGGATAAAGTTCTGATATTAGAAATGCTAATTTTACAAATGAATAAATAAAAACGAAAAAATGGTGTCTCATATGAGACACCATTTAATTCATTACGCGTTCATAGCGTTAACTTTTTTAGCTAAACGAGATTTTTGACGTGAAGCAGCGTTTTTATGGATTAGATTGCTGTTAACAGCTTTGTCTAATTTTTTAGAAGCAGATAAGAAAGCTTCTTTCGCTTTTTCAGTTTCGTTATTAGTAACTAAAGCTTCAACAGTCTTCACTGCAGTACGCATTTCTGATTTTAGAGATGCGTTGTGAGCACGATGAGCCTCAGCTGTTTTTACACGCTTAATCGCTGATTTAATATTTGGCATACCTTTCACCTCCCGAATGCAGTCGAGAAATTTGCCCTCGATTACAAATAGAACAAAACTTATTTTATCAAAACAAGTACCATTTTGCAATAGAATTCATAAAGCTATTTTCGCCTTTTCAAAAGAAAAATAAACAATTCGTTTAGAATTGGTAACATCTAGCTAAACTAACTAAGAAGTGACTAGTTAAATTAGATGTAATAATGGAGGCTAAAGACATGAGTGAGTTAGATTTAAGTCAATATAGCGTTCGAACAGATTTAGCAGTAGAAGCAAAAGAAATGCTAGAAGAACGTGAGCAAACAAAGGAAGAAATTACTGGTGTCATTCTGAAAGAACGAGAAGTTGACGGCGTCAGTATCTCGCATGTACATATAAATGAATCCGCAACTGAAAGAATTGGAAAAAAACCAGGTAATTATTTAACGTTACAAGTCCAAGGAATTCGAGAACAAGATACTGATCTTCAAGAGAAGGTAGAAAAAGTCTTTGCAAATGAGTTTGCTGCTTTTTTAAAAAATTTAGGAATTACTGAAGATCAGACATGTTTAGTAGTAGGTTTAGGGAACTGGAATGTAACACCAGATGCTTTAGGGCCTATGGTAGTAGAAAACTTAGTTGTCACAAAACATCTTTTTGAACTACAACCAGAAAGTGTACAGGAAGGTTATCGACCTGTATGTGCACTATCACCTGGTGTAATGGGAATAACAGGTATTGAAACGAGTGATATTATTGCCGGTGTAATTGATAAAGTAAAACCGGATTTTGTCATAGCAATAGATGCACTTGCAGCAAGATCTATTGAAAGAGTAAATACTACCATTCAAATAACTGACAATGGCATTCATCCGGGTTCAGGTATTGGAAATAAACGTAAAGAATTAAGTAAAGATACTTTAGGAATTCCTGTAATAGCAATAGGTGTACCAACAGTTGTTGATGCTGTAGCCATCACAAGTGACACGATTGACTTTATATTAAAACACTTCGGACGTGAAATGAAAGAAGGAGACAAGCCTGCTAGAGCATTAATTCCTGCTGGTTTGACGTTTGGTGAAAAGAAAAAATACACTGAGGAAGATCTTCCTGGTGAAAAAGAGCGTATGGCGTTTATGGGGATAGTAGGAACGCTGGAAGATGAAGAAAAGCGTAAATTAATTCATGAAGTTTTATCTCCACTTGGTCATAATTTAATGGTTACACCAAAAGAAGTGGATACTTTCATTGAAGACATGGCAAATATCATTGCTGGCGGAATGAATGCTGCATTACATTCTAAAATAAACCAAGATAATATTGGTTCATATACACATTAATTTTAAAGTGAGGAGAAACCTGTGAAATATTTGTTTCGGTATTTTACATTAATCACTTTGTCTACAATCATCATTTTTACTTGTATGCAGGTAGCCAAAAATGGAATAGGTAAAGTTACGTCTACTGATTATTATCATGTAGATGATGTCGTAACGTTATCTAAACAGGATGGTAAGGCTGGAGCAGTTGTATTTGGCAAGGATTATACTGACAAAGGGTTAGCTGTAAGAGAAGAGCATCTAGAAAGACTAGGCGCGTTTAATTATTTTACGGTAGTTGGAAAAGGGATTTCTAATTTTGTTTCATATATTACGGAAAAAGGAATGAAGATTTTTGAAAAAATTCCTACTTTAATTGATGAGTTAAGATAGTCCTTCTAAACTTCATTCGACATATACTGCTAATAGAGATTGAATAATGGCCTCGTTTTTTGATATAATCAAAACTATCTATGCTGTCGAGAAATTTAGGAGTGATGAAATGAATAAAGAGTCAAGATCAGAAAGACAAAAGAGAATAAGAAACTTTTCAATCATCGCACACATTGACCATGGAAAATCTACTTTAGCAGACAGGATTCTTGAGAAGACAAATGCATTAACTCAGCGTGAGATGAAATCACAGCTGTTAGACTCAATGGATTTAGAACGTGAACGTGGGATTACCATTAAATTAAATGCTGTGCAATTACAATATAAAGCGAAAAACGGTGAAGAATATATTCTTCATTTAATTGATACGCCAGGGCATGTCGACTTTACGTACGAAGTTTCACGAAGCTTAGCAGCTTGTGAAGGAGCAATCCTAGTTGTAGATGCTGCACAAGGTATCGAAGCTCAAACATTGGCAAACGTATATTTAGCATTAGATAATGATTTAGAAATTCTACCGGTTATAAATAAAATTGACTTGCCTAGTGCTGACCCTGAACGAGTACGTCAAGAAGTTGAAGAAGTAATTGGGTTAGATGCTTCAGAAGCAGTATTAGCTTCTGCAAAAGCTGGAATCGGAATCGAAGAAATTCTTGAGCAAGTTGTTGCAAAAGTACCAGCACCTACTGGTGACCCAGATGCGCCATTAAAAGCACTAATTTTTGATTCATTATTCGATCCTTATCGTGGAGTTGTAGCTTATATCCGTATCATAGAAGGAACTGTTAAGGTTGGTCAAAAAATTAAGATGATGGCAACTGGAAAAGAGTTTGAAGTTGTTGAAGCTGGTGTATTCACACCACGTACAACTCAAAGAGAAGAATTAACAGTTGGTGACGTAGGTTTCCTTACTGCATCAATTAAAAACGTTGGTGATACTCGTGTAGGTGATACGATTACGCTAGCAAATAACCCAGCAACAGAGCCTCTTGCAGGTTATCGTAAAATGAACCCGATGGTATTCTGTGGATTATATCCAATTGATACTTCTAAATACAATGACTTACGTGATGCTTTAGAAAAACTTCAATTAAATGACGCAGCTCTTCAATTTGAAGCAGAAACATCTCAAGCTTTAGGTTTTGGTTTCCGTTGTGGATTCTTAGGCTTATTACACATGGAAATCATCCAAGAGCGTATTGAACGTGAATTTAAAATCGACTTAATTACAACAGCGCCAAGCGTTATTTATAACGTTTACACAACAAAAGGGGATGTAATTACAGTTGATAACCCAGCACACATGCCAGATCCTCAATCGATTGAACGTGTTGAAGAACCTTACGTAAAAGCTAAAATCATGGTTCCAAACGATTATGTTGGAGCAATCATGGAGCTTTGCCAAAAGAAACGTGGTAACTTTATCGATATGCAGTATTTAGATGCAAATCGTGTTTCAATAACGTATGAAATTCCTCTTTCAGAAATTGTTTATGATTTCTTTGACCAATTAAAATCAAGTACAAAAGGATATGCGTCATTTGACTATGAATTAATTGGATATAAAGCGTCTAAACTTGTGAAGATGGATATTTTATTAAATGGAGAGCAAGTGGATGCATTATCATTCATCGTGCATAGAGATTCTGCATATGACCGTGGTAAAATTATTGTTGAAAAGCTGAAGGAACTGATTCCAAGACAACAATTCGAAGTACCAGTTCAAGCAGCAATTGGACAAAAAATCGTTGCTCGTTCAACAATTAAATCAATGGGTAAAAACGTATTAGCGAAATGTTACGGTGGGGATATCTCTCGTAAACGTAAGCTATTAGATAAGCAAAAAGAAGGTAAAAAACGTATGAAAGCTGTAGGTTCTGTTGAAGTACCTCAAGAAGCATTCATGGCTGTTTTACGTATGGACGACTAAAATTAGATTGTAAATAATTGAACCTGCCCCTAATTCTAGGGTGCAGGTTTATTTTATTGAAGCGACGAACAAGATTTTATATTTTATGAGTATATATATTTATAAAATTTTGGCTAAAATATAGGTATATTTCATTCTTTCTTTTAGGTTATTTAGTTAAGGTCCAGCCTTCTTTTTAATAGACAAAAACAGAATGAAGATATACAATTCAAAAGAAATTAAAACACAAAAGTCCCTGACTCGAAACCTAGAAGGTATTTGATCAGGGGCTTTTCGCTACATAGAAAAGAGGAGAAACAAATGGTATCTTCCGTTTATATTCATATACCGTTTTGCCAGCAAATTTGTTATTACTGTGACTTTAATAAATTCATGATGGATCGACAGCCAGTTGATCAGTACTTAGATTATCTAGAAAAAGAAATAGTAGAAAGTATAAAGAGAACGCCGATTACAAATTTAAAAACAGTTTTTGTAGGTGGGGGTACGCCAACTGCATTAGACCTAGAACAAACTCAAAAATTAATAGATATGATTAATCGTCATATCATTAAAGGTCAAGCAGGGGTTGAAATGACATTTGAAAGTAATCCGAATGAAATTTCAAAAGAAAAGCTTCAAATCCTAAAAGACGGTGGAGTTAATCGTATAAGTTTTGGAGCGCAAACATTTGATGAGGGGTTACTGAAGAAAATAGGACGAACTCATTCCCCAAATGAAATAGAAGAAGCAATCCAGACAGCTAAAGAAGTTGGTATTGATAATATAAATCTTGATTTGATGTATGCACTTCCAGGCCAAACGATGGAACAATTTGTAGACTCATTAGACAAAGCGATGGAGCTACCGATTCAACATATTTCCGCTTACTCATTAATTATTGAACCAAAAACGGTTTTTTACATAGAAATGAATAGGGGGAAACTAAAGCCTGCCCCAGAAGAAGATGAAGCAGCTATGTATGATTTCTTAATGAAGTATTTAAACGAAAAGGGATTTCATCAATATGAAATAAGCAATTTTGAGAAAAATGGATTAGAGAGTAAGCATAATCTTGTTTACTGGAATAATGATGAGTATTTTGGATTTGGTGCAGGGGCACATGGTTATGTCAACGGAGTACGTTATTCGAACGCGGGACCATTGAAGAAATATTTCCAACTAATCGATGAAAAAGGTGTTCCATTCATCCACGAGCATACCGTGACCAAACAAGAAAAAATGGAAGAAGAAATGTTTCTAGGGCTTAGAAAAATGAAAGGTGTTTCCGAAGTAGAATTTTCTACGAAATATGGAGCGACCTTTAATGAAATCTTTCCGAATGTAATTGAAAAGTTAAGTAAAGATGGACTAGTTGAATATAAAGATGATTACTTACGATTAACGCATAAAGGCAAATTATTAGGCAATGAGGTATTTCAAGAGTTTCTATTATAATGTTTAAGAGACTATCTCAGAACTGAACTAGCGTTTGGCTGTTTTTTTAAAGATTGTTGTTTTAAACAGATTTTAAAGATGTTGATTGGAGCGGAAGGTGCGAGACTCCTGTGGGAGTAGCGGGACAGGCGAGATCCCACAGGCGCGAATGCACCGAGGAGGCTCACCGCACGCCCCACGGAAAGCGAGCATCCTGGAGCGGAAATCAACTAACTTCTTTATCAAAAAGCAATATCAAGCAGCTTTTCTTTTTTAATTGACATTATAAAAAGGATTTGTTAAGTTAATAATATATTTAGCACTCACTTGATAAGAGTGCTAATAGAGGTGATAAACATGTTGACTGAAAGACAATTGTTGATTCTTCAAATTATTGTCGATGACTTTATTCGAATGGCACAGCCTGTTGGTTCAAGGAGTCTTTCTAAAAAAGAAGGTATTTCATTTAGCTCGGCAACGATCAGAAATGAAATGGCGGATTTAGAGGATCTTGGGTATATTGAAAAACCACATAGTTCTGCAGGTCGAATCCCTTCTGAAAAAGGGTATCGTTTTTATGTTGACCATCTTTTATCACCACAGCTTGTTAATGAAGATGATGCTCGTTCTGTAAAAAGTGTTTTTGCTGAGCGCATTTTTGAAATTGAAAAGCTTGTGAAAAACTCTGCTGACATATTATCTGATTTAACAAATTATACGACTATTGCACTTGGTCCAAAGGTTTCTGAAAATAGGTTAAAAAGTATTCAGTTGATTCCAATCGGAACAAATCAGGCAGTATCGATTATTGTGACAGATACTGGTATTGTAAAAAATCGTACTGTTACGATTCCACCAGGAGTGTCAATGAGTGATATTGAAAAAATGGTAAATATATTAAATGAGCGTTTAATAAATGTACCAATTCATCAATTAAATGACAAACTCTATAAAGAAGTTGCGATGATCTTACGTTCACATGTTTCTAATTATGAGAGCGTGCTAAAGATGGTTTCGAATACAATTGATGTACCAATTGAACAAAAACTGTTTTTGAGTGGTAAAACGAATATTTTAGCTCAGCCTGAATTTCATGATGTAGAAACGATGAGAGTATTGTTAAACATGATTGAAAAAAAGGATGAATTAAAGAGTATTCTTCCAATTGAACAGTTAGGGCTAAGTGTCAAAATTGGTAAAGAAAACGAAAAGTCTGGTTTAGAAAACGTTAGTATTATCAGTGCGACTTATTCTTTAGGTGAAAATCAAATCGGTACATTTGCTGTGCTAGGACCTACTCGAATGGAATATTCTCGTGTGATTTCACTAATGCATTTAATAACAGGACAATTAAACTTATTATTTTCATCTAAGGATGTTGAATAAATCCATTGTGAATAGAAACAATGGATTACATATAAAAAAATAGGAGGTGAAGGTGACATGACAGAACGTCAAGAAGATCTTGTAAAAGAAGAAACAATTACAGATGAGGTAGTGAATGAAGAAACTACTGTTGAAGAACCTTCAATCTTTACAGAAGAACAAACTCAAGAAGTGAATTCAAACGAAGACGAGCTTCAAAAGCTACGTGCTGAGATTGACGAGAAAGAAAACAAATACTTACGTCTACATGCTGACTTTGAAAATTACAAACGTCGTGCATTAATGGACCAACAATCGTTAATGACTTATCGTGCACAAAGTCTAGTAACGGACCTTTTACCTGTACTAGATAATTTCGAGAGAGCATTACAGATTGAAACAACTGATGAGCAAACTGCATCTTTAAAACAAGGGATGGAAATGGTTTATCGTCAATTAGTTGAAGCTGTTAAGAAGGAAGGGATTGAAGAAATTCCTGCACTTGGAGAACAGTTTGATCCAAACTTCCACCAAGCAGTAATGCAAGAAAGTGATTCTTCAAAACCATCAAATGAAGTCCTACAAGAATTCCAAAAGGGCTACAAGTTGAAAGATAGAGTAATTCGTCCTTCAATGGTTAAAGTTAACGAATAGAACAGCATTAGGGCAATAAATAGTAGTGCCTGTGAATGGTAAAGTATACTTTGCTAGTCTATGATTGCAACTACCAGATTACACCCAATGTCATTCAACATAATCAAATTATAAAAAATAACTATAAAATATTTTTCTAGATTTTAGGAGGAACATGCAATGAGTAAAATTATCGGTATTGACTTAGGTACAACAAACTCTTGTGTAGCAGTATTAGAAGGCGGAGAGCCTAAAGTAATTCCAAATCCAGAAGGTGGACGTACAACTCCGTCAGTTGTTGCGTTTAAAAATGAAGAGCGTCAAGTTGGGGAAGTAGCAAAGCGTCAAGCGATTACAAACCCTAACACAATTATGTCAATCAAACGTCATATGGGTACAACTCATAAAGAACATATTGAAGGCAAAGATTATTCTCCACAAGAAATCTCTGCAATCATTCTTCAAAACTTAAAGGCATCTGCTGAAGCATACTTAGGAGAGCCTGTAACAAAAGCTGTTATTACAGTTCCTGCTTATTTCAACGATGCTGAGCGTCAAGCAACTAAAGATGCTGGTAGAATTGCTGGATTAGAAGTAGAACGTATTATTAACGAGCCAACTGCTGCTGCATTAGCTTACGGTTTAGATAAAATGGATGAAGACCAAACAATCTTAGTTTATGACTTAGGTGGCGGTACATTCGACGTATCAATCCTTGAATTAGGTGATGGAATTTTTGAAGTAAAAGCAACTGCTGGTGATAACCGTCTTGGTGGAGATGACTTTGACCAAGTAATCATCGATTATTTAGTAGCTGAATTCAAAAAAGAAAATGGCGTTGATTTAAGTCAAGATAAAATGGCTTTACAACGTTTAAAAGATGCAGCTGAAAAAGCGAAAAAAGACTTATCAGGTATCACATCTACTCAAATTTCATTACCATTTATCAGCATGGGTGCAGCTGGCCCATTACACTTAGAGTTAAACTTAACTCGTGCGAAATTTGAAGAGCTTTCTCATAACTTAGTAGAAAGAACATTAGGCCCAACTCGTCAAGCAATGAAAGATTCAGGCTTAACAGCTAGCCAAATCGATAAAGTTATCTTAGTTGGTGGATCTACTCGTATTCCTGCAGTTCAAGAAGCAATCAAAAAAGAAACAGGAAAAGAGCCACATAAAGGTGTTAACCCTGATGAAGTAGTAGCTTTAGGTGCTGCAATTCAAGGTGGCGTATTAACTGGTGATGTTAAAGACGTAGTATTACTAGACGTAACACCACTTTCATTAGGTATTGAAACTATGGGCGGAGTGTTTACTAAATTAATCGATCGTAACACTACGATTCCTACAAGTAAATCACAAGTATTCTCTACAGCTGCTGACAACCAACCTGCAGTAGACATTCACGTTCTACAAGGTGAGCGTCCAATGGCTAATGACAATAAAACATTAGGTCGTTTCCAATTATCTGATATTCCACCAGCACCACGTGGAATTCCACAAATCGAAGTATCATTCGACATCGATAAAAACGGTATCGTTACTGTTCGTGCGAAAGATCTTGGAACGCAAAAAGAACAAAACATTGTGATTCAATCTTCTTCAGGCTTAAGTGACGAAGAAGTAGAACGCATGGTAAAAGAAGCGGAATTAAACGCTGAAGCTGATGCAAAACGTAAAGAAGAAGTAGACCTTAAAAACGAAGCTGATCAATTAGTGTTCCAAGTAGAAAAAACATTAAAAGATCTTGAAGGTAAAGTTGATGAGTCAGAAGTTACAAAAGCAAACGAAGCAAAAGATGCATTAAAAACTGCTTTAGAAGCTGGAAACTTAGACGACATCCGTACTAAGAAAGATGCTCTTTCAGAAATCGTTCAAGCTTTATCAATGAAACTTTATGAGCAAGCAGCTGCAGCTCAGCAAGCAGCTCAAGGTGCAGAAGGCGGAGCAAAACAAGGCGATGTAGTAGACGCTGAGTTTACTGAAGTGAAAGACGAGAAATAAGATACTAAGTGAAAGTGACTCACTTTAGCCTCATTTAGTATAAAAACAAGTAGGTTAATTAGTAAGATTACATTGCTTGGATAATTAACAATAGAGGTTAGTCACTAAAAGTTAGTTCAAAAATATATAGATACAAAGGGAAAGTCAAAGTCAGGGTAGTCTTGGCTTTGGCTTTTCTCACTTTAAGAAAGTATAAATTGGTAGAATGATGAGCACTCGACGTAGTAGCCAATTTTATGAATAAAGTATAAGTGCAACTACGCCTCTGACTTCGCCTAAAAGGCTCGTCAGTCGACGAGTTTTCTTTATTTTCTTTTAGAAAAGCACAGAATATGTTAAAATATTCTTTATGTGAAAGGAGCGGATTGAAACACTATGAGTAAACGTGATTATTATGAAGTGCTTGGTGTAAGTAAGAGTGCTTCAAAAGATGAGATAAAAAAATCGTTTCGTAAGTTAGCAAAATCATATCATCCTGATGTAAATAAAGATGCTGATGCACCTGAAAAATTTAAAGAGGTACAAGAAGCATATGAAACGTTAATGGATGACCAAAAACGCTCTCATTATGATCAGTTTGGTCACACTGATCCAAACCAAGGCTTCGGCGGAGGCGGCTTTGGTGGTGGAGGTTTCGGATTTGAAGATATTTTCAGTCAGTTCTTTGGTGGAAATGGAGGCGGTCGTCGCCGTGATCCAAACGCACCTAGAGCAGGAGCTGATTTACAATATACAATGACAATTCAGTTTGAAGAAGCTGCTTTTGGAATGGAAAGAGAAATTGAAATTCCAACAGAAGAAACATGTAACACTTGTAGTGGATCAGGTGCAAAACCTGGAACGTCAAAAGAAACATGTAAACATTGTAGTGGTTCAGGTCAAATGAGTGTTGAACAAAATACACCATTTGGACGTATTGTTAACCGTACAACATGTTCACACTGTCAAGGAACTGGACAAATCATTAAAGATAAATGTAATACATGTCATGGAGCAGGACGTGTGAAAACACGCAAGAAAATCATGGTGAAAGTCCCAGCTGGTATCGATGATGGACAACAAATTCGTTTATCAGGACAAGGCGAACCAGGTAAAAATGGTGGCCCTGCAGGGGATTTATATATTGCATTCCATATTCGTGATCATGAGTTCTTTGAGCGTGATGGAAATGATATTTACTGTGAATTACCATTAACTTTTGCACAAGCAGCATTAGGAGATGAAGTTGAAGTGCCAACGCTTCATGGTAAAGTAAAAACAAAAATACCTGCTGGAACGCAAACTGGTACTAGAATGCGCCTAAAAGGTAAAGGGATTAAAGATGTTCGTGGATATGGTCAAGGTGATCAACACGTAATCGTGAAAGTCATTACACCTACGAAGCTGACAAGTCGTCAAAAAGAGCTTCTAGAAGAGTTCTATAATATTGGTAAAGACCATAAAGACGATAAACATGACTCATTTTTTACAAAGTTAAAACGTGCTGTAAAGAATTTTAACGAATGAGTTGTTCATTAATACAAGTTCGCCGTTATGTAAGGTAGAAAATGGTAACAATAATAATTGAAGAGTAAAATAAATGGCACCCTCTAGACCATTGGAATTGGTTAGAGGGTATTGCCGACTAAAGAAGAGAGTATGAATGGAGTTGGTAGATTTATGAAATGGTCAGAGTTAAGTATTCACACTACACAAGATGCGGTTGAACCGATTTCTAACATCTTACATGAAGCAGGTGCCAGTGGTGTTGTCATTGAGGATGTGTTTGATTTGACGAAGGAACGAGCGCAGGTGTACGGTGAAATCTACCAACTTAACCCAAAAGATTATCCAGAGGAAGGTGTAATCGTAAAAGCATACCTTCCTGTGAATAGTTTTTTAAATGATACTGTCGACGGAATTAAAGAAGCAATCAATAATCTGATTTCATTTGATATTGATTTAGGTAAAAATACGTTTACAATCCATGAAGTGAATGAAGAAGACTGGGCAACTGCTTGGAAAAAGTATTATCATCCGATTTCTATTTCAGATCGTTTTACAATTGTTCCTACTTGGGAGGAATATGAGTCGAAAAAAAATGATGAGCTGATTATTGAATTAGATCCAGGTATGGCATTTGGTACTGGTACTCACCCAACAACTGTTATGTGTATTCGTGCACTTGAAAAGGTTGTTAAAGTAACAGACCGTGTTATAGATGTTGGAACAGGCTCTGGTGTATTAAGTATTGCAGCGGCTAAACTTGGTTCAACAAATATTGAAGCATATGATTTAGATGATGTAGCGGTAAATAGTGCAAAAGAAAATGTTCGATTAAACAGAGTAGACGATGTTGTAAAAGTAGATCAAAACAATCTTTTACAAGGAATCGATGGTCCGTTCCAAGTTGTTGTAGCAAACTTACTTGCAGAAATTATTCTTCGCTTTGTAGAAGATGTTTATAATGTTTTATCACCAGAAGGAACATTCATTTCTTCAGGTATTATCGGTTCGAAGCAACAAGATATAGAAGATGAACTGAAGCGAGTTGGATTTGAAATTGAAGAAGTGATTCATTTGGAGGACTGGGTTGCTATTATCGCAAAAAAACCAGCACAAGTGATTTAATATGCAAAGATACTTTATAGAAGCAACACAACTACAAAATGATATTGTCACAATTATTGGTGATGATGCGCATCATATTTCAAATGTCATGCGAATGAAGCCAGAAGCAGAAATCATTTGTACAGTACCAGGTTCTTCTACAGTTCGGTGTGTCCTTACAAATATTTCTAGTGAAACAGTAACTGCGACTGTTGTAGAATATGTTGAGAATACAAATGAACTGCCAATTTCAATTACCATTGCAAGTGGTCTTCCAAAAGGCGATAAATTAGAACTGATTGTCCAAAAAGGAACAGAACTTGGTGCCTCTGGATTTTTGCCATTTGCTGCTGCTCGTTCGATCGTTAAATTAGATGATAAAAAAGCAGGTAAAAAGGCTGAGAGATGGCAAAAGATTGCAAAGGAAGCTGCAGAGCAATCGTATCGACATATTGTTCCAACAGTCGAACAACCAGTAGCTTTTCAACAATTACTTAATATCATACCGCAATTTGATGCGTGTATTGTAGCATATGAAGAAAGTGCAAAAACAGGAGAAACAGCACAGCTCGTTCAAACATTCCAATCATTAAAAGAAGGGACACGATTATTAGTTGTATTCGGACCTGAGGGTGGATTGTCTGAAAAAGAAGTTGACCAGCTAACAGCTAAAGGTGCAAAACTTTGTGGATTAGGACCTAGAATTCTACGGACAGAAACAGCACCATTTTATGTATTAGCGGCTGCCTCCTATCATTTTGAATTAATGGGGTGAAGAAATGCCACAAGTAGCTTTTCATACATTAGGCTGTAAAGTTAATCATTATGAAACAGAAGCAATTTGGCAGCTATTTAAAGCAGCAGGCTATGACCGTACGGAATATGAAAGCCAAGCTGATGTTTATGTAATTAATACTTGTACAGTTACAAATACAGGTGATAAAAAGAGTCGGCAAGTTATTCGTCGTGCCGTGCGTAAAAATCCAGATGCAGTAATTTGTGTAACTGGTTGCTACGCGCAAACATCACCAGCTGAAATCATGGCGATTCCGGGTGTTGACATAGTTGTCGGTACACAGGATCGAACAAAAATGCTTGATTATATCGAGCAATATCGTATTGAACGTCAACCAATTAACGGTGTAGGCAATATTATGAAAGCACGTGTTTATGAGGAATTAGATGTACCAGCTTTCACTGATCGTACACGTGCATCATTAAAAATTCAAGAAGGTTGTAACAACTTCTGTACTTTTTGTATCATACCTTGGGCGCGTGGTTTAATGCGTTCTCGTGATCCTAAAGAGGTAGTTCGACAAGCAACTCAATTAGTTGAATCTGGTTATAAAGAGATCGTATTAACAGGTATTCATACAGGTGGATATGGTCAAGACATGAAGGACTATAATCTTTCAATGTTATTAAAAGACTTAGAAACTGTTGATGGCTTAAAACGTGTTCGTATCTCATCAATTGAAGCAAGCCAAATTACTGACGAGGTAATTGAGGTTTTACGTCATTCAAATATTGTTGTACGACATCTACATGTTCCATTACAATCAGGTTCTGACACAGTCTTAAAACGTATGCGTCGTAAATACACGATGGCACAGTTTGCTGAAAGAATTGAAAAATTACGTGAAGTACTACCAAATTGTTCGATTACATCTGACGTAATTGTTGGGTTCCCAGGTGAAACTGAAGAAGAATTTATGGAAACTTATAACTTTATTAGAGACAATAAATTCTCTGAACTTCATGTATTCCCATACTCAAAACGTACAGGTACGCCTGCAGCGCGTATGGAAGATCAAGTTGATGAAGAAATCAAAAATGAACGAGTACATCGTTTAATCGAACTTTCAAACCAATTGGCAAAAGAATACGCATCAATGTTTGATGGCGATGTTCTTGAAGTAATTCCAGAAGAAACATACACTGAAGATGGTCATGAAGGCTATCTAATCGGATACACTGATAACTATCTTAAAGTTGTGTTTAAAGGAACTGAAGATATGATTGGTAAAATTGTAAAAGTCAAAATTGCTCAAGCTGGTTACCCAGTGAATAAAGGTGAATTTGTTCGAGTTTTAGAAGATGTAGCAGTTAACTAATTAACATATACCTAAACATTATTGCCTAGTTCAGTAAATGAACTAGGCTTTTTGATTTTGCGAATTTAATTTCTCATTTGTTACTTTAATTGACCTCGAAAAGCACCCTTTCATTCAAGGTATCTTTATTGTTTTTTGATATATGAAAGATGAATTTTTGAAAATGAAAAGGGAATAGTAAAATTTGTAGTTTAAAAAATTCTTAATTTTTGAGGGATGGTGTAGCAAGTGAAGAAATTTGATAGAGCAAAAATTGCTCATGACAAAAATCAATCTATCATTCGTTTTGGTAGAAAAAGCATTCAAACAGTTTTATTATCATTAATGCTAGTACTTGGTTTATCTACTACAGGTTTTGCATTTGGAAGAGGATCAGAAGGACCTGATGTTTTCGTAGTACAAGGAATGTTGAAATCGATTGGAAGTTATTCTGGCAAAATTACTGGTCATTATAATAGTTTAACAGTTAAAGGCGTTAGATATTTCCAAAAAACTCATGGACTCCCAGTAACTGGCGCAGTCGACAAAGCTACATTTGAATCTATTTCTTATGCTTATGCAGTTGTGAAATTTAATGCTGGAAGCGGAGCAGGAAATGGCAGCGGCACTGGAGGCGGAGCAGGTGAAGGTGGCGGTGCTGAAGGCGGAGCAGGTGAAGGCGGCGGCACAGGAGGCGGAGCAGGTGAAGGCGGCGGCACAGGAGGCGGAGCAGGTGAAGGTGGCGGCGCTGGAGGCGGAGCAGGTGAAGGTGGTGGCACTGGAGGCGGCACTGGTGAAGGCGAAGGCCAAGGCGGAGGAACTGGTGAAGGCGAACAACCAGGTAAAGGTGAAACAGAGCAACCAGGTAAAGGTGAAACAGAGCAACCAGGTAAAGGTGAAACAGAACAACCAGGTAAAGGTGAAACAGAACAACCAGGTAAAGGTGAAACAGAACAACCTGGAAAAGGCGAAGCAGAACAACCAGGAAAAGGCGAAACAGAGCAACCAGGTAAAGGTGGAAATGAAGAGCCAAGCAAAGGTGGAAATGAAAACCCACCACCAAGCAAAGGTGGAAATTAATTTTTACAATTAGAATGTAGTAAAAAAAGAGCATCCAATCAGATGCTCTTTTCGTTTAACTAGAGTTTATTGCTGTTTTACATGATGAACTTTTCTATTGATAGTAAATTTGAAAATTGTATGTGTCATTACAATGAAAAAAGATACAAATCCACTAATCCAAATACTTTGAAAGTCACTTGCAAACGGAAGAAAAATGAATGAAATTATGATACCGATAACAGCACTGAATGGAATGATATTCGAAACTTTGCCCTTACTAAATACAATTGAAACAATTGGCGCCAATAATGCGGAATAAATATTCCCTGAGTAAAATAATAATTCTACAATTGAAGAGGAGTTTAGAATTGTAGCAAAGTAGGTGAGAACACCAATACAAATTGATAATAAGTATGCCATTCTTAGTTTTTGTTGCTCATTGGAGTACTTACGGAACGGGCCGATTACATTCACTACGATGAAACTGACTAGAGAATGAAGACCTGCTCCAAATGTAGAAGTTATGGCACTAAATGCACATAAAACGAACAGGATAAAAAAGAATGGAGTCGTAATTTTATTTGCCAGTCCAACTAAAATAGATTGAATATCAGAAAAACCACCTGTGAAAATGACGATGATAAACAGTGATGTAAATGATAATGGGAAGATCAGCCAAATCAATCCGGTTAAAGAAAAAGTTAAAGGCACTTTTTTGATTTCAATCATAAATAAACGATGCCAAGATGTAAGGTCAAAGAAAAACTGACCGAATCCTACGAGCATGCCTGCAATGAGAAAGCTCCATATATCATAATGATTAATCACTAACATATAAGGGTGATAAAGACGTATACCGTCATAAACAGGTTGAATTCCTTCCTTGACGAAAAAATATAAAGGAATCAGTATGACCGCAGCAAACATGATAATGACTTTAAATGCTGCCAGATGATGAATCATTTTTAACCCACCAAATCCTGCAAACAGAACACAAAAACAAATAAATAGAAACATCTCAATAGAAAGGGAGGAATGGAATAGAAATCTAAATAGAGTAGAAGCAGCCATACCTTGGATAAATAAAATATGTAAACTCGTTAAGATTAATATGAAAACGAATGTCCAATAGCCAAGAGGATTTAGCTTTGTTTTTAAATAATCTCCGATCGTTAACCCCTCTGGAAAATCCCTTCTAACTCTTTTACCGATAAAACTAAAAGCAAATAAAGCGAATGCTCCCATCAATGCATACCCAATTCCACCGAATACTCCATATTTCACCATTGATTCAGGAGAAGATAAAATTGTTGAGCCTGTCACCCAGCGTGCTAATAAGGAGAGGATACCCATTCCCATCCCAATTTGAACGGGGCCTTGCACATATTCTTTAAATGATCGTTGATTCAATGTTTACTTTCCTTTCTCACGATACTCTTTCGGTGTAATTCCTTCTATTTTGCGAAATAATGTACTGAAGTAATGCTGACTATTAAACCCTGAGTTTTCAGCAACATCTGAAATATTCCAGGTTGGATTATTCATTAAGAATCGTTTAGCAGCTTGAATTCTATAATGAATAATGTATTCCGAAAACGGCATACCGACTTCTTCATGAAATTTTCTACTTAAGTAAGTTGGGTTTGTATGCACTTCTCGTGCAATATCCGAAAGTGTTAATTTCTCTGTAAAATTGTCATGGATAAATAAAAGTGCTTGATAAATTAAGCTTGAATAATCATTGGACGATTGAGTGTCCTTATACTTTGCTAACACTTTTTGTAAATCACTCTCAATAACTGGCTTCGTTAAATAATCAACAACACCAATTCTAATGGATTGCCTAGCATAATCGAAACTTTGATATGCTGTGACCATGATAATATCTACCTCTTTATTGATTGTTCTTAATTCTTCTGCAAATTCAAGGCCAGACCGCCCCGGTAGATTAATGTCTAAAAAGGCTAAGTTGATTTTGTGATTTTGGTTAATTGTTAGAGCTTGGCATGCGTCGGCAGCTTTATGAAACTTCCATAAAGGAAATGTAGTTTTAATCATGTATTCCATCTGTTCTAGTTCTAAAGGTTCGTCATCTACTAATAATACATTCATTTTTTTGCTACCTCCTCATTTGTCGTGTTGTAAACTAGTGGCCAAACAACCTCTACCTTCGTACCTGTTTCAATTGACGAAATTTGAATGAGGGCTCGGTCATTAAAATATAACTCTAAACGCTTTTTTATATTGTCTAATCCATGGCCATCGTGATCTGAAACTGAAACATTTAAACCCATTAATCCATTATCAATTACTTCTAAAAAAACAGACTCTGATTCCTGGTAGAAACGAATGTTGAGAAGAGCTTCTCCGACTTTTTTTTCTAAACCATGTTTAAATGAATTTTCAACCAAGGTCTGCAAAATAAATGGGGGAACAAGTGCAATAAATAATTCCTTCGGACAATCCATAGCGATCTTCAGTCGATCGCCAAATCGAATACTTTGGATATCTAAATAATGCTTTGTATATTGAATTTCTTGTTCAAGTGGGATTAATGGTTCAGATGCTTTATATTTAAATTTCAAGAATTGTGAAAAAGCTTCAAGCGCACGAATCAATTCAGACTTTCTATTTAAGCGTGCTAACCCTAAAATAACATTTAGTGTATTAAATAAAAAATGGGGTTGGATTTGCTGGTTTAATTTATTATATTGAGCTTCTTGAAGTGCTTGTTCTAAGCGAATTTCTTTGTTTTTATTTTCAAGCAGATCTATTTTTTTCTCAAATACAAATAGAAATAAAAGAGCAATAGCTCCCATAATAGGAGCTAAGATAAATAGCATAATTAATAATGTAAATCCCTCGTAACTAAGCATCGATGAACCTCAATTTTAAAATATTTTAATCGTAAAGCTATCTCTCTACAAACTAATTTATAAAGCTACCTTTCGAAAAACTATACTACTTATGACACGATGTGACAAGCCACTTGATGGTTTTGAGCAGAAATTTTCAACTCTGGTGCTTGCGATTTACAAATATCGATTGCGAAAGGACAGCGGGTATGAAAACGGCAACCACTTGGTGGATCAATCGGTGAAGGAACGTCACCAGTTAGAATAATTCGTTCTCTTTTCTGTACCGGATTTGGTACGGGTATGGCAGATAATAATGCTCTCGTATACGGATGTTGAGGCTGTTCGAAAATGGACTTTTTATCCGCGATTTCCACGACTTTGCCTAAATACATTACCATTACACGATCAGATATATGTCTCACAACTCCTAAATCATGTGAGATGAATAAGAAAGTTAAATTAAATTGTCGTTGTAGTGATTTTAACAAATTTAATACCTGAGCTTGAATAGATACATCAAGTGCAGAAACAGCTTCATCACAAATAATTAATTTTGGTTCAACTGCAAGAGCTCTAGCAATCCCAATTCGCTGACGCTGACCTCCACTAAATTCATGAGGATATCTTTCCATCGATTCCGGTCTTAAGCCAACATGACCTAGTAATTCCTCAATTCTATGTTTTCTATTTTCCTTTGGTACTACATTTTGAATGGCTAATGCCTCGTTAAGGATTTGTTCCACAGTCTGTCTTGGATTCAGTGAGGCAAAGGGATCTTGGAATATAACTTGTAAATCTTTTCTTACTTTTCGCATTTCTTTCTTACTTAAAGAAAGTAAATCTTTTTCTTGAAATTGAATAGTACCGCTAGTAGGTTCATCTAGTCGTAGGATCGCACGGCCAGTTGTTGATTTACCACAACCAGATTCACCAACAATACTTAACGTTTCACCTTGGTAGATGTCAAAGCTAATGTCATCAACAGCTTTTACATGATTAACGGTTCTTCCAAAAATTCCACCTTTGATTGGAAAATATTGCTTCAATTGATTTACGCTTAATAAAACCTTTTTCTCTTCAACTGTGATACTCATTATTCAACACCTACTTTCTCATGTAAAACAAATTCTCGATCCCACTGAACAGTATGCTTCCAACAGCTAACTTGTGTACTCTGATCAATATGTTGTAAATCAGGGACTATTTCTTCGCAAATTTTCTTTGCAAAAGCACAACGAGGAGCAAAGCTACACCCCTTAGGCATATTATATGGGCTAGGAACAGTACCGGGAATCGTTGTTAATTCTTCCTGATCCATGTCTAAACGTGGTAAAGAGTTTAATAAACCAATCGTATAAGGATGTTTAGGATTTTCAAATAGTTCTTTTGCTGTTGTATATTCAACAATTTTTCCAGCGTACATAACAGCAACACGGTCACATGATTCGTATACAACACCAAGGTCATGAGTGATTAAAATCACTGCAGTTCCGAATTCTTTTTGTAGATTTTTAATGAGTTCTAATATTTGTGCTTGAATGGTTACATCAAGAGCTGTCGTCGGTTCATCAGCAATCAATACCTCAGGATGACATGCAAGTGCCATTGCAATCATAACCCTTTGTCTCATTCCTCCACTTAGCTCGTGTGGCTCTTGTTTTGCCCTTTTTTCTGGAGAGGGGATTCCAACAAGCTTCAGCATATCTACAGCCTTTTGCCAAGCTTCTTTTTTTCCAAGGTTTTGATGAAGGCGGATCACTTCTGCAATTTGTTCGCCGACTGAATAAACGGGGTTCAATGATGTCATTGGCTCTTGAAAGATCATAGAAATTTCATTGCCACGGATTGAGCGCATTTGTTTATCGGTTTTAGATAGTAAATCCTCACCTTTAAAGTAAATATTACCTCCAACAATTTTTCCAGGAGGTGAAGGGATTAATCTTAAAAGTGATAAGGAAGTAATACTTTTGCCACTTCCAGATTCACCGACGATTCCGAGTGTTTCACCTTTTTTTAATGAAAAACTGACTTTATTAACTGCTTTACTCGTTCCTTCATCTGTAAAAAAGTAGGTCTCGAGATCTTTAACTTCTAGTATGTTTTCGTTCACCTGTTTCATCTAAGTACCTCCTTAGTTTAAGTCAATTCGTTTATTAAAATATCGATATAGTACGTCAACAGCTAAGTTCATAAATACGAAGATGACAGAGGCGATTAAAACCCCACCTTGAACCATTGGTAAATCCCTTGTACGAATCGCATCAACTATTAATCTACCAAGTCCATTTATCGCAAAAACTGATTCTGTTAATACAGTACCACCAAGTAGGGCACCAAATTGAAGGCCAACAACTGTAATGACTGGGATTAATGCATTTTTCAGTCCATGCTTGTAAATGATGATATGTTCTTTTAATCCTTTGGCTCTTGCAGTACGAATATAATCTTGTCGTACAACCTCCAACATGCTTGAGCGTGTCATTCTGGCAACAATTGCCGCACCACCTGCTCCGAGTGTAATGGCAGGTAGAATCATATGCTGAATCGTTCCCCAACCTGCAACCGGAAATATATGAAGGTTAACAGAGAAAAAATAGATTAGCATGAGTCCAAACCAAAAACTAGGTAAAGAGATTCCTAATAGTGCAATAATCATAATCGAAATATCTGCCATCGAATATTGCTTAGTAGCTGATATAATACCGGCGATCATACCAAGAACAACTGTAATCAAAATGCTTGCAAGTGCAAGTTGTAATGTAATAGGAAGTCGGATCATAATCTCGTCTAAAACAGGTCGATTATTACGAAGGGATTCGCCGAAATCACCTTGAATTGCGTGAAATACATAATCAAAATATTGGTATATGATTGGACGATCCAATCCAAGTTCATGACGGACCATTTCAATTGTTTGTTTTGTTGCACCTTCACCTGCAAGAAGTGTAGCAGGGTCTCCAGGAACCATCTGCATAATAAGAAAAACGACTAAACTTACTCCGAGTAAAACAGGTATTGTTTGTAAGATTCTTCTAATAATGAATAGTAACATTCGCTTTCCTCCTTATTTTTTCATTCTAGGATCAAGTGCATCTCTTAAACCATCACCAAAAATATTAAAGCCAAGTACTAGAGTTGATATCGCAATTCCCGGGAATAAAGCAATGTGTGGTGCACTAAATAAATAATCTCTTCCACTACTTAACATTGCACCCCATTCAGGTGATGGCGGTTGTGCGCCTAAACCAAGATAAGATAAACCTGCTGCTGATAGAATAGCGGTAGCTAAACGAAGAGTAGCTTGGACGATTACCGGTGATAGAATATTCGGAAAAATATGTTTAATGATAATTGTTAAATCCGTTGCACCTAAAGCACGTATGGCATCTATATATTCAAGCTTTCTAACTGATAGAGTTGAACCACGTACAATTCGAGCAAACATCGGAATTGAAAATACACCAACTGCTACCATTACATTGATTAAACTAGGTCCAAGTGCACTAATAATAGCTAATGCCAGTAAGATTCCAGGGAAAGCAAGTAGTACATCAACGATTCGCATAATAATCGTATCCATCCATTTTCCGTAGTATCCAGCCAATAAACCTAGGATAATTCCGATGGCTGCCCCGAAGAATACGGATACAAACCCAACTGTTAATGAAAGTCGACTCCCAAATATTAATCTACTTAATATGTCTCTTCCTTTATCATCAGTACCCATCCAATGATCGAGCGAAGGGGGCTGGAGTTTGTTTACTAAATCAATTTTAAAAGGATCCTGTGGAGAAATGATTGGTGCGAAGATAGCAACTAAAATATAAAACAGTACAATATATCCACCAATCAGTGCCAATTTATTTCTCTTAAACTTCTTATAAAAGGCTTTCCAGCGTTTTAGTTTTTGAGATTCTTTTTTTACAATAGTCATTTCAGATTGATTCATAGCGATCTCTGGCTTCATTGTAGTTCCTCCTTTTCTTTCATTAAATTTATTCAAAATAAGAATTGAAGTAAATATGAAGTGGAAAAGCAGTAAAGATATTAAAAAAACGAGTAAAGATTCTGAAAATATAAAATTTTGTTTTTTTTTATAATTTGATTAAGCCTGATGTACTCATTACAAAAAACTGGAGAAACAAAGGCAAGTATGAAATGGAGGAATCAAAATGAGAAAGAAAACGGTTGGATTATTATTTGCATCACTATTAACAGTCTCGTCTGTTTTATCAGCTTGTACATCAGATAAAACAAGCAGCAATGCATCGGGAACAAAAGCGCAAGCAGGAGGAACATTAGTTGTTGCACGACTATCCGATGCGACGACATTAGATCCGCATTTCATTACAGATATCCCTTCTGCAAATGTTGTGTATGAAAAGGTGTATGAAACATTAGTTGTTCCAGATAAAAATATGGAACCACAGCCTTTACTTGCAAAAGAGTGGAAGCAGCTTGATGACGTAACTTGGGAGTTTAAACTACAAGAAGGTGTGAAATTTCATGATGGAGCGCCATTTAATGCAGATGCAGTAAAAACAAATTTTGAAAGACTACTAGACCCAAAAACAGCTTCACCTCAAGCTGGTAAATTAGAAATGATTAAAGAAATTAAAGTAATCGATGAAACAACAGTACAATTTGTATTGAAATATCCATATGCTCCACTATTATCAATTCTTGAAAGTAATGAGGGTAGTATCATTAGTCCTAAATCGATTAAAGAGAACAGTGATAAAATTGGACAAAATCCAGTAGGAACAGGGCCATTTGTCTTCGATTCTTGGAAATCTGGTGAAGAAATTACGATATCAAAAAATAAGGATTATTGGGGAAATAAACCAAAAATTGATGGAGTTGTTTTTAAAGTTGTACCTGAGGATGCGACGAGGATTGCAATGATTGAAACTGGTGAAGCACATGTAACAGATCAAGTACCAGTAACGGAAATTGAAAGAATAGAAGCATCAGACACAATGGACTTATACAGAACAGACGGACTTGCTGTTGAATACTTAAGTTTCAATACGAAGAAAAAACCATTTGATGATATTCGAGTTCGAAAAGCAGTAGCACATGCAATTGAGGTCGATGCAATTATTAAAGGGGTTTATAACGATATTGGTACAAAGGCTAATTCTACAATGAGTCCAAAGGTATTCGGATATGATCCAACAATTAAAGGATACGAATACGATATTAATGAAGCGAAAAAATTATTAGAAGAAGCTGGGGTAAAAGACGGCTTAGAATTTACATTAACAACAAGTGATCGTAAAGAAAGAATTAATATGGCAGAAGTTATTCAGTCACAATTAAAAGGAATTGGCATCAAAGTGAAAATTCAAGTTCTAGAATATGGAGCTTATATTGAAGCAACAGCAAAAGGCGAACATCAAGTTTCAATCGGTGGTTGGGGAAATGCAACCGGAGATGGAGACTATAATCAATATAATCTTTTCAATAGTAAATCACAAGGTGCAGCGGGTAACAGTGCATTCTATAGTAATCCCGAAGTAGATCAATTAATTGAATCAGCTCGTAAAGAATCTGATAGCGAAAAACGTAAGGCATTATATTCTGAAGCACAAAAAATTGAAAGAGAAGATGTACCATATGTACCAATTCGTAACTACGAACATTTAGCTGTATATGGAAAATCCGTTAATGGTTTATGGTTAAACCCTGCAAACTATTTAATGCTTGAAGATATTACAGTCAAATAATTACTAGATATACATGGAAAGGCAGCATAAGTTTAATATGCTGTCTTCTCAGTTTATTGAGCATTTTTTTGGACATGCCGCAAGTTTGTTGATGAAAAAAGATAAATTGAAAATGAAACCTTGAAAAGGAGATTAAGATGAAAACAAAGCTTAAAGGTCGATATGTCATTGCTTTTAATGGTGAGTATCACGTTATGTTAGAACATGCAGAAGTCGTTTACGAAAATGATACGATCATTTATGTGGGAAAGAATTATGATGCAGAGGTTTCTGAGGTGATCGATACTGGCAACGCGGTCATTAGTCCAGGATTTATTGATTTAAATGCGTTAGGTGATATTGATCATGATATTTTACATTTAGAAGCGAGTGTTACAAGACAAAAAAATCTACTTTGGTCTAAAGAATATATCGAAAAAGGACATAGTGAATGGATGACTGCAGAGGAGGAAGAATTTAAGTCTCTTTATGCGTATTCTCAACTCATTCTTCATGGAATCACAACGGCGATGCCAATTACTTCTGTTTTTTATAAAAAGTGGGCCGAAACATATGAAGAATTAGCTGCTGCTGCAAAACATGCTGCTAATTTAGGTTTAAGAATTTATCTTGGTCCAAGTTATCAATGTGGGATTCGAGTTGTTGAACCGGATGGAACGATAAGAATGCATTGGGATGAGAAAGAGGGAGAAGCGGGTCTTGAGAGAGCGGTACAATTCATTGAAGAATTTGATGGTGGCTATGATGGATTAGTTCGAGGTATGTTAGCTCCTGAAAGAGTTGAGTCTCAAACTGCAAATGTATTACTAAAGACAAAAGAATATAGTGAAGCATTAAATGTTCCAATCAAGCTTCATGCTGCTCAAGGTAGTTTTGAATTTAACACAATATTAAATGAACATGGTGTCACACCAATCAGATACTTATATAATTTAGGATTCCTTGGCAAAAAAACAGGGATTCCACATGCACATTTTGTGTCAGGGTATAGCGAAGCAAATTGTAATATTGATAATGATATTACTCTACTAAAAGAAACAAACACAACAGTTATACATTGCCCATTGATTATCGGTAGACACGGATCTGTATTAGAGTCATTTGCAAAATATAAAAGGGAAGGAATCAATATAGCAATCGGTACAGATACATTTCCTCCCGATATATTTCAAAATGTAAGAACGGGAAGCATGCTCTCTCGTTTATTTGAAAAAGAGGTCGAAGGGTCAACTTATGCTGACTTTTTTCGTTCTGTGACGCTCGATGCCGCAGCTTTTCTTGGACGGGATGATCTCGGCCGAATTGCCAAAGGTGCGAAGGCAGATTTGATTGCCATTGATTTGAATGGATTTCATATGGGGGTAATCGATGATCCTATTCGAACAATGTTTGTCAGTGCAACAGGCAGAGATGTGAAATTATCAATCATTAATGGCAAAATCGTCATGAAGGACCAACAGATTCCAAATGTAGATTTAGAAGAATTGCAGGAAAAAGGGCAAGTTTATTTTGAAAAGATGAGAAATGGATATATGGAAAGAGATTACCAACAGCTGCCAGAAGATGAATTGTTTAAACCATCTTTTCAAACTGTCAAAGCGATTGAATAAATCAGTTCAAGACATTTGAAATGACAAAAACATGATGAAATCGAAATCATATTGACGAGAGTAAACGAATTGAAATTGGTAAAGAAACTGAAAAAGATAGTAAAGATTTTCGAAAATAATATTCTGAATATTTTATATAATTAGATAAATATTGAGGTTGCAAAATAAAAGCAGGGGGTCGAAGTCCATGAAATTCAAACGTGAGATTGGAAAGATTTTTCTTGTACTGATTATGGCTATTATTTTAACTGGATGTTCATCTAATGAAAATGTAGGCACAAAAGCAAATGACCCGAACAAAAATTCAAATGAAGGAGGAACTTTAGTCATCGCTCGACTATCAGATGCTGAGAACTTGGACCAGCAGTTTATGTCCACTATTAATGCTGCGAGTGTTACACATCATAAAGTTTATGAAGGACTCGTGCAACGAGATAAAAATAATGAAATTCAGCCAATGCTAGCAGAAGAGTGGAAACAACTGAATGATACAACTTGGGAATTTAAACTAAAACATGATGTTAAGTTTCATGATGGCACTCCTTTTAATGCTTCTGCCGTAAAAAAGACGTTTGATAGATTACTAGATCCAAATGTAGCTTCACCTAGAGCGGTCGTTTTAAAAATGGTAAAAGAAATAAAAGTGATAGATGAGTATACAGTTCAATTTATATTAAAAGAGCCTTTCTCACCATTACTTTCGATTTTAGCCAATCATGAAGGAGGTATTATTAGTCCAAAGACAATTGATCAATACGGTAAAGAAATTATTCAAGAACCGAATGGAACGGGTCCTTTTAAGTTTCAATCATGGTCACCAGGACAAGAAATTACATTAGTTAAAAACACTGATTATTGGGCAGATGAGCCAAAAGTTAACAAAGTAGTCTTCAAAGTTGTTCCTGAAGATTCTACAAGGATTTCAATGATCGAAACAGGTGAAGCACATATTGCTGAACCACTTCCAGTAGCAGTTATGGAACAAGTAGAGTCATCACAAGCAATGGATATTTATCGAAGTGAAGGCTATGGAACAGAATATATCGGGTTTAATGTGACGAAAAAACCATTTAATGATGTTCGAGTTCGTAAAGCAATTGCTCATGCAGTTGAAATGGATTCAATCATAAAAGGAGTATTTAATGATGTTGGTGTAAAAGCAAACTCATTAATGGGATCAAAAGTATTTGGATATGACGAAAAGCTAAAAGCCTATGAGTATAACTTAAAAGAGGCCAAGAAATTAATGGCTGAAGCAGGATATGCAAAAGGCTTTGAAGCAACAATTTTAACGATGGATAGTAAAGAAAGAGTGAACTTAGCAGAGGTTTTACAATCGCAGTTAATTGGGATTGGGATTCATCTAAAGGTTCAGGTTATGGAATATGGCTCGTTTGTTGAAAAAGTAAATAGTGGACAATCAGAAATGTTCATCATTAGTTGGAGAAATGCAACAGGCGATGCGGATTATAACCAATATAATCTGTTTCATACAGACTCCCAAGGAGGAGCAGGAAACACGTTTTTTTATAGCAATCAAAAGGTCGATGACTTAATTAATGCTGCCCGTAAAGAAAAAGATGAAGAAAAACGAAAAGAATTTTATGCAGAGGCTCAGGAAATTGAAATGAATGACACACCTTATATACCTGTTAGAGTAATTGAAAATGTCGCTGCAGTAGCAAAAGATGTAAAAGGATTTTCAATCAGTCCTTCTGGTTATTTAGAAATCAATGATGTTGCAATTAAATAATCGACAGACAAATCTCAAATTCTCACTTTTTCATTGCTTTCATCTTTTTTGTGGTGATTATTGCAATCATAAGAATTAACTTAACAGGGTGGTCTCATTGTTTTCTATTAGTCTGACATTTATTTTTTGTACGTAGTTAATGCACTGAAAGTTCATCTTTTTATAGGTGAACTTTTCTACGCTAGTAAATGCTTACAAATAGTAAAAATAACATAAAAATGTGTAAATATCCTGAAATGATTTCATTTTTATTAGATTTATAATGGAATAGATACAAATATAAATTGGAATGGAAGGGTGATTAGATTGTCAAAATCATATTGGTTAACAAATGTACGTCTGGAAAATGGGTTTACTTATCAAGAAAATGAAACAATTAACGGAACTGCAACTCAGATTTACAATGTAAAGGTTGAAAATGGGAAAATAGCTTCGATTATTTTAAAGAACGAACCGATTACGGATGGAATTCCTCAGCATGATGTGAACGGTCTTCTAATGATCCCTTCGTTTAAAGAAATGCATATTCACATTGATAAAACTTATTATGGTGGGCCATGGAAGGCATGTATTCCCGCTTATAATGGCGTAAGAACACGCATAGAAGAAGAACAAATTTTGTTACCTCAGTTATTACCAACTGCCAAAGAAAGAGCAGAAAAGATGCTCGATTTATTATTGAGTTACGGTTCAACGCATGTACGAACACACTGTAATGTAGACCCTGTCATCGGATTGAAAAATCTTGAAGCGACAATTGAAGCTTTAGAAGGATATAAAGATAAATTATCTTATGAAATCGTTGCGTTTCCACAACACGGACTATTGCGTAGCAACTCTGTAGGTCTAATTAAAGAAGCGATGAGAAATGGTGCCAACTTTGTTGGAGGAGTTGACCCAGCAACGATTGATGAAAATATTGAACGATCACTTGAAACAATTATGGATATCGCTGTAGAGTCAAATGCTGGTATTGATGTGCATTTACATGATCCAGACCATCTTGGCCTATTTACGATGCAACGTCTTGCTGCATTAACAGAAGAAGCTGGCTGGCAAGGTCGAGTAACTGTTAGTCATGCAAGTGGATTAGCAGACCTATCAGTTGTTGAAGCAACTAGCATTGCAGAAAGATTTGCAGAATTAGGTATCTCAATTACTTCAACTGTACCTATTTTTAGAACGATTCCAATCCCATTATTACATGAAAAAGGTGTAAAGGTTGAATTAGGTAATGATAGCCTAACTGATCATTGGTCACCATTTGGTATTGGTGATAATTTGGAAAAGGTAGGTCGCTTAGCTGAAAGATTCCGAATGATAGAAGAAAAATCATTAGCAAATAGTTTGCAATTTATCACTGGTGGAAAAACTCCTTTAAACAACAAAGGAGAAAAAGTTTGGCCACAAATTGGAGACGAAGCTAATATTGTCCTTGTTGAAGCAAGTTGTTCAGCTGAAGCAGTGGCAAGACGAGCAAAACGTGCAGCGGTTATCTTTAGAGGTAATATCGTAAGTGGTTCAATTTCTACGTTAGAAACAACGAATATCTAAACTTCATTTAAAGAGAGTGATGAAATGGAACAATCATATTGGCTGTTAAACGTTACACTTGATGATGGATTTATATTTGAAGACGGAAAAATTATTGGTACAAAAACAGAATTATACAATCTTTATATAAATAATGGTGTAATTGACACGATTCAATTAGCAGAAATACCAATTTATTCAACTAAAACATCAGTTCATGATGCAGGAAATTTATTAGCACTACCAGCTTTTAAAGAAATGCATAACCATCTTGATAAAACTTATTTAGGACTGCCGTGGAAGTCTTGCATTCCAGCTGCAAATTTAATAGAGCGTCTAAACTTAGAAGCAAAAGAGTTAGCTGAGCTTGCAAGTACAGGGCAACACCGAGCTGAGCAAATGCTTCAACTTTTATTAAAAGGTGGCGCAACTCACGTTAGAACACATGTAAATATCGACCCTTATATCGGTTTGAAAAATTTAGAAGAAATTCAAAAAGCACTTGAAACATTTGAGGGGAAAATGACTCATGAAATCGTCGCTTTTCCACAACATGGTTTGTTGCGAACAAATTCAAGCTCTTTAATGAGACAAGCGATGAATGAAGGTGCAACAATTGTAGGAGGTCTAGATCCAGGCGGTGTTGATTTAAATATCGAGGCTTCTCTGCATGAAATGATGGATATTGCTGTTGAATTTAATGCTGATATTGATATTCATATACACGACCCAGGTCATTTAGGTTTCTATACAATTCAAAAATTAACGTCTTTGATTGAAGATGCCAGATGGAACAATAGAGTTTCTTTAAGTCATGCCTTTGCACTAGGAGATGTGCCAATCGAAAAATCACGTGAAATGGCTAGTATTCTAGCAAATTTAGGCGTCTCGGTTATGTCAACAGTACCGATCAATCGTGTCATGCCACCAGTTGACTTACTACATGATTACGGAGTCCATGTTGCACTTGGCTGTGATGGGTTTTATGACTCATGGTCACCATATGGTACGGGCGATATGTTAGAAAAAGTTGGCCGTTTAGCTGAAAGATATAAATGGATAGATGAATATTCCTTATCCCAATCACTTCAATTTATAACCGGTGGAGTAAAGACACTGGACAAAGATGGCAAGCGCTTATGGCCAAATGTTGGTGATGAAGCAAGTATGGTACTTGTTGAGGCATCCTGTTCAGCAGAAGCTGTTGCAAGAAGAGCTAATCGCAATGCAGTGATTTCACATGGTAGACTCGCTTATGGAGGACTAGTTATAGAATCAGCATTGAAGTAAAATTGACTATTTATGAAGAGAAGGGATGAGTTCATGAAAGCAATTTATTGGTTAAAGAATGTACGATTAGAATGTGGCTATGAAAAAGAAAATGGTAGGGTAATAGGCACACAAACTGAACTAGCCCATTTGTTAATAGAGAATGGAATCATCGTGAAGATTGTGAAAGGTGAATTCATCGGAACCGACCTACATGAGGAAGATGCAGGAGGTTTATTATTATTACCTTCATTTATTGAAAAGCACGTTCATTTAGATAAAACATTAATGGGCGATGTTTGGAGAGCCTGCACACCTACCTCTAGTGTAATTGAACGATTTGAAAATGAAAAAAATGTACTTCCTACAATTGGAACGAGCACAAATAAACGTGCAGAAGCTTTACTTGATATCCTCTTAGCATCAGGGTCAGCACATGTACGAACGCATGTTGATATTTACCCGGAAATAGGATTGAAAAACTTGGAACAGGTTCAAATGGCATTAGAGAACTATTCTGATAAACTTAGCTCTGAGATTGTCGCATTTGCACAACATGGATTATTACGATCCAAATCTACTAAGTTAGTAAGAGAAGCATTAAGAAATGGTGCAGGAATTGTTGGAGCAGTTGACCCTGCCGTAGTTGACCAAAATATTGAAGCTTCTTTAGTTGAATTATTCGAATTAGCAACGGAAGGAAATGCTGATATTGACTTACACTTACATGATCCAGGTCATCTAGGTACTTTTACAATGAAAAGACTAGCAGCTTTAACAAAACAAGCGGGCTGGGAAGGAAGAGTTGCCATTAGCCATGCATTTGGATTAGGTGATGTTGCTAGGGAAGAAGCCAATGAGTTAGCAGATATGTTAGCGGATGCAGGGATCTCTATTGTCACTAGTGTCCCAATTAATCGAAATATGCCCCCAGTTGATTTATTAAATGAAAGAGGCGTAGAGGTATCAGTTGGGAATGATAATATCTTTGATGTTTGGTCTCCTTTAGGAACAGGCGATATTTTAGAGAGAGCTGGTCGTCTTGCTGAACGCTTTAAATGGATCGATGAAGTCTCTTTATCGCAATCTCTTAAATATATTACAGGTGGAATTACGCCATTAGATGTTAAAGGAAATCAAGTTTGGCCAAAAGTAGGCGATGTTGCTAATTTAGTATTTACCTCAGCAAGCTGCTCAGCTGAAGCCATTGCAAGGCGCACTGAACGGAAAGCTGTCATGTATAAAGGCAACATCGTATTTGGTTCTCTAGGTAAGCAAAATCAATCTATTCAAGTGTAAATGGTCTGTTCAAAAAAAGGATTTCTAGATTCATCTGGATTTCCTTTTTCGTTTGTTTAATAGATGTTCAGAAAGCAGGATTCTACCATGGTTAAATCTTATTTGTTTTTGCTAATTTGTGTAATCTGTTGGGGGAGCAATTTTGTTTTTGGAGCCATTTTAGTTAAGGCATTCCCACCGATGTTCCTTGCAGTATTCAGATTATTTTTTATCGTACTGTTTATGATGATCTATGCCGTTATGGTTAATAAATGGAAAAAGATTCATAAAAAAGACTGGTTCTTGATGTTTCTGTTAGGATTAATAGGTACTTGTATCAATCAATGGTCATTTTATGCAGCGCTAGAAACAGCACACCCAACAACCTCCGCATTAATACTTGCACTTGCACCGATTACGACGTCACTTTTAGCATCAATCTTTCTAAAAGAAAGAATAATAAGGCAATTTTGTTTCGGATCGATTGTTGCTCTTATAGGTGTCTTTTTAGTCATCACAAATGGTAAAGAGCTCAATTTTTCAATTGGACTGATTTGGATTTTTATCACGATGCTCACTTTTGCAATCTCGATCATCATGATCAAGAAATTAACAGAGAAGTATCATTCTATTACAATTTCACTCTATTCGAATATAATTGGATTTGGTAGTTTAGTACCTTTTCTGGCAACCGAAAAAACGTCAAAGATTAGTATGGATATTTATCCTTGGATTTTATTAATTGTCACTGCCATTTTGATGCATGGTATTTGTACTTTAATCTGGAATCATCAAATTCAAGTTGTCGGTGCTTCAAAGGCTGCCATGTTTTTGAATCTTGAACCATTTATCGCTATGCTTGTAGGACTGATTATTTTAAAAAATAATGTAACGATTTCTCAACTATCTGGGGGGCTCTTAATAATAATTGGTGTCATCCTTTCAACTTCTATGAAAATGAAAAAAGAAGTTGGAGAACAATTGTATTCACAAAAATCTTAGAAATGTAAACAAGGAGGGGGACAAGATGAAAAGCTTAAAAGACTCTGTAACGCTTTTTTCTTCTTTTCAATGGTTATTTTTTATTTTTGCAAACACTGTAGTAGTTCCAATTTCAATCGGAGCTGCATTTCATCTTCCTTCAAGTGTTACTGAAATGACGATGAGAAGCTCACTAATAATAACTGGAATCGCATCTTTTATTCAAGGTTGGAAGGGACATAAGTATCCAATTATGGAAGGGCATTCCGGTTTATTATGGGGCGTCATGTTGAATTTAGGATTAACTGCTCCTGCGATTGGTTTAAGCTATACCCAAATTGGGGGGGGCATTGCGACTGGATTTATAGCCGCAGGAATCGTAACGTTATTACTAGCTGCAATGAATCTAGTATCTTACGTGCAAAGAATTTTTCCACCAATGGTTATGACAGTCTATTTATTCCTACTATCCTTTCAGCTTATTTTTGTCTTTTTTAAAGGAATGCTTGGGATAGCGGAAGACGGAAAAATGAATCTACCAGTTAGCTTACTATCTTTAGGAATTGTTTTATTTGTTAGCATATTGAAGATAAAAGGATCTAAAAATATTAGCAATTTCTCAATCTTAATCGGTATGATTGTTGGTTGGATATTTTATGCTATTTTATTTTCCGATTCTACGCCAAAAATGGAATCGGCAAATGCTACATTTTCACTCTCCCCATTAGGTAAACCAAACCTAGAATTTGGAATCATAGCGATTGCTTTCTTTGCAGGATTAATGAATTTAAGTAATACCTTTGCTTCATTACAAGCGGCATCTGAAGTAACTGGAATCGAAGCGAAGCCGAAGCAATATCGTTATTCGCTTTTTTTAACAGGTTTGTTTTCAATGATTGCGCCGGTATTTGGACTTGTACCTTATACACCTTTTACATCATCAATTGGATTTCTACAAAGTACGCAACTTTACGAGCGAAAGCCGTTTTTAATTGGGGGAATGCTACTTACATTAGTTGGCTTAATTCCGCCGATTATTACATTTCTAGCAACAATGCCAATTACGGTTGGAAATGCTGTATTATTTGTTGCGTATATTCAATTATTTGGAACGGCTTTTAATAGTACAAAGGGGCAAGTATTTACATCCAATTCAATTTTTAGAATTGCAGCACCTGTATTAGTAGGTGTTAGTCTAATGAATATATCTCCTACAATATTCGGTGACTTACCAATGTATTTACAACCGTTTTTAACAAATGGGCTAATTATGGGTGTGATTATTTCTATTATGTTAGAGAAACTTGTAAATTGGGAGAAGTTATCATAATGAACCGGAATGGTTTTAAATAAAGTAAAAGACTGATTTCTATTTTTTTAACGGGTTAAAATATATAAATAGATAAGTAATTAGAGGACTAAATCGCATATGATTTGGTCCTCTTGTTTTTATTATGAAATTAACCTTTTAAATATGAATATGTATAAATTAACATTCTAATTGACAGGTTGACACTTAGAATTGTCTAGGGGGCTGTCCCTAAAATATAAAAAGTAGATTTTCACTATTTAAGAATATAGCTTTTTATAAATGCTAGTAATATTGCTAGTAATATTAAAATAGTTTCTTTTAGAGTCCACTCATCAACACATTTTCTTTTTGTATAAATGTAAAGGGGCGTCTCTTTGTCAGATAGACTTATGAGCCAGCCCCTATTTCAATTGCTGATAATATTGTTATTTACTAGATTAATTTGAGATTTTTTTCACTTACTAATTGCTGTGTTATTTAAAGTTTTGTACTTCAAATCCGAAACCGTTACTATTTTTTGAATCAGACTTTTTTGTTATTTATTTTATGGTAAAATATGGTTATTAAATTATTAATAGGAGGGGTTAAAATTTGAAAACGAAACAAAATATTCCATGGGAATTAATTAAAATAATTGCCTATTCATTTACGTTTGCGTTTATTATTAAACTATTTATTTTCTCTCCCTTTATAGTTGAAGGAGCATCAATGCAGCCAACTTTGCATAATGAAGATCATTTATTTGTTAATAAAGTAGCTTTACACATATCAGATGTAGAGCGCGGAGATGTCATTATTATCAAAAAAGAAAATAATCCAAAATACTATGTAAAACGTGTAGTGGGTCTTACTGGAGATAAGGTTGAGATAAAAGATGGAATACTAAATGTAAATGGAGTTCCAATCAAAGAAGATTACCTAGATAAAGGTTTAAAGGCCGAATATAAGAAGTATTTACAATATGATCGAGTGACAGTTCCGAAGAATTCTTATTTTGTAATGGGAGATAATCGTCTTAACAGCAAAGACAGTAGAAATGGATTAGATTACATTCAGAATTCAGAAATAGTAGGAAAAGTCCAAATCATATATTATCCGTTTAAGAGATTAAAATTTATAGAATAAAAAATACATAAGTTTCATGTATAACGTATGAATAGAATAGGAACCAATTATGAATACGTAAGTGTGAGAATTAAAGGGGATACTTTTGAAAGTATTTGTTACTAACAATTGTGTACTTTATCATAAATAGAAAATTACTTGATTAAGTCAAACAAATTCCCGGTGTTAGTTAAACAACCTAATAGGAAGAAGGAACATATTTATATGATGAGTTCTCTGTTTGGATTTTTAATTTTTATTGGTATCTTCTTAGTATTTGATGCAGTTAGAAAATTGAATAATAACATCATTACTCAGACTGAAGAAATAAAAAAATTACACGAGCGTTTAAAATAAGATACTTATTTTCTTTAAAATGATGCATGATCATGATCATTCAAGTCTTAAAAGTACAAATTTCAGTCCTAGCCAACTGTGGTGAGATGGCTGGGAGTATCCGAAATATCTTGTTTTAAAAAATAGAAATGCCAATAAATGCTTTTGCATCTATTGGCATTTTATATTTTTACACTTTATAGACAAGCCTCTAATGCGATTTGAAGCATTTTATTGAAAGATGTTTGTCTAGCTTCCGCACTAATTTCTTCATGTGTAACTAAAGAATCTGAAATAGTAAGTAATGAAGCTGCTTGCTTTCCTAATGTTTTCGCATTATGAAATAATGCATAGCTTTCCATTTCTGTACAAATACACTTATGGTTATTATAAAAATCGATATAGTTTGGTACAGAACTTTCATAATAAAACACATCACTCGAATGTATTCTTCCTCTAACAATAGGAATATTTATTTGCTTTGCAGTTTCTTCAATTTTATTCGTTAATAACTCAGAAGGGTACTGAATATCACCTTCTACACCTGCTTGAACGTTTGCATATGTAGATTGGCTCCAAGAACTATCTACAAGCACAATATCATGTATGTTCAATTCATCTGTATAAGTACCTGAACTACCAACACGGATAATATTTTCTACATCATAGAATTTATATAATTCGTAGGAATAGATTCCTATACTTGGCATTCCCATACCAGATCCCATTACAGATATTTGTTTTCCTTTATAAGATCCTGTATAGCCAAGCATATTACGGATACCATTAAACTGTATTGGATTTTCTAGAAATGTATCCGCAATATATTTCGCACGTAGCGGATCTCCTGGCATTAAAACTGTTTTAGCAATTTCTCCAACTTTAGCGGTATTATGTGGTGTTGTCATATAATTACCTCTCCATTTCTATTTTTTTAATCTACTTCATTATCAAAGCCTATCATTCAACTAATAACCCTCGTATATCAAGTAATTTGTTCATTCCTTATAAAATATATCCCTTTCAAAAATAAAGAAATAGATTAGATCATTTTTCAAGATATAAAAATAATACTACGACATACAGTGGTATAGTTAGTTGTCTAATTTATTTGATTATATTCCAACATATTAAATTAAGCAATTTTCTTAAGGTTAGTAATTTCAAGTTTTTGATGAAAATGAGGGGTGGTCGTGTCTACCATCACTATTTAACAGACGAGATTGCTAATAATTTATAACCCGATATAATATTCGTAAGGAGTGTTGATATGTACGGTGAAAATAAAAAAAAAATACCTCTATACGTAAATGTTTATGAAAAATTATTTAAACTAATTAGTGAGGGAGTCTATCCAATTGGAAGTAAGCTACCTTCAGAACTAGAACTTTCTAAGCTGATGAATGTTAGTAGAATGACTCTAAGACAAGCATTGGGATTACTAAAAGAGGATGGTTATATTGAAGCAATCCATGGACAAGGGAATTTTATAAAACAAAATGTGAATGTACGAAATGTTGGATTAGAAAAGATTGATAATACAGTTTCTCAATGTTGTACAGAAACAATTGATGATATAGATGCTTCTTTAGAAGTTAGTTTTTCAGACGATTTTGATTACATTAAAAAGATTTTTAATCAAGATTCAGCAGTAATGATCAGGTTTAATAGATGGTACAAGTGTAAACATAAAATAGTTGCGCATGCTTTTACAATGTTCCCAAGTGAGACAGCTTCCCAATATCAAATGAATCTAGGCGATCAGCACAGTATACTTAAAATACTAGAAGAAGATATTTATAGGTTAATTCATTCATCAACAATCGAAATAAAATATACAGAAACTGTCCTTCCATCTGAAAACCATGAATTACGTTCAAATAATAATTTATTCGTATTACTAATTGAGAATCTATATGACTCAATGGGAAATGTTGTACTTAAAAATAAGATTTATATTCCAGTCGAACTTAGTTCAATAAAAATTAATCGAATAAACAAATAAAATTTTCTTTTTTATAATATGTTCATTGAACTTTAGGAGTTGCTTACTGATATTATCCCCTTTAAAAAGAAAGGCAAGCTTTTTAAAAAGCTTGCCTTTTAACATTGCAATACGCCATTAACCATTCACTAATTGTATAAATTCATGCAGTTTATTTAATGATGTAATATTTTCATTACATTTCCTGCTATCTTTGCAAATGTAATTTCCTCTCTTTATAAAAGTACCTTGATCCGCACCTTTTGTTTTTGTCATGAACATTCCGATTTCTTCAAATTTATGGCAAAATGTACAAATTCCTTTTTTGTTTACTAGATTAAATGTACCTTGTAAGCCTATTAACTTTTGATTGTAGTAGGTAACAATATATTTTTTATTTGAGCCAATATCATCCCAACCCAAATAAGTAATTTCTGTTAGATCTAGATTTTCTAAAATAGGCATCTTTAGTTTTTTAGCTTTCGGGAATAATTTTTTTATTGCTTGTTCGGAAATCTTCTTAAAAGGAAATACATATGGCTTGATTTGCGCTAATACTTTTTCAGCTTTTGACTTATCTTCAATTGTGATAATTAGAGAAAGTAGCTGAATTTGTTCTTCGTTTATGTCAGAAAACATATTAAAAACTTTTTCATGTGTAAGAGATTTTAATGCGCGCAACACAATCCGATCATTAACAGTCGAATGTGCATTCACAAGCACTTGTATTTGTGTTCTGATGAAGTTATATTGATCACTTCTTATAAAGGGTTCCATTTTCTTCACTCCTAATCAAGGTATACCCATATACAATCATTAATTTTACTTTACACAATATACATCTAAATTAATATGTAGAAAATGATTAGCAGTCAAACTCGCCATAAAAAAAAGCACTGATACGCATCAGTGCTTTTATAGTTTATTTCGTATAAATAATTTTTTTAATCGTTTCAATAGAAAGGAAATATTCATCAGCTAATTGATCAATCGAGGTCCCAGCTTTATAAGCTTTTTTGATCTTGATATTTCTTTCGTCAATGAATTTTCTGGTTCCTGAACGAGAACCCCATTTTTTATGAGTCGTTTCTGGTTTTGGAATATAAATTGTTTCTCCCTGAACATACTTTTGAATTTCCGAAATCAATTTTTCAGGTAAAATAGCCGTTGCTTTTAAATATGTCATGACTGTAACGCCCCTTATTTATGTTTTGTCTAAAATAAGGTGCAAAGCCAATATTTAAAAAAGCTTACTTGGGCGATTAAATGTAGTACTCACCCCATGCAAAGTATCGCCTTTCCAATATTAGGCTTTGCATGAGACGTTGCAGAATCTGACAAACGCACATTACTTGTCATTTTCTATCACCTCCCTAAAGTAAAAATGTTAAATCAATTCCTTCTAATTATAAATGATGATTTAGGTAATTGTCGTTGTACATGTAAAAATCAAGAAATTTTAGAGTGCTAAGATAATCTTCAAAAGCTCTTTATTAAGAGTTGAAGAATTTTTAGGTTTTAGCCACTGATCCTTTATGATGACTGAATGACAGTTTGGGCTATTAAGATAGCTATAGATAATTTGCGCCTCATCAATTTCATCACGACTTACATCATACGATTCTTTCAATTCATAATTAAGAAAGTATGCTTGAGCGTTTAATTTAATTGCTTCTATTAATTGGTCAATCGATTTGTTATTCATTTGATAAATTTCACTAAAGAGAACTTGAGTACGTTTCACTAGAAACATCTTTATGGAAGTATCATCTAAGCGCTCAACTATAATGATATTATGATTTTTTTCGGTAAATTCAATCACTTTTTCTTTCTTTAATAGAAGTGAAACGGTGTCTATCCAGTCTCGATATTTAGTAGCTGCTTCAAAATTAAATTCTTCAGAAGCTTGGTGCATCATCTGTTGCATTTCCTCTATTAAGCTCATATCTGTTCGATTCAAAAAACCAATCAGTCGATTAATGATTGCGTTATATTCCTCAACTGCCTTACCACCTAAACAAACGCCATTGCATGTACCTAATGAATAATTAAGACAAGCACTATTTTTAAAAGTTGAAAATGCACAATTAATTTTAAAACAATCTTTTATGCCATTAATCGCTCGTTCAACTAAACTTCTACTCGTAAAAGGGCCAAAGATGAAAGAATTGTCAATGTCTGTTAGTTGATTGCTAACTTCGATTTTTCGGACTTTTTTATGAGAATCTATAACTAAGTAAGCAAAGGACTGTGGACTTTTCATCATTCGATTATAATGTGGCTTTATTTCTTTTATTAGGTGACATTCCAGCATAAAAGCATCGAATTCTGTATCTGTTTGAATCGTATCAAAATCCTTTAAATGCGCTACAAGTTTTTTAATTTTTGGGGAATGAGTCTTTGTATTTTGAAAATATGTTTGTACTCGCTTTTTCAAACTTTTCGCTTTTCCTACATATAAAATATGACCTTGTGAATCTTTCATTAAATAAACACCAGGAGTAAGAGGTAGATTTTTTACTTTTTCTTGTAGATTAATGTTGATTCATTCCTTTTCTAAATATATATTTTCCATTTTATCACGAGAATGAAGAGCTTGGTGTATTCGCATTTTTCAATTGTATAAAAATTTTCATCTGACAAGGAAGAGAAAAAGCATAAACGAAGTAGGAGTCGCGTAAAAATTGACTACAGAGGATATCTGTAAAAATAGAAGGAGACGTGATCAAATGAAAACGATATATACAACATCTTCCTTCTTCACATGGATTGTTGCTTGCATCTTGAATGCTGTCATTATTTTGGGATGTTTTAAATTCGCTAATGTAATTGACTGGTCTTATCTAGACCTGGCTTTCTTTTTATATCTTGTCATTTTACTTTTTTACTTTATATGTCTTAAAAAAGATGAGGGCTTTCCAGCGCTTTTCAGACAGCATATTCTTCGCAAAAAATTCTTATTGCTACATGTATCAGCATTTGAAGTGACACTAATCCTAGTGAGCGTTTTCCATATTGTAAGAGCAATCATTTTATATAGAGATGCAATTGTAACGCTTTTTTAAAGGGACAACAGATCTATTCTGTTGTTTTTTTATGTCTCGAAAATCATTTTAAATATTGTATAATTTGTTTAGGTGATGAACATGTTTTTAAAGAAAATAACACTATTACATGAAGATATACCCTCTTTTTCTACCTATCCTTTCTCAATACCTTCAATTCGAAAGTTAGATGAGCTGAATTTAGAAAGTAATATTACATTTTTGGTTGGAGAAAATGGTTCTGGTAAATCAACTCTATTAGAAGCGATTGCTGACAAATGTGGATTTCATACAGCTGGTGGGGGACGTAATAATAGCTATGAAGTATTTGCGTCTGGATCTTCACTCAGTAACTATATAAGACTATCTTGGTTGCCAAAAATAACAAATGGCTTCTTTTTAAGAGCGGAGTCTTTTTATCATTTTGCAACTTATCTTGATGAAATGGATGATCCAAGAGCATATAATAGCTACGGCGGAAAATCATTACATGAACAATCTCACGGTGAATCATTTTTGTCATTATTTTTAAATCGTTTTAATGGAGATGCGATCTACTTACTAGATGAGCCTGAGGCTGCACTTTCTCCAGCAAGACAATTAACTTTTTTAAAAATTCTCCATGATTTAGCTGAAGAAGGCAATTCCCAATTTATTATCGCTACGCATTCACCAATCTTACTTGGTTGTCCTAATGCGAATATATTAAGCTTCGATAACGGCGAAATATCCAAAATAGCATATGAAGACACAGACCATTATCAAATCACAAAATACTTCTTACAGCATCGAGAAAAATTTTTAGCAGACTTATTAAGAGAAGATGATGAGTAGTAAATAAATATAAAGACAGTAAAAAGCAGAGTATGTAATAGAGCATACTTTGCTTTTTTTACAAATCATTTGAATTCTTGATTACTACGTAAAACTGTAATGAAGCCATCTAATATGTCATGACTGACTGTGAAACCTTTTCGTTTATAAAATTCTAGGGCATCTTCATTGCCATTAGAAACATAAATGAAATAATCATCTACATCATCAAATTGTTTTAACCAATTCATTGACATTTTAAATAGGATGGACCCTACTCCATATTTTCTGTATTTTTCTTTTATATAAAACTGGGATAAGCAACCAACATTTTGTTTCTCAACAGATGATAGGTCAAAAAAAGTAGCAAAGCTGTTTGAATAAACTTCTTTTGGTGAGATATTTGCATAAACATAACCTACTATTTTATCAGCATCTTTTACGATCACTATATAGTTATGTATGGCATTTTTAACTGATGGAACTAATCTCGTATCGAAATTCATGCTATCAAATAATTCTGGTGTAATATGTGCTTTTGATTTCTGGAATGCCATTAGTTCATTACATAAATCTCTACAATATTCTATTTTTTCTTCTGATATCACTTCATAAATTAAGTTCAAACTTCCCACTCCCATAGGCGAATTTTTCTGACGATCAGTCTCTATTATCTGAAAGCTTGTTACAAATAATTTTATTACATAGAGAAAAAGAATCGCAACTATTTATAGATGCTTCAATTGATGTTAGAAGCCATTTTCTACAAGTTTGTATCTTTTTGAGTTTTTAACTATGCAGACATAAGCTGATTACAATGGATGGTGAGAGACTCCTGTGACCCCGGAGGCTTATTATTTGGCTCAGATCAATCCCTACGGTAAGGGAGCATCCTGGAGTTGTAATCAACTAACGCATTCAATTCAATTCACGGATTATGAAGAAAATACCATGCATATTTAACCCCCAAAATGCACAAACTTAGTTGCTAGGAGTGAGTAACTAAATGGATTTACAAAATGGTAGTTTCAAAAATAAATATAAAATACGCTCATCGACAATTAATATCGATGGGAATATCGAAGAAAATGAGGATTTAATCCGTAAAATATTTTCAACCTCTGATATCAGAAAAAAGATTTTAGTTATCAATAAAAAGCAAGCCTTTCTATTTTATTTGACGGGTTTAGTAGATGAACAAAAGGTTGATTCATTTGTAAATAATATTTCAGCTAGTTCAGATGAACTTGAACTGTTTATGAGTAATAATGCTGTTAGATCAAATAAAATTGTAGACATAGAGAAATCGATTTTAGAAGGTAAAAGTATTTTATTTTTAGAAAATGAGCCTGCAGCTTTTATTTATTCAACAGAAAACTTAATGCAAAGACCTTTTTCTCCACCAACAATTGATAATTCACTGAAGGGTACAAAAATATCTTTTGTTGAAACATACCAAACAAATATTGCACTACTTAGAAGATATATTACTACTAGTAGTTTTCGTACACATCAAACTGAAATAGGAACTGAAAATAAGCGTACTGTTTCACTTGCATATATAGATGGAGTAGTAGATGAGGAGTTATTATCTTCAATACAGAAAAAAATTTCGGAAATAAAGGAAGATTCTATTTTAAATGTGAATCAATTGGCTCAATTGTTAGAAAGAAATCCAATCTCACCGTTTCCTCAATTATTAACAACTGAACGTCCCGACGAGGCTGCTTCTGCTTTACTCAAAGGGAGAGTCATTTTGATTTTAGATCGGTCAGCGGAAGTCGTTGTACTTCCTTCTAATTTTTTATCTTTCTTTCAAAGTATTGATGACTATTCTTCAAGAACACTTGTCGGTTCATTTAATCGGATCCTTAGAGTCGTCGCTTTTTTTATCACGCTATTTTTACCAGGTTTATATATTGCCATCATTTCTTTTAACTATGAAATTGTTCCATTGAAATTACTAATTTCAATAGGGGAATCTCGGACAAGAGTTCCATTTGATCCTTTGGTTGAAGCAATCATTATGGAAATTACACTGGAAATGTTAAGAGAAGCTGGAATTCGACTACCGGCTCCAATTAGTACGACTGTAGGTGTAGTAGGAGGAATCGTAATTGGTCAAGCTGCAGTTCAAGCAGCGATTGTTAGTAATATCATGGTTATTGTTGTTGCTCTCACAGCAATTTCGTCTTTTATTATTCCGAACTTTGAAATGGCGTCTAGTTTAAGGATTGTTAGGTTTCCAATCATGGTAATGGCTTCTTTATTCGGGTTAATTGGTCTTGTTGTTAGTACGATGGTCCTCATTGTACACGGCTTGACATTAACTAATTTTAATACATCATACACCGTACCATTTTCACCACTAAAGATTTCACAACTAAATGATACTTTATTTAGAATACCGTTAAGATTTCTATGGAATAAAAAAAACAAACGGAACGAGTAAATAAATTTGTTGGAAGGGATATGTCATGAATGGGAAGATAAATATATCAATATTACAATTCATATTAATAATATTTGGCGTTCAAATCGGCATAGGCATGTTAGCCCTTCCACGTGAATTAGCAGATAAATCTGGTACAAGTAGTTGGATTGCAATCATTTTGGGTGGCTTTATTAGTACAATCATCAGTATTACTTTTATAAAGATAAGAGAAAAGGCACCAACAAAAAGTTTCGTTGACTTTTTTACATTTTATTTAGGAAAAATACTTGGAAAAGTCATTGTATTTTTCTTTTCCATTTATTTTTTGTGTATGGGATATACGGTATTAGTAAGAACAATTCTTTATATTCAATCTTATATACTTCAACAAACAAGTGTAACGATTGTTTTATTAATATTTTTAGTTCCAACATTTCAATTAGTGTCTGGTGGTGTGCATTTAATTGCTAAATATATAGAGACAATTTTTCCTATTATCGTATTTGTATTACTAATGCTTCTTTTTACGTTGAAAGATATGAATATATATTTTATTTTGCCAATCATCAAAGATGGGTGGATGCCTATCTTTAAAACAATCCCAACTACAACAATGTCGTTTTTAGGAATTGAAATCATCATGATAGTTTACCCTTATTTAAAAGAAAAAGATAAGGCAATAAAAGGAGTCATTATTGGGAATGCAATGAGTACATTTACATATTTATTTGTGACATTGATTTGTTTCGTAGTTTATAGTCCATATGAAATATCAAGAATTTATGAGCCGGTTATCGATATTTTAAGTGTTCTTGAATTTCAATACGTCGAAAGACTAGATTTCGTGTTATTGTCACTATTTCTATTGGTTATTTCTAAAACCTGGGTCACATATTTGTGGGCGGGAATGTGTGGCATAACTGAGTTATTTAATATAAAAAGGTTTATCATCATACTTTTCCTCCTTTTTATTGTATTTGTATTGATTACTTACCTAGTAATTCCTACTTTTACAACGACAAATATTTGGATTAATTATATTACGAACACTGGAATTTGCATTATTATTGGGATACCTATCATTTTGTGGATAGGTGGTTTAATCAAAAAATGATATAGGGTGAATAGAGTTTGAAGCTTTTTCAAGTATGTATACTTAGTGTTTTCTTATTTATTGGTGTAACAGGTTGTAGAGATAAAATGAATATAGAAGATATAACAATGTCACTATTATTAGGTTTAGATGTAAATGAAGAAGGTAAAGTTGAAATGTTTATGTCAAGCCCTGTCTTTAGTGAAGATGCAAAAGAAAAAAATGAACATTTTGAAGTGAAAACTTTGTCTATGAAGGAAGCTAGAAATTACTTTGATTCAATGGCAACTGGAATTACTTCGGGTGGTAAAGTTCAAGCCGTATTAATAGGTTCAAAGATGATTGAACATAAAAACTGGTATTCAACTTTAGATTTTTTATATCGGGATCCGAAGTTGAGACTAAACGCAGATATTGTTTTTGTTAATGGTTCAGTTTCAGATGTTTTTGATCTTGATTTAAAAGATAAACCAAGATTATCAATTTTTTTACCACAATTATTGGAAACTGCAAACTTTAGAGAAGTTGCGGTAAGAACTTCATTACGGAATTATTATCAAATGTATTATGATAAAGGAATCACACCGTTTGCACCAGAACTCAGTATAGTAGAAAATAAATTAAAGATGACTGGGACGACATTATTAAACGATCAGAATTTGTATAGTAAGACTTTATCTATGAAAGAAACGCAGTTGTTTAAAATCTTAAATGATAAAGTGGAAGGGCAGTTATCATATACACTGGCTCTAGATAAATTTAAAAAAGATGTTGATATTTTCAAAGAAAATGCAGTTAGTTTCTATGCGAAGGATATTAGAAGAAGGATTCATAAAAAATATAAAAAAGGTCAATACCAATATAATATTAATCTAAAAATGCCAATTGTCATTAATGAATCGCCAATTAAGTTAAATGATCAAACAGAAAAATCTTTACGAGATGAAATAGAAAAGGAATTAGAGAAGGAATTAAATGATTTAGTAACATCATTCCAAGAAGCAAAAGTTGACCCTCTAGGTTTAGGAATTTATGCATCCGCCTTTAATCATTCAGTATGGAAGAAAAATGATGATAAATGGATTTCATTCTATGAAAAAGCCAAAATTAAAGTGAATGTTGAAATCATTATTTTTGATAAGGGTATATCAATGTAAAAAGGGGTACTGTTCGGATAGAACAGTACCTTTTATTATGTTTCATTTCAGTTTCACAGTTCTCGTATCACTCATGTTTCCACTCGAATCTTTGGCATAAACTTTAATAGACATTCCTTTTTGAGGACTTGGTATCTTCAATTGAAAGTTTCCATTTGAGTTGGTTTTGGTCGTAAATACTTCATGATCTATCTCGATAAAAATAGTAACAAATTTTTCTGATGTTCCAGAAAGTGAATTAATCGTTTTTGTTATCGGATGTATTGTCGGAGTTGTTGGAGCTGTTTTATCTAATACAATCGTTTCGGTCGATGCTTCCTTATAAAACGCATTTTTGCTTTTCACAATTACTGTTAGCTTTTTACCTGCTAATTGCTTGTTAATCTTAATGTTAAAGTTCCCATTTTGATTTGCAATACCTTTGGCAATCGTATCGTTTCCTGAATGAATACTTACCATTGCATTACCTTGTGTAAAACCACTAATCTTTAAGCTTTTATCAGATACCGCACTTACAAAAGGAGTTGTAATCGGTTTGGTCACAATGTAGTTTGACCCATCTGATAATGTAATTCGATATTGATCTGCTGTTAATGAAAACTGTGAGACAGTTGTTGGCGTAGTACTAATACTAGTAAAATATTGAATGTTTTTACCACTAGATTCAAAATCTAATTGTTTAATTGGGAAAATTTCATTAAAAGTCGTTGATGCAAAACCACGAATCGGATTCATTTGTCCAAAATATTCTTTTAGGTATGATGGATTATGCTGTTTCATCGTGATGGAGTCATTTAATTTAATTGTATTTGTATCTATAGTTTTTGTAGGGATTGTTTGTCCTATATTAAAAATTTGATTTGCAGTATGTTGTGTGTCAGAAAGCACTTCGTCTTGAATACATGTTATTTTCTTTTCTTTTAAATAAATGATGGTTCGATAAACAGTAACACCAGAATAAATCGTATGTTCACCAGTCATGATGACACTGTCTTTATTTTCTACTACATTAGAAATTTTTGATTTCCCCACATTTTCTAATGAAATTGGATATGATTTGCCATCAATCGTGACAACGTTGTGAGCAAAGGTTGTACGTAAATATTTTTGAACTGCTTCTCTTGTGTTGTAATTATACTTGCCACTATCAATGAAAATATCTTGTCCATTTTGAGAAAATAGAAATGATAAATCATCAGCGTGCTTATGAACGACGCTAAAATTACTTGCAGAAAAGACGATGGATGAAGTATCATCTCCCCAACCATCACGAATCACAGCCAGTGAATCAGATACATTAGTAACAAGAGGAGGTTGCTTTCCTTTTTCTCCTTTTGTTATCACATATTCAAATTCAGGATCCAGTTTTGAGTAAGAGTTTGTGATTTGTGCAGAAGTATAATCTGAATCTCCTAAACCAGGTAATCTAAAGTCGGATAAAACAATTTTTGAAAATGCATTTTGACCCTTTAATACTAATTGTGACAATTCTGGATCCTCAGCAATTTTATTAATATCTTCAATTAAGTTCATCACTAGTAAAAAATAAAGTGGACTATGTTCTTTATGTAAACCTTCTGGGGTAAAGTCTTTTAAGATATGTTGCTTTGTTCGATATAAGGCATGTTCCTTCCAAACTGAGCTTGTTGAAAACTCAGGAAAATAAGAGGCCAATTCAATTAAAGATCGATCTTCATAAATTCCATGATTTGAACGGAAGTTATAGTATTGATCATCGTTTAAAACAACGCCATGTTTTCTAAGTATGACTTTCAAATAGTTTTGAATATCTTTAGTTGCAATAGGAGAACTCACATAGTAGTGATAGAAATACATTAAATTATTTGTACGGTTCGCCATTGCATGTGATTCATATGTATACGAATCTGTAGCTTTTTCTGGAGAATGATTTACTTTCCAAAATGATTGAATCATCTCTAGTCCATAAGTTAAGTATTTTGGATCATTCGTCATTTCATAAGCATTGGTTAAATAACTCAATGCATCCAAGCTTTGATAATACAATCGCCATGTCGTACTTTTGTAGGGATCTTCTTTCCAATTTACAGGTAGCGTTATTTTATAAGCTGGATAATTAGGGGAAACAAATAATTCTCCACTTAAAATTTTTTCTGCATATTCCAATGTGTTATCCGAAACAGCACTTCTCTTTGTTATGTATATTTCCTTATTCTCTTCTGCAAATGTTTGTATTGAAGATGATATCAAAATAGCCACGGTTAAAAAAGTACATAGAATCTGTTTCATAAACCCTCCATTTAACGAATATTCTAAATATTTATTATACAACAAATATAGAATACTTTCTTACCTGAATTTATGAATCTAGTCGAAAAAGAGTGAAAGAAGTAGATTTTGCTTAAACTTCTATGAAAAAAGTATTCGTGATTTCCACTTCAGGATGCTCCCTTTCCGTGGGGCGTGAGCTGAGCCTCCTCGGCTTCACCTGCGGGGTCTCACCCTTCCCGCTACTCCCACAGGAGTCTCGCACCTTCCGTTTCAATTATTCTCTTTATCATCGTTGTGCTTTAAAAGGACTATTTTTAAAACAAGTTCTTTTAGAAAAGAATGATTTTTTTAGAAGTAACCAACACTCTTATCTTATAAAAGAGTAACGTCGTTATTATAAAACAAAGTGCAAAATGCTTTACTTATATTAATTTTTAGATACGGCATAAATATAAAACTAGACTGCCATATTTTTAAATAAAAGCTGCTATTGTTCAGTTTAGATTGTGAATTTAATTTTGAAAGGTCATAGAAATTTTATGTTAAAATAAATTTAATATTTTGAAAGATTAGGAGAGAGGTTATATGTTATTACATAAAATTGATGAAGAAGTTTCGTTAAGAATGTTTAACGAAGACGACGCTGAAGAATTTTACAATCTAACTATCAGTTCAAAATCATATTTAAAAGAATGGTTAGGCTGGCTCGATTATGTTGAAAGTGTAGAAGACACTGCTCAAAATATTAAATCAAGATTAAACGAATATGTAGAAAATAGGGGATATCCAAAATCATTTGCGATCATTTTTAAAGGAAAAATCGCAGGGACAATTGGATTTAATGACATAAATAGAGCAAGTAAAATTGGTGAAGTTGGCTATTGGTTAGGAGAACAATTCCAAGGTGAAGGAATCATGACAAAAGCGCTTAATGCATTAATACAATATGGCTTTGAAGAATTGGGGCTTAATCGAATTCAAATTAAAGTAGCAGTAGAAAATAAAAAAAGTAGAGCATTGCCTGAACGCTTAGGCTTTACACAAGAAGGTATTATTAGACAAGCAGAATGGTTATATGATCATTATGTAGACCATGTAATGTATGGACTTTTAGCTGATGAATGGAATAAATTTTTTGTAACTAGGAATTTAGCCAAAGAACAATCATGAAACAAATAAAAAAAGCTTGGAGATTCCCAAGCTTTTTATTATGCCATTGTTTCTAAAAGTTTCTTTTAAAGTACAATTTTGGTATAAAGATAGTGATTGGAGCGGAAGGTGCTCGACTCGTGTGGGAGTAGCTGGACAGGTGAGACCACGGAGGCTCACCGCACTAGCATACTTGAGTGGAAATCGACGAATTTCCTTTATTTGAAGCATCAGAGTAACATGCTGAATAGTGTGTCATTTTAGTTTTTTATTGCGAAGTGGACCTGTTTTTACTTTCTCTTTTTAACTATCATTCGTAAACCATTCTTCGGGCGAAGGGTTATGAGAGGTTCTGCTTCGACCTTATGATGATTTGAGACAAGTTCAAACGAATAGTGTTTTACTAATGTTGCGAGAACTAGTGTTGCCTCCATGATAGCAAAATGATTCCCTATACAAACGCGTGGGCCTCCACCAAATGGGAAATATACGAATTCGGGAACACCTTGCACTTTACCATTCTGAAATCGTTCTGGGATAAATTCATCTGCATTTGTAAAATATTTTTCAGAGCGATGCATGATATAGGAACTCATCATGACTGTTTCACCTTTATGGACTTTATATTGTCCGATTGTTACGTCATTCATTGCTTTTCTACTGATCAACCAAGCGGGAGGGTAGAGGCGCATGCTTTCCCAAATCATTTGCTGCGTATAGATTAAGTCTTTCATAGAATCATAATCTGCTCGTTTTTTACCAAGTACACGATCAACTTCTTCGTATAAGAGTTTAGCTTTATCTGGGTGTTGTGAAATTAAATATAGGCACCATGACAATGCATTTGCTGTTGTTTCGTGACCAGCAAGGAAAATAGTCATAGCTTCATCCCTCAATTGTTGATTAGACATTCCTTCATTTGATTCTTCATCTCTAGCACGCATTAACACTTCTAATAAATCATTTTGTGTGTCTAAGTTACTTCTATTTTTGATGATTTCATATAATACATCATCTATTTTCTTAATCGCTTCTGTTAGTGATTTATTTTGTGGTGTTTTCAAAGCTAAGGGGGATTTTAAGACTGACCGGATTCGCTTTGTTGCTATATTCATAATTACATCTAAGTGCTTACCGACTTTTTCATGACCCTGTTTCATATCCATGCTAAACATTGTTTTAGCAATAATAGCTAAAGTGAGTTCCATCATATCTCTGCTAGTGAGCCGTTCTTCGTCGTCACCCCAAGAAGTGATGAATTCTTCCGTAATCATCGTCATTTTCTCAGCATATGTTTGTACATGCTGCTTTGTAAATGAAGGCTGTATTAATCTACGCTGTTTCATATGAAAATCATCTTCGCTAGTTAATAATCCTTCCCCGAGTAAGGTTTTCATTTCTTGAAATGGTTTAGATTTATGAAAAGAATTTTGTTTAGAAACTAGTACTTCCTTAATGAGGTCTGGCTCTAATAGTAAATGGATTTTACGATGAGCAAATCGAAAAGAGACAATCGTTTCATATTGTTGATAAAGATCACTTAAAAATAGAAGAGGGTCTTTTCGAAACTCATTTAAATGACCTAAAGGTGAAATAGAAGCCAGTCCTTTTATTTCAAGCATATCGTTTCACTCCAATCAGGAAAGTTTTTCACAGATATTCCTATTATATTAACGATATGCAATAACTCATGCTATCCATCAGTATCTTTATATCATTCATTGCATTCCTATTTGAAAAACCCCTAAAAGTAGTTGTTTAGGGGAGTTTAATTTTAGAAAATGAATTGTTTTCTACCGATTATTAAAATATACCGATAATGCCTCTTTCAAATGTTCGAAGTCTCCATTTGTCTGAATCATAAAATGGTCTCCTCTTAGGGCAGAGGAAAAATCATGAATCCCTTGGATTCGTAAAAAATCTTCAACATCTGAAAGTTTTTCTCCAGCAGTTTTTAATGTTTTGTGTCCGACAAACTCATCATTAACATACACTTCATATGTATCCTCATTTAATTTCACATTATTCTCTGAAGCTAAATTTACACCTAAAATTGGAAATGGATAGCCGTCATTCGGATTTTCAGTACTCATTTGGATTCCTCCATATCATTTTTAGTATTACGTTTTCCTTATCAGTGTTGATTTATGCTGGTATTGAACAAAAGGCAGTGTAAAAAAACTCGCCAATATAGGCGAGTTTTTTTGTAAATCTATTTAAGCTGCTTGCTTACTGATTTCTGGTACCATTTTTTGTTTTCGATCGTGCAAGAAATAATAAATTACAGTAGTTACTAAAACGATTAGTGCAGATAAAACGTACATTGAATGGAAAGAAGTTTTTGCAGTGACAATTCCAAGTACGAAAGAACCTAATCCAATACCGATATCAAAAAACATAAAGTAAGTGGCTGTTGCCATACCTTTTCTTGCAGGAGCTGCGGTGTTAATTGCTAATGTTTGGAAACTTGGTGCGATTGAACCGTACCCCAAACCAATTAAAACAGCTGAAAGTAAAAAAATCGAAGGGATATTAGAAAATCCTAGAACAATTAGTCCAATTGAAAAAACGATGATGCCAGGATAAATAATGATATTTTCACCTTTACGGTCAAATAACTTTCCTGTAAAAGGTCGCGACATTAATACGACAACCGCATATACGATAAAGAAAAAGCTAGCGATTTCTACAAACCCTAATTCATTCGCATAAAGAGTAATAAATGACATGATACTACTATAACCAAACGAAATAAATGCTGCTGTTAATGAGATCGGTAAAGCTTTTCGTTCAATTAAGTTAGAAATTCGAATCGGAGTTTTAGCACTAATGCTTTGTTTTGGGATATTTGTCGTCATTCCAAACACAAAGGAAAGAATTCCAAAAATGCCACAAATTAAAAATAAAATAGAAAAACTGAAATGATTCATAAACGTGATTCCTAAAAATGGGCCAAAAACCATCGCTAAAATCATTGCTGAGCTAAAATAACTCATACCTTCACCTCGACGTTTTGGAGGTATGATTTCTGCTACAATTGTACCTAAAGCAGTTGTTGCTAATCCAAATGAAATTCCTTGAATAAATCGAAGTGTAAGTAATCCGAAGAAATTATTTACGATTAAATATAAAAATGTAGTGATTGCAAAGAAAGCTAACGAAGATATTAATATTTTTCTTCTTCCAATTGTATCAAGCCATATACCACAAAAAGGTCTGATGATAACGGCTGAAATTAAGAATACTGTGATGACAAGGCCAACCTGACTTTGTTTTTGACCTAAATCATTTAGTACATAAATAGGCAATGTTGCTGTTAATGTATAAAAAACTAAGAAAGCAAAAAATGCGCTTAAGCTAACACTAATAAAATCCTTTGTCCATAAACGTTCATTCAATTAAAATTCCCCCAGTTGTTTCTCCTTCAGATGCTTTCATATTGTTCATCATTTTTTGAAAAACTTGATGTGCAATCTCAAGCTCTTCATCGGATATATCTTTGATCACTTCATTTTCAAACGAAATGATTTTCTCTTGCCAATCGTCAATTTGATTGATTGCTTTATCAGTAAGATGAATCATTTTTTCTCTTTTATCACTACCTTCTTTTCGAACAATTAAATCAAGACTCTCCATTCTGCACAAAGTTCTTGTTAATGTAGGAGGCTCAATATTCAAATTCGAACAAATAGTACGTTGAGTACATGGTCCATGAAGGTTAATGTAACGAATAACAGACCATTGTGCTAAATATAATCCTGTCGGTACAAGATTTTCATTAAATGACTTTGAAAATTGGCGCGTAACTTGATTAAGTGAAAAAAAGAAAGGCTGGCGATTTCGCATATTCATTCTCCTAAAAAGTAAATTAGTTAGTTAGCTAATTAAATTAGTTGTCTAGCTAATTATATTGGAAAATGTGGAGAATGTCTAGGGGGTTAAAATGTTACTGATATATTAATTTTGATTTAAAAAAGTATGTGCTGGTTTCCACTCCAGGATGCTCGTTTTCGTGGGGCGTGCGGTGAGCCTCCTCGGCGCGCCTCCGGGGTCTCACCTGTCCCGCTACTCCCACAGGAGTCGAGCACCTTCCGTTCCAACCAATCATGAAACAACAGTATGCAATTAAAAAACTAGAATAATGTTCATTTAGAAAATTTCAATATTACTCTAAAATAAGGATCAGTGAATCTTTTCTAAGTTAATTGTTATTTTAATTTCATTAAATACTTTTTAATTTTTCTATCCAAAATAAGATTTCAGTTTCTGTTTCATATCTTCCTTATTATTTGCAAACTGCTTATGACGATGACCGTTCCCGCCTGATGTATGAGGAAATCCATGTAAAATAGAATTAAAATCAATATAGTCGTTATTTCCAAGGAATGTTAAAACTTTGGTTACGTTCACTCCTAAAGGGATAATGAGCGGATTATTTAGACTCACTATTTCTTTCGAAAAATTATTAACGATATACTTCCTTAATAGTTCAGTATTGACTATATTTGGTGTTGATCCATTATAATTTTTACCTTTATAGAAGACAGGATAGGTGATTACCGAAGTAGTTTGAACTAAATTACTAGCAGTATTAAATAGTTCACTTGTCGATGAGATTCCTAAGTAGCTGTGTAATTGTAATTCATCTAACATGGCAATTAGATTTTTGCGCATTGGTCCTTCAAAGCTAGATTGTTTTTTGACCTCGTGAAGAATGACTTGATCGCTTGCTGGATTTTCTTTAAAGCTAGCTACAGTTGAATAGGCTTGCTTCATTTGATGCAAACCAGGGGTAATCCCGACAATTAAAACTTTTGCATTTTCATTTATGTACTCAAAAGGAGCGTAATATATTTCTAGGTGTTTCTTTTCATCTTGATCGAGTAAAAACTGTTCATTCTTAAAGGAATTGACTTCAAGTGGAGTCGGTAAATTTAAAATATGTTTCTTATATGTATCAAATAAAGAATAGGGTGCGATTGTCAAAGAAAATTCCTCCATTTTGTTTGTTTTTTAATTCATACTATTTTATTCTTTATACTACTATTGACTAGGGTTGGCAAATCGATTATGTAATGTTCTTTTTTAGTAGGTCATCGACTGAAATGAAAAAAACCGCTGAGAAAGGACTCAGCGGCTTGAGCTTATTTGTCATTTGATAAGAAATTATAAATATTAGCTTCACCAGATCCATAAAGTGCATCTGAACCGGATTTTCCATAATCAGCAGCACTTTGTCTGATTGCAGCTGCTACTTGAGAAGGTGAATATTCAGGATGAGCGGCTTTAATCACCCCGGCAATACCAGCAACTTTTGGTGCTGCCATAGAAGTTCCATGTAAATATGAATATCCATGCCATTTACCATCGCTAAATTGAGTAGTTGCATTTCCACCACCTACAGGATATGAAGGATATGTAGACAAAGTACGGTAGGTAAAGTCACGTTTATTTAAATAGTTTCCAGCAGGGTTTTGACGATACAGACTATCATATAATGGTCCATTATCTCCACCTGGAGCTGCAACGTCAATTGCACTTCCATAGTTAGAATAGAAAGCGATGCTGTTTGTTGACCATTCATTAGAAGAAGAAACAGTAATCACACCTGGAATCTGTGCAGGAACTACACGAGATGGCCCTTTAATATCTAAACCGTATGTTGCTTTCCAGTAAGCTTGCATATCATGTAAATTGTTAAAGTCTTTTGAGTCATTTCCAGCGGATACAACTACAGTAACTCCTTTTTTAATTGCGTATTGGATCGCACGGTGATAGGCAACCATTGAAGCAGAATCACCTTTCTCATCTAAGTTATGAGCCATCCAACGCCAGCCACCAATTGACATGTTAATTACTTCAACACCATCGTTTGCTGCTGAAACAATCGCATCCGTAATCCAAGATTGTTGAGCTCCACCAGTTGCTCCAAATACACGATAAGCACGAACTGTTAAATTTGGTCCTACGCCTTTAACTACACCATTTGCGGCAATTGAACCAGCAACATGTGTCCCGTGACCATTTTGGTCCCATGCATTTGTTGTACCAGGTACAAATGTTTTTGAACCTGCAAGGTCAGCGTTAGCCTTTAAATCTGGGTGACCAAAGTCAATTCCAGTATCAATTACTGCAACAACTGTGTCATGATTTCCTGCATTTAATTTGTATGAATCACCATCATGTGTTAAACGCTGCATGTCCCATTGTTTATCCCAATAACTTGTAGCATTTGCATCTAATGTAACCTTGCCACCATCTGGCGTACCAGGGGTAAAATTAAGGGAATCATCAGGATCTTTTTCTAAGTATGCTTCAAGCTCTTTACCTGCTGTAGTGATATTTGTATCATTTTTAATATTTGTAAGGAAGGCAGAATCAGTTGAAGCAACCTCAACGATTCCAATTTCTTCTATAATCCGTTCAACAGTTCCCCCCGCTTTTGAAATTGTATCAGAGAAATTACTAGGTAGATTTCCTTTATAAGCTAATACGTAATGTACCTGTTCAGGTGCCGCCTTAACCTTAGTTGTTTGTGTTCCAACAAGTAAAGAAAAAGATAAAGCAGAACAAATTGATAAAAAAGCTAATTTTTTTCTCATTTACATTCCCCTTTATTACGAATATTAACGTGATTCACGTATGACTAGATTTTAATACAAGCTCTTAAGTATGTTTGTCGAAATAAGTTAGAGATTTTGGTAAAAAAACTGACAAAAATTTTCATACGAAATTATTTAATATTAGGGACATTGAGCATTATGAATAATGAATTCAACTTGTAGCGCTATAAAATGTAAGGTATCATTATAAATGACTGAAAATTAAGAATTCTAAATAACTCTATACATAAAATGATATTCTTTTTTAATTAAGTAATTGTGAGGTGTTAGAAATGCAAAAATACGATGCGATCGTTGTAGGTGCTGGTTTAGCAGGTTTAGTAGCAACAGCCGAAATTGCTGATGCAGGGAAGAAAGTGTTGCTATTAGATCAAGAACCTGAAGCTTCATTAGGTGGACAGGCTTGGTGGTCTTTTGGTGGTTTATTTTTAGTAGATACGCCGGAACAAAGAAGACTTGGTATTAAGGATTCTAAGGAACTAGCGTGGCAAGATTGGCTTGGAACAGCTGGATTTGACCGTGAAGAAGATGAGGATTATTGGGGTAAGAAATGGGCAGAGGCATATGTCGATTTTGCAGCAGGAGAAAAAAGATCGTGGCTATATAATATGGGCGTTCGATTTTTTCCAGTCGTTGGATGGGCTGAACGTGGTGGTTATCTTGCTGAAGGTCATGGGAATTCGGTTCCACGATTTCATGTAGTTTGGGGAACAGGTCCGGGTGTGGTCGCTCCATTTGAAAAAAGAGTAAGAGAGCACATGAAAAATGGTTTAGTAGATTATCGTCCGCGACATCGAATAGATCAGTTACTAACTCAAGATGGTGCAGTTGTTGGTGTGAGCGGTGCAATTCTTGAAGAAAGTAGTGCAAAACGTGGGGAAGATAGTTCACGTGTTGAGGTTGAGGAATTTACTTTTGAAGCAGAATCAGTATTAGTTTCAAGTGGTGGTATTGGCGCAAACTTTGATTTGATTCGCCAAAATTGGCCTAGTAGATTGGGGCAAGCACCTAAAAGAATGATTTCCGGTGTTCCTGCACATGTTGATGGAAGGATGTTAGCAATTACTGAAAAAGCTGGCGGGCGAATCGTCAATCGAGATCGGATGTGGCATTATACGGAAGGCCTAAAAAACTGGAACCCAGTCTGGTCTAACCATGGCATTCGTATTCTACCTGGACCTTCATCAATCTGGTTAGATGCGCGTGGTCAAAGATTACCAGCACCGAATTTTCCTGGCTTTGACACTCTAGGTACACTAGAAACAATTCAAAAAACGGGTTTTGATTATTCTTGGTTCATTTTAACAAAAAAAATCATCCAAAAAGAATTTGCCCTATCTGGTTCTGAACAAAATCCTGATTTAACAGGAAAAAGCATTAAACAAGTAATCGGAAGAGCAACAGCTGGAATTCCTGGACCTGTAAAAGCCTTCATGGAAAAAGGTGAAGACTTTGTTATTTCTGATACGCTAGAAGAGCTAGTGAAGGGAATGAATCAATTAACTGGTGAAAATTACATACAATATGAAGAAATTGAGCGTCAGTTAAAAGCGCGTGATCGTGAGATTGAAAATAAATTTACAAAGGATTTACAAATCACGGCCTTAAGAGGAGCTCGAAATTATATAGGTGATAAATTAATTCGAGTAGCGCCACCTCATAAAATTTTAGATCCAAGTAATGGACCTCTAATTGCGGTGAGGCTTAATATAGTTAGTCGTAAAACTTTAGGTGGCCTTCAAACGAATCTTGACGGTAGCGTGCTTAATGAATCAGGTAATGTGATTCCTGGATTATATGCTGCAGGTGAAGTTTCAGGATTTGGTGGCGGTGGCGTACATGGTTACCGATCAATGGAAGGAACTTTTCTTGGTGGTTGTTTGTTCTCTGGCAGACAGGCTGGTCGTGCGATTGGAAGAAAATAATTTGTTGTAAGTTGAAGTGGAGGCGAGCAATTCGTTCTCCATTTTTCTATGTTGAGTAATATAATGATAAGGATTAAGGAGCAATGCGATATTCAATAAGTTTACAATTGTGGAAAGCGAAAGGGGGATGAATTTTGAGTACTTTTCAATATGAAGTATTTTTAGAAGTTGTTGAAACTGGGAGTTTTACGAAGGCAGGTGAAAAATTGGGCCTAACTCAATCAGGTGTGAGTCATAACATTTTGACACTCGAAACAGAATTAGGCGTTGTACTTCTTCATCGTAATCGTAATGGCATATCTTTATCAGATGCAGGTGAAAGATTGATTCCTTATATTCGTCAAATCATTCAAACTGCAAAACGATTAGAACAAGAAGCAGCATTCATTCAAGGTATTGAAGTAGGAACCATTAAAATAGGTAGCTTCCCAAGTTTTTCGTCGAAGTTTCTTCCGGGTATCATCAAAGATTTTCAAAAAATATACACAGGTATCAAAATCGAACTGTTCGAAGGTGATTACGGAAATATAAGAAAATGGCTGACACAAGGAACAATAGATCTTGGTTTTTTACCTTTACCAATTCATGATTTTGAAACGATATCTCTACGAAAAGATCGATTATATGTTTTTCTTCATAAACATCACCATTTAAGTACATTAGAAAAATTGAACGTAACTTCATTACAAAATGAATCATTTATTATGCCTAAATCAGGCTGCGAGATTTTAGTAAAGGGATTATTTAAAAAGCATAACATCGAGCCGAATATTGTATTTGAAATTGAAGATAACCAAACAATTATCTCAATGGTTGAAGAAGAAATAGGATTGACGATCCTACCAGAGTTGGTATTACCAAAGCATTTCTCAAATACAAAAGTGATTCCACTCGAACAAGAAGTGTATCGTGAAATTGGGTTAGCGATAAAATCAATGAAGCAAGCCTCACCATCTGTTAAGAAATTTATAGAAATTGTAAAAGAAAAATGTAACAGCTTGAATTGAAAATCCAAAAAGAGGATTCAATTCAAGCTGCTTTTTTATAGCGTTAAAATGCCTCTAATTGTAATTGTTGCTTCACCTGCGACTTTAATCTTTGCAGTATCATTCTCAGGGATAACTGTAATGTATAAAGTTCCTGGTCTGCCAATCGCATTTCCCTGTGCAATCTTCAAGTGTGTTGTTTCATTTTTTGAAATAATTCCTTCTAAAAAGAGAAAGCCTGCAAGCGCACCATTTGCTGCTCCAGTTACAGGGTCCTCATTAATTCCTATACCTGGTGCGAAATCCCTCGTATACAAATCATATTCATCATTTGTATTAAAAGTATAAAGATGAGTTGTGCTGATCTGATGTTCTTTATTATGTTTGGCTAGTGAAGATAAATCTGGAACTGCAGCATCAATATCCTCTTTATTTTTCATTGGAACAAGCAAATGCCAATTACCTGTACTTGCTAATTTAATCGGGAGGTTTTGGTCAATACTGTCTTCTTTCACTCCTATTAGAGAACTAAGCGTATCAAGTTGTATCTCAAATCCTTCTGCTTTAGGCGCAACTTGGGTCATTTCAACAGTCTTTATTTTTCCATTTTCTTTATGCCAAATAACAGGGATATGTCCGACATTTGTTTCTAGAACGATACCATCTTTTTCATCTGCTAAACCCATTTCAGTTGCAAGTAACCAAGTTAACCCTACCGTAGCATGACCACAAAAGTTAATTTCCTCGGCAGGTGTAAAATATCTCACTTTATAATCAGCAGCTACATCCGTTGATGGTAATAAAAATACAGATTCGGGTAAATTTAATTCTTTCGCAATATTTTGCATCTCAGACGCTGAAAGTTTTTCAGCGTCTAAAATCACCCCAGCAGTATTCCCACCAAACTTCTCTGATGTAAAAGCATCCACATGATAAACACGAATTTCCTTCATTTGAATATCCCCTTTCAAACTCCTTTGATAGTTCTATCATATGACTCGAGGTACTATTAGTAAAATGAATCTTTCTTATGTATTAGATTAGAAAAACTGATTTATTGAGGGAATGGGGTAGTGCATTACATAGCAATCTTTTTATAATGCCTACTGCTAATTATTTGAATATGAACTAAACATCTTTTATGAATAAATTGTATAATTTATTCGTGGTGACTCTTATGGAATATGAATACAAAATAGTAGACATTTAAAATGACTTAATAAATGATACTTGTTATTTTGACTGATCTTGTACATGGGACTGCTTCAGCATTCTTTTCTTATTTATGTTAATGGCTTAATTAACAAGGAGAAATAAATTGACATGAAGAATTGTAATAGAGGATGTGTTTATTTCTTTAAGATAGAAAGGGTGCAGTATATGACTAAATTCATTAAAGCGATCATTGTCCTATCTATAATCGTTTCCTTATCGGCTTGTTCAATAAATCAAAATAAAGAAAGTTTCAGGATATTCGATGAAACTCAAAGTAATGTAACTACAAAAGAAATTAACAATGAGGATGAGTTTAATAGATTAAAAAAATTATTGAATGATGCCAATCTACCTGATGATAAATGGCCAGATCGTGATGCGGACTATACTATAAAGCACGAAAAAGAGGGCCAGTCGGAATTAATAAATAATTATAAAGTGTGGATTGAGGACAGTCAGGTAATTCTAGTAGATATTCTTAATCATAAGTATGGCAAATTTGAAGATGTAGATGCACAGAAACTTAAGGAAATATTAAAAATAGAAAACCTATAAAATTGTTTCTTACTCGGCTAAGTCACTTATTTTTAAGCTACCAAATAAGGTATATATTTTAAATTTAATATAAAAAATAACACTTGGGTAAAGGACGAGGCTTTAGGTTTATCAATGCTAAAAAAGGAGGAGATTAATATGTTGGTAGTGACCACAGAAAAAATTGAAGGCTATAAAGTTTTTGAGGTAAAAGGACCTGCCTTTGGTCTAATTGTTAGAAGTAGAGGTCTCGGTGGGGATATTATGGCAGGGCTAAAATCGCTAGTAGGAGGAGAAATCAAACAATATACTGCTATGCTAGAAGACTCGAGAAAAGAAGCCTTGGATCGTATGATTAAAAATGCGAATGAAATGGGCGCAAATGCAATTATCATGATGCGATATGACTCTGGAGAAATTGGTACAAACATGAGTGAAATTGTAGCATATGGAACAGCTGTCGTTGTGGAGAAATTATAATGGAATTGGTCATAGGCTATTATGTCTTACAAGTTCTCATCATTGTCATTTGCATATTGCTTGGATATTTTATCTATGACAAACGGTTTAAACATAATCATGGGTCAAAAATTCCAGACGGATTCCAATCGACAGAAGAAATAAACATCGACCCTGTATCGGGCGAAAAAACAAGAGTATATTATAATCCTGATACAGGTGAACGTTTTTATAAAAAAGAGAAATAATTGAAGGTGCAGGGAAATTAGAATATCGAAAACAAACTATGGACTGCTTTTGCAGTCTTTTTTGTTTGAAAACTCGTATAATAGTTCAATATTAACTGGAAAATTATGTTATATTAGATAAATGATTAATCTATTAGGAGTCGTAATGCATTGAAATATTTTGTGAAAATTGTCTTAACTTTAGTATTTTGTATTTATCTAATAGTAATTACAAATCAGATCTTATTTAAATACGGTGTTCCATCAGAAGTTTTCAGCCATTTTAAGGATGAGAGTTGGCATGCTTATAATTTTATTCCATTTAAAACGATAATATATTATTTGTTTATAGCAGATATAAACTTAAATATTCGGATAATGAACTTAGGAGGAAATATCATTGGCTTTATTCCTTTTGGTTTAATACTCCCTTTCTTGTTAAAAAAGTTTATGAATTTTAAAATGCTTCTAATCGCAGTTTTTAGTTTTAGTTTCACATATGAAGCTTTTCAATTTATATGTAATTTAGGGAGTTTTGATATTGATGACTTAATATTGAATACTTTTGGAGGGGCATTGGGGTATTTACCAATTAAACTTGTTCATATCATAAATTCAAGAAAGCATAAACAGGAAAATGAGGTTTCATTTAAGTAGAAGAAAATCTAATTGATTTGATAGCAGCCTATAGCTGCTTATTTTTATTATTTTTATGGAAAAGATAGTTAAAAAAGTAAATAGTAAATAAAATAATACATTTTAATCATTGAGATAAAAGTAACAATAAATAACATAAAAAATAATCGAAAAGAGGATAATGTATGAAGGAGTTTCTACTATTATTAAAAAAAGGGAATAAATCTGCTTTATTGGCAGCTATTGTTAATACAATAATAGCCATTTTAAAAGGGATTGGGTTTGCGCTGACAGGGAGTGTAGCTTTATTTGCTGAGATGATGCATAGTGCTGCCGATACTGCCAATCAGCTTTTTGTATTTACTGGTTCTGCTTTAAGTAAAAAGTCACCAACGGATCGGTTTCCAAATGGATTTGGTAGACTTGTTAATTTAGTTTTGCTGGGTGCTGTCTTAATAGTAGGGATTATGGCGTATGAAACAATCGTTGAAGGGATTCATCATATAATAAAACCTACTCACCCGTCAGGGTTTATTATAAGTCTAGTTATTTTAGGAATTTCCGTATTGCTTGAATCATTTGTACTTTATAAAGCAATGAAGGAAATCAGCCATGAACTGGGAATAAATTCAAGTGGTTTTGGAGTTGTAACACAAGCAATTTCCAATTTGGGAAAAGCAAAACCGGCTACAAGATTAGTTTTCTTAGAGGATGCAGTTGCTACTCTTGGGGGATTATTAGCCATGATAGCAGTAATTGTTGCTCATTATTCACCATTTCATGAAGCTGAAGGAATTGCTTCTGTCATCATAGGTATTTTGATGTTTATTGTTGTGGGGAAAGTTTTTCTTGATAATGCTGCCGGGGTCATCGGAGAAGCTGACGAAGAAATGGAAATCAAAATTGGTGAGATGGTAATGAATGATCCTGATGTAAAGGATATTCAGGCTCTTACAGTTTTAAAAGAAGGCGAAGATCTACATGTTGAATTGGAAATAGAACTTGATCCTAATTTAACAGTTGCTGAGGCTGATGATATAAAAGATCGATTAGAAGAGAAAATTATGAATGAAAAAGGCGTAACGGATGTAATCATCGAATTGGATGAGGACGATGGAATTCAGAATTGGTCTGAAGAAAAAAATGAGCCAGAGTTAGTTGAAAAAAAGTAGACTTTGATAGCCTTTTTAATATTAATAGTTAATGGAATTAGAGAAATTCATTTTTAATTCATTTGCATTTGTTACATAAATAACCAGTTCGCATTGGTTAACCTATTTTAGCGATCTTTGAATAAAAAGTTATTTCATGCTATTAAAGAGAATTATTTCTTGATTAATATAAGTATTTAGTACGAAAGTGTTTTAGGAGTTGCTAGACTTTCAATATTATTAATTGTTTATTAGGAGGAAATATGAAACTAGGGGCATTTTCTGTCAGTTTAACTGTTAAAGACATTAACAAATCAAAATCATTCTACGAAAATCTAGGATTTCAAGTCTTGGGTGGAGATATAACCCAAAATTGGCTCATTATGAAAAATGATAATTGCATAATTGGTTTATTCCAAGGAATGTTTGAGAAGAACATTCTTACGTTTAATCCAGGATGGAATGAAAATGGAAAAAATCTTGATTCGTTTACTGACATTCGAGACCTTCAAAAGCAGCTGAAAGCAACAGGAATTAAATTTCAATCGGAAGCAGATGAATCAAGTGAAGGACCCGCAAGTTTCATAATTGAAGATCCAGATGGTAATCCGATTCTTGTAGATCAACATAGGTAATTAGTGGATTGATTTAAATTAAATTTCCAAGTTAATGAACGTGGGGGCCGAGAAAAATCGGCTCCTATTTAACTATAAGCAGTAATTTAATTAGAAAAGGTAATATAAGAGCTAATAGTAGAATGATTTGGTATAATCTAATACAAAATTGGAATTAAATTCGAAGTAGAGAATGTATACTTAAGGTAAAAAGGAGATAAAGAATGACAGAATTCTGGGAAGAAAGTTTTATAGAAAATCAAATGATGTGGGGATTTGAACCTTCAGACTCAGCAATTTTGACGAAGGACTTCTTCCTTGAGAAGAATGTTAAGGATATATTAGTACCTGGTTTTGGATATGGTAGAAACGCTAAGGTTTTTATAGATAACGGAATAGATGTTACAGGAATTGAGATTTCAAAAACAGCGATTGCTCTAGCTAGAGATAATGGGCTTGATATTAATATTTTTCATGGTTCAGTAACTGATATGCCTTTTGAAGACAAGCTTTATGATGGTATATTTTGTTATGCACTAATTCACTTATTGAATAAAAGTGAGAGAGAAAAGTTTATTAAAGATTGCTATAATCAGTTAAAGCCAGACGGATATATGATTATTACGACAATTTCAAAAGATGCCCCAATGTTTGGAAAGGGCAAGAAACTAGATGAAGACTATTTCGAGATTATGGAAGGGGTCAAAATGTTTTTCTATGATATTGACTCGATTAAAAAAGAATTTGGAAATTATGGACTAATAGAGTCTTCGGAAATTGTAGAGCCTCATAAGAATATGGAAAATAAACCTCCTTTTAAATTTATGATGGTAAAATGTCAAAAGTAATGAAAAAGAAAAAACCACAAAAAGTGGTTTTTTAATCGCGCATTGCTCCTGCCTCTCGAGAAGTCATTGCTCCTTGTCCGTGGCTAACGTCATTTTGAATTTCTTGTTTTACTTTTTGAGGATCAGTTCCAGCAACATTTGATGTCGTATTAGAACCCAAATTTGCTTTCCCTTTTTGATTCTGTGGCATAAAAGCCCTCCTTAATTTTATTAAGTACAATCATATTATTTACAAAATAGCTAAGTATATCCCGAGGAAAGAGCAAAAATAGTATTAACTAAAATAATTTTTTAAAAATTGGCAAATAATTTAAGCTTACTTAATATATTTTATGCAAATGGAACCATCTACCAAGGGAGGAAAATGCACTTGTATACTCTAACGGATCATCAATTTGTTATTATAGTAGTCTTAATGGTAGTATTTCTTCTGGCACTTACTAAAAATAAAAAAATAATTGCTTTATTTATCTCATTTTCATTATTAGTTATTGGTACAATAATGTTTTTTTTAGGATTTGGCACGATCGGAGGCTTTGAAGGAATGGCTGTAACATTAGCTGGATTTATATATGGAGCAGTTGGATTAGTATCGATATTAATTATTTCCTTTGCAATTTATTTTCGCTCTAAAAGTGAATCAAATTCAATTGATAAATTTTAATACATATTGTTGAAGAAGAATAGTCTACACTGGTAGTCTATTTTTTTATTGTACAAAATAGCGGTGAAGTAATTTTTATAGAAAATTAGTAAAGACTTCGTGCAACAGATGGTGAACTAAAATTAGACGATAAAGATGATGATGCAGTTGTTTCAAACAATCGTTTTGCTTGGTTAAAGAAAGTCGTAAATCCTGATGCTTTAAAGTTGGCTACGGTCACTTTTGCAAATGGAGGAGATCATATCGGGGTATATATACCATATTTTTCTAGTAAAAGTATTGGGGAAAATTATAATGATTATAATAATTTTCCTTTGTCTAGTAGTATTATGTGCTTTATTCTTTCGTCATCCGTACTTTGCAAAAGGTATTGAAAAGGAATGTAATTTCTTGAAAAACTACCAAATGAATGAAAAAACCATCAATGATTCTAAGCAACAAAATACAAGATTAATTGAATTGTTTGTATTATGATAGCGTCTCAAAACATACAATATTCTTAATACTGTATTATTTTTCTACTTTAGGGGATGGGGAAATGAAATTTGAGATGCAAAAAGCAAATATGTTAGCTGACAGTATAAATGGCTTTATAAAATTTATTCATAAAAGTCATGAAACTAGTAAAAACAACTTTATTAAAAATACAGATAAAATATATCAAATAAAACTACTAATCGAGGAGTTTAGGTTTCAAGTACTAGCAGATGAACTGATCAGAATTAATCGATTTACTTGGGATGAAAAATACACTTATTTATTAGTAGACAATTTTGTAAAAGGGATAAATATTATTAGTGAGTACATAGAACGGAACTATAATGAACTATATATTTTTACAGCTAGGGTATATACATTAAAGAATCTCAGTATTTCATTTAGCAGACAAGTATAATCTTCTCGCGGACTGCAACACATTGGCAGTCTTTTTCTTATTTTAGTAAAAGTAGTTTTGCTCTAATAAATCATCACTTCAGTTTGTTTGACAAAAGATAAAATGATCACCAGGATTCCAAACATGTAGATGATCAGCGCGGTAACCGCGGAGCCACAATTCACCGTTTATTCGTCTAAGATAAAAGCCTTTCGGAAAATCCTCATCTTCAGTAAGTACTTCGGAAGCTATTGTAATCGAACCTGATGGAGCTTGATGCTGCATAGAACTTCCAAAATTACCTTCTGGCTGATCAAGATATTCGAGTCTTAAGTACGGTCCAAGCTCAGGTGGACACAATCCCAAACCGAGTTCACTAGCTCTTTTAAAAATCTGAGCAGTCGTAGCACCAAAAAAAAAGCCGAGGTTGCTAACGGTTAGTTCTACGGTTTCAAGGCTGTACTTTGTATCAGAAGTCGTAAATTTTTCATTAGCTAATAACAGTTCTCCATACTCATTCAACAAGATAGAATTTTCCTGTAATTTCATAATAAGCTGTGATTTCGTAAGTCCGCCAACCTCTACTGACCTGGTAATAGTCTGACATTTTGGATATATTTTCTGATTTTCAATACTCATTCGAATTCACTCCTATCAACTTTTGTATAAAGTCTCACAAAACGATTTAATGGACTGACTTTTAATATTCTAGAAAATCTTATAGATTTCCTTGTTCGACTAAATGTCAGGTTAGTTATATAAGTTTTTTATCAGAAGAATAAATTTTTTGAAATTCTACTTTAACTTGTAAATGAATAATATGTAATGGATATTTATATATTGCAGTTGAGGTGATATTTATGATTCAAAAATTACTGCTTTCTATGGAGCAAATGATTCACATTATTCATAATGGATTACAAAAAACAAATTCACCGAAGGATGTAACCGTTATAGGTGCAGGTATATCCGGTTTAGTTGCAGCTTCACTATTAAAAGAAGCTGGACATCGAGTTACGATTATAGAAGCTAATAACAGAATTGGTGGAAGAATTTACACAAAAAGGGAACCTTTTATTAATAATCAATATATAGATCTAGGTGCAATGCGTATACCTTCAATTCATCATCTAGTTTTAGAGTATATAAAAAAATTCAATCTTCAAGTGAATGAATTTATTAATAGTACACCAAATGATTTAATTTTTATTAATAATGTATTAACAAATCAAACCAATTATAAAGCAAATCCAGATCAACTAAACTTTAAAGTTTACCCAAGTGAACAAGGGAAAACTGCAACTGAATTACTATTATTAGCAATTGGACCTGTAATTGATTTTATTAATCAAGATCCTGATAAAAATTGGGAAATAGTTATAAATTTGTATGATCATTATTCAATGGCTAACTTCTTAAAATATAACCCTGTTAGTGTATCCTTATCACCAGAAGCAATCGATATGATTGAAACGATGGTTGGATTAGAAGGATTTAGTGAACTTGCATTTACTGCCATATTAAGAGAAGTTTTGGTACTCTTAACAAAGGACCTTAAATTTTATGAAATTACAGGGGGAACAGACCATCTTATTAATGGATTTTTACCACAGCTTAAAGATGATATTATTTCGAATCAAAGAGTTAAAAAAATCATACAACAAGAAACAAACGTAACAATATATACGGAAAATCAAATATTAAATACCGAGCATCAACTGACTAGCGATTTTGTTATTTCTACAATTCCATATACATTGCTGAATTTTGTAGATTTACTTCCCTTTGAATCCGTATCATATGAAAAGAGAAAAGTAATTAGAAAGATACATTATGCTAATTCAACCAAAATAGGTCTACAATTTAAAACAAGGTTTTGGGAAAAATATGGGATATTTGGTGGGAAATTAACTACTGATCTTCCAATCAAATTTGCATATTTTCCTAGTCATAGTGCCGGTGGAACGAACAGTACAGGAATTATGCTAGCTAGCTACACATGGGAAGACGATTCAAGCATCTGGGATAATATGACACAACATGAGCGAATAAAAATTGCTTTGAATGATCTTTCTTATATATTTGGTAATCAAGTATTTTCGGAGTTTTTAATAGGATTCTCACATAATTGGTCGGAATTTCCTTATTTCGGAGGGGCATTTGTGATGTTTAAACCTGACCAATTAAAAGAATTAGGTCAATATATAGGTATACCGGAAGGTAGAATTCATTTCGCAGGATCACACTCATCTACTACTCCCGGTTGGATACAAGGTGCGATTGAAGCTGGTATTAGAACAGCTTATGAAGTTAATAATAGATAATCTTAAATTTAAGTAAATTATTGAAATAGAAGAATTTCTTGTTCAAGTAAGAATGCGTTAGTTAATAAACTTTTTTCAACGTTTCTAAAGGTATCAATATATTACACATCGAAAGAATCTTCTTAGATAAGAGATTCTTTTTTTGATTTACTAATGATTTTTTTAAGAAGGGTTCAAAAAAGGATAATGTTTGATGATATGGAATTATATATTTTAAACTATTCAGGAGGAAAGTTAATTGAAGATTAGTGGCGATCTTATTACATCGAGTAATAAGAACATTCCATATACTTTTTATAAACATGATGAAAAATCAAATTGTTTAGCCATTATTTTACCTGGCACTGGGTATACAACGGAGTCTCCATTGCTTCGTTATACTATACAGATTTTGATAAAAAAGGATATTGATGTTCTGCATGTGAACTAAAGGTATTTTCAAGAGGAATTATCTGCATTAAATGAAGTTGATTTTACAAATGATGTTCTATCTGTAATTGAATCAATCATCTCTGAATATAAATACGAACATTTTAAAATTATAGCTAAATCGATTGGAACTATTGCAATGACTTATCTTTTAGATAATCCTAAATTTCATTCTGCAGAAGCATATTGGTTAACTCCATTATTACAAAGAGACGATGTTTATCATGCATTAAAAAATGCACATCAAAAAGGACTTTGTATCATTGGTGACTGTGATCAGTGGTATAACAAAAAGAGGTTTGAAGTCTTAAAAGGTAATAATATATTAAATCTAAATTTAATTGAAGGAGCTAATCATAGTTTAGAAATAGAGAACAACATATTCGATTCAATAGACTTATTAAAGAAGATAATGAACATAATAGATAAATTTTAATATTTAATCCATATTAAACTAACACATGCGTTAGTCCTATTTTCATTCACTGTTGTGAATCTAGTTTTTTGCGATTCATCGTTGCTAACACAGAGTTTTATTCGGAAAATTATGGAACATAGTAGACTAATAAGGAATCATTAATAGCCACCATCATTGAGTGGCTATTTCTTTAACAATTTCAATAAATTTTTTGCTTATATTAGTAAGGTTTTTGTTTTTTGGATAGATTACCCACAAATCTTTATAAACGTAATCATCATTTTCTTTGTAAGGTATAGATTTAATAATTCCACTGAGAATATCCGGATGTAATTTGGCTCCTGACTCATGAGAATATACAAATAGATTCTGTTCTTTAACAGCCTCTGTAAGGATATTTATACTGTTTGTAGTTATCTTGATTTTATTATTATTCTTTTTAATTAACTTAGAATAATAATAATCAGAATAGATTGAATAGCACCCTGTGTCCATATTTAATACATCAGATTGTGTTACGTAGTCAAAATGAAATAGAGGGGAGTGTATTCCTACAATAACATGAACACGATCAGTTCGAATTAAATCATAGTTAATATTTTTTTCACTCTCTAGTACCTCTAAATCTTGAGGAAAAAAACAAAAATCATATTCAGTGTGTCTAATCGTTTCCATGATTAGAGGTGGAGCTTTTTCCTCAATTTCAATTGTTACGTTAGGATGTTCCACATGGATTCTATTCAATGCTTGTTGAAGTACAGAAGCGAAAGTAGGGGCAGCTACAACTTTTAAATGAATATTTTTAGTATTTTTATAATCAAACAGCTCTTCATTTAATTTAGAAATAATTTGCAAGACTTCACTAGCTCTTTTAATGACAATCTTCCCTTCTTCTGTAGGAACTGTTCCTTTTTTCGAACGGTTAAAAATAGTTATTCCTAATTCATTCTCTAGTTGGGAGATAGATTGACTAATTCCTGAACTTGTAATATGTAATTTTTCTGCAGCCTTATTCATAGATTTCTCGTTCGCAACACTCACGATATATTCCATTTGCTCAAATTTCATAAATTCTCCTCGAATAAAAGTTTACACACTTATTTTTTTCTTTCAATTGAAACTGTATACATTCTTCTAGGAAAAAGTAGTAAATATCAAAATGAAATCATCAAGTGGCAGTTAGAAAGAATATAATCAAGTTATAACTATCGAATACGGTAGTTGTATAAGAAAAATAAAGTATAGAGGACCCTTAAAGATCCTTTATACTTCATTTTTTTTATTAATTTATTTTATAAATTTTTTAAATTAAAGGTAAAGTTGCATCGAACAACTTGTTTTTTCTTGTCTAATTATTTTTATTCTTATCATCATGTGGATATTTGTGTGGACTATTTATTAATTTACGTAAATCTCCCCTATAAAAAACATCTTTAAATTCTTTGAAATTAAAAGGGATGAGCGGTGCTAGATAGGGAACTCCTACTGAACGTAAACGAGACATATGTATAATCAATAGTAACAACCCAATACCCATACCAGTGAAACCGAAAAAATTTCCTATAAAAAGAAAAATATAGCGGATAGGTTGAAGGGAACTCGGTAATGTCCCTGTTGTAAGCATAGTGCTAGTAAGGTAAACTACCCCCGCTATGATGAGACTAAGGGGGTGTACTAGCTTTGCATCTACTGCTGTTGTACCGATTGTAATTGTAGAAATTAATGAAACAACTAGCATCATTTCCCTTGAAATTTTATATGAACCAAGTCCTAATATTTGTAACAAAAAGGTAAGCAAAAATACTTCAGCCCACAAAGGTAAAATAGTAATTGTTTCTTCAAAAAACTTTTTATGTATCTCTTTTGATACCAAATTGTCATGAAATTTTGCAAATGCAAGATAAAATCCAGGTAATAAGATTGTTATTAGGAAACTTAATATTGTAATAAGGCGAACGCTTAACTTTAATTGTTTAAGATAATAGTCACTTGGCTGCTGAAAGTATTGAACGAATAAATTAGGCACAATTGTTGCAGTTGGGGTACCGTTCACCAAAATAGCAATTCTTCCTTCATACAATGCGGAAGCTACAGCATCTGGCAACTCTGTAATAAATGACAGCGGAAAAAATGTTTTCTGTGTTCCTTCAATTGCTATTTCAACTATTCTTGACTCAAGTACATAATCAACTTGTAATGAATCAATTCTATTTTGAACTTCTTTCAAAGCAATTTGATCAACTCGATCAGTTAAATAAACAATCGCTAAATCTGTTTTAGCGACCCTTCCGATTTTCTTCTTTTCTACCATAAATGTAGAAGATTGAATTAAATTACGAAGTAAATTTAAGTTCACTTTCATTTGTTCTGAGAAAGCAATCAACGGTCCTTGAATATTACGTTGTCTTATACTTTGTTCAACTGAACGTTGTTGCCATTCAGCTGTATCAACAAGTATGCCACTTTCAAATCCATCAATTAAAACAAGTGTTTTACCACTAATAATCCCCTCAACAGAAGATGAAATCGATGTTACCACCTCAACATTTTCTGAACGAATATAATAACAGGCTAACGTATTCATAAATGTATCTTTATCCTTGATTCGGACACTATGTAATGGTTCAATAATACTTTGCCGAATTAGCTCCGTATTAACAATTCCTTCTATATACAATAATGCACCTATGTTGTCTCCATTTTGGTCCAATTGAATCTGCCTTACAAATAATTCAGGTGACTCATGTAATGCTTCTTTTATCTTTTTTATATTTTTATTCAGGCCTTTGGTTAAATCTTGTACTACGTTATTCATATATCACCTCGAATCAAACATTGTAGCAATCTCTTTTAGTATCTTAAATTACTTGATTAATATTCAATTAAATGTACTTTCTTTTTCAATGAAAATATACCTTTATTTAACTCTTGTTCAACTAATGCAAGCGATAGTTGAACAAGAGTTAAATTGAAACTAATTTCAATCATGACTCATTGAAGGAATTATCATTTAAGTTCAAGGATTATCATATTATGAAAATTGAGGGTCGTGGAATATGATTAGAATTTAATTGTTAATTTCCATTGTTTTCGCAATGTGAGTACTATTAATATGTCAAAACAGAGTTCTTATTTATCAAATCCAGTTAATAGTCGTTTAATTCATATAGGGGTTTGAATAGACATGGTTTGGAGTGATTGCTATGAATAAAGTAACTAAAGGCTGGATTAATGGTTTCCTTGGAGTACTCATATTCAGTGGTTCGCTACCTGCAACGCGCTTGGCTGTTGCTGATTTTGATCCGTTGTTTTTAACAGTCTGTCGTGCTGCAATAGCTGGGGTATTGGCAGGAGCTCTCCTTCTAATCTTCAAGGTGAAACGACCTGTCAGAAGCGACATTGTTCCACTATTGGTAGTGGCGTTCGGGGTTGTGATTGGTTTCCCGCTACTGACAGCGTTGGCCCTTCAGTATGTCACGTCCGCACATGCTATTATCTTCATTGGGCTACTTCCACTCTCGACGGCAATTTTTGGTGTACTTCGGGGTGGTGAACGCCACCGACCACCCTTTTGGATCTTTTCAGCAATAGGTAGCTTCTTGGTGACAGGATTTGCCCTAATCCACGGAGGGGAAACTTCACCAATCGGTGATGCTTTCATGCTGGCATCCATCATCGTATGTGGTCTCGGTTATGCAGAAGGTGCTAGACTATCACGTCGTCTAGGGAACTGGCAGGTGATCTCTTGGGCTCTCGTTCTGTCTCTTCCCCTTATGCTTCCACTTTCGTACTACTTAGCTCCGAGCTCGTGGGAGGACATTGGCCGTCCTGCTCTCTTCAGTCTTGCTTATGTATCTTTATTCAGCATGCTCATTGGCTTTGTGTTCTGGTATCGAGGTCTTGCGCAGGGAGGCATAGCGGCGGTTGGACAGCTGCAGCTTCTCCAACCTTTTTTTGGACTATTGCTTGCCTCTTTGATTTTGCACGAGAAAGTTGGTTGGTTACTTGTGGCCGTGAATATCGTCGTAGTAATATGCGTGATAGCAGCTCGTAAATTTGCAAAGGAACAAGTAGTCCCATTTAAAAACGAGATTGAACAGAATTAGCTAGTACCCGTTTAATCTCGTTTATCGATGTCTGAGTTTATTGAACAACGCAAGCGTTAGTTGTACACCAAAATCGACTGTTTAGTCGATTTTTTTATTGAGAAAATCATAGTTCATTAGTAGTTTGACTGGTTCGTTCATCAGTTTAATGACAAATGATATAATTACATTTATATAATTGTAGAATCACATTTTAGGGGGATCAAAATGCAGATAATAAAAAAATCAGATAAATTGATTATTTTGATACACGAAATTTATGGTATTAATCAACATATAAAGAATTTTTGTGATCTATTATCACAACAGGGTTTTGATGTGATCTGTCCGAACTTATTAGAACGAGAACAAGCATTTGATTATTCTGAAGAGGAGATTGCTTATCTCAATTTTATGGAAAATGTAGGATTCTCTGATGCTACTCGTAAAATAAAGAATTTATTATATGATGTTAAAAATAAATACCAGAAAATATATATTATTGGATTTAGTGTTGGGGCAACTGTTGCTTGGTTGTGTAGTGAAGAAGAGTGTCTCGATGGGGTTGTTGGATACTATGGTTCGAGAATTAGGAATTACATACAATTAGTGCCACGGTGCCCTACAATTTTATTCTTTCCTCAAGAGGAGGAATCCTTTAGTTTGGATGAGTTAATTTCAAATTTACAAATAAAGAATATAGAAATATATAAATACTTTGGCCAACACGGATTTAGTGACCCATACTCTATAAATTTCAATGAACAATCATACCAAAAAGCTTTAAACAAAATGTTAAATTTCTTAAAGAAACATTGATAATGAAACAAGGTTTTATCCTTACTCCTGCTTTAGTTGAATAAGAAAAACAAAGATCCTTCTAAAAAAGAAAGGATCTTTGTTTTAATGTTAAATGTTATTTTAGAGCAAAAGAAAACCACAACCATCCTTCGGCCATTAAATATGAAATAAACCCCTACCAATCAAGTTTGCAGTAACTGGCTTTTTTCCAATTTCTCGTGACCATATAGATAATTGACCAATATGGTGGATTTCATGAACGATCACGTGCCGCATCACTTCACCGTATTTATGAGCTTCCTGTTTTCCATTATCTAAGATATCAATCATACGGCAGTAAAGTTGTACAAGGACTTTTTCTAAATTCAAAGAATTTAATCATATAATTCATTTGAAAGGAAAAGTAAGATGTATGATAAAAACTTTTAATAAATTGATACATAGTTATTCAGGTGAAGATTTATCATCTAAGGGATTTAGTTTAAGCTTAAAAACAGTGGATGGCAGTATGTATTATGAGAAAAGAATGAATGGTTTTTGATAAATATGTAAAGGATTACCAATTTAAACAATTATTTTTAAGTTAATGCAAGACGTTATTTAAACAGAAAAGGTCTTCCATAGCAGGAATATCTAAAAAGGAGGAAATCACCATCGTTAAGAAAAAAGTAGCAGTATCTTTTAGTGGTAAAGATTCAACATTGGCATTGCATGATCTTTTGCACTCTGATGAGTATGAAGTAGTTGTGCTTATTGCTTCTGTAACAGAGGGGTTTAATCGGACGAGTATTCATGGGGTTAGGGTCGAGTTATTAGAAGCTCAGGCAAAATCAATCGGACTACCTCTCCGAAAGATATGGATTCCAGAAAATTGTTCTAACGAAACGTATCAAGAGATCATGATTCAAGTAAATACAGAGTTAAAAGAGCAAGGGATTGATCATGTTGCTTTTGGAGATTTATTTCTTGAAGATGTACGTAAGTATCGTGAGGAAATGCTTAAGCCATTAGAAATAATTCCAATCTTTCCATTGTGGGGAGAAGGTACGACAAATGTACTTAATCGATTTTTGTCTCTAGGCTATAAAACGATTATTACTTGTGTGGATTTAACAAGATTGCCAGAAGAATTTTCTGGTAAAGAAATAAATGATCAATTTATTGAAGAACTTCCTGATGAGGTTGACCCTTGTGGCGAAAATGGTGAGTACCACTCTTTTGTTTTTGATGGTCCCATTTTTAAAATGCCTATAGAATTTCTTGTAGGAGAAATGAAGCTGACAGCGGATGCATATACAGGTGAAACTAGGTTCTGTTTTACTGACTTAATTCTTAAAGAAAAACATTAAAATTAAACCAAAATGAACAGTTTTACTAGTGTAATAGCTCAATTAATGCGTGGGTTATTTGCTTAATAACATAACCACCAGTAATACCGTGTGATTTGCTAAACTATTAAATTCCATATTTGTACTAGGTTGCCTGTCCAATCTACTTTCTAATATTTTGAATAAGTTATATTAAATATTAAGGAGGTGATTTACATGGCACTCTATCCAATTCGTTCACTTAATAATAATGTAGAGGAAAGACAAAGAACTTTTAATAGATTAGAAAATACTCAAGCAGAATTTCAAAGATTAGTAATTCGCGATTCACACAACGTTGCTGTTACTCAGACTGAAGCTCAAGGTTTAGTATTAGTACAAGCATCACTACAAGCTGCTATTGAGGCTGTGATTATTCTATTTGGGGATGATCCAAGAATTAGTCAATTACAAAGGGTTGCTCAATCCTTAGAAAACCTTCAATTACAATCACAAGCAGTTTGGATTGAAAATGCAGATGGGATTGTAGTAACACAAACTGAACTGCAACTTGAAGCTGTTATTCAAGCAGCAATTCAATTGTTAGCACAATTAGTAGCTAAAATCGGCTAATAATATTTGGAGAAGCATTGGACAAAGTATGTATGTCCTAACACCTTTTTGATTTTTTCAAATTTATTAGATGATTTTTTGCGGGATTTTATGACTTTTTTGAAGCTTTTGGTAGTCACTGATCTTCAAAAAGTTATCCTGATGTAGATTCTTTTTAATACCATCTTCTTTGTCAAAAACGACAAAAAAGATGGTATTTTAGTATTCTTCAACAACGATTCTGATTGTTAGTACAATAAAAAACTTCACAAGTATATGAAAACAGAAGAGTTGAAGAATTTTTTTAGATTAACTTTTCTAAAGTATATTGATGAATAAAGTATTTCTAATGGATTCATCTCATATAAATAGTGAATATCAAAATGTGTGTTTTTTTAATGAGGTGGAAATGTGTATTTTTTTAGAGATATTTCTAATGAGGTTCGATTAATTCAAAAAATGTTTCAAAAACATAAAAGTACTTTGAATTTCATTATAGTGTCTATGTTTGCTTGTATTGCAGCAATTTTGCAGGCTGCAGGTGCCTATTTACCAGGGATTGGATTATTTTTAAGTCCACTTGCTACTGCTTCTATTTTATTATGTTCGATGTTTTCCATTTCATCTGGGATAAAGTGTTATATTTTGACCATTTTATTATTATGTATCCTACAACCGACGGAACTAATGGTATTTCCTTTTACAACAGGGGTGTTGGGACTAGGGATTGGTTCATCTTTTTACTTTTTTAAGAAGAGAGTAAGTATTATTGCAACTGGTGCAATTCTATTATTTTTAGGCATTATGAGTCTATTATTTGTTTTTCACTTTCCTGTGTTAGGTCCAGGGGTTTCTGATTCCTTTTCAATTTTTACAACAGGAGGTATCTTTTTATTTGCTTTCCTTTATAGCTGGCTGTGGGTTGAAATAGGTTTGATTATTTTTAATAGAATAAAAATGATTTTTATCAACTAATTTTTTAATTCACCTGAGTCTTAGGAATGTAGTGGGGATAATGGGATACAGATTTTATTACATAGAAAATAAGTAAACCACGGGAGTGAATTACGCCCGTGGTCATTTTAATTTATTCATTGAATGATTTCAAAAATAGTTCCTTTGTTATAATCAGTTACTTTCATTGAGCCATAGACCCCTAAATATAAACTGGTTTGATTTAGATTTGTACCTAAACTAACATAAAATGATGATTGAGATCCAAAATCATATTCGGTTTGAATCACACTATAATCATTTTGTTTCCCATCAGGTCTTACTTTTGTATAAGCTAAAACCCCATGAGATTTCTGGGCTAAATCTGTAAACACAACGCTTCCAGTTAAACCTGGGATTCCATTTCCCATATACGGCTGGACTCCCGTTATTGCAATTCCTTCAAATTTATCAGGTCTTGAATCTTTATGAAAATAACTAGTTAAGGGCTGAAGTCGGTTACTTGAAAGTGATACTGATTCATTGTAAAAAGCAATTGTTTTCTCATCTGTTTTCGGTTGATCTGTGCATGGGCTGATAAAGGAAGTAGGTAAAGCACCTTCCCAGCCTCGCCATCCAAAGTTAATAAAACCCTCTTCATTAAGTTCAGAATTCATGGATGAAGCTTGAATAATTTGAGAAACGGGTATTGGTTTATATTGAACAAATGAATAAATTGACTCAACCAAATTCTGACCAACATTACCCGCATATTTAATATACTGCTGATAAACCTTCTGAAATGAAATGCCTGGTATATTGCGAACCCCTTTGACCATTACAGAGAGTGTTTGTTGGATTGATGTGGGCAGTTCATTAAAACGTGTGACTAAAGGTGGGGAATTGATGTTTGTATTCTGTTCTACATCAATTTCAATGATTTTACCTGCGATTTCGAGATTGTCCTGGCTTAAGTTAAATGGATCAAAGCCTGAACCACCATCTCCGTTTGTTAAAACAAGTCTCCCTGTTTCAGGTGAAAAATTTAAGCTATTAAAGCCATTATGATTAGAAAATGGCCTTCTTAAGTTCAGTAAGGTTCTTCTTTTTTGTGGCTGAGCATTTGATTGTAAAACCCATTCCTCAACTGTATCAATATGATCATATTGAGTTTCTCTATTCTCCCATTTAAGGTTTAAAGTTTTTGGGTCACATGGATTAGGTTTAAACGTTTTATGAAGAGCACCTGGACCTTGAGTTCCGGCTACCGAATAATGAAGATAAAACAGACCGTTTTGATAAAACTTGGGATGAAACGCTAGTCCTAACAATCCGCGTTCATCATAACCGCCATCAGCACCTAATTTCAAGACAAGCGGACGAATATCTAAAAAAGTCCTGATCTCTCCATTTCCTATGTAAAAGATCTCTCCAACCTGGGTTGCTATAAATAATCTTTCAATCGATTCACCTGGAAGTATAGTTGTTTTTAATACAGTCGGTAAATTAATCTTACTGACAAGGGGACGTAAACGAACCTTCACTTTTTGCACCAACTATACACCTCCTTAAACTTTTTTCTTCTATAAAAATATGATGAGAGCGGTTCTGTTAGTACCGATTAAGATTTTGACATGGCATTTATAGTAGCTAAAGATTAAAAGTGACTTAAGTGGAAGAGGGGTAAGTGATTAGTCCAATATAAAGATTGAAGTAAGTTTCGTTATCATTTACGATACAATTAACGAAGGTGTTTAGTTGAAGATTATTAAGGACGCAGCAAAAATTGGAGGATTAGTATGATTTCGTTTAAACAGGCTGAAAGTTATTTTAAAGACCGAATTGGTGAAGATACCAATGATATAAAAAAAGTTTGGGAAACATTTAAGAATTTCTGTCAGGAACCAGTTGAGGGAGAAGAGGAAAAAGAAATTCTAGTTCAATGTGGAGTATATGATTTTACTGGAGAAGAACTTTTTCATTTTGATTTTGTCCGTCAATTTACAGTTTATGATGAAGACGAATATTCTCATATGGAACAACTCCACTGTGAATTTTTATTTAATCCTACAGTTGAACTAAGAAATATTACGATAGAAGAATGGTCAATGGATTTTGTGAATCTAGACGATTTTTTTCATCATGTAGAGAACCTTCAAGAGTTTAAAATTCCTTTGAATTTGAAGGCGATAAAATTAGAAATATATCAGGAAGAAATTTAAGTTTTGATAAATTAACGAATAACCTAGCAATTTAATAGTTAGATTGTAGGAAGAACAAACAACAAGTAACTTCTAAGGAGAAACACATGAGTTTTCTTAAAAAAATATGTAAACAGTTTCTAAAAGGGAGATTAAAAGGCTTTGTAATTATGCAAGCATTTCTAGTCATACCGATAATTGCTTATTTCATTTTTACTTATACAAATGATGAAGTAAATTATTTTTACTGCGGACTTGCTTTTATTAATATAGCAATCATTATTTTATTAAGAAGTATTGAAAAATTTGTTTTGAAACAAAGTGGCTACATTGCTGACTTTATTCTATTTTTAATTCCCTTATATATGGGAATTGACTATATTATAAACTACTGAAATTATATCATTACATCATTGTGAAATTTGGGGGCAGTACATTGGAACAAGAAGTCGGATTAGAATATTTAAATACATTATTTGAAATCATTGGATTTTTGCTCATTATCATATTAGTAATCTATTTTCTAATTAAAGGTATTCGAAAAGGGAATGCACAAAAGCGAGATCAGAAAATAAATTAGCTTGAAAAGAGAATAGAGCGGCTTGAAAAACTTTTAGATAAAGAGTAAACAGAGAGTGCAAAACAACTTGAAATCATTTCGTAAACAAGCGATAGATGGTTGTACAAGAATTTCCTTCATAAAAAAGTGAATAGATTATTTCGAATTGATACAAACTAATTAAAAAAACATAATTGAGGGTGAGCACTTGAGTATCGAATTCGAAGTAGGAAAAGACTATGAAGAGGGTTCAATTCTAGATGTTTTGCATGATTTAGGGTTTCAAGATGATGGTAAGACATTCGCTAAGGATGGTAAGCGCTACAATTATGTAGGTTGCGATCGTTATCAAAGTTATGTGTTTTCGGTTACGATGAATCAATTATAAGGATAGCAAAAGAGAAACCTAAGTATAGGTTTCTCTTTTTGTGTTTGATGATTGTTTATGAAGTTAAGTCTTCTCTAGTACACAATTCTAATGAGAGTGCAAATTCGGTTACTTCTTCAGATACAGCGTTTTTCCAAATCCATTGAAATAAATTATTCTTGTGAAGAATACCGTTTACGATACCATTTCCTAATTTATCTCTCATATCAATAAAGGTCTTTGCCTCTTTTTCTGATCTGATCGACACTTTTAATTCGTTAATTAATTTCTCTGCAAATGCTATTTTTGATACCATTCGTGGTTGGTTTTTGTAAGTCCCTGTACTCATTATATTTTTGTATAAAAGTAGTTCTTTTTCTTCGTCTTCTAATTGTTTAATAAAATCTACACGTAAAGTCGTGGCCCAGGCTACTTGTTTTTCACTACCAATCAAAGCAGGTAAGCCCATTTCATTTGAGATTTCCATTGAATAGTCATTCTTTTTCTGTTTATAATTCTCAAATTCTGCATTTCTACAATCGTAACATTTTTTCAAAAAAATCTTTTCAACATAAAATTCATTATAGACTAATTGATCATCCAGCTTTATTTTCCCCGGGTGTCCACAAATATAAGTTCCATTGTACCAATTCATATTGTTTATACCTCCTCCAATATTCATATTCTTCTTATGAGTATTGACGAGAGATATTGGTTTCATAATGTTTTACAAAAGATTTTTTCTATTTAATCAATTTCGACTTGCTAATGTTGAGCCTGTTTGAATATATAATTCCATTTCTTCCTTAGGAACCATACTGCCACCAGTTCCCCAAATAATATGAGTCGCATTCTGCATTTTTTCTGTTAGATTATGCTTGAGTATATAGTCCGTATTTTCGTTACATAATTTTACTGGCCCAATCATACCTGCAAGAGCAGAAGGTTCTAAAAAGATATTTTCTGTATCAAGAAGTTCTTTTAGTAATAAATATAATTGTTCATCACTCACTGTATAATTCCCACTTAAGAATGGTTCGATTGTTTTACCGACAAAACCAGAGGCTCTGCCAACTGCAAGTCCATCGGCGGCAGTGATATTATCGATGCCGACATCCTGTACCGAAATTTGATCATGTAAACCTGTCATTAAACCAAGTAGCATACACGGTGAATGAGTCGGTTCAGCAAAGAAACAGTGAACATTGTCTTGGAACATTAATTTTAATCCGAATGCGACTCCACCAGGACCACCACCGACTCCGCATGGAAGGTAAACAAATAAAGGATGTTCTTGATCTACTTTGACTTGTAAAGCTTCTAATTGCTTACTTAAACGAGAAGCGGCTACCGCATATCCTAAAAAGAGATCATGGGAATTTTCATCATCAATAAAGTGACATGTTTGATTATTTGCTGCCTGTAATCTACCTTCTTCAACGGCTTTACTATAATCCGCCTCATATTCAATGACTTCAACCTGTTTACTTCTAAGTAAGTCTTTTTTCCATTGCTTCGCATCGGCTGACATATGAACTGTCACTTTGAACCCTAATTGTGCACTAATGATGCCAATACTAAGTCCAAGATTTCCAGTTGAGCCTACTGCGATTGAAAATTGTGAAAAGAAATGACGAAACTTATCACTATGTAAGATCGAATAATCTTCATCAATTGTTAACATGCCATGTTGAAGGGCTAATGATTCAGCAGTTTTGAGTACTTCATAAATGCCACCTCTAGCTTTAATCGATCCTGAAATAGGAAGGTGGCTATCACATTTTAGTAATAATTCTCCAAATATTTGTTGATCGTATGTTCTTTCTAACGATTTTTTCATTGAAGGAATTTTTACTAATGGAGACTCAATAATCCCATCTGATTTTTCTGTTTCAGGGAAGGCTTTTTTTATATATGGCGCAAATCTTTGTAAGCGAACTTCTGCATCTTTTACATCCTCTTGAGTGAGAGGGGATTTTTTGATTGCAGTTTGAAATTGTTCAATATTCGGATTCACCCAAAATACTTCTTGCAGAGAAATGAGGTTGTTCAGTAAAGGGTGTTCGTTTTTTAATGCTTGAATTTCAATTTCTTTCATCAGTTGTTCCCCCAATATAATTTTTCTATTTATTTTATTCTTTTAGGAGTGTGGATACACCTTTATTAGTTTTTCAGTAATTAATGTATGTCTTGTTTATGGAAATTTGTTAAGCGTGGTAATCGTTTGTTCATTAAATAAAAGGGGGAAGTAGATGATTATGGTGGAAAAGAACTTAGTTAATTGTGGAGTATAGATGAGGTAAATTGTTTGAAATAAAAAACAAAGTCAGAACCTAAAAAGGTTCTGACTATTTTTGGTTCAATTATGCTTTTTGAACGTTTGTAGCTTGTGGGCCACGTTGACCTTGCTCAACTTCGAAAGTTACAGCTTGGCCTTCGTCTAAAGATTTGAATCCATCAGTTTGAATAGCTGAGAAATGTACGAATACATCGTCTCCGTTTTCGCGCTCGATAAATCCAAAACCTTTTTCTGCATTAAACCATTTTACTTTACCATGTTCCATTTAAAAAAGCCTCCTTGTGTGCTCTGCACACGAATTAATATCTTTATATTACCAGTTATTGTCAAGATAAGCAAATCGCCTACAATCTTTTACTATAATTGGTTTAACTTCACCTATCTATGAATTGAAAAATTCATGATTCATTGGCCATAGATGCTTAAGGATTTGTTGACCAAAGCCCAGCTGATTTTACAAAAACTCTACGATTAAGTTTTAAACTTGAAACGATTAAATCAGCTAAGTCTTCAGGGTGCATAACGTTTTCTTCATTACCTTTAACAAGATTTGTATCAATTGCCAAATCTGTTACTACCGTACTAGGTGTTAAAGCCGTTACACGGATATTATGCTTTCTTACTTCAAGCATAAGCGATTCTGTAAGACCTAAAACAGCGAATTTAGAAGCACTATATGCACTTGTAACCGGAGCACCTTTTTGACCAGCAGATGAAGCGATATTGATAATATCACCAGTTTTATGCTCAATCATACCTGGAAGTACTGCTCTTGTTACATTATATACACCCATTAAGTTAACTTGGATGATTTTTTCCCACTCCTCAGGCGTTAATTCAAGAAACCCACCAAATTTAGCAACACCTGCGTTATTGATTAAAATATCAATTGAACCAAGATCGGATTTGATATGTTCAACAGCATGAGTAACTGACTCAAGATCGGTTACATCTGCAACTGCGGCAGAAACATTTACATCATATTGTGAAAGTTCAGCAGCTACCTTTTCAAGATTAGGCATGTTTAAGCCAATCAATCCTAAATGAACACCTTCTTTAGCTAACGCGATTGCAGTAGCGCGGCCAATCCCTCTACCTGCTCCTGTAATGATTGCAGTTTTTCCATTTAAAGAATTCATTTCATCACTCCTATAAATTAAAAATATTGTTAAATCATACCAAAAGTAAATTCTAATTACGAATAGAATGACTCCCATCTGCTTTAAAAGAAGGGCGCAGTTTCATTACAACTAGTTCGCGACTTATATTTTTTGTAATTTAGTGTACATTAATCATTAGTATAAGACCGGTTATATCCAGAAGAAGTTTTTAAATGTCTTTTTAGGTTAGCACAAGCTTTATTTCTGTTGTTTTAATAATAATGAAATCATTGTGAAGTATTGTTAAAAGTCATAAAATTGTCGGAATTGGTTGAGATAGAGTGAATCTATCAGGTAATAAAAATTAAGGTAAAAATATTAATTAGATTGCTGCATTACATGCTAAAAGGAGTTGTCTTCATTATGAAGAAGTATTATAGAAGATGCATTTTATTTGTAACAATACTTTCTAGCATTTTTAATTGGAATGATCGTACTCCTTTTAAGGATGGTTTGATAAATGAAGAGAAGGTGGTTAAAGATACGATGAGTACTTCTTTCTATGTAGATCCGTCGATTGACCTTTCTAGTAATCAGTTCATTTCAATTATCATTGAATTTAAAACAAAGCCAGCAAAGATTGCTGTTTTGGAAGCTGAGGCCGAGGGAAAGCAGTTAACATTGGAAGAAGCAACAAAACAGGTTGAGGAAAGTCATGAATTATTTCAGAAGGAACTGAAGACATTACTTGATGATCATCAAATTCCATATTCTATTAGACATACGTATAAGACTGTCCTTAATGGTGTATCAATGGATTTACCTGCAATGGAAATAAAAAGATTATTACAATCAACTGTTATCGAAAAAATCTATCCAAACAGAAAAATTCACCTAACACCTCCAATTGCACCGTTTAATCAATTGTAAAAGTGGAAACGAAGAAAAAAGACGTAATTCATTTTTTTACTTGTTGGTATAGAAATATTCACCGATATTACTCAAATAAAGGGGAGTATTAAAAAGGTTTATTAATTATTAAAAATCTGTATCAAACATTATCGTTTCAATTGCTTTACGTAATGATACTCGTGAAATTCATGCAATTACACCACAAAATGAAATATCAATTATTCTACTAAACACTTTAAAATAACTTTATAATAAGGGGGGAGTACTTACTAGAGTAGGGAGCTTGCTTTGTAACTTTGAATGAACTCCTAGTAGCGTAATCTACATGAGCTTTTTTAAGCCATTCTCTTATTTATTTGATGTACTTAAAAGTTTTGGTAAATTAGATCATCAAAAAGTTAGTTATATGTCAGCTAGTCTCCTATTCTACAAAAATACATATAAAAAGATAAAAGGTTCGATACATATGAGGGGTTCTTCGGTCAAACTTTGGTTAGCGTAAACCATTGGGATTTGAAAGACAAGGAGGAATAATCATGTTTGAATTTGATGCAAATATAGAACAATTAGCGAAAATAAAGGTCATCGGTGTTGGCGGTGGAGGAAACAACGCCGTGAATCGAATGATAGAAGATGGAGTTGAGGGCGTAGAATTTATTGCCTTTAATACAGATGCCCAAGCACTTAAACAATCAAAAGCCAGTATCACAATGCAAATTGGTGCTTCGCTTACTAGAGGGTTAGGAGCAGGTGCAAATCCGGAAATAGGAAAAAGAGCTGTAGAAGAAAGTAAAGATCAAATTGAAGAAGTGTTAGCAGGCGCAGATATGGTATTCGTAACAGCTGGTATGGGCGGTGGGACAGGCACTGGTGCTGCTCCAGCAATCGCGAAAATTGCCCGCAATCTTGGTGCGCTAACTATAGGGGTTGTCACTCGTCCGTTTAAATTTGAAGGCAAGAAGCGTGCAACAAACGCAGAGGGTGGAATAAAAGCACTTAGAGATGCGGTGGATACGCTTATTATCATTCCGAACGATCGCTTATTAGAGCTAGTAGATAAAAAGACACCAATGCTAGAAGCGTTCCGTGAAGCGGATAATGTACTTCGCCAAGGGGTTCAAGGGATTTCCGATTTAATTGCTGTACCGGGATTAATCAATCTGGATTTTGCTGATGTAAAAACGGTCATGTCACATAAAGGAACAGCCTTAATGGGAATTGGTATAGCAAAAGGTGACGGTCGTGCGATTGAAGCGGCTAAGAAAGCGCTCAATAGTCCATTACTGGAAACATCGATCAATGGCGCACATGGTGTAATCATGAACATAACTGGCGGTCACAATTTAAGTCTGTTTGAAGTACAAGAAGCAGCAGATATCGTTGCTTCTGCTTCCCACGAGGAATTAAATATGATCTTTGGCTCGGTAATTGATGAGAACTTAAAAGATGAAATTATCGTAACTGTCATTGCCACTGGGTTTACAGAGCAAAAGGATGCACCAATCAAAACTGCTCCTCAGCCTAGGGCGGAGGAAGTATCTAGATCATATCAAAGGGAACAACGTCCACAATATGAACCAATCAACCGTAGCGAAAGGGTTCAAGTACAAGAATATGATCGTTATGAATATGAACCAATCAACCGAAACGAACGAGTTCAAGAATATGACAGATATCAATATGAACAACCAAATCGTAATGAACGTGTGCAAGAATACGAAAGACCACAACGCGTCACTCGTAGCGAACAACAAGAATATGATCGTTACATAGAACAGCCAGAAGAATCTTCATATATCCCAGCGTTCTTACGTAAACGAAAAAGACAACAATGATTGAATAAAAAAGCTGATTTCTATTTTTGGAAATCAGTTTTTTTGTATTTTATAAGTTTGCTATGTTCGGGGGGCTAGTAAGAAAAAATCACATAATGAAAATAAAATTCATAAATAAGTCACAAGACATTCAAGAGATTCCTTCCAACCTTACTTATTTACATGATGAAATATAAAAAATAGTTAGGAGGAGGAAAATGAATTATGTCTTTTATTGATGATATTCTGCCACATGCACAGCGCATTCAAAAAGAATTTAATATTCTAGCATCAATCATCCTTGCGCAAGCTATTCTTGAATCAAATTGGGGGAAAAGTAGACTAGCTATAAAGGGAAAGAATTTGTTTGGTATAAAGGGTTCTTATTTGGGTGAGTCCGTCACAATGAGAACTGCCGAATACAATGCTAAAAAAGAAAAATATTACGTTGATACAGCATTTAAAAAATATCCTTCCTGGTATGATTCACTTTATGATTTAGCAATTTTATATCAAAACGGGGTTAGCTGGGATCGTAATAAATATAAAAAGGTAGTTGGAGAAAAGGATTATAAAATAGTAGCACAATTCATTCAAGAAGCGGGTTATGCAACTGATCCTGATTATGCAAGTAAGCTGATAAAGGTCATTCAAGTAAATAATCTAACTCGATATGATATTGTGTCTTATCCATTATTGAAGTTTGGTTCTAGAGGCGTTAATGTTGAAAAAATCCAACGATTATTAGACGTAAAAGTAGATGGAATTTTTGGAGTAAATACATTAACTGCTGTAAAAGCTTTTCAAAAAGAAAAGGGCTTGGTAGAAGATGGAAATGTTGGAAAAGATACATGGGAGAAAATGAGTATGCTAAATTAAAAACCCTATTCTGATAATTGAATAGGGCTTTCTTATTTACTTAAGTATTCCATTCAACGGCTTTAGACTGTAGTATTCCAAAGCTTGATTGACTAAATCAATATCATATATTTTTTTCTCTAAACAGAACTGAATGACTAAATCGCTCGTATCACTGTCTGATAAGGAGTAACCGGCAGTGCTTAATAGTTCTTCAAATTCAAGTTCGTTTAGTTCAAGCGCTAATGCTAGAGCAATAATGGTATTTTTCTTTGGAAGATAGTTTGGATTGGAGCGGATTTTTGAAAAGTGTTTTCTATCAATTCCCGCCTTTTTATAGATCACTGGATCACTAGTATTTTTTTGGTCAATAAATCGAAACAGACATTCGCTTAGTGTTGGTTTACGTTTATTATTTATAAAATCTTCTAATTCCACGGAGTGAAGATCGATACGTTCTTCTTGGAGACTATATTGGTATTCTTCTAAAACATGAGATGAGAAGGGAAGTAAATGGTTATCAATATACTCCTTTAATTCTTTTAAAATCTCTTTAGTAAGCATTTGAATCTTTTACCCTCCTAGAAATGTCGCTTCACAGGCGACCAAATCATGAATGAATTTCGTTACTATTATAACATCAAGGCACAGGAGGATGATGAGAATGAATCGTAATAAGACAGAAATTATTTTTTTACTAGACAGAAGTGGATCAATGGCGGGACTTGAAAGTGATACAATCGGTGGATTTAACGCATTTATTGAAAAACAATGTAAGCTAGAAGGGGAAACTTTTCTGACAACCGTGCTTTTTGATGACCAATATGAGATTTTATGGAATGGTATTCATGCGAACAAAACAAAGTTAACTGAAGAAGAGTATTTCGTTAGAGGTACAACGGCATTATTGGACGCAGTAGGAAAGACGATACTTGATGTTGGATATAGATTGACAAAAACAAGTGATGACGAAAGACCGGGAAAAGTAATTTTTGTTATTACAACAGATGGAATGGAAAATGCGAGTAGCGAATTTACTAATAGTAAAGTACAAGAACTGATTAAACACCAACAAGAAAAATACAATTGGGAATTTATTTTCATGGGAGCAAATATTGATGCAGCTAAAGAAGCAGAAAGTATTGGGATTACAAGGGAAAATGCCTATCATTTTGAAGCTTCTGAAGAAGGGGTCGATTCCATGTACAATATCATTTGTGAGGCTGTATCTGAGAAAAGGATGAAATGATAAGAAACTAGATATATAAGAGGAACAAGAGAGAGTTGAGAGCATGAATCTTAGCTCTCTTTTTGCATGAAATATTTTTTAGTAGTACTAGTCTGCTAGCGTCTTAGTTCATTTGTGATGGAATACAATGGATAGTAAACAGCACTTCAATTTATATTAAGAGGTGAGACATCATGTTTTCTGTTACAGAAATACGTGATTTCGAAATGTTTTCATTGTCCCATATTGTTACACTCATTTTATTCTTAATAACTTTTTTCGCTTTAATTTATTACAGAAAGACACTTCAGCCATACAAAAAAACAATTAAATGGGTACTTTTTAGTATGCTGCTCCTTAGTGAGGTTTCCTTGCATTTATGGTTAATTGTGACAAAGCAATGGGACGTTAGTAATCTTCCAATCCAACTTTGCTCCATTAGTACTTTTTTAGCACTATTCTTATTCCTCAAAAGGAATGATAAAGTGTTTAACTTGTTATTTTTTATTGGTATTTTTCCTCCTATTTTAAGTATGGTTACACCTGAGATTGGTTACCATTTTCCTCATTTCCGTTTCATAAAATATTTCCTACATCATTCAGCGATTCCATTGGCAGTTTTGTATTTTATTCTTTTTGAAGGCTACAGAGTTCCTAAGAAAGCCATTTTATATAGTTATGTATGTGTGAACATAATTGCCGTACCAGTTTTTTTCTTGAATCAGCAGCTTGACACAAACTTTTTCTATTTAGCGAGCCCAACCGATTCAAAAACAATATTATCATTTTTGGGCAGTGGAATCATGTATTATATTAATCTCGAAATCATTGCTATTTTTGTTTTTATCATTACGTATATTCCTATGGGCATGTTACAAAGAAGGAAAAGAGAAAATGGATGATTTGTTTTAGGATTCTACTAACCAGGAAGAAATCAGTAGAACATAAAATATTCTCATATTTTTTTTATCTGTTTTCTTGATCCGATTGTCATTAGCCATATTGAAGATTCATTCATGCATTTGTTTGATTGCAGTATTCTTATAAAGCAGGAAGTATAAAAACATAGTTCATAAAAAAGGGTACTAGATTTATATCTAGTACTCTTCTTCGTCTTATCTCAACAAGATATATAAATTTTCCCAGCCAATAATTCTATCTCAGTATTTATTAAATAAAAAATATATTTAAAGAATAAAACGAATTTTAGAATATTGAAGAATTTCTATGATGAACCTTATCAACATTAGGATCCAAACTAAAAAAACGTAGACACTAGAATATGAATATGTGTTCACGGATGACCTTCCATCTATTGTAAAATAATTAAAAAATCATTATACTATTTTTAATCTGAATTTATAGATTAGTTGAAAAATGAAACGTTTTACAGAGAGAAAAAACTAGTAGGAACAGATTTAATTTCACAAAGGGGAGAATTTCGATGTATAACATGATGAAAAAGTGGAATCAAATAAGTCTGGTAAAACAAATAGCTATTGGTTTAATTATTGGTATTATCTTGGCTATAACAATTCCAGAGGTAGCAAAACCTGTTACCATATTAGGCTCTTTATTTGTAGGTGCATTAAAAGCAATTGCACCTGTTTTGGTACTGTTCTTAGTTATGTCAGCCATCGCGCAGCATAAGAGTGGTCAACAAACAAATATGAAATCTGTTATTATTCTATATCTTTTAGGAACTTTTTTAGCCGGTCTAATTGCAGTAATTGTAAGTTTTATGTTTCCTGTAGGTTTGACACTTACAAAAGGAGTTGAGGAAGTAACGGCTCCTGGTGGTGTAACAGAGGTTCTTAAAGGTTTACTGTTGAACATCGTTGATAACCCAGTAAAAGCTATTTTTAATGCAAACTATATCGGTATTCTAGCTTGGGCAATACTTCTTGGTTTGACATTAAAGAATGCCTCTGACACGACAAAAACTATGATATCTAATTTCTCAGATGCAGTTTCTAAAATGGTTACATGGGTAATTAAGCTTGCACCATTAGGAATCATGGGGTTAGTCATCGAGTCTATCACGACAAACGGAATTGAGTCTTTACTAAGTTATGGAAAATTACTTTTCGTTTTGATCGGTTGTATGCTTCTAGTGGCTCTTGTTGTCAATCCAATTATCGTATTTATTGCTATAAGGCAGAACCCATATCCATTAGTATTTAGATGCTTAAAGGAAAGCGGTATTACAGCATTCTTTACTCGTAGTTCTGCTGCAAACATACCAGTAAATATGAAATTATGTGAAAAACTAGGATTAGATAAAGATACATATTCTGTATCAATTCCACTAGGTGCGACCATCAATATGGCTGGTGCAGCTGTTACAATTTCTGTTTTGACACTTGCAGCGGTTCATACTCTTGGGATTCAAGTAGACATCCCTACAGCAATCATCTTAAGTGTTCTGTCAGCAATATGTGCTTGTGGAGCTTCAGGAGTTGCTGGAGGTTCCTTATTACTGATTCCTCTGGCATGTAGCCTATTTGGAATTCCAACTGATGTTGCCATGCAGGTAGTTGGTGTAGGCTTTATCATTGGTGTTTTACAAGATTCCTTTGAAACTGCTCTAAATTCATCAACAGATGTACTTTTCACTGCAACTGCTGAATATAAGATGCAGATAAAGGAAGGGAATAAAGTTAATATCAATAAAATAGCATAAGAAGGGTGCCCTCTATCTGGCGGTAGGGGGTGCTTTTTTATTTACAATCTGCACGGTGAGGATATAAGAAATGATATGTAGCTATTACTTTTGAGGAAATCATAAATTAACATGATACGATGAACTGTATCATGTTAATCTGGTATTTTTACATGGATAGAATGATTCTGCTGCTAATTCAAAATAGAGAAGTTTAAAAATGTAATTACATTAAAACGATACAGGATTACCTAGACATTATTTTGTGTTAAGATACTCTAGCAGATCTTGTCCACATGTTAGGTATTCAAGTTAGATTGTGAAAAGTTTACGGCCTTATCATATCTAATAAGTTGAATATCTATCTTTGCCTATTAATTCTGGACAATCTTGGTAATCTAAATTGTTCCACTGCTTCTTCCAGAGTTTCAGCGCCTTCGTTATGTTGTTCAGTTGATTCTAAAACACTGTCTCTGATTCTACTATCTCGGACCTTAATCCCTTGCTGACCACCTAATTCATCATTGTTTCTACCAGCAATACCACTTCTACCATTGCCATCTGCAAATTGTGATCTATTATTTGCAGTTGAGCTATGGTCGACCGCTATTTGGCCGCCTTGGTTAGCGTTAGCCCCAACATTTCTTAGAATCTGGCCACCACCTTCAGCTCTTTGTTCGATATTGTCGCCAATATGAAAGTGGTATTCAACATTTATCTCAATCTTTTTTCCCAAAAAGATCATTCCTCCTTTTTCTTTCTATAATAAAATATTCAATATTTTTAGTTTGGATTAGACAGATTGATAGAGAGTAGACTATTTTTATATTTTTTTAATAGAATTAAGATAGATCATTAGAGAAGTTAACATAGATGAAGTATGCTTAAACAGAAAATATGGTAGTATATGGATAAATGTAATCGTTTTTATAAGGAGAAAATGTATGGACTTAATTGAAAATCAAAAAAGATTCTTTGAAAAATATAAAATAGATGAACAAGAATTTGGGCAGTATGCTTTAGGATGGGCCAACTATATTGACATATATCAGGATTACTTAGCTGAAATACCGAATCTTGAAACAGTCGCTTCATTTATATCAGAAATACTTCGAAAAAATCCTCAAATTCATACAGTGAAATCGAGAATAAAATATCCTGAGCATCTAATCGAAAAGATTATTCGTAAAACAATAAAAGGTAAAAAAAGCGACCCTTCATATGAAATAAATGTATCAAATTATAAGTCTGAAATAGGGGATTTAATTGGAATAAGAGCCCTACATTTATACAAGCATCAAGCTGCAGACATCGATCAAACAATTCGAATGAATTGGAACTTACATGAAAAAGCAACAATCTATCATCGTCTTGGAGATTTAACAAATGAACAATATATTGATCAAGAAAACTTTCAATTTTTAGTTCACGATGCCGGTTACAGGTCTTGGCATTATGTCATCAAATCGCAAATGACAAAAGTGAACTATTTAGCAGAAATACAAGTACGAACGATTTTTGAAGAAGGGTGGAGCGAAATCGACCATCAGCTAAGATATCCATATGACTTGGATAATAAAATATTAAATGAGCAGCTGTTAATCTTAAATAGGATTTCCGGTGGTGCTGATGAATTAGTAAATGCCATCCTTCACACGAAAATGAGTATATATCAACAAGAACAAGAAAAAGAAAATCGAGATCAACAAATTAAGGAGTTACTAAAAGAGATTACTGTTTTATCTGAGGAAGGAAAACTAAGTGCAGATGAAAAAGGATCTTTAGAAAAAAAGCTAATGAAATTAGAAGAGACTCAAGTAGTTAAGGATTTTAGTAATTTATATAATTATCGATCAATTGAGAGTCATTTGAATCCGAGGACAATGCCTTGTGATGATAATTGAAATAATGTACAACCCTCTTTTACAATGTAGAAGAGGGGTTATTTTTATTCCATTTAAAAGAAAGATCACAAAGAAATAGAATAAATATAGCAGCCTCCAACCATACTAAACTTGAATTACTTACATGGAGGTGCGCGAAATGACTTTCCAAAATCGCGGAGAAGGAAATCCTGAACATCATATTGACCCCAATAAATTACAAATCGTAGCAGTTCGAAAAAATGGTGATGGGGACATATCGGAAGTGAAGTTCCAAAATGGCGAAACAGCAACAATCGAACAAGCCATTGTCATGGCAGAGCAGGATTTAATTGAAGATGTAAACACAGGTACAACACGAGGACATCAACATAAAACGCTTCGTTCGTATCCTGATGGAGATCCGTCTAATAACTTGAGTAATTTACCATCATTTTAAAGATAAAAGAGTCACGATTAAACGTGGCTCTTTTTATGTTACGATGCGTAAGATTATCGAAGCCTGGTTGATAAGATTAAATTCATACAGAACTGTAAACAAAAAGACCCTGAAAACTAGTTTCAGGGTTCTTTCTATTTGCTTATTTTACTACTACTTTTGTTACTTTACTTACATTTCCTGCTTTATCTTTAGCAGTGAAGTACAGGATTGTACCAGACTTTTGTTTAGAGATTTTGAAAGTAAACAATCCTTTTTTATTGCTAATTGTTTTATAAACTTTCTTACCAACCTTTAATTGTACAGAAGAACCTACTTCTGCCTTACCTACTAAACTAGTAGTAGTACTAGTTACTTTTGTCACCAATACAGGTGCAGTTGGAGCAGTTTTATCAACTACTTTTGTAGTTACTGTAGGGCTAGTATTGCCACCTTTGTCTACTGAAGTTACAGATAAAGTAGTTCCAGCTTTTAAAGTTTTAGTTAATGTCACTGTGTATGTTCCTTTATAGTTAGCGTTTGCTGTGCCAACTACAGTTTTGCCAGATTTAACAGTTACTGTTGTACCTGCTTCTGCTTTTCCAGTAACTTTCATGTCATTGTCGTCTACTTGATTAACTACAGGTTTTGCCGGCGGGATAACATCCTTAACCTTAACTTGTGCATTACTTACATTTAATTTAGCGTCACTTGCAATCACATTAATTGTTGTTCCAGCTTTTTGAACTGGAATTTCTACTGTAAAGCTTCCATCTGTAGAAGCAGTAGTTGTACCTATTACTTTTCCATTTGCTTGCACTTTAACTAAAGCATCAGCAAAAGCTTTCCCTGTTACCTTTGTTGATTTGTTTGTCACTTCACCAACAACAGGAGTAGCCGGAGTTACCTCTACAAGTTGAACTCTGCCTTCAACAGTTGAGCTAACTGGTCCTTTAAATGATTTGAAATAATTAACAAAACCATCTAAATCTACAATACTTGTCACACGGTTTGTCCCAGATTTCAGGATCGTAAAGCCGTCACCACCATCAGCCATAAAGTTATTTACAGTGATTGAATATTCTTTAGTTGGATCGATTTTAGATCCATCTGGTAGATAAATATCAAGTATTTTCTTTCCGTAATCATTCTTATCCGTCCAAGTATAGTGAAGACCAGCGATTGCCATGATCTTGTTATAACTTGGAGGAGCATTGAATTGTTGATTTAATAAAGTTCTTACTTGCTCTCCAGTAATCTTCATCGTAACTAAATCGTTACCGAATGGTTGAACTTTGAATAAATCTCCCCAAGTAATTGTTCCTTTTGGTAGTGGGTTACGAATACCACCAGCATTCATGAATGCAAAATCTGTATTTGTTGTTGCTTTCATTCCGTCAGCAATAAAGTTACCAAGTGCTGACTCACCACTTGCATTAGCTGCGTTAGTTAAAATATCTGCTGTTTCACCCATTACTTGACTTGTAATTGGTTGGATATCAGCTTTATAACCATCAAGCTCAGCTTTAATTTTTGCATCAGGTGTAATTTTGCTATGTAGAGTATCAACAATCTCAGCCTTTGCTTCTACGATATCTTGTGTAGCTGGATCAATTGTTAATTCAACATCCGAGAATGCTGTTCCATAAGACCATGATTGTACTAGAAGCTTACCATTTACTTTTGCGTTTAAAAGTTTATGATCATGTGCACCAAAAATTACGTCAACTGAAGCGTCTGTTGCATTTGCTATGTCGACAACTCTTCCAGTTGCATTTGATCCGTCTGCTTGAGAAGAACCAGGATTATGTGCAAGAACGACAATTGACTTAACACCTTTATCCGTTAATTCTTTTGCATATTTGTTAATAGCCGCAACTTCATCTGTAAATTTAACACCTTCAACACCTTTTGGTGATACAATCGTTGGTGTTTCAGTTGTTACAACCCCAATAAATCCGATCTTAGCTCCACCAACTTCTTTTACTACATATGGAGGTAAAATAGGTTCATTTTTATCATCTACTACGTTAGCTACCACATAGTCCATTGTTGAACCAGTAAACTTGCCATATTTTGCTTCATATTTCTCTGTTTTCGGGTTGCTTCCGCCATAGATTAGACGCTTCATTTCAGCAACGCCTTCATCAAATTCATGGTTACCAATTGTACCTACATCAAATCCAAGTTCATTCATAAAACGAATCGTAGGCTCATCTTGTAATAATGCAGAAACAGGAGGACTCGCTCCAACAAGGTCACCAGCTTGAATCATTAGAGTATTAGCAGGGTTAGTAGCTTCTCTTTCTTTTAAGTATGCAGCTAAATACTCGATACCACCAGAGTAATCAACTACTTTACCAGTTGAATCTTTAATAGATCTCCAAGTATCAAGCTGACCATGATAGTCGTTAATGCCTAATAATTGAACATGAATGTCTCCGTTTGTATCCGCTTTCACAGATTGAGGGAAAATATTTAGTGGAGCCATTGTAATGGCTAATGCAGCTACTAGAGAACCATTAAACAGTTTCCACTTAGTGTTTTTTGAATTCTTTCTATTCACACGTTTTCCACCTTTCGACAAAATATTTTGTATTGCAAGAATATTTTACTAGTATTAAAGCTAGATTAATAGACTTTTTTGAATTATTTTTTTGTAAAATATTTGTTTAGGTGGAAGTCTGATTAAAAATTTAATTCGTTAAAAGCAGTAGTACATGTAAAAAATGCGTTGTTTTTTATATTATGAATAGACTAGGCCCAGATGGAGATCGGACTAATAATTTGAGTAATTTACTATTATTTTAGAATCCTAAAGAAAAACCCCCTTATAAATAAGGGGGGCCATTGATTAAGCATTAAAATTAAAATAATTAGCAGCATTTTCATAAGAAATTGCTTTTACCATATTTCCAAGAAGTTCGAAGTCATCAGGAACTTCTCCTCTTGAGTGCCATTCCCCGATTAGATCACACAAGATTCGGCGGAAATATTCATGCCGTGGATAGGATAGGAAGCTTCTTGAATCTGTTAGCATGCCAACAAAGTGATGTAAAATACTATTTTCTGCGAGTGTCGTTAACTGTTTGCGTATGCCACTTCTTGTGTCATTAAACCACCATGCTGAGCCAAGTTGTAGTTTAGCCAAACTGTCTTTTTGAAAACAGCCTATTATGGTTGCTAATACTGGGTAATCATTTGGATTTAATGAATAAAGAATTGTTTGTGGTAACATATCTTTTTGTTCAAGATGGTTTAAAATTGCAGCTAGATTTTGAGCTAAGGAACGATCACCAATACTGTCAAATCCAGAGTCTGGTCCAAGTGTTTCGAGCATTTTGAGGTTATTGTTTCTTTGTGCATTTATATGGAGCTGCATTGTCCAGTTGTATTGATGATATTGTTCTACTAAATGCGTTAACGTTACCGTTCGATAGATTGATAGTTCATCAGTTGATAAATCCTGATTTTCTAGTGCTTTCTTAAATATTGAAGCAGCTTGATCTTTGGTTCCTTCTTTAAAAACTAGCGTATCAAGTGCATGATCTGAAAGTCTGGAACCATTTTTGTGAAAATAGTGGACACGGGTCGATAATGCTGTAAGAAATTGGTCATAGTTTTGAATTTTGCTATTAATGCTAGATTCTAATTTCGCTAGCCAATTCGTAAATTCAGGGGCTTCAATTTGCAAAGCTTTATCTGGGCGGAATGCTGGTAAAACTTGTGTGAACATTTCTTCTTTCTTTAATTTTTGGTGAAATTCAAGTGAGTCAACTGGATCATCTGTTGTACATAATGTATCAATATTGAATTTAGCTAAAATTGTTCGTGGCTGTAAGTTCTTTAACTGTTGATTTGCTTCATTCCAAATGTCCGGTGCGGTAGTCGGAGTTAGTAAAATATCAATCTGAAAATATCTTTTTAATTCTAAATGAGTCCAAACGTACAGAGGATTTCCTATTATTTTAGGAACGGTTTCTGCCCAGGCTAGAAATTTATCATAGTTGCTAGCATTTCCTGTAATATGTGACTCGGGAATGCCATTTGCACGCATTAATCTCCATTTATAGTGATCACCTGCAAGCCAAATATCAGTTAAATCTTTAAACGGTTTATTTTCATAAATTGTTTGTGGGTCTAGGTGACAGTGATAATCAATGATGGGAGCATTCTTCGCATAGGTTTCATATAGCTCTTGTGCTAGTGGTGTTGATAGCAGATAGTGATCATTTAGAAAAGTCATTTTGTGTTCCTCCTTGTTTTACAATGTAACACCTGTTTTAAATATGGCTAGCTCGCGGATATTGTTTTGTTCATTTTTCGTGAAGTTTCCGTTGGCAACACCAATTAGATAGGAGATGAATTCATCCAGCACAGCATCCATTGGTTTTGTAAGTAATTGGCCTGCATCAAAATCCATCCAGTTGTTTTTCCTTGTAAACAAATCTGTATTGGAAGCGACTTTTATCGTAGGAACAAAACCGCCAAATGGTGTTCCGCGACCCGTTGTAAATAAAACCATATGACTTTCAGCAGCAGCTAAGGCAGTAGTAGCAACTAGGTCATTTCCTGGTGCTTGAAGGAGGTTTAATCCTTTTTCTTTTAATGTTTCGCCATATTTGAGCACATCGATAACAGTCGACGATCCTGCTTTTTGTATACAGCCAAGCGATTTGTCTTCTAACGTACTAATTCCTCCATCTTTGTTACCAGGAGAAGGATTTTCATTTACTGTTTCTCCGTTTGTTAAGAAATAAGCTTTAAAATCATTTATTAAAGCGACGATTTTATGAAAAACAGCTTCATCCTTCGCTCGTGACATTAAGATTCGTTCGGCCCCAAACATTTCAGGCACTTCGGTTAGAATGGTTGTGCCGCCTTGTGAAATCAAAAAATCAGAAAATGCACCTAATAGTGGATTCGCTGTGATACCTGAAAAACCATCAGAACCACCACATTTTAATCCGATTTTTAATTCAGAAAGAGGTATTTCCTCACGAGTATCGAATTTTGCCACCGAAAAAATATCTTCAAGTAAATTAACACCAGCTTCAATTTCGTCTTCATGTTCTTGTGCGATTATAAATTTAATCCGTTCATCATCAAATTGACCGATCGCTTTTTTAAATTCTTGAATTGTATTGTTTTCACAGCCAAGACCAAATACAAGGACGCCGGCAGCATTTGGGTGATTTGTTATATTTTTTAAAATCGTTAGCGTATTCATATGGTCATCGCCTAGTTGAGAGCAACCATATGGGTGTTTTAGTACGGAAATATTGTCTATGCCAGTTAGGTCTGGGTTTCTTTCTTTAAATAGATTAATAGTTTGTTCTGCCACACCATTCACACAACCAACAGTAGGAACAATCAACAAATCGTTTCGAATACCGACTTTTCCATTTTTGCGACGATATCCTTGGAAGGTAAGATTTTTTCTTTCATATGTATTGGTGCGAAGTTCCTGGTTAAAAGTATAGGCTTCTTCAGCGTCTAAATTTGTTTTCAAATTATGAGTATGAATCCACTCACCTTGTTTGATCGGTTTTGTAGCATGTCCAATGGGGTAGCCATACTTAATGACAGGTGAATTTTCATTTATATCAATTAATGAGATTTTATGACCTTGTTTAATATCCTCTTTGACCACCAATTTCTTACCATTTATATAAAGCTCTTCACCAGCTTGAAGGGGATGAAGTGCGACAGCGACATGATCAATCGAATGTAGTTGCATACATTTATTCATTTTTTAAACCTCCGTTTTTGCTAAAAGATGATGAAGTGCTTCTCTCAATCCAAATTGTTCAATATTATTTAGATGTGTTTGTAATGATTCTTCTAAACCCTCGAGGGAGCTAAGATCTTCACCCCATATATTAGAATTACTCAGTAGCGTATGGACAAGGGTTTCTGGATTTTGCCACGCATGCTCAATCACTGCAATGACTTGTTCATCATCTTGACGTTCTTCAGAATCACTTTTATACAAAAAGAGTAAAGATGCTAATGAGAAAATCGTATAGTCAGGCGTATTCCGTTTTTGTTCTATATTGTTTTTTAGAATTGGTAATAAACGTGTTTTAAATTTAGAAATGCTGTTTAAAGCAATCGATTTTAATTCATGGCGAATAAAGGGATTTTTAAAACGCTCAAGCGTGGAACGAGCAAAATTTTCTAATTGATTCCTAGGAAGCTGAAGTGTAGGAATGATTTCATTTTGGACTAGATTATTTATAAATTGAGAAAGGTCTTTGTCTTGCATAACTTGTTCCACTGTTTCAAGGTTCGCTAAAATAGCAGGAGGGACCATAGCGGTATGAGATCCGTTTAGAATATGTACTTTTTGGTTGCGGTAAGGTGTCATATCATTCGTAAAGATTACATTTAGATTGGCTTTTCTTAATGGAAGTTCATCTTCTATCCAGCTTGGTCCTTCAATCACCCAAAAATGAAATGGCTCAGCCGTTACCATTAAATGATCAGTGTAGCCAAATGTATCCCAAAGCTCTTGCTCTTGCATTTTTGGATAGCCAGACACAATCTGGTCAACAAGACTTGAGCAAAATGTATTTTCAAGGTGAATCCAATTTATAAATTCTTCGCCAAGTTTCCATGAAGCTGCATATTGTAAAACAGCATGTTTTAACGCTTCACCATTTTTTTCAATCAATTCACATGGGATTAGAATAAAACCTGCTTTGTTTTGAATGTAACGATGATACAGTAATTGTGTTAGCTTGCCAGGGAAAGTAGTAGAAGGGAAGTCCATGCTAAATGTTTCTGTCGCATCAAATTGGATGCCAGCCTCTGTTGTATTTGAAATAATAAAGCGAGCATCGTCATCATTTGCTAAATCTAAAAAGGATGGAAAGTTTTGATAGGGATTCGTGATACTAGATACACAAGTAATGATTTCGTTTGTATTGATTTTTTCTCCATTTTGAAAACCATTTAATCGAACTGTATATAAGCAATCTTGTTTTTGAATGAGATGCTCAAGTCCGTTACTCAGTGGCTGAACAATAGCAACATTGCCATTAAAAAATCCGATTTGGTTCATTTGTTCGATTTTCCAATCTACAAATGCGCGTAAAAAATTTCCTTCTCCAAATTGAATGATTTTGATCGGACGATTTGACTTGTTTGTAAATAGTTGATTGGATAAAAGTGGTTTCATAATGATGATTTCTCCTTACGATTTTAAATTAGATAAAAAATGCACACGTTAACATTTTTGTATAAAAACTAAACTGAATAAATGTTAATTATCCAGTTTAGCTGCTGATTCTCTTATTTTTAAAGTTGAAACAATGACAGACGTTTTTGGTTCTAATTCATTATCTTCTATTAACGAAATGAGGGCTTGAATACCTTGCTTGCTTATTTCAGCCATTGGACGGTTTACTGTAGTGAGTGGTGGACTTGTATAATTTGAATAGCAAATATCATCAAATCCTACAATTGAAATTTCTTCTGGAACTCGTATCCTTTTTGCATAACATGCATTTAATGCACCAATTGCCATATCATCATTTGAGCAAAAAACTGCAGTCGGCGTATGTTCATTTTGAAGTAATTGATTCATCGCAACAAATCCACTTTCAGAGCTATAGTCACCAGAAATAAAATTTGCCTGAGAAATTGGAACATTATGTTTAATCATCGCTTGAATAAATCCTTCTATACGTTCAGTAGCAGATTTAAAGCTTTTTTCCCCTTCGATGATAGCAATATTTCGATGACCTAATTCTATTAAGTATTCTACTGCAAGGCATGCGCCGTTTTGATCATCACTAATCACATTAGTAATTGTGCTGTCATCCAAATTTCTGTTTAGTACAACAAAGGGGATGCCAGTATTTTTTATATAATAGATAAAATCATTATCGTCTTCGCTTTGACTCATAATGATGATCCCATCATAGCGCTGTCGATTCACAAATTCATAGTTTTCGAGTGTATCGATACTATTAACAGCTAATTGGTAGTTCGTATCGATTAAATCCGTAATACTTTTCACAATTTGTGATAAAAAACTGGATGACGTTCCTCGATCAATACTCGAAAAGAAGAGACCAATCATATAAGATTTTTTCAAAACAAGGCTTTTTGCATTGAAGTTTGGCGAATAATTCAGTTCCTTTGCAATTGCTTTTATCTTATCTGAAGTGACTTTCTTGATGAGGGGACTGTTATTCAATGCTCTTGAAACAGTTGTATGAGAGACATTGGCAATTTTTGCAATATCTTTAATCGTTACCATAAACATCCTCAATTCATATTTGGTCAATTTGATTACAGTCCAGATTATATGTAAAAAAATGATTTTCGTCAAACGAAATGCACACGTTAACAAACTATCAATCTTTTAGACAATATTTAGACAAGAAAAAAAGATAGATAGCGTTTTTATTGTACTATAATGAAATCATGAAAAATGAAATTTGGAGGCAGTTATTGATTGTATTACAATTTTGTTTTTCATAAATTGTTAACGTTAACATTTACGAGATTAATAGAACTAAACTGTATTTCCTAAAATTTTAGTAGTAAGAAATGTGAAAAAATTCAACTAGAGAATCAAAAATAGTTAGTAGCTTCGTTTTTATGTTTTTATGCAAACGTTAACAAGAATGTTGTTAAGTATGAGGTAATTTTATTTAACATCATTTTGTTAACGTTAACATTTATTGAAATGGCGAAAAAGAGTGACTTGAGATGTTAGGAGGAGAAACGAAAAATGAAGAAGATTCACCTAGGGCATCAACTAGCTTATGGTAGTGGAAACCTTTTAGGAAGTGGAGCACTGGCAGTTAGTGGTGCTTGGTTGCTTTATTTTTATACGACCTTTACAGACTTAACAATGGTTCAAGCAGCAAGTATTTTTTCGATTGGGAGTATTGTAGATGCGATTAGTAATCCGATAATGGGGCATATTTCCGATAACTTCCATCATACAAAACTTGGTAAAAGATTTGGTAGACGAAGATTTTTCATTATGATTGCGATTCCATTGATGATTGTTTATCCGCTTATGTGGATGGATGGCTTTGGATACTGGTATTACTTAGGAACGTATATCCTTTTCGAACTTATTTACACAATGGTTATGGTTCCATATGAGACACTTGCTACCGAAATGACATCTGACTTTTCACTTCGATCAAAGCTGACTGGATATAAAGCTATTTTTGGTAAAATCGCGAACTTTATGGCAGCTTTTATTCCAGGACGCTTTATGGCAATGTATGGGGAAGATTCTTCAAAATCATTTCTTTACACGGGTATTTTGTTTGGTGTAATTTTATCGATTGCAATGGCAGCTCTGTATTTCACTTCTTGGGAACGTCCATTTCATGAAATTGTAGGTGAAAAAATAAAATCACCATTAGAAAACTTAAAACAATTGGTTTTAAATATGCTTTCTACCTTTAAGGTTAAGACGTTCAGAAATCATTTAGGAATGTATCTTTTTGGGTTTGGTGCTGAATGGCTCTTTTCGGCGTCATTTACATATTTTATTGTATTTGCATTAGGACAGAAGGCAGAAATGGTATCAAATTTGAATAGTTTTAGTAGTATTATGCAGTTAATTTCAACATTTGGCTTTATTACACTTTGTATAAAAATGGGCTTTGCAAAACCGTTTAGAATCGCGCTAAACATCGTTATTCTTAGTGTGATTGCCTATACAGTTCTTTATTTCACAGATTCATCAAATATGGTGATCATCTTATTTGCAATTACGGCATTCTTTGGACTTGGAACTGGTGGGGTTTACTATATCCCGTGGAATGTTTATACATTCTTAGCGGATGTGGATGAAATGGTGACCGGTAAAAGAAGAGAAGGCGTTTATGCTGGTGCAATGACATTCTGTGGAAAGTTAATGCGTTCTGTCATCGTATTTGGAATGGGTTGGGTACTTGACGCGTTTGGCTTTGTGTCAGGAGAAAAAGTACAACCAGCATCGGCGATTAATGCATTAATTACCATCTTCTCGATTGGCGTTATTTCACTAGCGATTTTAGGCGTAATTTCTGCTTTTCGAATGAAACTGGACCGAGCGACACATAAAATTATTTTGGATGAGATACAACGTATTAAAGACGGCGGAACAATGCAACAAGTATCAGCTAAAACAAAAGAAGTCGTGGAGCAATTAACAGGATCTAAATATGAAACTTGTTATCAAACAGTAAGTGCATCTTATCAAAGCCAGAAACATTGAAAAAAGAGGAGAGTTGATTAATGAACGTGGCAAATGGATTGATCCTAGCAAAAATGACTTGTGACACAGTAGCTACTAGAAAACCTGAAATAAATCCAAAAATGAAATGGGAATATGAAGATGGCGTAGTGTTAGAAGGTTTTTTTCAACTATATAAGCAAACTGGAGACAAACAATATCTGAACTATGTAAAGTACAATTTAGATCTATTTGTTGATGGAACAGGAAATATTCCTAAATATTCATTATCAGAGTTTAATATCGACCATATCAACAATGGAAAAGTTTTAATAGATTTATATGAAGAAACAAAAGATGAACGATATAAAAAAGCAGTAGATTTACTAAGAAGTCAGCTCGATCAACATCCTCGTACTTCAGAAGGCTCATTTTGGCATAAGTATATTTATCCTTACCAGGTTTGGCTTGATGGGCTGTATATGGGTTCTGTGTTTTATGCAAAGTATGCTCATATTTTGGGTAATACAGAGGATTTAGATGATGTATTACAGCAGTTTGTGTTATGCGAGAAAAATCTGCGTGATCAAGATTCCGGATTACTATATCATGCGTGGGACGAGAAAAAGGTCCAACCTTGGTGTGACAAAAACACAGGATTATCTCCAAACTTTTGGGGCAGGTCAATGGGTTGGTTTGTCATGGCGCTAGTAGATGTCATTGAATATTTTCCACAAAGTCATTCAGGAAGAGAAACATTGATCCAAATTTACAATCGAGCCATTTCAGCATTAATGGAAGTACAAGATGAAAAAACAGGGCTTTGGTATCAAGTATTAGACAAAGGAGATAAACCGGGAAATTACTTGGAGGCATCAGCTTCCAGTATGATTGTTTACGCCATTCAAAAAGGTAGACGTCTTGGTTATTTAAACACTGCCGGTCATTATGATCGAGCACAATTTGTTTATAGTAAACTAGTAGAATCTTTTAATACGATTACAAAAGAAAACCTAGTGAATGTGAATAAAATTTGCTATGTAGGTGGCTTAGGTGGCGTTGACCAACGCGATGGTTCATATGCTTATTACATCAGTGAGCCAATTGTTGCCAATGACCATAAAGGAGTAGGGCCATTTATTCTAGCAAGTGTTGAAATGGCTAAGGTCAGTGTAGCTAGTGAAGCACAAACTATTAAATTGATGTGAATTGCTATTTGACATAATTTTTCAAGTCATAAGTTAAATAAATCATATATTCGTAGCGATTGTATTTGAGCATTTTCTAATATACAATCGCTATTTTTTTAAAGGAGAAAAGTAAATGCTTAATTTAGGAGTTAGAGCACATGATATTCATGCAGAAAATATAGAGGAGCTTGTGGAGAAGGTACACCAACTTGGTCTTAACCATATTCAATTTGCTCCATCAAAAAGCTTTCCAGACATAACGACTGAACAGTTGACACCAGGTCTTGCCAGACATATAAAAGATGTCTTTGCACGTAAAGGAATTTCTATATCAGTGCTTGGTTGTTATATTAATCTCGTTGCTAGAGATCGTGAAGTTAGAGAAAAGGAGTTTCAAAAATTTTATCGGTATTTGAGATTAAGGGAAGATTTTGGTGCTAGTTTAGTTGCTACTGAAACGGGTAGTGTCGGAAATGGTTATACACTTGCAAATTTTACTGAAGAAACGTTTCTTCTTGCTACCTATTTTGTCAGACAGATGGTAGTTCAAGCAGAAAGGTTTGGATCTACTATTGCAGTTGAAGCAGGGATTAATCATCCAGTACATACAATTGATAAATTGGAGAGATTACTTGAAGCTGTGCCGTCTAATAATATCCAAGTCATACTTGATGTTGCGAACTTAATGACTTTAGATAATTGGCAAAATCAAGGACCAATTATTGATGAAGCGAAAGAAAAGCTTGGGGAACGGATTGTGGCGATTCATTTGAAGGATTTTATCATTAAAGATAATAAGATTGAAATTGTTTCGATGGGGAAAGGTTTGTTGGATTTGGAGAGGATTGTTGCTTTTGTGAAAAGGGAAAGGCCTTGTATGTATTTGTTGTTGGAAGGGACGAGGGAAGAGGATTTGGTGGGGGCTGTTAGGTGGATTAGGGATGTTTATGAAAAAGTATAAAGATAGATAAATTTCAAAGAGGAAAGTATTCCTACATAAAAAAAATTAAGAGTTAATGCGAAAAAGCTTAAGTATACTTACTTAAGCTTTTTATTATTTATATTAAGAAAATAGCCACAATTGTTGTTACTACTAATCCAATTAAGACCGGCAATAAATTCCTTCTAGCTAATTCAAACGGACTTACATTACAAATAGCAGCTGCAGGAATCAATGCCCAAGGGATCAATGTTCCTCCGCCAACCCATATAGCCGCAATTTGCCCCAATGCAGTAAGTGTGGCAATACCATGACCAATAGCTGTAGCGAATAATGAAGCAACCGATCCAGCAAGTGAAATACCAGAGAAGCCCGATCCATCTAAACCTGTAATTGCACCTACAGTTGTTAATGTTACTCCTGCTACTGCTGGGTTTACTGGAACTGCATGAGCAAGTGCAAACCCTAGATCATTTACAATACCATTTGATCCTTTTGGTAAAAAATCCCCGATTATCGTTGTAAATCCACTATCTCCAAGATAGAAGAAAGCGGCGATTGGAATAACCGGACCAAATACTCTAAACCCAAATTTAAATCCATGAATTAAATAGTTAGTTACTTCCTCAAATCCTTTAGATTTATGACCCATCATGGAAAGGATTGAAAGAATGATAAGAGAGGTTCCTCCGATTAATGCAGTTGCATCTCCACCTTGTAAATTGAAATGAATCATTGCCCAGATATCAACTGCGAATAAAAAGAATACTAAAGCAGCCATCCATTTTTGTTGAGCAGAGGAAAGTAAATAAGTTTCAGTTTTGGAATCGTTTTCAACAGATTCTACTTTTAGAAGTCCTTTTTTCATGTCTCGTTTTAAAAAGTAGAATGCTGTTACAGTTGTCACGACCCCCATAACAATAATTAATGGAACACTTGCAGAAATGACCTCAGAAACAGGTATACCAGCTGCATCTGCAGTTAATTTTGGAGCACCTTGAATTACAAAATCACTTGAAAGTGCAATACCATGACCGAATAAGTTCATTGCCATCGCAACACCTAATGCAGGTAATCCAACTCGAAGCGCGACTGGTAGTAACACTGCCCCGATTAATGCTACTGCAGGAGATGGCCAGAAAAACCATGAAACGACCATCATTACAATTCCTATTGTCCAGTAAGCGAGTGAGGCGTTTTTCATTACCCTTGTAAATGGACTGATGAGTGCTTGGTGTACTCCGCTCTCTGTTAAAGCTTTACTCATAGAAACGATGATTGAAATAACTAGAATCGTAGAAAGTAATTCGGTTATTGCATATATGAAACTTGAAAACAAGATACTGACTGAGCTAGTAAGTGATTCTGTAGCGACAAGACCTAATAGAAAAATTCCAGCTAGACATACTAGACTAGTATCGCGTCTTAAGATTAAAAATAAGATGATAATTCCTATGAATGTAACATAAAGCCAGTGTATGGCTGTTAAATCGACATGCATTTTATTCCCCCCTTTTAGCCTAGATATATTGATTAGTAATATATGCATTTGCCTATAGAAGGTGAGACATATGTACTTTGAAATTTTATTAAAATTTTCTTATGTAAAGTAAATATGTTGGATTTGGGAAAAAGATAATTGAGAGGAGTTTTAAACTAACTTGACAGGTTAGGGGTCACTGGTTCAAGTCCAGTTGGGATCCTACCTGGCCACAACAATGTTGGGACAATATTTTGTCAGAACAAATTGAATGTAGAGTTGCAATCAACTTTTGACCGAAACACCCCATTCATTCTAAATTTTAGAATATACGGGGTGTTTTTTCGTCTTTAAAATTTTTCACTGAAAGAGGTAAGAGTTGGAAAAAGTCAGCCAAATACCCTATAAGATACAAAAATTTGCTTAGATGATATTTGAAAATTTTTTGAGGCAAAGAAAAAGCAGAATTTAAGAGCCAATCGTTAATTCAATAAATCGTATTATTCAATAGCCCCATAACTCAGGTAATCGAGAAGTCTACATAATACTGTAAAAATATTTACATAGAAAGAACCATGAATATGGATTTCTACTATGATATGTTTCACATTGTATGAAATGAAATGGAAAAAAATCTAGAGTTTAAAATAAAAAGTTAAATCAAAATTAATGTTTTTTTTGATAGTTTTATATAAGTTTTTACATGGTCTGAAAGTTAGACTTTGTTAAATTTTTACTTTATCTAACCTCGTAAAAAATTTAACTTCCTCTAAATTAGAGAAAATAAGCTAATATCTTTTAATTGAAAAAAGGATTGCATACTTAATAATTGATCTATAAATATTAATATATCTCTCCAGATAACTTACTAATTATCAATAATCATAACTATTTATTTTTAATAGGGAAGTTTGAAAAAGTAATGATTGATCATTACTTTTTTTATTTTAGTATTTTGAAAAAAAGTTCACAAAATGTACAAAATAAAAATATTATTATAAAATATCTTGTGGATTTCTATATTTTCAGAATTTTCATTCAGGAAACACAATTATGAAAATTTTTGAATTACACAGAGTTAGTTTATGGGGAGTGTATTGTATGATCGATCAAAAAGAATTGCAAGCAAAATTGCGAAAAGAATACTATAATAGAGTATTTTCACCTGACGTTATAAGGAAGATGGTTAAAGCTGGAATGCCTATACATTTTAGTGGTAATTATGTTCTTGATGAAGTGGTACAGTGGATAGACTATAAGCAAAGTGAAATTGATGGTTTAGAAATTGGTTCAATCTATACTAATAATGAATTAGTTGAAATTTTTGTTATTTCAAATCAAGGAGGTATGAGGAGGTCGCATGTTACAAATTCGCTAGTAATATTTTCAGACCATACAAAAATGTATGATGATAAGTGGTACGAGAATATTTTACACTATACAGGCATGGGGCAAAATGGTAATCAGGATATTATGTTTGGTCAAAATAAAACATTACTTGAAAGTAATACTAATGGTATTAGTGTTTACTTATTCGAATCCTTTAAGTCTGGAAAACATACTTTTGTTGGACAAATTAAATTAGTAGCAGAACCATATCAAGCTACTCAAAAAGGGCAAGATGGTTCAGAAAGATTAGTATGGATCTTCCCAGTTCAACCATTGACAGATCAGTTTATTGAAAAAGAAATAATTGAAGTGAATCAGGAAGATAAAGAAGGCGAAGCTGCTAAATTATCAATTGAGGAATTAAAGAAAAAAGCTTTAGAAGCAAATCAAAAGCCAGGATCTAGAACTACAAGTGCAACTACATATGAACGAGATCCGTTTATTGCCGAATTTACGAAACGTCGTGCAAACGGAATTTGCGATCTATGTAATCTACATGCACCCTTTAATAATAAAATAGGGGATCCATATTTGGAATCGCATCATATTGAATGGTTGTCAAAAGGTGGGGAAGATTCTATCGAAAATACTGTAGCGCTCTGTCCAAATTGCCATAAGAAAATGCACATTGTTAACGACTTGAGGGATGTTCGTTCATTAAAAGAAAAATACAAATCAATATAAATGATAAAGTACTTTCTATTAATAATTATAAAAAGTTTGTCTTCTCATTAAATATTTATCATCAAGTTAAATTATATTATATAGATATTAAAGGTCATCATTTTTTGAATATAAAAGGTAATACGTGAAAAAGGGATGTAAAAATGAAAAAACAAATTAAAGTAGTTGGTGCTGTAATTCGTAACAATGAAAACCGAATTCTGTGTGCTTTAAGGTCACCTGAAATGAGTTTACCCAACGTATGGGAATTTCCAGGAGGTAAAATTGAAAAAGGTGAGCGACCTGAAGAGACATTAGTACGTGAGGTCTATGAAGAATTAGGTTGTGAAATTGAAGTGTTTGAGCTTGTTGAAGATGTTTTACATGAGTATCCTTCAATTGTTGTAAATTTATTAACATATGAAGCAAGGATTAAAACAGGACGTCCTGTACCAAATGAACATGCAAAATTGGCGTGGAAAAAAATTTCTGAATTGGAAGAACTTGAATGGGCTCCAGCTGATATTCCTACAGTCGAAAATTTGATGAAGTAAACAAAGGGCGTTTGGTTTGAATGCAGATATTCAACAAATAGATAATGAGCATTTTGTATTGTTAAAGCAGCAATTAGTTATGGATTAATTACTTGGATCTTAACATGGGGTAAAGATGCAGAAGTTTTAAGTCCTCAGTCTGTAATTGATAGAGTAAAAGAACAAATTGAAAAGATGAGTAAGTTATATAATATAAATCTTAAGAATTAATTTTAGAAAAAGAGAATCTTATTTAGATTCTCTTTTTTCTTTCTTATTTATTTGAACTCCTTGTGACTTAAAGTATAAGTAAAAGTCTATAAATAACCAAGGTAGAAGATTGTAGATTTTTGATAAAATGGATGGGTGAATAATCTTTGAATATGAGGAGGACAATATGCCAATCAAATATTATAACAAACTAGTAAGAGACAAAATTCCTTTAATAATTGAAAAAACAGGAGATACTTTTGAAACGGAAATTCTAGGACTAAAGGAATATGAAGGAAAATTATACGAAAAGTTAAAAGAAGAACTTGAGGAGTTTTATTCAGCCACTGGAGATGAAGTCGTAGGAGAAATAGCTGATGTTCTAGAAGTCTTTTATACAATAGCAGAAACAAAAGGGATTACTATTGAGGAAATAGAAAAAGTAAGAATTCAAAAGCAGGAAGAGCGTGGTGGATTTAAAGAAAGAATATTATTGAAACATGTTGTGGAGAAATGATGGAAAATAAATATAAAGGTATGCTAAAAATGTTGGGATTTAATAATCTTTAAAATGAGTAAATTACATTTCGTATGTTGCTTCTGAATTTTTTAAAATTTATATAAAATATGTCATAATATAAGAATTATAAAATTATTTAAAATATATTCTAGAAAGGACATGCAGTATGCAAAAAGATACCATATTCACAATCGGCGACATCCACGGCTGCTCCAACGAACTCAATGAACTACTAAAACAATGGAATCCCGAAAAAGAACAACTAATACTACTAGGAGACCTAGTAGACCGCGGCCCACAACCATACGATGTAGTCCGCAAAGTAATCCAATTACAAAAGGATCACGGAGCAATCGTATTACTAGGAAACCACGAAAGAATGCTACTAGACTGGCTAGACCAACCAGAATTCAAAAAAGACTACTACTACGGTCAAGGCGGCTACGAAACAATCAACTCATTCTTTGGATCTGATATTACAAATCACAAAGAAGCTGATGAAATCGCTCAATTAATGAAAGTTCAATTTAAAACTGAATTGGAGTTCTTAGAAACTAGACCGCTATACTATGAGTGGGAGGATTTCGTTTTTGTTCATGCTGGTGTGAATTTGAATCTAGAAGATTGGAAGAATACGAGCGAGAAAGAATTTTATTGGATTCGTGATGAGTTTCATTTCGGTAATAACGAAACTAATAAAACATTTATCTTCGGTCATACGCCTACATCAATTCTTCATAAAACTGAGAAAAAATTTGATATTTGGACTTCACCTTGCAATACAAAAATTTGTATAGATGGTGGAGCAGTTTATGGTGGTTATTTACATGGCATGAAAGTAAATAAAGAAGGTATTGTATCGACTCATTCTGTTTGATGTAAATCAGGGTCAGGGAAGTATCTGGTGTAAATAAATATATCTAGTTCTAGTTGTAATACAAAAAATTTGGTTCACTACTAACATTTTAGTATTTAATATGAAGAATTTTATTGTTATCTAAGAATATTAGGCAAAAGAAGCAGATGATTATGTTGCTTCTTTTTTATGTCTAATTTATGGATAGAGGATTAGAAAGTATAAATTTTGTAAAGAAAACTAGTAAAATCTTATGTTTTATTCTAAGATTCAATCTATTTTCACAAATAGAAAAATAATTTCACTCAATAATATGTTAAGGTTTTCACAAACTGGTATGAAGTTTTTACTAGAATTTTATTAAACGGGGTGAAATAAAATGGAAATTTAATAGATCGTTGATGCGTTGTTAACTAAAAAATTGGGAGGGAACGATGTTTAAAGATTTTAAAAAAGCTCAATAAAAATAATATTAGTTTATATGATTTGATTTTTTCAAGAAAGAAAAAAATTTAATGTAAGGAGTGAATATGAAAAATAAAATAGTTTGGATAGTATTTTTAATTCTTTTGATCATTCTAGTTGGATTAATTACAATAATATTTCTTCTTCTACCTGTTTCTAATGAAACTGATCATTCTACAAAAACTAGTAGTTACAATAATATAGATAATATTCAACAATTAATAATCGAAACAAAAAAGCAGCTCATCTGAAGTTAACCCAAAAGTTAGATAAATAATTTTATGCTGCTAAAGAGGATTGGCTCTGTATTGAACAGGGGACAATCCTTTTAGTTTTATCTTAATTCAGCTATCATTTAGGTAATGAAGAAAATTAGATAGAGAATGATTTAAGGCCGAAAGACACGTTTCCAATTCAGTGTTTTCGGTTTTTTTATTTGAATATGAAATAAAAATGCAATGCATACATAAGAAAGACATAACAAATAATAACCCATATTATGGAATTAGGTGGACATATTATGGTTGATCAAAACACGATGACTTTTGAGAAGTTAATAACTCTTGCAAAAAAATCTAGAGATTTTAGTCAAATAGAGAATAGGGTTAACGATACGAAAGTACTGATTTCATACTTTTCTACTTTAGTTAATCATGAACTTATGCAAACTTCGTTTCTTTCAAACCTTAACGTTAAAGACAAGAATCTTAAGATAAAATCATTAAAAGACTTACAAGAATTATTGCCACTTTCAGAGATGAGTATCACAAATGATATTGTGGAAATTGAAAATAAGCTGTATAAAGGCCAATTAATTGTACAAATCGAAAACGACGCATCTAATTTTCTATTAATAAATATAAATAGTTGCCAAACTGGATTAAGACAATTTAATGATTCAGAGAATGAGTTTAGTGTTGTTGGCCCGAAAATGGGTTTTGTAGAAGACATTGATACGAATATGAACCTATTAAGGAGAAAGATTAATTCTCCTAAGCTTGTCATTGAAGAAATCCTGATTGGCTCTTTATCAAATACCCGCGTCATGATTGTTTATATGGATGGAATAACAAGTGAACAACATATTAATACTGTTAGAGAAAGATTGTCGGATGTTGATATTGACATTGTTTGGGATACTTCTCTACTTGATCAAGTCATTAGGGATAATCAAAATACGCCATTCCCACTTTATTTATCGACTGAGAGAATTGATCGGATAACGTATACCATTGTAAATGGACAAGTCGCCATTTTTAGTGATGGAACACCTTATGCGATTTCAGGCCCTTCAACTTTATTTGATTTTTTTATTTCACCAGAAGATTATTATTTGAATTGGGTATTAGGATCATTTTTTCGATTCATTCGGATTATGGGTGTATTTTTTTCTATTTTCACTTCCTCGATTTATGTAGCGGTATTAACGTTTCATTATGAAATGATCCCTAAAGATTTATTAGGACCACTCATTGAATCTAGAGCAAACGTACCATTCCCACCAATTTTAGAAGTAATATTTTTGGAATTAACAATCGAGTTGTTAAGGGAAGCGGGAGCAAGATTACCAACTAAAGTTGGACAAACACTAGGAATTGTTGGCGGTATTGTCATTGGTCAAGCGGCAGTAGCTGCTGCGTTAACTAGTAATATTCTATTAATTATAGTTGCTCTTTCAGCACTATCATCTTTTACAACGCCAATTTTTGTTATGTCAAATACGATTCGGGTTCTAAGATTTATTTTTATCGTATTGGCATCTTGCTTGGGTGGTTTAGGAATCATATTAGGCTTCGTTTTCTTGTTAGCTCATTTATTTAGATTAAAATCATTCGGAACACCATACTTGGTTCCACTATATCCTTTTAGACGGAACGAACTGGCTGATTCATTTATTCGTACCCCTTTTAAATTTATTAATAAAAGACCTGAGTATCTTCGTCCAAAGGAACCTATAAAATATAGAGTGAAAAAGAAAAAGAAAACCAAAGGAGACTTGAATGATGAATAGCGTGAAAGTATACAAACAACCGAAGTTCATCATTTCAATCATAGTTACAATGGTTATTTGTTTGATCCTATCTGGCTGTATTCCTAGAAGTATTATAGATGAATTAGGGATCACACATACGATTGGGGTTGATGCAGAAAAAGGAAAAATTATGGCAACTGTTCTTTATCCTAATTATACAAACAGTAATAAGGCGAGTATTATTAAAGCTGCAGCTGATAATCCTGCCACATTAAAGACAAATTTGGGTCAAAAATCACAAAATCAAATTGTAATTGGTCAGATCAGAACATTCGTTTTTGGAGTTGATTATAGTAAAGCAGGAATTTCTAGAGTATTAGAAACCATTTGTAAAGATGCAAGAATTGGAAATATTACGTTCGTCATAAGCGATTCGAAGGCTGAAGACATTTTAAAAGGCATAAAAGATGCTCCGCCTCTTTTTCTTTCACATCTAATAGAAACGAGTGTACAACACGAGGGAATACCTAAGACAAATCTACATACATTACTCGCTCAATATTATGGAAGTGGGATCGATATTTACCTTCCAAATATTAGTTTTGATAATGAGAAACAATTACGAATGAATGGATTAGGTATTTTTAAAGGAGATAAACTTACATTAAACGTTTCTAATAAAGAAGCATTCCTTTTTAAAATAATCAGTGAAAAAAATAAAAGAGGATATTATGATATAACGCTTCCAAAGAAAGACAATCAAAAAACAAATAAAAATAATGAAAATCAAAACGGCAAACAGAATGAAAAAAAACCAGGAAATGAAAACAATTTTGCGTTTAACTCATTATATGGGAATCATAAAATTACCCTTCATAAAAAGGATAATGAGTATACAGTTAACGTGAATTTAAAATTAAATGTTGAATTAAAGGGTACACCAGAATCAATTAATATTGAAAAAAAGGAAGATTTTCATTACTTGCAAAAAAGTATGGAAAAAATCCTCGCAAAAGATATTGAAACCTTTTTAATAAAGCTTCAAAAAAATGAGGTTGATCCGCTTGGATTTGGTATAATCTATCGAAGTCAAAGTAAAGAATGGAATGAAAAAAATTTTTATAAGAATGTTTATCCTAAAATGAAATTTTCAGTAAAAACAGATCTAAATTTACGTCAGATGGGAGTGGGGGAATAGTGAAAAGTATTGTAAAGGAACAATTTCTAGTTTCAACCTTTTTTACTTTTTACTTAGTCCATTCCTCTCAAATTGGAATTGGTATTCTTAGTTTTCAACGTGAAATAAGTAAAGATGCTCAGCAAGATGCTTGGTTATCAGTTATCATAGCAGGTCTCTCTATTCATATACTAATTTGGTTAATCTATCGAACACTCGATCAAAAACATAATGATCTAGTTGCTGTTCATGATTTTTGTTTTGGAAAAGTGATTGGTAATATATTATCGATTTTAGTTCTAGTATATTTTCTACTATCAGCATTTACGGTTTTTCGTACGTATATCCAGATCATTCAAGTATGGGTCTTTCCAACGATTAAAACTTGGCAATTGGCTTTGGTATTGGGCGTCATGATTTATTATATCGTATCTGGAGGTTTCCGGATTTTAACAGGTTTTAGTGTTTGGGGAGTGATTATACCTGCTTTTTTACTATTGCTCCTTTACTTTCCACTTCAATATATGAATCCGCGCCTGTTAATGCCTGTTTTTAATCACTCTGTTAAAGAAATTCTACTTTCTACAAAAGCGTCCATTCTTCTCTATGTAGGTTTTGAATGGATTTTTATATATTATCCTTTTATAAAGGATGCGGAAAAAGGTCAAAAGTGGGCACATCTTGCTAATGGCATTTCAACTGTTCTTTATTTAATAGTAGCAGTTGTCACCTTTATGTATATCAATCAAGATACACTTCAACATGCTACATGGGCGACACTATTCATGACAAAGATTATTCAATTACCATTTATTGAACGATTTGAATATATTTTTATTCTCACTTGGATATTAGTCATTATTCCTACAATGTGCATCCCAATTTGGGCTTGCACGAGAATACTAAAAAGAATATCCATTAATGTGAAACCAAAAATCTCACTAGTTTTTTTCATTCTAATTATGGTAGTTGCAGCTACGTTTATCGAAGACTTCGTAGAGGTAGATAAACTAGGTAAATTTATTTCAAACGTTGGATTTTACTTCCTTTATTTATATATTCCATTCATTTTCCTAATGAAACTATTTAGAAATCAATTAACAAAAATGCTTAGTTAAGCACAATGATATTTCAGTAATGAAAATAGTTGAGGCAAAAAAGGAGGATCTATTTTAGATTCTCTTTTTATTTACGATTTACTTTTTACAATTCCCCCTCCATAAATTTCCAAAACTTGTTATAATTTAAGGGAAGACTCATAATTTACACGGTGAGCAAGGAGGTAAAGTATGAAGATATTAATTTGTAGTGATCTTCACATTGACTTCAATGAAAAAAAGCTAGGTATAGCATTTAATGAAGAATTTATTACTTTTGTGAAAAAGAAAGAGCCCGATTGTATTCTCGGATTTACAAGTTATTTTAGAAGAAAGTTGTGTTATTTTAGAAGTTTAAAGTAGAAATAGTAAAAAAGTTTTTTATTTTTAGTAGATTATTCACTTTTAACATTTGTAATATTCTATATAATTGAATTAAATACATAAAAAGGTGAGGAAACAATGAATAAAATTACTAATCAAAACCCTAATACAATTGTTAAACCTGGTGATGAAATAGAGTTCATGTCAATTGAGAATAAACAAAGAGAATTGATGCCGATTTTATTAAAAGGCATCGTAACGAAAGTGATGACAAACTCGGTTATCGTTGATATGAGTAATGATCTAAATCATGTTGGATATTATGAAACTGAACATACTGTTGTAAATCATAAGAAATATAAAATCATTACAGTGGCTTAAGCTGGATATTAATGATGACTCATTCAGTGAAATCCCCTGAAATAAGGAATTAATTTATTGAGATTCAAATCCTTAAAGCTAGAATGGTTCATATGTAAATAGATGTCTAATATAAAAATTTAAACCGCTGAGGATATTCACCTGAGCGGTTTTTGGCTTGACTAAGTCTTACAAGTGGTCTTTTACAATATTTCACTTTTCACATTCATATGCAACTAATGTAACGCTTAACTCATCTTCCAGGTTTTCAATTTTACTTTTCGAATCATCAGTCAATTGTGCAATATGAAAATCTTCATTTCTTAACTCTTTGTTCATTTTTCATTCTCCTTATCACGAATTGGTATCATTTTCATATTTCCCATTGATGAAAAAAACTATCCTTAGGTATAAAGAACATTGGGATAGAAATTTTATTTGAATAAAAGTATTTTCAGAAACTAAATGAAAAGATAAACAAAAAAATAAGAGTAAAGATAGTAAGTAGTCAATTTTCTTACTATCTTTATTCTTATTAAAAGGCTCTGTAAAAAAAGAATGTTAATTTCCATTCCAGGTACTTCGCTTTCCATGGGGCGTGACTTGAGCCTCCTCGGCGAGCCTCCGGGGTCTCAAGTTTCCCGCATCTCCCAAAGGAGTCTTCGCACCTTCCATTCCAATTACTCTAGAACCAGCTATTTTCTTTTCATACTCTTAATGTATTTAACTAAAATCAACAATTAATATTAACAGAGCCTATTAAAAGGAAAACAAAGGTTTTGATTTTTTTGTTAACAGCACCTAGAAACCTTACCGCCTTTGGCGTTGTAACGAGCTTCTTGAGCTTCACAGAAAAATTCCTTTCTAGATTTCACAGAATCATCGGGATGGCACTTTTTCATATGCTCGACGTATGTTTCGTAGCTTGGAACGCCGACAAGAAGACTTAGGAATTGCTTTCTATACGATAAGATTTTCTTTAATTTGTTAAGCATAATTTGTAAAATCTCCACCGTCACGAGGTACAGGAGTTGTCTCATGCAATGGTAATTTGTGGTTAGTAATGACTTTAATCCAAATCCTGATTGCTGAAATTAATACTGTAATGACAACTGCAATAAAAATTACACATAGTGTGGCATCAAGATAATCATTTACCAGAATTTGTTTCATTTGTGCCGGCGATGTTGCAGGTGCTAGTACTTTTCCATCATTATAGGCCTCTTTAAAAATGTTAGCATGGGCAAGGAATCCAATTTTAGGATTTTCATGGAATAATTTTTGCCAGCCAGCAGTTAGAGTGACGATTAACAGCCATGTTGTCGGAAGCAATGTTACCCAAACATACGCTTTTTTGCCCATTTTAAAGAGGATAGTCGTACCGAGTAGCAGGGCAATAGCAGCTAACATTTGGTTAGCAATACCAAACAGCGGCCATAGTGTATTAATTCCTCCAAGCGGGTCAATAACACCTTGGTATAAGAAATAACCCCAAAACGTTACACATAGAGCGGTTGCGATAATATTAGGAATTAAAGCATCCGTTCTAGCAAAAGGCTTATAAGCAGTCCCGATAAGATCTTGAATCATAAAACGTCCAACACGTGTTCCTGCATCAATTGTAGTTAAAATAAAAAGTGCTTCAAAGAGGATAGCAAAGTGGTACCAAAATGCCATTAGTGCCTTTCCACCGATGACTTTGGAGAATATTACAGCCATACCGATTGCTAGCGTCGGTGCACCGCCAGTTCTTGAAAGAATGGTTTGCTCCCCAACGTCATTTGCAAGTGCTTTTAAATCATCAGGAGTGATTGTAAAGCCCCAGCTCGAAACCGTTGAAGCGGCTTGGACAACATCCGTTCCGATTAAAGCAGGTGGACTATTAATCGCAAAGTAAACGCCAGGTGTCAATACGCATGCAGCAATCATAGCCATAACTGCAACAAAAGATTCTGTCAGCATTGCTCCATATCCGATCGGACGAGCATGTGACTCACGTTCAATCATTTTAGGGGTTGTACCTGAGGAAACCAACGCATGGAACCCAGAAACAGAGCCACAGGCAATTGTAATAAATAAAAAAGGGAAGAGATTTCCTGCAAATACTGGACCTGTACCGTCTATGAATTTTGTAACACCTGCCATTTCAAGGTTTGGTGCAACAATAATGATTCCTAACGCTAGGCCAAGGATCGTACCAATTTTTAAAAATGTACTCAAATAGTCACGCGGTGCTAGTAGAAGCCAAACTGGTAAGACAGATGCAATAAATCCATAAATAATCATCATAATAGCAATTGTTTCACCTTTAAAGGTAAACATAGCTGCTAAAGTTGGATTTTCAGCGACTGTTTGTCCGAAGAATAGTGAAATTAGCAACAAGACAATACCAATTAGTGAAGCTTCTCCAACACGCCCTGGGCGAATATAACGCATATAAATTCCCATAAATATAGCGATTGGAATGGTAGCAGCAATGGTAAACATTCCCCATGGACTGCCTACTAATGCTTTCACAACCACTAATGCTAATACAGCTAATAAAATAACCATAATTCCTAAAATACCAATCATTGAAATAATTCCTGTTACACGTCCCATTTCGTCCTTAATCATTTCACCGAGTGACTTACCATTTCGGCGCATGGAACCGAAAAGAATAATAAAGTCCTGAACAGCTCCGGCTAAAACAACACCTACTACAATCCACAGTGTTCCAGGTAAATATCCCATTTGTGCTGCAAGAATTGGACCAACTAATGGTCCTGCACCGGCAATGGCAGCAAAGTGGTGTCCAAAGAGGACCCATTTATTTGTCGGAACATAGTCTTTTCCATCGTTATGTATTTCAGAAGGTGTTTTACGTTTGTCATCGAGTTGAAACACTTTATTCGCAATAAACCTACTGTAGAAACGGTAAGCAATTGCATAAACAGAAACTGCTGCTGTTAAAAGCCAAATTGCATTAATACTTTCTCCACTATTTAAGGCCATCACCGCAAATCCTGCTGCTCCAAGTGCAGCAATTAATCCCCAGATTAAAATTGATTTAAGCGCTTTAATAAACATCGCCACCTTTTCCAAAATTTACAAGTATTATATCTTAAAATTAAGAAAATTCTAATAATTAATTCGACCTATTATGAAATAACATGTAAGTACAATCTTACCAATTTGTAAAATGATTGAATTACGTTTTGGGAGTGTAATGGGAGTCACTAGTTTTAATTTCGTTTAATCATTAATTTAATGAATGTTTTTGATTCTAGGAGAAATAAATTTAAGCTTTTTGTTAGGAATACCAACTATAATTCAAATAATAATTTTTTTAACAACTAGTAAAAAATAAAAAGAATCTAAAACATTACAATCCATTATTAAATAAGAATATTTTATTAGTATGTCCTACCTAAATAGGGCTTTTTTAAAGTTTGTATTAATTATTTTGGTATATCAAATTCGAGAGGGAGAAGTTTTGATTCACCATACAACATGCTTTTTTACATTTAGATTATTGAAAATAATAGTTTACTAATGTAAGATTAAGTAATAATCAGAAAATTCTGTTATGAGAGTGAGGCGTTTTGTATGGGTAAGAAAATTCCTGAACAATGGTGGAGTCAATTAAAATTGCCAGCCATTTCTGCTCCAATGTTTTTAGTGTCTGGACCTGAGTTAGTAGAATCAGTATGTTTGAATGGCGTGATTGGGTCTTTCCCTGCACCAAATGCTCGTCCGATTGAGCTTCTTGATCAATGGATGGGTAGTTTGAATGAGAATCTTGCTTTAGCGCGAGAAAAAGAACCAGAGCGTAAGATTGCACCTTGGGCTATTAATATGGTCGTTCACAGTTCATATAGCCGTTTGCAAGAGGAGCTTGAACTGTTGAAAAAACATCAGCCTCAGCTTGTAATTACTTCATTAGGAAGTCCGAAAGTTGTTGTTGATATTGTACATAGCTATGGTGGACTTGTATTTTCTGATGTCAGCGATATGAAGTTTGCTAGAAAAGCGGCTGAAGCTGGGGTTGACGGTTTGATTCTAGTTTCAACAGGAGCAGGCGGACATGCAGGAAATCTAAATGGATTTGCCTTTGTTGATAGTGTACGTACATTCTGGGATGGCATTATCGTGCTTGCAGGTGGAATTTCTACAGGGAAAAGCATTTTAGCTGCACAAGCGGCAGGTGCCGATTTAGCATATATGGGAACACGCTTCATCGTTGCTGAAGAAAGCTTGGCAAATGATGAGTACCGTCAAATGCTAGTAGATTCTACGCAAGACGATATCGTTCTGACAGATGCTTTCTCTGGGGTAAAAGCAAATATGCTAATTCCGAGTATTGTAAAAGCCGGTCTTGATCCAGCCTTATTGAAAAAGAAAGATAAAGTTGAATTTGATAGCATGAAAAATGAAACGAGCGCAAAAGCCTGGAAAGAAATTTGGTCAGCAGGCCATGGGGTTGGTGCGATTACAAAAATCAGTTCAGCAGCTGATATTATTAGCGAGCTTGAAGTAGAGTATAATGAAGCTGTTGAAAAATTAAATGCACAGGCTGAAAAATTAAAGTCGACAGTTATTAAATAAGGTAAATTTGAAAGCGTTTTAGTAATGGATCAAAACACTTCGGAAAACTTTTTCTGAAGTGTTTTTTTATGTATTTTAATTTGTTGAAAAATAGTCATTTAATGAACACAACTTCCATCATTTTCTTCTAATTATATATGTTAATATTTTCACAAATTATATTCGGTAATATGTAGATTGGAGGATTTTATGAAAGAAAATACAAAAATGTGGTGGAGTATTGCATTTTTATTATTCGTGGTCAGTATTGGAGCTGTATTAAAGATGATGGACGTTCCACCTTATGGGATTGAATTTATGAAGGATCTTTTTAATTTAAAATGAAGAAGATCATTAAATTAGGTTTGATAATATTGGGGCTTGAAATCCTAATTATAATTATTGGTATGTTCTTTAGATCTTGTTCGTAATAGTAAATTCAAAAGACACATTTATATAACGAATCCACACTCAAACATAGAATTTTCAATGAAGTAATTGAGGGACCAAGTATTACTATTATAAAACTTATTTATTCATAAAGTGTAGATGCCTAATTCTGTGTCATTTTAAAATCAAATTAATCTTTCAATAATACAATATACCCTTCTACTATTATACTAAAAGGGTTATTTTACATGTAGTAGATAGTATTTGAGTCATGATATACTTTCATGCGGAGGGGAAGAATTTGAATCATCTAAAGAGAGTATTTATTGCATTAATTTCATTGTGTTTTTTATTCACAGCATCACCCGTTTTTGCTTGGGTCCCACCGACTGGAGAAAAAGGCAAGGTAACTAATTTAAATGCAACACACAAAAATCATGTCGTTACATTAACTTGGGATTGGAACAAGGACGATGAATATACTATTTTGCGTAATGGTGAAGTACGCGATGATAATGTAACTGGCGGGGAATACGAAGATACATATATGGTAAAGGACGATATCACGTATACTTATACAGTCTGGGCAAACGGCTCGGAAGAAAAAGCTTCCATTGATATCGTAATCGAAAAGGATACGACTCCACCACCAAACGTTATTCCTAAAGAACCAATACTACTAGGTAACCATTTTGTTAATCTGTTATGGAATAATTCAGAGTATACATTTGACGGAGATGGAGTAGACATATTTGTTAATGGCAATCTTGTTGATGACTTAATCTATGAACCAGCGGGTGCAAAAGTAACAGGCTTAGAAGAGGGGACAGAATATACATTTTCATTCTGTTCAAAGGATAAATCAGGAAATGTTACACCACTTGAGGATTGTGCAAATCAAGTTATTACTACAACGAGAGATTATATCGCTCCAGCCGAGGTTAAGGATTGGCACATTACTTTTGTATCAAGATGGGTTTACGATTGGTATTATGAAAAAGAAGTAAAAGATGAGTACATGAACTTTACATGGGAAAGACCAAATGACAAGGATTATGCAGGATCTATAATAACTTTCCCAAATGGTGAAAGATACTATTTTGATAATTTTTCATTTAAATACCGACCAAAAAATATGTTTATGGAACAAAAGTTTATCATGCAATCCGTAGATTTTAATGGCAATATTTCAGATGGTAAAGTATATATCTGGGACCATCCGAAAAGACCACCTGGTGAAGTAAGTAATATTAAAATTGTTGAAAGTAAGGGTATGATCAATATTTCATTTACCCCACCTAAAGACAATGATTATTTCTATACTCAGATTACACTTCCAGGAGGGAAAGTTGTACAAGTTAAAAAAGGATCAAGTAAATATAGCTACAAAGGTACATTTGTAGTTGGTCAAACATATGATTTTCTTTTACAATCATCAGATGGATGGAACAATGCAAAAGGAATCAAACAAACGATCAAGCCAAAAGCTACCATTATAAATAAATATCACAATACAAAAACATCAACTAAACTAAAATCACTTACAGATGGAAAAGGAAAATTTATTAAATCTATTTCTAAAGGTAAAAAGGTTTATGTTTATAGTACAGGTTACGGTACAAATCATGATTATGTTTTCGTTAAGTATGATGGGAAATATAAAGGTTATATTCCAAAATCGGCAGTTAAATTTTAAAAGAGAGTTGTCTTTGACAACTCTCTTTTTATTTAGGCTCTGTTAATATTAAATGTTGATTTTAGCTAAATACATCATTTCACCAACCCAAACAACTTCGTCTGAGTTTCCTTCCCGGCAATTCCATCAACTTTTAACTTATATTTCTTTTGAAAATTAGTAACTGCTTGTTTTGTTTTTGAGTCGTAGATACCGTGAGTAGATCCGGTATAGAATCCTAGTTTCTTGAGTGCATTTTGTAAATCGGTTACACTTTTTCCTTTTGAGCCTGGTTTTAATGTGGCGAATACTTCTGGTGTTTGCAGGCTATAAAGCTTGGTTTGTACTTGTTTTCCTGCAATTCCATCAATCTTCAAATGGTATTTCTTTTGAAATGTAGTAACAGCATTTTTAGTTTTAGCATCGTATAGTCCGGTGACTGTCCCAAAGTAGAATCGATGTTTTTTGAGTGCAGTTTGTAATTTTTTTACACTTTCACCTTTTGAACCAATTTTTAGTGTTGGATAAGTAGTTGTAGCTTTGGCAGGTGGGGGAGGTGTGACTTTCTCGTCATGAGTTGTCATCCATCTTTTATAATTGCTCCAAATTGCTGTGTTTTCATCTCCAAGTGACCAGCTACCTGTGCCTTTTAAGTCATATTTATGAACTAGGTCTACTTTTGCCTTTAGGGAAGTAAGATTTTCATACCAAAATACGTATGTTCCTGGTTGTAATGTTCTTCCGTGAATGACTGGAAGTGGATCACCACTTTTAATTGTGATTGTTGCTTTTGGTGATTGTTTTGTTAGATCGTATGACACAACGCCATTATATTTCGAAATGAGCGACTCTACTTGATTTACTCCTACGCCATATCCACCAACCGCACTACCATCCTTCCAATACCGACCAAAGAATGGAACACCAAGCACGATTTTGTCTTTTGATACCCCTTGGTTTAACGCGTATTGAATGGATTTGTCGACCCAATCTCTACTTGCCACCGGCCCAGCAGTTCCACCTTGATAGTGTTCATCATAAGCCATGATGAATAAATAATCGGCATAACTAGCTAGTGCTTTATAGTCATAGGATCCATGCCACCCTTGTGTCCAGCCATAGGGATTTGCAGCGACAGCAACTGAAACTTCTTTATCCTTTGGTAGTTTGTTTCGTAGTAGCTTTACTAAATCAGTGAAAGCATCTCGATCATCATCGGTTACATTTTCAATATCAACATTAACGCCATCTAGATTGTTTTTCATGATAAAACTGGCAATTTGACTGGATAAGGCTTCACGGTTTGCTAAAGCAGTTCGTCCTAATTCTCGATCCCAATGATTACTTAGGAAAGGTACAACTTTCATGTTTCGTTTATGTACTTCACTTACTAATTTTTCACTAAATTGATTTGTAACTTTAAGTGTTCCATCAGGATTAATATCAAAAAAGCTTGGAGCAACGAGATTTAAATTACCTTTCGTCTGATCAATTTGTGAAAGATATGAGTCTGTGTTACCAAAGTATAAATAGCTCATATTAAAATTTGCTGAATGTGCAGAACTTTTCATTGGAAATGACGCTAATATAAACGAACCAGCCACAATACTAATCGTTGCAGTCTTAATTTGCGGCACATTTTGCTGAATATATTCAATTGCTGACTTTTTTAAGTTAATGATCTTCTTGACTGATGTCGTTCCAAATTCACTTGAAAACTCTTCTAAAAAAGGCGATAAATGAACGATGATTGTAGTCTCGCCATTTATCTGCTTAATCTCATATCTTTTAAATAATTCCACTTCGACTCCACCTACCTGCTTTTCAACAAATTTCATAGTTAGTATTTAAAAAAACAGGAAGATGTATCCAAATATTTATAAAGGTTATATCTACAAATTGGGTTGAAATTTATACTGCTAAAACGACGAATTTAGTTATATTGGTAAAAAAGTATACATTTTGCATACAAGCCTTCATTTGACCGAGCTGTAAATAATGGAGTTTTCATGTCCATTTCTGCAGGTAATAGTGCAAACTTGGGTAGTGGTATCGATAATCCATACGCCGAGAATCAAGATATTGGACTAGTTGGTTCACCTGGTTTATCAACAAACAAACGAAATCTATTAAAGTTAATAAGTAAAAAAAGCTTGTGGACGTATTAGTCCACAAGCTTTTCTATTTATTTCAAGCTACGTAATGTAAAGACCGATAATTCAGGTTGGCTAAAAAATCTAACGGGTAGTCTTGTTGTGCCAATTCCTCGGTTTACGTAAAGCTTCATTGGTTTTAAGCTTTTTTGAATATCATAAAGCCCTTCAGTATATTTTGTGGCAAGTGGTGGTGTATAAATTGCTTTATGAAATGGTAGTTTCACTTGGCCACCATGACTATGTCCAGATAACTGTAAATCAATTGGATACTCATTTAGTCTATTAGCGATGTCCGGTTCGTGCACTAATAATAATGAAAAAGCATTTTTGTTGATTTTATAAAATGCATTTGTTGGATTTGGCTTTCCTAGTAAATAATCATCTAAGCCAATAATTGAAAATTCATGATTATCTTCTAATTGTATCGTTTTACTGGCATTTTCTAAAATCGTAAAATCAGCATTAGTTAGTACTTGAGAATAAACCGTCTTTCCAGCACCACCCACATCATGATTTCCGTATATTCCATATTTTCCATATGTTGCTTTGAGCTGCTTTAAGATTGGTGTTATTTCATTCCTTTCTTTATATAGTGCACTATTATCAATTAAATCTCCTGTGAAAACAATCAGATCAGGATTTTGATCATTAATATTTTCGACCAATCCCTGTAATTGAGAAAGTGAATAATCTGAGCCTAAGTGAGTATCACTGAATTGAACAATCTTAAAACCATCTAATTCATTGGAAACCGATTTAGATTCAATAACAAATTGGTTGACATCTAATAATTTTGGTTCAATGTTTCTTGAATAATAAAACAGTAAAATTGAACAAATTAATAATAGTATCGTAAAAACTATTAATCTTCTAATTAGTTTCCGTAAAATGTTATATTTCATGTTACAATTCCATCCTTCATTCAATGATGTGACATTACAAAAAGTATAAAAGTATCTTCAATGTATTGATTAGAAAGCTAGAATACTTCATAACTCTTTGATAAGATTGTAAAATGCCTTTGTTACATGAGAGTGACAAATAACGAATGAATTTAATAATAAAGTATTTATAGGAGGAAAATAACATAAATATATTAATTGCTGATGACGAATTGGATATGTTGAAAATATTAAAAGTGTATTTTGAAAAGGAAGGATATACTGTTTTTTTAGCGGAGGATGGGGAAAAGGCGCTAGACATTTTTTATCAGGAAAAAATTGATTTAGCAGTGATAGATTGGATGATGCCTCACGTAAGTGGTGTAAGTGTTTGTAAGGAAATAAAGCAAAAAGGTGATACAAAAGTTTTAATGCTAACAGCCAAAAGTGAGGTTGAAAATGAATTGTATGCATTAAATATTGGAGCGGATGATTATGTGAATAAACCTTTTCATCCAGGAATTCTCTTAACGCGCGCGAAAAAACTGCTAAAAGACGATCAATCTATTTTATTTGATGAGTTGAAAATCGATTTACAAGCAAAGAAAGTGTTTAAAAATGATGTTGATTTAAATTTAACGAAAAAGGAAATGGATTTAATCAGTTGTTTCATTCGAAATCGAGGGAAAATCTTATCTCGTGAAAATTTATTAATGACAGTTTGGGGCATTGACTATGAAGGTGATGACCGAACTGTGGATACACATATTAGAAGATTACGTGAAAAAATAGGTGGGGAGTTAATTCAAACACATCGTGGTTTAGGATATAGCTTCGTAAAAAATAAATGAATCGATTAGGAAGAAAAATATCGATCATCATTACATGTTGTATATTGCTTGTGTTCCTTTTGTATTTTGTTCTTAATTCTTTTTTACTACCGAAGTATTATCTTTATCAAATGAAAAACCGTCTACATGACATTTCAGATGAATTAAATGAGATTTCGTTGAAGGATTTGAATCAATCGGTATCTGAGTATGAAAAGAAATATAATGTGACCATTGCAATTCAACCAATCTCCTCAAATAACGATGAATTTAATGGAGCACTACGCGATAGTTTAAATCAAAAGAAAGTAACATTAAACAAATTTTGGGTAACGGAAGACACAATTCATCGAGTTAAAGAAGGTAAAAAGGTCAGTAAAATATATGATCAAGGTAAGCTGAAATCTAGTTTTTTAGTTGATTTTATCGAGAAAGATCAACATTTTATTTTAATAGGCGTTTCAATTGTGTATTTGAGTGAAGCGGTAAAAATCGTCAACCAATTCACCATTTCAATTATGATCTTACTCATCTTGATTCTGATTAGTATGGTTTGGATTTGGTCTAAAAAGATTACGGACCCATTAAAGGAATTAAAGGATATATCGAAGGAAATTGCCAAGTTAGACTTTAGAAAAGTTGACATTCACACAAATGATGAAATAGAGGAACTAGCAGAGAGTATTAATGAAATGAGTGAGAAATTGCAAGTTGCACATGAGGATTTGAATGAAAGAAACGCAAATCTAAAACGCTTTATTTCGGATATAACCCATGAATTAAAAACACCTTTGGCATTAATAAAAGCATATTCTGTAGGGATTCAAGATGGGATTGACGATGGTACTTATGTTGAAACCATTTTAAAGCAAACAGATCAAATCAATCATTTAATTGATGAACTATTAGCGTTATCGCGTATAGAAAGAGAAACATTACATATTCAGGAAGTAGATTTCATCCATTTAGTTAACAGATGTATCCAAAATTATGAGATAGAATTAAATCGGTCAGATATTACAATTCATCTAGACCAAAATGATATACAACAAGTATTTGTAGAAGCTGATCTGGGCCAAATGGAAAGAGTCATCAATAATCTACTTAGTAACGCAATAAAATATACGGAAAATAATAAGATTTTCATTTCGTACAAAGAAAGTGAAAAAGAATACTTATTTCATATAGAAAACAATACAAAATTCAATAATCCAGAACGTCTTCAAAACGTATGGGAACCATTTTATGTAATGGAAGCTTCTAGGAATAAAAATATGTCAGGGACAGGTCTAGGCTTAGCAATAGTTAGATCAATCCTTAATCGTCATCATTTAAGACATGAAGTATCTCTTATTAATGGGAAAATAAGATTTACGATCCATTTTAGTAAGAAATACAAAGAAAAACCTCATTTATAAATGGGGTTTTTCTTTTATTAAAATTGAGTAAACAAAAAAAAGCTCTTTTTTTATTTGAAATTCAAGAATCTTGCTCAGTGCGTCGATATATAAGGAGGAAAGTCCATAATAGATTCAATTCTAAATAGTTCTTATGTCAGGATACATATTCTGGAAATTAAAGGATTTTCTTGTTATATGTAGTATTTAATACGAAAGTAAGAACTTTAAGGGAGAACAGAGTGAGATGGAAATATCGAGAAAGAACATAAAAAAGAAGAAAAAATATAGAAAAGTGTTATTTTTTATTCTATCAATTTGCTTGATTCTCTTAGCGGTTGTTGGATATAAGGGATATGTTACGTATACAGAACTAAATAAAATAACACAAGGTGAAGAAATTAAGTCAATCATTAGACCGGAAAAAGTTGAGGTCGATGTTCAAGAAGAACCAATTTCAATATTGTTTTTAGGGCTGGAAGATTATGTAACAAAGGGAGTTAATGGAAGAACGGATGCCATCATATTAGCGACTTATAATCCAAAAGATCAAACACTGAAAACATTAAGCGTACCAAGGGATACATATGTTGATATTGTAAACTTTAATGTTACCTCTAAAATAAATGGTGCATACGCAAGAGGTGGAATACAAACAACTGTACAGACGATTGAGAATTTCTTACATGTGCCAATTGACTATTATGTAACTGTCAATTTCGATGGATTTAAAAACATAGTTGACGAAGTTGGTGGGGTAACAGTAGATGTGCCATTTGATTTCTGGGAGCATACCGATTCGGTACCTAGAGAAAAGGTCTATTTTACAAAGGGAATGCAGCATTTAAATGGTCAAGAAGCGTTAGCATATTCTCGAATGAGAAAACGTGACATAAATAATGACTTTGGACGACAAGAGCGTCAAAGACAAGTGTTGGCTGCCATTTTAAATGAACTAAAATCTCCAAAATCACTATTAAAAACAGATACATATGCAAAAGAATTCAGCAAAAACATTCGTACGAATATGGGTATTGGTGACGCGATCAAACTATATCGCAGCCTACCAGATGATATAACAGCACATATTGAACCGTTAAGTTATACTGGTAAAAATGAATTAATTAATGGCATCTGGTACTATGTTGCAGATCAATCAAGTGTCGATGATATATCATCAAAATTTAAAAATCACTTAGGGATCACTGATAATACAGTTGGAAAAATAATAGAATCAGCCCAGTAAAAGAAAAAGTCTTCAAATTTGAAGACTTTTTTATTGTTTGGAGTAATGCTTATGATGATCCATCACCAGGTGGAAGACCGTTAGATTTAATACGCTCTAATTCCTGTAATTGCTGTTCTGAAAGTTCACGAGAAGGCCTGCCAATCATCCCAATTATGAAGATGATGACAAATATTCCAATAAAAAAAATGATGTTCCAAATCATAGTGAAATACCTCCTTTTGTTACATTTTATGCTAGTTAATATGATTTATCATAATTATAGAATAATGCGAAAGGACGATTAACATAGTATGCTATGTAATCGTCCTTTTTAAAATTTAATACTTATTTAGTTGGAGATGGAAATCTCGCAGCTTCAAAATGAGTACTAGCTTGACCATCTGCATTTACTGCAATAATACCAGCAGTACTACTTTGGGCAAAAATTTCAACTTGGTCCCTTGGTCTTAGTTTTAGGATCGTTGAGACATTAGCAACATTTCCAAAGTTTATTGGACCAAAGAAATCGTTGTCAATAGCGATCGCAGGTCTTCCATTCACGCGAATTTCAATGCGGACTCTATAATTAACATTGGTATTATTAGGAGCAAAAGAAATCGTTCCAGAAACTAAATATACACCATTATTATTTGGTCTAAATGTTGATGTAATTGGATTATACTCATTTGCTAAATCAAACTGTTGAAGCTGATAGTTTACTTTTACAAAAGTATTTTCAGGTACATTTTGATTTGCATTATTGACAGCTCTAAAGGCAGAAGCAATATTCATATTTTCTTCATTTGAATCATTTGGTTTTTTCGGTTTAGGTGGCAAACTGTTCACATCCCTTATATAAACTTCTATATTATATTAGGGCGAGACTGATGGGATTGTATGCTTGTCCATGATTTTGGTATAAATTTTACATACACTATAATTTTTAGTTATGTCAATTTAGTTTCATAGTCTATAATATGATAAATTTAATTATAAAGGCACAAGTCTCCTTAAGGAGTCGTGTGAATGATAGGATGATCGTTTTTTAAGGTTTCTTCTTTAAAAAACAAGAATACACACCGTTAGATAACTTTTTAAAGGAGAAGTATTATGCCAAATTTCAAAAAATATAGGGTGCTATTTAGTTTAATATTACTATTCTATATATGGTTCCTATTCTTAAAATCTAGTTTTATAGTAAATGGAAATAATAAGGAAAATATAGAAAAAGTTATCCAATCTGTTGATTGGTACAATAAGAAGGATTCAATTGAAATCATAAAAATTATTGATTCAAAGAATGATCGATTTGTAGCTTTTTTGTATAATAACAATCCTGCATATATTCATTTTACTAAAAATGAATTTGGAAACTATGAAGTCACATATAAAGAATTTAGATCTAATGAATCACTCTCGACTTTTACTGTGGATGTTTCTTTAGATAGAATACTAGTCATTACGAATAATCTTAATCAAATTGCTAAATTGAATTTAAGAGTGAACGGAATAAATCAAATTGAGGATGAAATGAAAGTCGGAAAACCATCTGCTTTATTATTAGAAATAGATCATTTACCAAAATCTATCGATAACAGCTATGAGTTTCAATATCAATTTTTTGATGAAAATGGTAAACAGATTATAACAAAGGAATAGTGTGATTCTCTTGCCTAATTAATCTATTACCTGAAATTGAAATGAAGAGTGAATAAGAGTTTAAAGGAGTTGCTATACAACTCTTTTTTTTTCTGTAGAAATGCAACTACATCATAAATAAAAGGGTTTTTGAATGCCTTATAGAATTAAAAATAAATGGAAATTTTTAGTAAAAATGAGGTGTTCACATGATTCAAACAAAGTGGTCTGAAATATTTTTGATGCTTATTCCTGTCATCATAATCCCTGCCATTTTATTTATTGTTTTACATTCTTCTCCTAAATTAGCTTTAAGAACACATGTATTTTTTAATGGTCATCCGATATTGGCTTTTCAAACTGAAATCATTGATGATCAGGAACATAATAAAATGGACGAGGAGTATTTAAAGAAAGAACAAGCGAAATGTTACTCTTTAACAAAAGCACCTAAAGAACGTGTAACGGACTCTTATTTAACCAATTATATTGTTCGAAAAAAGGGATTCATCTATAAAGCTAATTATTATGGGAATGCTTAAACATTCGCTTATTTGTGAATAGGGATATATTAAAAAGATAAGTTCTTATTCTACTGAAGCTAATAGTAGAGTAAGAACTTTTTAAGTAAGTTTAGTTTAATTCCTTCAATAAGTCTGTACCATATGAGTTGTCGATTGAACAAAGCCATTCACCTTTTGAGCTTTTCTTGAAAACATATGTGGCATTTCTCTCCATCGATAACGCCAATTCATTTTTGTCTGCGTCAAGGAAAGTTTGGGAAAGTACTAATGCGGTATCTCCGGCTTCTAAAATAATCATTTCACCCTGTGTCGGTGCAAGAGTATTATTAAAATATTTTGCAATGGCAATGAATGCTTTTTTGATTTCCTCTTTTCCTCGTGCGATCATATCTGGTTTTACAACAAGGATTGCATCCTCAGCATAATAATTCAGAAGGGTATCGAAATCCTCCTGTTTAATTGCCATATCACACTTCTTAATCAACTCTTTTAATTCGTGTTCCACTTAATTCTCCTCCGATAATTGATTAAATTTAAAGACAAGATATTTTTAAAAATACATACAAATTATTTCAATTATAATATACTAAAATTAAGAATTTGTAAAAATCTGAATATTATCTCGAGAGGTAACGTTCAACTATAAATAGTGAGTACCAAAGGACTTTAGGTTTGCTGAACAATCTTTATCTAGCGAACTGATCATTAGTGTGAATTAGAAAAAAACCTAGATTATTATTTCTAGGTTTCTATAGTAGATGATTTATTTTAACCATTTTTGAATTATATAGTTTTCTTCACTAGATAGAGTAAGAGGCTTCTGTTGATCGGATTTGATTGATTGAACTAAAGGTCGATGGATAAAGATTTGTATGAAGAGAAATATCAGAATGATGATAATAAGGAACCCTTTTAATAAACGTAGTAAGGTCATCTTAATCACTCCTTTATACAATCTATTCGCAATTAGTCCATCTATGTTTTATTCGAATGATTAATGAGTAATTGTTTTAGAGAAATGTTATAGGGCGAAAGACCGTTGCATTCTTTGAAATAGAAATGCAAAGTTTGTAAAAAGATTTAATTGAGAATGATATTCATTTTTAATTGAAAATGAGATATAATGTTTTTAACAGATTTCAAAAGTATGTAAAGATCATTAATCTATATTCTGTGAGGAGAAATTATGGATACTACAAGAGTATTTTTTAGGTGGATCAATAAAAATAGAGACAAAGGTGATTTATATTTTATTTTACTAGTTGTTTCAGTCATTCTAACATCAGCAATTATGACAAAATTATTTGAACCTAATCTAGCCGTAGCCATGCTCTTATGTTTCATTTTTTTAGTTATATTTAGAGTAATTGAGGATTGTATCGGTTTTTTATTTAAAGCGAGAAACAAAAAAGAACAACTATATATTTCAATCATTCCTCATAGTTTGATCATTTCAATCACATTCTTACTGAACTATTTTTAATTATTTGAAAGGATCCTACTTTTTAGACTTAACATTCTCAATTAGTAACCCATAAAAAAATATGAGCCGTTGTTCACCTTATGTTTCAAATGAACACCGGTTAAATTGAAAAACCGCCGTGCGGTGGAATACCGAACGCCGGTTTGAGCTTAGTTTGTTTAAGTGAGCTCTTTTATTACTATCCACGACTTAAAAAGGGGTATAGTTTGTCATGATTTATATTATTAATTTATTTTTAGTGTGTAATTAAATTCCCTCCGTTCTGAATGTCTACTTGAACTTGGAAGTCCATTGTTAATTTTGAATAGTACTTCGACCGCCAATTCTTTAACTCTTTTCTTGGAATCTTATTTCTATAATATTGACCTAGTCCTAATATATCAGCTTCACTGTCCTGTATTTTAGTAAACATTTTATTAAACCGATTTGTTAGAAGCTTTTCCATATCATTTTTGATTGACCCTAAAGATGTGTCCCCTGTTGTTTCAAGTATACTAACTTTTAGCTTCAATTTACTTTTTAAGTATGCTCTTTCATTTTTGAACTTACTTTTGTGTTTCATTTTATTACTAAGGATCAGGACAGAACCATCGTGTGTGACCTCAATTTTCCCATTGTTGCTTTCATCGTTGAAGGCATTGAATAAAAGGGTTTCATCAGAATTAATCTCTTCAACCAACTTCCCTTTTTTTATAACCGCTGAACCAACTTGTTCAACTAAAGTACTTTTCCCAATCTTTAACATTGGAATCGCAACGTCCTGAGTATAAGAATGGATACTTCGATAAGTCATCCATACGCTAGTCAAAGCGATTTGTGGATTCCATCCAGCGTTTTTTTCGAAATACTCTAAAAGAGCAGTTCCTTCCGGTTCCGTAGATTGCTTCATTTTTGAAAAGAATAAACCAATGTCATCATCACAGATGGCAACCATCGCTTTTGGTGAGACATCCCTAGACCTCATAAAACCGGAAATCAAGTCATTCATCCCTTTTTGGGCTAATTTTTTTTCAAAAACGATCACCTTTAAATGTAGTAAGTCTACACTACTTTCCATATTTGTACTGATTTTATCGACTGCTTGGCTAATTGTTTTCCCTGTTCCTATTACTATCTTAGTTTTAATAGTGCCTTGAGAGGGTTGAGGAATCTGTAGAAAGAGTTTGTATTCATCCTTTAACATTGAAATGCCTAATACAACAGGCAATACCCTATGATTGATATCTTTGTTATCCCAGCAAGCGCTTAGGGTGGATGCTAAAAAAGAAATCAAAATTATTACCCTAAGCTTCTTAAAAGTTTTCATTATTTCCTTCCTTCCTTATCCGCATTCCAAAATATAAAACTGAGATTGGCACTGCACATATTACATAGAATCTCAAATATGTGTTCCAAAAGAAAATTCTTTCAATGTCATTCCAATTTGGAATAAGTAAACAAAGGAGAAAGATGAATACCGAGAGTATAATCGTAAGATAAACAGGTTTAACAGATGGAAAACAGACATTGATAATTCTAATCGTCTTCCAAAGCACCAATGATATATACAACATGATGAAGGTTATCAAGCTCATCAAGAAAAACATGGTAACTCTGTCAAATATTATCCAATCCAATTCTACGGTATCCAGTGCCATGACGAAAGGAAACATGAACGTGGATGCAGTGGCCTGTCCGAATGTAAGGATAGGGATATAAACCGATAGTATAAAGCACGGAATTAGGAAGAGTGCACCTATTAAGATTTTTTTTCTCTGGTAAGATAAATATGGTTGGATAAACCCAAGGAACAAAAAGCCCCCTCCAACTGCAAAAAAACTTACATAAAATGATGAACTAGTGAAAAAAGTAAATTGTTTATCTACGATAGGAAATAAATAGTGCCAGTCAACATTCTGTATAGAGCTGCCGAAGATCAAAATAATAAGGGGTAAGAATAAAAAAGCAATTAGGGCACCGGTTCGAAAAATGGATTCCACTTCTTTTGAAGCTAAATATGTTGAAATGAAAAGCAAAAAAGCCATTATTGCCCATAATGGGGTCTTGGATAAGAAGACGATTGTAATGATTTCTGAATAGGCACGAATAGTAATAATAATGATCATAATAAAGTAAAGGGTAATCGGTAATAGAAATATAATAGCAATGACTTTTCCAATCCCTAGATAAATAGTGATTAGGTCCTTATTTGGGAAGTAACTCAGCCCTTTCATATATATTGCAATAAAGAGAAAATGAAAAATTAGCCCTATCATGATAGGTAACCAATGACCTTCACCAGTACTTGCTATTATGTTTCTAGGATACATAAAAAAAATAAGACTTAAATGAGTTAAAATATACATAATGACAACTTGAAAACTTCTATCCATCTTAAATTTCATCCTTTTTCATATTGAAATATAAATATGGAACACCAAATGTGGTAATACCAGCAAAATACGTACATATTAGAACTAAACCACCCATAATTCCCAAAATACCAAAAATTGAAGCCAAAATGGCAATAATATACTTAAACAAACGGGTTGAGAGGGAGTTTTGGAAACCGACTACAGTCGAGTTTGCAATTGTTGTAGCTGCAAGTACGATTATTAGGAGGTTGCTCACTAACTTTGCATCTACAACTGCCTGTCCAATAATAATTCCACCGACCATAGTTAACGTAGGACCTATACTTTTCGGCAATCTTACACTGGCCTCCATAATTAATTCCAAGATCACTAGCATTAGTATCATTTCTACAAGTGCAGGGTATGGTACACCATCACGGCTTTGGGCAATAGATAAAGCAAGCTCAATTCGTAAAACTTCTGGATTGACGGCAACCAAGGCAACATATAAACCCGGTAAGATCAAAGTCATTAAATAGCCGATAATACGTAATGAACGTATGACAAACATGAGAGGAACAGGATAGTTCCGATCGTTATCAATTGCAAACATGTCCCAAAATAATCCAGGAAGAACAAGAGCAAAAGGAATTCTGTCAACGAACATAATAATCCTTCCCATTACTAGGAATTTGCTAGCCTCTTGAGGAAGTTCTGTTGTATTAAATTTGTTAACTGCCAGCCAAGAAGAAAAGCCCATCATTTTTGATAAATCTTGCACATTATTAAGTTCTTTTTCTAAATTACTTTCAATATGGTTAATGATTTTTTTCACAAGGTTCATATTTGCGTTATTTTCAAAATAAAGTACTGATAGTTTCTTTTTTCTATTTGTTCCTACAGAATAGGCTCTGATCTGTAAACTATCAGAAATGGTATGTTTTCTTAAGATACCTATATTGGTATTTATATCTTCATTAAAGGAGCTTAATGGACCCTGAAGGACATTCTCATTTGTTGGCGATTCAATGGAACGATTAAGTATCTGTGAAATGGGTTCTACAATAACATACTTCCGATCATTTTCATTTTGTAAGAGTATGACTAATTTACCTTCTATGATTGCTGAAAGTGCCTCTTTCGTATCGTTCACTTTAACTTCGCCAATCCAATGCATTAATTGATCAAAAGTCTTATCTGTCAGGAAAATTGATTCTATGCTTTTTTGAATTGAATTTAACGTTTTCGGTAAGTCAATCAAACTCCTAAATCCCAATAAAACAACAGGAGCATTAACAAAATGCTCTTTTAAAATAAAGAAATCATCATTTTTTCCAAACGTTTCTTTCATTTCCTGTAATAATGATTTCAAGTAGGTACCCTCCTCAAGAAGAACATTATATTTAATTTACAAGCGTAAACTACATATAGAGTTACTTTGACCAACTTTAACTTTATTTATTAACTTTTGCATGATTTAAATTACTTATTCATGATTAAGAAAGTTGGATTAAAAAAAGACCCTTAGAGGGTCTCGTGATTCACTTTAATTAACATTAGAAAACTTTCGTGTTGGTGCTTCACTTAAAATGTGTATAATTCTCCATCATCTGGAACTAAAACTTTAGATGAAATTCCTTTTTCATCAATAAAGCTTTTTAATTCTTTTCTTGATAATGTCCAATGATTTACAGCTTCCATGTGACTAACAATGATTTGTGCATCTGGTGCAGCTTGGGACAATTCATAGATATCATCTTTCCCCATGACAAGAGAACCACCTTCAAAAAATTGATTATCTCCACCATTTACAGCAATAATTTCTGGTTTCTTTGTATTAATCACTTCTTGAATTTCTTCATACCAAACTGTATCTCCAGCAACATATAAAGTTTTTTCAGATTGGTGTTTGAAAATAACGCCACAGACTAAACCTGTGCGCTTTAATATTGCCCCTCTACCATGCTCACCTTTCGTTTTGATTAATTGGATTCCCTCAAAGACCGTATCCTCTTGCAAAACCACTACATTTTGGAAACCAACCTTTTTAACTTCTATAGCATCTTCTTCATTTTGAACAAACATTTTTATATTTTTTGGTAAGACTTCCTTGGCAACATCGTCAAAATGGTCTAAATGTAAGTGAGTTACAATCACAGCATCTATTTCATACATAATATCTTCAATTGACATCGGTAAATTAACTAAAGGATTATATTGATCTTGCCTTATTGAATTTTGGAAAGGTGGATAAGTACCTTTATCAGCTAACATTGGATCAATTAGAAATTTTTTACCTGCATATTGAACAATTAGTGTTGCATTTCGAATTTGTCTAATATTCATTTCTTATATCCTCTTTTCTTTTGTTAGAGTTTATTGCATATGATAAGTTTAATCTATAAGCAGATACCTTTTACATAGATAAAATCAAGTGTTTTTAACCTTTTACTTTAATTTTGAAAGGAGTTGATTTCATGTTAGATCAAACAGACCTGCGAATAGTGGAGGAGTTATCTAAAAATAGTCGTATCACTATGAAAGAATTAGGAGAGAGAGTACATTTAACAGGGCAAGCAGCTGCATCTAGAGTAGCAAAATTAGAGGAAAATGGAGTCATCGAAGGTTATACAATTAAAATTAATCAAGTTAAATTAGGGTGTTTTATACATGCTTTGATTAATATCTATACTAAAAATATATCCCATCAACCGTATCTATCATTTATAAAAACACAAGAGAAATATATAATAAAAAACTATAAAATTAGTGGTGATAGTTGTTATCTTCTTGAATGTAAGTTTCCATCTAATGAAATATTAGATCAATTTTTGAACGACTTAAACAAACATGCAAACTATAAATTATCAATTATTATTAATAAATAATGCATAGATTACCAGTTTGTAAACACAGGAGTACTATTAATAGCTCCTTTTTTATGAGATAAAAGGGATTAAAGAAAAGGATAATCAACAAATAAAAAAGAACTTGTATATAGAACAAAAAAGAACAAGTATATAATGCAACAATGGAGGAGTTAAAATGGCACAACTAATTGTTCGTCCCTATACGTATGAAGATGCAGAAGAAAAACTACAATTACACCAAGAAAATAGAGAACATTTCCAAAAATGGTCTCCGGTTAAAAGAAAAGAAGAGTTTTTCACACTGCAAGGACAAATAGATAGCATAAAAGAGTACTTAAAAAATAGTTCAGAGGATAAAAGGTACGATTTCGCTATTTTTCTAAAAGATGATTCCTCACATAAATTGATTGGAGAAGTTCAGTTCGTCTTTGTAGAACGAGGTCCTAAACAAAGCTGCATGGTAGGATATCAAATTGGAGAAAAATTTAACGGTCATGGATATATGACAAAAGCCTTGGAAATTGCATTAAAAATTGCATTCCAAGAATTGAAATTTCACCGAGTAACCTCAGAAGTAAATCCAGAAAACAAAGCATCCTTACGAGTACTCGAAAAACTAGGCTTTGTAAAAGAAGGATACCTCAGAAAAAACTTAAAAGTTGGAGACGAATGGTGTGACCATGTTTGTGTGGCATTGTTAGAGGAAGAATTTATTGCATTGAATCATAGTAAATAAGTTCAACATATTTTTGCTGAAAAAACAATTGGCATAAAAAAATGGGAGAAGGGGGTATTAAATTAAAGCCCCTTCTCTTAACATTAATTATAGATCGTTTGAATTCTTTACATTCTAAAGACTTTCAGATGTAGAGAATTTTATTTTATAAGTTTTAGGTAGATTTAGATTATCGACATTTTCAAGATCTAAGTCTCTTTCAACATATAGAACATAAGTCGAATTTTTTGAGTATCCACCACTAGGCGGTAAAATTGCAAGTTTGTTATGATCTTTAAATTCTAAGCTTACATGAACTTTATTTTTTTCTTTATCTAAAATATAGACAGAGTTGTTATTTAACATTTTTTTATTCAAGCCTGCATCAAACGAAATAGTCCATTTGTGTTGTAAAGAAATATTTGAAAGATTAGAATCAAATAAATTAATTTGTTTTGCTTCTTTTGTAATAGTAGAAACATTTTTATCAATCGTATGTTGAGAAGAGTATGCGTATCCAACTAAAATTAAGACTATGAATGCAGTTAAAATATAGTAATGCTTTTTCAAAAGAATAAACCTCCAATCGATTATAATGTTCTTGAATATATTCTAGAACAATAAAAACAATCAATTAAAAATTACGGTATCATTTAACGAAGGATAAGATGCGAGAAATTATTTCCCAGGCACTAATTTTTTCTTAAAGATTAAGTTTTTTTACAGATAAATTATGAAGTTGAATGGAACGGAAGGATGCTCGACTCCTATGGGAAATGCTGGACAGCTGAGACCCCACAGGCGCGAATGCGCCGAGGAGGCTCAGCGCCAGCCCCATGGAAAGCGAGCATCCTGGAGTGGAATTCAACATACTTCTTTTCACAGATCAAAGTGAGACTAATAGTTTATGTAAGTATAATTATCTAAAAATTAAAAAAATGATTGCATTAAATACTTCAACCGTGTCAAAATATGATTACATCGAAAGAACAAGCACGGAGGAGATATCTTGAAAAAAGTATTATTTATATTTTTGGCATTATGCATTTTTAGTACAGGCTGTGTAACAGAAAATAAAGCCGAAAAACTGACAAATCGCATCATGAAAAACACTGAAGTTCTTGAAAACCTGTATCAGAAACATCGTAGAGACAAAACACTTGATGCAGAAACTGAAATGAAAAAAGTTCATCTTGCTAAAGTACTTAAAACATTAAATGAAGATTTAAGTGATTTAGAAAAGTTGTATAAAGAAGAACCAGCCTATCATATAAACACGATGCTAATGAGTATTCCTTATATGGAGCAATCTGTAGATGACAGAGATCTATTATTATTTGAACAAGGCTATTCAACTTACATGAATGGATATTTAAATTTTATTGATATTGTTAACGAGTAGATGTTTTGAAAAACTATTTAAAGTAAAATGTATCATTCTTTCCAACCTTGTTAATAATACAAAAATTACAATAAATAATCATTTAAAAGAGGTGTAATCAATGCACGTTAATGACCCAAACGAGTTTGATGAAGTGAACAAAAACGATGTTGATTTACATTTTAAAAATGAATTACCAGTAATTGAAGATGCAATAGGAATTGATGAAATACTTAAATGGTTAGAGGAATAATGTTCAATTTTTTACACAAAAAAAGTACTTTCTACTAAGAAAGTACTTTTTATTTTGAATTCTATTTTTATAAGTTTAAAGAATCAATGATGCCAAATAACTCTTCTAAATGAGTAATTTCATATGTAGGTATAACTTCATTTCTCTCTTTATGATGACGATTAATCCAAACATTTTTCATTCCGATTCGATTAGATCCAAGTATGTCTGTCATTAAATTATCACCAACCATCAATGCTTCATCTTTTGATAAGTTCATCAATGATAAGGCATGTTCAAAAATAGTTGGGTCCGGCTTACCCTTGCCAAAATCACCTGAGATTAGAATTTGATCAAAGTATTCTTTTATTTCTGGTGTAATGGACAGCTTTGTATGTTGTAAATCAGGGGAGCCATTTGTCAAAAGTAATAATTGATATTTACCTTTTAACGCATCTAATACTTGGAAAGTCTCTTCATAAACATAAGGATTTCCTTTTCGTTCTTCCGGGAATGTTTCAGCTAAAACATGACCAAACTCAGGGTCATCAATGCCAAATGCTTTTAATCCTAATGTCCATGCATTTTTGCGATAGGATGATGAGTTTGCACGCATTTTAGGAAAATCAGCGTGTTCCTCCAAAAAATTACCCCAAAGTCCTTCAAAAGGATTAATTCCAATTAACTGAGTAAACTCATACGTATCATAGGATGCATATAGTTCTCTAGCAGCATTTCTGACTGCTTCTTCAAACGCTTCAGGTTGAATCCCATATTTCTTTTCAACTAGTTTACAAGTATTTTCAAAAGCAACCTTCACACTTTTCTGATCCCAAAGCAATGTATCATCCAAATCAAAAATAATCCCTTTAATCATCGGAAATCTCCTTTTATGTTTGAATATTTTAAATTATTCATAATGGTACAAGGAAAAAGGAGTTTAGTAAATAGGGAAAGTGAAACTATAGAATATGTGAGTGGTTTATAAATAACATTCGTTGTTTTTATGTTTGAAAAACCCAAAAAAATTTGGACTAATGAGCCAAATACTTTAATATATGAAGAATAGAAATAAAATAATAGGATGGTTCAAAATGAAAAAATATATATTCATCATCATTTTAGCAATCGTTTTAATTGTCTCAGCAAAAACGAACCCATCGAAACATCAATTTGTTGTATGGGCAAAAGATAAACTAGTGGAGGAATCAAATAATAAATATCTTAAATTTGGGATTGAACTTGTAGGTGATCGATTAATTAGTTCAGTTACGACAAAGCATGACTATGTCTTTTTTTCACTTTATGAGGTAAAAGTATTGGATAAAGAGATTAAGGTTATTGGTGTATTTGATCGATTTATTCCGATTTCGAAAAAAGATGTGAAATAGTTACTTTTAGAGAGTGGAAAATTTCAAAGGTAAGTATATAATAGAAGGAGAAAATGACAAAAGAGGTGCTGAAATGAGTAAATCAAAAGCTAGGAAGTTTAGAGAAAAAATAGCTAGAGAAGGAAACAGAAACCCAGAATTAAGTAGAAGTCCATTTGCAATGTTAGATTTAAATACTCGTAAGACGAAAACCAAAAAAGATAAATTACAGCAGGTGAAGCATAAAAAACAGTCCTTTGGAAGAGATGACTTTCAAACAAAGGACTGTTTTTATTTTATATTCACAAAAAAAGAAGAGTAATAAATTACTCCTCTTATCTTAATTAGTTAGCAGGTGTTTCAGTAGTTTCTGCAGGTTGTTCTTTCGCTTTATCTGCAAACTTTACAGGTAAATTCGTTTTGTAAGCTTCAATATCTGCTTTTATTTTTTCAATTAATTCATTATATAATTTAGCATCATTTGTCGTTTTAATAATTGCGATTTTAACTTTTAATACATCTCTTTTTTGGATTGCTGAATATAAGTCGTCACTGCCCATAAAATCCATTATATCTTCAAGAGAATCTTCGTTAATGTATTTTTCAATAATTCCCTCTAAGTCAGTTTGAATTTGTTTGTATAAAGGATAATCCATATTAAGGACTTTATATGCATGAGATTGAACTTCTTGTTCAACTGTAAAAAATTCAAGTGAACCTTTCATTATCTTTGCCATTTCAGCATCATAGTTTTCATATTCAGTTGGTAACTGATTATGAATGTAAATTTCGTTTTCTGTAAAGATTTGTTCTTCAATTTCATAAGCATAATCTTCAATGTCATACATTAAATCATCTTGGTAAATAAGAATAGCAAGTAATTTTGCCTTTTGTTTTACGTAATATGCTTTTGCATTTTTCGTATCACCTTTTTTAAGGTAAGCATTAAATGTAGCAGAAACTTTCTTCATGTCTACAGCTGAGTTATCTTTACGAGTTTTATCAAGTTTTGCTCTGAAACTTGTAATCTTTTTCGTTAGTTCATCTTTACCTGTATATCCATACTTTGTAAACTCTTTACTGTATCTTTGTAGATCCATGTAAAGTTCATAAATGTACTCATCATTATCTTTAATATCTCTTTTATAGTTGTTTAAAGTTTTGTTGTATGCACTAATCTGATTTTTAAATGCTGTTTGCGCTTGAGTAGTTTTTGATGTAGTTTTTGCAGATGCTGCTGTTGGGACTGAACCTAAAAGAATTCCTGCTGTTATTGTCGTTGCAGTAACGAATGATGTGATTTTCTTAAAGTTTTTCATTATGGTCTCCTCTATATGTAATGTGTTTTTCCCTATATTAGTATATTATAAGTTTTAAAAATATTAAATATAAATTAGTAAAATTAAATAATAGTTAAAATTGTTTTACAAAAATGATTCAAAAGTTGCAGGAATAAATGTATCGAAGGGTAATAAGTATAGAGCAGGGGATTGAGCAAAAGGAGGTATGAAAATGGGAGATTACCATTTTACAATAAATCTGATTAGAAATATAATCATGACATTTTTTCAAAGTGGTATTTGGGTAGTAGGATTTTTTTACTTACTTAATAAAACGCATTCAAGTAAATCCTTATTAAAAGCTTCAAAAATAATCATGATTATAGTTTTCGCATGCTTATTGCTTTATTCAATAGATATCAATCGGTAATTTACAGATGTAATATATGTTAAAAAACGCTCAGAAATTATTTTCTGGGCGTTTTTTTAGAAAGATTAAAAGGTTACTGTTCATTAATCCCTTCCTGCATTAACGATTAAATGAGCGACTTTTCTCGGTTGTAATTTTGCAGTAGTCATATGATCTCCATGTCCTTGAATGAAACGGAAAATACCTAATCTACTAGCCATATGTGGGTACCATCCATAAGTTTCTCCAGCTGGTATAGCTGTATCTTCAAGTAAGTTGATAAAGCTTCTAGGAATAGTTAACTGATAAAATGCTTTTAAATCTAGTTTTTCAGTCAGTGGTGCTGATGGTTCTGGGGTAGTAGTGTTATATATTTGCTGTGCTGTTTGCAGGTCTGCTAAGTTAACGAAAACTTCCCTAAAATAAGAAAAAGGTAGTTTAATTGAATGGTCAGGAGACTGTTGCGCAAGTCCTAATATGAACTGCTGTCCTTGTGGTGGAAATTGATCTGCCATGCTTTCGCCATCTTTTAAAATAAAAGCGTTCCAAAAGACTAAGCGCTTAATTCGATCTGGAACCTGTTCAGCTACTTTTTGGATAACGCTACCACCAAAACTGTGGCCAACTAAAATAATGTTTTTTAGATTTTGTGTTGTAATATATTCAACAACAGACTGAGTAATCATTGCGTGGGTTACATTTTTGTTTTTATCTGTACCATGACCTGGTAACTGAGGTGTATGGACGATATGCCCCATTTTACGTAATTCTCCAGCTATTCCATTCCAAAAAGTAGGGTCAGCCCAAGAGCCATGAATTAATACAAATGTTAGGATATGTTGACGAAAATATAAGTCATTGTGATCTATTAATCCATTTTGAGTTGTATTTGTGTAATATTCGTTATTGAAATGATAAGGTTGATAAGAATATGGAGTTGATTGATTAGGATTCATATGTCTAAAATAATAGTTATATTGATACATTACATCATTATGTTCTTTCGTAGTCATTAAAAAGGGTCCCTCCTTGTTAATCTTTCTCATGTTATGCATAATTAGATTGAAAGGTGCCCAATACATTATTAAAAATGATTAACAAAAATCAATTTCTAAAGAGTTATACATAGATTGTCATATAAGAATATTTTAGGAGGAGTTAGCAATTAAAAGAGCACTCTGGATGATGATTGGCATTATCCTAATATGTGGGATTAGCGTGTTTTATGTGAAGGGTGATGCAAAAGAAGAACATCCTTTAAAACAAAGTCAGCCTTCATTTCAAACTGAACAAGAAGTTGAAGATGAAAGCGAATCGTTAGATGAACAAGAATTATTAGCATTAATTGTTTCAAATGCTCAACAAGGTAAGATATCCGAAGCAAGTATTTTTGTAGGTAAAACGGATATAAACGAGGTAATTGGAAGATTTGGAACGATCAGTGAAAAAGATGAGGTTGAAAAAGGAACTTATTTAACTTTTAAAGATCGAGCAATCGCTGTAGGCTATGATCAAGATGGATTTGTCTTTGAGGCGAGATCCTATAAACCAAATCTACACGAAATTCACTATGATTCGATTATTGAGTTATTACAGAATCCGACTACAATTAAATATTATAAAGATCAAGAAGTTGATCAAATTATTCTTGGTTATAAATTAGCTCATAATTATGAATTAAAGTTTATTTTACCACGACCAACCGATGAGTTACCAAATCCGTCAGTACATCATATATCTGTATCAATTATGAACAATACGAACGAAGTCATACCATCAGATTTTTTATCTATTAATATTGAAGAGCAGATTAAAAACATGAGCTTAAATGAAAAAATTGGACAAATGATTTTTTCTGGAATTTATGGAACTAAGTATACAGTAGAACTGAAAAACTTAGTGCAGCAAAATAAAATTGGTGGATTTATTTTTTATAGCGACAACATAAAAAGTAAACAACAATCTGTAAAATTAATAAACTCTTTAAAGAAGGCCAACGAATCGAATCCACTGCCGATTTTATTTGGAGTAGATCAAGAGGGTGGAAGGATTTCACGATTGCCAGTTAATATTGGAAAGATTCCTTCTAGTGCAGAAATTGGGAAGCGAAACAATCCTGAATTGTCATTTGCAATTGGTCAAATCTTAGGGAAACAAGTGAAAACGTTTGGTTTTAACCTTGATTTTGCACCAGTACTTGATATTAATAGTAATCCGCATAACCCAGTCATTGGTGATCGATCATTTGGCAATAGTGCTTCAATTGTGAGTGAACTTGGAATTCAAACAATGAAAGGGATTCAATCAGATAATATCATACCTGTTATCAAACATTTTCCAGGTCATGGTGATACAGGTGTTGATTCACATTTAACATTACCGATCGTTTATAAATCATATGATGATTTAAAAGACTTTGAATTGGTTCCTTTTAAAAACGCGATAAAGCAAAATGCCGATGTTGTGATGATTGCCCATATTTTATTGCCAAAAATTGATTCGAGCAATCCTTCTTCAATGTCTAAAAAAGTGGTCACCAATATTTTAAGAAATGATATGCAATTTAATGGGGTCGTCATGACGGATGATATGACGATGGATGCGATTGGGAAACATTTCAACTTAGCTAATGCATCTGTAAAATCTATTCAAGCTGGAAGCGACATCATTATGGTTGCTCATGATACGAATAAAGTAAAAGCAGTATTTAAAGCAATACAAACAGCTGTAAATAATGGCTCGATTTCAGAGGAACGTATAAACCAAAGTGTTAAGCGGATCATTTTATTAAAACAAAAGTACAAAATTGACAATAAAACAGTACCTAACTATAGTACGGATGAGTTGATTGATAAAACAAATAGAGTATTAAAAAAATATCATCTTGAACCTTGAGGAAAAAAAAGGAAAATACCATCTTTTTGTCGAATAAATGATTAATGATAATGGAGAAAGGTGGTGTTTTTATGACTACGATGATTTCTGATGCAGAGATGATGTTACTTGCAATCTTCAAAGAACTTCAAGAAAAAGAGCCGAATTTTGAAAAAGGGATTCACAATGAAGTTGGAGTTGCAATTGAATACGTTACACCTGCGATAATCGATCTAGAACAAGAAGGTTATATCAACGGTATTATTTGGGTAAAAAGTGATGTAGATCAAAATGAAATACCTTCTTTTAATAATGTTGCTATAACACCGTCTGGGATGATTAAAGTAATAGAATTACTAAAATAAAAAGATAATAGATAAAAATATATATTGTTATTAAATGGGAAAAAACCTCAGAAGGCATGCGTCTTCTGAGGTTTTTTTGAATGATTTTGAAATGGTAAAGAATGGTATATGTTCATGTGATGGTGGGTAAAGTAAAATAAGCTAACTAGGTTTGAAAGAGAGTTGATGATTTTAAAATGGAAGAAATTGAATCTCTATTAACACCATCAGTACAGAAAAACTTAAAGAGTACACTTACACAAATCAATACGAAAATCGAAGGTATGATCGGAAAAATAGAAAATAAAGGTTGCGGTATTTTAACAGACTTTGAAAATATCCATCGTGTATTTAATAAATTACAATTAGAAGCCTCTTCCTTCTATTTAAATTCATATCTTTCACCTTATACAGATATTTTTGAAGAACTAACGATTGCAGTTCAGCATCTATCAGAGCGAAAGCATGGTGGATTAATTGTAGTAAAGCGAGATGATACACTCGAACATCTAATGAGTTCGGGGATACCAGTAGGTGCAACATTATCATCTGCACTATTAGAATCCATTTTTTATCCTGGTAGCCCATTACATGATGGAGCGGTATTGGTTGAACAAAATACAATTATCTCCGCTGGGAATGTTCTTCCATTATCAAAAATAACATATGAAAATAAAAAACTAGGGACGAGACATCGTGCAGCAATTGGGATATCAGAGGAAAGTGATGCGCTTGTATTGGTAGTATCTGAAGAGACTGGAAAGATTTCTTTTGCGTTTAATGGGAGTTTATATCCTGTTCAGTCTGGTTCACCGAATGTAAATTAGCAAAAAAAATCTACCTAATCAGGTAGATTTTTTTTGAGTTTATTAATTATTTTACTGTCGTTATGCCAGGTAAACTTGTGGCTCCTAAACCATTTTTACAGTATACAGATAGTTTGCTCCCTTTTTTCTGAGGAGTAATTTTTACTGTATATAATCCTTTACTATTCACTTTACTTGTACCAAGTACTTTTGAGCCGTATTTAACTGTAATCGTTGTATATGGCTGAGCTTTACCTGTTACGGTCTTACTTTTATATGACACTTTATTAACAGTAGGTGATTTCGGTGCTTTTAATGTTTTAACTGTCGTCGCTTTACTAATATTGTTTGAAGCATCGGTTGCAGTAACCGATAAAAGTGTACCAGCTACTTGTTTTGGAACTTTAACTGAATAACCACCATTCTTTGATGCTGTAGAATTACTAATTAATTTTCCGTTTTTTCTTACAAGAATTTTTGCATTTGGTTCAGCTACACCATTAACTGATGTAGAAGTATCACAAAATGTAAATACGCGTGGAGCAGTTGGTGCTTTTGTATCTAACAATTTTGAACGAGTGGGTTTACTTTTATTTCCAACTAAATCAGTTGAAGTAGCTTTAAAGAATCCTAATCCACTCATTCCTTTGAGAGACAATTTGAATTTTCCATCTTTTCCGGCCTTAGTCGTAAAAGTTGTTTTACCTGAAGTACTATTACTACTTCTTGGTAGGATTGATAAAGTAGATTTAACAGATAAATTCGAACTTGAAACATTATTTTGATCTGCAATGATTGTTATTAATGCATTCGATTCTGTAATTCCTTCAACTTCTGAAGTTGTTTCATCTATCTCAGTTATAGTTGGTGGCTTCGGCGCAACAGTATCTCGTATGACTGATTCGTATAAATAATCTGCTCCATCTTTTAGCATAAAGTGAATGAATGTGTTTGCTTTTAAAGGATCGTCTATCTCAAAAGAGAAGGTTCCATCATCTTTTACAACTGTTTGATATTCTTTATCAACAAAACCGAATACCGTTGCTCCAGCTGGAGCAGTTCCTTTAATTGTTCTTGAAGAATCATATAAAGTTTCAACGCTTATTAAAGACGTTGACTTTTCTTGTACTTCGACTGATAAGTAATCCGTTTGACCATAATAAGTAGCTTTTACAAGGGTATTTCCAGCTTTATTTGCGATAATTTTATTAGTTGAATCGATTGTTAATACATTTTCATCTAATGATTCTAACTGAAATTCTTCAGGGTCAAGAAGTGATCTTTCACCAAAATCATTTATATATTCAAGACTATAATAAGTAGAAGTTCCTTCTCGTAAGTAAATAGCTGGGTCTTTAAATTCTATAGTATTAACTGTTTTTGATTGAATTGGATAATCTTGAACCTCAACATATTCTGGCATATGTCCAGAATTATATCCAACATTTTTAGTATAAGCAATTTTACTCATGTCTTTAGAAAATACTACATCATTATAATCACCCGATAGAGTACGGAGGTATGAACCAGTATAAGAATTAAAGAATTTAATTTTATCTGAGTAATGTAATATGATTTCATTATTTTTCCCATATGAGATTTTATATGGGTTTTTCTCGGGTTCGTTAGTATAAGCATTGATTGATAAAGTTGATAAAGTATAGTTTTGTGACTTATCACTAATATATTGTAAAAATGGTTTTTCAGCTCCATAAGCATTAACCATATTTAATTTTCCATCGTTGCTATATGATAACTGGTAAATTGCCCAATATTGTCTAGATTCTGGGTAATTAAATGGATTTTCTATTTTACTAATTAATTCTTTTGTCTCATAATTTATGATTTCGACATCCAAACCATATGATACTGCAACTATAGGAAGAGTCGGATGCATTGCAACCTTCATTGTATTGTCAGTTGGATAGTCTTTTTCGTAAATGACAGATTTTGATTTAGTATCAAAAATACTTAATCTATTACCTCTAAGTAGTTCATCGTTTGTTGAATAAGCAAATGCAATAAGGGTATCATCCGTTTCTTTAAATGAGAATTCAGTGTAATAATAAGGAAGACTTTTTATTTTTTCACCAGTTTTACCATCTAGTAATAAAAAATAATCTCCATTTAAAGCGATATACGATCCTAACGGACTATAGTTAGGATAATCAGTACTATTATCAACGGTAATCGTTTTCAAGAGCGAACCGGTTTGAGTATCATACAAACCTATATCGTATACATTCTCAATTTTATTATCCGGTCTGCCTTTTCCGACAAATACAGTTTTACCATCGGGAGATAATGCTGGCCAATTTCCATATGTTGCAAATACAACTTGGTCATTCTCTTGATTTGTTTCCGCATGTATTCGAATATGATCGAATTGAACGGGTATTGTTCCCAGTACTAATAAAAAACTTAATAAGCAGGTGAAAAATCTCTTGTTGTTCATCTTAATCTCCTAAATTAATATTTTTTTACTCTACTCAGTATAATGAATTAACATGATAAATTATATAAAAAATTAGAAATTAACAAAAAATATTAACGAAATTTTAGTAATTTTTTAATTAAATTTCAAGACGTATATATTGTAAAAGAATTCATCATACAATATCATTAAATATAATTATTCCGATATGAAAGGTTGGGTATAATGACGAAACCAAAAAGTGGTTCGATTCCATTACCATTAGTACGGACAAATCAGTGGACGATAGTATTATCTGTTTTACTAACCTTATTTACTGGTGTTTATTGGTTTTTGTTAATCCCATTAATAAGTGGCTTAGGTGGACTGTTCTTTCAATTTAATCCAGTCATGAGAATTGCGAAAACCTTCTTGAAAAAAAATCCTTCTGAATATATCCAAGAAGATCAGCAACAGCAAAATTTCAACCAAGTTATTTCAGTAGTCTGTTTAGCAATTGCATTTATAAGTGCATTATTAGAATTTAAGATTTTATTTTATGTATTTACGATTATGGTTGGCTTAGCTGCATTCATTGCTATACTTGGGTTTTGTGTAGGTTGCTTTATTCATTTTCAATATAATCAATACAAATATAGAAGAAGTTTAAAATAATTATTAAAAGAGGAATCATTTATGGTTTCTCTTTTTTTTTGTATTGCGTTTTTTTTAACACCAATCTGTTACATTAACTTTTTTATATCAATCTAACTTAGGTATATACTAAAAAAGAGAAATATATATTGACCGTGTGGTGTACCCCACAGTTTATGATGTAGTGGGAGGATAAATATGTATAAAATAAGTGATTTCGCAGAGATAACAGGACTAAGTAAAGAAACTTTGCGATACTATGCTGAAGTGAAGTTGCTTGAACCAGCTTATATTGATCCTAAAAATAATTATCGCTATTACGATGATGGAAGTTATTTTCTCGCCATACTTTTAGGCAAATTACGTAGATTTGGGTTTACGATTCAAGAAATGGTTACTGTTATGGAAGATGAATCGTTTACAAATTTAGAAGAGTTGTTAAATAATAAAAGAAAAAATATCCAGCTGCAAATAGAAGATTTAACATTACAATTAGAGGAAATTGATGACTTTATTGCATCTGGTAAGGAGGAGCCAAAGTGATTCAGTGGAAAGAAGATATTATGATAGAAACAAATATTGAAAAGGTATGGAGCTTATTTTTGGATAAAAACATTCAAAAAATCATGCCTAAAGTCGAAGAACATATATTAATTGAAAAGAATGAAAACGAAATTGGTGCAAAACACCAACAAAGCTACCGAGAAGGAAAGCGTGTAGAAACCTATATTGTGAATACATTAGACTATGAAGATACGGAAAATTGTAAGAAAAAGCAAATAAGCTTTGTTTTAGCAAATGCTTTTGAAACGAATCTACTATTTAAACTTGAAAAAATAGATGAGAATCATACAAAATTTATTTATGAAGGTTCAAATAAAGGCGTTAATTTCGTTGGACGTGCAATGCTAAAACTAGGGAATAAAAAAGGTGCTATGAAAGTAGTAGAAGATTTTTTACAAAGAGTTAAACAAGAAGCATTAAATATGTAGTTTATGAGATGTGATTTTTCATAAACTCTCGAAATTTTTTCTAAAACCTACGAGAAATTTTTTATAATCTTCCGGAATGGATTTAAAAACAAAAAGGAACGTATTTCTTAATCGAAATATGTTCCTTTTTTATTTTTTCTTATACAACATAATGGAAACTAATGTCTTATGCTGGATTAGGACATAAGAGTGATAATACGCATGAAATAGTTTTTGCGGTTAACACTTTTACGTAGCTCACTATGAGTAGGTTTGAGGTTTTGGTAAACAAAAACAAAATCCTCCAATCAAGTCCATTACAAGTGGATTTGGAATAGAAAAAAAGAAAAGCAATTGCACTAAATGGCAATTGCTTATAACTTCACCTGTTTCTAAAGGAAGCTTTAATTTTTAAATTATTTAAATATCAGGACTTTACCAACTGTGCCATCCGCACTTTCGTTTACCACACGGAATTTTAATCCGTATGTTGGAATGTTTCGTCCCGCATCGATTAGACCAGGGTTTGAGAAGTCTGCTTTATCATCAAACAATGGGTTGCGAGCAGTAAAATTGTCTTTCATTGTAATGCCTAAAAGGTTTTTGTAATCTAAGAACATGGCATTTGTTTTATTCAATCCAAATGCAGCGTCATGGACTTGGTAACGAGAAGAGGCAACCGCTTTATCACTCCAGCTCATTGCATGCTGATCCGCATCAACAACTCCTAGGAATCCATCACCTGGGTGAACACCTGTCCAGTTGTTGTCAAAGCTTTCATCCACATACCAAACCACTAGACCTGGGTCATAGCTCATAAGACTTGCACCACGACGGATGTGTCCTAAGGCCGCATCCACCCCGTTATGAGATCTCCATTCTAATAGGTAGTAATGTGTAGAGAGGTAAGTTCCTTTGTCTTTTGCGAATCCTTGGAACGTAAACGCTGAATTTCCTTCTGCATTATCCGATAAAATCGTTTGACCATCAGATATGATTTGAATATCGTCCACGTAAAAACCACGTTGAGCAACGTAAGGGTCTGTCCAGTAGTTAAACTTAATGCTCACTTGTTTTCCTGCATAAGCACTTAAATCGAATGTAGCCGGTAACCATCCGTTTGATGTACCTGTAATCCCGTGACCAGGATTTTGGTTGTTCGGATTGCTGTCTTTTGTAATGTTTCCTGAAAGGGAAGTCCAAACGTTGGACCCTTCTTCTTTCACTTGAATAGACGCATAATCCCAATCTTCTTCAATGTCGTACCAAGCTTGGAATGTTAACTTCGGTTGAGTAGCATTTGTCAGGTTAACATTCGCTGTCATTGAATGTTCCATATCATTTCCTGAACCACTATAATATTCGTATGTTCCGCTTGTTGGAATGTTCACGTGATTTTCTTTTTCTGGTAAATTCACGCGTACCGCGTCATTGTTAGTTCCTTTCGTGGAACCTTCATCTAGTAGAATCGTTGTGCCCGCTTTTGTCACATCATTTGCGTGAATCGTGGTTCCGCTGAGCCAGTTTCCACCATGTAAATTCTGTAGCATTTCTTTATCATACGGACTAAATCCAGTTGGTTCTGTACCTGGAATGGCTCCTGCCCAGCTTCCTGCTGACATGATAGACCAATACGCGACTGGTTCTCCAGCACCTGTGTATTGTGTGTCATATTCATCTGGAAGGCCTAAATCGTGACCAAATTCATGAGAGAAAACACCTGCAGCACCGTCTTCGGGTTCAATTGTATAATCCCAAGCCCCTAATAATCCACCAAAGCGGTTGCTATTGGATTTTCCGCCTGGAACCGCAATTGGACCTGTAGCAAGTTTCGAGCGGTGAGACCAAATTGCATCGAATCCTAAGCTTCCGCCACCCGCTTCTTCTCCTGCTCCTGAGTGAATGACCATTAAGTGGTCAATGATGCCGTCAGGCTCATTGTAAACGCCGTTTCCGTTGTAATCGTCACGATCCCATGCATCGTAATCGGCTAAGTTGAGGGAAGGATCTTTAGCGGCTTTTTTCAACGCTTCTACCACCAAACCTCTAGCGTTTCTGTCAGCCCCATCTGGTGCTGGATAGTTTCCTCCGTAGTAAGCAGCTGGGTGATCGGCTGTATACCAGCCTGCTACCGTTCCATCGACGGTATAGCTTCCGCCCGATTGCGCTTCATAATATTGTTTCATTGAAATCATATTTTTGCCATTTGGTCCTGTGTAGCCATTTGGCCCGAAAATCATATTTTGGAAATGTTCATGCGTGTAATCTTCATAAAACATATCCGTTTCTTCTTTGGTAATAGAGCTTTTCGCGTAATCTGGGAAATCAATCGCTAAAACGAGTACTTTATCTTTACGGACACTACCGTTATAGTTTTCTTTTTCAACAGAATCAACCGTTGATTTGTTTGCTTGTCCCAATTTATTACCCTTGCCGTTCGTCAATCCATTAGCGTTTGTATTCGATTTACCTTTTGGCACTTCTAGAACATCGGATTCGAACCCTTTTGTTTTAGGTGCTTGATTTTTCGCTTTCAAAAAAGTTTTCAACGCTTTTTCAGCTTCCGCAGGACTTGCATCTTTTGCGATTTTCCCTTGCTTTTTTAACAGCTCAATAAGTCTTTCGTCATTGGCAACCCCTAAATCAGTCGTTGACCATTCTTTAGTGGCTGCTTTTGCTACCTGTTTTTCCGTATGGGACCCAACGAACGTCCCGCTAAATAAGGCGCTCACCACAATGGCACTGACGGACATGCTGGAAAGAACTTTCCATCCTGTTTTGTTTTTCGGCATTTCTTTTACCCCCTTGTTATATGTAGTGTATTACAAGACTAATCATATGTTTTTGTGTGAAAATTGTAAATATTCTAAATGTTAATAAATAACAACAAATTACGACTTTCCTACTGGAAGAAAAAACAGTCTGTTACCAATGTAATACTTAATGTTAAAACAAACGCCTACTAAATAATTGCAAGGTAGAAAGAACCTTAGCATTATTGACCTTTTTAGATATATAAGCAAAATAAAAATTTAGTTTTTCTTATTCAACTAACGCATGCAATAGTTGAAGTCAAAGGGTTGTTTCAACAACCTTTTATATTTGTGATTAAGAGAAGGATAGATGAACTAGAGCATATAATATATAGATAAATAGTTTTATACAAAGGGAATGAACAATGGAACTAGCACACCTTTATTGTGTAGGTCTCATTTTTTTGCGGGTTAATTGGAGGACACAAAAATATTTTATAAGGAGTGAAATAGTAAATGATTACAATCATCGGTTTCATTGCTGCGATATTAACAACCGCTTCCTTTTTACCACAAGCAATCAAAACGATAAAAACAAAAGACACATCAGGCATTTCATTAATGATGTACATTTTATTTAGTGCAGGAATTTTACTTTGGTTAGTTTACGGAATATTTATTAATGATCTTGCAGTAATTTCGGCTAATGCAGTAACATTTGTGTTTGCATTAATTATTTTATTTTATAAGCTAAAAAGTCCACGCTCTTAAATATGCTTACATAGCTATTAATGTGTGCAAGTTCAAAACTTAGAAAACGGTAATAGTAGAACGGTAATAGTAGTTATAGTCTTTAGTTAAATACAAACATGAGGGAGTATGTATAGTGACTCAACAAAATATTATCGTTAAAAAGTATAATCACAATTACGCTGTACATATAGTGAAAATGTGGAGAGATAGTAAGGAACATGCTATTGGTCAAAAAGAAACTCATAGCTTTGAAAACCACGTTTATTTTCTAAATCATATATTACTCGAAAGCTTTGAAGTAGATATAGCGTTAATTGATGAAAAAGTGGTAGGGATGATTGCCTATAATGAGAGAGAAGTAAGCCAATTATATATTCATAGAGATTACCAAGGAATAGGTATTGGTCAATTATTACTAGATATAGTAAAAGTGCATTCAAGTGGGAGATTAAGACTAAAAACATTTGAAGTAAATGAAAAGGCTCAACGCTTTTATGAAAAGAATGGCTTTAAAGTAATTGGTAGAGGGAACGAAAATGAAGAAAATTTACCCGATATTCAATATGAATGGGTATCTGAATAAATTTATATTGAATAATAATGAAACAGTTTAAAATACAAATCTACTAATATCTAAAATTTGCTTGTACAACAAAAAGAGGATTTTCATAAATCGATCGTCCTCTTTTTTACTAAATGAAGTTTAAATAAAGCCATTCAGCTAAATAACCAGTGATGAAAAATTCTACTTACTGAACAGATTTCACGATCCCGTTGACCAGTCCGTTTACAATACTTTGCTGGTAGCTTTTGGTGGATAGTCGTTTGTCTTCTGTTGAATTAGACATAAAGCCCATTTCAATCAGTACAACTGGAGTTTTGGACCAATTAAAACCCGTTAAATCACTTCGAGGGAGAAGTCCGTCTCCATAGCCTTTTTTCGCTTTTGTTGTTAGGATACTTTCCGTTAATAGAGTTTTCGCAATGGATTCGCTCACTTTATTAATGCTTTTCGTTGAAGTACCAGATGGGTACAAGAGAGAAAGACCTTGTGTATTTTTGTTCGTACTTCCATCCGCATGAATGCGAATCGACAAAGCAGATTTTGCATTGTTACAAATTGTCGCACGGTCGATATTGCTTAGGTTCACATCATGCTTCATTCGCGTCATTATCACCTTGTAATTCTTTTTTTCGAGTGCTTTTTGTAACTGAAGTGCCACTTCTAAATTCAACTCATATTCATATTTTTTGGTAGCAACACCGCGCGTACCAGCTGACACTTTTGCTTTTTTTACTTTTGATCCAGGTGCAACTGGTTCAGTCTGAAGATTTTGCTTTTTTTGATGTCCTGCATCAATACAAATCGTTTTTTGTGGTTCCGGTTTTGTTATTGCTTCGGTCGATTGAAGAAAAATTGTCCCAACCATTCCAATAACGGAAGCAAACAAGATAATTTTTTTCAAAACTGTTCTCCTCCAAAGATTCCATTTTTTTATGTATAAGACACATCCTTAAGTGTAACAGAATCCAACAAACAAGGGAGATTGATTTGCTTATTGCGCTCGAAATCGCATTCCGGAAGTTAATGAAAAATCTCAATTAGAAACGGAGAGATCTCTTGTAAAAAGGTGGCTCTTTTTTTATTATCCCGGTTAGTGTTTTTCTGAAATTATAATTACCAATTTATTTAGAAATAGAACTTTACTATGATATACGTTTGCATACTCGTCATTGTATAATAATCTATGAATCGACAAAATTCGTATTAACTTGGAATGAATAGTAACCAATAAAGGAAGGAGGATTTGTAAGTAAGTCTAAAAAGTAACACAGTTTGGAAAGAATAAGTATAGAGAACTAGAACTGAGAGGATGAAACTATGAAAATAAATCAATTAATTGCGAACAATATACATAAGTTAGATGCAGTACTTCCAGTCGATCAATCATTAGGTGTAGCTGGATTATCTGGATCTGGAAAAACAACTTTCTGTCAATCTATTGGGGAAGAATCAAAGAAACGTCTTGTATCTTTATTACCTAAGGCGGAATATCAATATCTATTTTCAAATATTATGGAAACCAACTTCAGTGCCATCAAAATGGAAGAAATGCCGCTAGTCCTTTTTCTAGGAAAATCATCTATTTCATCAAATCCTCGTTCAACAATTGGTACACACACTGGTGTATTTAAAGAAATCCGTGATTGCCTTGCTGAGAAGTTTCATCTTTCTCCGGAGGTTTTTTCATTCAATAATGAATTAGGTTGGTGTCCAGCTTGTAAGGGCCGCGGTACGACTAAAAATGTTGAATGTACAAAATGTCATGGGAAGCGCTATAGCCAAGAAGTTGAACAATATACAATTGAACTGTTTGATAAACTACATACTATTTCCGACATTAATAACTTAAGCATTGAATCTATTCTTTCTTTATCAGAAGAATTAAATATTAGTGAAGCCAAACAACATATTCTTAAAAACATTATTAATATGAATATTGGTTATTTAACACTTAATCGCATAATGGGTACTTTATCAGGTGGAGAATTAACAAGACTATATTTAGCTGAATTCATGGCTACTAGTGAAGACACTGTCATTATAATTGATGAAATCTCTGTTGGTCTTGATCACCAAACACTTTTAAAGATACTTGAACAAATTAAACAATTAGGTTATAAAAATCAAATTTGGCTGATTGATCATTCAGATACAGTCCTAGATGCTTCGGATGAACAATTATTCTTTGGTCCAGGTAGCGGTAAATATGGTGGGAAAATTGTTGAAGAATCACCACGTCCAAAACCGATTATTTGGGAACGTAATGAAGCAAAGCCAAGTGATTATTATCAATTTCATGATCTTTACTGTCGAAATATTCAAATTGATGAAATTCAAATTCCAAAAAATAGATTAGTAACCTTTACGGGTGAATCTGGGTGTGGAAAATCTACACTTGTTAACGACTGTATGGCGAAGGATTTTCTGAATAGACATCCAAAGGATAAGCTAGTGATTGTAGGACAAGATCGTAATCAATCAATTACAAGTCGATCTACAGTTGCGACTTTCCTAGATATTAAAAAGAAACTGACAAAATATAGTGATGACATTGATGATATTTTTGAGCGTTCGATTGAAGATATTATTGATGAATTGCCAAATGAAGACATCGCGCACAAACGCTTAAGCTTATTAATTAAGCTTGGACTTGGCTATTTAACATTAGAAAGAAAAACTCAAACATTATCAACTGGTGAGTTTCAATGTGTTCATTTAGTTTCTGAACTATTTGGTAATACAAGAAATCCACATACTTTGTTTATTTTTGATGAGCCTTCTAAAGGATTGTCTCAAAATATTTTAAACCAATTCATTGATAGTGTTAGGGTGATTCTTGAGGATGAGTCTGTTTCAATTCTGATGATTGAACATAATGCTTATATGTTAGAAAGCTCTGATTACATCGTAGATTTTGGTAAAAGGCAGATCGAACCAGTAAAGCATCTTGATGTGCTTAGTCATGAGGAGTATTATCGTAACTTTGAAACTGTACATAATGATGCACCTTTGGAAATCACTTCAACCATTCATCAAAAAAATGGGATATATTACATCAAAGAAAACCATATAGATTATTTTAAAAATGCGGAAAATATCTATAAAGGTGGTATCTTAAAAAGTTTATCGTCAATGGCTAGATTGATTTATGGTGAATATGAATCAGAAAAGATCGCACCAGTAATCGCGATTGATCTTGAGAGACACTTATATAGTCAATTTAGTTTTCTTTATGAAATTGGCGGGCTAATCAACCATATTGTAAGTGCTCATCCAAAGAATAAAGATACGAAAAGCTTTGATTTCTATAACCAAGAAAACCATTGTCCAAGTTGTTCTGGTCGTCGTGTTATCGAAAAATTTGATATTGATGTTGTGATTCAAGACAAAAAAGTGCCATTTTGGGATGGTTTATTACATCCAGACGTAATGGAAGTATTAAAATATTATCAATATCCTAAATTACAATTCCTATTTGATGAAATAAAGAATGAACTTGGTCATGATATTAGTAAAAGTTACAATGAGATGACTGAGGCTGAAAAACATACGTTTTTATATGGTTATTGGGAAAAGTCTTTTTATGATAAAGCAGGTAAGGCTTCTAGAACTTGGGAAGGTTTCAATTTAATCATTGGACGTTATATGTTTATTTCTAAATCAATGATTAAAGAGCAAATGAAAGAATCAAAAGAGATGATTACTTGTCCAGTTTGTGAAGGAACAGTTTTAAAACATCATAAAAAATTAATGTTTGGGAACAGTGACATCCGTGAAATCATTAATCAACCAATTGATCAAGTGATGAAAACAGTAGGGAATTTACCTGTTCTTGAAAAATTGAAATCAATTGTTGGTGGCGATATCGTACTAACAGAGGATGTTTCTTTACTGCCTAGAGAAAAACAAGTAGCGCTTAAAATGTTTGAAATTGAGCAAGCAAGTTTTGTACATTATGAAGTAGTTTTACAAAATGCTTTACCTTTCTGGGATCAAATTAAAGGTAATATTGAAGCAATTAGTAGTAAAAACCAAATTACAATCTGTGATTTTGAGGGTATTTACGAAACGAGAGAAAACATCATCGATCAATATTTTACAAATGGAAAATACAAAAAATTAACTTATGTATATGAGGCATTTGGTTATAAAAAAATTGTGACATTGATTAATAAAGTTAAATCAAGTAACCCTTGTCCATTCTGTAAAGGGAAAAAGGTTATTTCAGAAGATGGTCTTCATGATGGTGTCCATAAATTATCAGTACCTTGTGTAAGTTGTTATGCAAGTGGTATTAATGATGAAGGACGAAAACAGATTGTCGAGGGTATTGAAGTTCAAACGTGGCTAACTGGAAAAGTTAGTGATGTAGTTGAAGAGAGCCAAATTACAGAGCAAGTTGCAGATATTCCAATTTTCAATCGAATTCGTGAGTTGAATAAGCGGGATATGATGGCAGTGTATCAAATCCTTTTAGCAAAATAGAATGTATTATAAAGATAAAACTCATTTGTCTTCAAGTTACAAATGAGTTTTTTCATCTTTTGATAATGAAAAAAACTGTGTTGAAATAAATTGATGTTTTGACATGCATTTTTGTATGTTTTACCTAGCAGATTTTGAGTTTAGTAAGAAGGAAGTTATCCATTTTTATTGAAATAAGTTAAGTATGACGTAGTTTCATTTACTCAATTTTATTAGAGGTGAATCAAAATCAATACATTTTTAAGAGTTTTAGGAATTGTTTTGTTCGTAGTAGGTGCACAAGGGATTATTCGCGGGATTATTCTTGGTGTTATTGATCGTAAATTTGAATACCAATTTATATTGCCATTTATTCCAAATCAATATGCATTGATTGCAAATATCGTATTACTGCTGATTAGTTTTGTAATTTTCGCTAAAACGAAGCCATTCGAGAATGAAAAGAATAATTAGTACGTACTTACACTTTATAGAGTAAATAAAAAACTCATCTTTATTAGAAGATGAGTTTTCTTTATTACTTCATTTCAGCAGCTTTTTTCAATAATTCATATGAATATAGTCGAGCAGAGTGGTCGAATACGGAACCGTTGACCATTATTTCGTCGGCTTTCGTCATATTTAAAACTGCTTGTAGCTTATCTTTTACTGTGTCAATACTTCCAATAGCTGACAGTCTCATTTGATTTTCTAATGTTTGTTTTTCGAATGGACTCCAAATATCATCCATATTATCAACTGGTGGTTTCAGTAAAGAAGGTTTACCACCACGAACTAAGTTCAAGAAGGATTGCTGTTGCGTTGTAAATAGTCTATTTGCTTCTTCGTCTGTATCTGCAACAACCACGTTTAGGCCAATCATTGCATATGGTTCATCTAATACATTCGAAGGTTTGAAATAGTTATGATAGATTTGCATTGCTTGAACTGTATAGTCAGGCGCAAAATGAGCTGCAAATGCAAATGGTAGACCCAGTTCAGCGGCTAATTGTGCGCTAAAACCACTTGATCCTAATAACCAAATTGGCACATTCAAGCCCTCGCCTGGAATTGCTTGAACATGTGCACTGCCATTTCCAAGTGACGGATCAAAATAAGTTCTTAACTCATCAAGTTGTGCAGGGAAATCTTCGCCGCTACGCAAGTCACGTCTTAAAGCTCTTGTTGTTAACATATCACTTCCTGGTGCACGACCAAGTCCAAGGTCTATTCGACCAGGGTGAAGTGATTCAAGTGTACCAAATTGTTCTGCAATTACTAATGGTGGATGATTTGGTAACATGATCCCACCTGAGCCAACACGAATAGTGGATGTCCCACTTGCAATATGACCGATTACAACAGAAGTAGCAGAGCTTGCGACTGCAGGCATGTTATGGTGCTCTGCAAACCAATAACGAAGATATCCTAATTTTTCGGCATGTCTTGCTAAATCAAGACTATTTTTAAATGCATCAGCTGGGGTGCTGCCCTCCACAACTGGTGCTAAATCTAACACTGATAAAGGGATTTCGTGTAATTGTTTTGCTAATTTATCTTGAAATCTATTTGTTGCCATTCTATTCTCCTCCTTCGTACAAACTTATCGTGTACATTGGTATTTATTTACATGGATATATGTTTTATTTTGTTTAAACTGTGCTATTATTTTATACAGTATACAGGAATTATAGTGAATAATCTTAGAATGTACAAGTTTTTGAACCTACATAAATTTTTATGTAATCATGTTTTCCTAATTTATGATTGGCAACAAAAAGTAAAATTGGAAAAAGAAAAAAAATTTGTAAATATATGTATAGAATAATTTAACTGAATCATACTATCTTTAATCTGATGAAACATCAGAGCATCCAAAAAACAAAGGAGTCGACAACATGGCAAACAGAAGATCATCAAATCAATATGTTTCACCAAACGCTTCATCAGCAATTGATCAAATGAAGTACGAAATAGCTTCTGAATTTGGAGTGCAATTAGGTCCGGATACAACATCTCGTGCTAATGGATCAGTTGGTGGAGAGATTACAAAGCGTTTAGTTCAAATGGCTGAGCAAAGCTTAGGCGGATATGCTCGATAAATAGAAAAAGATGGAGAAAATTCTCCATCTTTTTTATTTTTGGCTCTGTTAATATTAATTGTTGATTTTAGCTAAATACATTAAGAGTATGAAAAGAGAAAAGCCGGTTCGAGATTAATTGGAATGGAAGGTGCGAAGACTCCTATGGGAGATGCGGGAAACTTGAGACCCCGGAGGCTTGCCGAGGAGGCTCAAGTCACGCCCCATGGAAAGCGAAGTACCTGGAATGGAAATCAACATTCTTTTTTAACAGAGCTTTATTTTTTAAGCCCTTTTAAACAGTAACAAAGTTATTTTTAATATAAAATTTACCGAAATCGACTATTTACTTGCAAGGCATTATGAAACAAGAGATAATAATGTCACTGGTAGGTGATTAAATTGTCAAATTGTAAAAATTCAGTTACTCCGAAATGGTTCGGATTTGCGATACAAGCATTGGTATTACTAGCTACAACTGATGGTGTCACTCCAAGTAAAGCAATTGCTAAACATATTCGTTCTGGTGTTTCATTTATGAGAAGAATTATGGCACCTTTAGTAAAAGATAAAATAGTAGAAGCTAGAGAAGGTAGAGATGGTGGATATCTCCTTGCGAGAGCACCGGAGGATATCACTCTTAAAGAAGTGTATCTCGCATTGCAAATGACTGAACCATTATCGACAGCGTTAATCGAATCAACTTCAGATTGTTCAAGTGGACGAGTAATGAATAATGTTTTTTCTGATTTTGCTATTGAGGCAGAGGATCATATGCTTAGTTTCTTATGTAATTACACTTTAGCAGACTTTGTAAAACGAGCTAATCATAAAAGTTTAGAATCAATATAAAAATATCGTACAAATATATGTGCGGTATTTTTTTATTTAGGAACTTGAAGTGGATGAACATCAACAATATAAAAGAGGTTATACAGTTATCGAAGAATAAATATTAAACTAAATGTAAAATTGTACTTGTAACGAGAACAGTTATCAGATATACTGTTCTTAAGTTGAGCACACTTAGTGGATGACTGAACTTAAGAACTAGAATTAAACTTAAGGGTATTTTTTGTTACTATGCTCAATTACATTAGTTGCAGAATTATGCAGGCAATCAGTTTTGGTTCATTTATGCATCAAACTGTTCTTAAATTGAGTTCAGAATAAAAAACTTAAAGTTACCATTTATAAATATATACAAAAGGGAGAGAATGAGATGAAGTGGTTAACTCGTATCTTACAAGTAGTATTAGTTATTGCGTTTTTAATGTCTGGAGCTATTAAGTTAAGTGGTAATACCCAGATGTTACATGATTTTAAAGAAGTATATGGGTACTCTAAAGGTTTCATGTATTTAATCGGAGCTTTTGAAATACTTGGAGCGATTGGTCTGATTGTTGGCTTTTGGAAATCTAAAATAGCTACACTTGCATCAGCTGGATTATCCATTATTATGGCGGGTGCGGTCTACACTCATCTAAGTGCAGGTCAAGACTTAAATGTTGCAATGGCTCCGTTTGTTTTGTTAGTGTTAACATTAATTGTATTATTTTCTAGAAGGGGTAATGTAAAGTGAATTTCCATGTGAAGCCACAAGTTTATGCACCAACTATAGAATTAAAAGTATCTAATTTATCACGCTCAATTACATTTTATCAAGAAGTAATTGGATTAAGAATTTTAGATCAATCAGCGACTAAAGCTAGATTAACTGCTGATGGGGTTAAGACATTAATTACGCTAGAACAAATTGATCATAGCGTACCAAGAAATGATAGAAATACAGGTTTATATCACCTTGCTTTACTTTTACCAACTCGAAAAGATTTAGGTATTGTGTTAAAGCATTTTATAGAAACTAGAAATCCACTACAAGGTGGTTCTGATCATTTAGTGAGTGAAGCATTATATCTAGCTGATCCTGATATGAATGGAATCGAAATATATGCAGATCGTCCACACGAGGGCTGGAACTGGCAAAATGAACAGGTTGTAATGGATAGTCGTCGCCTTGATGTAGAGGGTTTATTATCACTAGCTGGAGAAGAAACATTCAAAGGTCTACCGCAAGAAACAATTATGGGACATATTCATTTACAAGTTTCTGATTTAGAAAGCACAGAAAGATTTTATTGCGAAGGCTTAGGTTTTGATGTAGTCACTAGATACGGCAACCAGGCATTATTTGTATCAACAGGTCATTATCATCACCATCTAGGCTTTAACACATGGCATAGCGCAGGTGGTACTGCTCCACTTGAAAGCAGTGTTGGATTAAAACATTACACATTGCTATATCCAAGTGAAGAAGAAAAAACAAATGCCATTACTAGATTAACAAACATCAATGCGACAATTTTTGAAGAGAATGGAATTACTTATACTAAGGATCCATCAGGAAATACAATTCAAATACTAGTCGGTTAAAAAATAAGATTTTCATCAAGAGACATTTGCGAGTAATGACGCGAATGTCTCTTTTTATTTGGAGCTAATAATTATAGTAGCAATTCAATTTTTATTAAAAGTATGTTGTTCTTTCATCTGATATTACGTGAAAGATTGATACTGATGTTTGTAAACCTTTATCGGGATAGTGGAACAGAAGAGAAACTGCAGGCGGAGGCACTAAGAAGCCCTCATCGCAGCCCAATGGAAAGTGAGTATTTTGAAGTGAAAATCTATGTGTTTCTTTTATATTGATCTGTTAAAGATAATTGTTTAAATTTACATATAACTTTTTTTAAAAAAAGAATGTTGTTTGTAAAAGTATTTTATAAACATACTGTTTTTACATGAACGATTGGAACGTAAGGTGCTCGACTCCTGTGGGAGTAGCGTGACAGCTGAGACCCCACAGGCGGAAACGCCGAGGAGGCTCAGCGCACGCCCCACGGAAAGCGAGCATCCTGTAGTGGAAATCTACGAATTCTTCTTTTAATAAGAAACAAGATTCAAAAAAAGACATTTGCGAATGTCTTTTTATTAAACATAACAAAATATTAAAACTAAACTCTCACTTCTATCATATTTCCTTATAAAAATTAATATAGTTGAATACATGTACATTTACTAGCTAAGGGTGAAGGGAAGATAAAGGGGAGTGAAATAGGTGTTACATATTGTAGTTTGTATTAAACAAGTACCTGACACAAAAATCATTAAAATGAATCCAAAAACCAATACGATGGACAGGGCAAGTGCGCCTGCAATTTTGAATCCATACGATGCACATGCAGTAGAAGAAGCGGTTCGATTGAAGAAAAGATACGGTGGGACAGTGTCTGTTATTACAATGGGACCGCCTCCTGCTGTAAAGGCAATTCGAAAATGTATTGAAATTGGTGCTGACGAAGGATATATGATTTCAGATAGAGCATTTGCTGGAGCAGATACGTTAGCGACAAGCTATGCCTTAACGAAAGCGATTGAAAAAATAGGGGGAATTCAACCAATTGATTTGATCGTTTGTGGAAAAATGACAATCGACGGTGATACTGGACAAGTTGGGCCAGGAATCGCTCGGCGACTTGATATCCCACCTTTAACATCTGTAAAAAAAGTTCATGAGATAAATAAAGAAGATGGCTATGCGATTGTTCATCGAAAAATTGAGGACGGTCATGAGGTTATTAAGACTACATTACCTTGTTTATTTGCAGTTGAAAAAGAGATCAATAATGTCCCTTACTCTTCATTGCCAAATATGATTAAAGCTGCTAAATATCAACCAACTATTTGGGCAGTTAAAGATTTAGAAGATGTGGATATAAAACAATTAGGTTTAAAAGGCTCACCGACGATTGTATCAAAAGTTTGGGCTCCACCAAAAGCAAAAGGTGGCACAGTTTTTGAAGGCACTTCTAATGAAAAAGTAGCAGAATTAATGAAGATTTTAAGTGATAAGAAGGAATTATTTGAAGTGAAGGGAGGGGTATAAATGGATTTCTCAGATTACAAAGGTATTTGGGTATTTATTGAGGAAAATGACAAAGTGATTGCACCCGTTTCATTGGAATTATTAGGTGCAGGTAAACAATTAGCTGAAAAACGCGGCTGTGAACTAGCAGGGATTTTAATTGGTCATGATGTGAAATCGTTAGCCCCTAAACTTTTTGAATATGGTGCTGATATTGTATATATTTATGATCAGCCTATTTTTAAAGATTATCGAACGGAATCTTATATGAAAGCAGTATTAGAATGTAGTAACAAATACAAGCCAGAAATCTTATTATATGGTGCAACCTCAAAAGGTAAGGATTTGGCTAGTGCTGTTGCGACAGACTTACCAACTGGTTTAACTGCAGATACGACAGTCTTAGACGTTGAAGAAGATACAGGCTTATTATTAGCAAGTCGTCCGGCATTTGGTGGTAACATCATGGCGACGATTTTATGTAAAAAGTATCGTCCGCAAATGGCAACTGTCCGTCCGAAAGTGATGAAAGCGCTAACTCCTAATCCTGGTGCTGAAGGAATTGTAATTGAAGAAGAAATTGACTTAAGGGAAGAAGATATTCGAACGAAAGTATTGGAAATTGTGCGAGCGACAACGAAGAAAGTTCGGATTGATGAAGCTGACATAATTGTTGCAGGTGGAAAAGGACTTGGTAGTAGAGAAGGCTTTGAAATCATTAAGACTTTTGCAGAATCAATTGGTGCAGCTGTTGGTGCGAGTCGAGATGTAGTCGAAGCTGGTTGGGTGGAACACCATCATCAAGTAGGTCAAACTGGATTAACAGTTACCCCTAAAATATATTTTGCAATTGGAATCTCAGGTGCAATTCAACATATTGTTGGGATGCAAAACTCAGGTCTCATCATTGCCATTAATAAAGATCCGGATGCACCTATTTTCCAATCGTGTCACTATGGCATTGTAGGCGACGCATTCGAAATCATTCCACTCTTAATTCAACAATTCCAAGAAAGCTTTTCTTTAAAGGAGGAAAATCACGACCATGCCGGAAAAATTTGATGTAATTGTCGTTGGAGCAGGACCAGCAGGAATCTCATGTGCATACGAGCTAGCTAAAAATGGTGTTAACGTAATCCTCATTGAAAGAGGAGAGTATCCAGGGTCTAAAAACGTAATGGGAGGCGTTCTTTACCGTAAAATGATGGAGGACGTAATCCCTGAGTTTTGGAAGGAAGCGCCAATCGAGCGTGTCATAGTGGAGCAACGTGTCATGATGTTAGATAAACAATCTGCAACCACATTTGGTTATAAAGGATTGGAATTTGCTGAAGAGCCATATAACAATTTTACCGTGCTTCGTTCAAAGTTTGACCAGTGGTTTGCACAAAAAGCTGTTGAGCAAGGCGCATTACTAATTAATGAAACGGTCGTATTGGAATGTATCGTAGAAAATGGGGTTGTTGTCGGTGTCAGAACTGATCGACCAGATGGAGATCTATATGCAGACGTGGTCGTGTTGGCGGATGGCGTAAACTCTCTATTAGGAAAATCACTAGGATTTCATAAGGAATGGAGACCTGATGAGGTTGCATTAGCGACGATGGAAATAGTCAAGCTCGATAGCAAAATCATTGAGGACCGCTTCGGTTTAGAAGGAAATCAAGGTTGTGCAATTGAGTTGTTTGGGGATGCGACAAAAGGAATCGTTGGAACGGGCTTTTTATACACGAATAAAGATACATTAAGCATTGGAGTCGGTACATTACTTTCGGGTATGATTGAACATAAAATAAAACCGTATGAATTGCTAGAGTATGTCAAAAAACATCCGATGATCCGCCCTTATATTCAAGGAAGTGAGCCACAGGAATATTTGGCACATTTAATTCCAGAAGGTGGCTATAAATCTATTCCGAAACTAGTCGGCAATGGGGTTGTGGTGATTGGAGACGCAGCACAATTAGTAAATGCGATCCACCGTGAAGGTTCTAATATGGCAATGACTTCAGGTAGACTCGCAGCCGAAACAATTATTGAAGCAAAAGAAATTGGTCAATATACCGAAAGTGTCTTAAAATCGTATGCTAATAAATTACTAGATAGCTTTGTTGGCCAAGATTTAAAAAAATACAAAGATGCTACTCATCATTTTGAAAAATTCCCTCAATATTTCGAGCAATATATCCCTCTTCTTAACAAATCAGCAAGTCAAATGTTCACTGTCGACGGTAAATCAAAATGGGAAAAACAAAAGAAAATTATGAGCGATTTGGGAGGTGTCAAATCTAAATATAAACTTGCGAAAGATGTATATAAAGCATGGAAGGTGATGAAATAAATGAGTGAGACAAAGAAAGAGCATACAATTGAGGAAAAACAATATCTCGTTCGTTTTAATGCTGATACAAAATCGCACTTAACTGTACTAGACTCGGATATTTGTTTAACAAAATGTCCGGATAAGGTCTGTACAATTTTCTGTCCGGCTGAAGTCTATAAATGGGAAAATATTCGAATGCATGTAGGTTATGAAGGATGTCATGAATGTGGAAGTTGTAGAATTGGATGTCCTCATCAAAATATTAAATGGGAATACCCGAAAGGTGGGCACGGAATTATCTTTAGACTGGGGTGATTGCAATGTTCGCAATTGGCAATTATGTGATGTTTAGTTTAGATGGTGCTGTCGGTACTGTTATGGAAACTAAAGACAATCAATGCTTAGTCGCTTGGGAAGACCGTGTTGTTAGCTGGGCAAATAAAGAGCTACTTAAAAAGATTAGTTGTGCAGAACTAATTCAACTTTTTACCCCTAAGTAAAGATTTCTTTGATTAAGGAACTGCCAATCGCTCCAAATAAATTTGGATGATAGTAAAAAAATGATCGATCTAGAAGATTAATAGACTGACTCTACTAGAACATGATGAAACAAATTTGAGACTGCTTCGGTAGTCTTTTTTTGATTTCATTTGTCCGTTTAGTTGAAAATGAATGAAGAAAATCCACGATATTTTTTATTTTTGTAGTAATAATCGTAGATATAAAAATGTAATTTGCGTAAGTGTTGAGAAGCCCTTCTTCAATTGAAGAAGGATTTTTATTGTGTAAAACAACTGATTCTAATGGTACAATTTCTTTTTAATTTTGATAAAATACCATTGATAAACAAAAAGTATATTATGAGCTTTCTTAACATTAATTTAACAACGTTTTTCAGATCATAGTTAAGTTTTGATGATATGATCAATTGAAAAAGAAAATCGTACGAACAGAAAGAATTAGATTTAGATTTATTTTTTAAAGGGAAAGTGGAGGTTTCTATGATTCGAATTTTAATTGTTGATGATGATGCTCATATTCGAGAATTATTAAGACATTTTCTACAAGCTGAAGGTTATGCAACATTTGAGGCGGCAAATGGGGAAGAGGCTTCATTATTGCTTGCTGAGCAACAAGTGAATTTAGCAATTGTTGATATTATGATGCCGAATAAAGACGGATATGAGCTTTGTGAGGAAATTAGAAATGATTATGATTTTCCCGTTATTTTACTTACTGCAAAAAATCAATTAATAGATAAGGAAAAAGGGTATAGAGTTGGAACGGATGATTATGTAACGAAGCCTTTTGAGCCGAAAGAATTATTGTTTCGAATTAAAGCATTGCTAAGACGTTTTACGATGGTAAATGCAACTCAAATTACCCTAAATGAAACGATAATTGATCGAAGAAGCTATGAAGTTTCTTGTAAGGGTAAGCTGCTAATGCTGCCAATGAAAGAATTTGAATTATTATCACAATTAGCAAGTTATCCAGACAGAATATTTACACGCGAGGAATTAATTCATTTAATTTGGGGTGCCGATTTCGATGGTGATGATCGTACAATAAATGTTCATATTAAGAGACTAAGAGAACGTTTTTCAAATTTAACAGATGATTTTTCCATTAAAACTGTACGTGGCGTCGGTTATAAATTGGAGGTCACGAAAAAGTGAAAACATTATATGTAAGGATTGTGATGACGACTATTTTTGTCATGATTTTTAGTGGCTTAGTATCGTTTCTAATATCAAATATTTATTATCATTATAAACTGAAGCCTTATAACGATCAAAAGCTAACAAGAATGGCAAATGAAGTGAAATCATTTTATGAAAAGAATCCTAGTTTAACGATACAGGATTATTTAGAGAATGTAGGAGATTTAGGTTATCAAGTTTTATTAGTAGATGAGAATGAGAAACAGACCTTTTACGGTGGTTCTTTTAAGAAGAGTCAATTGGATAGGACCACTATAGAATCAGTCTTATACGGGAAAGTTTATCATGGTATAGCTAAATATCCGACTAATTGGTTCGTGACAGGATTTTTTGATAATTCAGTTATAAATACAATTGGTGTTCCAATTAATCATGGAAAAAATCATTATGCACTATTTTTAAGACCGAATGTAGAGCTTCAGTTTGGGGAGCTTAGAATTTTATTTTCGATCATTCTAGGTCTAACAATTTTATTAAGTATAGTAATGGTATTCATTAGCACACGTTACATTGTCAAACCAATTGTGAAGTTAACAGAAGCCACAAAAATTATCGCTGAAGGTAAATATAAGATTCGATTACAAATTAAACGAAAAGATGAAATTGGTAAACTTGCAAATCATTTTACAAAAATGACAAAAAAATTAGATCAAATTGAACAAATGCGCCAGGAGTTTGTTTCAAATGTTTCGCATGAATTTCAATCACCACTAACGTCAATTCAAGGCTTTTCACAATCATTACAAGCAGATGATTTAACTGACGAGCAAAGAAAAACATTTTCATCAATTATCGAAAAAGAAAGTAAACGCATGTCTTTATTGAGTAAGCAATTATTAGTATTAGCCTCATTAGATAAAGAGGAAGAAATTTTACAAAAAACGGAATATGATGTTGCCGAACAAATCAAACAAATAATCGTAACAAATGAGTGGAGCTGGCGAACAAAAAATCTAGCAATTGAAATGGAATTAGCTCCAACGAATATCTTTGCAGATAAAAACTTATTACATCAAGCTTGGACAAACTTAATCATGAATAGTATTAAGTTTAATAAAGAAGGTGGTTTGATTTCGGTAAGACTCTCTAATGAACATGACATGGTAACGATCGAGATAAAAGATACCGGTATTGGAATTTCAGAAAATGACTTGCCTTATATATTTAATCGATTTTATATTGCTGATAAGGCAAGAATGCGTAAAGAATCAAGCACTGGTTTGGGATTAGCGATCACGAAACAAATTATTGAATTACATAATGGTGAAATACATGTTGAAAGTAAATTGAATGAAGGATCATTGTTTTTGATTAAAATTCCACAAATGTAATGAACTGTTCACCTTCTGTTCACTTTCCATTTCTATACTCAAGAGAGAAATTAGAAAAGGAGATGAATAGTTGATGTTTCTTGCTTTAAGAGAATTTAAACATGCTAAATTTCGCTTTCTACTAATCAGCTGCATTATGATCCTAATATCATTACTTGTTCTATTTGTAACTGGGCTGGCGAAAGGATTGTCATTTGATAATGCCTCGTCAATTGAAAGTATGAAAGCAAATTATATCGTTCTTCAAAAGGATTCTGATAAACGTTTGAGTCATTCCACATTAAATAACGAAAATTTAAATGAAGTGCAACAATATATAAGTGAAAAAAATGCAACTCCTTTAGGTATTCAAATGACTACAATAATGAAGGATGGGGAATCAAAAAAAATTGATGCTTCATTTTTCGCAATTGATACAAATGAATTTCTCCAACCAAAGGTCATAGAAGGTAGAATGATCAATAATGGTACAAAATCTGAAGTAGTCGTTGATGCTTCACTTAAAGACGATGGAATTCGTTTAGGAGATAAAATAATTGACCAAATTTCAGGCAAAGAGTTTCAGGTTGTTGGATTTACAGAAAACCAATCATTTAGTCATACACCTGTCATTCATCTGAATTTTAACGAATGGACGATGATTTTTAATGCTAATCAAGGTTTTAATGCGATTGCATTAAATACAAAATCGGATCATGCAAAAAATTTAGAAGAAAAAATAGTTGGAATTGAAGTAATTCAAAAAGATGAAGCATTAAAAGGGATTCCCGGCTACAAGGAAGAACAAGGTTCTTTATACATGATGATTATTTTTCTATTTATCATTGGAGCGTTTGTATTAGCAGTATTTTTCTATGTAATAACGATTCAAAAGATCAACCAATTTGGTGTATTGAAAGCAATTGGTTCAAAAACAAGTTATTTAGCAAAAAATATTGTTTCTCAGGTTCTTGTTTTGACGGTTGCGAGTCTTATACTTAGTAGTTTATTAACTTACGGATTATCAAAAATATTACCAAATAGTATGCCATTTGTTTATAACTTACAGTTAGTAGTAGGCTGTTCACTATTATTTCTAGTTGTAGCTCTTATCGGATCATTATTATCCTTATACCGAATTACAAAAATTGATGCGGTTGAAGCGATAGGGAGGGCTAATTAATGAGTATTAAACTAGAACTAGAGAATATTAGTAAAGTTTATAAAGATGGAGACTCTTCAATTAAAGTACTTGATGAAGTATCTCTTCAAGTGAAATCAGGTGAACTTGTAGCGCTTGTAGGTCCTTCTGGGTCTGGGAAAAGTACATTTCTTTCGATTGCTGGTGCGTTACTATCCCCTAGTAGTGGGAGATTATTTATAGATAATATAGAAATTAGTAAGCTACCTCCTTCTAAACTTACTGAATTTAGATTGAGTAAGATTGGTTTCATTTTTCAAATGTCCAACTTGTTGCCGTATTTAACAGTAAAGGATCAATTGTTATTAATTAGCGAATTAACTGGAGGTCAAACAACAGTAGCTAATCAAAAAGCCGATGAGCTGTTAGAGCGGTTGGGCTTAACAAATAGGAAAATGAATTATCCAGAAAATTTATCAGGCGGGGAAAAACAAAGAGTAGCCATCGCAAGAGCGTTTATGAATGATCCAGAAGTTATTTTCGCAGATGAACCAACTGCTAGTTTGGATGCTGAACGCGGCCGAACGGTTGTTGAAATGCTAGCTAATGAAGTGAAAAAACGAAATAAAGCCGCTATCATGGTTACACATGATAAACGAATGTTAGACTTATGCAATCGAGTTATATTTATCGAAAACGGGCGCCTAACTGAGAAGTAAATAATCAATAGTATTATTACGCGGAAAGGATCAATCGTTCCTGAGAATAAAAATAAGCTTTTTACGTCACAATATTTTAAAGATATAGTAGCTACTTACTATATCTTTTTTATTTTGTGGCAGAAAAAATTTGGAATGCAAAATGCGAATGAAATATATAGTAATCATAAATACTTTTTTATATTGACTAGTAAATTAATAGGATTTATATTTAATTTTAAATATTCTTACAATAGGGGTGTATAGATGGGTAACGCTTTGGTATTTCAGTCTGATTTTGGTTTGCTAGACGGAGCGGTTAGTGCTATGTATGGTGTTGCTTGTAGTGTGAATCATGATTTAAAGATGTACGACTTAACCCATGATATTCCTCAGTACAATATATGGGAAGCATCCTATCGACTGGTTCAAACGATGAATTATTGGCCAGAGGGAACAGTTTTTGTTTCAGTAGTCGATCCAGGAGTTGGTTCAGATCGAAGAAGTGTTGTAGCTAGAACAAATTCAAATCATTACATCATTACCCCTGATAATGGAACATTAACGCATATTTCAAAAAATGATGGGATTAATCAACTGAGAGTAATTGATGAGGAAATCAATAGATTACCTAATTCAAGTGAGAGTTATACATTTCATGGAAGAGATATTTTTGCCTATACAGGAGCTCGCTTAGCTTCTGGGATAATTGATTTCGAAAATATTGGACCAGAAGTTGATCCAAATTCATACATAAAACTACCTACGAAAGAATGCACTAGAGAAAACAATAAAATAAATGGAACCATTGATATTCTTGATATTCGATACGGTAGTATATGGTCAAATATTGGTAGAACAGAGTTTATTAATCTAGGGGCCAAGTATGGGGATACTGTTGAAATTTCGATTGAAAATGAAGGGAAAAACATTTTTCATAAGTTAGTTAAATATGGAAAGTCATTTGCCGATGTAAATATTGGTGAACCGATTCTTTATGTTAACAGTCTCGATCAAATGGCTGTTGCTGTTAATCAAGGATCATTCACGAATGAATATGGTATTTCAACAGGTATTGACTGGACGATTTCAATCAAGGTTTCAAATTAAAAAATAGAGAAAGAAAGTAAAGAGGGAGAGTGTAAAATGAATAGCAATTTGTCGATTAAAACGATTGTTGCAATCGGAATTGGAGCAGCAGTGTTTATTATTTTAGGAAGATTTGGTTCAATACCGACTGGAGTTCCTAATACAAATGTTGAAACAGCATATGCATTTTTAGCACTTATGGCTGTTTTATATGGACCGCTTGCTGGATTATTAATAGGACTAATTGGTCACACATTAAAGGATGCAATTTTCTATGGTTCTCCTTGGTTTAGTTGGGTAATCGCATCTGCAATTGTTGGATTAATCATTGGTCTTGCATCAAAAAAAATCAATATCCAAAATGGCGAATTTGGTAACAAAGGTATGATTCAATTTAATTTGATTCAAGTACTTGCAAACGCATTAGCTTGGTTTGTTGTTGCTCCAGCATTAGATATTTTAATTTACTCAGAACCAGTTAATAAAGTCTTTGTTCAAGGTGTTGTTGCAGGTGTAGCAAATATTGTTACTGTTGCAATTTTAGGAACGATTCTATTAACAGTATATGCAAAAACAAGACCAAAACAAGGTAGCTTAACGAAGGATATGTAGTCGGTGGAAATCTCACCGACCTTTTTCATTTTCATATAAATGAACCACAACTTAAAATTTTATTGATTAAAGGAAGATGAAATTGAAAAAAGCAATTATTGAGTTTCGTAACTTTTCGTTTCAATACAAAGCGCAGGCCAAACCAACACTGAAAGATATTAATTTAACCATTTACGAAGGAGAAAAAATATTAATTGTTGGTTCGTCAGGTTCGGGTAAAAGTACTATTTCACATTGTTTAAATGGACTAGTTCCATCTTTTTACGAAGGAGAAATAAGTGGAAGTTTAAAAATTAATGGTAAAGAAACAAGAAATCAATCAATTTTTGAGTTATCTCAACATGTAGGTACCGTTTTACAAGATCCAGATGCTCAATTCATTGGATTGACTGTCGCTGAAGATATTGGATTTAAATTAGAAAATACTGGAGTACATCAATCAGAAATGATAGAAACGGTAAAAAGTATTTCGAAGATGGTTGGAATTGATCGTCATCTACATTCAGCTCCTCACCAATTGTCAGGAGGACAAAAGCAAAGAGTAACGCTTGGTGGGGTAATGGTAGATCAAGCAAATATATTATTATTTGATGAACCACTCGCGAACTTAGATCCAGCAACTGGAAAAATTGCGATGGAATTAATCAATGATATTCATCAAAAAACGAATAGTACAATTATTATTATTGAACATCGTTTAGAAGAAGTTCTTCAAATTGATATTGATCGAATTATTGTCATAAATGAAGGCGAAATCCTAGCTAATGTAAGTACTAATGAATTACTTAGTGCAAACTTACTAGAAAACTTAGGAATACGTGAACCTCTATACATCACTGCTTTAAAATATGCAGGGTGTGAGATTACCCCTGAAACAGAACCGAAAAATATTGATTCGATAAAAATAGATTCATATATTAACAAATTAACAAGATGGTTTCACCGTGCAGAGAAATTAAAAAAATTAGTAGACGATGAAGTTGTGTTAGAACTAAAGTCAATTGATTTTAGTTACAGACAGAATGAAAAAATCATTCATAATGTGTCCTTTAAAATAAATAAGGGTGAAATGGTTAGTATTGTTGGAAAAAATGGAGCAGGAAAATCCACTATTTCTAAATTAATTTGTGGTTTCTACCAGCCGACAAACGGAGAAATCTTTTTTGAAGGTAATGATATGAAGCATTTATCGATAAAAGAACGTGCAGAATTTATTGGAATTGTCCTGCAAAACCCAAACCAAATGATTTCTCAAACATCTATTTTTGATGAAGTAGCTTTAGGTTTGAAATTTAGAGGAGTCTCACAAGATGATATAAAAGAAAGAGTAATGAAAACATTAAAGGTTTGTGGCTTATATGAATTTAGAAACTGGCCAATTTCTGCTTTAAGCTTTGGTCAAAAGAAAAGAGTAACAATTGCAAGCGTACTTGTATTGAATCCAAAAATTCTTATATTAGATGAACCAACAGCTGGACAAGACTATAAACATTATAATGAGATGATGGAATTTTTAAAGGAACTACAAGATAATGGAATGACAATTATTTTAATAACTCACGATATGCACTTAATGCTTGAATATACAAAAAGAGCGATTGTATTTTCTGATGGACGGATCATTGCAGACGATTCTTCTGCTAACATTTTGACAAATTCAGAAGTTATTAAACAAGCGAATTTAAAAGAAACATCATTACAGCAGTTAGCTAAAAAAGCAAATATATTCAATTCTGTTGAGTTTGTACATAAATTTATAGAATATGATCGGAGGGTTCGAGCTTGATGAACAATCCTATGCTTTCTTATATCAGCAAAGATTCCTTCATTCATGATTTAACGGGTGCAACAAAACTCATCTTTTTCGTATTGTGGTCAACGACTGCTATGGTAACATATGACACTAGAATTCTATTAGCGATGTTTCTAATGGGTATATTATGTTTTAAAGTTTCCAAAATAGCGTTTAAACAGGTTTCTTTTGTACTTTATTTTATTTTGTTTTTTATGTTATTTAATAGCTTGATGACCTTTATTTTTGCACCGTATCAAGGGGTTGAAATTTATGGGACAAGACATATCTTATTTCATATTTTTGGAAATATCAGTATTACTGCTGAACAATTATTCTATCAATTTAATATTAATTTGAAATATTTCACGGTTATTCCCGTTGGTATCTTATTTATTGTAACAACAAATCCGAGTGAGTTTGCCGCTTCGTTAAATAAAATAGGGGTTAACTACAAAATTGCTTACTCAGTTGCAATTGCATTACGATATATTCCAGATGTGCAACGAGATTATCAAGATATTTCATTTGCACAACAAGCGCGTGGATTGGAATTATCAAACAAACAAAATTTATGGAAGAGAATCGTAAATTCTGTTTCAATACTAATGCCCTTAATTTTTTCTAGTTTAAATCGAATAGAAGTTATTAGTTCTGCAATGGAATTAAGAGGGTTTGGCAGTAAAAACTATCGAACATGGTATAATGAACGAAATTTTGAAAAGAGAGATTATATTACATTTATTTTTATTGGTATTTTATTTTTCGGATCGTTATTCATTACTTTCCATGATGGCAATCGTTTTTATAATCCCTTTCTTTAAAAAACGTAAAAAGAAGTTTACTAAACAAAAGAGTAAACTTCTTTTTTATTTTAAGTATAGATGTTAGAGCAAAATTACAAAAAAAGTAAAAAATGAATAAAAGTTCTTAATACTTTTATTAAATTAAATTTATCATCATTTTTTTGGGATTTATAAGGATAATAGGCTAATTTATTAATAATTTAAGGTTTCATAAACTATACAAATTTATGTAAATAAATTTAATCTTAATATATTTATTATCATTATATAGTAAAGTTAGTGAAAAAATTCACAAATTTTCCACAGACAAATTTGTGAATTTTTTGTAATATTTACTATAAGTTAAGTTGTTAAGACAACTAGTCCAATGATTACATAAGATAAAAATATTTTATTACTAGTTGTGGATGTTAGTTGTTCTTTAATAAAAATTAACTAAAAATTAAAAATTGGAAAGGAAAGATTAGTATTATGAAATTTGCAAAAATCGCAATAGGAAGTGTATTGGGGATTACAACCGTAGTTGGAGCCTCTCATTCAATTTTAGCAGCAACTGATGGGGTACCTTCTGTAGCCAATTCAGATGCTTCAATTACATTTTTATCAGGAACTGGACCAAGTACACCAGTAGATCCTGAAAATCCAACAAACCCACTTAACCCTACCGATCCCAATAATCCAACAGATCCATCCACTGGTAATACTGGACCATTAACATTAGATTATGTATCTTCAGTAGACTTTGGCTCTCAACAAATCTCTAGCTCAACGGAAGTGTATTCTTCAAAATCGAAAAAACCATTTATCCAAGTTAGTGATTTTCGTGGAACAGATGCTGGGTGGACAGTATCTGCAAAAGCAAGTACTTTTTCAACGGATGGTGGTACTACAGCTTCATTGCCAGGTGCAGTGTTAACATTTAAAAATGGAGCAGTCATAACACCAGATGTATCTGTAGCACCAACTCCAGAGCAAACTGTAACATTAAATGCAGATGGTACGGCTTCTTCTAAAGTAGTATCTGCTAAGCCAGGTACTGGTATGTTTACTTGGTTAACAAAATGGTTTGGAGAAACACCTAATGACGAGAATTCTCTTAATAATAATGTTACGTTAACGGTTCCAGCAGGTGCTGCTTCAGTTGGTAATCATGAAGCAACTGTTACTTGGACACTCACTGATGCTCCTGGACAATAATTATTAGATTTAATATTTAATTAGTTTGATAACAGGTTGGGCTCGAAGAATCAGTACTTTGAAAATAAGGCTATTATTCTTCGAGCTTTTTTAATATGTAAGATTTTTTTACAAGTATTGAACAAATTCATCGAGGAGAGCAGAAGTATATGAACTTAAAGTTACAAAAATATATATTAATTTTCTCCGTCATAGTAATTGCATTCACAATCATCCCATTCTCAGTGAATGCGTCCGAGAGTGATGTTGGTTTTTCGGTTCGGGCGATCATTCCAAAAAATCAAATTGATCCACTGAAATCGTATTTTGATTTAAAAATGAAACCTGGACAAAAACAAGTAGTTAAGATTGAAGTATTTAATAGTAGTTCCCAAGAGGAAACCATTGAAATGGATGTTGCTTTTGCTACTACAAATAGAAATGGATTAATAGATTATTCAGAAGTTGACACCAAACGAAAAGATGAAAGCTTACAATTTCCTTTAACAGAAATTGCTAAAACAGAAAATAAGGAGATTGTGATCCCCGCTGGTAAGTCTAAGATTGTTCCAATCAACATTTCAATGCCAAAGCAAAAATATGATGGGGTAATTTTAGGAGCGGCTCATTTTAAAAAGAAGTTAAAAGAGACGAATGAAAACTCAACATCAGGCGTCGAAATAAAAAATCAATATGCATATGTAGTAGGAATAAAATTGACTGAAACAGCAAAAGATGTTTATCCAGATTTACATTTAAAATATATAAAACCGAAGTTAATTAATTATCGAACAGCAGTTGTTGCAAATATTCAAAATAGCGAAGCAGTAATTGTTGAAAACATGGATGTAACAGCAAAAATATATAAAAAGGGATCAACTAAACATATATACAGTTCAGATAAAAAAGATTTGAACATGGCCCCAAACTCAAATTTTGAATATCCGATTGATTTGAAAAATGATCCTCTAAAACCTGGAACATATCGTTTGAAAATGAAGGCAATTATCGGAACCCAAATCTGGGAATGGGATGAAGACTTCACAATTGGAAAAGTAGCAAATAACTTAAATGAGAAAGCACTTGAATTAAATAAAAGTTACTTATGGTGGTATATAGGTGGAGGAATGTTACTCTTACTTGTTTTACTATTTATCATTGCTAAAAAAGTAAGAATGAAAAGTGATAGAGTTCAAGATAAATAGCTTATGATTTTTAAGGAGAAGGTGGAAATTGAAAAAAATAATACATAAAACGTTAATATATCCAAAGTCCTCACGTGTCTCATTAAATATAATTGTCTGTGCTATGGTCATTTTATCAACCAATTTATTACCTTCACAAATAATAGCTCAGTCAAACCCTAATGAGATAAAAGCTAGTACATTAGAAGTTTGCCCATTAGGAGAAGAATTGGTGAAGCCAGTTACACAAATTAAAAGTGGGACGAGTACTACTTTTTCAAATATAGCGTTTGCTAGTGATTTGAAGGAGACTGTATTTAATGGGAGGACTCAATTGCAAATTAATGGCACGGAATGGCCTCGTTTTTCAGGTGAAACTCATCGGTTAATGTATGCTGATAACAGACTTTTTGCATTAGGGATTTACGATACAATTCTCATAAATAAGATGGCATTGGCTGCAGGTATTAAATTCGATACTTTAATTGGTGAAGTTTACGCTGTATCTATCCCGTATAATTTCGGATTATATGATGCAACTGGTGATGAGTATCAAAATTTTTTATACGAATTGTTCAATTCTAACCAATTATCATTAAAAAAGGGATCTATTCCACTTACTAAGGACGGACAAACTGGTACTGTAAATTTTACATTTATAGGTACTGGAATAACGGTTGGATTAGCCTTTGGCCTTGAATCTACTAGTGAACTAAAGAAACATAAGGATATGAGAATTGTTTCCTTCAATCCTAGTGTAAAAATGGTGAAACAAATACAACAAATTTTTCCTGATATAAATCTATCTCAGGCGATAGCAGCGAAATTAGGTAAGCAAATAACGGATTACGTATCAAAGGAAGAATTGGAATCTGTTCAAGACTTAACAGCAACAAATAAATCCATTCAAGACTTAAGTGGTATGCAATGTTTAACTAAAATTAAAGATATTAATTTCTCAACAAATCAAATTAGCGATCTAAGTCCATTGGCTGGGTTAACGAATTTAACCAATTTAAGAATAGATCATAATCATATCTCTGATTTGAGTCCTTTAAATGGGTTAAATCAATTAACCCATTTAAATCTAGTAAATCAATCAATCCAATTAGAGCAAGGAACAATCAGAGTCCCAACATTAATCACTATTTCAAATTCGAATGGGAGTACACCACCAATTGTTTGGTTACAAGGAACAGGGACATATGAAAATGGCAACCTTATTTGGAGTACACCTGGAGACAATCAATTAACATGGAGTAATTATGTAACGATTGGTAATGCTAGTTCTGATTTTAATGGAAAAGTGTTACAAAATACCATTGGATTTTTATATTTTAAACAAGTCCCTGATTCAATTAATTTCCAGACTACAACAATTCCTTCAAAGGAAACAATCATCCAAAGGGATGATTCCAATTGGGAAATGTCTGTGTATGACGAACTCCCTGGTAGAGGATGGCATATTACAGCTACAATTGACACCCCGTTAACGTCTACGAGTAATTCATCGCATAAATTGTTAGAGGCACTAGTTTATGTTGATGAAGGAAATACAACTCCATTAAGTAAAACGCCTTTAAAAGTATTTGAGTATATTACTGGGACAGAATCTATTATCCCTATTAATTGGGAGGCTAATAAAGGGGTTTTATTGAAAATAAATCCTACGGAGGTTTATGCAGAATTATATACTACAACAATTAATTGGACATTGACTGATGCACCTTAAATAATAATTTTAACTGAATAATATTTTCTCTGTTACATTTATAGATGGTACACCACTATATAATTTGTGGTGTGCTTTTCTGTTTTTGGCTCTGGATAAAAATAGAATGTTGATTTCCACTGTTCGTTTTATAAAGGGCATTTACTGAGTCAACTCGGCGCAATTTAACATTTTTGTTTCTTTTACGAGATATATAGATTATTTTAAGAATATGGTAATTCTAAAGGAGGATTATAATGGATACTGATTTATACTTAGCAAGTCGGTCTAGCAGACTTTTAGCCGTATTGATTGATGCTTTTATAACTTTTTTATTCTTCATTCTAATGGCATTTTTAACAGGTATTTCAACATCTGAATTTATCGATAACACATTTAATGTAAAGTTTTTCATAATCTCGATATTGAGCATTTTGATATTTAATGTCATTATTCCTACATTTGTATGGAAGGGGCAGACACTTGGGAAACGTTGGATAAAAATTGCAGTTGTAAAAGATACAGATGAAGAAGTTGATTTGGTTACGATGTTATTAAGATCAGTTTTTTTATTTTTTGGTCAAATAACTTTGCCAATCATTTCAAAAATTATCAACCTTATCGCTTTTATTGATCCATTGCTAATTTTTAGACAAAATAAAAAAACAATTCACGATATAATTGCGAAAACGAAAGTAATTGATGTTTAATTGATAAAAAAAAGAAGATAGCCTAATTTATATAGGCTTTCTTCTTTTTTATCATAAAATATGCATACTATGTATATGTTCTCTCGTTTCTTCTGACCCTAAATCATAAATTAATTGGTATGCCTGTTTTAGAAAATAATCATAGCCATTCTTGTTTTCGTGATTCATATCAGTGATCGGCGCAATAAATGCCGTTTGTACGCCTAAAGCTTCATCGTATTTATCAATTTCATCAAAAATCCTGCCCAGTCTTTCTGCTTCATCTTCAGTTGCATCTATTTCAAGTTCATATGGTGCATCACCTTGGTTTGGAACCATTGTTCTAGCTTGTACTGAAACATAATATCTCCTTTTTTCCATCACGATCTCCCTTACATTCATATTTTGTTCTATTTATTATTATCTTCTCTGAACAATTGATTATTCAATTTTATATAAATATCATTTTTTGCAAGCAAAGGGTATGATGTAGAAAGGAATTTGTTGTTATGATATTGAATATTATGTTGATAAATAACACCTTTAAAGTCTGTTTTATAAAAGAGTAAAAAACATGGGGGGTAAGAAATGAAGAGTAAAGGATTATATCAAGATTTTTTTCTACACTTTGATATTTTAGTAATGGGCATCATTTTTGCAATTGGATTTATTTATAGTGTTGGTTTTCACTTTTCATGGGCTGTTTTACTAATCTTTATTGCAGGTTTAGTATTCTTTATGTTTAGTGAGTATGTAACCCACAGATTTTTATTTCATTTAAAAGTACCTAAAAACCAATTATTCCTAAAATTTTTAAAGCGCATACATTATGATCATCATACGTACCCAGAGGATTTAAAGCTATTATTCTTACCTATTTGGTATAGCATCCCTAACTTAGGTGCTCTATGTATCATTTTCTATCTAATCACACAAAATCTTACCTTAACATCTGCTTTTGGAGCAGGCTTAGTATTGATGTTACTTGTTTACGAATGGAAACACTATGTCGCACATCGACCAATCAAACCAAAAACAAAATTAGGTCGTCACATTAAAAAGCTTCACATATTACATCATTTTAAAAATGAAAACTATTGGTACGGTGTATCAACTCCTATTTTTGATGGATTATTTGGAACACTAAAAGATGAAAAAGAAGTAAAAACAAGCGCAACTGCAAAATCATTAGAAGAAAGAATGTAGTAAAAACGCCTTAAATGGCGTTTTTTTATTTGTCTATTTTTAATGGGATGTTTGTGGATTGAAACTAGGTGCTCTACTAATTTAGGAAATGGGAGAATGGCCAAATCCTACTTGCGGTAATGGAGGATTTCTATTCTTTGTTTTTTCTTGTTTTAAATAATTATTGTTCTCCGTCTTTAATAACTACTAAAAGTATCTTTAAGAATTGTTTTACAATTATTAAATTGATAATGTTAATCTGTCTCAAAAAAAAGAAAGTCTCACAAGAAGTTGATTGTAGCGGAAGATGCTCGACTCCTATGGGAAATGCGGGAAAGTTGAGACCTAACAAGAGAAAAAAGGTAGGCATAATAAACACATGTACATGAGAAGTAATTTATTCAACTGATAATTGTTTACCTGCCCTATAAAATAGAAAGTTTTTTACAAGAAGTTGATTGAAGCGAAAGATGCTCAACTACTTTCGGAAATACGAGAAAGATGAGACCTTACAAGGGAAAAAAGGTAGGCATAATAAGCCCACGCACTTGAGAATATACAATATTCAAACTGATAATTGTTTACCTGCTCTATAAAATAGAAAGTTCCACAAGAAGTTGATTGAAGCGGAAGGTGCTCGACTCCTATGGGAAATGCGGGAAAGTTGAGACCCCACAGACGCGAATTCGTCGAGGAGGCTCAACTCACGCCCCATGGAAAGCGAGCATCTGCAGCGGAAAGCAACATTCTTCTTTTACAACGTAAGTATTTAAGAGCGGGTTTTAAAAAGAACATTAACGAATTATTAAACTTATGATAAATATCAAAAAATGTAAATAATTGGACTATGTAATCACTATACATATTAGTAAGGGGAATGAAGTGGAGTTTTAAATTTAGCCTAGAACCTAATCGATATAGTGAAGGTTATTCTAAAATTAGGAGATGTAAATGAATAACTTAAATTACCGGAAAATCTTGTTACTTGGATTTGGATTTTTTGCAATTAGTTTAACATGGTCTGTTTATAATGCCTTTATGCCGAAGATATTAAGTGACTATATCGGATCTTCAGCATTAATTGGTTTTATCATGACATTTGATAATTACTTTGCGTTATTTCTACAACCGGCAGTTGGAGTTTACAGTGATCGTCTAAACACTCGGTTTGGAAGACGAATGCCATTTTTAATGATCGGTATGCCACTAGCAGCACTTTTTACCTTATTAATCCCTTTCCACCAGTCCCTAATGTTACTAGTATTTTTTGTTGTATTTATGAATTTGAGCATGAGTGTTTTTCGTTCCCCGGTTATTGCACTTATGCCAGATTTAACAAGAACTGAACACCGAAGCAAAGCAAATAGTATTATTAACTTTATGGGTGGAATTGGAGCGCTCATTGCTTTTTTTATTGGCTCAATATTATGGGATATGAATGAGGGCTTTCCTTTTTATTTAGCAGGTTCCCTTATGCTCATTAGTTTTATCATTTTGTTTCATTTTATAAAAGAAAAAAGAGACGTCATCAATTATGAAGAAGCAGAAGAAAAAGTGAATTTAAAAGAAGGTTTTAAATCGGCAATAGCCAATAAAAATGCATTATTCCTCTTACTTGCAATCCTCAGCTGGTTTATAGGATTTAATGGTATTGAAACATTCTTTACTCGTTATGGAGAAGTTTATTTAGGAATAAAGGTAAGTGCTGCATCATTTTCTTTTGCGTTTATCTCTTTAGCCTTTTTAATATTTGCGATTCCAGCGGGCTTTATTGGTACTAAAATTGGAAAGAAGAAAAGCATAATCATTGGTATTATCGGCATAATTGTTGGATTTGGCGTTTTGTTTTTCTTGAAAGATATCACTGCGATTCGGATCGTTTTCTTTGTGATGGGATGCTTTTGGGCAATGGTGAATATTAATTCATATCCATTTTTAGCTGAGATGGCACCTGTAGGCTTTATTGGCACATATACTGGCTTATATTATTTATTTGCTTCAATTGCAAATATCGTCTCACCACCACTATTAGGAGCGCTACTTGATATGATTGGTTTTAAATTTATGTTTTTATATGGTGGTTTCTTTATCATTGTTTCTTTCTTTATGATACTTAAGGTTAAGGAAGGTAATATAACGATTGAGAGAAATTCAAACGCATCAATTTAGGTTGATGCTCCTGAGTTTCTTTTTTTATGAGATCAAGGTTCAACTCACATATTTACAATGGAATTACGAATACTAAAACTGCACTTCTTGATTCAAAATTAATTTCTATTCATATAAATGTATTCAAATTTCTAAAGATAAGGGGTATTCATTATGACAACAAATATTTCTAAATTGATTGACCACACGGTATTAAAGGCAGAGACAACTAAATCTCAAATTGAAAAGTTATGTGCTGAAGCGAAAGAGCATCATTTTGCATCAGTTTGCGTTAATCCAACTTGGGTAAAACTTTGTGCATCGTTGTTAATAGGAACAGATGTAAAAGTATGTACTGTAATTGGCTTTCCTTTAGGTGCAAATACAAAAGAAGTCAAAGCATTCGAAACGCAAAATGCAATTGAAAATGGTGCAGACGAAGTAGATATGGTGATCAATATTGGTGCCCTAAAAGATAAGGATACAGAATTGGTAGAACAAGATGTTGCAGCTGTCGTCGGTGCAGCTAAAGGTAAAGCAATTGTCAAAGTAATCATCGAGACAAGTTTACTAACTGATGAGGAAAAGGAGCTAGCTTCAAAATTATCTGTAAAAGCTGGTGCGGATTTCGTAAAAACTTCAACTGGATTTTCAACAGGCGGTGCAACAGTAGAAGATGTAGCATTAATGAGAAAAACAGTTGGACCAGATATTGGTGTTAAAGCTTCAGGTGGTGTACGAGATATAGCTAGTGTGAATGAAATGGTTAAAGCAGGAGCAACACGAATTGGTACGAGTAATGGGGTCACAATTGCTCAAGGAAATGTTGCTACAGAAGGTTATTAAAAAGCACCAGTTATTATAGGTGTGTTAAGGTCCAAACTTGACATTTACCTGTTGACCTAACAATGCTTTATGTATTATAATCGTAAAAGACATGTAGAAAAGTGTTCTTTTTTGCAGTGTTTTTATTGATTGTAAGTGGTAGCTTGGAGGGAGGGAAAAGTAAGATGTCTAAAACAGTCGTTCGTAAAAACGAATCTTTAGAAGATGCTCTTCGTCGTTTTAAACGTTCAGTTTCTAAAACTGGTACGCTTCAAGAAGCAAGAAAACGCGAATTTTATGAAAAGCCAAGTGTAAAACGTAAGAAAAAATCAGAGGCAGCAAGAAAACGTAAATTCTAAGAGAGGGTGTTACTATGAGTCTTCTCGAACGTTTGAATTCAGATATGAAACAAGCGATGAAGGAAAAAAATAAAGACAAGTTAAATGTTATCCGTATGGTGAAAGCATCATTGCAAAATGAAGTGATTAGCTTAGGGAATAATGTAACATTGTCAGCTGATCAAGAGTTAACAATTTTAACTCGTGAAGTGAAACAACGTAAAGACTCCCTCCTGGAATTCGAAAAAGCTGGTCGTGATGACCTTGTGGATAAATTAAAGCAAGAATTACTGATTCTAGAAGAATACTTGCCTCAACAATTATCTGAAGACGAACTTCTTGAAATCGTGCGTGCAACAATTTCAGAAGTTGGTGCTACATCAAAAGCTGACATGGGGAAAGTAATGAGTGCAGTTATGCCTAAAGTTAAAGGACAAGCTGATGGCTCTTCTGTGAATAAAGCTGTAGCTAGTCTGTTAAAATAAACGTCTATTTATAGACGTTTATTTTTTTTGCCCCCAAAAGATGTATTCCTCGTTCATATGCTCGTTTACTGAAACCACATACTAAGTCGAAATCTAATATAAATTTCCAACCACATTGATAAATTTCCCTTATATACGAATGCTTTTAAAGTACTTCCGAACAAATTCATCCGCCATTTCCCTTTTTGTATCATACGTTCTCTAATTTAATCATAAATATGATATGAAAGGGGGAGGAGTCTATCTTGAAAAGATTAGCGCACAATATTAAAAACTGGATGTCAAGTAAGATGGACTTACCACCAGATGTACTCCTTGAGTTACCACGTATTACAATGTTGGGCCAATTACATATTTATATTGAAAATCATAGAGGTTTATTAGTTTATTCAGACAAGGAACTTCGTTTACTGATGAAGCAAGGTCAGCTTCTCATTAAAGGGAAGGATTTTGTATTGAAAACAATGTTACCAGAAGAAATTTTATTAGAAGGCGAAATAGAGCACGTTTATTTTATTAATGAATAACAACTAGAACTTACACCATGATCAGTAAATTGAACATGGGGGATAATCATGAAAAATCAGTGGACAGCAAATCTTACAGGGATGGTTCAAGTAAAAGTAATGGGACTTGGACCTGAACGATTTTTAAATGAGTGTATGCGAAAAGGAATACCATTAAAAAATGTGAAAAAAAATGGACCAAATTCGATTTCCTTTACGATTGATTTAAAGGATTATAAGCGGATCAGAAATATTCCTCGAAAAAAAGAATACAAGGTTTATTTTATAGGAAGACAAGGTCTGCCTTTTGAGATTAGACGAGCTTGGAAGCATTTCGGATTTGTCATTGGTTTAGTAGGCTTTCTCGTCGTATTATTTTTATTATCTAATATGGTTTGGAGAATCGACGTGAAGGGTGCCTCACCTGAAATTGAATATAAGCTGCGTAAAGACTTACATTCACTTGGTGTCAAAACTGGTGTGTCACAATTTTCATTACCAAAGCTTCAAACAATACAAAAAAAATTACAGGATGATAATCCGTCAATCACTTGGATTGGTGTTCAATTAAAAGGGACTACCTTTCATTTTGAAGTTGTAGAAAAGCATTTACCAAAGCCTGATCGAAAAATAAGACCAAGACATATCGTAGCGAAAGAAGAAGCAGTTATTACGAGTATGTTCGTCGAAAAAGGAAAACCTTTAGTTACTACGAATGATTATGTAAAAAGGGGCCAAGTATTAGTTTCAGGCATCATTGGTACTGAAGATCACCCGATTATCGTTCCAGCAGTTGGAAAAGTAATTGGGGAAGTTTGGAGAGAAGAAATTGTCAGCATCCCTTTAAATACAAAATTTACTGTACTGACAGGAGAAAAAAAGAAAAGATATTATATCGGAACAAGCCAAAGTAAAATAAAATTCTGGGGTTTTGATAAAAATAAGTTTAAAGCTTTTCAAACTGAAGACAATAAGTATCAATTTAAATTCCTAAAGTGGAAATTACCAATTTATTTTACGAAAAAAACAATCCATGAAAGTGAAGATATTGTAAGAACATACACAAAGGCTGAAGCAATTAATGTCGGAAAACAAACAGGTAGAAATGATTTAATGGATAAGTTAAGTCAGGATGCCAAAATTTTACAAGAAAAAGTTTTGCACGAGTCATTAGACAATGGTAAAGTTAATTTAAGAATATATTATAAAGTTTTAGAAGATATTACGAAAACGAAAACTATTGTTCAAGGGGACTGAGTAATGCCAGAACAACTACTAACGATAAATCAACAAATAGAAGATCCAAACGAAGCGATTGCCTTATTTGGCACAAATGATAAGCACCTACAAATTATTGAAAATATGCTTGATGTGAATATTGTCACGCGTGGTCAATCTGTACAAGTATCTGGAGCTAGTGAAGACGTAGGAACTGTTGAACAAATTATTCAAGCGTTATTAGAGGTTATCAGGAATGGTGTGAGTATTACATCAAGAGATGTTACTTACTCGATTCAAATGGCTAAAGAAGGAAAGTTAGCATCATTTGCAAGATTATATGACGAAGAAATTATTAAAAATTCTAAAGGGAAAGCTATTCGAGTAAAAACCTTTGGACAAAGACATTATCTTCGCGCTATTCAATCAAATGATTTAGTATTTGGTATAGGTCCTGCTGGAACAGGTAAAACATATCTTGCAGTTGTAATGGCTGTTCAAGCATTAAAAAATAACAAAGTGAGTAAAATTATTCTAACGAGACCAGCTGTTGAAGCTGGTGAAAGCTTAGGATTTTTACCAGGTGATTTGAAGGAAAAAGTTGATCCATACTTAAGACCATTGTACGATGCATTACACGATGTACTCGGTCAAGAACACACGGTCCGTTTAATTGAAAGAGGTACGATTGAAATAGCACCTCTTGCATATATGAGGGGAAGAACATTAGAAGATGCATTTGTCATTTTAGATGAAGCTCAAAATACGACGATGGCTCAAATGAAAATGTTTTTAACTCGTCTAGGATTTGGCTCTAAAATGGTTATTACAGGTGACCCTTCTCAAATTGATTTACCAAAAGGAGTTAAATCTGGTTTAATCTCTGCTCAACATACGCTAAAAGGTGTCGAAGGTATTGGAATGACAATACTAGAGCAGACAGACGTAGTCCGTCACCCACTCGTTCAAAAGATTATTCAAGCTTATGACGTAGCAAAAGAATAAATCGTAGTGACCCTACAAAGTGATAGGGTCATTTCGTGTTTTATCGAAGGTGCAGTACTAGTAAGGGGGAAATGATGAATAATTTGCAAGCTTTACTCCAACGATTTAAGAATCAATCACTTGTCATATTATTTTGTATCATAACTTTAGGTTTAACGAGTTTTCTTCTTCTAATTAGTCATGTTAGACCAATAAAATACGATGTTGAGCTATTATCAATTTCAGACCAAACAATCTATTCTCCGATTACAATTGAAGATAAGGTTGCTACATATAAAAAACGTCAAGAAGCTGCAGCAAGAGTTGAAGATGTATATAAATATGAAGAAAATTACACCCAAAATCGGATCGATATTGTTAATTCTATTTTTGATATTGTAGAAGAAGTAACGAACGAAAATGTTAAAAGTAGTCAATCTATCAATGGACAAGCGTTAATCAAAAAAGAGATTAATCAAGTGAAAGAAAAGCTTCCAGATGATATTCGTAAAAATTTTGAAGACGATTTAATCAGTTCTTTATTGAAGTCATCAACTGAACAATTAAATATCGCAAAGGCTTCTTTAAATACGGCTATCAATAATGTTATGTCCGATGAAATTACAACAAATCAAATTGAAGAAGCACGAGCAAATCTTAGAACAGAATTATCATATGTTAGCGTTAATCCTGGTTTAAAAGATGCGATGATCAATATAGGGGAATTTGCAATTGTTCCAAACTATTTTTTTGATGCAGACGTAACAAAAGAACGCAAACGACTAGAAAGCGAAGCTGTTGATAGTGTCTATATTCTTCAAGGGCAGGTTCTTGTAAAAGTTGGAGAAACGATTACAAAAGAAAAATATGATCAATTGAAACTAGTCGGACTGATTAAAAACAATCAGTCTGTTCAGCCATATGTTGGTTTAATTTTATTAATAGGTGTCTTGCTTTACTTTGTGTTAAAACAAACAGAGTCTTTAAAAGAGAATGATAATAACTATATCGTCGCTTACTTTGGTATCGTCATTTTTACACTTTTAATATTGAAAATTGTAAGTTTGTTCCAAAAAATTGAGTTTTCAGGTCTTGTATACGTTGCACCAGTTGCAATCGGTACTTTGTTAATTAAATTCTTATTAGGGAATCGCTATTTAATGGTGACGGCGATTATCTTCTCAATTTGTGGAAGTATCATGTTTAATGAAGAGGTAAATGGTGCAATTAATTATTCAACGGGAATTTACATATTATTTAGCTCAATTGCCGTTTTATTTTTAAATGAAGAACGAAATAAACGTTCGATGATTATCCATGCCGGTGTGCTTATCTCGTTAGTTAATATCGCAACTTTATCGGCACTGATGTTAATTCGAAATGGACAATATTCTTCAGTGGAAATTGGCATTTACTTATTAATGGGATTAATTTCTGGGATCTTATCTAGTGTGATCACAATGGGAATTCTTCCATTTGTAGAGGATTCTTTTGGTATGGTTTCGTCATTTAAGTTAGTTGAGTTAGGTAGTCCGAATCATCCATTATTACGTAAAATCTTATTAGAAGCACCAGGAACATATCATCATAGTATTATGGTTGCGAATCTGGCAGAAGCCGCATGTGAAGCTATTGGAGCAAATGGCTTATTAGCTAGGGTAGGATCGTATTATCATGATATTGGTAAGACGAATAATTCAGGCTTCTTTATTGAAAATCAAATGGGTGGTCATAACCCGCATGACCGGATTAAACCTTTACAAAGTAAAGATATTATTTTTCGTCATGTAAGTGATGGAGTAAAAATACTAAAAAAATATAATTTGCCAAAAGATATAATTGATATTGCAGCTGAACATCATGGTACAACTTTATTAAAGTATTTTTACTACAAGGAAAAAGAAGTTAATCCTGAAGTTAAAGAAATTGATTTCCGTTATCCAGGTCCTAAAGCTCACACGAAAGAATCTGCCATTGTTGGTATTGCTGACAGTGTTGAAGCAGCAGTACGTTCTTTGAAGGATCCAGATATGGAAAAAATTGAAGAGCTTGTTTCTGCCATAATGAATGATCGTTTAAATGACGGGCAATTTGCAATGTGTGAATTGAATCTAAAAGAATTACATATCATTGAAAAATCATTATGTGAAACATTACAAGGTACCTTCCATTCTAGAATACAGTATCCAGATGAAAGATAAGGTGAAAAAAATGGTTCAATTAGAAATAGACTTTATAGATGAAACGAATGAAGTAACAGACGAGCAACAAGAAGATTTAAAAGGTCTTATTGAATGTGCCCTTGAATTTGAAGGATTAAGTGGTGAGGTAGAAGTCTCAATCTCGTTTGTTGACGATGAAAGAATTCACGAAATCAATAAAGAATATCGCGAAAAAGATCGTGCAACAGATGTGATTTCATTCCCTATGGAAGAGCTAGGTGAAGGTGAAATTGAAATAGTCGGTGTTGACTTGCCTAGAACACTTGGGGATATTGTGATCTCTATTCCTACAACAAAAAGACAAGCAGAGGAGTACGGACACTCATTTAGACGTGAGTTAGGCTTCTTAGCTGTACATGGTTGCTTACATTTACTTGGTTATGATCATATGAATGAAGCTGATGAAAAAATTATGTTTACTAAACAAAAGGAAATTTTAGAAAAATATGGGCTTGAGAGACTATAAGAGAGCTTCATTACTGAACTCCTTTGGATATGCAATAAATGGTATTATTCGTGTGATTAAAGAGGAAAGAAACATTAAAATTCACTTATGTGCAACATTAATTGTGATTGCTTTGGCTTCATATTTTCATTTTAGCCGGAATGATTGGATGGTTTTATTGATTATCATCACAATTGTCATTTCGCTAGAACTTGTAAATTCTGCAGTTGAAGCTGTCGTCGATTTAGCATCTCCAGAAATTCATCCATTGGCAAAAAAAGCGAAAGATGTAGCTGCGGGTGCTGTTTTGGTTGCTGCAATTGTTTCTGTCATAATAGGATTTTTGCTATTTCTTCCTTATTTTACTATACTACGGTAATAACACTGATTTTCGTAATTCTCTCGATATGAGGAGGCTATTTTACATGGATAAACAATCATTAATTAATGAAGCTATAAAAGCTAGAGAAAAAGCTTATGTACCATATTCAAAATTTCAAGTAGGAGCGGCATTACTTACAAAGGATGGTCAAGTCATTCATGGATGTAATGTAGAAAATGCTTCTTATGGACTTACAAATTGTGCTGAACGAACTGCGTTATTTAAAGCGTACTCAGATGGTATTACTGAATTTTCAGCAGTGGCTGTCGTTGCAGATACGAAAGGACCAGTTCCACCATGTGGTGCGTGTCGCCAAGTATTATTTGAACTGTGTAAACCAGACACAGTTGTTTATTTATCAAACTTAAATGGAGTAGTCCAAGAAACTACAGTAAAAGAATTATTGCCAGGAGCATTTACACCGGAGGATTTAAATGAATAAAGAAAGTTATAAATCAGGCTTTGTTTCAATTATAGGAAGACCAAATGTAGGGAAAAGTACGTTCCTTAATCGAGTGATTGGTCAAAAAATTGCTATAATGAGTGATAAGCCTCAAACAACTCGTAATAAAATTCAAGGTGTGTACACAGAAGATGATGCACAAATTGTCTTTATTGATACACCAGGTATTCATAAGCCGAAACATAAACTTGGGGATTTCATGGTAAAAGTGGCTCAAGAATCAATAAAAGATGTTGATGCAACTTTATTTATGGTGAATGCCGATGAAGGTTTTGGTCGAGGAGACGAATTTATTATCGAGAAGCTACAAGGTACACGTAGCCCAGTTATTTTAGTTATCAATAAAATTGATACGATTCATCCAGAAGAACTGTTTAACATCATTACAAAGTATAAAGATTTATATGAGTTTGCAGAAATCGTACCAATTTCAGCGCTTCAAGGAAATAATGTGGATCGTTTACTAGAAGTTATTAAAAAATATCTTCCTGAAGGACCTCAATATTATCCTGCAAATCAAGTAACGGACCATCCGGAACGATTTATTATTTCGGAGTTAATTCGTGAAAAAGTATTACATTTAACTAGAGAAGAAGTTCCTCATTCAATTGCCGTGATTATCGAACAAATTGAAAGAAGACCTGAAGGTAACGCTATTTATGTGAATGCTACAATAGTCGTTGAACGTTCATCGCAAAAAGGTATTATTATCGGTAAACAAGGTAGTATGTTAAAAGAAGTTGGCAAACGTGCTCGATTAGACATACAAAATTTACTAGATACAAAAGTATTCCTTGAGCTTTGGGTTAAAGTTCAAAAAGACTGGCGTAACAGAATGTCTCAATTAAGAGATTTAGGTTTCCGTGAGGACGAATATTAATCAAGTAAGTTAAAGGGAATTGAGTTTTAAGCGATTCCCTTTTTTGATACAGAGGTGGACAGGCTAAGGAGAAAAATCTTAGTGTAAATATTAAAGAAACATTCTTGCATTGCACTTTGATAAGTTCTCTGGCTCTTGTCACCATAAAAAAATAATGCACACTTTTTATAGTTTTGCAAGAGTTTTATTTGTATTTTTTATAAATTTTGTGCACATGAAAACTGGGAGAGAAGGTCACATTATAAGTAAGCAGGGAAAGTAGTATTTGGCTAATAGGTAATGAGCAATGAGTTGTAGCTATTCTTGAAAGGTGGTTTCTCAATGTTGAATTTTACCTGGGATGTCTTTTCTAAAACTGGAAATGTTGAGACGTATTTAATATTTAAGCAGCTTGAACAGGAACATGTGGAACAGAAAAGTTACATTGATGAAGAAATAGCTGATATTGATTCCCTACATACGTAACCTTCATCCAATTGGATGGTGAGTTGTATTGTTACAACGAGTAGAAGGGATAGTTTTACGTGCTAATCCTTATGGAGAGTCAAATGTAATTATTACTCTCCTGACTAGAGAATTAGGTAAGATTGGAGTTGTGGCAAGAGGAGCAAAGAAGACAAATAGTCGACTCGCTTCTGTTACACAACTCTTTACATATGGTTCATATTTAATTCAAAAAGGTTCTGGATTAGGTACCTTAAGTCAAGGTGAGTTAATTGATTCGTTTAGAGATTTGAGGGAAGATTTGATCGCTACTTCCTACGCTTCGATAATTGTTGAATTAACTGATAAAGCAGTTGAGGAGAAAAAAAATAATCCATACTTATTTGAGTTAATTCTCCAACTTCTTCAACGTATGAATGATGGTGCAGATGCGGAGGCGTTAACTTACTTATATATGACAAAAATGATACCAGTATTAGGATATCATCCTTTCTTTGATTATTGTATCAACTGCAAATGTAGTGCCAATGAAAATATATTTGTAGCTTTCTCTGTGAAAGATGGTGGATTTTTGTGTCAGCGTTGTAAACATACTGATCCATATGCATTCTCCATAACTGAAAAGTCTGTCAAACTAATGAGATTGTTTTATCATTTCGATGTAAATCGACTTGGTAAAATTGAAGTTAGTGAACAGACGAAAAAGGTATTACAACAAATTTTGTTTTCATATTATGATGAGTATAGTGGGATTTATCTAAAATCCCGTAAATTTTTAGAACAATTGAAGGCGATGGATAATTTCTTAAAATCGGATAAGAAGTCGGAATAACTTGAAGAAGGAAATAGGCTAACTATTTCCTTCTTTCTTTTGTAAATTGTAAAAATAGTATATAATATTTAGTTAGAGAGTATAGCATATTGGAACGTTAGGGGTGAGGAACATCGAACTGACAAAAAGACAAACTCAAATTCTTGAAATTGTAAAATCAAATGGGCCGATTACGGGAGAACATATAGCAGATAGGCTCGCACTAACTCGAGCAACGCTTCGCCCTGACTTAGCAATTCTTACAATGACTGGATTTTTAGAGGCAAGGCCACGAGTAGGTTATTATTACACGGGAAGAACGAGTGGTGCTCAAATTATTGAGAAAATCAAAAAATTGACTGTGAAAGATTTTCAGGCAATACCAGTTGTAGTTGATAGAAGTTCGTCAGTATATGATGCAATTGTTACAATGTTTCTTGAGGATGTAGGTACTTTGTTTGTTGTCGATCAAAATACGGTATTATCGGGTGTATTATCTAGAAAAGATTTACTTAGAGCAAGTATAGGAAATAAGGACCTGCATACATTACCTGTAGATATCATTATGACTAGAATGCCAAACATTACAATTTGCTATAAAGATGATACAATCTATAACGTAGCAAAGAGTTTAATTGAGAAACAAATTGATGCTGTCCCAGTTGTTCGTGAAAGTGAACATGGACTTGAGGTAATTGGTCGATTTACAAAAACAAATTTTACTCGTGCGATCGTAGACTTAATGAACAATGACATGTTTTAGTAAAATTAAGAGGTGAACATATGGGGAATTCAATCGTTTATGTTGTATCTGATTCAGTTGGTGAAACAGCGGAGCACGTCGTTAAAGCAGCTATCAGTCAATTTCATTATAAATTTGAAATTAGACGCGTACCTTATGTTGAGGATGTAGCAACACTTATTGAAATCGTTCAAGTAGCAAAAGAGAATAACGGAATTATTGTTTTTACATTAGTAAAACCAGATATGAGAAATGCAATCCTTGATGAATCGAAAAAAGCCGGTATCATTGTATATGACTTAATTGGTCCACTAATTGATACGATTGCGTCAATTAACCAAATGGAGCCAAAAAATGAACCAGGTGTTGTCCGAAAATTAGATGAGGATTATTTCCAACGAATCGAAGCAATTGAATTTGCAGTGAAGTATGATGATGGAAGAGACCCTAGAGGGATTGAAAAAGCTGATATTGTATTAATTGGTGTATCAAGAACATCGAAAACGCCTTTATCTCAATACTTAGCACATAAAGGCTTAAAGGTTGCGAATGTACCATTAGTACCAGAGGTAGATCCTCCTGAGCAATTATATAAAGTTCCAAAAGAACGTTGTTTTGGGTTAATGATCTCACCTGAGAAATTAAATCATATCCGAAAAGAAAGATTAATTTCATTAGGGCTTCATGATGGGGCGAGTTATGCAAACATCGCAAGAATTGAAGAGGAACTTAAACATTTTAATAATGTAGTGACTCGTATTGGCTGTCAGATCGTTGATGTTTCAAGTAAAGCGGTTGAAGAATCAGCAAATGTAATTTTAGGTCAGTATTATCAAAATAGACATATTAGATAATTTCTTTTAGTTTTTGTTCTTGTCGACACAATGACAAATAGACACATTAGATCATTCTAATGTGTTTTCTTTTTTTAAGGCTCTTTTCAGAAATTGTTGTTTTTTCAATTGAAAATAAGTTGCAACGGAAGGTGTGAGACTCCTGTGGGAGATGCGGGAAGGGAACATCCTGGAGTTGTAATCAACTAACACATTCTTAAATAGCAACAATAGATACAGAAAACAGCCTTTTTTTAATTCATAAAAATGAACAAAAAATTCTTTGATGCATATTGCTAGATTTCCACTGTGAAATAGATTATAATAAAAAATTGTATGAAAAGAGTTAATTATAGGTTTAACTTTTTATACTTACGAATAAACTATGAATATGTGCTTCCTAGTTTATCGAAAGAAGGAAATAAAACTACATAAATCGATACATGTTTTGAAGGAATTAGCAAAGACATGTAGAAATTAATCATAAGCAATAAATAAATAGGGTTTTATATAAACCAGAACTAGCAGTTGAATGCAATGCTTATGAACTACTGTAGCGCCTCTTTTTCAGACAATTAATAATACATATAAGACTTGAAATGATCAAATGATTTTTTAAGAAAAAAATATGAAAAAAATATTGTCGAAACTTGAAGGAATACAGCGAGTTTTATCGAATAAAATAGTATATGGAGCTGTCAATATGGGAAACAGAATTCCCGATGAACTTATTGAGCAAGTTCGTGAGTCAGTAGACATAGTTGATGTAGTGAGTGAATATGTTCCTTTAAAAAAACAAGGAAGAAATTACTTTGGACTTTGTCCATTTCATGGAGAAAGCACACCATCTTTTTCAGTATCACCTGAAAAGCAGATTTTTCATTGTTTTGGTTGCGGTGCTGGTGGGAATTCAATTTCCTTTATTATGCAGCTTGAAGGTTTAAACTTTCAAGAATCTGTACAACAACTTGCACAGAAGGCAAATATCACTCTACCAACAGATGCGATTGACACTGTGAAAAATCCACAATCTACTGAGCAAGCGATCATGCATGAAGCTCATGAGTTTGTCAAAAAGTACTATCATCATCTATTAGTTAATACAGCAGAAGGTAAAGAAGCGTTAGACTACCTTATTAACAGAGGCATTTCTAAAGAAGAAATAAAACATTTTGAACTTGGTGTTGCACTTGATTCTTGGGATGCTGTTACAAAGGTATTAGAGAAACGTGGATATTCCATGTCAATCATGGAAAAAGCCGGTCTTGTTGTTCGTAACGAGCGTGATGGGAACTATTATGATCGATTTAGAAATCGATTAATTTTTCCTATTCATAATCATCAAGGTAAGATTGTTGCATTTAGCGGAAGAATTATGGGTGAAGGTTCACCAAAATATTTGAATAGTCCGGAATCATCAATCTTCCATAAAGGGAAATTATTATATCATTTCTATCAAGCTAAAAACGTGATGCGTAAGCAAAACAGAGCAGTTTTAATGGAAGGCTTTGCCGATGTTATCTCTGCATATAAAGCTGGCGTCAATGACGCTGTTGCTACAATGGGTACTTCTTTAACAGAGGATCAAGCAAAAGTGTTAAAAACTACTGTAGATCAAATTATCATATGCTACGATTCAGATCAGGCTGGTATAAACGCGACCGAAAAAGCAGCAAATATTCTTCAAAAAGAAGGTTTTACAATAAAGGTTGCACAAATGCCAGATGGCTTAGATCCTGATGAGTACATAAGACAATTTGGACCTGAAAAATTTAACTCCTCTATTATTGAAGCTAGTGTATCATTAATGAGTTTTAAAATGCAATATCATCGAAAAGGAAAAAATCTCCTAGATGAAACTGTTAAATTTCAATATATTAAAGAAATGCTTCAGGAAATTGCAAAATTAAGTCAACTCATTGAACAAGATTATTACTTAAATCAACTCTCAAAAGAGTTTTCTATCTCAATTGAAGTGCTTAAGAAGGAATTTGGACAATATAGTAATCAGGCAAATCGTATAACAAATGTAACAGAAGTAAAAACTGATATCAAACGAGATATATCTTCTAAAACACTTTTACCTGCACATGTAAGAGCAGAACAAACACTCTTAGCACACATGTTAAATAGCAGAGATGTGACCGAGAAGGTTAGACAGCAATATCAGGGTCTATTCTACAATAATGATTATTCCGAGATTATAATCCATCTTTATGCTTATTATGAAGAGGGCAATGAGTCTAATATTAGTAAATTTATGAATTACCTTCCTTCAAAAAGGTTACTTGAAGTAGTTTCAAAAATTGTCAATTTACAGATAGCACCTGAACTAACAGAGCGAGAGTTAAAGGATTATTTAGATGCATTAAACAACTATGATAAGCAACAACGTATACGTGAAAAAGAAATAGACTTGAAAAAAGCTGAACGTGAAGGAGATTTCGTAAAAGCTGCGACAATCCTCCAACAAATTACTCAGCTCCGGTCTAGTATGAAATATGTTAAATGATTCGCGAACTTTTCGAAGGAGGGGAACAAATGGCTGATAAATCGGCTCGTTCTAAAGATACGGAAACAGAAGTAACACTCGATCAAGTAAAAGCATTATTAATTGAAAATAGTAAAAAACGTGGTGTAATTACATATGAAGAAATTGCTGATCGTTTAAATGGTTTTGAAATAGATTCAGATCAATTAGAAGAATTTTACGAACAATTAGGTGAACAAGGAATTGATATTGTCGGTGATGCTGACGATGAGCCTAGAGGTGCTCAGTTAGAAAAAGAAGAAGAATTCGACTTAAATGATTTAAGTGTTCCTCCTGGTGTTAAAATTAACGATCCGGTGCGTATGTACTTAAAAGAAATTGGTCGAGTTGACTTACTTTCTGGACAAGATGAAATCAATTTAGCAAAACGTATTGAAGAAGGCGATGAAGAAGCAAAACGCCGCTTAGCTGAAGCAAACTTACGTTTAGTAGTAAGTATTGCAAAACGTTACGTAGGACGTGGAATGCTATTCTTAGACCTAATTCAAGAAGGAAATATGGGATTAATAAAAGCTGTAGAAAAATTTGATTACCGTAAAGGTTACAAATTTAGTACATATGCTACTTGGTGGATTCGTCAAGCGATTACTCGTGCAATTGCTGACCAAGCAAGAACAATCCGTATTCCAGTACATATGGTTGAAACAATTAATAAATTAATCCGAGTTCAGCGTCAATTACTTCAAGATTTAGGTCGTGAGCCATCTCCTGAAGAAATTGGAGAAGAAATGGATTTACCACCAGAAAAAGTAAGAGAAATTTTAAAAATTGCTCAAGAGCCTGTATCACTTGAAACACCAATTGGTGAAGAAGACGATTCACATTTAGGTGATTTCATTGAAGACTCAGAAGCTACTTCTCCGGCTGAACATGCTGCTTATGAGATGTTAAAAGAACAGCTAGAAGATGTACTTGATACATTAACTGACCGTGAAGAAAACGTACTTCGTTTACGATTTGGTTTAGATGATGGCCGTACTCGCACTTTAGAAGAAGTTGGTAAAGTGTTTGGTGTAACACGTGAACGTATCCGCCAAATTGAAGCGAAAGCACTTCGTAAGTTGCGTCATCCAAGTCGTAGTAAACGATTAAAAGACTTCTTAGAATAGAATATTATAGAAAAGTTTATCCATTTTTGGATAGACTTTTTTTATTTTCAATTGAATTAATTAGGCATAATGGCTTATGAAGAAATTTGTCAAAACCAATCGAATGACCATACTCAAATTCCAATAAAAGTGATATTCTAATAACAAAGTGTGATTTTTCAGAATTTTTTCGAGAAATCATTGGAGGATGCAATATGGATCAGCAACGAAAACAAATTATCATAAAAGAAATAAAGTTCTGGAAAGAAAATCGTATGTTACCAGAGCAATATTGTGATTATTTATTAAGTATTTATACTGAAGGTGAATTAAGGGATAATTCTCTAGTTTTTGGTTATCATAAATTATGGGCACTCTTAGGAGTTTTACCTTTATTAATGATTCCATTTGTCACCTATCTCCTTTATTTTACAGAATTGTCTTTAAATTTGCAAATACTCATTTTCCTATCTGTTTTTCTTTTTTTAGGCATTAATGCAGTACTTTTGACATCAAAGCAGCTTATTTGGAGACATATTACTTATCTCGTCATTGCAATTATTTTTTTAGAACTAATAGTAGAAGGGGTAGGAAGCTTTATCAATTTGTCTGCAATGGTAATGGGGAGCATATTATTTGTAAATTGTACCCTGTGGATTGTAATTGGTTTCTTAAAAAAACTTACGTATTTCATTTATTCAGGGGTGAGCTTAATCATTTTATCAATCGCATATATTCTCTATATAATGTAATTCTTAAGAGTGGTATGGGTTTAAGTAAAATGTAATCGGTTAACTATTTTTAAAATTATCCAATATAATACTTTTTTTATTGTTTTTAATCGTATACAATAATAATGTTATAGTAATTAAATACTTTTTATTTTTTAAGGGGTTACATAAGGGGGATCATAATGAAACGAAATCCATTAATTCCTTTTGCTTTAATTGCAGCACTAGGAATCGCAGTAATGCTAATTATCTCATTAAAAGGGGCAAAACAAGCTGATGAGATAGCTAATGGTGGTAAGAAGGAAGAGCAAACTGCTTCTACTAAACCAGATGAAATATACGCTCAAACTTGTGTCAGCTGTCATGGTGACCAATTACAAGGTGCAGTTGGACCTAACTTAACAAAGGTTGGCGCTAAATACTCTGAAGAAGAGATTAAAGCAATCTTACAAAATGGTAAAGAAGGCGGCATGCCAGCAGGTTTAGTATCAGGTGCACAATTAGATGCAGTTTCAAAATGGTTATCTGAGAAAAAATAATCATATTAAATGACCTTTTCTATATGGAGAGGTCATTTTTATTTGTTCAATATTAGGATTCTTACATGAATTAGTGTAAAATATTGTCATGAAAATAATATGAAATGGTGATTTTGTTATGAATGAAGTAAATTTATCAATGAGATTAAAAAGAGTTTTTGATTATATCCCAGAAGGTACTAGATTGGCTGATATCGGTTCGGATCATGCTTACTTACCTTGTTATGCTGTTTTAAATAAAAGATGTACATCGGCGATTGTAGGTGAAATAACAGAAGGTCCATTTAATTCAGCTCGTTCAACGATTCGTCAAAGTGGTTTAGAAGGTATTGTTGAAGCTAGAATGGGAGATGGATTGGAAGTTTTAAAACCGAATGAAGTAGACGTTATTACGATTGCTGGAATGGGTGGTTCACTAATTGCAAGTATACTTGAAAAAGGGAAAGAGAAGCTTCAAGGTGTAGAAACCCTAGTGTTGCAACCAAATATCGGTGCTTATCAAATTAGAAATTGGTTAGATCAAGAAGGGTATTCATTAATTAAAGAAGACATTTTAGAAGAAGATACGAAAATATATGAAATTTTGGTTGCCTCGAAATCAAGTACATATAAACCTTATTCAGATTCAAAGAATAAAGAAATGTTTATCGGACCGCATTTGATGCACGACCAAAATGACGCTTTTAAGAAAAGATGGAATCACGAGCTTAAAAACTTTGAACGAATTCTTATACAATTACAATCAGCAAAACAAACAGAAGAATCTATTCAAAAAATAAATGAAATAAAACAAAAAATTGAATGGATAAATGAGGTGCTCGCATGAAATCTGTGAATGGTTATCAATTGGTTCAACAGTTTGAAGTGCTTTTTCCAAAACATCTTGCTGAAGAAGGGGACCCAAATGGTCTTCAAATTGGTACATTATCGAATCAAGTAAAAAAAGCATTAATTGCGCTAGATGTTACAAAGGAAGTTGTAGAAGAAGCAATTTCAATTGGAGCGAATTTGATCATCGCACACCATCCAATTATTTATCGCCCATTAAAGAAAATTGTTACTGATGGTGAAGCAGGTAAAATCATCGAATTATGCATTAAACATGATATAGCTGTTTTTGCTGCTCACACAAATGTTGATATTGCAGAAGTTGGCGTTAGTGATTTCCTAGCAGAGGCATTGCAGTTAGAAAATACCCGAGTACTTGCACCTACGTATGTAGAAAAATTAGTGAAGTTAGTCGTTTTTGTACCCAAATCGCATGCTGAGGTTGTTCGCAATACAATTTGTGAAGCAGGAGCAGGGCATATAGGGAATTATAGTCACTGTACGTTTAATGCGGAAGGTACGGGAACATTTTTACCATTAGCAGACACAAAACCTTTTATTGGTCAACAAGGTCAACTAGAGCAGGTAGAGGAAGTCAGAATAGAGACAATAGTTCCTGAATCAATTCTGAAAAAGGTTATGAAAGCAATGTTAAATGCTCATCCTTATGAGGAAGTAGCCTACGATACAATTCCTTTATTAAATGAAGGTAAAACATTTGGTATTGGAAGAATAGGTACTTTAAAGGAAGAATGTACTTTAGAAGAATTTGCTCATTATGTTAAAGAGAAATTGGATTTAAAAGGTGTTCGTGTTGTCGGTAAATTAGGTGATAAAATCAAGAAGGTTGCAATCGTTGGTGGAGACGGTAATAAATTTGCGTTCCATGCCAAACGACATGGTGCAGATGTCTATGTAAGTGGAGATATTTATTATCATGTAGCGCAAGATTGGAAGATGGAAAATTTAAATATCGTAGACGCAGGTCACAATATTGAAAAAGTGATGAAAGATGGCGTCAAAAAATTATTAGATAAGAAACTAATTGAAAATAATCTAAAATGTGAAATTGTTGCTTCAAAAATAAATACTGATCCATTTGTATTCATTTAAAGAAAAAACTCGCCCGGAAAAGGCGAGTTTTTATTATTCTTTTATTCTTACTTTTGGAAGAATACGACTTAACTCTACATTAGAAGTAATGTCCCATGTGCTTTCATCTTTTGGGTCATAACGTTCTAAGAAGGCAATGACTTCGCGTGTAATTGGTGTTGGAGTTGATGCGCCAGAAGTGACAGCGACTGTTTCAATACCATCTAACCAACTTAATTGAAGCTCAGTTAAATCTGAAATACGATAAGCTTTTGTACCTGCTATTTCATGAGAAACTTGTGCAAGACGATTTGAGTTATTACTCATAGGGTCACCTACGACTATTGTTAAATCGGCTTCCCCAGCACGGTCAGCAATTGCTTCTTGGCGTACTTGCGTTGCCATGCAGATTTCTTTATGAACATGAGCAGTTGGATATTTCTTAATTGCATATTGAATTAAGTCGACAACATCCCATTGACTCATAGTCGTTTGATTCGTGATGATGATTTTATCAGTAGGAATAGACAACTCGTCAATATCTGATTTGTTTTGAATTAAGTGAACGATATCTGGAGCAATACCAACAGCACCCTCTGGCTCGGGATGCCCTTTTTTACCGATATAAATAAAGTGATATCCTTCAGCCATTCTATCTTTAATTAAATCATGTGTTTTTGTTACGTCAGGACATGTTGCATCAATTGTTGTAAGTCCTTTTTTTATTGCTCTGGACTTTACCTCTGGAGAGACACCATGTGCTGTAAAAATGACAGTTCCTTTATCAATTTTATCAAGTATATCTAAACGACTTGGTCCGTCTAATGTGATGATTCCTTCTTCTTCAAATGCATCTGTGACATGTTTATTATGAACGATCATACCAAGAATATAAATTGGTCTAGGTAATGATGGATCCTTTGCAGCATTTCTAGCGATTACCATTGCATCTACAACTCCGTAGCAATAGCCTCGTGGGGTAACTTTTATAACTTTCATGGAGTAGCCCCTCCTTTATTATATTGTTGTACATTTTTTATTATAAAGGAGGGAGATAGAACTATACAAAGGAAAATGTCTATTTACATAAACAATTTTGGTTTTGGAGAATCATTTAAGACACTACTTTCTTGAATTTGTATCAATTCACTATCGTCATTCATGATTGTTTTTTTTCTACTTCTTTTCTCTTTTGTTGGCGTTTGGACACTATTTTCGCTTTTAGCAGCTTTTTTTGTATCGCTTGGATCATCAGTATTTACTTCTTTAAAAATCTTATATAAAGATGGTAGGTTTTTTACAATTGGTCCGTATTGTTGAATCATTGGTGTAACTTGTTGAGCTGTTTGAACAGCTCTTTGCATATTGCCAATTATCCCAGTAATAGATGTGTCGCCGCCCAACACTCGAGATAAAAATCCTGTGCTACCACTTTCTTGTCTATCTGGTGGTTGCCCTGTCATCGGATATTGACTCTGAGCTGGTTGTTGTTGAAACATGCTGCTATTATGCGACTGAATAACAGGTTGATTTTGAAATGGCACAGATTGTAATAATTTATTTTGATTTACATATTGCTGATAAGCATTTAATTGAGGTTGGGCTGTTGATGGTTGCTGAAAATATCCTTGGTTTTGAGGGTGGGACTGTTGCCCTCCTTGGAAATAGTTTTGTTGAAATTGGTGTTGTTGTGGTGGTTGTTGAAAATTTGGATATTGTTGATATTGCGGTCTCATACCGTATGGATTTTGCATATTAGGGTAAGGCTGATGATAGCCATTAAAAGAATTCGGTCCGTACATGTTTTGCCCCTGTTGATTTTTTTTCTTGAATTTATCAAGTAATCCCATTTCTAACAAACCTCCTTTCAAAAAAGCATTTTATTACTTAGGCTATGCACTACTTTAAAAATGGTTAGTATAGGACAGTCTAAAAAATAAAATGATAATAAATAAGAAGATTAAAGAAAAATTAGCTATTCCACTTGAAACTATTGTATAATAGATAATTGTAGCTATTTCGAACTAGGAAATTGTTTCCTATATAACAAAGAAAGTCCAAATTAAGAAGGTGAATTATATGGCAGTATCATTTAAAGATTATCAATTAAAACCATTTATAATGGAAGCAATAGAAAAGAAACATTTTACAGGCCCGACAGAAATTCAACAAAAGATTATTCCACAAGTAAAAACTGGACGTAGTATTATCGGACAATCACAAACAGGATCTGGTAAAACACACGCATATTTAATTCCAACAATTAATACACTTGACCCATCAATTGATCAGGTACAATTAGTTATCACAGCTCCAACGCGTGAATTGGCAACACAAATTTATAAAGATATTCAATCTATTATTGAATGTTGTCCAGAAGATGCTCAATTAACTGCAAAGAATTTTGTAGGTGGAACAGATTACAAGCGTACGGTTGAAAAATTAAAGAAACAACCACACATTGTCGTTGGTACAACAGGTCGTATTAAAGATCTAGTTAATGATAATGTACTATTAGTGCATACATCTAAGTACTTAGTAGTAGATGAAGCGGATTTAATGCTAGATATGGGATTTATCCATGACGTTGACCAAGTTGCATCAAAAATGCCTAAGAATTTACAAATGTTAGTATTTTCAGCAACAATCCCTGAAAAGCTAAAACCATTTATGAAAAAATACATGGATAATCCAGAGCATATTCATATTAACCCGAAACAACTATCTGCTCAACAAATTGAGCACATTATCGTTCCTAGTCGTCATAAAGACAAAGTGAGAATGGCAAAAGACATCTTAAATAGCTACCAACCTTATTTAGCTATTATTTTTACGAACACAAAGAAAAAAGCTGAAGAAGTTGCATCTCAATTATCATCATATGGGCTTAAGGTCGGCCAAATTCATGGAGATTTAAGTCCACGTGAACGTAAAAAAATGATGAAGCAAATTCAAGACTTAGAATTCCAATATATTGTCGCAACTGACTTAGCATCTCGTGGAATTGATATTGAAGGAGTAAGTCATGTTATTAACATCGAATTACCTTCAGACTTAGATTTCTATGTACACCGTGTAGGACGTACTGGCCGTGCAAACTACTCAGGAACAGCCATTACAATTTACGACCAAGAAGATGAACAGGCACTAGACAAACTTCAAGATCGCGGCATTTCTTTCGAACATCGCGAACTAAAAAATGGCGACTGGGTTGAACTAGGACCACGTGCAAAACGTAAACTACGCAAAAAAACAGACCGTACCTTAGACGCTGTTGCAACAAAAGCCATCAAAAAACCATCAAAAGTAAAACCAGGCTACAAACGCAAACTAAACGAACAACGCGAAACATTCAAACAACGAGTAAAAAAGAAAACTAGTAGGTAACAAGAAAAGTGGAACAAGCGCGTTTAGCTCTGAGAGGAATATCTCCATCAATCTGAAGAAGTGGTGGTCTTCCACTTCAAAGATTAATGGAATATTACCGAAGAGCTAGCTTGTGGAACTAGACATTAAGAAAAGCGGAGGCGACTGTCCAGCTCCGACAAGCATAAGACGAGGACCGGTAAAGGTTGGTCTTTAACCTTTATTGGGCATTGGCTTATGACTCGAGGAGTTAGGAGCCGGAGCTAGACAACAAGAAAAGCGGAGGCGACTGCTTAGCTCCGACAAGCATAAGACGAGGACCGGTAAAGGTTGGTCTTTAACCTTTATTGGGCATTGGCTTATGACTCGAGGAGTTAGGAGCCGGAGCTAGACAACAAGAAAAGCGGAGGCGACTGTTCAGCTCCGACAAGCATAAGACAAGTCCCAAGAAACTGAACTTTGACTCTTGCCGAGATAAACAAGTCACCGAAAACTGAAATAGACTATATGAATGAAGAGAGGCTCGATAAAAGCCTCTCTTTTTTCATTTTTGAATCATCGTGTTACAATGGAATGTATGAAGAAAAGCTAGGAGTGGACAAGTATGTTACGTATTGGATCTCATGTTTCAATGAGCGGAAAAAAGATGTTTTTAGCAGCAAGTGAAGAAGCAGCAAGTTATGGTGCGAATACTTTTATGGTATACACAGGAGCACCTCAAAATACAAGACGTAAAAAAATCGAGGATTTAAATATTGAAGCAGGATTAAAGCATATGGCTGAAAATGGAATTGCAGATATTGTTGTACATGCACCATATATTATTAATATTGGTAATACAACAAACCCGGCAACTTATGAACTTGGTGTTGAGTTCCTACAAAAAGAAATTGATCGAACTGCCGCATTAGGTGCCAAACAAATTGTTTTACACCCAGGTGCTCATGTAGGTGCTGGAGAAGATGCAGGTATCGAGCGAATTATACAAGGTTTAAATGAGGTGTTAACGGCTGATACACCGGTTCAGATCGCCCTTGAAACGATGGCAGGGAAAGGTTCAGAATGTGGTAAATCATTTGAAGAGATTGCAAGAATTATGGAAGGGGTACACTTTAGCGATAAATTATCTGTTTGTTTCGATACATGCCATATTAATGACGCAGGTTATGATATCGTAAATGATTTTGATGGTGTTCTTCAACAATTTGACCAGTTAGTGGGTATTGATAAATTAAAAGTACTTCACATTAATGACAGTAAAAACCCGGCAGGTAGCAGAAAAGACCGACATGAGAATATTGGCTTTGGTACAATTGGGTTTGATGCATTAAGTTATATAGTTCATCATCCTCAGCTGACAGAAATTCCAAAAATCCTTGAGACTCCATATGTAGGTGAAGATAAAAATAGTAAAGTAGCTCCTTATAAATTGGAAATTGAAATGTTAAGAAATAAGGAATTTAATGAAAATCTAATTCAACAACTTTTAAATTCATAATAACTAGCCCCAACTTTTTAAGCTGGGGCTTTTTTTGTGTTCTTTAAAATTTAAATTAATGAATGATTACATATAAAAGATATAATCAATCGGTAAATGTAGTATATAAATAATATGAAGATAAGTTCAAATATGAAAATGAGGCAAAACATAGAACAAGGAGTGAAGACTTTGGAATTGAAAAATCCATACGTATTCCTTGGAAAAATCAAGCATATGAGTTCATTCGATGAAATCGCCTTATTTATTACTGAGGAAAAAAACAAACATATTAGAAACATCAAGCGAATTCGTTTCCTGTTATATTCGACAAGTGTCATATTTTTAACATCTTCTATGATTGCTATCGGAAATCATAGAATTGGATGGTCAATTTTCTTATTTAGTTCAACTTTCCTTTCATTACCATTTTTATATATTGTGAATAAAAACAATCAGATCAATCGATTTGAATATGTATTGAAAGAAATAAAAAACGAAGAATTGAATCGAAATAGATATAAAAAATAACAAGAAACTTTTAGCTATTGACACATAGTCATCCAAAATAGGGTGACTATTTTTCTATAAAAGAATAAATTTCTTAAATGTTCCCATTAAAAGAGATATCAAACTTTAGGGAATCAAAACCGAATCTATTTGATTTAGAGAATAGATTTTGGTTATCTAAACCTTTTATTTTGCATATGAATAGGACAAGCATACTAATAAATAGGGGTGTAATGGTGAAAAGAAAATATTTATTTATATTAGTAGGGATTATTTGTATCAGTCTATGTTGTATTTCATTGAATCTATTTATTAATAAGAACGGACAAAAAATTGGAAACTTAGATAATGGAAAATTAGTTAAGCAAATTAAGCTGGACAGTAAGCATAAAATCGTAACTGTTCCAATGCCAAATAATGATAGCGGCAAATTTATTGTCAATAAAATGCCTACTAAATTTGGACAAGTAGTAATTCAAAATTTAACTACCAAGTAAGCAAATGTGAGTTCTTATAATTTATACTAGGTTCATTCATGATGAAATCTATTAATGTGTGGCTGACATTTTTGAAAAAGACAAAAAAACATAAGACCTGGGTCTTATGTTTTTACTATTTATAGCTCTGTTTCAATGATTTTCTTTAATTTACTATCTAAATGTGAGGCAATAATTTTTCCATCTTTTATCCTTTTAACCGTTACTACATTATTTATATGCTCTTCGTTTTGATTATCTAAAAATAATAATTTAATATAAACTACATGTGCTTTGTCACGTTCAATTAAACTACTTGCAATTGATAAGGCTAGGTCATGACTTAAATCATCCAAATGAAAAGCATGATTGTATTTGACCTCATCTTGTGTGTTCTTATCTAAATAAATAATCTCATAATGTAGTTCATGCAAATCCATCTTAATCCCTCTCATTTCGTTTTGAAATTAAATTGATGTAAGAGAATTATATGAGATACGAAATGAGTAGAGTTGTTAATTAGAGGTTTTTAATCAACATATAAACTTTGCTTAAGTTAACTTTTGAAAAATCGAATCAATCTGCTGAGCCGTTTGAGGTGAAGTGACATTCGCAATTTGTGCTAGTAATTGTTTTCTTTGGGTAAGGTCATATATATTTACATTTTTACCATTTAATAAAGAAGCGACTTTAATCGCTTGATCTGGCGTAATTGATACTTGGTATTGCTGACTTAATTTTAATAATTCTTTCGGTGTAATACTATTAACTTTTTTATTAATGAGTGTCTGAATAATATTCATCATGATCCTCCTCTAGGTTGGTGTTATATTCATCTATTCATATTATGAGGAGAATCTCTATTTAATGAACTCAGAATTTGATTTTAGTAGCTCTTAAAATAGAAAAAAGCTTGAATTCGTAATGAACTCAAGCTTTTTTGATTAGTGAATTGCTTTCTTTTTAAATTTCCCGCCTTTAACGTCAGCAATATTACCAATTGCCACAAAAGCATTTTCATCAAAATCTTCTACAATTGATTTTAATTTTGCTTCTTCTAATCGTGAAATGACTGTGAAAATAATTTTTTTATCTTCACCCATAAAACCACCTTCACCGTGGAAATATGTTACGCCACGACCTAGACGGGCATTTAAAGCATCGCCAATTTCTTTATCATAATCACTAATAATCCATACTGACTTAGTATCTTGGAAACCTTCAATCGTAAGATCAATCGTCTTAAATGCTACGTAATAGGCAATTAGTGAGTACATTGCATTGTCCCATCCAAAAACGAAACCTGCACTACCAAGGATGAATACGTTAAATGCCATGACTACTTCTCCGATAGAAAATGGAGTAGATTTTGATAAAAGAATACCGATGATTTCAGTACCATCTAGTGAACCGCCATAACGGATTACTAAACCAACACCGATACCTAACCCAAGACCACCAAATAAAGAAGCTAACAATGGATCTGCTGTTAAATGAGGAATGTCTTTAAATAAAGATGTAAATACTGATAACAAACTAATTCCAAATAATGTTGAAATTGCAAATGTTTTACCTATTTGTTTATATCCTACTAATACAAAAGGTAAATTTAAGATGAATAGAAAAATACCGAGATTAATCGAAGTAATATGAGAGAGGATCAAAGAGATACCTACAATTCCACCATCAATAATTTCAGTTGGAATAAAAAATGCTTTTAAGCAGACTGCCATTAAAGCAGCTCCTAATGTAATGAAAAACCCCCGTTTAAAAATCTTGAAATTTGAAAGCCTTCGATGTGTGACTGCGTTCAAAAAACCACCTCTTTATCTATAGTTTTATAGATTAATTGTAACATATGTATTTTTTGTCACAAAATGAAAAGCCTTATAAATAAAGGTTTTTTTGAAGAAATATTGAAATATACTTAACTTTTTAAGGCATATTTTTAATGAAAATCTAATGAAAAAAGTTCAATTTATACCTTTGGATAAGTTCAAAAAAACCGTCAAAAAAGAGTACAAAAGAAAGAAGGAAAAATGCGAATGTTTCTTTGTTTACAAATAGGGTGGAATCTCTTATACTAAGAAATTGAACTACAAAACGTAATTATTCCTAAATAGATGAAGGTGTATAAATGAGTCAAAATATCATAAAAATAGAAGATTTATCTTATAGTTATGATCGTCAAAATGTTTTAAAAGATATAAATCTTCTAGTGAAAAAAGGAGACTTCTTAGGGTTAGTTGGTCCAAATGGGAGTGGGAAGTCCACTTTACTTAAATGTATTCTTGGAATCCAGCAGCCTAATCAAGGGAGCATAGAATTGTTTGGAACTGATATTCGTAAAATGAAGAATTGGGAAAAGATTGGTTATGTCTCTCAAAAGGCGAATAGCTTTAATTCGGGATTTCCTGCATCTGTATTTGAAGTCGTTTCACTAGGGCTAGTAAAAAAGCTAGGACTGTTTAATGGATTTAAAAACTCAGATAAACAAAAAGTTACTGAAGCATTAAAATCTGTAGGGATGAATGAATTTGCAAATCGAAATATTGGTGAACTTTCTGGTGGGCAACAACAGCGTGTTTTTATCGCAAGAGCTTTAGTAAGTAATCCTGAATTACTTATTCTAGATGAACCTACTGTTGGGGTTGATGCGGAAAATGTAGAGAGCTTCTATGAATTACTAAGTGATTTAAATACCAAATTAGGTATTACATTATTATTAGTCTCTCACGATATTGGTATTATTACTGATAAAGTTTCACATGTTGCCTGCTTAAATAAAAAACTTCATTTCCACGGAAGCAGAGAAAAATTTAAGGATGCTACTGAGAAAGATCTATCGATTTTGTATGGTCATTCAGTACATCTACTATCTCATAACCACGAACATGAAGAGGGGGAGAGATAGCTTATGATGGATTTTTTTCAATATGATTTTCTACGTAATACATTACTAACAGGTATGATTATAGGAATTATGGCTCCATTACTTGGGGTGTTTGTTGTGTTTAGAAGATTATCATTAATTTCAGATGCGTTAAGCCATGTGACACTATCAGGCGTTGCAGCAAGCTTATTACTAGAAAAGTATTTCTTTTCAAGTGGATTTATGAGTCCATTATTTATGGGGATGACATTTTCAGTCGCAGGTGCATTTTTAATTGAAAAATTAAGAAGTGTTTATAGACATTATCAAGAACTTGCTATTCCGATCATTCTTTCCGGTGGTATGGGATTAGGTGTAATCTTAATTTCGTTAGCAAATGGGTTTAATACGGATTTATTTAGTTTCTTATTTGGAAGTGTAAGTGCAGTCTCTGGGCAAGATTTAATGACTGTCGTAATCATTGCAATATTTGTTGTCATTTCAATTATCGTACTGTATAAAGAATTGTTCTTATTATCATTTGATGAAGAATACGCTGTTGCATCGGGTATAAATGCAAAATGGATTCACTATTTATTTATTTTATTAGTAGCCTTAGTCGTTTCTGTTTCAATGAGAGTTGTAGGGGTCTTATTAGTTTCTTCACTTATGACATTACCCGTTGCAGCAAGCATTCGTATTTCAAAAGGATTTAAACAAACAATCATCTATTCCATTATTTTTGGAGAACTTTCGGTTGTTGCGGGAATATTCCTTTCTTATTTTTTAAATTTAGCGCCGGGTGGTACAATTGTGATCCTGCAAATCCTTATTCTTATTTTAACGTTAGGTTGGAAGAAATTAAGAACGAGATAAAGGTAGTGATTAAATGAAATTAGCAGATGCATCAAAATTATTAAAAGATCGAGGCTATAAAAATACTCCTAAACGATATGATATGCTTGAATATATTTTTAGACAAAATAAATATGTAACGGCAAGAGATATTCAACTCGCATTAAAAGATAAATACAAAGGACTCAGCTTTGATACAATTTATCGTAATTTAACCACTTTTGTAGATGTAGATGTAGTGGAAGTAACTGAATTGGACGGGGAGAAGCGATTTAGATCAAAATGCGCTTCAGCTGAGCATCACCATCATTTTATCTGTTTAGACTGTGGAAATACGAAAAGTATTCATGGTTGTCCGATGGAGAATATCCCTGTTGATTTACCAGGTTATAAAGTACAAAGCCATAAATTTGAAATTTATGGACTATGTCCGGATTGTAATGTAAATTTATAAATTGAATTTCCATTGATTTAACTTTATTGTAAGAAAAAAATAAAACAATATATATATATAAAGAAAATAGCCTCGTCTAATGATTTATAAGACAAAGCTATTTTCTTTTTTTGTATGTAAGGTATAATACTTGTTTAATAAAATGGGATACATAAAAAGATGGAAAAATTGATTCATGACGCTAATAAAACAAAGGAATCAATTCCTTGTGGGAATTATTGATTACCTTCTGTGAAAACTTGGAATAATACACCAAATTTGTCTACAACTTTTCCATATGCAGGACTAAATCCAGTATCTTGAAGTGGTAATTCTACTTGCCCACCTTTAGATAAACCTTCAAAAATATGTCTTGATTTTTCGATGTCATTTGTAGAAATACAGATTGTAACTTGGTTACCCGTTTGATGAGGATATCCTGGGTATGTATCAGATAACATTAGATTTGATTCTCCAATTTGAATACAAGCGTGCATAATCAGGTTCTTTGAATTAGCATTTTCGGGTGTATCAGCAAAATCTCCATAAGTTTGACTGAATAGAATTTGAGCGTCTAATGTTTCTTCGTAAAACTTTATTGCTTCTTGTGCATTACCATCCATAATTAAATAAGGGATTAATTTAACTGTCATTTTATTTTGCTCCTCGAATATCAATTTTTTTATTTAGCCTACCTGTTTACCTGAACCCGATTTCTCATCAAATTACTATCCACAAAATCATTATAAAACCAGAACGCACGTTTGTAAATAATGATTGTTCATTTACTTATCGACAAAACATAAGAACTTTTGTTCTTGTCGAAATCACACCTATCAATCCTAAAGGAGAAATTCATCAATTGTTGAATAGTATGGTTTAAGGCGAAAAGTTTTTAAGGAATATACTTTGCCTAGGAGGATGGGGGTTAATGGATAAACTTAAAAAATATAGAAGATATGTATTACTTTTATTTTGTATTATTTTTCTTTCTTATATTGGCCTATTCTCTGATCCACTTCCTAATGTATTTCAAAAAATAAGTGCAGGTACTTTTTTTATCAGCTTAATCCTTTGTCTAGTGATTGTCACAATGGGTGTTATAGAATTTAGCCAAAAAATAGGAAAACTTGCATATTTCCTTGTAATCATTAGCATACTAGGGGCGATCTTTGCCTTTTCAATTCATACCATTGATTTAATTGAACTCATTGCATTATACACGTACTATATAAGTTTGTTAGCGAGTCTAATTGCTGGTGTCGTTGCGATCGTAAAGGAAGAAAAAGGGTTAGCAAAATTATCAGGTTTTATTTTGTTATTATGTATCGGCATGATTATTGTATGTACTTATATTGCGTATAATATTAGTAACGGTGGATTCTAAATAATACTGAATTGTGAAGAAAACATTCAAAGGACATTATCTTTTAGTCAAGGTAATGTTTTTATTTTTGTTTAAAGTTGTTCAAAGGAAAACGTTTATTTTATAAAAAACAAAAAAGTTATTGACAAAAATAGTTTTGTTTTGATAAAATAATTAATTTGACAAATTTTAAATTCGTGTTATGCTTGAAAGAGTTGTTATTTATGGGGGTGTAGTATATTGTTTGAAATTGGCGATAATATTGTTTATCCAATGCAAGGAGCAGGTGTTATTGAATCCATTATTGAAAAAGAAATTCAAGGTGATGTACAACAATATTTTGTCATCAGATTGCTGATTAAGAAGATGGAAGTAATGATTCCAATTTCTAGAATGGATCAATCAAAAATCCGTTTAGTAGTAAATTCACAAACGCTTGAGGATGTATTACAAATTTTTCATAATGGACGATCTGATTTATCTCTTCCATATAAAGAAAGATTTAAAATGAATACTGAGAAAATGAGAACTGGTAGTATTAAAGATGGCGCAGAGGTTGTACGAGATTTAATGCGAATAGATAAAGAAAAATCACTCAACTCAAGTGAAAAGCAAATGTTAGGAAACGCTAAGAAAATCTTGATCAGTGAACTTGAGTTAATTAAAGGAATTACTGAAACTCAAGCAAAAGAATTGTTATTACAAAATTAATGAATTCAATTAAAATAATGATAATCTAAAATATACTTTTCCTCGAATTAACTATACATTTTGTACCTCTTTTACATCTCAAAAATGATTCAAAAATATATCCAATAACGAAACAAAACCTGCAAACGTAATAGAAATAATTAATTAAAATCAAAATTTAAGGTGGGATTGTTATTGAATATTCAAGTATACATTCACAATAATGGTAATCTATTAAAGAAAGATAAAGATCATAATATCAGGCTGTCGTCTGAAAGTCATAAAAAACTATTTAAAGCATTTGGGTTAAATCATAATCACTATAAAAAACATGCTGTATATCAACATTTAAAAGATAATTATACATGGATACTTCTTGCTGGAGGAGAAAACCCAACTGCCAAACAAGATCAAGATGGAACCAATAAAGATGATGACAATCCAGAAATGGATGGTGTACAACAATCATTTTTATACGAAGATCTAGTCGATAAAAGACTTCACGAAAAAACATTTTTAATTGAAGAACTAGCCTTTAATGAAGGGCATAATATTTATCGTATTACAGAAGTAGATTGAGTCAAATAAATATTTATTCAAAACTTTACTTTCTTAAAAAGTAAGGTTTTTTTTGTTTAGTGTATTTTGTAAATATTATTGCTTTTGAAAGCAAAGAGTAGTCAAGATTTTGATTGAAGGTGATTGACTCCTATGGGAGAAGAGGAACAGGTGAGACCCCACAGGAAGTGGATATGCATGCCTTTTTAGAGTAGGCTCAGCGCACGCCCAATGGAAATCAAATTATCATTTGTTAGATAGCAACAAATTAAAGAAACAAAAAAACATCCAATTAATTGGATGCATATTTCAATATACCGCTTAGAAAAATTGCTTGCTCTAACTGTTTACATTCTTTTAATTTAATAAATCCTTCTTGTTCTAATTCTTTGGCGTATTCTTGAATTTTCATTTTTTCATCCTGCAAGGAATAATCAATACTGATTGAAAAAAAATTACCTCTAGTAGCATTTCGAAGGTTTTTCAATAGAATCATTTTGCTCATTTATACATCTCCCTTCTGCAATACTTAATTCGACATAAAGAAGCTGTTTACCTCTATCAGAACAAATAAAACAAAAGGATTCAATTTATTTTTGCGTAGCATATATTGACAAAATTTTTCATACATTGGCTATACACAAGGTAGGAGGAAAAATAATGGAATCAAGCAATTTTCGTGCACTGGAATATGCAATAGATGAAATTACTGAAATAGCAAATGGTTTTGGATTAGATTATTTTCCAATGAGGTATGAAATTTGCCCTGCTGATATTATTTATACATTTGGTGCCTATGGTATGCCGACAAGGTTTACTCATTGGAGTTTTGGAAAACAGTATTACAAAATGAAGCTACAATATGATTTTGGACTAAGTAAAATTTATGAACTAGTTATTAATTCGAATCCATGTTTTGCTTTCTTACTAGATACAAACAGTCTGATCCAAAACAAATTAATTGTAGCTCATGTACTAGCACATAGCGACTTTTTTAAAAATAATGTTCGGTTTAGTAATACGAGACGAGATATGGTCGAGAGTATGGCGGCAACTGCTGAGCGAATAAACGAATATGAGCATAAGTTTGGGAAAAAAATAGTTGAGCATTTCATTGATGCGGTCCTTGCTATACAAGAACATATTGACCCCTCGATTATTAGGAATCAATTGCCGTGGACACTGCAGGATGAAGATGAAAAGTTGCCCCAACGAATTGGTCCTTACGATGATTTATGGAAATTAGATGAAAAGAAAAATAGTAATGTTCAAATTAAACCAAGTAAAAAGAAATTCCCGCCTAAACCTGAAAAAGATCTTTTGCTTTTTATTCAACATTTCAGTCGAGAATTAGAAGAATGGCAAAGAGATATATTGACGATGTTACGAGAAGAAATGCTCTATTTTTGGGCGCAATTAGAAACGAAAATTATGAATGAGGGATGGGCGAGTCTGTGGCATCAACGCATTTTAAGAGAACTAGATTTAACATCTGGTGAATCAATTGAATTTGCAAAATTGAATGCTAGCGTTGTGCAGCCCACAAAAACCAGAATAAATCCATATTACTTTGGATTAAAAATGTTTGAAGATATAGAAGAACGATATAATAATCCGACCGAAGAAATGAAAAAAAATGGAGTAAAAATTGGTTCTGGATCTGAAAAAATTTTCGAAGTACGTGAAATAGAATCGGACACTAGTTTCATTAGAAACTATATAACAAAAGAGTTTGTTATGAGAGAAGATATGTACTTGTTTAAAAGAGATGGGAAAGATTATAAAATTAGTGATAAAAGTTGGGATAAAGTACGTGATCAGCTAGTGAACATGCGTACGAATGGTGGGTATCCATACATTACAGTGGACGATGGTGACTATTTGAAGAATGGTGAATTATATTTAAAGCATGGATATGAGGATATTGAACTTGAAGTGAAATATTTAGAAAAGGTATTACCATATATTTTCCAATTATGGGGAAGGCCAATCCATTTTGAGACGAAAATGGATGGTAAAGAAGTTTTATTTAGTTATGACGGGAAGAGTGTGTACAAAAAAAATCTGTAAACCACCTATTGATAGGTGGTTTTTTAATTCGTAATAAAACATCATGAGAAGAGGGTTTTTACATACAAGTCTAGAAAATAAAACTATATTAACTGAACATTAAAATATAAAAGAAGTCAGTTGATATGACAGTTTCTTTTGTCGATTATATTTCTATTCAAATGATTTTATAGAATGGCTCTGTAATATTAATTGTTGATTTTAGCTAAATACATTAAGAGTATGAAAAGAGAAGAGAATAGCTGATTCGAGAGTAATTGGAATGGGAGATGCGGGAAACTCGAGACCCCGGAGGCTCGCCGAGGAGGCTCAGGGTCACGCATCATGGAAAGCGAAGTACCTGGAATGGAAATCAACATTTTTTTTAACAGAGCCAATTAAATAAAAGAATCGGACACTAATTGCATCATCATAATAGGGGGAAATGTAATGAATAACTTAAAATGGGGTACTCCTGAGGACTTGAAAAATTTACTAATTAAACTAGTAAGCTGGAAGAGTATGACTTTGACTGAAGGTGAGCGACAATTTTCATTTAAGCTTCAAGAAGAGTTATTTGAATTGGATTATTTTCAAAAATATCCAGAGTATCTGTCCCTTCATGACACTGATTTAGGGCGAAAATATGTAACGGCTCTGTATAAACATCCCGAAGCAAAGGAAACGATTTGTTTAATCAGTCATTTTGATACTGTAAACACTGAAGAGTATGGTGATTTTGAAGCGTTGGCAACCGAACCGGAAGAATTAACTAAGGTATTTGCCAAGCAGTTAAATGAATTTACCGAAGAGGTACAAAAGGATTTATTGTCTGGTGAATATTTATTTGGTCGAGGAACAATGGATATGAAAATGGGACTAGCAATGCATATGAGTCTCGTTGAGAAAGCGACAGTAGAAAATTGGCCGATTAACTTGCTTCTTCTGACTGTTCCAGATGAGGAAGTGAATTCTGCTGGAATGCGATCTGCTGTAACAACTCTTCATTCAATGAAAGAGGAATACGGCATAAAATATAAGTTATTTTTAAATGGAGAACCTGTATTTTCACAAGAACCAGGTGATCCAAAGTATTATATATATTCAGGAACAATTGGAAAAATCATGCCTGCTGCTCTTTTTTATGGAAAGGAAACTCATGCTGGTGAACCACTTAGTGGCTTAACTTCACCATATATTGCATCATTTTTAACAAAAAAAATGGAGTGGAATATGAAATTTCAAGAAACTTCCTTTGGTGAACACACACCATTGCCAGTTACGTTACAGCAAAAAGATTTGAAATTAGAATATTCTACGCAAACACCATATAGGACAGCTGCACTTTACAATGTATTTTTAATGAAGCGAAATGCTGCTGAAATTATGGATCTGTTTGAGCAAATTTCAATCGAAGCAGCTAATGAATGTAATGAAGAATATAGGAAAGTATGTAAAATACATAATGTAAATCCGATTGGTAAAGTAAGTGTAACAAGATATAGTGAGTTACTAACTTATGCCACAAATAAGTATGGTACTGAGTATGTTGAGAAAATAAAAAAAGAAGTTCAAAGTCGTGACGATTGGGATGACCGTGAGAGATCTTTCCGGATTGCCGACAAATTGATGATTCAATGTCAAGAACTCGCACCGACAATGATCATTTTATTTGCTCCACCATATTATCCAGCAGTAAATTCTACTGGAAATGAACTGGTTGAACAGTGTATTGATTTTGTAACTGAAAAAGCATTAGTAAAATGTGATCTAACAGTAAAAAGAATTCACTATTTTAATGGTATTTGTGATTTGAGCTATGTAAATTATTCAGATACAAATGAAGGCTGGACTTCATTTGAGGTGAATACACCTGTATGGGGTGATTCCTATACTTTACCTTTTGACATCATGAAGAATTTGGATGCACCAGTTTTAAATATTGGACCATTCGGTAAAGATGCACATAAACGTACAGAGCGGGTACATATGAAAAGCGCTTTTGTAGAAGTACCAATGATAGTTGAAGAAATGATTTGTAAAATTAGTAAAGAGTTATCACACCAAAATGATTAAAATTGTAGTAAGAATCATATAATGTTCTAAATGTGAAAGTTGGTGTTACGTTGAACAAGAGACTATTAGTGAGTATGATCATCATTGCGATACTTTTAATCTATGTCTGCTATTCTAATATCTCTTACGTGACTGGGAAGCCACCAAAAATGAAAATATTTGTTGGTGATCAAATGTATAATACGAAATTAGGAACATATTGTTGGAAAGGTTTAATGAGCCATAAATGTGTAGACAATGCTGGAGCAATTGAACTTTTAAAAGGTGAAGAACCGATTGTTGTTCAGCCCAATGAAAAAATTGAAATTAGAGTAAAGTCCAATTTGAAACCTGATGAATATAATTTGACTGTTTTGAATGAGGAAGCGGAAAAAAGCGTAAAAATCAAAAAATATATATTTTCAGCACCAAAAGAAAAAGGGATTTATTATTATGCTTTTAGTGCTTGGTGGATGGATGAAAATAGACAAAATATCTCAAATGGAGATGCATATTATGCATTTGTATTGAAAGTGGAATAGGATTAGAGTAGAAAGCAGAGAAAAAACCTTCAGATAAATTGAAGGTTTTTTTTGATTAATATTCAATTTCTTCATAATCTTTAGGATTGGGTGTTGGTGTGTTATTTTTAGAAGCTTCATTTATTTTACTAATTTCATCTTCTCTTCTTTCATTAATAAATGGTTGGTTTTTTCGCTTTTCTTCCATATTCATCCTCCTCACAATTTTAACTTTAATATGCTTCATTAAGTAAAGTTTTACTCAAGTTTTAGCATTTAGTTTAAATGTAAGTAGGTCATAAAGATTTTTATTTCAATTTAGCATTGGTTGAATGCATTATATGCTCTCTAAAAAAGTGAAAAATTTTACACATTTTTACATGACTTAGATGGTTGGAAAATGTCATTGTAAATTTTGAGCCACTCTTCCTCGGAATCAAATTCTGTAATCGTTACAATATGATTTTTCGTTATTTTTAATTGATGATCTGATAAAGTAATTCGTCCGTCATTTGTTAAACGATTAACTATTTTATTTTTTGTAAAAATGGTTTCATCACTAGTTTGATAATATAAAAATTGCTCTTCAAATTGATGTAATTGTTTACATTCAGTAGAAATGAATAGTAAATCCTTCCAAATCAATTCCTCTAGCTTTTGGAGTATATATGTAGTATCTGTGATGTTGATTACACGATAAGCGCCATTTGAGTCAGAATATTCATGGTTATGTTCCAATAATATTGGTTCTAAAAAACCTCCACCGACACCAACATCAGCTAAATACAAGTATCCTTCAATCCTCACAATTAATGCTAGATGTGAAAAATCTGGATTCCATTCTTGTTTTTCATCATTCCAAAATTTTGCAGACACAGTTTGTACGTTGAATCCTAGTTCATTTAAGATGTTGGCAAGTAAAGTATTCGTTTCAAAACAAATTCCACCGCGATTGTTATAAATAATCTTGTTCATTATAAAAGTAGGCTCCATACTAAGTGGTTCACCATTTATAATATCAAGATTTTCAAAAGGTACTGTTAGTAAATGAGACTTATGTATTTCTTTCAATGCTTCAAATGAAGTTGATGTTGGTTTTTTGATACCGATGTGCTCGAAGTATCTTTCAATATCCATTTCATACCTCCTCATGAACAAGTTGTTTAATGATAAATTATATAGAGTATACAATGACTTAGAAATGAAATGTTGTAAAATGAAAAAATTTTTTTAATTATCCAAAAACATAGTTGACACATAGGAATACTCTGTTTATTATTAAGCTATTAAATAAATATATGGCTGATTGGAAGACCAAAGGCCCTTAACTATTCAATATAGTTAAGGGTCTTTTTGCATTTGCGCCTTAAAAGGGGAGATTGATATGTGTTGAAGTTCAAAAAGGTGCAACGACATTAATTAGTACTGGAACTTGAGAGGAGAAAAATATGAGCGCAAAAAAATGGTTAATCAGTTCAACAGTAGCGGTAGTCGTTATAGCAGGTATTTTATATACAACATTAAAAGATGATAAAAAGGCAGTAAATACAATTACTGATTCTAAAAACATTGAAATTCTAAATGTATCCTATGATCCAACTCGTGAACTTTATGAAGAGTTTAATAAATCTTTTAGTAAAAAATGGAAAGATGAACACGATCAAACGGTAACGATTAAACAATCACATGGCGGTTCTGGGAAACAAGCTAGAGCGGTTATCGATGGATTAGATGCTGATGTTGTTTCATTGGCACTTGGGTATGATATTGATTCGATTAATGAACAAGCAGAATTAATTTCTCCGGATTGGCAAAGTGAATTTGCATATAATTCTACACCGTATACTTCAACAATTGTTTTTTTAGTAAGAAAAGACAATCCAAAGAGTATTAAAGATTGGGACGATTTAACAAAGAAAGGTATTGAAGTTATAACGCCAAATCCGAAAACATCTGGTGGTGCGAGATGGAATTACTTAGCTGCATGGGGATTTGCGGAAAAGAAATTTAACGGAGATGAGCAGAAGGTAAAAGAATTCATTGCAAAATTATATAAGAATGTACCCGTTTTAGATACTGGTGCGCGTGGGTCTACGACAACATTCGTTGAAAAAGGAATTGGTGATGTTTTAATAGCTTGGGAGAATGAAGCTTTACTTTCTGTTAAAGAGTTAGGAGAAGGAAAGTATGAAATTGTATATCCTTCAATTAGTATTTTAGCAGAACCACCAGTCGCGATTGTTGATAAGAATATTAAAGATGATGATACAAAGAAAGTTGCGGAGAGTTATTTAAATTACTTATATAGTGATGAAGGTCAACAAATCATTGCAGAAAATTATTATCGACCAAGAAACCAAGAAATACTTACAAAATACAGTGATCAATATCCAACGATACCATTATTAACGATTGATAAGGACTTTGGTGGTTGGAAAAAAGCACAAACCACGCATTTTAGTGACGGCGGAATTTTTGATCAAATCTATCAATAAACTAGTATACTTTTTAATTAAATTAAAAAGAGTTTAGTAGAATTCAAAAATAAAGAATGCTCCGAATTTGATGATGCAATGGCTGCTTGTCAAATTCGAGTTTTCTTTATTTCATTTTTTTATTTTCAGGAGGTATGGCCTACATTGAAATTATTTAGTAAAAAAAATAGAGTCCTGCCAGGTTTTGGATTAACCTTTGGATTTTCTATTTTCTATATAAGTTTTTTTATTTTACTACCAATCTCTATGTTGTTTTTAAATACACTTGATATTGGTTGGTCAAAATTTATTGATATTGTTACAGATCCACGTGTTATGGCAAGTTATAAAGTAAGTTTTGGTACTGCATTCGTTGCAGCAATTTTGAATGCAGTTTTTGGATTATTAGTGGCGTGGGTATTAGTTCGTTATCGTTTTCCAGGGAAAAGAATAGTAGATGCTTTTATTGATTTGCCTTTTGCCTTACCTACTGCAGTAGCAGGTATTACATTAACGACTTTATACTCTCAGGAAGGCTGGGTCGGTAAATTTGTATCGTTTAAAATTGCCTATACTCCACTAGGAATTATCATTGCGTTAACATTTATAGGTCTGCCGTTTGTTGTGAGAATGGTTCAGCCTGTATTAGAAAATTTCCAAAGCGAAGTAGAAGAGGCAGCAGCTAGTCTAGGTGCGAACCGATTTCAAATATTTTGGAAGGTTATATTTCCCGGGATTTTACCAGCTTTACTAACTGGTTTTTCTTTAGCATTTGCTAGATCTTTAGGCGAATATGGTTCGGTCGTATTTATATCTGGAAATATGCCGATGAAAACCGAGATTACCCCTTTATTAATTATGACTAAATTAGAACAGTATGATTATGCAGGTGCAACTGCTCTTGCTATTGTTTTATTAGTCATTTCATTTATCCTTTTATTCATTATTAGTGTATTCCAGAGATACGCGGGTAGAGCGGTAGACATTGAAGGGAGGAAATGATTGGATGCAAGGAAATATAAAGATTGAACAAGCAACAATCTTAAAACCTTCGGACAAAAAGAAAGGGAATGGGAATCTCATTCAGTTTATTTTAATTGCAATCGTCATCTTATTTTTATCATTATTTCTATTTCTACCTCTGATTTCCATTTTTATAAAAGCGCTAAGTGAAGGGTTTGAAGTTTATAAAGCAGCAGTGGTGAACGAAGATACAATTGCTGCGATTAAATTAACTTTCATAGTGACGATCATTACAGTACCGCTTAACGCAGTGTTTGGAATTGCGATTGCGTGGGCAACAACGAAGTTTCATTTTAAAGGTAAAAACTTATTACTAACATTAATTGAATTACCATTTGCAGTTTCTCCGGTAGTTGCTGGCTTACTTTTTGTTTTACTATTTAGTCCAAATCATGGTGTTTTCGGTGAATGGTTAAAAGAACATAATCTTAAAATCATTTTTTCAACTCCTGGTATTGTTCTTGCTACAATTTTTGTAACCCTTCCATTTGTTGCAAAAGAGCTTATTGCTTTAATGCAAGCAACAGGCAGTTCAGAAGAGGAGGCTGCATTGACATTAGGAGCAAATGGCTGGCAAACCTTCTGGAAGGTTACACTTCCGAAAATTAAGTGGGGGTTATTATACGGTGTGATCCTGTGTAATGCCAGAGCGGTTGGTGAATTTGGTGCAGTTTCAGTTGTATCTGGCCATATTAGAGGTGAAACCATTACGATGCCTCTACATATTGAAAACTTATATAATGAATATCATTTCGCTGAAGCATACACAGTGGCATCTTTAATGTCTATCTTTGCAATACTTACATTGCTTATTAAAAATATCATTGAATGGAAAACGCATAAAGAAGCAAAACAGTAGGAGTGGATTGAATGTCAATAAAAGTATCTAACGTAATAAAAAACTATGAAAACGAATCTGCTTTAAAACAGATCGATTTAGACGTGAAAAAAGGGGAGCTAGTTGCGTTATTAGGTCCTTCTGGTTCAGGCAAAACAACTTTGCTAAGAATTATTGCTGGTCTAGAAATTCCAGATGAAGGTAGTATTTTATTTGAGGATCAAGACGTTGGTCAGCTTCAGGTGAAAGAAAGAAACGTAGGCTTTGTTTTTCAACATTATGCGCTTTTCCAGCATATGACTGTATTTGATAATATTGCATTTGGGCTAAATGTTAGACCTAAATCGACGAGACCAAAGAAACGTGAAATAGAAGAAAAGGTAGTGGAATTGTTAAAGCTAGTGAAACTTGAAAACTTTTCAAAACGGTATCCTTCACAACTATCAGGTGGACAGAGACAAAGAGTTGCGTTAGCACGAGCTCTTGCGGTAGAGCCTACTGTGCTTCTATTGGATGAACCATTCGGTGCTTTGGATGCAAAGGTTCGAAAAGATTTAAGAAGATGGTTGAGAAAGCTTCACGATGACATCCAAATTACAAGTATATTCGTTACACATGATCAGGAAGAAGCGCTTGAAGTGGCGGATCGAGTTGTTATTATGAATAATGGTAAGATTGAGCAAATTGGAACACCTGAAGAAGTATACCATTCCCCAGCAACACCATTTGTTTATGACTTCTTAGGGAAGGTAAATCTATTCCACGGTCGGGTTCAGAAAGGGAGTTTAATCAGTGGCGGTTTAGAAATACCATTGCCAGAATTAGAAGAAGATGATTATAAAGAAGTGACTGGATACGTCCGACCACATCAAATATCGATCGAAAAATTTGAGACAAACCAAACCTCAATCAGTGCTATTGTGACACATATACATGCGGTTGGTCCGATTGTTTATGTAGAAGTGTTAAGGGAAGATACAAAAGAATATGTAGAAGTGGAATTAATGAATGAATTATTTATCAAATTAAACATTGAGTTAGGCGAGCGAGTATTTGTCCGTCCAAATGAATTAAAAGTTTTTATACCGCAAGACTATTCAATTTAAAAGAAAAAACATACAAAACATGAGAGTTTTGTATGTTTTTTTGTTGATATCAATTTACTTAATTTTTTGCAGCTTCTAGCTCAGCAAGTTTTTCAGCAGCAATTTTATCGATTTCTATTTTTAATTCTTCAACCATCGTTGCTTCTGGAACTTTACGAACAATTTCACCGTGACGGAATAGTAAACCTTCTTTACGAGCACCTGCGATTCCGATGTCAGCTTCACGTGCTTCTCCGGGTCCATTTACCGCACAGCCAAGAACTGCAACTTTAATTGGTACTTTTAATGTAGAAATATATTCTTCAACTTCATTTGCAATACTAATTAAGTCAATTTCAATACGTCCACATGTTGGACAAGAAATTAATGTTGCTGCATTTGATGATAAACCAAATGATTTTAACAGTTCACGAGCAACTTTTATTTCCTCTACTGGATCTGCGCTTAAAGAAATACGCATTGTATTACCGATCCCTTTACTGATGATCGCACCAAGACCTGCTGCACTTTTCACTGTTCCAGAGAATAGCGTACCAGATTCAGTAATACCTAAATGAAGAGGATAGCTAAATGCTTTAGCTGCTTTTTCATAAGCTTCGATTGCTAGGTTTACATCAGACGCTTTCATTGAAACAATAATGTCGTGGAAATCAAGATCTTCTAAAATTTTAATATGATGTAATGCACTTTCAACCATTCCATCAGCTGTAGGATAACCGTATTTATCTAAAATACGTTTCTCTAAAGAACCAGCATTTACACCGATTCGAATTGGAATACCTTTTGCTTTCGCAGCATTAACTACTGCTTCAACTTTTTCTCTACGACCAATATTACCTGGGTTAATTCTTATTTTATCTATTCCACCTTCAATTGCTTTTAAAGCTAATTTGTAATCGAAGTGGATATCAGCTACAAGTGGTATATTAATTTGTTTTTTGATATCAGCAATTGCATTTGCAGCTCGTTCATCTGGTACCGCAACTCGAACAATTTGACAACCTGCTTCTTCTAAACGTTTAATTTCAGCAACTGTTGCTTCAACATCATGTGTTTTTGTAGTACACATACTTTGTATCGAAATTTCATTTGCACCACCAACAACTACATTACCAACTTTTACTGCACGTGTTTTACTTCTATGTGTAAGTTCATTCACGAGTAACTCGCTCCTTCAAAAATAACTAATTTCATTTTGTGTTTGTGTACAACTATACATTATCATATTTTCTTCATGATTTCTCTTTTTATAAACTAGCTAAAAAGAAATATACCACAAATTCTATTTATTAGAAGAGTAAAGTGGAAATTTATATGATTTTCCACTTTGAATTTTTGTTGGCGATAGTCCTTTGTTTAATTCAGTGAAATCTTTCGTAATTTGACTAATAGGTTGTGTAAAGTCTGGATTAAGCTCCTCTACAATACCTAAAACTGTATCTCCATTTTTAACTTGGATTTCTTCAAAGTCTGGAAGTGATTTAGTAGATTTAGACGTCTCATTTGATTTAGAAACAGTTGCAACTGTGCTTATATGTTTTGTAGGGATTGTACCTACTTGAAGGTCAAAGAACACGATATAAATAACTAATAGTATGCCAAAGAAATAAAAAATTTTCTTCATTTACATCACTCCTTTAGTAGACTATATGCTTGTCCACTCTTTATATTCCATATAAGTATAGAAGTGACCTACTTAATTTTAGTAAAAAATAAGCTTTGCTTGAAAAAATCTTTTGATTCAATCGAAAAAAAGATAAAAGAGTGTGAGTACACACATCTTTTATCTTTTTGAAGGTAATTGTTTAACAGTTAATGAATACATTACGGCAGAAATTATAATAAATAAGATTGTTTGAAATGGGATGTTAATATTAAATAGTCCAACAATAAAATAAATGACTGTTGGCAGTGTTAAGCTATAGGCAATCATTGCAAATCTATGTCTAAAAGTTAAGTTCTTATCTGAGTGAAATAGTGCAGTGATAAACGCAAGTATTGTTGCGACAATGAAAATAAAGAAACATGAACCCAAATAAAATAAGAAAAACAATGCAATCATAAAAACTGGTAAAGCTTGTTTGACATTTTTAATAAATTTAGAAATATCCTCTTTATTAATTTCAGTCTTATCTAATGAAAGGTAGGGATAATCTTGTTCTCCAGAATCAGTTTTTATGACAACCCGATCTTTTAGGACTGTAATCGAATATTTATCCTTTGAAGTTGAAGAGGGTAGGCTTGTTTCATTTGGATAAAATGCATATCTAAAGTCACCAATTTTACGTTCAAATGGTTTATTATCATTTATCGTTAAGATCCCTTTATTTAAGGAGATTGTTTGGATGTTTTCCTTTAACAAATCTGAGGCATTATTCACCTGGAGTTTTACAGCTTTCTCAAATGAAAAAAAACCTGGAAGAGTATAAAGAATCGCTAATAGAAATAAATAGAATATTGTTTTACCGATTTTTTGGAGTCTGAACTTTGCAATTGTTTTGGGAGAGTATAGGCTGTACCAAAATTGTTTAAATAGATTCATAAACTCATCCTTTCTTAATAATGTTATATCTCTTTACAACGTTATTATGTATGTTTTTGGTAATTTTGTACAATGTAAGCATTTATATTAGAAAAACTTCATTATTGATCTTTTATAACCTCGTTTGGTAAAGATTATAACTAGTCTGATTAACCCAAATTAGCGAATTAACTTAAAAAAATAAAAAAAGTTAAAAAAAGCATTGACGTTAATTTGGAAACATGTTAAATTAAATATTGTCTTAAGGAAATGTTAAATTATTCCGCAGTAGCTAAGTGGTAGAGCAAAGCGTAAACATCTTGAATAACTTCGATGTAGCTTTGCGAGGAGCAGAATATGCTTCATGAAAAACTTCTGCGACGAGCACTTAAAAGACAATACTTTTTTCTTAGCTTATTATTCCGCAGTAGCTCAGTGGTAGAGCACTCGGCTGTTAACCGAGTGGTCGTAGGTTCGAACCCTACCTGCGGAGCCATTTATACTTATTCATTTTGGCGGTGTAGCTCAGCTGGCTAGAGCGTACGGTTCATACCCGTGAGGTCGTGGGTTCGACTCCCTCCGCCGCTACCAAATCATATTATGGAGTAATACCCAAGTCCGGCTGAAGGGATCGGTCTTGAAAACCGACAGGGGTGTAACAGCCCGCGGGGGTTCGAATCCCTCTTACTCCTTACCGATTTAAGAAAAAACTCTAACGGATATTCCGTTGGAGTTTTTTCTTGTTTAAATTGAGGTTCTAGTAAGAACGTGGAATCACAAGTCGAATTCATTGAATATATAAACAGAGTGGTTGATGGAAAGTAGTAGATAAAAATCATTAGATCTTTTGGTATTATTTGAATTATGATTTATACTGTTTTTGCTTTTTTGTAGATAATCAATAAATATTAATGTATTATTTTTGTGATAAAAAAATGAGGTAGGAGATTAGTATGTATCCAACGGAAAGTCAAGACCTATACTTAGAACGTTTAGAAGATAAGTTGCATAGCTCAATAACAGCAGTATTATACGATACGACCGGTCAACGGAATGAACACGCAATTAAACGTCGATTTCCAAAACCGATGTCTAACGAGGACGTACAATCGATTATAAGCGCTATTAACAAATTTACTGCTATGAATAAACCATTATTATGGAGAAGGTATCATAAAGAAGAGTTCAATCAGAAGAATTTTGAATCGTATATTACGCAATATCAAATTTTAACAAATTACTATGATTTACCCCTTGAAAGTGAATTGGTAAGTAGTTTTACTGAATGGGATCAGAAAAAGCCTCGCGGATAATCTTCCGGAGGCTTGTTTTGTTACTTTCGAATAAATGTAATATATGTAAGCGGAGATGTCACTGATTCGAGTGACATTTAAGAAATCATCTCAGCATTTAAAAGAGACGGATTAGCACATTTTATAAAAAAGTTTATTCAAACAGATACTATTTTTAACATTCTTTCCCATTTATGAGCATAACTATTGAAATCTTTCGGTTTATTTGATAACTTTAAATTGAATTTTACTATATTTTTGGGAGGAATTACGAATGTCAAAATTTGAATTACCACAATTACCTTATGCTTATGATGCTTTAGAACCACATATTGATAAAGAAACAATGAACATTCACCACACTCGTCACCACAATACATACATTACAAACTTAAACGCAGCTTTAGAGGGTAAAGAAGTTTCTGCAACTACAATTGAAGAATTAATTTCAAACTTAGATGCACTTCCTGAAGGTATCCAAACTGCTGTACGTAACAATGGTGGTGGACATGCAAACCACAGCTTATTCTGGACTTTATTAACTCCAGAAGGTACTGGCGCTCCAGTTGGAGAAGTTGCTGAAGCAATCAACGCTAAATTCGGTAGCTTCGATGAGTTCAAAGCTGCATTCACTCAAGCTGCTTTAACTCGTTTTGGTTCTGGTTGGGCTTGGTTAGTAGTAAACAATGGTGAGTTAGAAGTAACAAGCACACCAAACCAAGATTCTCCATTAATGGAAGGTAAAACACCAATCCTTGGATTAGATGTTTGGGAGCACGCTTACTACTTAAACTTCCAAAACAAACGTCCTGATTATGTAGGTGCTTTCTGGAACGTTGTTAACTGGACAAAAGTAGAAGAATTATACAAAGCTGCTAAGTAATTAGCTTAAAAACACTACTAAGAAACTCTTGGTAGTGTTTTTTTTATTGCCAAAAAAATGGATAATTTCTCACTTTCTCGAAAAAACTAGACCTAGGACAAAGGAGAGTATTTATGAGTAAGTTGAAATTTTTAATCGGCGATGTGAAGGTAAACAAAGACTTAATATTATTATTAAGTGTTGGCGGTTTATTTTCATTAGCAACAGCATTATCGAATACGTTTGTAAATGTTTATTTATGGAAGCAATCCAAAGATTATTTACCAATTGCTTCTTATCAATTTTCAATTGCCTTTTTTCAAGCACTCACTTTTATCATTGCAGGAAGGTTAGCCAAACATATTGACCGGGTCGTTATTTTAAGAATCGGTATATCATTTTTAGCAATTTTCTATATCGCTGTTTTACTATTTGAAACAGATACTTTGATTGCGACAATACTGATCGGGGCAATTTTAGGAATTGGAAATGGATGTTACTATCTATCCTTTAATTTACTGACATTTGAAGTGACAGAACCTGAAACAAGACAGTTTTTTAATGGTTTTATGGGTTTACTTGGTTCATTCTCTGGAATACTTGGACCTTTTATCGCTGGGGCAATTATTTCATCAATGATCGGCAACAAGGGATATACCTATGTTTTTGTGGCAGCAGTTATTTTATTTATCTGTGCAGTGATTTTAAGTTGCTTCTTGATCAGAAGAGAACTAGATACTGAGTTCAATTTGAAAAGAGTGATTTTAGAACGTAAATTAAATGATAATTGGAGAAGGGTTACACACGCTAATTTTTTTCAAGGGATCAGAGAAGGAATCTTTTTATTTGTTATCTCAATTTATATTTACTTAGCTACAGGTAGTGAATTTGCTGTTGGAAAGTATGGGCTCATTACTTCATTAATAAGTTTTATTACATATTATGTTGTTACTCGAATCATTAAAGAGGAATATCGACTAAAGGCAATATTTATTGGAGGGTTTCTCTTATTTGCTGCCGTTTTTACAATTGTATTTAAAGTGACATTTTCTTTACTGATTATTTATGGCGTTATTATTTCTTTGGCATATCCAATCATTTTAGTACCTTACTTGTCTTTAACATATGATATAATAGGAAAATCGTATAAAGCGAGGGAATATAGAGTTGAATATATTGTGATTCGTGAAGTGTATTTAAACAGTGGAAGAATGTTCTCAATAGCTGCATTTATTATTTTCACAGCGTTTTTTCCTGCAAAACAAGTTATCCCTTTCCTAATTTGTATTTTTGGAGTTGGGCATTTCTTGGTTTATTTTGTTATGAGGAAATTAGAACTTGATCCTACTTAACGAAACTACATAAGATCGAATATAGAAATAGTTCCCTTAAATGTTAAACCAATAAGTAGAGTATAAAAGAGGAGAAGAGATGAATAAACCAAAGAAAAATAAAATTAAATTACCAACTCGGCTGAATACACTATTTTTTCTTGTGTTTTTATTATTCTCTTTATTAATTCTAAGACTAGGCGTTGTTCAAATTGTAAAAGGTGAAGACTACCAACTAGAATTAGAACGTACAGAGAATATGACAGTTGATAAATCGGTACCAAGGGGAAAAATATTAGACCGTAATGGCAAGGTTGTGGTAGATAACACACCACTTCGTTCAATAACGTATACAAGAAAAAAAGGGACAACTTCTGCTGAGCTATTAGAAATGGCAACAAAATTAACAAGCTATTTAAAAATGCCAACAGATAAAATAATGGAACGAGATCGAAAAGATTATTGGCTACTAACACATCCTGAAGAAGCAAAAGAACTTGTTTCAAAAAAAGAAGATAAAAAATTAAAAGCGAAATACGAAGAAGACCCTGCGTCTTATAACAAAGAGTATTATGCAATGCAACTAGATGCAATTACAGAAGACGATATCAAATCCTTAAGTAAGCAAGATTTGCAAATTCTAGCTATTTATAAACAAATGAGTGTTGGATATGCCCTAACACCTCAAACGATTAAAAGTGAGGGTGTAACGGAACCTGAATATGCAATGGTTAGTGAACATTTAGATGAGCTTCCTGGTGTCGATGTTACAACTGATTGGGAAAGAGATTATGTGTATGAAGATACTTTCCGAACAATTTTAGGAAATATTACATCGGAAAAAGAAGGTCTGCCAGCTGAAAATGTAGATTATTACTTGGCACGTGGATATGACCGTAATGACCGTGTAGGAAAAAGTTATATCGAGCAACAATATGAAGATGTGCTTAGAGGAACAAAAGGTAAAGCACAAAATGTTGTTGATACGCAAGGGAATGTAATTGATACAAAAGTAATCACTGAAGGCGAACCAGGTAGTGATCTTGTTTTATCACTAGATATTGAATTGCAAAAAAAGGTAGATGAAATTGTTAAAACAGAACTGTTAAGAGCTAAACAAACATCGAATGGTAAATATTTGGATCGAGCGTTTGTTACAATGATGAATCCAAAAACTGGTGAAATCCTAGCAATGTCAGGAAAACAACTCGTAAAAGATAAAAAAACAGGTAAAATGGAAGTACAAGATTTTGCAACTGGAAACATGACGACTTCTTACGAGATGGGGTCTACTGTTAAAGGTGCAACTGTTTTAACTGGCTTCCAGCAAAAAGCAATTAGTCCAGGTACACGATTGTTTGATACTCCAATTAAAATAAAAGATACACCTCAAAAAGCTTCATATAAAAATATGGGATGGGTTTCTGATTTAGATGCTTTAAAACGATCTTCCAATGTTTATATGTTCCGAACAGCGATTGCGATTGGTAAGGGACATTACGTTGAAAATCAACCACTGGATATAGATCCAAAAGCCTTTGAAACTTTCCGAAATAGTTTTAGTCAATTTGGTCTAGGGGTGAAAACAGGAGTTGATTTACCAAATGAGGCAATCGGGTTTAAGGGAACAGATACTCGAAATCCTGGATTCTTACTTGACTTAGCAATTGGACAGTATGACACTTACACGCCACTACAACTAGCGCAATATGTCTCAACAATTGCCAATGGAGGCTATCGTGTACAACCACATATAGCAAAAGAATTAAGACAGCCTTCAATTGGAAATGACAAAGGTGTTGTTAGACAAGAAATCGAACCTAAAATTTTAAATAGAATTGACATGAAAGACTCATATGTTGATCGTGTTAAAGAAGGATTTTATAAGGTATACAATGAAGTAGGCGGTACAGCCAATATTTACTTCCAAGGAACAGATTACAAACCAGCTGGTAAAACAGGTACTGCTCAGTCAGTTTATGATGGACCAGATCGTAAAAAATATAATGGGCCACAAAAAACATATAACCTAACACTGATTGGTTATGCACCATATGATAATCCTGAAATCGCATTTGCCGTTGTTGTTCCATGGCTGCAAAGTGACCAAGCTCCAGTTAACAAATACATCGGACGTGGCATATTAGATGAATATTTCAAAATGAAAGAAAAGAAATCAAATACTAATAATGCAGAAGATCAAGATTCAAATAATAAAGAAGAAGATAAAAACGAGTAAAGAGAAGGGGATTTCCCTTCTCTTTTTTTTGTTGTCGGGGCTGAACGATGCGCCTCCACATTTCATGGTGTCTAGTTCCAGCGCCTAACCCCTCGAGTCATAAGCCAAAGCCCAGCAAAAGTTAAAAAGCAACTTTTACCGGTCCTTGTCTTATGCTTGTCGGGGCTGAGCGAGGCGCTTCCACTTTTCGTGATGTCTAGTTCCGTCTCCTAGCTCCTCGAGTCATAAGCCAATGCCCAGAAAAAGTTAAAAAGCAACTTTTACCGGTCCTTGTCTTATGCTTGTCGGAGCTAACCAGTCGCCTCCACTTTTCATATTTACACAATCTTTACATTTGGTTAAAACGTTTTTAATAGTTGGGATTTATGATTAGTGATGTAGTCTTATTTGATTGAATGAGGTTTGTTACTAAATTTATTATTAAATTTTTATATATTTATGATGACTTAGAGCCTTTAGGATGAGAGGGGAATTTATAAATGACAACTACTTTAATTAGAGAGAATAAAACGAATACTGAAGATGTTGAAGAGATGACGACTGTTAAGAAATCGATTGTTTATGATACTCAAAATTTAAATTTATGGTATGGACAGGATAAGGCTTTAAAGGATATTAATTTAAGTATTTATGAAAATGAAGTTACTGCAATTATCGGTCCGAGTGGTTGTGGTAAGTCAACTTATTTAAAGACTTTAAATAGAATGGTTGAGTTAGTTCCTACTGTTAGAACAGAAGGTAAAATTCTTTATCGTGAGCAAAATATTTTTGATAAAAATTATCCAGTTGAAGAATTAAGAACACATGTAGGGATGGTGTTCCAAAAACCGAATGTATTCCCTAAATCAATTTGGGAAAATGTTGCTTACGGTCCTAAAATTCATGGAATTAAAGATAAAAATACGTTAAATCAAATTGTTGAAAAGAGTTTAAAGGGTGCAGCGATTTGGGATGAAGTGAAAGATCGTTTACATGAGAATGCATACGGACTTTCAGGTGGTCAGCAACAACGTTTATGTATCGCACGTTGTTTAGCGATTGAACCAGATGTTATTTTAATGGATGAACCAACGTCTGCGCTTGATCCGATTTCTACATTAAAAGTAGAAGAGTTAATTCATGAACTGAAAAAAGAATTTAGTATTATTATTGTTACTCATAATATGCAACAAGCTGCACGTGTTTCTGATAAAACAGCATTTTTCTTAAGTGGTGAAGTTGTTGAGTATACTGATACAAATAAATTATTCTCAACGCCAAAAGATAAGCGTACTGAAGATTATATCACTGGCCGTTTCGGTTAATGGAAGGATATTGGTGACAAAAATGAGACCACAATTTGATGCAGATTTAAAATCACTTCAAGAAATGATTATTGAATTAGCTATGAAAACAAAAAAAGCTGTTATGAAAAGTATGGATGCTTTTCGTACTGAAAATATAGAACTAGCACTAGAAGTAATTGATGAAGATGAGCGTATTAATAAACTAGAAAAAGAAATTAATGAATTAATATTAGTCATTATCACAAGACAACAGCCAGTTGCTGTTGATTTAAGAAGAAACTTAACAGCTATTAAAATTGCACACGATTTAGAACGTGTAGCAGATTATGCTGTTAATATCGCAAAATCAACAATTAGAATTCGTAGTCGTCAAGAAAATTTACCAATTGAAAATATCGAAAAAATGCATGCGCTTGGATTAGATATGTTATCGAAGGCTGTGGATGCATACCGTACGGAAGATTTGCAAGCTGCTAAAGAAATTGGCGAAATAGATGATCAAGTGGATGAATTATATGGCGTAACAGTACAAACACTGATGTCGAGCATAGCAGATTCTCCAGAACATGTTTCGAATGTAATGCAAATGGCGTTCGTTTGTAGATATTTAGAAAGAATTGCAGATTATGCAACGAATATCGCAGAAAATATCTATTATTTAGTCAAAGGTAAGTATTATTTATTAAATCAATAATGAAAAGGGTGTTCTGGACTAAATTGTTCATGAACACCCTTTTGTCATATTTCTGCCAATAAAAGCATACTTCTAAAACGAAACTATATATTTGGGGTGGTTAATCATGAAGGTAGTTATTTTAGCGGGAGGATTTGGTCAAAGACTATTACCTATAACAAATAACATACCGAAACCACTTTTACCAATTGCAAACCGTGCTGCAATTGAACATTTACTATTACATTTAATTAGCATGGGGTTTAATGAATTCATCATTCAATTACATTATATGTCACAAGCGATTATGAAAACGATAGATGGAATGAATTTGATGAATATATCAATTGAATATATTATAGAAGAAGAAAGTTTAGGGTCCGCAGGATGTTTGCGATTATCCAAACCATATTTAAATGATACTTTTTTATTAGTCAATGGAGATATTTTATTTGATGGAGATATTAGAGAGGCGATCTACCAACATTTAGAATACAATCAACAATTTTCAATGCTAGTAAAACATGTTGATAAATGTGAGTCATATGGAAATGTAAAAGTAAAAAATGGACAAATAATGGAATTTATAGAAAAACCACAAATAGGAAAAGAAATCAGTAATTTAGTGAATACAGGCATTTATATTTTGAATGCAGAGTTACTAAAGTACATACCAGACTATTGTTATTTTGATATTAGCACCGACTTGATTCCGCTTTTATTAAGAGAGAATATTATTTTAAATGCCGCTGAATTAAAAGGATATTGGATCGACTATGGAACACCGCGAAGATTTGCTAAGTTAAATGTGGACTGGATTGAAGAAAAGTTAAACCTACCAATCCCAGCCGTACAAATCTTACCTAGAATATTTTTAGGTGAACATGTGAAAATAGAAAATAATGTGAAAATTGTTTCACCAGTCATCATTGGAAACGATGTAACAATAGAAGAGAATTGTATAATTGGTCCATATGTATCAATTAGTTCGAATATTGTAATTGATAAAGGAAGTATTTTACATCATCAAGCTGTATTCCAAAAGTACACATTAAATCATGAAAATAAATTTACAAAAAATACAATAAAAAAATTATCAAAAGAAATGCAATGAATGTTGAAAAACTATGGAATTTATTCTAAAAGAGTGTTATTATATACAAGTCTGATTATGTCACTATGTCAGGAGGGAAAATAAATGCGCGTAAATATTACATTAGCATGTACAGAATGCGGAGATCGTAACTACATCACTACTAAAAATAAACGTAATAACCCAGACCGTCTTGAGCTTAAAAAATATTGCCCAAGACTTAAAAAAGTTACAGTTCATCGCGAAACAAAGTAAGCAGTAGGAATATTCCTACTGTTTTTTTTGTATTTCTACTATATAAGCCTCAAAAAAATTTTCTGCATTTTTCTACATACTTTATTAATGGGAGATATCTATTATGGATAAAAAGGAAATTAGATCAGCTATTATTAAAAAGTTAAACGAAATCACAGTGAAAGACCGTAACACGAAGTCAAAACAAATCATTGATCAATTAATCACTACACCAGAATGGAATAACGCCAATACGATTGCAACAACAATGCCTATGGAACACGAAATTGATACTACATTATTCATTCAAGCTTGTTGGAGATTACATAAAGATGTAGTAGTACCAAAATGTATTCATAAATCCAAAGAAATGCAGTTTTTTAAAATTACAAGTTTTGAACAATTAGAAAAAGGTTATTTTGGTATACAGGAACCTAATGAGTTCATTTGTGAAAAAATCAATAAAGATGAAATTGATCTTATTGTTGTACCAGGTGTTGCATATACCTCTATAGGGGACCGCTTAGGCTATGGAGGCGGGTATTATGATAGATACTTATCAGACTATGCTGGAAACCTTGTTGCACTTGCTTATGATTTGCAAATTGTCGAAGAGCTACCTATTGAAGCACATGATCAAAAAATGCCATTGATTATTACTGAAACGAATATCATTAAAACACTTTGAACATTGTATAAGAAATCCTATTTTGATGAGAATAAAGTAAGAATGTGACTGTTTTTGTTATTTTAAATAGCTTAAAAAAGAAGGTGGACGACATCATGCGACATAAAGATATAAATCGTGTTGCTCTAATAGGAACAGGTGCTGTTGGAGCAAGCTATGCATTTGGTATGTTAAATGCTGGTTTGGCTGAAGAATTAGTCATGATTGATCTAAATAAGGATAAAGCAGAAGGTGATGCAATGGATTTAAGCCACTGCTTACCTTTTGTAAGCTCTAGAACGAAAATATGGGCTGGAGATTACAATGATTGCAAAGATACAAACCTAGTGGTAATTACAGCTGGAGCAGCCCAAAAGCCTGGAGAAACTCGTTTGGATTTAGTTTCTAAGAACTGTATGATTTTTAAAGGTATAATTAGTGCAATAATGGAAGCTGGATTCGACGGTATATTTTTAATCGCAACAAATCCTGTTGACATACTTACTTATGTAACATGGAAATTCTCAGGTTTACCGAAAGAAAGAGTTATTGGATCAGGAACAAGCCTTGATACAGCACGATTCCGTTATTTACTAGGGGATTACTTTAATGTTGATGCTAGAAATATACATGGATATATAATAGGAGAACATGGTGATAGTGAACTACCTGTTTGGTCTCAGACAACAGTCGGCACTCAACCAATCCAAAGGGTTTTAAAGAAAAATCAACAATATAGCATGCGTGAATTAGATGAGATCTTTCTAAATACAAGAGATGCTGCTTACCATATCATTAAACGGAAAGGTGCAACATACTATGGGATCGGTATGGGACTTGTTCGATTAACAAAAGCAATACTCAAAAATGAAAATAGTATTATTACTGTATCAGCTTATTTAGATGGTCAATATGGAGAAAATGATCTTTACATAGGTGTACCTGCTGTCATAAATCGTGGTGGAATTCGAGAAATTGTCGAATTAGACTTAAATGATCTTGAAACTCGACAATTTAAAAATTCTGTAGAAATTTTGAGAAAAAGTATGGAATCGATTCAATTATAAAAATGGATTGCCTCTTTCAATTACGAAAGAGGTTTTATTTTACCCTTCACATTTGAAAAAATATCTTTCATTCGCTATTGTTAATATTAGTGAATCAAATAAGTTAGTAAGGAAGATTGCATTGAATAGAGCAAAAAGTAATAAGAAACGATATTTAGTTTTGGGAATCATTGTTTTAATTGGACTAGCTTTAGCTTTTTCTATGAAAGAAAAGATGTTTAATACGAATAGTGAACAAAAAAATTCAAATCAAGAAGTTAAAGAAACATCACCATTATTTCCAAATTATGAAGAAACTGCAGTAGAGGCAGAAGATGGGTTACTCGAAGTAACAAATGAGCAATCAAATTTAGTATTAGTTAATAAAGATCGTAAATTACCTGATGGATATGAGCCACCAGATTTAACGTATCCTATTGTTCCACTACATGGTGTATCAAAAGATAAGACATTAATGAGGAAAGAAGCAGCTAAGGCACTGGAAAAGCTATTTGAAGCCGCAGAAGCGGATAGCATTGTACTGACACCAGTATCAGCCTATCGCTCTTTTGATAGACAGCAAAGCCTATATAACTTCTATATCCAATCACATGGAGAAGAATGGACAAAAGCATACAGCGCCTACCCAGGGACAAGTGAACATCAAACGGGACTTTCCATTGATGTTTCTTCACCTAATTTTGGAAATATGCTTGAAAAGGAATTTGGTGAAACAAAGGAAGGTACTTGGCTAGCAGATCACGCACATGAATACGGATATATTATTCGTTACCCGGAAGATAAGGTTGAAAAGACTGAGTATAATTATGAACCTTGGCATATACGTTATATCGGTGTAAAACATGCTACATACCTTTATGAAAATGACTTAGTGCTAGAAGAGGTTATGTCTCCAAAATAACATGAGAAGTACTAGAAGGAATCTATTAGCATTCGATTGACGAAGATTCTTTTCAACTTTATACTTAATACATATTATTCAAAATTTTTTTTGTAGATTAAATAGTAGGAGTCACGCATGAAATCAATATATGATATCCAACAATTTTTAAAAAATTATGGAACGTTTATTTACACTGGTGATCGTAGGTCTGACTTAATGTTAATGCAAGATGAGTTAAAGGAACTATTTTTAGCGAACTTACTAGATAGAAAAGATTTTCAAGTTGCAACATTAATCATAAAAAAAGAGATAAGTGAAATCCAAAAGAAAACGATTTGATAAAAGTCGTTTTTTATTAGCAGGAGATGCAAGCGGTTTCACTATAAAGGGAGAGAGTAAGATGGAAAAAATGATCGTAGGTGTTGATTTAGGAGGTACGAGTATTAAATTAGCGTTATTAACAAACGATGGACAATTTATCGAAAAGTGGGAAGTACCAACAGATAAATCAGACCAAGGGATCCATATCCCAAAAACAATTACCATTGCAATTGAAGATAAGTTAAAAGAAATGAATAAAACTAAAGATGATGTTGCTGGTATTGGTATTGGGGCACCAGGGTCGGTACGCCTTGAAGATGGTTTAATATTCGCGGCTGTTAACTTAGGGTGGGTAAACTTCCCGTTAAAATCAGTTTTAGAGAAGGAATCTGGAATTCCAGTAATTGTTGACAATGATGCGAACATTGCAGCGGTTGGCGAAATGTGGAAGGGCGCAGGAAATGGTGCAAAAGATGTAGTAATGATCACGTTAGGAACTGGAGTAGGTGGAGGAGTCATTGTTAATGGTCAAGTTGCTCACGGAATAAGCGGTGCTGCTGGCGAAATTGGCCATATTACAGTTCAAACTGAAAATGGCGTACTTTGTAATTGTGGTAAAACTGGTTGTTTAGAAACAATTTCTTCAGCTACTGGAATTGTACGAATTGCTAACGAAACTTTACAATCTACTACTAAAGACACAATTTTAATGAAGAAGTTTAATGAAAATGCCATTTCGACTAAAGATGTATTTGATGCTTTCAAGGATGGCGATGAAGTAGCTACTGACATAGTTAATCATGTAATGAAGTATCTTGCATTAGTATTGGCTGGTGTAGGTAATACTTTAAACCCAGAAAATATTATTATTGGCGGAGGAGTTTCAAATGCAGGAGAATTACTTCTGAAGCCGTTAAGAAAATATTTTGATGAATATGCTTTTACAACTGTTCGTGAATCTACAAAGCTTTCAATTGCTCAATTAGGTAATGATGCAGGTGCAATTGGTGCAGCATATTTAGTTAAAAAATTTATTACAAAAGAAATAAATTAAGCAACGATATAACTTTTATAATCAATTGTTAATTGTATTTTAAAGATACTTCAATAGAGGTATCTTTTTTTATGTTAATTGAATTGAACAAAAAATTAGTTATTTGACGTGTTGAGTATTTTTATGATAAATTGAATGACGTCAGAAAAATACACGAGATTACTAGAAAGTTTTGACGGTAGAAAATACAACGTGGACGGACAAAACCAAGGTATTTAAGTGATTTTAAAAATAAACATGTGAATTCATAAACATGGTAAATAATAGATTTTAAGTTTTAAAAAAGGAGGAACAGACTATGTGGAAAAAGTTTATTAAAAACTTCGGATTTCCTTTACTTGCAGTATTCCTTTTATGGACAAAAGCGACTTTACTGAGCTTGTATTACTTTGACTTAGAAATTGAAAATTCAATGCAAAAATTTATTTTAATAATAAGTCCAATTTCTTCATTACTAATTTTTATTGGTATTGGTCTTTTTGCGAAAGGACATAAACGAAATAGGGCTGTCATCTGGATCAGTTTAGTTATGTCATTTATATTAATTGGTGACACAGCTTACTATTCATTCTTTGATGATTTCGTAACGATTCCAGTTTTATTTATGACACAGAACTTTGCTGACTTAGGTTCAAGTGTTAAATCGATGATTAGTTATAAAACAATTTTAGCTTTTGCTGATATCATTATTTTAATTCTAGTTAATATTTTCTGGGGTAAAAAATTCTTTACAACTGAAAATATTAAAGGTAAAACAAGAACTGCATATTATTTAGTTGCAGCAGCAGTATTTTTAGTTAACCTTGGGATGGCTGAAACTGAGCGTCCACAATTATTAACTCGTTCTTTTGATAGAGAGTATATTGTAAAGTATTTAGGATTATACAATTACCATATTTATGATATGGTTCAACAATCGAAAACAACTGCTCAAAAAGCAATGGCCGATGATAGTGAGTTAGCTGGTATTGAAAACTTTATCCGTGCTAATGATACTGGCGTAAATGCTGAGCTTCATGGAAAATATAAAGGTAAAAATGTTGTTGTTATTTCTTTAGAATCATTACAAGACTTTGTAATTGGCAGAGAAATTAATGGACAAGAAATAACACCTTTCTTAAATGACTTCATTAAAGAAAGTTATTATTTTGATAATTTTTATCACCAAACTGGACAAGGTAAAACATCAGATGCTGAGTTCTTAATTGATAATAGTTTATATCCATTAGATCGTGGAGCAGTTTATTTTACAAACGGTGGTAACACATTTACAGCAACACCAGCAATTCTGAAAAAAGAACAAAATTATTATACTTCAGTCATGCATTCAAACAATAAATCGTTTTGGAATCGTGACATGATGTATCCAAGCTTAGGTTACGATCGTTATTACAATGAAAATGATTACAAAGTAACTGAGGATACTTCAATTGGATGGGGTCTTAAGGATCAATACTTCTTTGAACAATCTGTTGAAAAGATGAAAGAAATGCCTAAACCATTCTATACACGTATGCTGTCATTAACAAATCACTATCCTTTTGAATTAGGTGAAAAGGATTTAATGATTGAAAAATTAAAAACTGGTGATCAGACAGTAGATAACTATGTAACAACAGTTCGTTATTTAGATGAATCAATCAAGCACTTCGTAGAAGAAATGAAAGCTTCTGGCTTATATGATAATACAATCCTAGTGATGTATGGTGATCACTATGGTATTTCTGAAAATCATAACCGTGCAATGAGTGAAGTATTAGGGAAAGAAATTACGCCTGTTGAACATGTAAAATTACAACAAGTACCTTTCTTTATCCATTTACCTGGTCAAACAAAAGGTGAAACAATTCATAAAGTTGCAGGTCAAATTGACGTGAAACCAACAATCCTAAACTTATTAGGTGTAAATGCTAACAAAACATCAATTAACTTTGGTAATGATATTCTTTCACCAAAGCATAAAGACTTTGTTGTATTCCGTGATGGTACAATCGTTACTGATAAATATATTTACAAAAATGAAAAAATGTATGATGCAAATACTGGTGAAGAATTAGAGGGTCAAAAGCCACCTAAAGAAGATTTAGCTAAAGCTAAAAAATCACTAGAGTATTCAAACTCAATTATTTATAAAGATTTACTTCGTTTCTTTGAAGTAAAATATGAGCGAGCAAAAACTAAGTTCGAATAAGAAAAGCACTTCCTTAGGGAAGTGCTTTTCTTTTGTGTATTTACATACAATTGTATTAAAAATAAGTTTGGTGAGGTGGAATGGTTGTTTTATAAGTCGCCTACAAATCTCTTCATACCGAGGAATTACAATTTTACTGAACTTGAAAAAGATATTAGCATACTTACTCAGCAGTATCCATTTCTTAAGTTAAATGTGATCGGGAGAAGTGTCCTGGATCAACCAATATACGAAATCATCTTTGGTAATGGAGAGAGAAGGATTCATTGGAATGGTTCATTTCACGCAAATGAATGGATTACAACTTGTGTATTGATGAAATCATTAGAATGGTTATGCCAAACTGTTTCAAATGAAGAATTACTATTTCATAAAGAGGTTTTGACCTTTTTTCATTTGAATACCTTATCAATAGTTCCGATGGTGAATCCAGATGGGGTTAATTTAGTCGTTAACGGTCATATTGAGGACGAGAGGTATATGAACCATGTTAATAGTCTAAATGCAGCCAATGACGATTTTACGGGTTGGAAGGCAAATATAAGAGGCGTTGATTTGAATAATCAGTTTCCTGCTAATTGGGAAATTGAAAAAGAAAGAAAGAAACCAAAAACATATGCACCGAGAGATTATCCAGGAGATGCTCCATTAACTGAACCAGAGGCAATTGCAATGAGTAATTTGGCAATTGAAAGAAATTTCGATCTACTTTTAGCACTTCATACACAAGGAAAAGAGTTTTATTGGGGCTATGATCATTTAGAACCCGAAATTTCAGCTGTTTATGCTGAGTACTTTACTAATATTAGTCCATATAAATCTGTCAAAACAATTGATAGCCATGCAGGATATAAGGATTGGTTTATTCAAGAATTTAGAAAACCTGGTTTTACATTAGAACTAGGTAAGGGAATTAATCCTTTACCACTTTCAATGTTTGATTTAATATATGCGGAAACCTTTCCGATTTTATTTGCATCTCTTATTAACTTAAATGAAATTAAAAAAGGCTGACGAATTTGTCAGCCTTTCATTGTTTATTTGTTTTCTTTATATGTAATATGAGAAAACGAATACATATTATAAATGTGTTGGTGGATAACCGCTATGTACGATTGTCATAATCGCAAACCATGCGAAAAGTACTAAAGTAAGACCTGAAAATACGATTCCTAATAAATTTTTCTTCTTTAAAGATCCAAATAATGCAGGAACACATAAAATAGCTGTTAGAATAAATATAATAACTGTACCCATTGTAAACCCCCTATAAAAAATTCTTCAAGCAACCCCTGTTTGCTATTACATCATTATTATTGTAAAACTTTTATTAACAATTGTCTATTTGAAATTCTAAAGCATAAACAAAATTATGATATAGTATTAATTAGATTAAATAGAAAGCAGGGTAAAAGCATGAATGTTTATCAATTACCATTAGGTCCTCTACAAACAAATTGCTATATTGTTAGTAATGATGTAAAAGAAGCTGTTATTTTTGATCCAGGTGAAGAAGCGGATATCATTTTTAATGTTATTGAAGAAAACAAATTAAAGCCATTAGCAATTCTTCTAACACATGCTCATTTTGATCATATTGGGGCTGTAGATGAAGTGCGTGATGAATATAATATACCCGTTTATATCCATAAATATGAAGCTGATTGGTTAACAGATGGCCAAAAAAATGGTTCAGCATCTTTTTTAAGAAATCAAACGATATTTGCTCGTGAAGCAGATCATGTAATTGAAAAAGAAGGCAAAATGGAATTTGGTCAATTTACATTTTCAGTTTTTGAAACGCCAGGACATTCTCCAGGAAGTATATCTTTTTATAATAAGGAACTGAGAACAGTATTTTCTGGTGATGCACTTTTCCAAAGAAGTATTGGTCGAACGGATTTAACTGGTGGTGACCACGAGCTATTAATTAAAAGTATTAAAAGTAAACTATTGTCTCTACCAGACGATGTTGTTGTTTGTAGTGGCCATGGACCTACAACGACAATTGGAGAAGAGAAAAAACATAATCCATTTTTCTAAGGGAATAATATGAAAAATATAATTTTAAATGCCATTCAAAAGAGTGAAAAAAATTACATTACATATGAAGAGTTCATTTCACTTTGTTTGTATCATTCAGATAAGGGCTATTATCAAAGATCAGATACAAAAATTGGTAGAAAAGGCGATTTTTATACAACGAGCTCAGTAGGGACAGTTTATGGCGAAGTAATTGCCTCAGTTTTTTGTCGCTTGATAAAAAATGAGGTAATTGATCCAATTTTTGTTGAAGTTGGTGCCGGAAATGGTCGTTTTGCTAACTCTTTTTTAACTTATTGCCAAAAAAATGAACCAACAATTTATGCTAATTTAGAATATAGAATCGTAGATGAAAGTAAATATCATCGTTCATTACAAATGAAAACATTAGCGGAACATACAAATGTAAATTACTATGCAAGCATTTCAGACCTGAGTAAAATACAAAACGGTATGATCTTTTCAAATGAGCTTTTTGATGCTCTACCCGTGAGAGTCGTTGAATTTTGCCAAAACAAATGGCTAGAGGTTGTCATTTCCTATAATGAATCTTATGAATTAATTGAGAAATTTATAGAGATTGAAAATGATACGTTTTTCGAATTTCTTAAGCATCATCATTTTTCTGGAAAACATGGACAAAGGGTTGAAGTTCCTGTTGCAATGGAATCAGTGTTTAAAGGATTAAATGAAGTACTTGACCATGGAATCATCATGACTGTTGATTATGGTTTTACAAGAGAGGAATGGAATGTTCCTCATCGAGTGAAAGGAAGCTTGAGGGGCTATTACCAGCATGAAATGAAAACAAATGTGTTTGAATTTTTAGGTGAAATGGATTTAACCACACATATTCATTGGGATGAACTAAGAAGGCTTGCAGAGATGAATCATCTAGAAAATTTATACTTTAATTCTCAAAGACAAGCACTTTTAGATTTTGGTATATTAAATTGGCTTGTACAACATGCAGCAACGAATCCATTTTCAGATGAATATAAACATAATCGAGCAATTCAATCATTAATTATGCCAGGTGGTATAAGTGATTCGTTTCAATTATTGTTACAGATCAAAGGATTTTCTGAAACAAAAAAATTAAAAACGAGAGAATGTCTTACAATAAATGAGTACAAATAAAAAAACCAGTCAAATGACTGGTTTTATTTATTACTCACCAAAGCTTGGTACTAATAAGAAAGTACTATAATATGTAAATCCTACAAAGAACACAGTTAAGTATGCGCCAAAGATATAGATGTACATACGCTCAGAAAGCTTTAGATAGCCTAATACTACGAAAAATGCTGTTTGTACTGCAAAAATTAATGCAGCAGCAGTCATATGACCAACTAAGAACATTACCGCAAATATAGCTGTCCAGAATCCTAGAACGCGAAACATACGATCCATTCTAAATCCCCCCATAAATAATTTCTACCCATTCATTATTATAAAATAAGAAAGTTACAATTGTAAACAACGTATTACTACAATTGTTGAATGTATTTAGAAGTAAATAATATTCTTATCTGTATTATTTTCGTTCATTTGTAAAATTCTATACATATTGGTATAAGAAAAAGTCATTTGATTAAAAAAATTTTTTAGTGGCATTTGATATAATGTCTAGCCTACTAGCGTAAATATTTTGGTGAAAGCTCCATTTTCTTCATATCTCTATGATATAATATGATATAAAGATAAAAGAATATTTAATTAAGTTGTTATTTTGAATGGGGTATAATAATGAATATCGAAAAAGAGTATTCTCAAGCAGAAAAAGCTTATGAAATTTTAGAAAACATGATCGTATCGTTAGAATTAGAACCGGGCCAAATCATCACAGAAAATGAAATAAGTAAAAAACTAAATATTGGACGAATGCCGATAAGAGAAGCATTAAAAAAATTAGAGTCTGTAAATATGGTTGTCATTTTACCTAGAAAAGGCATCATGGTTAAAGAAATTACGGTTGAGGAAATGTTACAGCAGTTAGAAGTACGAAGAGTACTTGAAAAACTCATCGTTGAACGTGCGACAAAGTTTATGAATGAAGAAGAGAAAAAAAGACTCTTAGAAATAGCCGATGCATTTGAAAAAGCGACAATTGAAAAAAATGCTTTAGATTCAGTACAATACGACGGAATGTTTAATAGCTTAATTAGTAAAGCATCAAGAAATCCGTATGCTGCAAATGCAATTACTCCTTTACATGTTTCAGCTAGAAGATTTTATTATTTTAACTACCATATTGATGAAGAGTTAACAAAGTTAATCAATATGGCTCATATCGAATTGATTAGAATTATGGTTACTGGCGATGTGGAAAAAGCTTTAAAACAGCTAAAAGTTTTATTTGAATGTACAAAAAGATCAACAGATTTAAGATTAAACTTGTTTCTTAACTAATAATATTAATTAACAATGAATTTGTTCTGTCTGTGCTAATTCATTGTTTTTTATTTTGCCTAATTACAATTAGGATATTTCTATAAAGGTGAACACTAGAGTGCTACTTTTTCTGAGGTATTCCTACTTGGCTTTAACTATTTAAATTGTGATTTTCAAGTTTTATCGTAAATTATTTTAAAAAGTAACTTTAACTGATTAAAATATTTGTACTAAAAATAAGTTTTCTAATTAAATATCCAATTTTAACGATTTGTGTCATTTTGCCATTTCAATTTATAATTTGTTTAATTGAAAGGAGAATGGTAAATGAACTCAGTTGAACAAATTGTCGAAGAACTTTTAAAAAAAGCTTGTCTCTTTGGTGCATCCGATATCCATTTGTTGCCTAAGTATTCAAATGTTGAAGTGTTATTTCGTATAGATGGGGATATCAAATTAATTCAACGAATTGATCGCGAAAAAGCAAAAAGAATGATTATGCATTTAAAATTTCTTGGTAGTATGGATATTGGCGAAAGAAGAATTCCACAAACCGGCATCCATGTTGTGAATATTAATAACATCCTATTATCTCTTCGTTTAGCAACCTTGCCTTCTATTTCTGATGAATCAATGGTTATTAGAATTCATCCCCAACAAAAAATTACACCATTAGAAAAACTCTCATTATTTCCTTCAACTACTAGAAAACTCCTATCACTTCTTCATCACTCTCACGGACTTATGCTCTTTACTGGACCAACTGGTTGTGGAAAAACAACGACTCTTTATTCCCTTTTACATGCAGCGAGAAAGGATTTTACTAGAAATATTATTACAATTGAAGATCCAGTTGAACGTAAATCTGAGGAATACTTTCAAGTGCAGATCAATGAAAAAGCCGGACTAACATACTCATCGGGATTAAAAGCGATTTTAAGATCTGATCCTGATATTGTGATGGTAGGAGAAATTAGAGATGAAGAGACAGCTAAAATTGCAGTTAGGGCTGCTTTAACTGGTCATCTAGTTTTAACAACGATTCATTCCAAAAATACAAAAGGTGCTTTATATCGAATGATAGAACTTGGTATCCCGAAAGAAGAATTGTTTCAGTCAATAGTGGCAATTGTTTCTCAACGGTTAGTACAAATAAAGTGTCGTTTCTGTGAGAATGAATGCCAACCAAATTGCTTGGCAAATCGCAAAAATAGGAGATTAGGAGTTTACGAGCTACTGTACGGGCAAGCTTTAAATGCTGTAACGAATGAAATAAAAGGTCTACCTGAGGAGTATAAAATATCTACAATTAACGATGAATTAATTAAAGGTTATGCACTTGGTTATATAGACTATAAATCATTAGATAGAAGCTTACTTTATGGTTAACAGAATTTCAAAAAAGAATCTCTCATTGGTAGAACAGGCTCGGCTCCTCAAGATATTAGGTGAATTAATACTAAAAGGCTATCCATTAATACAAGCTATTGAATTTTTATCTATACAATTTCCAACTTCATATAGAAATACAATTCTTAATTCTAGGCATTTATTGATAAATGGTCATTCATTTATTGAATTTGCAAAATCTATGAGGTTACATCCAGATGTAATTGTATATTTATACTTTGCTGAAAAACATGGAGATTTATCATTTGCTCTAAGAGAAGGCAGTTTTATGTTATTGAAGAAAATTCAACATAGAGCTTACTTACGAAAAGTAATGGGATATCCGATCTGTCTTTTACTTTTTTTACTTTTCATACTCATCATTTTTCAAATATTTATTATCCCTCAATATGAAATACTATTTTCTACATTCCAAACTGATCATCATTCATTCTCCTATATATACCTTCAAGTCATTAAACGTTTACCAATCATTGTTTGTCTGATTTTTGTAATCGGTTTGATTCTTTTCATTTCATATTTTCTATCGTTAAAAAAATTAAATCCAATACGCCAAATGGAGAAATTAATTAGAGTCCCCTTATTTAAACAATTTCTACTCGCAATAAACACCTATGAATTTTCAATGCAATTAAGTGTTTTATTACATGCTGGCTTTTCAATTGCAGAAGCATTAAAGATTATGCAAAACAATGATAGTAGAACTTTTATCAAAACAAAATCCAAATTTTTATATAATCAAATTCGAAATGGTGAAGTATTACAAAGAATTCTAATGAATGATCAAACATTCCATCGGGATTTAAATTTAGTAATAGATCACGGAATGAATAACAGTACACTAGCTGTAGAGCTTGGAGACTATGCCGATTTTTTAAAGACGTCATTGGAAGAACACTTCCATCGCTCACTTAGATTTATACAACCTATTATTTTTATAATTATAGCCTCGAGCATTTTATCAATTTATGTGGCAATTTTATTTCCGATGTTTCAATTAATGAATAGTTTTTAGGAGGAAAGAAATGGATGAAAAGGGATTTACTCTAATAGAAATGCTTGTTGTTTTATTAATCATTTCTATCTTGTTATTACTAGTCATACCGAATATCGGTAAACAACAAGCTTCGATTCAGACCAAAGGTTGTTCTGCATTACAAAAAATGGTGCAATCAAGCGTAGAAGCATATCGATTAGATCATGAAAAATTACCAGAAAGCTTACAAGAATTAAAGGACGAGGGTTATATAACAACTTATAAATGTAAAAATAATTCAGACTTAACTTATGAAAAAAATTCTGGCATTGTATCTATACCTTAAAAACTTTCAAAAAAACTCAGATGGTTTTACCCTTGTAGAGTTGTTAGTAGTCCTTTCAATTATAATGTTATTAATGGTATTTCCAATCATACAAGTTAAAAAAATAGAAGAGGAACAAAAAATCATCTTATTTTTACAAATGCTACAAAATGATATTTTCCTCGCGCAAAGAAATGCAGCAGTGCATCAGCTCCCCACAAGAATTATCTTTTCTAATGGAAGTTATATCATCGAAGACAATTTACTGAATCCTCCTATTTTGAAGCGAACATTTGATTCAGAGCTAATCATTACCTATTTATCACTTAAAGCCCCATTAAGATTTAACCTAGATGGAAATATTTCGACTTCAGGAACAATTTCTATCACGTATAAAAATAGTAAATATATCGTTACGTTTTATTTAGGAAGTGGTCGATTTACATATGTTAAAAAATGAAAGAGGATTTTCATTTTATGAGGCAATCATTTCATTAAATATATTAATTATTTTTTGTGTGATCATCGTACCTTCAATCACACTTTTATTACAGAAAAAGGAACAAGCAATCAAGATGAAAAATGCAGAAGATATATTAACTGATTCAGTACATTCTTATTATCTAAATAGAGAAGAATTTAATACAAATGCGATCGTAAGAAACGGTGTTTTCTTTTCAATAAACGTAAATCAAAAAATACATGCAGAAAGGGAGATTTGTGTTAGTTGGTATGAACGCTCAAAGGAAAGAGAAATCTGTGAGGACATTTCAGAATGAAAATGGTTTTACCTTAATCGAATCGTTATTATCGTTAGTAATATTCATGGTGATCATTTCAATCACTACTTCAAGTTTAAGTGCATTTGTAAAGCGAAATCATAAACAGGGTTCATTAAATCATTTAGAATGGGATAACTTTATTAATGAAATTCAAGAAGAAGCTAATACAAGTAGTAATCAAACGGTTTATTCAGAATTGCTCATTTTTGAAAATTCATATGAAGTACCGAGTAGTTATCAAAAATATGGTGACATCGTTAGAAGACAAGTACTAGGAGTAGGCCATGAAATTGTTTTACAAAATATAAGTAAGATTATATTTAAAAAAAATGGAAAAAATCAAATAACTGTTAAGGTAGTTGATTTAAATGGTAATATTTTTGAAAAAAATATACGACTATTTATCAATTGAAAAAAAGTTAAATGAAAGTGGAGTTTATTTACCTTATACCGTGTTAATTGTAAACTTACTAATCGTATTTTTTCTCATACAAATTGATATTATTCATTCTTATAACTCATTCATTCAACTGAGTCGTACCCATAATAAACTAGAACGTACATATGCCCATGCTATTTACGATTTGAAAATTGGAAATATTCCACTTCAATCTAATGTTGTAAAGTATTATAATGATACAAAAATTATATGGGATATTAAAGCGACAACTAGTGATGAATTTTTCATTAAACTAACTAGTAGTAATTCGAGAATTAAAAAGCATGTAGTACAATTTAAATATAAAAAAAATGAAAATCAAATATCAGGCTGGATTGATTAAGTCGGAGGAGAATATGAAATCAATTTATTTAGTAGGATTTATGGGTTGTGGTAAAACAACAGTTGGTAAAAAATTAGCAACAGCTTTGAATTGTCAGTTCATTGATTTAGATGAAGAAATCGTTTCACATACAGGTAAAAGTATACCAACGATATTCGAAGAGAAGGGTGAAAATGGTTTTCGTAAAATAGAGTCCGAAGTTTTAAAAAAGGTATCGAATGAAGATTCAATTATTTCAACAGGTGGTGGAATCGTTACCCGTCCAGAAAATATAGTATTCATGAAACAAAATGGAATTTTATTCTATTTAGAAACAACAATTGAAACGTTATATAAAAGAATTCATCAGGATTCAAATCGCCCTAACGCTGTAAACCGATCAATAGAAGAGTTAAATACCTTATTCATAAGTCGAAAATCCTTTTATGAAAAAGCTGATTTCACCGTTTCAGTTACTGAAAAGTCATCAAAGGATGTTTCCGTAGAAATCATTAACTGTTTAAATTCACTTCGATGAGGAGATAGTAGAAGTAAGTGAATAGAAAGCTAGGTGATTAGTTTGAAGACTAATGATTATGTTAAATATATGACTGAGCAGTTTATGAATTATATCGATCAACCAAAAGAGAAGCGTGAAATGATGAAACATGAAAAGGAAGAAAATAAAGAATCTTTTTCAACAAATATGTTCGGTATGCTTCCATTGAGCTTTGCACTATACATGAAGAAAATTCAAAGTCGAAAAAATAAGAAGAGTATGTAAAAAAAGCTGATTTCTAAGCTAATAAAATTCTAAGTACAAAGTAAGTATAAAAATTAAGAAATTTAGAAGACTGAATCTTATATGATTTGGTCTTTTTTATTATGAAGTAAACCTATTCTCTTTTTTGAAATTAGCTTATATTTTTATATTTATGAAGTATAATGTTGATTTTCTTATTGAATTAAATGGCATGTTAATTGAATCAAGTAATATTTGGATAAGAAAGATATAAGTAGAAAAGTTAATACAAGGAGTGATTTTTTGGAGAAAAATATTTGGGATGTAGATTTTTTAAAACAAGTAGTAAAAAGACTTTGCAAAATAAACATTATAAACATTATTTCCCCTCAGAAACCTAAATATGATATCATCGAGAAAGTAATGGTTATTAAGAACGATTTAAAAGATGGCGTAGACTTAGATTGTTTTAATATGTTAAACCTTATTTAACGAACAATTGGACCTTTAGAAGAGAGCTGAAGAAACAAGAAATAAAATTATTGAGGCTAATGCAGAGTGTCAAGGCATTTTATTTTGATTTTAGCAATGAAATGAATACCATTTGGCGATGAATTATATTATATTTGTTGAATAGATTCTCTTTAAAGTCAAGAAAAGTAGGTGAACAAAGTGGGAAAATATCAATTAGATTACAAAGGTCAGTTAGCTGTGACAAAGTTTCATGAAAAACAAACGCCTGCCAAAGTTGATAAAAAGAAGCAACTTGAAAAAATGCGTGCAGAGTATTTGAAAAACAAGCAAAATAAAACAGATAAATAATATTAATGAAAACATAGGAAGACTAAAATCTCCCTATGTTTTTTCTTATTCGAAGTTCTTTTTTTCTTTTGCTAACTTACAAGATGACGAGTTAGATAAAAACTAGGCAAAAGGTTTGGATTAAACGACCTTAAAATTTAAGGAGAACTGGTATTAAATAAATGTGTAAACATATTTATAACCTCTTGTAAATAAAGATTTTTTTCATTCATTATTAAGTTTAATTTCATTTTTTAATTGATTTATATATTTTTTGTCAGCTGATGTAAATTGGGTAAATACATTACGGACACAACCAACAAAAAAAGGTCTGTGGTAAGGATTATATAATTCAATAGAAATAACTTCACCAGACTGAATAAGTGGTTCATTTTGAACGACAAAGTCCACACCAATCGTAATAGCAATATTTTCGCTAACAGCTCTTCGAATGCTATCTAAATTATTTGTAGTGAATAATACATTTGTATTGTCTTTTAAAAATTCATCATAATACCATTTAAGATAGTGTTCATCGTGGACTACAAATGTTTCTTTTGCTAAATCTTCAATCGTTAACTGTTTACATTCGGCAAGTGTGTGATTTTTGCTTACACAAACAGTAATTTTTACTTCATGAAAAATTTCAAACACCAATTCCTTATTTTTCATTAACAACTCATCATATATCCAAATCAATCCGAAACGAAATTTTTTTTCTTTTATATCATCCAATATTTCTAGTGAATTTTTCCCGTAAACTTTTATTTTAGTATCTGGATTTATGTCTTTAATCACTTTAATTACATTAATTGTGTAATGAATTAATCCAGGTACAGAAGCTATTGTTATTTCACTAGACTTAGTATTGTTGCTTACAGCAAGCTCCTTTAATTCCTCTGCATGTGTCAATAAACTAAACGATTTTTCAATTAGTTTCTCTCCTTCTAGTGTTGGAATTGTACCGTGGCGTGACCGGATAAAAATTCTAAATCCGAATATTTCTTCTAAATTATTTATCGCCTGAGAGATTGCGGAAACAGAAATATGCAAGTTTTTAGCAGATAACGAAATCGATCTAGTTTTCGCAACCTCAACAAGATAAGTTAAATGGTCCAAATTCATTTAATTGCTCCTTTAAAAAAAGTGAAAGCACGTTAAGAATAATTAAACATAGTTTAACCTATTTTCCTTATATAATAATTCAGGGGATAACATTAAATTATCCTAATAAAATTTTAAGGGGAATTTAAATGAGGAGACAGAATTCAACAACTATGAAAGCACTATCTGCATCACTAGCAGTTTCTCTATTAAGCATGTCAGTATTCAGTACACAAGCTTATGCTTCACCTAATGAGTCTGTACCTGTCAATGTATTATCTACAAAAAATAATGATGAGAAGGATTTAGTAAAATTTCGTATTATGGAAACGACAGATATCCATACGAATCTATTAAATTACGATTATTATAAGAATGCTAATTATGAAAAAGTTGGTTTAGCAAAAACAGCTACACTCGTAAAAGAAGCTCGTGGAGAGGTACAAAATAGTGTTTTAGTCGATAATGGTGATTTAATTCAAGGAACTCCATTAGGAACTTACGAGGCTAAAATTGATCCTTTGAAAGAAGGGGAAGTTCATCCTGTTTTTAAAGCAATGAACCTAATGGGGTATGATATTGCTACGCTAGGCAATCATGAATTTAATTATGGTTTAGATTTCTTAGATGAAGCATATGAGGATGCTAATTTTCCGTATATAAATGCAAACGTTTTCGTTGATGACCATGACAACAATCCTACTAATGATCGAAATAAATTTAATCCTTATAAAATACTGAATAAAAAAATTGTTGATGAACAAGGTAAAAAGCATGTAATAAAAGTAGGTTTTATTGGTTTTGCCCCACCACAAATTAATGAGTGGGATAAAGCTAATCTTGAAGGTAAAGTAATTACGAAAAATATTGTGGAAACAGCTAAAAAATTCATTCCTGAAATGAGAGAACAAGGAGCAGATGTTATTGTAGCTATGACTCATTCAGGCTTTAGTGCGAATAAAGAAAACACTGAAGATGTTATTTATTCGTTAAGTGAAGTTCCAGGTATAGATGCGATTACTTTTTCTCATACACATAAAGTATTCCCAGCAAAAACAGAAGCTACTCTTGACGCTTTATTTTTAGGAGCAGATAAAAAACCATTACCAGGTGTAGATAATGCAAAAGGTACAATTAACGGTGTACCTGCAGTACAAGCTGGATATGGTGGTGGTTCATTAGGCTTGATTGACCTTACACTAAAAAAAGAAAAAGGAAAATGGTCTGTTGTAAACTCTCAATCTTCAACAAGAGAAGTATGGGTTGATGTTAAAGATCCAGTTTCGGGTAAAACAAAAACAGAAAGTACAGTAGCTCCAGATCAAGAAATCGTAAATGCAATTAAACCAAATCATGATGCAACAGTTAAGTATGTAAATACACCTATCGGATCAACAACTGATGATATTCATAGCTATTTCTCATTAGTACAAGATGATCCGTCAATCCAAGTCGTAACAAATGCACAAAAGTGGTTTGTAGAAAAATATGTTGCTGAAAAGAAACCAGAATATAAAAACTTACCAATTTTATCAGTAGGTGCTCCATTTAAAGCTGGACGTAATGGAGTAGCTGAATATACGGAGATAAAAAAAGGTGATCTAACGATTAGAAGTGCTGGTGATTTATATCTTTACGACAATACTCTAAAAGCGGTTAAAGTAAAAGGTTCAGTAGTCAAAGAATGGATTGAAATGACAGCAGGTAAATTTAATCAAATTAATCCAAATAAAACAGAAGAACAAGCTTTATTAAACCCATCTTTCCCAGTTTATAATTTTGATGTAATTGACGGTGTTAACTATCAAATTGATGTTACAAAACCAGCTAGATATGATGTAAATGGGAATTTAGTTAATAATACAAGTCGTGTATTGAATTTAACTTATAATGGTCAACCTTTAGATTTAAATCAAGAATTCATAGTAGTTACAAATAACTATCGTGCAGGTGGCGGGGGGAACTTCCCTGGTGTTAAAGGAAGTGAACTTGTTGTTGATTCGGCAGATGAAAATCGTCAAATCTTAATGGATTACATTTCTGAAATGAAAACAATTACGCCAACAGCTGATAGTAACTGGTCGATTGCACCAATTAACGGAAATGTGAATGTAACGTTTACGACTTCACCAAGAGCGGAAGAATTTATTAAACCTAATAGTAATATTTCATATACAAATAAAACAGATAATGCAGGCTTTGGAATTTTTAAATTAGATTTAGGAACTGCTCCTAAAGAGAATATTAAAGTTCAATTGCTAGGATTAAATGATTTTCATGGTCAGCTTGACACTGATACAAAAGTTACGCTTAATGGACAAGAAGTATTAGCAGGAAGTATGGAATATACAGCTGCTGCGATGAAACAACGTGAAGCTACTAATCCAAATACACTATTAGTTCACGCAGGTGACATGATTGGTGGAAGTCCACTAATTTCTGCTTTATTCCAAGACGAACCAACCGTTGAAGTTATGGAGGCTATGGGCTTTGATGTAGGTACAGTTGGAAACCACGAATTTGATGAAGGTATAAATGAATTAAAGCGTATGATTAATGGTGGAGAGCATCCAAAGGGAACTAAAGGATATGATGGAATGAACTTCCCAGTCATTGCTGCCAATGCATATGATACTTCAACAGGTCAATTAATCACTCAACCTTATGCAATAAAAGAGGTTGGTGGTAAAAAGATTGGTTTCATCGGTGTAGTAACACAGGAAACACCATCTATGATCATTCGAAAAGGAAACGAAACACTTGAAATTCGTGATGAAGTTGAAGCTATTAACCATTATACAGAAATTTTAAAACAACAAGGCATTGAAGCAATTGTAGTACTAGCACATAATCCTACACTTCAAACGGGTAAAACGGATTTATTTGATGCAACTGACATTGCCGAAAAAGTTGATGATGAGGTTGATGTAATTTTTGCAGCTCATAATCATGTATTTGTTGATAAAGAAGTAGATAATAAATTAATCGTCCAAGCTTATTCTTATGGATCTGCATTTTCAGATGTTGACTTAGAGTTAGATGCAGTGACAGGTGAAATCGTTAAGAAAGAAGCAGAAGTAGTAACAGTTTACCAAAAAGACTATACACCAGATTCTACGGTTTCTGCGATTATGAAAAAATATGAAGATTTAATTGCACCAATAAAAGCGGAAATCGTTGGTGATTCTATGCAGACCTTACCAAAGGGGTATCCATCTACAGAAATGAATGGTGATATTGCGCTTGGTAATTTAATTGCAGATGGAATGAAATATGCGATGAACGCTGACTTTGCAATGATGAACGGTGGCGGAGTACGAGCACAGCTTGACGCTGGTGAAGTTACGTTCGGTGACTTGTTTGCAATTCAACCGTTTGGAAATATATTAAATAAAGTAAATCTTAGTGGTGCAGATTTAGAAACTGTATTAAATAATCAAATTACTGATAAAGGTTTAGATTTCCATATCGCTGGATTTAAATATACGTGGGATTCTTCTACTAAAAAAGTAGTAAATATCTTATTACCAGATGGAAGTAAAATTGATCCGAACAAAGAGTACTCGGTAGTAGTAAACAACTACATGTATGGAAATGTTAAATATGGTATTGGACAACTTTCAACAAATTTAGAAATTGGATCAGATGATCTTCAAGCAACTATTAATTATGTAAAAACACTTCCTAAACCTTTCAATTATGAAATTGAGGGAAGAATTCAAAAAGTTACTTCAACACAATAAAAGACAAACGAAAGTAACATCTATGCAATTAAATAAGTTAATTAATAAATAAGTAGTAAGACGACTCAGATTTTGGGTCGTTTTTTTCTGTTAAAAAGTAGTGATGTAAGATTTCTTACGCATGCGTTATTTGCATAAAGAAAAGCAAGACCACTTTTTTGTGGTCTTCTCATTTGCTCAAAAATCACCATTTAAATTAAACAGAGCCAAACTATAAAAAAGAAGGGGCTGTCTCTTTGTCAAATAGACTCATGAGACAATCCCTTCTTTACTTGTAATGAATTTGTTACTTATTTATGCCAATCGATTCATCGTATTTGGTGAGAGATAAAATAAGCCGCCATTGGTACAATTGACGTGAATGACAGGTTCGTATAATTCCTTTAATGCGTTATATTCAACATGATAGTTTTCAGGTTTTTCCTCGTCATCTTTATAAAATTGATTGAGCAATTCCAAATCATGTTTCCATCTATTTTTTGCTTCTTCCGCCCAAGTTTCATCTTCTTCTTGAATTTTACTTCTGAGTAATTGTTCCATTCTGTTTAAACCACTTATTGGTTTTATTATTGGTGACATCGAGTAACAAAAGTCTGGAATTTTTGAACTGAATGGTATTTTTTCAAGTTTTGAGTGAAAGTTTTCAATAATTGTTCCTGAGATTAAATGAATTCCGTATGAGTATAAATAATCTTTCTTATGGTCACATGTAAAAGATACTTGGTAATTTACAGCTAACCATGGATGAAGTGCAATTTGTTGTCCCATAGGTGCTTTCGTGTTTTCGTATAATCTGATTGATTGTCCAAGCTCATTTACAATTGAGAATATTTGATGAAGTCGGGGAGAACCAAAGTGGATTTGTTCTCCCTTTATATCTTCAGGTACATTTTCACTGTCCGTAATAAATGTTAATTTCATTGGATTTGGAATACCGCCTGTTTTCTCTAAGTAATGCCAATAGAAAGGGCGATTCATGAGCTTTTTATCCATTTCAACCGTTAATTGAATTTCTAAATATGTCGGTGTTTTTTTGACAAGTTCACATTCATTATTTATAAAAAAGTATTCTATAAAGTCATGTATTTCACTTTGCTGCATACTGATCACCTACTTGTTTATGTTGCTGTAATTGGATAATGGAAGTTAAATTCTCCATTTTTATTTTTATTTCTCCTTCAGTACTTGAATTCAAGAATATTTCGTTCATATGTGCTTCAAAATCTTTGTAAGGAATTCTAGTTAGAATATCATCTAGCTCACCAATTACTCGCTCAAATAAATGGATTTTTTCATATAGTAATCGTAAAATATGTTCTTCTATTGATCCGACAGTTGCAAAATTATAAATACATACGTCTTCTGTTTGACCAAGTCGATGAATACGTCCAATTCTTTGTTCTAGTCTCATCGGATTCCAAGGTAAGTCGTAATTTATCATATTGGAACAAAATTGTAAGTTAATCCCTTCGCCACCAGCTTCTGTGGCAATTAGAACTTGTACTCTATTTTTAAATAGTTCCTTCATCCAATCTTTTTTACCTCTTTTAAATCCTCCGCGAAATGGTACAGAAGTAATGCCATTTTGTTTTAGTAACCATTGTAAATACAATTGAGTGGCACGATATTCAGTAAAGATAATCACTTTATCATCGATTTTCTTGATTAGTTCAATTACTTTATTTGCTTTTGAATTTGAAGTGATTTGATTGATTTGATGAAATATTTTTTCGATATATGGATCATTTACTTCAATATTTTCTTTTTCAAATCTTTGAAGCATTTTTTTTAGGGATACATAAACTGCTTCTCGGCTACTACATGCTTCTCGTTTAAATGTTAAAAATGAAAAAGCAGAGTTAACTCCTGTATATTGGGATTTTTGCCATTCATCAATTAAATCATATAATTTTTGTTCTTCTTCATTGAAATTGATAAGGACTGTTTCAACTTTTCGTTTTGTCCACTCAATTCCTGTGTCTTGTCTTCTGTTTCGAACCATAACTTTTCCGATTAATTCACGGAGTAAGTCTTCATGCTCTAAAGAGCGGTTTTTAGCAGAAAAATATTCTTCAAAACTTGTTTTATTTCCGAGATGTCCAGGTTTTAATAAGGAAACGAGATGGAAAATCTCTTCAATTCTATTTTGAACAGGTGTTGCCGTTAGTAATAGACAATATTTTTTCTTCAAATGCTGAACAAACTCATAGTTTTTTGTTTTATTGTTTTTTAGTTTATGAGCTTCATCGATAATAATTAGATCATAGTTTATGTCTAATATTTTTTCGCGATGTGGTGCACGTTTAGCAGTATCAATGGAAGAAACGACTACATCACAGTTATCCCAAACATAGTTTTTCTTCTGTTGAGCAATGGCAGGTATATGAAACTTAGTGTTTAATTCAAATGTCCACTGTGATACTAGTGAAGCGGGTACTAGTATTAATACTTTATTCACTAAACCTCTAATCATATATTCTTTTAAGATCAAGCCTGCTTCAACTGTTTTTCCTAACCCAACTTCATCTGCAAGTATTGCTTTACCATTCATTTTTTCAATGACTGTTGTAGCAACCTCTAATTGATGTGGTAATGGTGTTAAATTAGGCAAATGAGATGGTGCGATCATACCCGTAAATGATGGGACTGCTAGCTTTGTACTCGTATGATAGGCGAGCTTATAGTTTTCCCAATTTGACCAAGGTCCATCATTCTCAAGCTTTTCTAAGAACTCATTTTGCCATTCTGTATGGAATTTAATCTCTATTGACATTTTTTTCTCACCTATTTCATTTTATTATTGGTAAATAATGAACATTATAGTAAAATAGATTGTGTAACGTTCGTAATTTTCTTTTGATAAAATTTCACTTCGTTATTGATGAAAACTGTCGTTTAGTGTTAGGATAAGAGTGTAGAAAAAAAGAAAATTCTTATAAGTTTTTATAAATCAAAGAATTAGATTCTTTTGATTTAACAGTAAACTAATATTGTTTAATAATAATTTTTTGTTTTCTACTAGTTTTTCCGAAAAAAGACAAATTATGTAAATTATTTAATTGTTTAGCTGGACGAACTATTAATTTAGTTTTCCATCATGCTAGCATGTAGATAAGGGGGAGAAGACTACATGACGACTTTATTACGTACACCTTTGTATGAAGAGTACAAAGTTTTAGGTGGTAAAACAATTGATTTTGGTGGCTGGGAGCTACCAGTGCAATTCTCGAGCATTAAAGAAGAACATGAAGCTGTTCGAACAGCGGCTGGTTTATTCGATGTTTCTCACATGGGAGAAATTGAAGTAACTGGTAAAGATAGTCTTAAATATTTACAAAAAATGATGACAAATGATGTTTCAAAGCTAAAAGAAGAAGGTGCATTATATAGTGCAATGTGCTATGAAGATGCTGGAACTGTAGATGATTTACTAATCTATAAATTTAGCGATGAACATTATTTATTAGTTGTCAATGCGTCTAATATCGAAAAAGATTTTGAATGGTTACACTCACACGTTGAAGGTGATGTAAAAGTTGTAAACAAAAGTGATGAAATTGCACAATTGGCTCTACAAGGTCCAAAGGCAGTTGAAATTTTACAACGACTTACATCAATTAATGTTTCCGAAATTAAGTATTTTACTTTTAAAAATAATGTCCAAATTAGTGATGTAGAAGCATTAGTTTCACGTACTGGATACACAGGTGAAGATGGTTTTGAACTTTACTGTCCAGCCGTTGATGCTGCTAAGCTTTGGAATATTCTACTTGAAGCTGGTAAAGAAGACGGATTAAAACCTTGTGGATTAGGTTCACGTGATACACTGCGCTTTGAAGCAACGTTAGCACTATATGGACAAGAACTTTCAAAAGATATCACTCCACTAGAAGCTGGAATCGGCTTTGCAGTGAAGTTAAATAAAGAAGAAGATTTCTTCGGTAAAGAAGTTCTGAAAACTCAAAAAGAACAAGGCGTTCCTCGTAAATTAGTAGGAATCGAAATGATTGATAAAGGAATTCCAAGATCTCATTATCCTGTATATAAGGATGGGGAAAATATTGGAGAGGTAACAAGTGGTACACAATCTCCAACATTAAAACGCAATATTGGACTTGCGTTAGTTAAAACAGAATATTCAAGCTTAGGTACTGAAATTGAAGTTGAAATTAGAAATAAAAAATTAAAAGCGGTTGTAGTTTCTACACCATTTTATAAAAGAGAGAAGAAGTAACTAGGGGGAGAAAGGGGATTACCTTAATGCATCGTTATTTACCAATGACAGAGCAAGACCGTCAAGAGATGTTAAAAACAGTTGGTGTTTCTTCAGTTGATGAACTATTTAGTGATATTCCTGAAAATGTGCGTTTTAATGGATTACTAAATATTAAAAAAGCAAAATCTGAATCTGATTTATTACAAGAGCTTAGTGGATTAGCTAATAAAAATGCGAATTTAAGAGAATATGTATCATTCTTAGGTGCTGGCGTATATGATCACTACCTACCTACAGTTGTTGATCATGTAATTTCTCGTTCAGAGTTTTATACTGCATACACTCCATATCAACCTGAAATCTCACAAGGTGAGCTTCAAGCAATTTTTGAATTCCAAACAATGATTTGTGAATTAACTGGAATGGATGTTGCAAACTCTTCTATGTATGATGGAGGAACTTCTCTTGCAGAAGCGACTACTTTAGCAGCCGGTCATACTGGTAAAAAACGAATTTTAGTTTCAAAAGCTGTTCATCCGCAGTCACGTGAAGTTATTTTATCTTATGCTAAAGGTCAACACTTAGAGGTTGTTGAAATTGGTTTGAAAGATGGAAAAACTGATATCGAAGAGCTAAAAAATGAAATGAACGATAACGTAGCGTGTGTTGTTGTACAATACCCTAACTTCTATGGACAAATTGAGGCATTAGATGAAATTGAACCAGTTGCTCATACTGGAAAAAGCTTATTTGTTGTATCAAGTAATCCATTAGCATTAGCTGCATTAACTCCTCCAGGTGAATTTGGTGCTGATATTGTTGCAGGAGATGCTCAAACATTTGGTATCCCTACTCAATTTGGTGGACCACACTGTGGTTATTTTGCTACGACAACAAAATTAATGCGTAAAATGCCTGGTCGTTTAGTTGGTCAGACAGTTGATGGTGAAGGCCGTCGTGGTTTTGTATTAACACTTCAGGCACGTGAACAACATATCCGTCGTGATAAAGCGACTTCTAATATTTGTTCAAACCAAGCTTTAAATGCATTAGCAGCTTCAGTTGCAATGACAGCACTTGGTAAATATGGTGCAGTTGAAATGGCAACACAAAATATACAACGCACTCAATATATGAAAAAGAAATTAGCTGAAAGTGGCATTTCTGTTGTTTTTGAAGGTGCTGCATTTAACGAGCTAGTAATTGATGTAAAACAAAATGTGTCAGAAATTAATAAAGAATTATTTACGAAGAAAATTATCGGTGGTTACGATTTAGCAAAAGTTGAACCTGCTATGGAAAATCATATGTTAATCGCTGTAACTGAACTACGTTCTAAACAACATATTGATACATTTGTAGAAGAGCTAGCATTATTAGTAGACGGAAAGGGGATGCAACATGCTGAAGGATCAACCGTTAGTTTTTGAGATGAGTAAAGAAGGTCGTATTGCTTATAGTCTTCCAGTAATGGATGTTGAAGACATTAATATTGAAGATGTTATTCCAGCGACTTATATTCGAAAAGAAAAAGCAAATCTACCAGAAGTATCTGAATTAGATTTAATGCGTCATTATACAGCACTTTCTAAACGTAATCATGGATTGGACTCTGGTTTCTATCCACTTGGTTCTTGTACGATGAAATACAATCCAAAAATTAATGAAGCTGTAGCCCGCTTTCCTGGTTTCGCTCATATTCATCCACTTCAAGATGAATACACAGTTCAGGGAGCTCTTGAATTAATGCATGAGTTGCAACAAGAACTTAAGGAAATCACTGGTATGGATGAAGTAACGTTACAACCAGCAGCTGGTGCACATGGTGAGTGGACTGGATTAATGATTATCCGTGCTTATCACGAAAGTCGTGGAGATTTCAATCGTACAAAAGTAATCGTACCTGACTCAGCTCATGGTACAAATCCAGCTTCTGCAACTGTTGCGGGATTTGAAACAATTACAGTTAAATCAAATGAAAAAGGTTTAGTAGACTTAGACGATTTACGTCGTGTAGTTGATGAAAATGTAGCAGCATTAATGCTTACAAATCCAAATACACTAGGACTTTTTGAAGAAGACATTTATGAAATTGCAGAGATAATCCATGCTGCAGGCGGTAAAGTTTATTATGACGGCGCAAACCTAAACGCTGTATTAAGTAAAGCTCGTCCTGGCGATATGGGATTTGACGTAGTACATTTAAATCTTCATAAAACGTTTACAGGTCCACACGGTGGTGGCGGTCCTGGTTCAGGTCCTGTTGGAGTAAAAGCAGATTTAATTCCATATTTACCTGCACCAATCGTTGAAAAAGTTGGAGATGAGTATGTTTTAAATTCTGATCGTCCAGAAACAATTGGTCGAGTTAAACCTTTCTACGGAAACTTCGGAATTAATGTAAGAGCATACACTTATATTCGTTCAATGGGTCCAGAAGGATTAAAACAAGTAACAGAAGATGCGGTATTAAATGCAAACTATATGATGCGTAGATTAGAACCATACTTTGATCTACCATTCGATCGTCATTGTAAGCATGAGTTCGTAATGAGTGGCAAACGTCAAAAGAAATTGGGCGTACGTACATTAGATATCGCAAAACGTCTATTAGACTTTGGATATCACCCACCAACAATCTACTTCCCATTAAACGTGGAAGAATGTATTATGATTGAACCAACTGAAACAGAATCGAAAGAAACATTAGATTCATTCATTGATACAATGATTGCGATTGCGAAGGAAGCTGAAGAAAATCCAGAAATCGTTCAAGAGGCTCCACATACTACTGTTGTAAGTCGTCTTGATGAAACGTTAGCTGCTCGTAAGCCAGTATTACGTTACCAAAAAGCATAAATAAAATCGTTCCCTTTTTTGAGGGAACGTTTTTTTATTTTAATTGAAATATAGAAGATAATTTAATTTTTTCCCCAGTACCGTTACCTATAGAAAACTCTTTTACAATACGGTAATAACCAGGGTGTACATTATATTTTAAATTATCTGTATCTAATCCAATTTCACTATTATCTGTCTTCCCTTTATCTAAAATTATGCCGATCATAGTAAAAGCTATATTATCTTGAAAAGGAATTTTTCTCCATTTATCTTCTTGAAAAACTTCTAGTTCATATGGTGTTCCGTAAAGAATTGAATCTCCATTATTCCTAATAACAAGGGGAATATGTTTCGTTCTTTTATCAAATGAAGCTGGTTCAATCTTCATCTCAAATTGAATAGTTTTATCTTTAAAATGATCAGGTATATCATTATGCTTTGATTGCTTGAATGAAGTGAATTTTTGATCATCTTTTATATTATGATCTTTATTACAAGCCGACAAGCTAAAGAGGAATATGACAATAAATAAAAATATTTTTTTCATATTTTCTTTTCCTTTCTTCATTCCTATTTTTTCATATATTAATGAAACTTCGTTAGAAAGAAAGCCGATTCCTCCTTAGTGAATAGTAGTGATATTAAAGAGTAATGTATTTTCTTTCTTCCTTAATAAATGATAGATTAAAAAATTCTATTTTAACATACTATGTTTTTCCAATAAATTATTGATTTTTTTTCAGATTAGAGGGATAATTGTAGCATTATTTAACAGAAAATTAACATAATTGGGAGACGTTAAGAATGAAAATCGCAAAATTTGGTGGTTCATCATTAGCCACTTGGGAACAAATTGAAAAAGTTTTTCAGATTGTGGTTTCAGATAAAGAACGTAAAATTATTGTGGTTTCAGCACCTGGAAAAAGATATCCGGATGACATTAAAATAACTGATCTCTTAATTACTTGTGGGAGAAAATCAATCAATGGTGAAGACTATTCGATAGAATATAGTCAGATCATTGAAAGATATTCTGAAATTGCAAATGGCTTGTGTTTATCATCTGACATAATTGATGAGATTTCATTAAATATAGAAGGTGCTCTATCCAGTTCAAAGGAAAATCATGCAAAATATATGGATGCTGTAATGGCGTGTGGTGAAGATAATTGTGCTAGGTTAGTAGCGAATTATTTTCAAATGAAAGAAATTGACGCAGAATATATCAATCCAAAAGATGGTGGTTTATTTGTAACTAATGAACCTGGTCATGCACAAGTCTTACCAAAAAGTTATCTTTTGTTACATGAACTTCGCAATAAAAAAGGTATTGTCATTTTTCCTGGTTTCTTCGGGTATTCAGAAGATGGAGATATTGTCACTTTTTCAAGAAGTGGTTCAGATATTACTGGTTCTGTTATTGCCAATGGAGTTAAAGCTAGCTTATATGAAAATTTTACCGATGTGGATGCAGTGTATTCAGTGAATCCTTCTATCATTCAAGAGCCAAAAGAGATTAAAGAATTAACGTATCGTGAAATGAGGGAGTTATCTTACGCTGGTTTCAATGTATTCCATGACGAAGCACTAATTCCTGCTTTTCAAGCAGGCATTCCGGTTAATATTAAAAATACAAACAATCCAACGGCTCCCGGGACAGTTATTGTAAAAGAAAGAAAGTTAACGAATGGTCCATTAGTTGGTGTAGCCAGTGACAATGGATTTTGTAGTATTTATATAAGTAAGTATTTAATGAATAGAGAAGTTGGGTTTGGGCGAAAAATCCTACAAATCTTAGAAGACTTTCATATTTCATATGAACACCAACCAAGTGGAATAGATGATATTTCAATTGTTATTAGGCAAAATCAATTAACATCTACGATTGAAAATCAAATTATCAACCGTATACAGGACGAACTTCATGTTGATCATGTGGTTATTGAAAGAGATCTTGCTTTAATCATGTTAGTTGGTGAAGGAATGCGCCATAATGTTGGGACTACGGCACGCGCCAGTAAAGCCCTTGCAAATGCAAGCATCAATATTGAAATGATTAATCAAGGGTCATCTGAAGTTAGTATGATGTTTGGTGTAAAAGCAAGTGACGAGAAAAAAGCAGTACAAGTAATTTATGAAGAATTCTTCCCAAAAGTGTCATCTAAGTAAAATAATTAAATATAGATGAAGAGTATAACATCAGCAGAAATTCCATGATTAAATGGAATGCATAAGGAGCTTATGAAAATGACAGATAAAGAAATTCAATTACTTCAGTGTATTGAACAAAATGGTCGATTAAGTAATGACGTATTAGCAAAAATGATTCAAATGTCAGAAGAAGAAGTCGTTGAGATTCTTAAAAAGTTTGAAAACGATCGTGTAATTTTACAATATATTACACTGATTGATTGGGGTAAAGTTCCTGTTCAAGAAAGTATAACGGCAATGATCGATGTAAAAGTAGCTCCAAAAAGAGGAGTAGGCTTTGATGAAATTGCTGAAAAAATATATTTATATCCTGAAGTAAAATCAGTTTATTTAATGTCAGGGACATATGACTTGTCAGTTGTTGTTGAAGGTAAAACAATGACTTCAATTGCTTCATTTGTATCTCAAAAACTATCAACCTTAGAATCAATTTTATCCACTACAACGCACTTTATCTTAAAACGATATAAACATGACAGTATTGTTTATGGACAGAAACAAAATGATAAGCGTATGGTGATCACGCCATGAGTAAATTTACCTTATCTAATACAGTCACAACACTTCAACCTTCGGGGATTCGTAAATTTTTTGATTTAGCTGCTAGCATGGATAATGTTATTTCCTTAGGAGTAGGGGAGCCTGATTTTGTCACGCCTTGGAATGTACGTGAGGCAAGTATTTATTCGTTAGAAACAGGACATACAGCGTATACATCAAATGCTGGTTTATTTGAATTACGAGATGAGGTCAGTCGCTATTTCTCTAAGAAGTTTGATGTACACTATGATCCGAACGAGGAGCTAATCATCACAGTTGGTGCAAGCCAAGGGATTGATATAGCGTTACGAACGATTTTAAATCCGGGTGATGAAGTGATCGTTATTGATCCTTGTTTCGTATCATATGCACCATTAGTTTCATTAGCAGGCGGTGTACCTGTTCATTTGGCAACAACTGGTGAAGAAGAGTTTAAAATTAATCTTCAAGCTTTAAAGAAAAAGATAACACCAAAGACAAAAGCAATTTTACTTTGTAATCCTAATAATCCTACTGGTACATTACTTGAAAAGGAATTACTTGAGGATTTAGCAATATTTGTTAAAAAACATAATTTAATTGTCATTTCTGATGAAATTTATGCAGAGCTTGTTTATGATGGGGAATATACTAGTTTTGCAAAGATAGATGGTATGAGAGATCATACAATTTTAATTTCTGGTTTTTCTAAAACGTTTGCAATGACTGGCTGGCGTTTAGGGATTGTTGCTGCACCTTCAGAAATCATTTCGCATATGCTAAAGGTTCATCAGTATGCGATTATGTGTGCACCAACAATGTCACAACATGCAGCGGTTGAAGCACTTCGTAATGGTGAACATGATGTAGAAGCAATGAGAAGAAGTTATATGCAACGAAGAAATTATCTTGTTTCATCGCTTCAAGAAAATGGTTTATCATGTCATTTGCCTGGAGGAGCATTCTATGTTTTCCCATCAATCCAAAATACAGGACTAACATCTGAAGAATTTGCAGAGCAATTATTGTTAAAAGAAAGAGTTGCGGTTGTCCCGGGAAATGTTTTTGGAGATTGTGGAGAAGGATTTATCCGATGTTCGTATGCTACTTCACTTGAACAGTTAATTGAAGCTACAAAAAGAATAGGGCGTTTTTTACAAACTCTCCCGACGTTTCAACCAGTAAATTTAACGAAAATTGAAAGTAAATAGTCTAAAAGAAAAAGCTCTTGTGTTCCATATGGAATAGACAAGAGCTTTTTTATACATGAATGAAGGGGTGATTTAACTTTGTTTCTATTAATCTTTCTTCAAAAATAGAAGCAATCAAATGATCATATCCAAGCGTTTCACAAAGAATCCAATTCTGTTGAATTGAAGCTGGCAGACTATTAATTTTCTCTGCAATTTCTTTCATCAATGTACCCGAAAAGAATAAATAAGGCACGACGATGATCGGACAATTTTTTTCAGTAAGAAGAAGTTTCCAAGCGTCGTCGAAAGAGGGTTTCGACACGGCCATGTAAGCAGGAATGACAGTTCTATTTAATTTAGTTTCAAGTAATGTAGCAATGCTTAAAAAATCATTTTGCGTAAGTGGGTCGCTACTACCACGTCCAACTAATAAAATTTTAGAATGAGGATGTACTTTTATCGTTTTTTCATAAATACGTTTCTTCACTAATTCAATCATATTTTGATGAACACCAATTGGATTGCCTAATGTGATTGTAACTTTTGGGAAACTTTTTTGAAATGCTGCAATTTCTTTTGGAATATCGATTTTTGCATGATTGGCTGATAATAGTAGAACAGGGAGGACCGTAATCGAAGTTGCTCCCTGTTGAATACAATTATGTAGTCCCTCATATATAGAGGGTTCTGCTAATTCGATAAAACTAATTTCTTGTATTTTACAATTAATTTGTTTTTGCACTTTTTTAACAAAGTTTATGGCAGAATGGACTGCAGATTGTACGCGGCTTCCGTGACAAATATATAAAATAGCATCCATTCAATCACTCCTTACAAGTAGTCATTAAATACTAGAGTAACTTTTTTGATTTGGACGTACAATTGAATCTTGTTTAGATTCGAACCATTTTAGTTGATGATGTAAATTTACGACTTCACCAACGACAATCATACTTGGGTTACTTATTTTTTCTTTTTCAGCAACTGATAGTACGTCTTTTAAAGTACATGTCACAGTTTTCTGTTGTTCTGTTGTACCATAGTGGATGAGAGCTACAGGTGTATCCTGATGTTTCCCATTTGATAAAAGTTGATGACGAATATATGGTAAATTACTTACCCCCATATAGATTGCAAGCGTGTCAATCCCTTTGGCTAATGCTTCCCATTTAACAGTATCATCTTCCTTACAATGCCCAGTTACAAATGCAAAGGAACTACTAAAATCACGATGTGTTACTGGGATACCTGCATAAGCTGGTGCTGCTATACCAGATGTAATCCCTGGAACGATTTCGAATGGAACTCCGCGCTCAACAAGATAAGCGGCTTCTTCACCACCTCGCCCAAAAATAAAAGGATCGCCACCTTTTAAACGTACAACATTTTTACCTTTTTTAGCATATTTAACTAAGAAAGCATTAATTGTTTCTTGCTTTAATGCATGGTAGTTTGGTAGTTTACCTGCGTAGATTAATTCTACTGATTCTTTTGCATACTCTAGCAGTTCTTTATTCACTAAACGGTCATATAAAATGACATCAGCATTTTGAATGCATTTTAGACCTTTTACAGTAATTAGATCAGCATCACCTGGTCCAGCGCCAACTAAATAAACTTTTCCAATCATTCCATACACCTCATCATCATCGTTTACTTAAAACCTCAATATCTAGGACAAAACCACCACTTTGACTAACTCTCTTTTTTTCATACATTAGTAAATCCTTAACGTCAGGTTTCTTTACATAAAATTTCTCAAGCTCGGTATCAACGAGCTTAAATGCTTTTTCATCATCATTTGCTAGAATGACTATCGGTACAGTTCGATTTTCTATTTGCGCCTCAAAACGATATAAAAACATAGGCCACCGACTTTCTTTAAGATGCTTTAACTGTTTCAAGAATTGTCGTTAAATGATTTTGTAATTCCTCAATACCAACTCTGGCTACATAATCTAAGTATGGTTCAGAAGGTAATTTATTCTCTTGAAAATGCTGTAAGAATTTTTCTAAAACAAGATGAAGGGAAGGGGATTCCACTTTTCCTTTTAGTTTTTCGTTTAATTTTCCACCGTTTGCTAAAGTTCCACCTACATAGATCTCAAATGCTTCAACTAATTCTTTTTTGTCATTTCGAGCTTTGATACCTTGTAGGCCGATATCAGCGATTGCTCTTTGACCACATGAGTTCGGGCAACCAACCATATGAATCCGAACTGGAACATCAAGTGAAACTTTTTCATCTAAGTAAGTAGCAGTATCTTTCATACGAGCTTTTGTTTCTACTAATGCTAGATTGCAATATTCATTCCCTGTACACGCCACAGAATAACCAATGAACTTAGGCGGAATTGGAGTGAATTTTTTTAGTAAAGGTTCTTCAAGTAATTCATTGATATTTGCAGTTGGGATATTTGGTAAAATTAAATTTTGTGAATTACAGTTTCTGATTTCTCCATTTCCATATTTCTTTACAATTCTTGCTAACTCGAAAACTTCCTCAGAATGTAATCTTCCAACTGGGATACTTAATCCGACATAGTTTAAACCATCTTGCTTTTGCGGATGTACACCGTAAAAATAACCTGCATTCCAGGACTCATCAAATCCAGTTCCTTTTGTTAATAGTTCACCTGTATATTCTTGTAGTACATCTTTAAATTTTCCAACTCCCCAATCTGCTACTAAAAACTTTAAACGGGAGTGATGACGTTTTTCACGGTAACCAAAATCTCTAAAAATCGTTGTAACTGCAATTGCAACTTCCTTTACCTGATGTGGTAAAACAAATACATCAAGTGTTTGTGCTAAATGTGGTGCAGCAGATAATCCACCGCCAACTTTTAAATGGAAACCAGCTGTTTTGAGACCATCAATTTCTTTAATAGCTGGAACAAATGAAATACAATTAATCTCAGCATTAGAAGCATTACTAGTATTTGTACTAATTGACATTTTATATTTTCTTGGAAGATTCGAAAAATCTTCATTAAATTGGAAGAATTCATATATTTCTTTTACGATTGGTGTTGTATCGAATAATTCATTCGGATCAATACCAGCCAATGGATTACCAACAATATTACGTGTTATATCTCCACAAGCACCTGCACTAGAAAGACTAACCTTTTCAAGTCGCGATAAGATATCTGGAATCTGTTCAATTGTTAACCAATGAAACTGAATGGCTTGGCGGGTTGTAATATCATAAACATCGCGACCATAATCCCGGGCAATTTCAGCTAATACGACTAGTTGATCATGCGATAATATGCCAGAAGGAACATTTACACGCATCATAAAGTAACCTGCTTCTTTTGGTTTTTGTAGATAACATCCTGCCCATTTAAATAAATCCCATTGATCTTTTGGGATCGATTCAAAACCATTCTTAGCGTAATAAGGAATGTCGTCATAAATTTTTAATCCATCTTTTACTAGCTTCTTTTTTTCAGTTTCGTTTAACTTCGGATTGTCTTTCCATACTTTTTCAGTACTCATTAACACATCTCCTTATTTGATATAATTTTGAACTTTTAAATATTGAAGTACTGTTTCAACACATTGTTCAATCGAAAGTGTGTCTGTATTTAAAGTGATTTCCGGACGATTTGGTGCTTCATAAGGGGAGCTTATACCTGTGAAATGTTGAATTTCACCACTTTTTGCTTTTTTATAAAGTCCCTTTGGGTCTCTGTTTTCACAAGTTTCAACTGAGCACTCAACATAAACTTCAATAAATTCATCTTTTTCAACAATTGATCGAACAAGATCTCGATCAGCTTGAAATGGGGAGATAAAGGCAGTAAGTACAATTTGCCCATCATCGACAAATAACTTAGCTACTTCTCCAATTCGGCGAATATTTTCGGTTCGATCACGATCTGTAAATCCAAGATCATTATTTAATCCGTGGCGAATATTATCACCATCTAAAACATATTGCTGCACATTTTGTTGAAACAATGCTTTTGCTATTTCATTTGCAATCGTAGATTTTCCAGATGCTGATAAACCGGTAAACCATAGGATACAGCTATGATGATTGTTTTTTTGACGTCGATCTTGCTTCGTAATACTGGCTTGATGCCAAACAATATTTTTAGACATGTTGTTTTTCTCCTATTCAACTGAAATCGATGCTGCTTCACGTATTCCTTCAATTAATACTTCAACTACTTCTTTTCGGCTAAAAGCAGTTGGAGGAATTTCACCGTTTTTTAGCATTTCTCGTACTTTCGTTCCAGAAAGGGTAATATGATGCTCGCTACTATGAGGACAAGTTTTTGTTGAACCCATATTTTCACATTTTGAGCAGTAAAAACTATTTTCGAAAAATAGGAGATTAATTCCTAAATCATCAGCTGTAAACCGTTGGAAGATTTTTTGAGCATCATAAGTTCCGTAATAATTTCCAACTCCTGCATGATCACGTCCAACAATAAAGTGAGTGCACCCATAATTTTTTCTGACGATTGCATGGAAAATTGCCTCGCGTGGGCCTGCGTAGCGCATAGCGGCAGGGAAAACTGCTAAGAATACACGGTTAGCTGGATAATAGTTGTCTAGCAAAACTTTATAACTTTTCATTCTTACATCTGCAGGAATGTCATCTGATTTTGTTTCTCCAACTAATGGATTCAAAAACAGACCATCAACGATTTCTAATGCGCTTTTTTGAATATATTCATGTGCCCTATGAACAGGATTTCGAGTTTGGAAACCAACAATCTTTTTCCAGTTTAATGCTGCAAATTTTTCCCGAGTTTCAATTGGTGTTAAATAATGTTCGGAAAAATCGTTTCTGTTCAACTGCTTAGTAACAGTAACCTCTCCACCGATATAAACATCGCCACGGGAATACAATTTAGCTACCCCTGGATGCTCATGATCCGTTGTTCCATAAACGAATTGTGCTTCAGCTAATTTATTAGGTGTATAAATATCTTCAATTTTAATGATTCCATATACTTCATTTTCCCAAATGAGCTTTGCTACATCACCGATTTGAAGATATTTAGCAGATAACTTCGAAATAGGAAGGGTAATCGGGATACTCCAGACAGCGCCATTTTTTAATCTCATTGAACTAACAACATGTTCATAATCATCTTTGCCTAGAAAACCAGTTAATGGGCTATATGCACCATTTCCAATTAACTCTAAGTCACTAATCCCGATGAGATCTAAAGGAATCTCGTGGGAAATTTCATTTGTTAAAACGGTTGAATCAAATCGATTAATTAATGTTCCACCATGTGCCGGTAAACTCATATTCTAGACACTCCTTAAATTTTCTAATGTGATAGTTTCATATATTAAAGAAAAAAGACGATGCAAATTGAGATAGAAGAATGGTTTAGTCGTGTAAGCCACATTCGGTTTTACTTGTACCTGACCAACGACCTGAGCGGCTATCAGACGAATTAGAAGCTGGTAAAGTACAAACCTCACAACCAATACTTGGATAACCTACGTCGTGAAGCGGATTATATGGAAGGTTTTGATAATACACATATCTCCAAACTTCCTTCCAAGTCCAGTGGATTAATGGGCAAACCTTTATAGATTTGAATTTATTGTCTAGATTAAGAAAATTCGTTTTTTGACGAGATGAAGATTGCTCTCTACGTAAACCTGAGATCCAAGCAGGTGCATCCTTTAATGCTTCTTGTAATGGGATGATTTTACGAATTTGGCAACATTGATTTGGTTCCCGTTTCCAAAGTTCAGCACCATGTATGTTTGCTTGTTCATCTAAAGTAAGGCTAGGAAGTTTTTTTTCAATCTGTAAGAATGGATACTTTGCTTGGACTCGGTCGATACATTCGTAAGTTTCTTTAAAATGTAAACCTGTCTCCAAAAAAACAATTTTTGCGTTGGGTTTTACTTTTGAGATCAAGTCAATTAATAATATTCCCTCCACGCCAAAGCTACAGGCGTAGATACATTCATCTCCATAAGTAGAATAAGCCCACTGGAGAACTTCAAGTGCTCCCTTTGTATCATTATCAATAGAAAAGTTTGGCAGTTGTTCCTCGTTCCATGTTTCAAATCTCATTTGTCTTCCTCCAATGAATTAAAAAAAATAAAAAAAGAGCAAGATACTCTGTCATAAATTTATGAAAAGATCGATATAAATACTTTCTATATGAAAATGTATCAAAACATTTCTCTTTAAATAGAAAAAGACAGCTTAAATCTATGATGTAAAGATTACATAGATTTAAGCTGCCTCTAGTTTTTCTAGTCAGCAGGATCTCATTTACTTTAATCGTATTTTCTCTTGTTTTTCTACCTGAATAATTTTTCCATCTTGAACGACTAAAGTAATCGTTCCAAATTTTAAACCATTTAGTAACGATTCCACGACCTCGATTAACGGTTTTAAGTCGTTGGTTTGGCTCATGAGCATCATCCTCTGAATTTAATTACAACTAAGTTTATCAGAATTGTATGAATTGTCAATTTCAAAAATTCCATTTTTTGAATAAATTTTGAAAATTATAACGAAAAGGGAAATACGCCTGAAATGAAAGCGTTTCATCGCGTTTTTGATAAAAAAAGAAGAAATATTTGAATAAAAAATGGAAGGTGCGAAGACTCCTATGGGAGATGCGGGAAACTTGAGACCCCGGAGGCCAAGCAAGGTAGGCATGCTAAAACCACGACGTCCTGTCGTAACGCATGCATGATCCACATCGTGTGGACCCGGAGGCTCAGGGTCGTCACGCCCCATGGAAAGCGAAGTACCTGGAATGAAAATAAACATTCTTCTTTAACATAGCCCTTTATTTAAATTCTGCTTCGAAATTTTTAGTCATTAAATAGAAAAGAAATGCAAATAGACATATTAGAAGAAAATGAACATTTATTTCGTTCTTTCAGAAACGTTATGAATATACAATTGTTGAAAGAAGATAATAATTAGTAGGTAATTTAATAAAATTTAAGGGGGTTCGTCTTGACTATCCTTCATAACGAGCCATTGATTTCTGCTGTAATAGCATGGTTTATTGCTCAGTTTTTAAAAGTCATTATTCATCTAGTGAAAAATAAGGATTTTGATTTATCTAAGTTTTTTGCTTCAGGTGGTATGCCAAGTTCTCATTCTTCAACAGTTACTGGTTTAGCTTTAAGTGTGGGATTAACGATGGGTTTTGAGAGTGTTGATTTCGCGATGGCAGCAATTTTTGCTACGATTATTATGTATGATGCTTCAGGTGTGCGTCTTGCGGTTAGTAAGCATGCAAAAATACTTAATGACTTTTTTCACGGCAGAATAAAAAATTATAAAGCTTTAAACGAATTGGTCGGACATACTTCATATGAAGTAGTTGTAGGGGCAATAATTGGAATCATAGTTGCAATAATTGTTACCTAATCTTACATGCGCTCAAGTTTAAATCAAAAGATTTATTCTTGAGCGTATTTTCATAATATAAATAATTAAATGTAAATAATAGGAGTTATATAAATAAGTTTGATAAGATATTGTTAGGATTTGTAGGTAAGGAGTGAAAGAATGAAAAGTATTGTAAACGAACATAGTGCTTGGAAGAAAGTCGGACGAGGAATTTATCATTTTCGATTTGTATTAATTAGCTTAATCGCTGTTATTTCAATCTTCTTAAGTATTTATGCGAAGCAACTACCCGGTATCTTAGAGGGTGATGGATTTCGAACACCTGGTGATTATGAAAAAGCTAAAAATATTTTAGAACGAGATTTTGAACAATCTCCTGACTCACTTATTATTCTACTTGAGAGAAAAAAGAATGCTACAGCTAAAGAGTTTCAGGAAGATATTGAAAGAATTGTAAAAGTGATTGAAGAAGAAAAAAATATTAAGCAGTTCATGAATCCAATGGTCGATCCAACGATGAAAAAAGAAAATATTGCTTATATTTCTCTTCTATTTAACGAAAAAGATTATGATAAATTAGTTGACCGGAATAATAATTTTTCTAAAAAAATTGAATCTTACTCTGATGAATCAGTGAAAGTTGGTACAACAGGCTTTACGATTATTAGTGATGTAATGAATAAAACGAGTCAAGAAGATTTGAAAAAGGCCGAAATGATTGGGGTTCCAATAGCATTTATTGTTTTATTCTTTGCTTTTGGTAGTCTTGTTGCTTCAGCAATCCCTATATTAATAGGGTTAATTAGTATTTTTACAACTTTTGGTATTCTAGCATATATCGGTAAGTATGTTGATTTATCAATCTTTGTCTTAAATGTAGCACCGATGATTGGCTTGGCTTTATCGATCGATTTTGCTTTGTTATTTGTCAGTCGATACAAAAGTGAGCTTTCAGAACAAAAAACATCTGTAAAAGAAGCAATCAGTATCACTTTTGCAACTGCAGGTAGAGCGATTATCTTTTCAGGTATTTGCGTGTTTATTGGTTTATCTGCACTGTATTTCATTAATATCGATTTATTTAGAAGTGTTGCAATTAGTGGTGCTGTAGTCGTTTTAGTTAGTTTATTTTTATCGTTAACACTATTACCTGCAGTACTTTCTGCTTTAGGAAGAAATATTAATAAAGGTACGTTAAAGTGGATCGCAAACCGCAGTCAAGATCAACAACAAGCAATTTGGAGGAAATTTGCGCAGTTTGTAATGAAGAGACCAATCATCATGGCACTTACTTCATTAATCATATTAGGGATATTTGTCATTCCAATTCGAGATGTTCATTTAAACATCCCAACTATTGATGCACTTCCAAAACATGAACCCTCTAGAATTAATTACGAGAAGTATCAAAAGGAATTTCTTCCTGATGCATTAAATCATGGGTCAGTTGTAGTCGTTTTAGATTCGGATGAAGATATATTGATGAATGATAATTTAACATCATTAGAAAAAGTTCAACAGGAATTTGAAAATGATTCAGACGTTTTAAAAGTAAGAAGTGTGTTCAATGCTGTTAATATGAATGCTGCTCAACTTTTACCTGCTTTAAAATCACCTAATGCAACAAAGCTTCAGCCAGCTGTAAATGCATATATTCAAAAGGATAAGACCTTCATACAAGTATTTCTAAACTCTGATCCGAAGTCTGAAAAAGGGAAGCAATGGGTAAGAGATATTGAAAAGAAATACAAAGGTAAAATTGAAGGATTCCAAATGACGAATGGTGGGCAGGTTAAATTTGAACAAGAGTTATTTGATGAAATTACTGATAATATTCGATATGGATTAATTGTGATCATGGTGAGTACATTTATCATATTAATGATCGCATTTAGATCGATTATTATTCCAATCAAAGCGATTATCATGAACGTCCTTTCCTTAAGTGCAACATTTGGCATTATTACATGGCTATTCCAGGGAGGGAATTTTGGATTACCGCAATCTGATATTATGCTAATTTTACCAGTATTTGTCTTTGGTTTAGTATTTGGCCTAAGTATGGATTATGAAGTGTTCTTAATGTCTAGGATGCAAGAGTTATATGAAGAAACAGGAGATAATACATATTCGACACGAGAAGGTTTAGTTTCAACAAGTCGAATTATCACTTCAGCAGCTTCGATCATGATTGTTATTACAGGCGCGTTTGCATTCACAGATATGGTTCCAGTTAAACAAATGGGGATTGGGATTGCGATTGCAATTTTCTTAGACGCTACCATCGTTCGATTAGTACTCGTACCGAGCTTAATGCAACTGTTTGGTAAGTGGAATTGGTGGTTCCCATTTGCGAAAAATAAAGTAGAAGAACCAAAAGAGAAAGTAGGATAATTACAATCGTAAAACTGCTAAACAATGAAAAGGTTTAGCAGTTTTTTATTTGCGTGATTGTTAGTGTAAAATAAAATGAATTGTAAATAATAGATTGATTAGTAAAAGAGCTTAATGATTTGGTAAAATGATACTAGCAAATAGAAGGGAGACATGAAATGTTTAAAAAATCAATGAAAGCAGTTCTAATCTGCTGCTTTGTCTTAATGTTCACCATTTTAACTGCTTGTGGAAATGATAATCAAAAATCTTCACAAGTTGCAAAACCAAAGAAACCTGAGAAATTACCAGTCGCAACAATTACAATTAAGGATTACGGGGTGATTGAAGCGGAGCTGTATCCACATATCGCACCAAATACTGTCTATAATTTTATTTCGCTTTCAAATAAAGGATTTTATGACGGACTTAAAATACATAGAATTGTGAAAGACTTTGTTATTCAAGGTGGAGATCCTGAGGGTACTGGAGCAGGTGGTCCTGGATATACAATTAATGGAGAGTTTACTTCAAATGGATTTGAAAATAACTTATTGCATACTGCAGGAGTTTTATCAATGGCACGTACGGATGATCCGAATAGTGCTGGAAGTCAATTTTTTATTATGACAAATGATTCCTCACAGCTTGACGGTGCGTATGCATCATTTGGTAAAGTGACAAAAGGAATGGATATCGTAAAGAAAGTTGAAGCTGCAGAAACGACACCTGAGGAGCAACCAAAAACGCCTATCATCATCGAATCTATTAAAGTTGATACGATGGGTGTAAAATATCCTAAACCTAAGACGAATAAAGAGTAAGTTGAATTTTATTAGAATCCCTCGGAGAATTTTTGAGGGATTTTTTTCTAAACAACGTTAAACAGTTTAAAATAAAAAAACTACTACTTAAATAGTAGTAGTTCCACAAAGTACAAAAAGTTTCACAAAGTAAAAAACTAAGAGATACAGACTGATTGAAAACGCTTGTCTTTCGAGGCGCAAAGTCGGATGAGGAGCGGAGTTACCTTTGACGGTAATGAGCACCGCAAACAGGCGAAGCAACGAAGAAAGCGAGCGTTTGGCGGGCAGTCTGGAATTATAAACCTTTTTTTACTTTACCAGACCAAACCTTAAATCCACCTTTTAATTGGAACAGGTTTGTTACGCCTTGTTTACGTAAAATTCGTGCAGCTTGTCCAGGACGAACACCCATTTGATCATACAGATAAACTGGTTGATCTTTACGAATTTCTTTTGAACGCATTTTTAATTGAGCAAAAGGAATATTACGTGCACCTAAAATATGTCCGTTTTTAAAATCCTCTTGATCTCGTAAGTCAATTAATTGAGCTTTACGAATACCTGAGCGGAATTCTTCCTCGTTTAATGTTTTTATTAAGCGTTTTTGGTAGAAATACATGATTGTTGTGTATACAATGATACCTAGGACAACCCAAATTAACAATAACCAATTAGTCATTTTATTCAACACCTTTCAATTACCTACTTATCTTATTATAATTCTCTAATAAGATTGTGCAAGATTCTTTAATAAAAAAAGAAAAAATTTCAGTATTGTATGAGGAGATTTCAACATGTCAAAGACAAAGTGGTATTTTATTAATAGTGGAAAAAAATCAGGTAGTTATAATATGGCTCTAGACGAATGCCTTATTAAATGGCAAAGCGAAGAAGGTTTTTTACCTACATTACGTTTTTATGAGTGGGAACATCCAACAGTAACAATTGGATATTTTCAAAAGAATCAAGAAATCAGTTTAGAACAATTAAAAAAATATAACGGTGATTTTGTCAGAAGACAAACAGGTGGTAGAAGTGTACTTCACCATGAGGAATTAACATATAGTGTAATTGTTCCTGAAGATTATCCAAATATGCCAGTAACAGTAACAGAAGCTTATAAAGTCATTTCAATGGGAATATTAGAAGGCTTTAAATTATTAGGTTTAGATGCTTCATTCTCTGTGCCGAAAACAGCGGCAGAAAAAGATGAATTAAAAAAACCATCAAGTGCAGTTTGCTTCGACGCTCCATCTTGGTATGAAGTTGTTGTTAATGATAAAAAAATTGCTGGAAGTGCACAAACAAGACAAAAAGGTTCAATCTTACAGCACGGTTCAATCCCATTAAATATTGATGTTACTATGCTGTATGACCTATATATTTTTTCATCAGAAGAAGTTAGAAACAAAATGAAAAAAAGATTCTTAGAACGCGCCACATGGATTAATGCAGAAAGCGATACACCAAAATCAATGGATGAATTGTATATTGCATTTAAAGAAGGTTTTGAAATTGGTTTGGATATTGAATTGGTTCCTTATGAATTAACTGATGACCAAGAAAAAGAAGTACAAGCATTAGTTGCATCAAAATATAGTACTGAAGAATGGAATCTTCGAAAATAATGAATGTGTTGGAAAGAAAGCTGGATAAGCTTTCTTTTTTGATTTTTTTAAAGGCAAACGTACCTTTTTTTAAGGAGGATCACCGCATGCCCCACGAAAAAGCGAGGATCCTGGAGTGGAAATGAACATACTTTTTTTACTGAGAATTAGCATATCACCTTTCTTTACCTTTATTCCCAATACTTGGACCGTTTGTTTTTTTGGTAAGGTTCATACTATCTATAGATAAATGTAGAAAGGAATTATCAGATATGAAGCCATTTATACCTAGGCTCGTTTATTTTGAGCCACAAGCGTTGGAATATCCATTAGGAAAAGAATTAAAAGAGAAGTTTGAGAAGATGGGTTTAGAAATTAGGGAAACAACATCACATAATCAAATCCGAAATTTACCCGGTGATACTGACGCAGAGAAATATCGGATTGCAAAATCGACATTAGTAGTTGGTTTACGTAAAACATTGAAATTTGAAACGTCAAAGCCTTCTGCTGAATATGCAATACCTTTGGCTACGGGATGTATGGGACATTGTCATTATTGTTATTTACAAACAACATTAGGATCTAAACCTTATATTAGAGTGTATGTTAATTTAGAAGAAATTTTTGAACAAGCAGAAAAATATATGAACGAAAGAAAACCGGAGATCACAAGATTTGAGGCTGCATGTACTTCTGATATAGTAGGCATCGATTACTTGACTCATTCTTTAAAAAAAACGATCGAATTTATTGGGCAAACTGAATATGGTCGCTTACGTTTCGTAACTAAATTTCCACATGTAGATCACTTATTGGATGCTAAACATAACGGCAAAACAACATTTAGATTTAGTATTAATTCAAGATATGTGATTAAAAATTTTGAGCCAGGCACTGGTTCATTTGATGAGAGGATCGAAGCTGCGAAAAAAGTAGCAAATGCAGGATATCCTTTTGGATTTATAGTCGCGCCAATTTATATGCATGAAGATTGGGAAGAAGGCTATGAGGAATTATTTATTCGGTTAAAAGAAGCACTTGGTGACTTAGCGAATCAAAAGATGACATTTGAGCTGATTCAGCATCGTTTCACAAAGCCAGCAAAAAAAGTCATTCTTGAGCGATATCCGAATACAAAATTAGAGATGGATGAAGAGAAAAGAAAATACAAATGGGGTAAATATGGAATAGGGAAATATGTGTATCAAACGGATCAAGCAGCATCCATCGAAGAAACGATATCTGCTTATATTAAATATTATTTTCCAAATGGAGAGATACAGTATTTTACATAAGTAAAAAAGTGTACTAATTTGGTACACTTCTTTTTTTTGATAGTATGATATATATGTAAAGATTGAAAAAGTCGAGTTAATTGCACTTTTGTATTTTGTGTTGTATCATTTTATTTGATGTTTATTTGTAACGGATTATTTAATTTGTAATACTTAACTGGAGGAAAAACATGCCCACACCTAGTATGGAAGATTATATTGAACAAATTTACCTTTTAATTGAAGATAAAGGGTATGCACGCGTGTCTGATATTGCTGATGCTTTATCAGTACATCCATCATCAGTTACGAAAATGGTACAAAAGCTTGATAAAGACGAATATTTAATTTATGAAAAGTATAGAGGACTTATTTTAACTCAAAAAGGTAAAAAGATGGGGAAAAGGCTTGTATATCGCCATGTTTTACTTGAGCAATTTTTAAGAATTATCGGTTTAGACGAAACTTTAATTTATCAAGATGTCGAAGGAATGGAACATCATATGAGCTGGGAAGCAATTGATCGTATTGGTGACTTAGTTCAATTCTTCGAGGAAGATAAGAGTAGGATAGAAGCATTAAAGGTCATTCAAAAATCGAATGAAGAACAATCTAATAATGACTAAAAGACCGTGCCTAATAGGAAGCACGGTCTTTCTTTTTACCCTTTTCACCTTCAATTACGGTCAGGTGACTAGAATCTTTATTTCGTTTTCTTAGCAAAGGACTGGAGGTACTTTTCCTTGAAGTGGGCTTTGATTTATTAAACGATTTTTTTACTGAACTAGTTTTTTGCGTATTATATTTTTTTACAGTCTGTTTAGCAGCTTTTCTATAGGAGTCTTGTTGGCTTCTTTGACTGTTAGATGATGTAAATACTCTATAAATAAAATAAAGAACAAGGAGAATTAATCCAATAAATAAAATTCTTTGTAATAATTTTGCTGGATTGTTAATCAATTCAGCAATTAAGCCAAAAAGTGCTAATGCTATCATTCCGTAAAATATTGATGTGTACACTTTTTGATTCACTTAAGCACCTCCTATGTTAAGAATTATTTTTAAATCGTTTTGTAAAAAAATAGGTTACTTATAGTTTATTACATTTTATTCAATAAGTTGATATTTTTTATAAAATTCTGTCAATTATATTTTGGTATTTTTTTCTATTTCCAAAAGTCGATTAAATGAAGCGATTGAAACTTCAATTTGATCATCTGACGGCTCTTTTGTTGTTAATAATTGTAGCCATAATCCTGGGTAGCCAACCCATTTTAGTACTGGAATATGACGAACTTTATTCGTTAATTGTAAAACTTCAAACGAAATACCTAAGACTACCGGTATTAATAAAAGTCTGTCTACTATTCTTAACCAAAGTGGACTCGTTGGAACTAGGAAATAAATAAACATCCCAACAATAACCGTAAATAAAATAAAACTACTACCACAACGGTAATGTAATCTAGATTGTGATCTGACACCTTCAACTGTTAATGGTACATTATTTTCAAAAGCATTAATCACTTTATGCTCAGCACCATGATATTGGAAAACTCTTTTGATAAAAGGAGTTAAGGAAACTAAATAAATATAGGTTAATAAAAAAAGTAATTTTATTATACTTTCTACAATTACTTGCTGAACATCAGTCTCGAAAAATGGTCTAAGTGTAGCTGCTAACAGAACTGGAACTAATGTAAAGATAACTTTCCCTACTAAAAAAGATAAAACTGCTAATACAGATATTCCAATATATGTAGCAATCGTACTTTTTTGGTTCTCACGTTCTAAAGCAACTTGTTCATCATCATTTGGATCAATTCCATATCGTTCTGTTGAAAAGTTTAAATGCTTTGATCCATTAATACTAGCTTGAATAATCGCAACAACTCCTCGTACGAATGGAACTTTCTTTAGTTTTTGCATCGTAGGATTCGTTTGAATTGGTTCTTCGAAATACTGAATAGAGTGATCATTTCTTCGGATTGCCGATACAGTGTGTTTTTTACCACCAAACATGACACCCTCTACGATCGCCTGCCCCCCATAAATTGCTCTTTCTTTCTCTTTCATGTTGCACCAACCTAAATTCATTTTTTACTACATAAATATTTCTATTTGAATCTATTGTAAATGGAATAACAATAATGGTGCAAGTATAAGTAAGTTTTAATATTTTTAATATTCTTATAACCATTCTATTCACATGAAAGAATATCACTTGGACATACTACAATAAGATAATTAGCAATGTATGGAAAGGGTCATGATACATGGATAAAGGAAATATTCAAGCTCAAGGTGAAAAAGATGAAAAACAACAAGATCAAGGCAAAAACCAAGGCGGTGTAACAGATCAAGGACAAAGTCCGGATTATGCAAAAGGTGCAATGAATTTTAATAAGATTGCAAGTATCGGATTTTTCGGTGGAATATTTTGGTCAACAGTATCTTTCGTACTAAGTTTTTTTGATTTCACACAAATCGGTCCAACATTTGTATTAGAAAAAATTCCTCTTGGAAAATGGGCTAATTTTTACATTGAGGTCATATTATCTATTTTTTGTATTGGTATTATTTCAATCGTCATTGCATTCATCTTTTTCTTTATAGGAAAAAAATTTACAGGTGTATTGCCTGGAGTGTTCTATGGATTATTGTGGTGGGTTATTATTTTCCTTGTATTTGGAAGAATTGCGTTTGATTTAAAACCAATTAAAGAGTATTCAACTGACACGATGGTAACAAGCATTTGTATATTCATTCTATACGGAACCTTTATTGCATATTCGGTTTCTTTTGCATCTCTAGAAGAAGAACCCTCTTTGCGTGGCTATTCAAAATAGTCTGGCCTATGATAAAATAAGGATGAGTGTTCCATATTATGTTAAATTGGAGCAAATATGCTGAAATGATAGGTGGAGACAAGAAAATTGGCTAAGTTTTTATTATTAAATGGACCTAATTTAAATATGCTCGGCCAGAGAGAGGTTTCAATCTATGGTTCTACAACACTTAAGGATATAGAAAACCTTTTATCTGAGCGGGCTATTGAGTGTAATGACATAATTGATTGTTTCCAGTCTAATCACGAAGGTCAGATTATTGATCGTCTACATGCAGCAAACAATGTTTATGATGGAATTATTTTTAATCCAGGTGCATTTACACACTATAGTTATGCAATTCGCGACGCGATTGCAAGTATTACAGTACCAACCATTGAAGTACACATTTCAAATATACATAAAAGAGAAGAGTTTCGTCATACATCAGTATTAGCTGCTGTAACGGTTGGACAAATTGTTGGATTAGGTGTGTACGGTTATGACTTAGCTTTACTTGCATTACAACAGATTAGTAGGGGAGAGAAAGTTCATGGAAAAAATTAAAAAATTAAGAGAAGCTCTTGTAGAAAAAGGGTTGGACGCACTTTTAGTTACTAGTACATATAACCGTCGTTATTTAACAAATTTTACAGGTTCATCAGGTGTGGCACTTATCACAAAGGATAAGGCATTATTTATTACTGATTTCCGTTATGTTGAGCAAGCAACTAGCCAATGTGAAGGATTTGAAATCGTTAAACACGAAGGATTAATTTCAAGCGAAGTTGCATCACAAGTTGAAAAAAATGGTGTAGCTAAAATTGGATTTGAACAAGATCATATGACGTTTTCTGAGTATGGTACATACCGTAAAGTAGTAGCAGGAGCAGAACTTGTACCTGTAAATGGAATCATTGAAAATTTACGTTTAATCAAAACGGATGCTGAAATTTCAATTATTAAAGAAGCAACTAAAATTGCTGAATCGGCTTTTGATCATATTTTAGGTTATATCCGTCCAGGTGTTACAGAATTAGAAGTATCAAATGAGCTTGAATTTTATATGCGTAAATTAGGCGCGACTTCATCATCATTTGATATTATTGTTGCTTCAGGTGCCCGTTCTGCATTACCACATGGTGTTGCTTCAAGCAAAGTTATTGAAACAGGTGATTTTGTAACACTTGATTTTGGTGCATACTACAAAGGATATGTTTCTGATATGACAAGAACAGTTTCAGTAGGCGAGCCAGATGCAGAATTAAAGAAAATTTATGACATCGTGTTAGAAGCTCAATTACGTGGTGTAAATGGAATTAAAGCTGGAATCACGGGTAAAGAAGCTGATGCGTTAACACGTGATTATATTACTGAAAAAGGTTATGGCGAATATTATGGACACTCAACAGGTCATGGAATTGGACTTGAAGTACATGAAGGTCCTGGATTATCATTCCGTTCTGATTTAGTACTTGAGCCAAATATGATTGTTACATGTGAGCCAGGAATTTATATTCCAAATCTTGGTGGAGTTCGTATAGAAGATGATTTAATCGTTAAAAATGGTGGTAACGAAAACTTAATGTCATCACCTAAAAACTTAATCATTCTATAAGTTTTCACGATAATTGAAAAAGAACTACACAAACGAAGTAATATACATTATCATATAGAAATGTGGAGGCGCATGAACAAAGGTTTCATGGCGCTTAATCTAGACATTAATTCAAGGTAAGCGAAATGGTTCATACACAGGTACATAAGCAAATCAGAACCATTTCATTTTTTAGGAGGATATTTAATGATTTCAGTAAACGATTTTCGTACAGGTTTAACAATTGAAACTGACGGTAGCATTTGGCAAGTAATTGACTTCCAACACGTTAAACCAGGTAAAGGGGCTGCGTTCGTACGTTCTAAACTTCGTAACCTACGCACAGGAGCAGTACAAGAAAAAACTTTCCGTGCTGGTGAGAAAGTTGCGAAAGCACATATCCAAAATCGTAAAATGCAATATTTATATGCAAATGGTAACCAACACGTATTCATGGATAATGAATCTTACGAACAAATTGAATTACCAGAACAAAACATAGAGCGTGAATTAAAGTTCTTAAAAGAAAATATGGAAGTTTATATCATGACTTATGAAAGTGAAATTTTAGGTGTTGAATTACCTAACACAGTTGATCTAAAAGTTATTGAAACAGAACCAGGAATCAAAGGTGATACTGCTTCAAACGTTACAAAACCTGCTACAATGGAAACTGGCTTAGTTGTTCAAGTACCTATCTTCATTAACGAAGGTGAAGTATTAATTATTAATACGACTGAATCAAGTTATGTTTCTCGTGCAAAAAACTAATTTAACATTTAGTGTAATAGAATAAAAAGTAGAGGCACTTGTAAAAAGTGTCTCTTTTTCTTATGAAATATCATCTATTTGATGGAGGGTTGATATGATAACATCAATTTTACTTTGGACATTGATTATTATTTGTTTCGTTTTAGCTTTTATTGCGTTAATCAAACCGATTATTCCGGGAGTACCTGTACTATGGGTAGGATTTTTAATTTATCACTTCGGTATTAATAGAGAGGAACTAGGTCTATTCTTTTGGACCATCATGGTAATTTTTACTGCTTTCATATTTATAGTAGATTTTATTGCCAATAAATACTTTCTTCAAAAATACGGAAGTACGAAAACTGGTGAAAGAGTAGGCTGCTTAGCTGTGATTGTTGGTTCCTTTATTTTTCCGCCATTTGGTCTAATTATTGTTCCGTTTATTTCAGTGTTTGTAACAGAAAAAGTTCAAGGTAAAACGACTAAAGAAGCTTTGAAATCTTCATGGGCAACTGTTATATCATTTCTAAGTAGCTCACTTGCCAAAGCAATTTTACAAATTATCATGGTAATCCTATTTTTTATATTTGTCATTATGTAAGAGAAGCACTATGCTTCTCTTTTTTTTTGTCTTATTTTTTTATAGGGTGTCTTCGTAAACTTTCTAAACACCTTGGATTTCCTCACTAGTATGCTCCTATTTATTGAGGATAGCGGAAAGCCAACCCGATTCCAACATTGATAATAGGAACCTACCACGCTTAAGCTACAGGATTCTCAACCATAGATTCCTCAGAACTCATTTTCCAACAAAGGCTTTTAAGAGAAAACATCCATTATAAATGACTGCTTTCTTAAAGTACTAATAAAAATCAAATGATGAAATATCTTCTTAAATGGACATGTTCTGCATATTAGTAATAAAAAGACTGAAAAAAAGGTGTGTAATGTATGAAGCAATGGATTGATTCAATGGATAAAGCTGTACTTGGCATGGGTTTGTTGAGAGTGGTTGGTGGTAGCTTAGAATTGATGGCAGCAATTACAATACTCTATTTCAATGACATAAAAAAAGCATTAGCACTTAATAGTATTCTAGCGACTATTGGTCCAATCATCCTCATATCGACTATGACGATTGGGATTATTGGTGTAGCTAGTGAGTTAGATCCAATCCGACTTGTGCTTGTTTTTTGTGGGGTATTTTTAATTTTATTAGCGGTTTTTAAATGATTAATAGGATGTGAACTGCTATGGAAGAGGTTTTCAATGTATTACCTATAATGCTGAAAGAGAAATTAATCCTTTCTTTTTCAGATTTAAACGAAGTAGAAGAATTGCGTTTAAGAGTCTCAAGACCTGTAGAGGTAATTGCAAATAATCATTCAACATTTTTACCGTATATCGTGACAGCTGAAGATGGTAGTCAAATTCTTGGGAAACTTAGTCAGTTTTCTATTTATACAATTGAGGAAGAGTTGAAAAAAGGATATATCACGATTAAAGGCGGCCACAGAGTAGGACTAGCAGGACGCGTAGTGACTGAAAATGGAATGGTAAAGATGATTCGAGATATTAGTTCATATAATTTTCGAATCGCAAAAGAAAAAGTAGGCATAGCAAGTCCATTTGTTAAGTATTTATATGATGGAAGATGGAAAAATACAATGCTGATCGGGCCACCACAAGCCGGAAAAACGACCTTATTACGAGATTTTGCAAGAGTTGTCAGTCAAGGAGATCATGTTAGAGGTATTAAACCTCAAAAAGTAGGAATCGTTGATGAACGCTCTGAAATCGCTGGTTCGGTTAAGGGTGTACCTCAATATACTTTCGGAGAACGCATCGATGTATTAGACGCTTGTCCAAAGGCAGAGGGTATGATGATGCTCGTTAGATCGATGAGTCCTCATATCATTCTAGTTGATGAGATTGGTAAGAAAGAAGATGTAGATGCAATTTTGGAGGCGATTTTCGCAGGTGTTCAATTAATCGTAACTGTCCATGGTTATTCTCTTGAGGAAATTCAAAAAAGACCGTCATTACAGCCTTTATTTCAAAATGGTACATTCGAACGATTTATAGAAATATCCAATCATCCAAGACCGGGTAATGTCACTGATATTAAAAATAGAAAAAATATAAGCCTTTTTTCACAAAAGGTGGTGTATTAGATGAAATGGATTGGCGCACTATTTATTATCTTTTCTACAACATGGCTCGGTTTTTATTTTGCAGGAAGATTATCTGAGCGAACGAAGGAATTACGCGCTTGGAAGTTAGCACTTCAATCACTTGAAGCGGAAGTTATGTATAGTCAATTACCTCTACAAGAAGCAAGTAGGCGAATTGCGAAACAATTAAACGGACAAATCCAAATATTTTTAATCGGTTTTGCGAATCAACTTGAAACAAGTGCCATATCTGCAAAAGAAGCATGGAAACATTCTTTACAAGAATATGCCAAAAAAGTATCGATTAAAGATTCTGATATCCAAGTCCTTTTGCAATTTGGCGAGACAATCGGAATGCATGACAAAATTTCACAGCAAAAGCAAATTATCTTAGCGTTAAAACATTTAGAACGGGAAGAACAAGAGGCAATTGACTCTCAATCTAGTTATGAAAGAATGTCAAAAATGCTAGGTGTTTTAAGCGGGATCTTAATCGTTATTTTATTAATTTAAAGGAGGGAATTCGATGATTACAAATTATGCATTAATGTTTCAAATTGCCGGGATAGGCATAATCGCTGCGATTATACATGCAGTCTTAAAAAAAGCAGGTCAAGAAGAATTTGCTACATGGACAATCATTACAGCCTTTATCATTGTATTCTTTCAAGTCATTACGAAAGCAGGCGATTTGTTTAATAAAGTCAAGGATGTATTTCTATTTCATTAGATTAGGAGTGAGTTAGTAATGGAAATCATCCAGATTGTTGGCATCGGGTTATGTGCTACATTTTTAATTCTCCTTTTAAATCAATTTAAAATGGATAAATTTAATTTGGCTATTACAGTTTTTATCAGCTGCGTATTATTTTTATTCTTATTAGATAAAGTTCAATTTTTATTAGATGAAATTCAAAAATTAGCGAATCAAGCAAGTATAAAAAACGTTTATGTAGAGACTTTATTGAAAATTATTGGAATTGCTTATATCGCCGAATTTGGCGTTCAAATAACAAAAGATGCTGGGCAAGGTGCAATTGCCTCCAAAATTGAATTAGGTGGAAAAGTGCTCATTTTAGTTTTAGCTGTTCCAATATTAACAGCACTAATCGAAACAATATTAAGTTTTTTACCTAAAATTTCTTAATAAAGAGGGAAGGAGGACTTTATGAAATATAAGATTCAATTTTTTCTTCTTTTCCTTTTTCTCCTTTTTTTTATCCCAAAAAATGTACAAGCTGCTCCTCCACCTGCTGAAATTGTCAATGAACAAATCAAAAAACTCGGTATTGATGAAGTTCAGCAATACTGGGATGAAGTAGTAACGAAATATGGTGGATTTCTTCCAGAAAGTCAAAAAGGAGATTTTATTGAATTTATTAAAGGAGAAAAGAAGTTTTCAATTCAAGAATGGTGTATCGCCTTTGGTAAATATTTATTTTTTGAGCTATTAAGTAATGGGAAAATACTTGGGATACTGATCATGCTCGTCATTTTTAGTTCACTATTACAATCATTGCAAAATGCATTTGAAAAAAGTTCGATTAGCAAAATCGCTGACAGCGTTGTGTTTTTAGTGCTTGTTGTATTTGCTTTAAATAGCTTTTATATAGCCACACAAGCAACTCAAGAAGCGATCACAATGATGATTAACTTTTTAAGAGCATTAATTCCAATTTTATTAGCATTAATCGCGACCTCAGGTGGAGTAATCTCTGTAGGGTTCTTTCATCCGATTCTAATCTTTTTAATGCATACAAGTGGATTATTAGTAACCTATTTTGTATTACCACTTATTCTCGTTTCAACGATTTTAAGTATTGTCAGTATTATCAATGATGAACTCCAAGTTACGAAACTAGCAGCTTTAATTAGAAATATAGCAGTAGGTGTACTTGGTATTTTTTTAACAATTTTCCTCGGTGTGTTAAGTGTACAAGGTATGACAACTGCTGTAACTGATGGTGTAGCTATCAAAACTGCAAAATTTGTGACGAGTAATTTTATCCCGGTAGTCGGTAAGGTGTTTGCGGATGTAACAGATACTGTTATCAGTGCTTCACTTCTATTAAAAAATACTGTCGGGATCGTTGGATTAGTCACGATGCTTGCGATCATTGTCTTTCCAGCATTGAAAATATTAGTTTTGGCACTTATTTATAAATTTTCAGCTGCCATTCTTCAACCAGTAGGCAGTAAAGCAATCATTAGTACGATTGATGTGATTGGAAAAAGTGTCATATACTTATTTGTTTGTTTAGCGATTGTATCATTAATGTTTTTCTTAAGTATGACATTGATCATTGCGGCAGGAAATATTGTCGTTATGTTTAGGTAGGTGTGAAGATGGATTTCTTTATTCAATGGGTATCAAACATAATCGTCTATATCTTAATTGCAACTATTATCATGATGTTAATTCCGAATACTGGATTAGCAAAATATGTTCGTTTTGTTGCAAGTCTATTATTAATTGTCATGATGCTCCAACCAATTTTTCAATTATTTAAAGTGAATATAAAAGAAGTGCTTGCCGGATACCAGTCAACGACATATGAAGCAAGTGGTGAAATAAAAAATGAAATAAATAATAAGAAAAATGAAATACAAGCAACAGAACGTGCATATATATTAAAACAAATGGCTGTCCAAATGAAAAAAGAAGTTGAAGAAAACATTACACAGGATTTCGAACAGGTTATTACAAACGTTGAGTTAGAAGTAAAAGAAGGCGTAACAACAATTAAAACTGCGCAAGATTTATCAAAGGTAACAGTTTTTGTAAGCGCCAAAAAAGATGAGACAAGCAATGTAGAACCTGTTCAAGAAGTAAGTGTTAATACAACTGAGCCGATCCAAACAGACAGCGAAAAAATTAAACAACAAGAACTACAGAATTTTTTAGCAGATAGATGGCAACTTGAGGACAAGCAAATCGAAGTTAAGATGGAAGGAGGGGAGTAATGGCAAATGAAAAAGAAAATACCACCAATAAAACTAGCAGACTTTTTAAAAGGAAACAAAGATGAAAATACCTCTTCTGACAAAGAGCATAGTCCATTTAAACTCACGAGGAAATATGTACTAGCTCTACTCGGACTTGGAGTTTGTTGGATGATCGCAAGTAGTCTATTTGCAAATTCAACTGGTAAAACCAATTCGATGCTTTCACCGATTTCAACTGAAACAAGTGCAAGTCCTAAAAATAACGAAGAAGCTGTTGAAACTCTTAAACTCGGTGGTGAAAAATCATCAGGAAGTATAAATGATTTTGAAAATAAATATGAACAACAGTTAACAGAAACTTTAAATCAAATGGCTGGCGTTAGCAAAGTAAAAGTTGAAGTAAATGTAGACGGCAGCGAAAAAAATGTATACCAATTTAATAGAACTGACCGTACACAACAAACGGAAGAAGTAGACAAGCAAGGTGGGAAAAGGAATATTGAAGACGAATCCCATGAGACGCAAGTTGTCATCATAAATGATGGTGAAAAAGAAATTCCAGTTATTGTGCAAACAGAAATGCCAGATATAAAAGGGGTTCTTATTATCGCTAAAGGTGCTGAGAATCTTGCAGTAAAAAATATGATACGAGAAGCTGTCACAAGATTACTTGATGTACCAAGCCACCGTGTCGCTGTACTACCAAAAAAATAATAGGAAGAAGGTAAAATGAAAATGAAAAGACAAACGATTTGGTTATTAACAATGTTAAGTTTAGTAGTGGTACTATCTGTATATTACGTAACAACACCTGATCAAATGAAAACTGCAGGAATTATGAATATGACTAGTAATAACTCTTTAGACTCTACTCCATCAAAGGACACAAATAAAAATGATGAAGGAAAAGAAACGACATCTAAAGAAGAAACAACAAATGAAGTATTCTTAAAACAACGTATGGAACAAGAAGATAAAAGAGCTCAATTAAAAGAAGAATTTCAAACAACTATTGACTCAGCTACAGCATCAGCAGAAGAAAAAAGCCAAGCATTTACAAGCTTAAAAGAACTTCAAACATTAACAGCACTAGAAGCAGACGTTGAAACAATGATCAAAGAATCAGGTTACAAAGATGCATTAGTACGCGCTGACAGCAACGAAGTAAATGTATCAGTAAAATCAACAAAAAAACATAGCAAAGCAGCAGCAAACGAAATCATCCAAATGGCAAGAAGCGTACTAGGAGAAAAACTAGTAATCGTAACATTCCAGACTAAGTAAATAGAAAAGCGGAAGGCGTTCGCTCAGCCCCGACAAGCATAAGACGGAAACCAGAAAAGGTGCTCTTTACCTTTACTGGTTTTTGGCTTATGACTCGAGGGGCTAACGCCTGGAGCTAGACAGAAAGAAAAGTGGAGGCGACTGGTCAGCTCCGATAAGCATAAGGCAAGCCCGGGTAAAGGTTGCTTTTTAACCTTTACCTGGGATTGACTTATGACATCAAAGAGCAGGCTATAATATTAGAAAAAGAAATTGAACAAAAACTATCACATCATTCAAAGCACTGTCTACAAAGTTGTAGGTAGTGCTTTTGTACGTTAAAATAGATATGCAGTCCCTAAGTTTATAACGAATTAGTTTTGGTAAAGAATAAGATAATTAATTTGGTGGGAAAATGGCTAAAATTAGAATGAGACATGCTCAAGGAAAATAATTTGTTGAAAAGTTTAGTATTAGGTTATAAGATTAGACTATATGTTTTTAAGGGGTGAATGAAAATGAAAATTCATGAAATTAGAGAATTAATTAAATTAATTGACCAAACAACGATAAATGAGTTTGAATTTGAAAATAATGGTGCCATCGTTAAAATTAAAAAAGGTGGACAAACAACTGTTGTTACTCAAGCTGCTGCTCCAGTAGTTCAACATGAAGTAATGCCTGTTGTATCTGCTCCGGTTGCAACTTTAGAAAAACCAGCTGAAGCTGTTGCACAAGAAGTAGTGAAAGAAGATACAAGTAATTTACATAAAATTACATCACCAATGGTTGGTACATTCTATGCATCTCCATCACCAGATTCAAAAGAATATGTTGCAGTTGGCGATCGCATTAAAAGTGATTCAATTGTATGTATCGTAGAAGCAATGAAGTTATTTAATGAAATCGAAGCTGAAATTGATGGGGAAATTGTTGAAGTATTGGCTAAAAATGGCCAGTTAGTTGAATACGGCCAACCATTATTTTTAGTAAAAAGCTAATAGACATACAGATTAAGTTACAGTACTTTACTTAAGAAGGTGAAGAAATGAAGAAGGTTTTAATTGCTAATCGTGGGGAAATAGCGATTCGTATTATAAGAGCATGTAAAGAATTAAATATTGAAACAGTTGCTATTTATTCTGAAGGGGATAAAGAAGCATTGCATGTTCAAATGGCTGACGAGGCTTATTGTGTCGGTCCTAAATTGTCAAAAGATAGTTATTTAAATATGACTAATATTATCAGTATTGCAAAATTAACAGGTTGTGAAGGAATTCATCCAGGTTATGGTTTCCTATCTGAAAATGCTAGTTTTGCAGAATTATGTACAGAGTGTAATGTGAAGTTTATCGGACCTACTGCTGATTCCATTTCTAAAATGGGTACAAAAGACGTAGCTCGTGAAACGATGAAAGAAGCAGGTGTACCAGTTGTACCAGGTTCACAAGGTATTATTTCTAGTATTGAAGACGGTAAAAAAATCGCTTCAGAAATAGGATACCCAGTCATTATTAAAGCAACTGCTGGTGGTGGCGGTAAAGGTATTCGTGTAGCTAGAGATGAGAAGGATTTAGAAAAAGGTATTCAGATTACTCAACAAGAAGCTCAAACAGCTTTTGGTAATCCTGGAGTGTACCTTGAAAAATATATCGAAGACTTTAGACATGTTGAAATTCAAGTTTTAGCAGATGAACATGGTAATACAATTCATTTAGGTGAACGCGATTGTACAATTCAACGTCGTTTGCAAAAATTGGTAGAAGAAGCTCCATCACCTGTTTTAGATGAGGAAACTCGTGCTAAAATGGGGCTAGCTGCTGTACGTGCAGCTGAAGCAGTTAATTACTGGGGTGCGGGTACTGTTGAGTTCATTTATGAGCCACATACTAAAAACTTCTATTTCATGGAAATGAATACTCGTATTCAAGTTGAACATCCAGTAACAGAATATATTTCTGGAATTGACTTGATTAAACAACAATTATTAATTGCAAAAGGTCATCCATTAAAAATTACTCAAGCAGACGTTAATTTAAATGGTTGGTCGATCGAGTGTCGTATTAACGCTGAAAATCCTGATAAAAACTTTATGCCTTCGCCTGGTAAAATTATTACGTATTTACCACCAGGTGGTCCTAATGTTCGAGTTGATTCTGCAGTATATAACGGTTACACAATTCCGCCATATTATGACTCAATGATTGCAAAAGTTATCGTTCATGGCAAGACAAGAGACGAAGCAATTGCTATAATGATAAGAGCACTGGAAGAATTTGTAGTAGAGGGAATTTATACAACAATTCCTTTCCATTTAAATTTACTGCAAAATGAAATCTTCGTAAAAGGGAAGTATAATACTAAATTCCTTGAGGAACATGCGCTTGTGACGAAAGGATAAAGTGGAGGGATCTACATGAATGAAAATCAAATGTTAGAAATGGGTAGCGCGACTCTTGGTCGAGTAGAAATAGCACCTGAGGTTATTGAAGTAATTGCTGGTATTGCAGCTGCGGAAGTAGAAGGCGTATCTAGCATGCGTGGTAATCTTGCATCTGGTATTTCTGAAATTATCGGTAAGAAATATCATGGTAAAGGTGTTCGCGTTGATTTATCAGAAGAGCGAATTAAAATTGATGTTTACATTTTAGTGAAATTCGGTAAATCAATTCCAACAGTTGCAGGTAATGTTCAAGATAACATCCGTCAAGCATTATTAACAATGACTGGCTTAGAGTTATCAGAAGTGAATGTACATGTAGTTGGTGTTCAATTTGATACAAAAGTAGAGCAGGAAGCTCCAATCGAGCTTTAATTAATTCCGTTTAAAAAGAGTTCCATATTCGTATGGAACTCTTTTTTTATTCGGTGTAAAAATTAATGTTCGTGTTTTGGTTGCTAAAATTATATAAAGTGTAAAAAAACTTTAAAAAATAATAAAAAACACATACATTAAACTATTATTTTTTTGGATTTTAAGTTAAAATGTAGAAAATACTTTAAAAAGTATGGACTTAGCTTAAATACGTTAATAATAATAAAAAATTAGTTAATATACATCGTTGGAACTTATTAAAAAAAATGGTAAAATAACGTGTTACTATATAAAAATTAGAATTCGTTATTACCTATGCAACGAATTGTGAATTTAGCTTAAAGGAGTTTATTATTTTGATGAAACGTAGAAAAGCAAGAGAACTTGCATTACAAACATTATTTACAATGGATTTAAGTGAGGCGGATGCTTCAGATGCATTACAGCATGTTTTAGAAGAAGCTGAAGAAAAAGAAGACGCATTTTTAGAGTCAATCGTTTCAAACTTTGTAGAACACAAAGATGAGATTGACAATAAATTATCTTCAAATATTGAAAGCTGGACAATCGATCGTTTAGGGAATGTGGATCGTAATATACTTCGAATTGCACTAGTTGAGATTGACTTTTTAGAAGATGTTCCAAAAAGTGTAACAATTAATGAAGCAATCGAAATTGCCAAAATTTACGGAGACGATGACTCAAGTAAATTTATCAATGCGGTATTATCAAAATTCTAAATAGATAAAGTGTTTACATGCATAGGGGGAAATGAAAATGGTAGCAGCATTAATTAATGGTAAAGAAATTTCATTATCAATTCGTGAAGAATTAAAACTTGGGGTTACAGAACTAAAAAACCAAGGAGTAATTCCAGGACTGGCTGTAGTGTTAGTTGGAAATAATTCAGCATCAAGAACTTACGTTAATTCAAAGCATAAAGCTTGTAATGAATTAGGTATGTACTCAGAAGTAATTGAATTAGCAGAGGCTGTTTCAGAAGATGAATTATTATCGGTTGTTAGAAAACTAAATAACGATGATAAAATTCACGGTATTCTAGTTCAATTGCCTTTACCAGCGCATATTTCTGAGAAAAAAGTTATTGAAACTATTTCACCATTAAAAGATGTTGATGGATTTCATCCGATCAATATCGGACGTATGATGACAAATCAAGATTCATTACTACCATGTACTCCTTTTGGTATATTAAAATTAATTGAAGCTACAAATATTCCAATTAGTGGAAAACACGTTGTTGTAATTGGACGTAGTAATATAGTTGGAAAACCAGTTGGTCAATTATTCTTAAATGAAAATGCAACTGTTACTTATACTCATTCACGTACAACTGATTTAAAACGTATTACGAAACAAGCTGACATTTTAATCGTTGCGATTGGTGTTGCAAAATTAATTACGTCTGATTATATAAAAGAAGGTGCCATTGTAATCGATGTTGGTATGAACAGAGACGAAAATGGAAAATTATGTGGAGATGTAGATTTTGAAAATGTGAAAAGTGTCGCAGGTCATATAACGCCAGTACCAGGTGGAGTTGGACCGATGACGATTACTATGCTACTTCACAATACTTTAAAGGCAGCATCTCAAATTGAAAATAAAAGCAATTTAGGTGTGAAGCTTTAAAGGTTGCTCCACAAGAATGAAAGAGGGATCGGCATGACGGAAAAGTTGCCAGTTACAGTTACCGCATTAACTAAATATTTAAAAGCTAAATTTCAAGCAGACCGAAATTTACAAAATATAATGCTTCGTGGGGAAATTTCAAACTTTAAACGTCATTCTTCGAGTGGACATTTTTATTTTACTTTAAAAGATGACGGAGCTAGAATTGCTGCAGTCATGTTCCAATCCTATAATTCAACAATTGCTTTTCAACCAACTGACGGTATGCAAGTTATTGTCCAAGGTGAGATAACTGTATACCCTCAGTCTGGTAGTTATCAAATATATATTCGTGACATGCAACCGGACGGTGTAGGTGGACTTTTTGTTGCATTTGAACAATTAAAGAAAAAATTATTAGAAGAAGGACTCTTTGATCAGAAATTCAAGAAAAAGATTCCTTCTTTTCCTAGTGTAATCGGGGTTGCCACTTCTCCGACAGGAGCGGCAGTAAGAGATATCATTACGACAATCCAAAGAAGATATCCTATTGGAAAAATAATTGTTATTCCTACACTTGTGCAAGGTGATGGAGCTCCTGCGTCTGTTGTAAAATCTATTGAAACTGCCAATAAATTAAACAATATTGATGTTTTAATTGTTGGGCGTGGTGGTGGTTCAATTGAAGAACTTTGGGCGTTTAATGATGAAAAAGTAGCAAGAGCGATCTTCCAATCGAAAATACCGATTATTTCTGCAGTTGGTCATGAAACAGATACGACAATAGCTGATTATGTAGCCGATTTGCGTGCTCCAACTCCAACAGCTGCGGCTGAGTTAGTATCTTTAAGTCAACGAGAAATCCTTGAACAGTTTGCAGTCCGAGAAGCAAGATTAAATAAAGCAATGAATTCGATATTTGATAAAAAGAAATTGCAATTAAGTACTATTCAAGAATCTTATGTATTTAGATATCCAAATTCATTGTTAAATCCAAAACAAGAACTATTTGATCGAACACTTGAAAAACTAGAACAGTCGATGAATGAAATTGTAAAAGGAAAATCGATTCAATATAAAGAATTGACTTCTTCTCTTCTAATCCATCATCCGAGCAATAGGGTGAAGCTTGAAAAACAAAAACACGAACAATTACATATGAGCTTACAAAAAGAATTTAATCGACTGATTACACATAAGCAATTTATGATGGAAAAGGTCATACATACATTAGATGCCCTTAGCCCGTTAAAAGTTATGGCAAGAGGATATTCATTAGCATACAAGGAAAATGAAGTACTAGTGAAATCTGTGAAGCAAGTGAAAAACGGAGATCAGTTCGAGTTGCAAATGACAGATGGGAAATTAAGCTGTGAAGTACTTGAGGTAAAGGAGCAGTGATGAAAAAATGGAACAAAAAGATTTATCTTTTGAAGATGCAATAAAAGAGATTGAAACAATTGTTCAGAAGCTAGAACAAGGTGACGTGCCACTAGAAAAAGCAATCGATTACTTCCAAGAAGGTATTAAGCTTTCTCAAATTTGTAAAGAAAAGCTTACAAAAGTTGAAAAACAAATGACATCAATTTTAAATGATCAAGGTGAAGAAGCTCCTTTTACTGTTGAGGAGGAATAAGCATGAGTACTTTTAAAGAATTTATGGAATACTCCAGCAAATTAGTTAGTGAATCAATGGTTGAATCGGTTCAGAAATTAAAAGCGCCAGAAAGATTAAAAGAATCGATGACATATTCCCTTCAAGCTGGGGGTAAGCGAATTCGACCTTTGTTGTTATTTGCAACGTTAGATGCGTTCGGTAAAAATGTTGAAATTGGTATCAAACCTGCCTGTGCACTTGAAATGATACATACGTATTCATTAATTCATGATGATTTACCTTGCATGGATGATGATGATTTTCGTAGAGGAAAACCTACAAATCATAAAGTGTTTGGTGAGGATTTAGCTGTATTAGCAGGAGACGGTCTACTTACTTATGCATTCCAACTTATTACGGAAATGAATGACCCTAATGTATCAGATCAAGTTAAAATTCGATTGATCAGTGAATTAGCAATCGCAGCAGGTCCTGAAGGGATGGTTGCAGGGCAAGTAGATGATATGGATGGTGAAAGTAAGCAATTAACAGGAGAGGAATTGCAATATATCCACGAAAGAAAAACTGGGAAAATGCTTATGTATCCTGTTATCGCTGGTGCCATTTTAGCTAATTCAACAGCTGAACAGTTATCACATTTAACACAATTCGCATATAAATTAGGCATAGCATTTCAAATTCAAGACGACATTTTAGATGTAATCGGTGATGAAGAAGTTTTAGGGAAGCCTGTAGGTAGTGACATCGAAAATGATAAGACAACTTATGTGAAATTATATACAGTTGAAGGTGCCAAAAACCGACTTCATACATTCATATTTGAAGCAAAACAACATATTAAAGCATGCGGTATAAAAGATGATCTATTACTTTCTATCTGTGACTTTGTAGAAAATCGCAGTTTTTAACTGCTAATTGTACAAGTTCTAATGTATATGATTGAATAGATTTAAACATTTATGTATAATGTAACTACTTTAATCGCAATGTTGTTAATATAATATACAGAAATGTAAGCCGTTAACACAAATGTGCTAGCGGCTTTCTTTTTATGAAAGTATATGAAGTTTCGTTAATAGAGTCCATTTATCAAATTTAATTTAATTGAATAGTATGGACAAGTAAATAGTAATCAAAAATTCTTTATGATGATATTGAAACAATTCTTTTCATTATTTAACGTTTGTATTTACGAGCTCAAATTAAATGGTATTATGATACATGGTGTTAAGAGTTAGTACTCTAAGACTTAGCGTTTAACTGCAAGTATGGTAAAATCATTTTAGAGATAGTATTAAATAATCATTAATTTTTATTAGAATAGATTTAACATCTAGGAAGGTGAGTGATCCAATATGGATCTTACGACGATTAAAAATCCAAGTTTTTTAAAAAATAAATCGATTGAGGAATTAGAACTATTAAGCGAAGAAATCCGTAAATTTCTTATACAGCAGTTATCTGAAACAGGTGGGCATATTGCACCAAATTTAGGTGTAGTTGAGTTAACGATTGCATTACATAAAGTGTTTGATTCGCCAAAGGATAAATTTTTATGGGATGTTGGACATCAATCCTATGTACATAAAATTTTAACAGGTAGAGCGAATGAATTCTCTACTTTAAGACAATTTAAAGGACTTTGTGGATTTCCAAAGCGAATTGAAAGTGAGCATGACGTTTGGGAAACGGGCCATAGTTCTACTTCATTATCTGCAGCAATGGGTATGGCGATTGCAAGAGATATAAAAAAGACGAAGGAATATATTGTTCCGATTATTGGTGATGGTGCCCTGACAGGTGGTATGGCTTTAGAAGCAATGAACCATATTGGACATGAACAAAAAGATGTGATTGTGATCCTAAACGATAATGAAATGTCTATTGCGCCAAATGTGGGTGCTTTACATAGTATTCTAGGTCGTCTAAGAACGACTGGGAAATATCGTTGGGCAAAAGGTGAGCTTGAAGGAGTTATTAAAAAAATTCCTGGTATTGGTGACAAATTATCAAGTACTTCTAAAAAGTTAAAGGATAGCCTTAAATACTTAGTAACTCAAGGGATGTTCTTCGAGGAAATGGGCTTTACGTACTTTGGACCAGTAGATGGTCATAATTACGAAGACTTATTTGAGACACTTGAGTATGCTAAGAAAACAAAGGGTCCTGTACTAGTTCATGTTCTAACGAAAAAAGGAAAAGGTTATAAGCCAGCAGAGAGTGATGATATTGGAACTTGGCATGGAACAGGTCCATACAAAGTTGAATCTGGTAAAATCATCAAGCCTGATAAAGCGCCACCTGCATGGAGTAAGCTTGTCAGTGATACTGTATTAAAGTTAGCTTTAAAAGATGAAAGAATTGTTGCTATAACACCTGCTATGCCAGTTGGTTCTAAATTAGAGAATTTCCAGGCTCAGCTACCTGACCGGATATTTGATGTGGGAATTGCTGAACAACACGCCGCAACGGTTGCGGCAGGTCTTGCAACTCAAGGCATGAAGCCGTTTCTAGCAATTTATTCAACCTTCTTACAAAGAGCTTATGACCAAGTACTACATGATATTTGTAGACAAAACTTAAATGTTTTTATTGGGATAGACAGAGCTGGTTTAGTTGGAGCGGATGGGGAGACTCATCAAGGGGTATTTGATATTGCCTTTTTACGTCATATTCCTAATTTAGTATTAATGATGCCTAAGGATGAAAATGAAGGACAACATATGGTTAATACTGCAATTAAGTATGATGATGGTCCTATTGCACTACGTTTCCCACGAGGAAATGGTATTGGTGTACAAATGGATGATCAGTTAAAAGAAATTCCAATAGGATCTTGGGAAGTATTAAGAGAAGGATCTGATGCAGTAATTTTAACATTTGGTACAACAATTAAAATGGCATTAGATGCAGCTGAAAAACTTGAGAAAGAAAATATCTCAGTGAAAGTTGTAAATGCAAGATTTATTAAGCCAATGGATACTGCGATGTTAAATGATATATTTAAAAACGGCAAACCAATATTAACGATTGAAGAAGCTATGTTACAAGGTGGCTTTGGCAGTGCAGTACTAGAATTCGCAAGTGATCATAACTATCAAAATGTACGTGTTGATCGAATTGGGATTCCTGATTTATACGTTGAACATGGTGATGTAGATAAATTGTTAGATGAAATTCATTTAACGATGGAAGAATCAGTTAAGAAAATTCGTGAAATGGTATGTAATAAATAAGAGGATGTAATAATCATGGCAAAAAAGGAACGTATTGACGTACTTTTAGTAGAACGTGGATTAATTGAAACACGTGAAAAAGCAAAACGTGCAATTATGGCAGGTCTAGTTTATACGAATGAACAAAGACTAGATAAACCGGGTGAGAAGATTGATATTGAGTTACCTCTTCAAATTAAGGGCGAGGTAATGCCGTATGTTAGTCGTGGTGGTTATAAATTAGAAAAAGCATTAAAAACGTTTAATGTCACTGTAGAAGATAAAATTATGATAGATATTGGATCCTCTACTGGAGGATTTACTGATTGCGCGCTCCAGAATGGTGCAAAAAAATCTTATGCACTTGATGTAGGGTATAACCAGCTTGCATGGAAGTTAAGACAAGATGATCGTGTAATTGTAATGGAACGAACTAATTTCCGTTATGTGAAGCCAGAAGATTTAATTGCTGGCCTACCGCAATTTGCGTCTATTGACGTTTCATTTATATCTCTACGCTTAATCTTACCTGTTTTAAAAACATTATTAGTTGCTTCGAGTGATGTTGTTGCACTAATAAAGCCTCAATTTGAGGCTGGTAGGGAACAAGTTGGTAAAAAAGGAATTGTCAGAGAGCCTAAAGTACACGAAGACGTAATCGATATGATGATTGATTTTTCGTTACGTCAAGGATATGATGTGAAAGCTCTAACTTTTTCACCTATAACAGGTGGAGATGGAAACATTGAATTTTTAATTCATCTTCATTGGGAAGGTTCAAAGGAACTTGGGGACAATGAATTAACTTATACAACAAAAGAAGTTGTGAAAGAAGCACATTCTGAGTTGAAAAAGGTGAAATAACAAAAAGGAACCATAATAGGTTCCTTTTTCCTTATGTGAGTAAGAAACAATATTCTTTTCAATACTATAGAAAAATCGTTTTTGTGAAAACGGTTAAAAAACTGTATACAATATACATTAGATTAGTTAAGATAATCTTACATATGTAAGATATTTGTCGTAATTTGCAAAGAGGTGTATTATGAATAAAGGTCAACGTCATATTAAAATACGTGAAATCATCGCAAAAAATGAAGTCGAAACACAAGATGAACTAGTACAAGCATTACGAGATTTGGGCTTCAAAGTAACGCAAGCTACGATTTCTCGTGATATAAAAGAATTACATTTAGTGAAAGTTCCTTTATCTGATGGTCGTTATAAATATAGTTTACCAGCAGACCAACGTTTTAACCCATTACAAAAGTTAAAAAGGCTATTAATTGATTCGTTTATTAAAATCGATAGTTCAAGTCATTTAATCGTTATGAAAACTTTACCTGGTAATGCAAATGCAGTTGGAGCTTTAATTGATCATCTTGATTGGCCGGATATTATGGGAACAATTTGTGGAGACGACACAATATTAATCATTTGTCGTTCACCTGAAGATGCTGAAATTTTACAAGGTAAATTTATTGACATGTTGCAATAAAGGTTGACATATTTCTCTGTTGGGGCTTAGATAATGCACGGTTAAACTGATTTTAGTTGTACATGTCTAATGCCTTTACAGAGATTAATCTTAAAATTTAGACATTAAAAGGTGAAGGTTTTATAAGAGGAGAGAAACTCATTGTTATCTGAACTGATCATTAAAAACTTTGCAATCATTGAGGAAGTTTCTATTTCATTTGAAAAAGGATTAACTGTTTTAAGTGGAGAAACTGGTGCAGGTAAATCAATCATCATTGATGCAATCGGCTTATTACTTGGCGGCAGGGGTTCTGCTGAATTCGTAAGATACGATACTGAAAAAGCCGAAATTGAAGGTTTATTCCATATTGAAGATGAAAACCATCCGATTTATATAAGATGTAAAGAGCATGGCTTTGATATTGAAGATGAGATGTTAATCTTAAAAAGAGATATTACTGCCTCCGGTAAGAGCATTTGCCGAATAAATGGAAAATTAGTCACTACAACAATTTTAAAAGAAATTGGTGGATTACTGGTTGATATACACGGGCAGCACGAAAGTCAGGATTTGATGAATCACGAACATCATCTTGCAATGCTACAGCAGTATGATGGAAAAGGATTATTGCCGTTAATTGAAAGTTATCAAGGTGTTTTTAGTCATTATTCTTCTTTAAAGAAGCAATTAAAGCAACTAACTGAGAATGAACAGCAAATGGCTCATCGATTAGATTTAATTCAATTTCAATTATCTGAGATTCAAAATGCAAATCTTAAAGAAAATGAAGATGAGCAGTTAACAGAAGAAAGACTAAAAATAGCGAATTTTGAAAGAATATATAAATCATTAGTAGAAGCATATCAAAGTTTATCTCAGGATGGTTCTGGTTTAGACTCTGTTCGATCTAGTATGTATTCATTAGAGTCAGTTGCTTCGATAGATCAAAATATAAAAGAGATGCATGAAGGCATTAGTAGTAGCTATTATTTATTGGAGGATATTTCGTATCGTTTAAGAGATTCGATAGAAGAAATGGAATACGATCCTAATCGCTTGAATGAAATAGAAAATCGTCTGAATGAAATATCAATGCTGAAAAAGAAATACGGTGCAACTGTAACTGATATTTTGAAATATGCTGAGGGAATTGAACAAGAACTTGATAAAATTCAGCATAAGGATATGCATATTGAAAAATTAGAAAAAGATCTACAAAATGCTACTCAAAGTCTAATTGACGTTGGGTTAAAGCTTTCTGAGAAACGTAAAGAACTTGCTAATCAATTAACTTCTGATATACATAAAGAATTAAAAGAACTTTATATGGAGAAAACGACATTTGAAATTGTATTTTCATTTGAAGAAGGCTCAAGTACTGATCCATATTTTAATAATCAACATGTTAAATTTACAAAAGACGGTTTTGATACTGTAGAATTTTATATTTCTACGAACCCAGGTGAACCTTTAAAGCCATTAGCTAAAGTAGCAAGTGGTGGGGAATTATCGAGAATGTTCCTTGCATTAAAGAGTATTTTCACAAAGCATCAAGGAATTACTTCCATCATATTTGATGAAGTAGATACTGGTGTGAGTGGTAGGGTAGCACAAGCAATTGCTGAAAAGATTCACAAAGTTTCAGTTAATTCACAAGTACTATGTATTACCCATTTACCACAAGTAGCCTCAATGGCTGATACTCATTTGTTTATTGCGAAGCTCATTGATGGGAATCGCACAAAAACATCAGTGACACCTCTTCAAAATGAGCAGAAAATCAATGAAATCGCGAGGATGATTGCCGGTGTTGAAATCACGGACGTGACGATTCAACATGCGAAAGAATTGATCGAGCAAGCAACATCTACGAAGTACCAATCTCAGTGAATATAATAAGGGAATATTTAATGTTAGAACATTTTTTTCTATACATTAAATATTCTCTTTTTTTGTGGGAAATATTGATAATTTAGTAATTGGATAATGTGAATTGAAACATACTAATACAACATTATACCTTTAGATTTATATTATATTTTTACAATTATAATTTGCTTTTATGAAGCTAACATTAACTATACAGCCACGAATTAAGAAACAAAAAATCTGGCACTAGGAGAGTGATTCGATTGTGAAAAATGTAAATGTTCAACGAATAATTAAAATTCTTCTCCTTTTATTCATAGTTGGTATTGGCGCGTTTAATATAAATCAAAAAAATGTATTCTCATCTACAATCAAAAGTAAAAATCAACATGATGAACTAATTGATGTTGCCCTTGGACTAAATGATATTCCAATTAAAAAAGTAGATGTGAAAGTATTAAACAATTTAAGAGTAATACCAGGAGGCCAATCAATAGGAGTAAAGCTTAACTCAGTTGGTGTTTTAGTTGTAGGTCATCACTTAGTGAATACTAGTGAGGGTCAAAAATCTCCAGGAGAAATTGCAGGAATTAAAGTTGGAGATATGATCATAAAAATGAATGGAAAACAAATAGAAAAAATGTCTGATGTTTTACCTTTTATTCAAAAAGCAGGTAAAAATGGTAAACCGATTAAAATTGTTGTAAAACGCGAAGGAAAATATTACACAAAGCTTTTAAAACCTATTCGAGACAATGGTCAAAATAATTATCGTATCGGCTTATATATTAGAGATTCTGCATCAGGAATTGGGACAATGACATTCATCGAACCAAATTCATTGAAATATGGTGCATTAGGTCATGTGATCTCTGATAGTGATACAAGAAAAGCGATTGAAGTTGAAGATGGTCATATCGTTTATTCAACTGTAACGTCAATTGAAAAAGGTTCTGATGGGTCCCCAGGTGAAAAAATTGCTCATTTCGCTATGGATCGAGGAACGATTGGAAACATTACATCAAATAGTCCTTTTGGTATTTTTGGTAAGGTAAATGATAAAATTGACAATGGCGTTATGTCAGAGCCGTTACCAATTGCTTTATCAAATGAAGTTAAAAAAGGTCCGGCTAAAATACTTACGGTGATTCATGACAATAAAGTTGAGCAATTTGACATAGAGATTGTAAGTAGTATTCAACAAAAGTTTCCTTCTACAAAGGGAATTATATTAAAAGTCACAGATAAGCGTTTATTGAAGGAAACTGGTGGTATTGTACAGGGGATGAGTGGATCGCCAATTATCCAGAATGGTAAAGTGATTGGAGCGGTTACTCATGTCTTTGTAAATGATTCTACTAGTGGATATGGGGTTCATATTGAATGGATGCTTGATGAGGCTAAAGTTCCTATTTATGACTACCAGGATAAAAAAGCGTCATGATGAAAAGGCACTTAACAATTGTTAAGTGTCTTTTTGTTCTGTTAAAAACGCTCTTAATGGCTCTGAGAAAGAAGAATGTTGAATTCCACTTCAGGTTCTCGCTTTCCATGGGGCTGGCGCTGAGCCTCCTCGTCGCATACGCTCCTGTGGGGTCTCAGCTGTCCAGCGTATCCCATAGGAGTCGAGGACCTTCCGTTCCATTCAACTTCTTAAAAAGCTGATATTAAAACTAAATCTAAGTGGCTCTTAGAAAGAAGCGTGTTAAATTCCAATTCAGGACGCTCGCTTTCCATGGGGCTGGCGCTGAGCCTCCTCGTCGCATACGCTCCTGTGGGGTCTCAGCTTTCCTGCATCTCCCATAGGAGTCGAGCACCTTCCGTTCCATTCAACTTCTTGAAAAGCTGATATTAAAACTAAATCTAAGTGGATCTTAGAAAGAAGCGTGTTAAATTCCAATTCAGGATGCTCGCTTTCCACGGGGCTGGCGCTGAGCCTCCTCGTCGCATACGCTCCTACGGGGTTTCAGTTGTCTCGCATTTCCCAGAGGAGTCGAGCACCTTACGTTCTATTCAACTTCTTGAAAGGCTGATATTAAAACCGAATCTAAGTGGCTCTGAGAAAGAAGTGTGTTGAATACCAATTCAGGATACTCGCTTTGCCATAGGACACGTGGTGAGCCTCCTGGGCCCTACAGGATGTGGTAATGCATGCGTTATGACAGGACGTCGTGGTTTTAAGTATGCCTACATCTGTTCACGCTTGTAAAGTCGCAGTTGTCTCGCATTTCCCATAGGGGTTTTAGAGCATCTATTTTTCCATTTAACTTCTTGAAAAGGCTGATAAAAACAATCTAAATGGCACTGCAAAAGATATTGGAGTCAAACATCTTGCATTCCGACAACACCTTTTTAATTTTCAAATGAAAGCTTCAATCTTTGCCATAAAAAGATTTTTTTTCTAAAAATAAAATTGAGTTTTTATATTAATTTTATTAAAATTTACAGAATCTTGTAATGGTTTTGTAACCTTTTATTAAAAATTATAAATTTACATACTATTTAATTTTCTATATAATGAATATTATGTAAAATTCGACTTAATACATACTAGTTTTTAACACAATCGTCGAATGCTAGAAGAAATTGAGGAAAACTATCTATATTAATAAAAATATTCAGAATTTATAATAAAAACAGGAAATAAATTTTTATTGTCGAAATAATCGGTAATAAGATATGAAATTCACTATAGAAGATATAGGGAGGAACGGTTGTGGAGAAAATAAAAGTATTATTAGTAGATGACAATAAAGAGCTTGTTATCATGTTAGAAAATTACATTAACGCACAAGCTGATATGGAAGTGGTTGGTGTAGCATTTAATGGACAAGATTGCTTACCTTTAGTTAAGGAAAAGAAACCAGATGTACTTGTATTAGATATTATTATGCCTCATTTGGACGGATTGGCAGTATTAGATCGTCTTCGTGCAGGTTTAGTTGAAAAAATTCCAAATGTAATCATGTTAACAGCTTTTGGACAAGAAGATGTTACGAAGAAAGCTGTTGATTTAGGTGCTTCATATTTCATTTTAAAACCATTTGATATGGAACATTTAATCAGTAATATTCGTCAAGTTGTTGGTAAAGGTAGTTCAATTACGAAACGTAATTCACCATCTTTAGTGTCTAATTATGAAAATAAGCCTCGTAATTTAGATGCTAGCATCACAAGTATCATTCATGAAATTGGCGTGCCTGCACACATTAAAGGTTATATGTATTTACGTGAAGCGATCTCAATGGTTTACAATGATATTGAGCTATTAGGATCAATTACAAAGGTCTTATACCCAGATATCGCTAAAAAGTTTAATACAACTGCAAGTCGTGTAGAACGCGCGATTCGTCATGCGATTGAAGTAGCTTGGAGCCGTGGAAATATCGATAGTATTTCTACATTGTTTGGCTACACTATTTCGATGTCAAAAGCAAAACCAACGAATTCAGAATTTATCGCAATGGTTGCTGATAAATTACGTTTAGAGCATAAAGCTAGCTAAGGTATTAATATATTAGGGAATTCGAAGAAATTTTGACGGTTAATTCCGATAAATTTTTGACAGTGTTTCCGATGAATGATCTTCGTTATAGCGACTAACTTTTCGAGAAATTATCGGTATTTATCGCAATAGCACTTATAAAATCTAAAACGTTGCCTTATAAAGGGCAACGTTTTTTTGTTTTCATCATATATGTATTGGGCTCTATAAATTCGCCAAGCCAATAAAAAAACCCAATATTAACATTTCGTCGAATAAATACTATTGTTGTTTTGTCTCATGATGAAGTGGTGGTGGAACTAACCAACCTTTATTTTTTGTAATTTGTAATAATGCTGCACCGTCTTTTGCTTTTTTTGCACCCATCTGAGCAAATAATAAGCCAATATCTTCACGTATTGATTGGCTAACTCCTTGACCACAAGCTATAACACTAGCAGCGATATCTGCACCAACAATATAAGCTATTTGAGCATCTTGGAATCTAGCTCCAACTGGAATTTGTTCAAGATCTGCTTCAGGTCGCTCTGCTGGCGTAGGAGGAACTGGAATATCATTATGTAATAATACTTCTTCTAGTTCCTTAATTGATGGTTTAATTGATGTTTCAATAACTTGTTTTAAAAAAGCTCTTAATTCTTCGTCACCAGTATGATTAATATATACTTGATAACTATCTAATCTAAATTTTGCAACTGATAATGATGTCCATAATGCAAATACTTCGCCATAATGTAAAGGCTCATCTTGTGGATTTCCACTTAAAATTCCCATAATCATCTTACTTCCTTTCAAAAATAAATTCATACTAATCTCCTTGATGCAGGGATTTAGTTACAAAAATTATTATGTAATTAAAAAAAGTAAATATTCATTGAATAATTTAAAGTTCATGTTTCATTCCAAATGATAAAAACAGGTGATATTAAAATTAGAAAAGAAGGTATTTAACAAGTAAATTGAAGAAGAATTTGCTTTTGTAAATTTACTATGCTATAATATTTTTTGCGCCACTGTTACAATAAAATATATGATGTTATTACTTGAGAATTAGGAAGAAAATTGGGCGTACCCATGACGCGCTAGCTATTTCGACCGGTTCTAAAAAGGTAGTAGTATCTGTTAGTGAAGATTGTTGTGAAACAAGCTGCCTAATGGAACGGCCCTGGAGCCGAATTGCGAAAGAGAGGTAGGGCTTTCGCCAATAGACAACAATTTTACTTTTAAAAATACTAACTTAAATATATTAAAGGCTATTCGTATACGTTGTGCGAATAGCCTTTTTCCATGTCAGAAGAGCTCTGCTCACGCCAAAAGTAGTCTTGGCTCAGTTAAGTAGCAGTGTTACAAATAAAAAAGGAACTTCAAGTGAAGTTCCTTTTCGTTGTCTTTAAAAGATAAATACGATTGTAAAAACAATTGCTACGATAAAACGGTAAATAGCAAAGCCTGTTAGTTTTACTTTTTCTAGTAGTTTTAAGAATGTTACAATCGCAAGTAATGCAACAATAAACGCCGTAATAAAACCTGATGCAAATAAAGGTAAATCTGAAGCACTTAAAATATCCATATTTTTAATTAAATCTAAACCACTCGCTGCAATCATCATTGGAACTGCTAAGATGAATGTGAATTCAGCTGAAGTTTTTCGATCTAATCCAAATAATAATCCACCCGCAATTGTAGAACCTGAACGTGAAAACCCTGGCCATAGTGCCAGCATTTGAAAGCATCCGATAATAAAAGCTTGTTTATATGAGATGTGATCCAAGTCAGATGATCTAGGGTGTTTAGATACTTTCTCAGCGACAATTAATAAAATACCACCAGCAACTAATCCGATTACTACAGTTTCAGGTGAAAATAATACGTCTTTAATAAAGTCGTGGAAAATCACACCAACGATACCTGCTGGAATTGCTCCGATAAAAATATGACCTAAATTTAAATTTGTTTGTCTATATCCTTCTGATTTAACACCAAGAACTGACCACAGTCGTTTCCAAAATACCACGACAACTGCTAATATTGAACCAAGTTGAACAACTACTTCAAATACAGTAGCTTTCGTACCAGTAAAATTTAACAAGTCAGCAACTAATATCATGTGACCAGTTGAAGAAACAGGTAAAAATTCTGTTAACCCTTCAACTAAACCCATGATGAATCCAATTAACCAATCAGGTAACATGTTTAGAACCTCCATAAAATCTTGTCTTTTCACAATACTTTACATTTTACTTGAATTCTTAATTGATTGAAAGTCAGAAAATGTTAAAAAAAGTTAATCTATCATTTCATTTTGACTAAATTGTGAATAAAATAAAAAAACCACTAATAGTGGTTTTGAAAATTTACTTTCCCTCTGTTTCAGTTTGAGGTTCCTGATTGTCTAATTCCATTAACTTTTTCATTAATATGTGTTGTGGCATATGCATAATTTGTTCTAAAGGAACATTTAATTTTTTTGAAAGTAAGATTGCTGTTTCTGCTGAAATTTGCAATGGACGCATATTATCCCTCCTTTGTTTCGTAAAATTAGTATACAATAAGGTAAGAAGGAAAGTACATATATAATGCAGGGGGTATTTGATGGTCGCGATTATTGGACATAGAGGAGCTGCGGGAACTTTTCCAGAAAATACGATGGTATCTTTTATTGCTTGTGAAAAACTTGGTGCAGATGGAATAGAATTAGATGTTCAGCTGTCAAAAGATGGAGAGATTGTCGTCATTCATGATGAAACAATCAATCGAACCACAAATGGGAAAGGATATGTAAAAGACTATACATTATCAGAATTAAAACAATTTGATGCTAGTTATAAATTTAAAGGTCAATTTGACAATTGCACGATTCCGACCTTAAGAGAAGTATTTGAATGGGCACAAGGGAATAACTTTAGTGTGAATGTTGAATTAAAGAATGATAAATTAGAATACCATGGTTTAGAGGAACGAGTCATAAACTTAATTCGTTCATTTGAAATGGAAAATAGAGTTGTATTATCTTCGTTCAACCATAAAAGCATGTTGAAGTTTACTTTAATGGCACCAGATATTGAAACTGCTGTACTTTATAATAAAAGAAATAAAGAACCATGGAAAATTGCTGAGGATTATAAAGCGAGGGCGATTCACCCAAACTATCGCATCATAACCGATGATTTGATCGAAAAAACTCTAAAATATAATGTTGCTGTTCGACCATATACAGTAAATGACGCAAAAATAATGAAACGTTTAATAGATGCGAAATGTTCAGCGATTATTACTGATTACCCAGAAATGGCATTTCAATTAAGAGGAGAAATTCTAAAATAAAAAAGTGCTTACTTTTTGTAAGCACTTTTATTTTGACTAAAACATTAAACTTTTCTCTTTAAAAATCTTCCTTGAACTTTTTCATGCTTACGGTCTCTAAATAGTACGAAGCTTCCGACTAGATAAAACCCGGCACCTAAAGATATTAATCCTATTAAAAGTTGAAGTGGAAGATAAGGTATTCCAAAAGAATGAATTAAAAACATTGTATCGCGAAGTAATTTAATTCCGATAACTGCTAAAGATATGGGTATAAGTATAACGACAAATGCAAGCATTCTAGTTAAGGATTCTCTCATTTTGTTTGATGCCCCCGTTTAAAAAATAAAAATAATCATTAAGTTGTATAATTCTCTCTTTATTCATAATCGTATACAAGAATTGCGTTGTCAAGACTTTAGAAATAGACTCAAATAGAACTATGTATATATAATGATATGATGGCTTAATAATTAGTTGGGATTAGTAGGTGAACGAATGTGAAACAAAACGTTATGATAATAGGGATGGGAACTGGCGGTACAGCAGTTTTAAAACTACTTTCGCATTCTGATTTATTTAAGATTGTTGCAGTAGTAGATATTATTAAAGAAGCTAAAGGTATTGATTTAGCTAATAGTTTACATATCCCTGTTCTGAAGGAATGGAAAGAACATTTAAAAAACGATATAGATGTTGTATTTGATACTACCGGAGATGAATCAATACATCAAGAAATCATAAAACATAAAGCAAAACATACATTAGCGATTCCGGGCTCAGTTGCGAAGATTATTGCAAATCTAGTACAAGAAAAAGAATCCTTGTTTCATTTAATAAATAATAAGAAAAGACAACAAGAATTAATCCTTGAAAATACTCATGATGGAATGATTGTAGTAGATCGGTGGGGGAAGATATTACTTTTTAACCGATCTGCAGAAAATATTTTACAAATAGATAAAGAAAATGCAATTGGAAGAGACATTATTGAGGTAGTACCGACTAGTAAATTACCTCGTGTATTACAAACGAAGAAAAAAGAAATTAACCAAGAGCATATTTTGATTAATGGAAGTAAGATTTTCACAACGAGGATTCCGATTTTTCGTGAAGACGGAGAGCTTGAAGGAGCAATCGCGGTATTTAAAGATGATACAGAAGTATTCAACTTAGCAGAGGAAGTTACAAATTTAAAAGAAGTATATAGCATGCTCGAGGCTGTCATACAAAGTTCTGATGAAGCGATTTCAGTTGTGGATGAGTTAGGTAATGGAATGATTATTAACCCTGCCTATACTCGATTAACTGGATTGACGAGTGAACAAGTAATCGGACAACATGCAACGATTGATATTTCAGAAGGTGAAAGTGTTCATGTTAAAGTACTGAAAACAAAGCAAGCTGTCCGTGGTGTAAGGATGAAGGTTGGTAAACAAAATAGAGATGTATTGGTAAATGTTGCACCAGTAATCGTTGATGGGAAACTTAAAGGAAGCGTCGGTGTTATTCATGATGTTTCTGAAATCTCACAATTAACAAATGAGCTTCATCGTGCTCGTCAAATTATTAGAACATTAGAGGCAAAATACTCTTTTGAAGATATTGCTGGAGAATCTGAGGGGATTCAATTAGCAATTATGCAAGCGAAGTTAGCTGCTAGTACACCTGCAACTGTGCTATTAAGAGGTGAATCCGGGACAGGGAAAGAACTGTTCGCGCACGCGATTCATAATGAAAGTGATCGAAAATATAATAAATTTGTACGTGTAAATTGTGCGGCAATATCAGAAACCTTATTAGAAAGTGAACTATTTGGCTATGAGGAAGGTGCTTTTTCAGGGGCAAAACGTGGTGGAAAAAGAGGTCTTTTTGAAGAAGCGAATAATGGTAGTATTTTCTTAGATGAAATTGGAGAATTATCACCTGCTATGCAAGCCAAACTATTGAGAGTACTGCAAGAAAAGGAAATTAGACGTGTTGGTGGTACGAAAGCAATTCCAATTAATGTACGAGTCATTGCTGCAACGCATGTACATCTTGAAGAAGCGATTAGAGAAGGAAAATTTCGTGAGGATTTGTATTACCGTTTAAATAAATTACCTATTACGATTCCAGCACTAAGAGAACGATTAGAAGACATTTTACCAATTAGTGAAAGATTATTGGCGAAAATAAATCAAGATTATGGTCGAAATGTAGATCAGATCTCTCCAACTGCTGTAAAAAAATTGAAGTCGTATCACTGGCCTGGAAATGTTAGGGAATTAGAAAATGTATTAGGACGAGCAATCATTTTTATGAAAATACATGAGAAACAAATGCTACCAGAACATATTACTTCCATAACACAGGTGAAACAAGAAAATGGAATAGAACCGAAAGTTCCGTTAACAGACAACACTGGCTCACTTGATGATATGGTGATTAATTTTGAAGGTGAATTGATTGAGCAGGTTTTAAATAAAAATAATGGAAATAAAACGAAAACCGCTAAAGAATTAGGAATATCGGTAAGAAATCTATATTATAAGCTCGATAAATATAACTCTGCAAAAAATAGCACGCAATAATTTGCGTGCTATGAATTATTCTGCATACAATATCTGTTATTTTTTTCAAATATAGTGTATGATGTATTTAGCGGCTTTTACTAGTACCTGGTGCTAATAAATTATTTGAATATTGATTATGTAAGGCTTTTCATAAGACTTTCCAACTGTTTTTTAAATATTTCTCTCTTTATTTAAAAGTTGGCACGCTAATTGCTAATATTAAGAGTAAGGGGATGAAAGGAAGGGCTTTCAATGAATTTAGCAGATATCATGTTACAAGCTAAAAGTCATTCAAGGCAAACTGTAGCAGTTGCGATCGCTGAAGATTTAGAAGTGAAAGAAGCGGTTACATTAGCTTTAGAAAATGACTTAGCAAACTTTTTACTTTTCGGTAATGAACAAGCTATTCATGAGATGTATGTAGATCTTTTAATAAATAAGGACTATGCTAATCGATTGAAAATTGTTCATGCTGATTCAATGCAACAAGCTGCAAAACTTGCAGTAGAAGCTGTAAAATTAGAAAATGCTTCTATTGTCATGAAAGGAAATCTTTCGACATCAATACTTCTTAAGGAAGTTTTGAATAAAGAATATGGTTTAAGAGATAAGGGTGTTCTATCGCATGTTGCGATGTTTGAAGTACCTGGTAGAGAAAAAGCTGTTATTGTGACAGATGCTGCCATGAATATTGCGCCTACATTAGAACAAAAAGCAAAAATAATTGAGAATAGTGTTAATATAGCAAGAAAAGTAGGAATAGAAACCCCTAAAGTTGCAGTACTAGCTGCAGTTGAAGTTGTAAATCCTGCAATGCAAGCTACGATTGACGCTGCATCGTTAACAGTTATGAACGCAAGAGGACAAATTAAAAATTGTGTAGTAGACGGACCATTAGCTCTTGATAATGCTATTTCAATTGAAGCAGCAGAACATAAAGGGTTAACAGGCGAAGTAGCAGGTCAAGCTGATATTTTATTAGTACCTACAATCGAAACGGGAAATATTTTATATAAATCGTTAGTCTTTATGGCAAATGCTGAAGTAGCTGCGTTAATCGCAGGAGCAAAGGCACCGATTGTGTTAACATCACGTTCTGACTCTGCGAAGACAAAATTATATTCATTAGCTTTAGCTATATGTAATTCATAAAACTTACTCAAATTAAGGGAGCTGTTAGTACATGGAAATCTTCAAATACTTAGAAACTTACGATTATGAACAAGTTGTTTTTTGCCAAGATAAAGAATCAGGATTAAAAGCGATTATCGCTATACATGATACAACTTTAGGTCCAGCATTAGGTGGAACAAGAATGTGGACTTATGAATCAGAAGAAGCAGCAATTGAAGACGCTCTACGTTTAGCTAAAGGTATGACATATAAAAATGCTGCTGCTGGTTTAAACCTTGGTGGTGGTAAAACTGTAATTATCGGGGATCCACGTAAAGATAAAAATGAAGAGATGTTTAGAGCATTTGGTCGTTATATTCAAGGATTAAATGGTCGTTATATTACTGCAGAAGATGTTGGTACAACTGTTGCTGACATGGACTTAATTCACGAAGAAACTAATTTTGTAACAGGTATTTCACCTTCATTTGGTTCTTCTGGTAATCCTTCACCTGTTACTGCATTTGGTGTATACCGTGGTATGAAAGCTGCAGCAAAAGAAGCTTTTGGAACTGATAGCTTAGAAGGAAAAGTAATTGCAGTACAAGGTGTAGGTAATGTTGCATTCAATTTATGTAGATACTTACATGAAGAAGGTGCTCAATTAATCGTTACTGATATTAACAAAGAATCAGTTCAACGCGCTGTTGAGGAGTTTGGTGCTACTGCTGTAGATCCAGACGATATCTACAATGTTCAATGTGATATTTATGCGCCATGTGCATTAGGTGCAACAATTAACGATAAAACTATTCCACAACTGAAAGCAAAAGTTATTGCAGGTGCTGCAAATAACCAATTAAAAGAAACTCGTCATGGTGATCTTATCCATGAATTAGGTATTGTTTATGCTCCAGATTACGTAATTAACGCAGGTGGCGTAATTAACGTTGCTGACGAATTATATGGTTACAACCGCGAACGCGCAATGAAAAAAGTTGAAGGTGTTTACGATAACATTGCAAAAGTTATTGAAATTTCAAAACGTGATGGTATCCCAACTTATTTAGCTGCTGACCGTTTAGCTGAAGAGCGCATTGCTCGTATGGCAAAATCACGTAGCCAATTTTTACAAAATGGACACCACATCTTAAGCAGAAGATAAGTTAAAATTTACAATAAATAATTTAGTCCTTTATTTTTAAGCTAGAAAGAAAGAGTATATTTTGCTCTTTCTTTCTAGCTATAAAGGTAAGGTAAGAAAAAATATTAGTTACGATATTGCTTTAAATATTAGGAGGTAGAGTGTTGGCAATGCATCGCATATTAGTAATTAACCCAGGCAGCACATCGACAAAAGTTGGTGTATTCGATGATGAAAAACCAATTTTTGAACAAACAATCCGTCACGATGATGAAGAGTTAAATCAATACTCATCAATCATTGATCAATACGAATTTAGAAAACATGTTATTTTGGAAGTTTTGCACAAAGAAGGAATTAACATTTCTAAATTAAGTGCTGTATGTGGTCGAGGTGGATTATTACGACCAATCGAAGGTGGTACTTACTCTGTAAACGATGTAATGCTTGAAGATTTAAGAAAAGGCTATAGTGGCCAGCATGCTTCTAATTTAGGGGGCATTATCGCAAATGAAATTGCACAAGGCTTAAATATTCCTGCGTTTATCGTAGATCCAGTTGTAGTTGATGAATTACAACCAGTCGCAAGAGTCAGCGGGCTTGCAATGGTGGATCGTAGAAGTATTTTCCATGCTTTAAATCAAAAATCTGTCGCACGAAAAGTAGCAAAACAATTAAACCAACCATATAACGAATTAAATGTGATTGTAGCCCACATGGGTGGCGGTATAACTGTCGGAGCTCATAAAAAAGGTCGAGTAATCGATGTAAATAACGGGTTAGATGGTGAAGGTCCTTTCAGTCCAGAAAGAACCGGAACAGTTCCAGTTGGAGATTTAATAAAAATTTGTTACTCTGGCGATTACTATATTAATGAAGTCCAAAAAATGATCGTAGGCCAAGGTGGACTTGTAAGTTATCTTGGAACTGCAGATGCAATCAAAGTAGAAAACATGATTGATCAAGGTGATGAGAAAGCTGCATTAGTTTATGAAGCAATGGCTTATCAAGTTGCGAAAGAAATTGGCAGTGCCGCAGCTGTATTAGAAGGCGATATTGATGCAATCATCTTAACTGGTGGGATTGCATATAGTGATTTTATTGTAAATGAAATCACAAAACGTGTTAAATGGATGGCACGAGTTATTGTATTACCAGGTGAAAATGAGCTTCAAGCACTTTGTGAAGGCGCATTACGTGTTCTTCGTGATGAAGAAGAAGCTAAAATTTATCCTGGGGAATTCGCAGTAAAATCTTTAGTATAAAGAGGAGAATATCATGGCAACAGAATATGATTTAGTCGTACTCGGTGGCGGTACTGGTGGTTATGTAGCAGCGATTCGCGCCTCTCAATTAGGTTTAAAAGTAGCAGTTGTTGAAAAAAACAAATTAGGCGGAACTTGCTTACACGCCGGTTGTATACCAAGTAAAGCATTATTACGTAGCGCAGAAGTATATTCAACTGCTAAAAAGAGTGAAGAGTTTGGAGTAGAAACTTCAGGAGTAACTTTAAACTTTAGTAAAGTGCAACAACGTAAAGATAATATAGTTGACCAACTTCATAAAGGTGTAGAACATTTAATGAAGCAAGGGAAAATTGATGTATATAATGGTTTAGGTCGTATTTTAGGACCTTCAATCTTTTCACCAATGCCAGGAACAATTTCTGTTGAAATGAATGATGGTAGTGAAAATGAAATGTTGATTCCTAAAAATGTGTTAATTGCAACTGGATCAAGACCAAGATCATTACCTGGTTTAACAATTGATGGTGAATTTGTAATGTCATCTGATGAAGCATTAAAAATGGAATCATTACCAAAGTCAATTATCATTGTTGGTGGCGGAGTTATTGGTATAGAGTGGGCATCTATGTTAGCTGATTTTGGTGTTGACGTAACGGTTATTGAATATAGCCCACGTGTTTTACCATTAGAAGACGATGAGATTTCAAAAGAAATGACAAGATTATTAAAGAAAAAAGGCATTAAACTTGTGACTGATGCTAAAGTATTAGCTGAATCATTAGTAATTGATAATGGTGTTACGATTTCTGCATTACACAAGGATAATGAAAAGTCATTTACTGCTGAAAAAATGTTAGTTTCAGTTGGTCGTCAAGCAAATGTTGAAGGGATCGGAATTGAGAATACTGACATCGTAATCGAAAACGGTTTTATTCAAACAAATGATTTCTATCAAACAAAAGAATCGCATATTTACGCTATTGGAGATGTAATCGGTGGATTACAACTTGCACATGTTGCTTCAAGAGAAGGAACGATTGCAGTTGAGCATATTGTCGGCAAAAATCCACACAAATTAGATCCAACAATGGTTAGTAAGTGTGTGTATAGTAATCCAGAAGTAGCTTCAGTCGGATTAACTGAACGTGAAGCAAAGGAACAAGGGTTTGCAGTTAAAACTGGTAAGTTCTCTTTCCGTGCAATCGGTAAAGCGCTTGTTTACGGTGAGCATGATGGATTTGTTAAATTAGTAGTTGATGAAAATACTAATGATCTATTGGGCGTTCATATGATTGGACCTCATGTGACAGACATGATTTCAGAAGCAGGTTTAGCAAGGGTATTAGATGCAACACCTTGGGAAATTTCTCATACAATTCACCCTCATCCTTCTTTATCAGAAGCGATTGGTGAAGCTGCACTTGCAGTTGAAGGCTTAGCAATACACTCATAATTTAACTTTCAAATGTGAAATGTAGGAAAAACTTCTGCATTTCACATTTTTAAACGATGAATAGGATTTATTGAATACATTTTTACAATCGCTTCCATTCGTGGGGCTAACAAAGCTAGGGGGATGTTTATGGAAAAGGTTACAGCTTCAAATCGTCATGATCAACTAGGTTTATCAAATGATGATGTGCTAAACATGTATGAAACAATGCTATTAGCGCGTCGTATTGATGAGCGTATGTGGTTATTAAATCGTGCTGGTAAAATTCCGTTTGTTATTTCTTGTCAAGGTCAAGAGGCAGCTCAAGTTGGAGCGGCTTATGCTTTAGATAATTCAAAGGACTATGTTCTTCCATATTACCGTGATATGGGTGTAGTTTTACAATTTGGTATGACTGCAAAAGAATTAATGTTATCAGGATTTGCAAAAGCAGAAGATCCAAACTCAGGTGGACGTCAAATGCCTGGACATTTTGGACAAAAGAAAAATCGTATTGTGACAGGTTCATCACCAGTTACTACTCAAGTTCCACATGCTGTTGGTGTTTCATTAGCTGCAAAAATGGAAGGTAAAGATATCGTATCTTGGGTTTCATTTGGTGAAGGTTCTTCTAACCAAGGTGATTTCCATGAAGGAGCTAACTTTGCTGGTGTACATAAGTTACCAGTCATTTTCATGTGTGAAAATAATAAATATGCAATTTCAGTACCAATCGAGAAACAATTAGCTTGTGAAAAGGTTTCTGATCGTGCAATTGGTTACGGTATGCCTGGATTTACTGTAGATGGAAACGATCCTTTAGAAGTATACCGCGTTACAAAAGAAGCAGCAGATCGCGCTCGTCGTGGTGAAGGACCTACATTAATTGAAGCAGTTTCTTATCGTTTAACTGCTCACTCAAGTGATGATGATGATCGAATTTATCGTTCTCGTGAAGAAGTAGAAGAGGCAAAAAGTAAGGATTGCTTATATACATTTGCTATTTATCTTCGTGAAGTTGGCGTACTAACTGAAGAAATCGAAAATGCGATGGATTCAAAAATTAGAGCTATTGTTGATGAAGCGACAGACTATGCAGAAAACGCTCCATATGCTGCAGCAGAGCACGCATTGAAGTATGTTTACGAAGAACAATAATAGGGGGTAGGACAATATGGCAGTAATTTCTTATATAGATGCAGTAACATTAGCGTTAAAAGAGGAAATGGAACGCGATCCAAAGGTATTTGTATTAGGGGAAGACGTTGGATTAAAAGGTGGAGTATTCAAAGCGACTCATGGTCTATATGATCAATTTGGTGAGGATCGTGTATTAGATACACCACTTGCAGAATCTGCAATCGCGGGTGTTGGTATTGGGGCGGCAATGTACGGCTTACGTCCAGTTGCAGAAATGCAATTTGCTGACTTCATTATGCCTGCAGTCAACCAAATTATTTCAGAAGCATCAAGAATCCGTTATCGTTCAAATAATGATTGGACTTGTCCAATCACAATTCGTGCACCATATGGTGGTGGAGTTCACGGTGCATTATATCATTCCCAATCAGTTGAAAAAGTATTTGCAGGTCAACCAGGTTTAAAAATCGTTATGCCTTCAACTCCTTATGATGTAAAAGGTTTATTGAAAGCTGCAATTCGCGATAATGATCCAGTTATCTTTTTTGAACATAAACGTGCATATCGCTTAATTAAAGGTGAAGTTCCTGAAACTGATTACGTTTTACCAATCGGTAAAGCTGATGTTAAACGTGAAGGTGATGATATCACAATCATTACTTACGGTTTATGTGTACATTTTGCACTTCAAGCAGCTGAAAAACTTGCACAAGATGGCATTTCAGTTCACGTTTTAGATTTAAGAACAATTTACCCATTAGATAAAGAATCAATTATCGAAGCTGCATCTAAAACAGGTAAAGTTTTATTAGTGACTGAAGATAATAAAGAAGGAAGCATCATGAGTGAAGTTGCAGCGATCATTGCTGAACATTGCTTATTTGACCTAGACGCGCCAATCGCACGACTTGCTGGTCCAGATGTTCCAGCTATGCCATATTCACCTACTATGGAAAAATTCTTTATGGTAAATCCAGATAAAGTTGAAAAAGCAGCAAGAGAGCTTGCAGCATTTTAACCACACTGCTTTGAAAAGGGGGACATGACCTATGATCGAAAATATTAAAATGCCTCAATTAGGTGAAAGTGTTACGGAAGGTACGATTAGTACTTGGTTAGTAAAAGTAGGAGATCGTGTAAATAAATACGATCCATTAGCTGAAGTAATGACTGATAAAGTAAATGCGGAAGTACCATCTTCATTTACTGGCGTAATCAAAGAGTTAATCGCAGGTGAAGGTGAAACCTTAGCTGTTGGTGAAATCATTTGTACAATCGAAGTTGAGGGGGCAACAAGTGAAGTTGCTGCTACAACAGTAGAAGAGGTAAAAACAGCTGAAGCACCGGCACCAGTAGTTGCACCAGTAGCACAAACTCCTGAAAAAGCACCAGTTAGAGAAATTGCTAAAACTGATGAGTCTGGAAAAGTTCGATTCTCTCCAGCTGTCCTTCGTTTAGCGCAAGAAAACGATTTAGATTTATCATTAATACCTGGAACAGGTACAAATGGGCGTGTAACACGTAAAGACGTTTTAAATGCAATTGCAAACGGAGTTCCAGCTGCGCCTGCTGCACCAGCTGTTTCAGTTGAAGTTGTTTCACAGCCGGCTGCACAACAAGCGACTGCTCCTTCAGTTGAAGTTGCAAAAACACCAGCTGCTCCTTCAGTTCCAGTTACTTCTGCAGTAGGAGATATCGAAATTCCTGTTACAGGCGTACGTAAAGCAATTGCTGCTAATATGCTTCGCAGTAAGCATGAGGCACCACATGCTTGGATGATGATTGAAGTTGATGTAACAAACTTAGTTAATTACCGTAATAGCTTGAAGGATTCATTTAAACAAAAAGAAGGCTTCCCATTAACTTTCTTTGCATTCTTCGTAAAAGCAGTTGCGCAAGCATTAAAAGAATATCCACAAATTAACTCAATGTGGGCTGGAGACAAAATCATTCAAAAGAAAGATATTAACTTATCGATCGCAGTAGCTACTGATGATGCATTATTTGTTCCAGTAATTAAAAATGCTGATGAGAAGACAATTAAAGGCATTGCTCGTGAAATTACTGAGCTTGCACAAAAAGTACGTACAGGTAAGTTGAAATCTGAAGAAATGCAAGGTGGAACGTTTACTGTAAATAATACTGGTTCATTTGGAAGTGTACAAAGTGCTGGTATTATTAACTATCCACAAGCAGCGATTCTTCAAATTGAAAGCATCGTAAAACGTCCTGCTGTTGTAAATGGCATGATTGGTGTACGTGATATGGTTAATTTATGCTTATCACTTGACCACAGAGTACTTGATGGATTTATTTGTGGTAAATTCTTAGGAAGAGTTAAAGAAATCCTAGAAAATACAACAAAAGAAAATACAAGCGTATATTAAGAGTAGACCTTACTTCTAATTAGAAGTAAGGTTTTTTTGTATGCAATGATTATTCTATATTTGATTCTAAATAATAGAATAATTTGTATAATTATATTATTCTGAATAAAAGGTTTTAAGAGGAGTGATACAAATGCTTGCTGAAAAAAATGGCTTTTATATATCTACTAATAAAGAATATTTAGACAAAGGTGTTATTCACCAATTTTTAGATCATGATTCATATTGGGCAAATGATATTCCATATGAATTTGTTGAAAGATTCATAGAGGGATCTTTTTGCTTTGGTATCTATGCTGGTGAGCCGAGTAGTACCAATTCACGCCAAGTCGGGTTTGCTCGAGTTATATCTGATGGCGTAACATTTGCCTATTTAGCGGATGTATTTGTATTACCAGATTATAGAAACTTAGGTTTATCAAAGTGGTTAATGGAAGAAATAATGAAGTATGAGAAGCTAACAACAGTGAGAGTATTTATGTTAGGGACAAAGGATGCGCATACTTTATACAATAAATATGGATTTGAAGTGATCGATAATAGTTCAAATCGTTTTATGGGGATCTTTAAAGACAATATGTATAGACAAATGAAGTTAAGTGAAAAAAATAATTCATAAAAGACACTAACTTATTTAGCAAAGTGTGATAAATAGAATAACATACATAATGGCAACTAATTAACGTTTAATTGGTTGCTATTTTTTATTGGCTTTCGATTCTTAAGATCTTTTTTATTCATCTCAATAGAGAGTAAATAGCGTGATGGGTTGATGGATTGTCCTTACAAGGGGTCAAATTTAAAAATGACTAATTAGTCTAAAAAACTTGATAAAACTTAACATTTGTAAGATAATTTTAAAATATGTGACATCTTAGGGATAGGGGGGAATAAGATGTTTAAAAATTTATCAGCGGTACATCCAGTTGCTTGGAATATCGTGATAGGAACATTATTTGTACGTTTTGCTAGTACAGTGAGTATGCCATTCTTGGCGATATACTTAACTTCAGAAAAGCATATTTCTCCAGCAATGGTTGGAATTATGTTAACGGTATCTGCATTTTTAGGCGTGTTTTTTAGCTTCATAGGAGGATCTCTTTCAGATAGAATAGGACGAAAGAAGATTCTACTTACCAGTATTTTTCTTTGGTCTCTGACCTTGATAGGATTTGGATTAGGAGATAGTTTTGGTTGGTTTTTTATCCTCAATTCAATTCTAAATATATGCTCATCTTTCTTTGAACCATCTTCAAGGGCCTTACTTTCAGATTTAACAGATGAAAAATCAAAGCTTCTAGTATTTAATTTAAGATATGCTGCTATTAATGTTGGTGTAGCAGTAGGACCTTTAGTTGGGTTATATCTTGGTAGTTCGCATAGCACATTACCATTTGTTTTATCAGGTATTGTTTATTTCTTCTATGGAATCACTTTATTTTACATGCTATCGAAATACAAGATTGGTGAAGATCAATCTTCTTCAAGTGGACAAAAGGTTTCTATGAAAGAATCTTTATCGATTTTACGTAAAGATGTTGTTTTTGCATTGACTATACTGACTATTTGTATTTACGGACTTGGATATTCACAAAGTTTCTCTACAATGTCTCAATACTTTGCAAATGCACCACAATTTCATGAAGGAATTAAGCTTTATGCTTACTTAACAACAATTAATGCTGTAACAGTCGTTTTATTACAGTTTCCAATTGTAAGTCGAATGAAAAATTTTCCACCAACTGTATCAATGATGATTGGGAATATCATCGTCAGTTTATCAGTCGCTGGATTTGGCATATTTACGAATTTTTACCTTTTAGCAATTGTCATGATTGTTTTTACAATCGGAGAAATATTTGCTTTTACCTTTACTGATGTATTTGTAGATCAACTTGCGCCAGAAGAATTAAAAGGAACTTACTTTGGTGCAATGGGCTTTTCGAAGTTTGGTTTCGTATTTGGTCCAGCATTAGGGGGAAGTTTATTATCCTATTTTGGATATGAAAAAGGTGGATATGCATTTATTTTAATTAGTATAATCGCATTTTTTAGCTTTCCTATGATGTTATTTGTGAATAGACTTTTTCAAAAAAGAAAAAAAGTCGAAATGCAAAGTGGTGCGAAATTAACAGTTAATTCTTAAAGCGATTTAAATAGAGTTTGTCTTAGTGTGAAAATAAATCGAGAAACTGATTGAAAACGTAAAAACGTTTCTCCTTCGTTGTTTGAAGCGTGATGATGAGTTACCTTAAACGGTAATGAACATCGTAAGTAGAAGATACAACGAAGAAGGCGAGCGTTTGTGACTAGTTTGAAACCGCTATTAATAGCGGTTTTTTTTATTTCAATTTTATCCTTTCTAGTCTGCTTTGGTGTGTACCTTCATACATATGGTAATAAACACTGTACTGGAGGGACTAAAGTGGACAAACTCCTATTAAATTCAAATTTATTTCAAGCTACTGCTTCTGACTGGATCAAGTCAATTCCAATGGACTTAGAATGTTATGTTAAGGAACTATATACTCAAATCACGATTAAGCCACTATATTATGAGAATCAACATAATATATTATCTATCATAAATGACACGAAAAAAGTTCAATTAATAGAAGAAAAAAATGATAATCAACATTTAGTATCTACGAAGGAATTTCATCAAAAAGGTGCAAGCTTGATTCAAGAAATTGGTTATACATTAGCACTATTATCAGATATTTTACATTCAAAAGAAAAGAATGAATTAGAAAAATTTATCAAGGAGTTACAATTAGAGGTTTATATTGATACAGATTTTTTCGGCTCTATTTCAAAATTACAAGTTTTCCGTTTGCTACTCCCAACTATCTTAAGAGAGTTTATTACTGAAGAGCATATGGAATTTGACATACCGATTAAAGCTGTGACTTCGACAAGAACGATTACGAAAGAAGAACCTCAATTAAATTTAATTAGAAAAACAGTAGAAGTGATTGCTGGTATGATTGGCGAGGCTAATTTCATAGAATTGATTCCGTATGAGAATACAGATGATGCTAAGAGATGGTCAGAAAATATTTTTCATTTATTGAACTATGAAAGTAAATTAAAAGAATTCGGTAATATTGTGAAGGGTTGCTATTATTTGGAGGAATTAACACATGAACTTTGTGTCGGTGCCTGGGATCTCTTTTTACAAGTCGAAAGCAATGGTGGCTATAAAGAATATATTGAAACTGGAGAACTAGATAAAGAGATTGCGGTCGAAAGGGAGAAATCGATTGAAAAAATGATGCTAGGTGATGTGAAACTTGTAGGTTTAAATTCGTACCGAAGACATGAACCGAATAAATATAATGAAAAAGATCAAGACGAATTGGATCATGAACCAGAAATCTATCATTTTAGTAATTGGATTGAAAAATGCCATCAACTAGCAAATGCAAGCTGGGATTGTTTGATTCTTGAAGGAGCAAGTGAACAGGAAGAAGACCTTATGAAAAATATTCTTTTTACGTTACACTCCATCGGATTAAAAAATAAAATTGATGCTGATGTATTATTTATCGCTGGTGATGAAAAGAAAGTGAATTTTTTTCAATTAATGAATCCAAAGAAGAAATTAGTAAGAGTAGTTGAAGAAGTTAGTGATGAGGATCAATATTCTATGTCTGAAATAACCCATTTACCAAATTTAATTAATGAATTAATGAAGATCGAGGTGCAAAAATGAGAAAGACCTTTAATAAGAAACCTTTTTCCATGGCGACACCTAATCTACATCTAGAAATGAATATTCCAAAATCCTATCCTGGTCAAGTTCCATTTGTAAGAGGACCTTATCCATTAATGTATGTTACACAACCTTGGACAATTAGACAATATGCAGGATTTTCAACAGCAAAAGAAAGTAATGCTTTTTATAAACAAAATTTAGCAAAAGGTCAAAAAGGTTTGTCAGTTGCTTTCGATTTACCAACTCATAGAGGATATGATTCTGATCACGATCGAGTTGTTGGTGATGTTGGTAAAGCAGGAGTGGCTATTGACTCAGTAGAGGATATGAAAATACTGTTTGACGGAATTCCATTACAAGATATTTCTGTATCAATGACAATGAATGGCGCAGTACTCCCAATTTTAGCGTTTTATATTGTTGCAGCAAATGAGCAAGGGGTAGATACAGCTAAACTAACTGGTACGATTCAAAATGACATACTCAAAGAATATATGGTAAGAAACACATATATATATGCTCCAAAAATGTCAATGCGAATAATCGGTGATATATTTTCGTATTGCTCAAAAAACATGCCAAAATTTAACCCAATTAGCATTTCTGGTTATCATATGCAAGAAGCAGGAGCGTCAACTGAAATAGAGCTGGCTTATACAATCTTAAACGGTATAGAGTATGTAAAAACTGGATTAGAAGCAGGTTTAACTGTTGATGAGTTTGCTCCACGATTATCATTTTTTTGGGGAATTGGAATGGATTTTGTAACAGAAATTGCTAAATTAAGAGCGGGGCGACTTCTTTGGGCACAAATGATGCTCCAATTTAATCCGAAAAATAAAAAGAGTTATATGCTTAGAGCACATTGCCAAACTTCTGGATGGAGTTTAACAAAACAAGATCCGATGAACAATATTGCAAGAACAACAATTGAAGCACTCGCTGCGGTATTCGGACAAACACAATCATTACATACAAATGCCTTTGATGAAGCAATTGCTCTTCCAACTCCGAATTCGGCTTCAATCGCAAGAAATACACAATTAATTTTACAACATGAATGTGGTCTGACTAATGTCGTTGACCCATTTGGCGGTTCAAATAAAATAGAAGAGTTAACATATGAATTAGTTCAAAAAGCATGGGTATATATGAAAGAGATAGAAGAATTGGGCGGTATGGTACAAGCGATCGAAAAAGGGATTCCGAAAATGAGAATAGAAGAAGCTGCGATCGCAAAACAAGCGAAAATAGATAGTGGAGAAGATGTCATTATCGGTGTGAACCGATTTAGTATAGATGAGGAAGAAATTGAAGATGTACTGTCGGTTAATGCCAATGAAGTAAGAGAACAGCAACTAGATCAATTAAAACAATTGAAAGAAAGCAGGAATACTAAAGAGGTTCAATACTGGCTAGAAACATTAGAAAACTGTGTAAAAACGGGAGAAGGAAATTTACTTGAAATCGCTATACAATGTGCAAAGGTACGTGCGACGCTAGGTGAAATATCTACTTCGATTGAAAAATATGCGCCAAGACATATTGCGAAGGTTGAGACTGTGACAGGGGTGTACTCGTCTGTGCATAAAAACGAAGATGAAGTAAAGCGTATTCAAAATTTAGTAAGGGACTTTACAGAAAAAGAAGGGCGCCGACCAAGGATATTTATGGCAAAGATTGGTCAGGATGGTCACGATCGTGGGATTAAAGTAGTAGCTTCTGCGTATGCCGATTTTGGATTTGATGTGGATGTTGGTCCACTTTTCCAAACGCCTGCAGAGGTGGCAAAAGCAGCCGTTTTATTTGACGTTCATTGTGTTGCGATGAGCTCTCTTGCTGGAGGGCATAAAGAATTATTGCCACTTTTAAGAGATGAATTAAAAAAATTAGGAAGAGATGATATGACGATTTTTGTAGGTGGAGTTGTTCCAGAAAAGGATTATGATTTCTTATTAAATAATGGCGCAAGTGCGATTTTTGGGCCAGGAACAGTATTAACCGAAGCTGCAGAAAAGATTCTACTCTGTTTATCTAAAGAGGATTAATCAAATGAATGGAAGGCGATTATCTATTCAAGAAACGATTAATCGGATTCTTTCTGGCGATCTGTCAACTCTTGCAAGAACGATTACTTTAGTTGAAAGTCAAAAGTCTGAAGATAAAATGTTTGTAAATGAATTGATTGGTAAAATTTTACCGTATACAGGAAATAGTTTTCGAATCGGTTTTACTGGAATACCTGGAGCCGGTAAAAGTTCATTTATAGAATATTTCGGTAAAGATTTATGTGAGTCTGGTAAAAAAGTTGCCGTTTTAGCAATTGATCCAAGTAGTCCAGTTACCGGTGGGAGCATACTTGGAGACTCGACTCGAATGACGGAATTATTACATCATCCACTTGCATTTATAAGACCTTCTGCATCGAACGGGACAATTGGTGGGGTACATGCTAATACGTATGAAACAATACTATTATGTGAAGCTGCTGGGTTTGATTATACATTAATTGAAACAGTAGGAATCGGTCAAAGCGAAGGAAATATTAGAGAGCACGTTGATTGTATGGTCTTATTAACATTGGCTAGAGGTGGCGATGATTTACAAGGCATTAAAAGAGGCATACTAGAACTTGTCGACTTTGTTATTATTAATAAATGTGATGGGGAGTTAATCGAACTTTCGAAGTATACAGCCTCATTAATGAAACAGACGATGAAACTTGTCTCTTCACCAACGCCTAACTGGAAACAGGTAGTTATGCCCACTTCGACGGAATCCGGTCTAGGCATGAGCGAATTTTTACAAAAGACCAATTTGTTTTTAGAATTGATGAATATAAATAGTTATCATTTTGATCTAAGAGGTCAACAAAATAGAAAATGGTTTCATCGTTCTGTAAAAGATCGAGTCATTCGATCATTTTTTAATAATGAAAATGTTAAAACAAAACTAATGGAATGTGAAGAAGAATTTATGAATAAAGGAATTGATATGCAAGATGCCGTTGTAAAGATCATTCATTCCTTTAACGAATAAATATTCGAGTTCAAAAGCTTGAATAAAGAGACGATCAATTGGTAAGATGAAGAAAAGGTATATAAGGGGTAGATAAATATGAATATGAATTTTAATTTTTTTATGAATGATGTTGTTCATACAGCGCGTCAAGAAATTTCAGCAGCTGGGTATACAGAATTAAAAACACCAGAAGAAGTAGATGAAGCTCTTGCTAAAAAGGGAACAACTTTGGTTATGGTAAACTCAGTTTGTGGTTGTGCTGGAGGGATTGCACGTCCTGCTGCTTCTCATGCTGTTCATTATGACGCAAGACCTGATCAACTTGTTACGGTATTTGCAGGGCAAGATAAAGAAGCAACAGCAAAAGCTCGTGAATATTTCACAGGTAAAGCGCCATCATCACCTTCATTTGCTTTATTAAAAGACGGTGAACTAGTTGCAATGGTAGAACGTCATGAAATTGAAGGACATGATCCAATGCAAGTTATTCAAAAACTTCAAAACTATTTTGATCAATACTGCGAACAAATCTAAAAAAAAAAAGTACAAAATGCTCAGCATTTTGTACTTTTTTATGTATTTTAGATTTTTTAATTGAAAAAATTGAAGATAATATAAAATATAAGAAAAAAAGAAATGATTCCAATTGAACATGTAACGATTAGAAGCATAAGTGCATCAATATGAACTGATTCATCATGTTCTGCTCGAAATGCAAAGGAGCCTATTCTGTGTTTGCGTAATTTTCGATATTGATTTAAATCAATTACATTTGATTGGTCCACTTATACCCCTCCAATTTCATTTATATAATAAATTTTAAAATATTCTAAATAATTAGTAAAGTTAATTTAGCTGACAAATTAATAGCAAATTATGCCATAATAAGTGGAAAAGAACCAAACTAATCATTGAAAGGCTCGTGTCAATTTTGAAATATACATTATGTTTTATACAGCGTAAATCGGAATTATTAATGTTAAATAGATTCAAAGCCCCAACAATGGGAATCTGGAATGGGGTTGGAGGGAAAATTGAAATAAATGAAACAATAGAAGAATCGGTACAAAGGGAGATATTAGAAGAAACTGGATTATTCATAGAATTAGATCAAATTACACATAAAGGATTAGTCACATGGCAGGAAAAAGATCATGTTTTTGGTGGGATGTATATTTTCAAAGCTGATGTTGCTGAAGATCTGTATTACAATACACCAATCAAAACAGATGAAGGTATATTAGACTGGAAGAGGATAGATTGGGTAACAGACAAGCAAAATGAAGGTGTTGGAGAGTGTATACCATATTTTCTTCCTATACTATTAAATGACGATAAAAAGTATCATCATGCTTTTTATTATGAAGGATCTAGAGTAGTAGATGTCGTTGTTAAAGAACAAATTAGTATGATGAAATAATTTATGAGTTGAATATTATACACATTTTGAAGTGGGTGCCATTTAAAAAATGGCGCTTTTTTTGTGTATATGAATGAAAACGCTTTATTTATAGGGTTTTTCTTGAATAATATTGATTCTCACTGGGAATTTGCAGTATTTGTCGAAAAAAAGTTATCAAATAAAATTAAGTGAGTTATATCGCGGTTATTCACTAGTTTTGTATAAATATATAAAAATAGTGAATGTGCAAATAAAATATTTTTATATAATTTCGTTGGTACATAAGTGTTTGTGAAGATATTTTGTCGAAAAATATAAAATTGTGTTTGCATAATTATTAGTATGTGTTAAAATTCATTTTATAAAATAATTATTCATCGAAAAAAACTAGTTGTTTAATCTAAATTTAATCATGATAATAAAGATTAGTAGTTAGAATTTTTCAAAAATTAAGGGGGAAACAGTAATGAAAAAATTAATCGGAGTCTTATCTGCAACAGTATTATCAATCGGAATGTTATCGGCATGTAATAGTAAATCTGATGACAAAACATTAATTTTAGGAACAAGTGCTGACTACAAGCCATATGAGTTTATCGATACAAAGAATGACGATATTATTGGTTTTGATATTGATTTAGCAAAAGAGTTAGGTAAAAAAACTGGATATGAAATTAAAGTGAAAGATATTGATTTTGGCTCACTTATTACTGCAATGAATGCTGATAAAGTAGACTTTATTATGGCTGGAATGAAAGAAACACCAAAACGTGCGAAAAAAGCAGATTTTACAGATTCATATTTTATTGACCAAAACCAAGTTGTAGTAAATAAAGATTCTAATATTAAGACTCTAGCAGATTTAAAAGGAAAAACAGTTGGTGTACAAGCTGCATCAATCCAAGAGACTAAAGCTATTGAAGTTTCAAAAACTGCTGGATTTAAAGTAGAAAATCGAAACAGAATTCCAGAAATGGTAGAAGAATTAAAAGCTGGTCGATTTGATGCAGTGATTATTGAACAAACAGTTGCAAAAGGTTATTTAGATAAACTTGATACGATGGAAGGCTTACTAATTGAAGATTTCTTTGAGCAATCTGGTTCAGCAGTTGCATTTCCAAAGGATTCTAAGTTAACAGCTAAATTTGATAAAGCATTAGCAGAATTAAAAGAAGATGGAACAGTAGATAAATTAATTAAAAAATGGTTTGGGGATCTTAAATAAACGTCTTAAGAAGGATTCGTTTAGATCAGGGGGAATGATTTGATGGAGAAAGATTGGAGTCACTTACTTGAAAAAATGCCTTTACGCTTAGCGCCTAGTATGGCGAAAGATCACCCAAATTTACCAGTTGTTAAAGAAGAAGGTTGTTACTACTACGGTGTTGATGGGAAGCAATATTTAGATTTTACTTCTGGTATTGCAACTACAAATGTTGGACACCGTCACCCAAAAGTAGTACAGGCTATAAAAGATGGAGCAGATTCATTAGCGCATGGACCATCAGGCGTTATAATCTATGAATCTATTTTAAAATTAGCTGATCAATTAGCAGAAATACTACCAGGAGACTTAGATACATTCTTCTTTGGTAATAGTGGTACAGAAGCAATTGAAGGAGCTATAAAATTAGCCAAACACGCGACAAAGCGCCCGTATGTCGTTTCATTTATTGGTTGTTTTCACGGTCGTTCAATGGGGGCATTAAGTGTCACGACTTCAAAAAGTAAATATCGTAAATTTCTAAATCCTTCTGGTTCATACCAGATTCCATATGCAAATGTTTCAGAATGTCCTGAAGGAATGGATGAAGAAATATTTGTTGTAGATCGTTTAGAAAAAGATTTTAAAAGACTATTTAATCATCAAGTAACACCAGAAGAAGTTGCAGCAGTAATTGTAGAACCTGTATTAGGAGAAGGCGGATATGTGGTTCCTCCTAAAGCATGGTTGAAAAAGATCCGTGAAATCTGTGATCAACACGATATTTTATTAATATTCGATGAAGTACAGACTGGATTTGGTCGTACAGGTAATTGGTTTGCAGCTCATACATTTGATGTAACACCTGATATTATGGCAATTGCTAAAGGGATTGCAAACGGGATCCCGTTAAGTGCGACTGTGGCATCTAATGAATTAATGAAACAGTGGCCACTAGGTAGTCATGGGACAACTTTTGGTGGAAATCCAATTGCATGCTCGGCTGCACTTGCTGTACTAGAAATTATTAAAGAAGAAAAATTATTAGAAAATACAAAAGAGGTTGGGGCTTATGCTGTTGAGAAATTGCATGAGTTAAAGAAAAAGCACCCAGTAATTGGAGATATTCGTTCAATCGGTTTAATGATCGGGATTGAAATCATCAATCCATCAACAAAAGAACCGAATGGGGATGGCTTATTTAAAATTCTTGATATCGCTTTAGAAAAAGGAGTTTTATTCTATTTCTGCGGAAATAACAGCGAAGTGATTAGAATGATCCCACCTTTAACAGTAACAAAAGGTCAAATTGATGATGGGCTAAACATCCTAGATGAAGCACTAACTGAATATGAGCAATCAATTGGCTATGAATTATTTGAAACAAAAGGCATTGGTTTCTAAACCAGTGCTTTTTATCTAAATTTACAAAAACGAACAGTAATAAAAGTCGAAAAAATAAAGGAGTACTAATATATGAACTTAGATTTCTCGCAAATCGTTCCTTCGATCCCGTATATCTTAGCTGGATTAAAATTAACCATACTAGTTGTTGTATGTTCAATTTTATTAGGTTTAGTTTTAGCAATTCTTCTTGCATTAATGAAAATTAGTCGTTCTAAATGGTTAGTATTAATTGCAGATTTTTATACATCAATCTTCCGTGGTACGCCAATGGTTTTACAATTAATGATTATATATTTTGGTCTTCCACAAATAATTGGTTTTGAAATAGAACAATTTCCAGCAGCAGTTTTAGCCTTTGGGTTGAATTCGGGTGCATATGTCTCGGAAGTAATCCGTGCTGGGATCCAAGCAGTTGATAAAGGTCAACAAGAAGCAGCTTCTGCTCTTGGAATTCCGTATCGCAAAATGATGTCAAAAATCATTTTACCGCAGGCATTTAAAAATATTTTACCAGCACTAATGAATGAATTTATAACGTTAACGAAAGAATCAGCAATGGTAACCGTAATTGGTGCGTCCGATTTAATGCGTAGAGCTTATTTAGTTGGTGGAGAATCGTATTCTTACATGGAACCATTAATCTTCGTAGCAGGGGTATACTATGTTTTAATTATGCTATTAACACTCCTAGGTAAAGCAGTTGAAAGGAGATTACGTACAAATGATTAAAATTAATGATTTATATAAAAGCTTTGGCAATGTGAATGTATTAAAAGGTATTACGACTACAATTGAAGAGGGGTCAGTTGTGGCTGTAATTGGACCCTCGGGTTCGGGTAAATCTACATTTTTAAGATGTATGAATTTATTAGAATCACCTACATCTGGTCAAATTTGGATGGATAATGTGGAAATTACAAACCCTAAAAGTAATATAATGAAAATTAGAGAAGATGTAGGAATGGTATTTCAACATTTCCACCTTTTCCCTCATATGACGGTTTTAGAAAATATTACGTATGCACCGATAAATGTTAAAGGCATCAGCAAAAGTAAAGCTGAAGAAATTGCGAAAGAATTACTTTTAAAAGTTGGTCTAAGTGAAAAGGCTGGGGTTTATCCACCGAAATTATCTGGTGGGCAAAAACAACGTGTTGCAATTGCTAGAGCACTTGCAATGGAACCGAAAGTAATGCTATTTGATGAACCAACATCAGCATTAGACCCTGAAATGGTTAAAGAAGTTCTAGAAGTAATGAAATCATTAGCTCATACTGGTATGACTATGGTGATCGTAACGCATGAGATGGGATTTGCGAAAGAAGTGGCAGACCGTATTCTTTTCTTAGATGAAGGAAAATTAGTGGAAGATGCTACACCAATTGAACTATTTACAAAACCAAAAACAGATCGAGCTAAGCTGTTTTTAGAAAAAATATTATAAGTTTAAGATAAAACTTAAAAAAACTTATGAAAAGGTAACTAATTAACTTATTAATTGGTTGCCTTTTTTTAATGAATTTATTATTTTTCAAACTTAAATAACTGTATAATAACATTTGGAATAATAGACTTTTAATAGAATGCGATTTATTTAAGAATTTATTAAAAACGGAATAGAAGAAACAAATATGAGTGAAAAAAGGAGTAAAAAGAATGACTGAAAATGTAAAACAGAGAAGAATCATTTTAGATTTAGCAGTTACATTAGATGGTTTTATTGAAGGGGAAAATGGTGAAATTGATTGGTGCATTATGGACCCAGAAATGGGTTTCACTGATTTTTTGAATGAAATAGATACGATTTTATATGGGAGAAAAAGCTATGATTTATGGGGACAATATACGCCACAACCGAAAGACTCAGATACTGAAAAAGAAATGTGGAAATTGGTTCATAGTAAGGAAAAGTATGTGTTTTCCAGATCAAAAAAAGAGGATCATCAAGCAAAATATATCACTGAAAATATTCTTGAAGAAATAATTAAATTGAAGAGTAAACCTGGTAAAGACATTTGGTTATATGGTGGCGCAAGTCTCATTACAACTTTTATTAATTTAGGGCTAGTAGATGAATTTAGATTATCTGTTCACCCTGTTATTTTGGGAGAAGGAAAACCGATGTTTATTGATATAAACAAAAGAGTGAATTTAAAAATGGTGAATACACGAACATTCTCTTCTGGTGTAGTGCAGCTAATCTATCATTTGGATCGAAATGAATAAATTAATCTATTCCAATGAAAACGTCAAAATAACTATGAATAGAAATTACTTAAGAAAGGGGAACCTAATTGGTTTTCCCTTTTATTTTTGGTTGCTTATATATCCGTTTTGAAATCATTCATGATAACAACTCGAAAGAATTCGAGTAATTTTTTTAGTTAAAATATACACTCTTAGAAGTATTTTCTTTCAATTACTCTATCTAAAAGAGAAATTTCATATTTTTTGTCATACGAAAACATTTTATTAATCTCTAACAAATGAAATACAATAAAAATAAGTTTCTGAATATTCTTTCGTTTTGTTAGGCTTTTCTAACTTTCTTCTTATTCTTTTTTGGACTTGTTTCTCTACTCATATTCAAGAAACAAAAAATTGAAGGGAGATATGTGAATGGAAATTGAAAAAAATAATGTAAAATCTGAAAGCGTTTACTCTGAAGTGGCGAAATCCCCAGAATTTAAAGAACTATTAAAAGCGAAAAGAAAATTTATTTTACCTATGTCAATTTTCTTTTTATGCTTTTACATCGCTTTACCGTTAATGACGTCTTATTCTAAAGTTCTAAATACGAAAGCGATTGGTGATATTACTTGGGCTTGGATTTTTGCTTTTGCGCAATTCATTATGACATGGGGATTGTGTATGATCTATCATAAAAAGGCAAAATCATTCGATGAAATGTCTGAAGGCATTGTAAAGAAGTTAAATAAGGGAGGAGAGTAATTTTGAATACGTATGCCTTTACGCTATTTTTAATCATTGTATTAGGGACACTCGTCATTACATATTACGCTTCTAAAAAAACGAAGGATGCAAAGGACTTTTACACTGCAGGTGGTGGTTTGACAGGCTGGCAAAATGGACTTGCAATTGCAGGTGACTATATGTCTGCTGCTTCATTTTTAGGTATAGCTGGTGCAATTGCTTTAACTGGATTTGATGGATTCTTCTATAGTATCGGCTTTTTAGTTGCTTATCTTGTCGTACTCTATTTGGTAGCAGAACCATTAAGGAATCTTGGTAAATACACTTTAGCGGATATGATTGCTGCAAGATTCGATCAAAGAAAAGTACGAGGTGTAGCAGCTTTAAATACAATGACAATTTCTATTTTCTATATGATTGCACAGCTAGTAGGTGCAGGCGCACTGATTAAATTATTATTAGGAATTGAGTATACAACTGCAGTATTAATTGTAGGTGTACTTATGACTGTGTATGTAATTTTTGGTGGTATGACAGCTACAAGTTGGGTGCAAATTGTAAAAGCTGTTCTCCTAATGCTTGGAACTTTAGTGATTTCAATTATCGTATTTGCAAAATTTGACTACAGTATTACAGAAATGTTTAGTCAAATGAAAACAGCAACTCCTCTTAAGGAAACTTTCTTAAATCCTGGTGTGAAATATACAAATGGCTTAGATACACTTTCGTTAAATTTAGCTCTTGTACTTGGTACTGCGGGCTTACCTCATATTCTTGTTAGATTCTTTACCGTACGAGATGCAAAAACAGCACGTAAATCGGTTGTATATGCTACGTGGTTGATTGGTGCTTTCTATATTATGACGATTTTCCTTGGTTTCGGAGCTGCAGCATTTGTAGGGAACGCAGAAATAATTAAAGCAAATCCAGCTGGAAACATGGCAGCACCATTATTAGCAGAAGTATTAGGCGGTAATTTCTTATTTGCCTTCGTTTCAGCAGTTGCATTCGCTACGATTTTAGCAGTAGTAGCAGGCTTAGTCTTAACAGCGGCATCTGCTTTTGCCCATGATTTCTATAATGAAATTCTAAGAAGAGGGAAGGCAACTGAAAAAGAACAAGTTTCAATGGCAAGATATGCATCTATTGGTGTTGCTATATTGTCAATCATTCTAGCGATTTTTGCACAATCATTAAACGTTGCGTTTTTAGTTTCATTAGCATTTGCAGTTGCTGCAAGTGCAAATCTACCAGTTATTTTATTTACAATTTATTGGAAACGGTTCAATACTACAGGAGCAATTGTGGGAATGTTAACAGGCTTGATTTCTGCGATTATTTTAGTAGCGATTAGCCCAAATATTTGGAGTCCTATTGAAGGAAAAGCTATTTTTGTTGGTGAACCTTTAATTAGTTTAACGAATCCAGGAATCATCTCTATTCCTTTAGGCTTTATTGCGGCATTTTTAGGTACAATCCTTTCTAGCAAAAAAGAAAGCGAAGCAAAGTTCGATGAGATTCTAGTTAAATCAAATACTGGTCACGGTGTTGAAGGTGTTTCATCTCATTAAACGATTAACAATTGATTCAGTCGTTAAAAAATTTAGTAGGAATATAAAAAGCTGAAGGAGTGGTTCCTTCAGCTTTTTATTTTATGTATTATTCCTCATTTTGTCTTAATTTTAATGGTTTTGTAGAAATAATACTTGCGATATTTTTACTAATCAGTTTGTTGTTTTTTCGATTTTCAATTCTAGCTTTTGCAATCTCAGCTAATTCTCTTTCTTCTTCAGTTTCTAAAATGATTGATGGAACTGGTACAGTTTTGTCATCTTTCATGCCTACAAATGTTAGGAATGAAGTAGCAGCAACTCGACGATCTCCAGTTAGAAGATTCTCTGCAATGGCTTTTACAAAGATAACCATTGATGATCTACCTGTTAAAACAATAAATGATTCATAAGATATACAATCTTGTTCAGTTACTGGATGTAAAAAGTCAACGTGATCGATTGACGCTGTTACACATTTTGTTCTTGCATGTCTAGAAGCAGTAATAGAAGCTGTCATATCCATATCAGCAAGAATTTTCCCCCCGAATAATGTACGGTGATTATTTAAATCAGTTGGGAATACGCGAATAATTAAAGTAGCACGAGATTCGTGGCAATATTTTGAACTCATAAGCTCACACCTTTTTTTAGATTATTTCTATTTTCACCAAACTAAAAAGCTGATAAGCATGGTTTTATAAAATAGAGTCATTGATAGAAATAGTTAATTCATAATAAAAGAGAATTAAAAACTGAAGAAAGTAAAATCATAGAACTAGGTGATTTTATGTATAGAATAGGTTCTCGAGTAGTGAAAACTGCATTAGGTAGCTCAGTGGCTATCTTTGTTGCTCAAACGCTTGGTTTAAGTTTCTACGCTTCAGCGGGCATATTAACAATACTTTGTATTCAACCAACTAAGAGACGATCTTTAGAAACAGTATTAAGACGATTCTTAGCATGCTTGTTAATTATAATGTTTTGTTTCATCATATTCCACTTAATAGGTTATAATCCCTTTGCCATTGGATTACTATTATTATTTTTTATCCCTACTTTGGTTTATTTAAAAATTCAAGAAGGGGTCATTTCCAGTGCTGTCATTATGCTCCATTTATATGGTTTAGAAAAAATGACATTATCAATCGTAGTCAATGAAATAAGCATTATTTTAGTTGGGATGGGTATTGCACTGTTATGTAATTTATATATGCCAAGTTTGGAGGACGAAATAAAAATATATAAAGAACAAATTGATTCGAAGTTTTGTTTTATATTCGAAAAGATTTCTATTTTTTTAAAAGATCCTTCCAGAAGCAGTCATTTAGTAGAATATGAAGAAACATGTGCTTTGCTAGAAAAAGCAAAAAAAGTGGCTAAACTCGAAATTGAAAACCATTATATACGAACGACAAACGATGAAGACTATGATTATTTTTTAATGAGAGAAAGACAGTTAGTCATTTTAAAAAGAATCATTAATACATTGTCAGTCATTCAAGTAAGTAACGAACAATCAGATATTTTAGCAAGTTTCTTCAAAGATTTATGCTATTCCTTAAATCCTAGAGTTACTGGTGTAATTTGTATTCATCAATTAGAAGAAATTTATAAAATGTTTCGATCAATGCCACTACCTCATACACCAGATGATTTGGAAACGAGGGCTGCCATATTGATGATCATTCATGAAATGGAAAGTTTTTTGGTTATGAAAGCTAAGTTTAAGGAAAAATACGCTAAAAGTGTTTAAGAGGGAGGGGTACTAATTGCTTAAGTTTGTTATTTCACTATTTCTTGTCATTAGTCCCGTTTGGCCACTTGGGCAAAACCCGAAGCTAGGCGATCCATTTATCATTATTAATAAAAAAGTAAATCAATTAGCTTTCATTGATGACGGGAAAATTCAAAAAGTATATAAAGTTGCAACAGGAAAAACAGCCGACTTGACACCTGAAGGCATGTTTAATGCTATATATAAAGCTAAGTTTCCTTATTGGAAGAAAAAAAATATTCCAGGAGGCGATCCCAAGAATCCATTGGGCTCGAGATGGATTGGGTTTGATGCATTAAACACTGACGGATCAATTTATGGAATACATGGTAATAATGATCCATCTTCTATTGGTAAATACATATCAAATGGTTGTGTAAGAATGCATACAAACGATGTAAATGAGCTTTATGACAAGACCCCATATGGAACTAAAGTATTTATTACAACTACCACTAAAACATTTGTTCAAATAGCGAAAGAAAAAGGAGCAATTAAATAAAGAAAAGGTTGCGTAAAACTAGAAAAATCCAGTTTCACGCAACCTTTTTTACTTGTTTATAGAAATGAAGAGATTCCTGCTAATAAAGTAGTCGCAAGCATTGAAATTAACATGATTATAACGACGATTTTTTGTGTTCTTTTTCTCATATGTTTATTACCACCTTACTAATTAAATAAACTTTCACTTTAAATTATTAAAAATTATACAAGTCTTGTCCCATTTTAGCATATGAATGATAGAAAAGCATTTGTTTTGAGGGAGAGGACAAGCAATGTTCACAAATATTGATCATATGGCAATTTGTGTAAAAGACTTAAATAATAGCATTTATAAATATGAAACTGAATTACAGCTAAATTGTTCTTATCGAGAAATTGTTGAAGAACAAGGTGTTGAAGTTGCATTCTTTGAAACGGAAAATGTAAATATTGAATTAATTCAGCCACTTTCTCCAAATAGCCCAGTTTATAAATATATTGAAAAAAAAGGCGAAGGATTGCACCATATTGCTTTTAGAGTTGAGAATATCGACGAAGCCATTACAGATTTAAAAAAACGTCAATTTCATTTGCTACAGGATACACCTCGAAAAGGTAGCCATGGTTCGAAAATATTTTTTATTCATCCGAAACAATTTGGAATGTTAATTGAAATTGTAGAAAAAGGAGAACTTTGAGATGAGTAAATATGATGCAATTTATGAATTGTATGAAAAAAAGTCTGAAGTTGAGCTTGGTGGAGGATATGAGCGGATTGAAAAACAACATGAACGAGGAAAATACACCGCTAGAGAACGGATCGAGCTGTTACTTGATGAGGATAGCTTTGTTGAGTTATATGGGTTTGTACAGCATCGTTGTACCGATTTTGGAATGGACGAACAAGGTGGTGCGTGTGATGGTGTCGTAACTGGATATGGGAAAATTAAAGGAAGAACAGTTTTTGTATTTTCACAGGATTTTACAGTGTTTGGTGGAGCACTAGGTGAAATGCATGCTAAAAAAATAAGTCAATTGATGGATATGGCAGTACAATGCAAGGCACCAATTATTGGATTAAATGATTCTGGTGGTGCACGGATACAAGAAGGGGTATTATCCTTAGATGGTTATGGTCACGTATTTTATCGCAATACGATTTATTCTGGAGTCGTCCCACAAATTTCCGTAATTATGGGACCATGTGCTGGAGGAGCAGTATATTCACCAGCAATTACTGATTTTGTCATCATGGTCAATGAAAGTAGTCAAATGTTTATAACAGGACCAAAGGTAATAGAGAGTGTGACTGGAGAAAAAATTTCTGCAGAAGATTTAGGTGGCGCAAAAGTTCACAATGAAATAAGTGGAAATGCACATTTTCAAGCGAAAACCGAAGAGGAAGCACTTCGTGTAGTTAGAAGTTTATTAGATTATTTACCTTCACATTGGGAAGAAAAAACACCTAGTTATTCAAAAAATGACAAAGATTTAGAAGATTTATTAGACTGTATTCCAGATGACAGTAGTCGCCCCTATGACGTGAAAAATATTGTTTCAATGATTGTAGATGATGATTCTTTCTTAGAAGTACAAAAAGATTTTGCTAAAAATTTAGTGATCGGATTTGCTAGGGTAGACGGAGAAGTTGTCGGGTTAGTTTGTAATCAACCGAAAGTAATGGCTGGGGGATTAGATATCCATTCAGCTGATAAGGGAGCGAGATTCATTCGTTTTTGTGATAGTTTTAATATTCCTCTTATTACATTTGTTGATGTTACTGGATTTTTTCCCGGTGTAAAACAAGAGCATGGAGGTATAATAAGACATGGTGCGAAGCTGTTATATGCATATTCTGAAGCGACGGTCCCAAAAATTACAGTTATAACTAGAAAAGCTTTTGGTGGTGCATATGTAGCTTTAAATAGTAAGTCAATTGGAGCGGATTTAGTTTTTGCTTGGCCAAATGCTGAAATTGCAGTGATGGGTGCTGCTGGAGCTGTTAATATACTTTATGGCAAGGAAATCAGTCAGAGTGAAAAACCTGAAGTACTACGAGCTGAATGGATGGACCAATACAAAGAAAAATTCTCTAATCCATATGTAGCAGCAAAATATGGTTTAGTAGACGATGTGATTGATCCTCGTGATACTCGTAAAAAGTTGATTCAGTCATTAGAAGTATTAAAAACGAAAAATGAAAAGCGCCCAGCCAAAAAACATGGTAATATACCCTTATAGACATTTTTCTACATACTTTTATTGGAGGCGTATCATATATGATTAATGAACAACGTATAGTTGACGAGTTTTTAGAATTAGTACAAGTTGACTCTGAAACTAAGTTTGAAGCTGAAATTGCAAAGGTTTTAAAACAAAAATTAGAAGCACTTGGAATGAATGTATTTGAAGATGACACAATGGGTGTGACTGGTCATGGTGCTGGTAACATTGTTGCAACTATTCCTGCTACTAAAGAAGGAGTAGATGGTATTTTCTTCTCATGTCATATGGATACAGTAACACCAGGTAAAGGCATCAAACCTTCAATCGTTGATGGTAAAGTAGTAACTGATGGCACAACAATTCTTGGTGCTGATGATAAAGCTGGAATCGCTGCATTTTTAGAAGCGGTTAAAGTAATCAAGGAACAAAATATCGAACATGGTGAAATTCAATTTATCATTTCAGTTGGTGAAGAATCAGGATTACATGGTGCAAAAGCTATGGATCCAAAATTAATCACAACTAAATTTGGCTATGCTTTAGATAGCGATGAAGAAGTAGGAAATATCATCGTTGCTGCTCCAACTCAAGCGAAAGTAATCGCTACGATTTACGGAAAAACTGCTCATGCTGGTGTAGCTCCTGAAAAAGGTGTTTCTGCAATTACAATCGCTTCAAAAGCTATTGCTAGAATGCCATTAGGTCGTATTGACGAAGAAACAACTGCTAATATTGGTCGTTTCGAGGGCGGAAGTGCAACAAACATCGTTTGTGATCAAGTGAATATTCTTGCAGAAGCTCGTTCATTAATTGGCGAGAAAATGGAAGCGCAAGTTGCTAAAATGAAGGCTGCATTTGAAGAAGCAGCATCTGAAATGGGTGGACGTGCGGAAGTTGAAGTTCAAATTATGTATCCAGGATTCAAATTTGGTGAAGGTGATCATGTTGTAGAAGTAGCAAAACGTGCTGCTGAAGCAATCGGTCGTACTCCAGCATTACAACAAAGTGGCGGTGGTTCTGATGCCAATGTATTTGCAGGACACGGCTTCCCAATTGTAAACTTAGCAATTGGTTATGAAGAAATCCACACAACAAATGAAAAAATGCCAATCAAAGAATTAGTTAAATCTGCTGAAATGGTTGTAGCAATTGTTAAAGAAGTAGCTAAATAATAATAAAAAAGACGAAACGTTTGTTTCGTCTTTTTTTATTGATTAAAAGATACAACTTTATATAAATCGTTTGTATATTCGAGAATGGTGATACTTGAGTTTTTAATTTCAACTTGAATATCTACATCTTCGGAAAATTTTTTAACAATATTTCTAATAATATTTCCATGTGTGACAAGTAGAATATTTTCAACTTGATTCAAGCTTTCAGAAACGACTTCATTTAAACCTTTTTCTAATCGTTCCCATAGTTCGTGATAATCTTCTGCATGATGATATGGATCAGACTTTTTGATGAAATTCGTTATTTCTTCAAGTGAATGATTACGAAACATTTCTTTAAAGCTGCCATAACCTTGGTCACTTGCTACCTTACCCAATGCAACCTCCGAAAATTCTCCCTCAAAACTACCGAAAAATGTTTCCCGGAATGCTTTTCTTTTTTGAACGACAGGAATATTGAATTGATTTTGTTTAAGTAGTATTTCAGCAGTTTCAACTGTACGACCAGAATCACTTGTATATACACGATCGAAATGGATAGTAGAAAGCTTTTTGCCAGCTTCAATGGCCACTAACTTACCTTCTTCCGTTAAAGGACTATCAGCCCAACCTTGCATTCTTTTGTATCGATTTAAATATGTTTCCCCATGTCTAATACAGTATAAATTTATTTTCTTTTCGATCGGAAACACCTCATTTATAAATGTTTAGTTTTATACATATTTTATAATTCTCAGTATTTTAAAACAAATCATTTGAAAAATGATTAAGAAAAATTCGAATCAAATAATGAATAAGCTTGCGTGGGACTACTTATGAATTTCAAAAGCGAAAAAGGAAACTATAAGATACCTACTTTAAAAAATAATTAGTAACAACAATACATATTTTAAATATTATACTAATAAAACGTTATGAATGTTTATTTAAAATCTGTTTTATGTTGATATAATTGTATTTTTGTTAAGAATTTTTTATAAAATGAATTTATTAACTACATTTTTGTTATTGTGATATAATGTCGTTATCTTACAAAACATGAATCCTTTTTCACTTATAAGTTAAAATAAAGTGAATGATGGGGGGGAGAGTAATGAAGCCTAATCTTACTCCTATTAAAAAGCAAAAAAATAGAAAATACTATTTTACAATCCAAAAGAAATTTTGGTTTAGTCACACGATGTCCTTCATGTGGTTAATACTTTCTATATATTTATCTTTACCATGGTTATATGATTTATCTGATATTGTGACGATGCCTGGTGCAATTTTTATTATCACTGGAATCGCTTATATCCCTGGATATATGAGTGCATTTTTAATCGTTAGTTTGATTTTAGATAGGCAACCTAATTTTAAGAATGAGTTTCCAACTGAATCAGTTACGTTACTAATTGCGGCTTATAATGAAGAGAAAGGCATTTATCAAACTTTAAAGTATGTTACAGACCAAGATTATACTGGTGAGATACAAGTGATTGTGATTAATAATAACTCCTCAGATAAAACGACTGAAGAAGTATTAAGAGCCAAAAAGGAATTAAAAGCTAACATCTCAATTTTACATGAACCAAATCCAGGAAAATTTAATGCTTTAAATACAGGTTTACAATATGTGCAAACGCCATATGTTATTACATTAGATGCTGACACTTTAATTCACCCATCGGCAGTTCGTTATTTAGTTTCAAGAATTAAAAGTAGTCCTGAAGATGTTTGTGCTGTAGCCGGATCAATGCTTGTACGAAATAGTCGTGAAACAATTTGGACGAAAATTCAGGAATGGGATTATTTTTTAGGAATTGCTTCAATCAAAAGATTGCAAGGGTTATATCAAGGAACATTAGTTGCACAGGGGGCATTTAGTTTATACAAAACCCCATGTGTACAAGAAGTCGGCGGTTGGCCAGATGCAATTGGTGAAGATATTGTTTTAACTTGGAGACTGTTACAAAAGGAATGGAAAGTATACTTTGAGCCTTTAGCAGTAGCATTTACAGATGCACCTACAACCCTTGCTCATTTCGCAAAACAACGCTCAAGATGGGCAAGAGGAATGGTTGAAGGATTAAAAGAAATAAAACCTTGGCAGCAACCACAAGTTTATACAAGATACCTTACTGGGATTAACTTACTAATGCTATATTTAGATTTAGTATATACATTATGTTGGCTACCAGGCTTAGTTTTAGCTTTTTTCGGTATACACTGGATTGTCGGACCAATGACCTTATTGGTTTTACCTCTTACATTTGTTAGCTATTCAATACTTTATTTATATCAAAAGCATTATGTTTTTAGACATTTAAATTTAAGAATAAGAATTAACAAGTTAGGTTTTATATTGTTTATTCTTTTTTATCAAATGATTATGTCTCCTGTTTCATTATATGGATATTTACAAGAATTCTTCAAATTAAGACGAGTTTGGAAGTAAAAGCATTTAACATAGTTAAATGCTTTTTTTAATTCATAAAAAAATAAAACCACTGTCAAAAGACAGTGGTTAGATGATGAGCTTAATTTGATTCTTTTTTAGAGTTATCTAATTTCATTTTTAATTGAATTTCTTGATCAGCGATAATATCGTCATCTTCCGCATTATCACGAACTACTTTTTGAGTTAGAATTGCACCAACAGCCACTAATAACATAACCGCGATATAATATCCTTTTTCATTAAGTTCCATGTCTGCATTATATAATCCGATACAAAATAAAAGTACACCTGCTACTAAAGTAAAGTAAGATAAAACTGTAAATGCTACTGTGTTGCGTCTTCGGTGTTTCTGCAAAATTAATCACTCTCCGTATAAATATAAATGCCTTTTCTTTGGACAGCTAACGTAAAAAAACGATAATTTCTAAAAATCAAAATAATATGGAAACTGTCCTTCTATTATTATATAAGATTTTGATATTAAATAGTAATAAAATTGTAATCTATTAACTTTTATTTTAATGTTTTTTTAATTTTAATGATTGTTTTAAAATAAAAATGGAAAAAGAAGGAATTTTATATTGAGAATTTAAATAATTAATAATAGACTGTTTTTTTTATCAAGTCTTAAAAATCAGATTTTATAAATTTTGGAGTGCATAATGGAAGATATTTTAATGTTTTTAAAAATCGTGATGTTTTTATTCCTTCTCATTTTTTTCATTTTCCTGTTTATTAATGTTGTTAGTTATTTTAAATCATTAAAAAAAATTCTATCAAATATTGAGGGAAAGCTTGATATGATCGCAAAAAAACAGAAAGATTCATGAGTGTTTTATTTAAAAAATAGCTCAATTAACGTTTAGTATGGATCGTGCAGACTATAGAGAAATTCAAAAGTAAAAGTAAGCAGAAAATACAGAGGAGAAATGTCCAAAATGAGTCATTCAAAATCTAGTATAGGTGGAATTGTCTTTGTTGGTTGTATGTTCTTAGGTGGGGGAATAGGATCTTTATTAGGAGAACCTCATTCTGGTTGGTTAATTGGTATGGGTGCAGGTTTTCTAGGTATGGCTTTGACAAGAGTTTGGATGAAATAAAGTAGCAACAAAGAAAAACCACTGTTCATTATTGAAAGTGGTTTGTTTTTTTTACACAAATTTTTATGATAAAAAACGATCTCGAATCTCTTTAGTAGGAATCATACATGTTTCACTTTTTCCAAAAAATCTATAACGATTAGATGCAAAAAGTTGATAAAAATAGTTGCGAATAGGTGCTGGAATTATGATAAAGATATAAAAAAATTTTGGCCAACCGTTTAACTTCTTTGAGATATGAAGTGCTGCGGTAGATTCCGTTTTGATGATACCATTTTGCAATAGAATGACTGAATCTATATCTTTCAGTGCGGGATTCGTTTCGATTAGTTCTTTTCCAATTGATGACTGGAGTGAAGCAAATTGAAATATGCCTTGTTTATCATGTTTAATGATAAATTGGACCGCGCTATTGCAGAAATTACATACTCCATCAAATAATATAATCGGTTTTTCTTCCACCTTAATGCTCCTATTATTTATTCTTGGTTTACCATGTGATAAGCAACATTTCTTAAATGTTGTAATAGTGGCTCTTTGATTTCTTCATCTAAATCTACATCGTCCATCGCTTTTGACATACAATCTAGCCAATCGTGTGCAAGTTCAATAGTGATTGGAAATGGTAAGTGTCTTGCTCTCATTCTAGGGTGACCACGTTCCATACTATAATATTGCGGTCCTCCTAAAAATTGTGTTAAAAATAGTTTTTGCTTACGTGCTGTTTCTTCCCAATCTCCCGGGAAAATTGGCGCAAGACGCTCGTGCTTTGATACATAAGAGTAAAAGGTATCAACAAGCTCCTCTAGTTTTTCTTTGCCTATATATTCGTACATCGTTTGATTTTGATTACTCAATGATTGATCCTCCAATAAAAACGTAATGTTTATATATTATATTTTAACGTTTTTTATTGTGTAAGAGAAGTAAAATAGATTATCTGGTGGATCTGTAAAATGAAAAGAAGAGTGTTGAATTCCACTTCAGGATGCTCGCTTTTCATGGGGTGGGCGCTCGGCCTCCTCGTCGCGTTCCCTCCTGTGGGGTCACAGCTGTCCCGCATCTCCCATAGGAGTCGAGCATCCTTCCGTTCCATTTAAATTAAGAACATAATTGCTTCTTAAATAAAAATATAATCTTATCTAAAGTCTTCCATTTAACCTCTTAAAAAAACACACTTGTATGCATTGGTTTACATTCATCACCCAAAACATAATTGTTTCTAAGGTCTTCAATTCAACTTCTTGAAATAAACACAATACTATCTAAATCCTCTAATACAGAACAATGTTGAATTCCATTTTAGAATGCTTGCTTTCCCATGCACAAATACATACTATTCTAGGAATTACAATTAATACTTTTTTGTTGTTTTATTGAATTCACTATATTTAATCTCTTTTCCTTAATGTGGTAGGATAATGAGTAGATATATTGTATTGGAGGTGTAGCAATGAATTCATGGGCCCCTAAGAGTGGAAAGGTTATTTTACATGTTGATATGAACTCTTTTTTTGCTTCAGTGGAAATTGCAAATGATCAATCATTAAAAGGTAAACCGGTTGTAGTAGCAGGTAATGAGAAGGAACGAAGAGGGATTATTGTAACGGCAAGTTATGAGGCGCGCGCTTTTGGGATTAGAGCTACAATGCCTTTATGGGAAGCTAGAAAAAAATGCCCTGAGATGATTGTTAAAACTCCAAATCATGAATTATATCGAAAAGTTTCAAGACAAATATTTGAAAAACTTGGTTCAATTAGTCCAAAAGTAGAAGTAGCTTCTATTGATGAAGGGTATATCGATATTACAGATTGTGAGGAGCTTGGACATCCGATTCAAATTGCTGAATCAATTCAAAAGATGCTACTACAAGAGTTAGATTTACCATGTAGTATCGGAATTGCTCCAAATAAATTTCTTGCGAAAACAGCATCTGATATGAAAAAACCACTTGGCATTACAGTTCTTCGTAAAAGAGATGTTCCTTTCATTTTATGGCCAAAAAATGTAGGAGAAATGAATGGCGTTGGACTAAAAACAGAAGAAAAATTACATTCGATTGGAATTTTTACTATTGAAGATTTAGCGAAATCTAATGAAGAGAAAATACATGAGTTACTTGGAATCAATGGAATTTCTTTAAGAAATAAAGCAAATGGAATTGATGATCGAGAGGTTGATCCAAGTCGTATGCTTTCTTATAAAACAATTGGACACTCAACAACATTTTCAACTGATATTATAGAAGAACCTACGATAGCTGAAAAATTCGAAAGCCTTTCAAATAGAGTTGGTGATAAATTAAAGAAAAAGGGATTAATTGCTGATACTTTAACAATCACTCTTCGATTTAGAGACCGTAAAACAATTAATAGAAGTAAAAAATTAATTTCACCTATTCAAGAGGGATCTGAAATCTTTAAGGAAGCTATGGATCTTTGGAAAAAACATTGGAATGGCGAACCATTACGATTAATAGGAGTAACTTTGTCGCAGTTAAACCCAGTAGATGAAGTCTCAAAACAATTAGACCTTTTCTCCTTTGAAAAAGATGCAAAACAAGAACCATTATTTGAAACACTACACAAATTACAGAGTAAATTTGGAGAACAAGTAATTGGACTTGGAAGACAAAAAAAGAAGAAAATTGATCGGAATAATATACTGGATATACTAAAGTCAACTGAATAGTTAAAGTTAGGATCTTTTTAAAAGATCCTTTTTTTTATGAGTAGGGTTTTGACCAAAATTGTCGAATGTATTAAAAGAATTCATTTGTTTGTTTATACATAATAATTCACACATTTTTAGTAGTATGGAGGAAAACGCATGTTATCAAAAATGAAAATTATGAATCAAATATACCCATCAAATCGTAATGTTGTTTACGCAAAGAATGGAATGGTAGCGACTTCCCAACCGTTAGCAGCACAGGCTGGTTTAGACATATTAAAAATGGGTGGAAATGCTGTAGATGCTGCAATTGCTACAGCTGCTTGCTTAACGGTAGTAGAGCCAACTTCAAATGGAATTGGTGGAGACAATTTCGCATTAGTTTGGATGAAGGACCGATTGTATGGTTTAGATTCAAGCGGACCTGCACCAAAGGATATTTCAATTGAAAAGTTAAAAGAATTAGGATACGATAAAATGCCTAAATTTGGTTGGATCCCAGTTACTGTACCTGGTGCTCCTGCAGGTTGGGCTGAACTTTCAAAACGCTTTGGTAATTTACCACTAAAAGAAGTTTTAAAGCCTGCAATAAACTACGCAAGAAATGGCTTCCCAGTTTCACCAACATTAGGAAAGTTTTGGAAAAGAGCTTTTGAAATATATAAAAAACAATGTACTTCTTTAGAATTTGAAACATGGTTTGAAACATTTGCACCTAATGGACTTGCTCCTGAAGTAGGAGAGATGTGGTCATCATTAGATCATGCAAATACATTAGAAAGTATTGGAAATACAAACGGTGCTTCGTTTTATAGTGGAGAACTTGCTGATAAAATTGTTGCTTCAAGTAAAGAGTATGGCGGATTTTTATCGAAGGAAGATTTAATGGCATTTAAACCTAAATGGGTAGAACCAATTAGTGTTCAATACAGGGGTTATGACGTGTGGGAAATTCCTCCTAGTGGTCAAGGAATCGTTGCACTAATGGCATTAAATATATTAAAAAATGAACAGTTTACCGAGAAAGAATCTATATCTACTTATCATAAACAATTAGAATCGATGAAATTAGCTTTCTCATGTGGAAAAGAATATATCACCGATCCAAATTTTATGAAGGTGACAATAGATGAGTTATTAAGTGAACAATATGGAAAAGCACGATATTCAGAAATAAATGAAACAGCAAGTCTGCCAATACCAGGGAAGCCTTCAAGTGGAGGTACGGTGTATTTAGCAACTGCTGATGGTGAGGGGAATATGGTTTCATTTATCCAAAGCAATTATATGGGATTTGGTTCTGGTATTGTTGTGCCTGGAACTGGTATCGCGCTTCAAAATAGGGGCCATGACTTTAGTTTAAATGAACTAGATGCAAATGCACTTCAAGGTGGAAAAAAGACATATCATACGATTATTCCTGGATTCTTAACAAAGAATAATAATGCGATAGGACCATTTGGTGTAATGGGTGGGTACATGCAACCGCAAGGCCATGTACAAGTAATCATGAATAGTATTGATTTTCATTTAAATCCTCAAGAGGCTCTAGATGCACCAAGATGGCAATGGATAGAGGGGAAACAGATAGAGGTTGAACCAAATTTCCCAACTGAAATTGTTAAACAGTTAATAGAAAAAGGACATGACATTAGAATTGCAAAAGATACAGGCAGTTTTGGACGTGGTCAAATCATTTGGAGAAACAACGAAACTGGTGTGTTAATGGGTGGTACTGAATCTAGAACGGATGGAAGTATTGCTAGTTGGTAAAAGGAAGTGGACTAGATTAGATGAAACAAAAAGATATATTCGTTGCTTTTTTTCGCAGTAGTATTCTTGGTTATGGCGGTGGACCTTCAACAATACCACTTATATATAAAGAAGTTGTTGAAACGTTTAAATGGATGAAGGATGAAGAGTTTTCAGATGTATTGGCGATTGGAAATATGCTTCCGGGACCAATTAATACGAAATTAGCGGGCTATATTGGTTATCGAATCGGAGGTATGATCGGAATGATTAACGCAGTTCTTGCTACCATTTTACCTACGATTATATTAATGATTTTGTTACTTACAACCTTAACGTCTTTTAAAGATATTAAATGGGTAAATGGGATGAAGGAATCAATCGTACCTGTTGTTGGGGTTATGCTTGGCGTATTAACATGGCAATTTTACAAGAGTTCAAAGAGTGGATTAAAAACACCAACGATTATGATTCATTTAATAGTTGGATTGATTCTTATCCAATTTTTACATATACATCCCGGTATCATAATAGCTTGTTTATTATTATTTGCTGTTTTTCAACCAGTTAAAACAACCTCCTCAAATAGTAAAACGGATAAGGGGGAGGCAACGTGATCATATATTGGAAGCTTTTTCTTTCTTTTCTAATTACTAATTTACTAGGATATGGTGGTGGGCCAGCTACGATTCCGTTAATCAAAAATGATGTTGTTAATCGACATCATTGGCTTACTTCACAAGATTTTCAAGAAGCATTTGCAATGGGGAATTCATTGCCAGGACCAATTGCAACCAAAATGGCTGGGTATATTGGCTATAAAGTTGGTGGACTAATTGGATCTTTTGTGGCTGTATTCGCAACTGTCATTCCTTCACTTTTTTTAATGATTTTAATGATGAGCATTCTTTATAAAAATCGTCATTCAATTCGAGTGAAACGAATGACTTCATACGTTAAACCTACAATCGTCGTTTTACTTGGACTACTCACTTATGAGTCATTTTCAGAATCAATACTGTCGATTGGAATTTTACAAGTAATCTTTATAGCGTTATGTACCTTTTTGTTAATGGAAAAATTAAAAATACACCCAGCCATAATTGTATTTGGGGCATTAGCATATGGTGCGATAAATTTATAGACCAAGATCTTTGATTTTGGTTTTTTTATTTTGATAAAAATGAATGTTTAAAAGAAAAGGTTCTCGATGAGAATGAATGTTTATAATAAGTTAATTACTTTTAGAAATTGAAAGTTTGATCCGTTTTTTAGTTTACATAACAATTTTATTGAATTAAAAAGGAAGTTGGATCAAAAGCAAAAGAGCAGTTAGTAAAAGCAGATTACCGAAGCTAATTTGTATAAAAAAACCAATTAATTCTAAGAATTAATTGGTTTCATCATCACCTTTATAATCTTTATCCCACCATAGTGGATCTGTGTTATCCATATCACCATTGTAATTAATTAATATTTCTTCGCCAGCTTTTATATCTTTATAAGCATAAAATTCAAAAGTATGATTATCAAAATTGATTTCATAATCTGCATTTGCATCATAGGAATGGTTAAATAACATTCCGTAACCTAATAAAATACAAGAATGATTCATTCCATATTCGAATGCATAATCTGCAAGTAAAGTTTTCTCAATATGTTCATGCTGGTCATTAGGGTAAGCTATTACTGGGGCTTCATGTAATAATTCTCCTTTAGAAATATCACGAGTAGCAAAGACGCCACGATTAAATTCTCCATCGCTTAGTGTGGAAGTTTTGATTTCTATCATTATTAACACCTATTCATCTCTCTTTGAAGTATTTATCATTAGTTTGCCATTAATTGTATGAGAATGCAATTTTATTATCTAATTTTTGATTGTAGTGAATGGAAATTTTTCTTTTAATATTAAGGCTCTGTTAAAAAAGATTTCCATTCCAGGTACTTCGCTTTCCATGGGGCGTGACGACTTGAGCCTCGGGTCCACACGATGTTGATCATGCATGCGTTACGACAGGACGTCGTGGCTTTAGCATGCCTACTTTGCTTGAACATACATAAAATTCTATGAATAAATTTTTGCATTTTATCAAAGTCTATATTGTGTTTAAAGAATTTATGATGGAGGTATGGGATGAAGAAATTAATAATTTTGATTGTAACTGCATTATTAATGATTTCAATAAAAATTCCTTCTCAAAACGAAGTGAAAGCAGAAATTGTTAGTGAGGGTGAAGAAGCAAGCACGATTGCAAGCAACCAATTGAAAAGACAGGTTCCTATGTTATCGGAATTATTTCAAGTGTCAACAAATCAATTATTAGTTACATTTGACCGACCTGCTGATTTGAATGCTGGTACGAAAGCTTCGAATTATTGGATCCAAAGTAGTGATATGAAACCAACTGGGATTGCTTCAATTGGTAAAAATGATACTGTTTATCCTAAAAATTCATTAACAGAGGATAAAGTAAAAATTACGAAAGTACAAGGAAATAATAATTCATTCCTATTAACTTTCAAAGAAAATATCCCTTCTAAAAAAACATTTAAGTTAATAATTTGTTATGTCACTGCCCCTGGTGGCGGTCAATATAATGGAGACAATGGTATGCAAGTATTTGTAGGTAAATAAAAATCCCCTAAATGGGGATTTTTTATTTTGAAACTGGATATACATTGTAATATTCCTCTAGCGTTATGTTTCGTTTTTTCATTTGCGTGGCTAATGGAACGCCAACATAACGTATATGCCAAGGTTCGTATTTATAACCTGTTATTGATTCTTTTCATTTTGGATAACGAATGATAAATCCATAATTCGTGCTTTTCGATTGTAGCCACTTTGCTTCTTTTGTATTTGCAAAACAACTTTGGGCAGCACATTTTCCGGTACTACTACTAACATCTATCGCTAAACCAGTTTGATGTTCACTTGAACCTGGTAATGCACTATATTTTCTTGCATTCTCATAACCATCCTCTTTTACATATCGATTAAAAACAGCTTTTTGTGTTACATAGGAACGATAGGCAGAAACACCACTTAAATAAATTTTATCTTTTTTTGCTCCGGTAAATAGTTTGTTCAAGGCCAGAGCAGCCTCTTTTCTCATTTTACGTTTTTCAATTTTCTCTTTAAAAATAAATGAAACAGTTGGATAAACCAAATCTTTAGGTACATAATTTTTAGGTAAAAAGTATTTTTTATTTACTAGTACATTAACGGCCGATGGTTGAGCAACAGTTTTAACAGCATTCCTATTTTTCGATACATTCATTTTCTCTATATTATGTAAGTCCTTTTGGGAAGACTGAGGGTTTTCATGAGTTTTTTGGTTTTGGCTTTTTTTCTGAAGTTGAGAGTGTGAATTAGGTTTTTCTTTTGTACATGCACTTACAAATAAAAGTGAAAATACAACGATAAATGTGAAGAAATATCTCATGAATGTAAGTTCCTCCTGATGTTACTTTTTCTTTTATTCTTTTCATTATTTTGACTTCAATCTTTAATAGCATGCAAAAATATGATTAAAAACTGAAAAAATGTTTAGAAAATCAATTGACTTTAACGTTGCGTAAAGGTGTAAAGTAAAGTTGTCAGGAGGTAGAAGCACTTGGAATATACTGTTCAAAAGCTTGGAAAATTAGCAGGGATTAGCACTAGAACTCTAAGATATTATGATGAAATTGGAATTCTTAAGCCGGCAAGAATCAATTCATCAGGATATCGAATATATGGTCAAACAGAAGTTGAGCGACTCCAGCAAATATTGTTTTATAGAGAGCTAGGAATTAGTTTAGAAAATATAAAAGAAATAGTTAGTTCACCTTCATTTGATGGTGCCAAAGCGCTTATTGAACATCGTGAACGACTTCTTGACAAGAGAAAACAATTAGATGCTTTAATCGAAAATGTAGAAAAATCGATTGCGTCCAACGAAGGGAGAATAACGATGTCAGATCAAGAAAAATTTGAAGGCTTTAAACAAAATTTAATAGATGAAAATGAAAAAAAATACGGTAAAGAAGTTCGTGAAAAATACGGAGACGAAGCTGTTAATAAATCGAATGAAAAATTATTAAATATGACAAAAGAGCAACATGAAGAAGTAACGAGACTTGCAAAAGAGATAGAAGTAACATTAGCAGAAGCGTTTAAAACAGGCGATCCAGCAGGGGATTTAGCTCAAAAAGCAGCGGATTTGCATAAAAAATGGTTATCTTTTTACTGGAATCAATACAGTAAAGAAGCACATGCAGGCCTTGCGCAAATGTATGTAGATGATGAACGATTTACAGCATACTACGATAAAGAACAGCCTGGAACAGCAGAATTTTTAAGAGATGCAGTTCATATTTACACAGGAACAAAAAAATAAAAGAAAATTAAAAAAGGTGTGACGTACATTTGTACGTCACATCCTTTTTAATTTTGTGGAGCGAAAAGTTTAGAGTGAAGTAAAATTTTGGTATAATTTGGATAAGATCAAACCGTATATAGATATTTTTAAGAATAAATATGTTGGAGGTGTTAAATTAGAGAACACAAAGTGTTAAGAAGAAAGTAAGAAAAATGTTAATACCGGAAACAGTTTGTATTAGTGTTTTTGTTATTTATTTAATTTGATTTTATTTTTTACTATATTTTACAAATATAATGGAAATAATATTGAAATATTTTAAATAGAAGCATTTTTAGGTAAAATAAAAGTATGTAAATAAATTTTTTATTAAGGAAGTACTCCAATGGATGAACATTTTATTCCGAGAAAAGAAAGACATAGAAAACAATTTTTTAAAAGACATTCTTATCAAGATCAAGAGAACATTCATTCTATCAATTATGTAAAAGCATTTATTTTGTACTTTTTGTTATTTTCGATGTTTGAATTAGTACATATATATTTAGATCAACATTTGTTACATCAGTCTTTAAAATCATTAACCAATAAAGAAATTTACAGGTGTATACTAGCAGGACTAATTTATATAGGCAGTTATTTATGTGTTGTAGATACATACTTCAGATTTGGTTTTCCATCAATTGCACTAAGAATTATTATTCCTGTATTAGCCTTTGTTTTGTCATTTATAAGCATGTTAACGATGCTTATTCCTCATTTATAAATTAATGCTAATGACATAAATTCTTCATAAAGCACTATTTCTGTAAAAGGAAGTAGTGTTTTTTTGTTGAACTAAAGAATATATAAAAGTTGCTTTTTAAAATATGAGGAGGGTCAGGTAATGTTGACATTAAACCTAATAAACGAAAAAGATTTCGATGAATATTTTAAGCAAGCAATCATTGGTTATGCGAAGGAGAAAGTTGCTTCAAGTAATTGGACTAAAGAAGAAGCGTTGGAGCGCGCTGAAAAAGAATTTACTTATTTATTACCAAATGGTGAAAAAACGGAAAATCATTATATTTATTCGATTCTTAAAGGTAATCAGAAGGTCGGAGTAATCTGGTTAGGGCAAGCGTCTCCTCAAAGAAAAACTGAAGGATATATTTATGATTTTGTTATTTTTGATGAGTTTCAAGGTAAAGGATATGGGAAAGAGGCAATGCGAGAAATAGATCAAAAAGCAAAAGAAATAGGGATGAATCGAATGGAATTACATGTTTTTGGTCATAACAAAATTGCTCGTTTGCTCTATGAGAAAATTGGATATGAAATTACAAATATTATTATGGCAAAATCAATTTAAAGGAAACGTTTCATAAAGTTCATAAAATGAGGAGAAAAATGGAAAATCAAATAAATATACAATATCGTTTTCTATCATTACAAGAATTGGATTTACAATTTTTAAAGACTTTTAATCGTTATCAAGTTACGAATAAAGTTTGGTATAGAGATGGCCAACAATACAATATAAAAGAAGATTATTTTGTGGAGGAATGGAATGAAGAAAAAAAGATACAAGTGATCCAAACTCTACAAAATTGTTTAAAAGTAGGAGGGGCAGTTATCGGTGCTTATCATCAAGATGATGTAGTAGGTTTCGCTAATATTGAAAATCAATTTTTCGGAAGTAATAGCCAATACCTAGAATTACCGTATATCCATGTTTCCAATGAATTTAGACAATACGGGATCGGTAAGAAACTGTTTCATTTATGCAAAGAAAAAGCGAAACAGATGGGTGCAAAAAAGCTATATATAGCAGCACACCCATCTATCGAAACTCAATATTTTTATCAATCAGTTGGTTGTACTTACGCTGATGAGATACATCAAAAAATTTATGAGAAAGAACCTTTAGATATTCAGCTAGAAATTTCTTTATAAAAAAATCAATTTATTTCTAGTAGACGCTTATGGATCCAAACAGCTGCTTGAGTACCTTCACCCATGGCAATGGTGACTTGTTGGGAATGTGCTACAAGATCACCAGCTGACCATACATTTGAGACATTCGTTTCCTTTGTTCGAGGATTTACAATGACATGTTTATTGTTTAACAATTCTACACCGAGTTGTTTTGCAAGTTCGTTATGTATTTTATTCCCACCGAAGCCAATAAAAGCGCGGTCTGCTAATAGAATATCACCATTTTTTAGAGTAATTCCTTTAAAATTTGAATCTTGGTCTTTCACGATTTCTATAATTTTTTCTTTTTGATAAATAATCCCTTTATGTCGAAGTTGATTTAAAACATCTGTTTCTAATTCTTCGCCATCATGGTTAATATAAGTAATTTTATTCGTCCAATAGTGTATTTCTAACGCCATGTTAGCACCAGCAATACCTGCTCCTAATACTAATACAGACTTATCTGAGATTTCATATCCGTCACAATCTGGACATACATAAATTGATGTGCCAAGACAATCAAAAATATGTTTAATATCAGGAATTCGATCTAGTAGACCCGTTGCTAATAAAATAGTCTTCGCATCAAAGGTGAGTCCTTTTTCTGTCACAATTTCAAAGGTTGTATCATTTTTTTGCACTGTAATCACTTTATCTTCTAAAAATGAAATACCATATTCAGTCGCTTGCTTTTTTCCTAGTTCTCTTAATTGTAATCCACTAATCCCACTTGGCCATCCTAAAATATTACGGTACCTTTTACAGTATGTGGAGCGTCCGTAGTTCGAGTCAATCACAAGTGTTTTGCGTTTATATCGTCCTAGTTGTATAGAAGCTTGTAGTCCTGCAAAACCGCCTCCAATGATGATGCATTCATAAATTTCCTTCATTTTTATATTTCTCCTAAATACGTCTTATACTGTTCAATTTTTCCATTACGAACAATTCTAATCAGAAAAAGGATAAATTCTTGCTCTTTTGTTCGATTTATATTTTCTGAATATTTAAAGTGTGTTACGATTCTTCTATTACATTCAAGTTAGTTAATCGTTAGAGGGGAGTTTATATGAGTTCTGACAAAATTGCATTATCATATTCAAGATCAAGAGGGATATTTCTTGTCTTAACTGCAGCGATTTTATGGGGAGTATCTGGAACGGTTGCCCAATTCTTATTTCAAAGAAGCGGATTTAGTCCTGAATGGTTAGTCGTTATTCGTTTACTGATTTCAGGAATAATTTTATTAATGCTTGCTAGATTGAAAGAAAAAAAGAACATAGTAGATATTTGGAAAAATAAAAAAGATATGTTGAGTTTACTATTGTTTAGTATATTAGGAATGCTAGCTGTACAATATACATACTTTGCGGCAATTAATAGCTCAAATGCAGCTACTGCTACGATATTGCAATATTTAGCTCCGGTTATGATTACATGCTATATCGCCATTCGCTTTAAAAAAATCCCTACATATAAAGAGTTACTTGCTGTCGCTTTAGCACTTGTAGGTACATTTCTTTTAGTAACTCATGGGAATATAAATGAACTATCCATTACTGGTTGGGCATTATTTTGGGGACTAGGCTCTGCATTTGCATTAGCTTTTTATACTTTACAACCTCAAAACCTACTTAAAAAATGGGGATCGACGTTGGTTGTAGGTTGGGGAATGTTAATAGGAGGCATTAGTTTTAGCTTTATAAATCCTCCTTGGGAATTTCAGGGACATTGGTCAATTAGTTCATATTTTGCAGTCATTTTCATTGTAATATTTGGTACATTAATTGCATTTTATTGTTATTTAGAAAGCTTAAAATATATTACCGCTTCTGAAACTAGTTTACTAGCAAGTGTTGAACCTTTATCAGCAGCTGTACTATCTGTTATTTGGCTGAAGGTAGAATTTGGCGTAGTTGATTGGATCGGATCCTTGTGCATTATATTTACGATTGTGATTTTATCAATTGCAAAAAATAAAGACGAATCTTTGTCATAGTTTGTGAAAATTAGCCAACAAAATCTTGTTGGCTATTCACTTGTACGGTTTCGTTCAAGAAAAAGGAAGAAGCGATTTTTAATAGAATAGAAAGAATAAACGAGAGACCTGTCAAATGAAAGCACAAAAAGACAGGATGACATTTAAATAAATTGATAGGATGTAGTTAAGGGAGTGAGTCACATGGCTTGGGTTGAATCATTACAAAAGGCAATTGATTTTATAGAGGAACATTTACTTGAGGATTTATCGATCGAAGACATATCAAGACAAGCGAATTCGTCTGTTTTTCATTTCCAACGGACATTTTCAATTTTGACCGATACGAATGTTGCAGAGTATATAAGACGAAGAAGAATGACATTAGCGGCAAAAGAACTAACAACTACTGATCATAAAATCATAGATATTGCCTTAAGGTATGGTTATGACTCTCCTGAAGCTTTTACAAAAGCATTTCGCAAACAGCATGGTGTGACACCAAGTGAAGCAAGAAAGTTTATCGGCAATTTAAAATCATATAACCGCCTAGTTATACAGGTGAGTTTGAAGGGAGCAGAACCAGTGCAATTTAATATTGTGGAAAAAGGGCGTTTTCAAATTATTGGTGTAAAAAAAGAATTTTCATGTTTAAATGACCAGCAACAACAAGAAATTCCAAAATTGTGGGATGAAGTGAACGCTAACGGTACAAGTGATCAATTATATGAGTTAAACAATGGTCAGATTAAAGGTGTATTAGGTGTTTGTACAATGAATCAAGATCAAAAAGAAAAAAATCTACTTGATTATTGGGTAGCTACTGAATATGAGGGGATCGTACCTGAGGGTTTCCAACATCATGAGATATCTGCTTCAAAATGGGCTGTCTTTGCGGTAAACGGAGCTATGCCTCATGCGATGCAGAAGGCTTGGAAACAAATTTTTTCAGAGTGGTTTCCAGGAAGTGGCTATGAACACGCAGGAATTCCAGAATTTGAAATGTATCCAGGAGGTAATCCGTTTAGTGATGATTACTATTCAGAAATCTGGATTCCAGTTAAGTAAATAAATTGAAAATAGTGCAACCAATTTGGCTGCACTATTTGTTATTTATAATTGTTTAGAAAGTATTCTACTTTCTTTGCTAAAAAAGGTTGAATGAGCGGATATGTTAGATTTTCTGGAATTTCATCAAAGTAATTAATTTCACCTATTTCTAAATTAGGTAAGTTTCCAATATGATTTACTTCAGCAAAGAATAACTGTCCAAATGTTTGAGTTTGTTGAACACTCACAGAGTAAATACAAATGGATTCGATTCGAAAGTTTATTGCGCCAGTTTCTTCACTTAATTCTCTTTTGGCTGCTTCAATTATTGTTTCATGTTTTTCGCGTTTTCCGCCAGGGATTTCCCAAGTAGATCTATTTTTATGTTTTACAAAAATCCATTTCTCATTATATCTTGCCATTATAACTGCGAATGACAGATCATTATCATCTATTTCATCTAATTCGTGAAAATTTACTTGTGTCATTGTTCCCCTCTTAAAGCTTCTAAGACAACTTGTGCTTCATAGCCTTTAGCAAAGTCAATAATGATTGCTTCTTCGCCTTTAAGGGCTTTTACAACATTATTAATTAATGAATCTTTTAAGGAATCATCTGTCTCAATCTTTTGAATAGGATCTCCGATTTTAGCACCTTCAACATCTGCCCAGTTCACTAAAGATAATGTACCTTCAGTTCCATACGCAGTGAACTTGATTTCTTCAATTCCTGCAATTTGACTTAGACCATTTATTAAAATTGGCGTTTTGTCACTTAATTCTAAATTTGCGATAATACCAATTTCTGAGGCTTTTGGATCCTCTGGGTACTGTATATTTTTATGTATTACTTTCATATCTCCAAAAATCTTTTGAATTTGTTGAATAAAATGTACGCCTACTTCAAGTACATAACCGCCTTGTTCTTTTGTTGCTACCCATTCATTTTGTTGCCAAGGTCTTGGCCAGTTTGGAAAATGCATTTTTAATTCAATTCTCCTTAACTTTCCTACATATCCATCTTTAATAAGAGCAGCGAATGTTTTACTACCACCGTTGTAGTTTAAAGGGAAATTCATCGCATGAAGTATTCCTTTTTCTTTCGCTTGATGATAAAGACTTAGTGCTTCTTCAGTAGAGTTTGCTAAAGGCTTCTCACATAAAACATTAATTCCCTTGTCAATAACATCAGAAACGACAGTATGGTGAAATTTTGGAGGAACAGTAACGTAAACCAAATCTAATTCAGAATCTGAAAGCATCTCTTTGTGATTAGTAAAAGTATGAACATTCTCTAGCTGATTAGCAATTTCATTTAGTCTTTCATTGAGCGAATCACAGATCGCAACGATTTTTATTTCTGGATGATTTAAAAATAGAGGGATTAATCGTTGACCGATTGCTCCAAGACCAATAATACCAACTTTAATCATATGTAAAAACACCTTTCAAAAATGGATTTATTTTCATTATAGTAAGAAAAATACATTTATTAAAGACGGGAGTTCTATTCGAAAAAATAAATGCTGATTTTCTTGAAGTTTATTTTGTTTATGCGACAAAAAGTATCGGAAAATTCAGAAATATAAAAGGGATAGTGCTTAAGGAGGGCGAATAAAAATAGTGAAAAAGTACTAGGGGTGAAGTAATGGGAATAAAAGCTTTCTATTATGATGGTAGTGGACATGGCTATTTCTTTTTTCAATCGGAATTATTAAAAAATCAATCATTGATGAGTGGTGAGACGAGAAAAGTTATAAGCGGAAATCCATACTTAATTGATTGGCATCAAGTGAGACAAAGTGTAGTAAGTGTAGACAATTATAAAAAATCAGATATTTAGACTGATTGAAAACGCTTGTCTTTCAAGTCACGCAGACTGATGAGGAGAGGAGTTACCTAAACGGTAATGAGCACCTTAGGACAGGCTAGTAACGAAGAAAGCGAGCGTTTGGCGGGCAGTAAAAAGAGGTGTAAATATACACCTCTTTAGCAGTTCCCATCAATATCACAGCTTAATGAAGACTGTTCAACTTGTTTTTGGTTATTTAAAGCTTGGATAAATGCTTCCTTACTTTGCACGCCTTGTAATACCGTGTCTCCGATAATAAAAGAAGGTACTGCATTGATAAATGATGGATTTTGAATTGAATGATCATAAGATGTACTTGAAACAGCGTCAATAAATAAATCGCGATCAAGTCCTAAATTTTCAGCTATATCAGCTAATACGTTTACATCCCCGATTTCCTTTCCTTTTGTCCAAAATCCAGCTAAAACAGCTTGTGCATATTCAGAACCTTTGTCATGTTCATTTGCAAATAAGAAACCACGATGAGCTTTTTTAGTAGAAGGATGTGGATCCATTGTAGGTAAGATCATTTCAACACCTAATTTTTCAGCAAGTGGTTGAACACCAAACTTCCATCCTTGTTGGATATATGAACTATTAGGACTCAGCGGCTCTGAGCCTTCAGGGCGTAATTGGAACGGCTTCCATTCTACCTCAACATTTTCAACTTCTTTTAGTGCTTCTTCTAATGGGTGTTTCCCTAAATAACAAAACGGACATACATAATCAGAATAAACGGTAACTTTCACTATACTAAACCTCCTAAATCTATTAATGAAAGTATAAACATATTTATTTAAAAATCACAATTTATATGTATTTTGAATGCAAACTTTCAAAAACCACAAAAAAGAAATAGAGTGCAAATGACTCTATTTCTTAATAATTGAATGGTCAATGGGATTACCGTTTATTGATTCTATTTTGATTGAAGACTCTTCATAATCATTTAGAAAAGTATTACGTCTTAAAAGTAGTACAAAAAAGAGTAAAAATCCGCATAATGATGTAAAAATCATGCCTGTTAGTAGGCCACCTAAATACATAAAGGTGTTCATTTTTGAGGTGAGCGCAATCCAAATTAAGATTGATATGATGCCATCAGCTAAAACGAATGCTAGTGAACTGACTAAATATGGTAAGAATTCACCGGTTTTTCTTGTTTTTATAGACACGTAACGATAGCCAATTGGTACGGAAATAAAAATCATGAAACAGTAAAATAGTAAGAAAAAATCATGTAATGTCATCGTATAACACCTAACCTTTATTTGCTGGTAATATACTATATGCACAATGACAAGATTTTTGGACAAAGAGTTTTGATAATCTTTGTATTTTGTTATTTCATGATTTTAATCTTTTTCTTAGTTGCTTCTTTTTCTGGTTTAACCGGAGAGAAATTATCGAATTCTTCTTTTGTAGTAGGCACAACAATTTTTCCGGATTTTATATTATCAGCATACAATGATACTTGTTCCTTAATATCTTTATTTAAGTTTTTCTTCTCATCTGATAGACGGACACTATGATCTTTTATGCTAAATCTTAAAATTCTTCCACCTTGGAAGTTACCTTTTATGGTTTTCGTGATTACTTCGTCAATTGCTTTATCTACATCTTTTATTGCTGATGTAAGTGTAACATTCTCTGGTAAACCTTCTTTATATTGGTCGCGATCCACACCAATAACCCAAACTTTTTTTCCATTTTTCTTCAACTTTTTCGCTTCTGAAAATACGCCTAAACCAGTAACGCCAGCTGCTTGATATATAACATCTGCACCTTCAGAGTAAATAGTTGAAGCTAATTTCGTTCCTTGTTCAGGTTGATCAAATGCATTTGCATATTTTGATATAACCTTTATTTTTGGGTCGATCGATTTTACGCCTGCTTTAAAACCGTACTCAAATTTTTCAATTAGTTTCCCTTTAGAGCCGCCAATAAAACCAACTTTCATAGACTTTGTGGACATCGCTGCTACGATTCCTGCCAAAAAGGATGATTGCTCTTCATGAAACGTAATACTGACTACATTTGGCTTATCAACAATTGCGTCTATTAATGCATAATTATTTTTTTCATCTTTACTGATTACTTTTTTAAGTGGTTCTTTAAATGGGTAACCGACAGCAAATATTAGATCATAGTCTTCTTTTGCAAATTTCTTTAAATACTTTTGATAATCGTCCTCTGACTTTGCATTTAAATACTTGTAATGCTCATTTTCCTTCCACCCATTTTTTTTACCCGTTTTCTCGATTGCTTCCCAAACCGCCTGATTCAATGAATGGTCTTTTATACCAGTTTTATTTGTGACGATCCCAATCTTTAAATCCTTATTTTTATTCAACTCATTTACATTATTGTTCTGATTACTACAGCCGACGAAGATTAGGCTTGCGATCATAGAACATGAAACTAGTTGGAAAAACTTTTTTCCCATCGGAATCCTCCATGAAATTATATTTAAAACTCTATTGTGTAAATTTCCCAATTTATGTATGAATCATTCTATAAAGTGTTGGCATTTTTAGGTAACAAATGGTACTGTAACTAGTAGAAATGATTTAGATGGAGGCATGATCGTGAAGCTTGTATTTTTAGGAACTGGAGCAGGAATGCCATCAAAAGGACGAAATGTAACGAGTATCGCATTACAACTTCTTGAAGAAAGAGGAACTACTTGGTTGTTTGATTGTGGGGAAGCCACTCAGCATCAAATATTACATACAAATATTCGCCCAAGAAGAATTGAGAAAATATTTATTACTCATCTTCATGGTGATCATATTTTTGGGTTACCAGGATTATTAAGTAGCAGAACATTTTTAGGTGGAGAAGATTTATTAACGATTTATGGACCAAAAGGAATTAAAGAATATGTAGAAACTAGCTTTAGAATAAGTGGAACATATTTAAAGTATCCAATTCAGTATCAGGAAATCATAGAGGGAATCATTTTTGAGGATGATACATTTTTAGTAAATGCAATCGAGCTAGAGCATGGTGTTCAGTCATTCGGTTATCAAATAATCGAAAAGGATTTACCAGGAGAATTAAATGTTTCTGAATTGAAAAAACAGGGAGTACAGCCGGGGCCGATTTATAAACTTCTAAAAGAAGGCAGAACGGTTTCCTTAGAGGATGGAAGAGTCCTTAATGGAAATGATTTCATTGGAGCATCAAAAAAAGGAAGAAAAATTGCTATTGCAGGTGATACAAGAATGACTGAAAAAAGTCAGTTACTTGCAAGAGGAATGGATGTAGTTGTACATGAATCTACATTTGCTGATGAAGAAACGAAGCACGCATTCGACTATTTTCATAGTACAAGCACACAAGTGGCAACTGTTGCTAAAGTGGAAAATATTCATACTTTGTTCTTAACACATATTAGTGCTAGATACCAAGGGGAATTATCAAATACATTATTAAACGAAGCACGTTCGATTTTTGAGAACACTTTTATAGCAAATGATTTTGATGAATTTGATATTTCCCGAGTTTAAATAAGATTGTATAAGACGCATAAAAGACCACTTTAGTGACATGATATAGTTATTATGTGTAAAGGGAAGGTCGGCGCTTTGAAACTGTTAAAAGTTATCCTTTTATTTTGTGTAATTATACTAAGTATTTCAAGTAATGTAAGTGCTGCAAGTAAAAATCGATATTATTATGAGAAGCAAGGTACAGCGATTTGGGAAGTGCCTGTTAAAGAAAAAGTGGTTGCAATTACTTTCGATGATGGCCCAAATGATTTATACACACCTCAAGTGCTAGATTTATTGAAAAAGTATAATGCAAAGGCAACATTTTTTTTAATTGGTGAGAGAGTTACTAGATATCCAGAGGTAGCACTTAGAGAGATTGAAGAAGGTCATGAAGTGGCAAATCATACATTTAGTCACGCTAGACTTCAATACTTATCTGACGAACAAATTAGAAATCAGCTTCAAAAAACACATGAAGCAATCATTAATGCTACACATGTGGAACCTGTATTATTTAGACCACCATTTGGATATTACAGTGAACGTTCAATAAACGCAGTACATGAGCTTGGCTATTTAACAGTCATGTGGTCATGGCATCAAGATACATTTGATTGGTCAAATCCAGGCGTATATAAAATCGTCTCGAATGTGTTAAAAGATACGAGAAAAGGGGATATCGTCTTATTTCATGATCATGGTGGTGATCGAACTCAAACGATTGACGCCCTAAAACAAATCTTACCTGCTTTACAAAAACAAGGATATCAATTTGTTACGGTATCACAATTGTTGGAATTAAAGGCAGGAGTCAAACTTCCAAAATTCTAATGTAAAACCAGTACTCTTTTAGATGATTCTAAATAGGTGCTGGTTTTTTGTTTGTTCTGTTTTAATATCCATTGTTGCTATTTAAGTATGCGTTAGTTGATGACAACTCTAGAAGATACCTCACATAAAAGGTGAAGAAAGTAGAAATGAGCTGAGAAAATGCCTATTTACGAGCAAAAAACCACTCTTCTACTTCTTAAGTCTGATATAAAACCATTCCTCAGGCCATTATTCATACGCAAAAACTTGTATAAGATAGGAGTATAAGTTGAAAGGAGGCGAACGAGGGAATGAAAAAATTTTTAATGTTTATCCTCGTACTAATATTAATTAGTGTTGCTTTAGCGAATTTAGGTGGATTAATTGCATTAGGACTTGGGTTACTGATTACGTATTACAGTTTTAAAAAGTTTATGAAAACAGATTCAATCTTTATGAAAATAGTTTGGGCGATTATTGGTTTAATCGGATTATCGATCGCAATTAGTGGTCTTCCTTCATTAATAGGAGTAGCAGCAGCTGTTTTGCTTTATTACCTATATAAAGATTATAAAAACCAAAAAAGCTTAAAAGATGATGAATACAAAATTTATGATGAAAATTTCAAACCATTAAACTAAGAGGAGTGTTGAAAATGAAAAACTTATTTACTCGTATTAAAGACCAAATATCTGCAGACTTACACGGAATTTTAGATGAAAAGGAACATAAAAATCCAATTTCTCAATTAAATTATTTCATCAAACAATCAGAAAATGAATTAAGTAAAGTAAGAGGTTTACTAGAAAGACATTATTCATTACGTACGAAGTTCCAAGTAGAACGTGAAGGCGCGCTTCAAATGGTAACAAAGCGTGAAGAACAATTACAAGTAGCAACTGAAGCTGGTGTTGAAGATCTAACGAAGCGTGCGAATGAGGACCTTGCTTTTTATAAAGAGCAGGCAGATAAATTTGCTGCACTAATCTCAAAAACAGAAGAAGAAATTAACTTTATGCATGAGCAAGTTGATCAAATTGAAAAAAAGTTAAAAGAGCTTCATACAAAAAAGTTTGATTTAATGTCACGTCAAAATATGGCACATGCAACAAAGAAAATCAATGAAACTCATCATTTACTAAACAGTAAAATGCCTTCAATTGATTTCAATTATTTTGAAAAGCAAATTCGTGATTTAGAACTTCGAGTTCGTTCAGAATTTGACCTTCAAACATTTGATTATAAAATTGAACAATTAAAAAAAGATTTAAAAAGTACCTTTAAACAGGAAGCTTAATAGCATATTTAAAAGAGAAGAGATGTAAATCTCTTCTTTTTTTTGCTTCTATTTACATACAATGCTGTATTATTTCAGTTTGTAAGAATCATTGAATAGTTAATTACAAACAGGGGAAAATAACTCTATCTTAGAATGTGAGGAATGATCTTAATGGAACAGACACTTTATGAAAAATTTGGTAAAGAGGAATCTATTTCGAAAGTAGTAGATTATTTTTACTCTGAATTAGTACTCAAAGACGAAACTGTAAATCATTTTTTTGAGCATACAGATATGGAAAAACAAAGAAAACATCAAGCAAAATTTTTAAGTTTTGCACTAGGTGGACCTAATCAATATTCAGGGAAATCTATGGCCAAGGCACATGAGGGTATGAACCTCCAACCAGAGCATTTTAATGCAATCGCAAATCATTTACATGCTGCATTAGCGCATTTTGGAGTAAGCGAAAGCGATATCGATCAGGCTTTAACGAAAGTTGCCTCATTGAAAGACGACATCTTATATAAATAATCATTCGAGAGAAAAAGAAATCACTTTTTATAAGTGATTTTTTTATTAGTTCTATAAAGTCATAGAAATGTCAATTCTCTAGAGGAATGGAAAATATTTAAAGTGATAAAATAAAATAAATGGTTTTTTCATGGAATAATATCCTTATTAAGTCAATATAATTTACATGTTGTGTGCTCTAATGTCTTTCTAATAAAAATTTTCATCCTAGTATCAGAAGATAGAGGTACTTTGACAGAAAGAGCGAATGTATTAATGGAACAAGGATTTCATTTGACTTGAGGTAGAATATTACTTTACTGTCTATGAAAATTCTTTGTAAAAATTAAACACCAAACAATATGAGAAAATAAATGAACGAAAGTAGGGATAAAGTGAGAATTAAAGGTAATATCGTAAAAAAACATGAAGTTGTACATTGCATGGTTTCAACAGAGGCACAATTTGCGTGGGAACTACTAAAGAAAACAAACTATCGTTGTATCCCAGTACTAAGTGAAGACGATAAGCAATATGTAGGTAACTTATACAGAGTAGATTTAGCAGAGTATTTAGTAGAAAATGACTCACTACAAGGAAAAACCGTAAATGATTTTGTGCGTAAAGAATGTGATCCGATTTCTGAGGATTCACCTTTCTTTAAAGTATTCTTTACGATTAAAAGATTTCCATATTTAGCAGTAGTAAATGATTTGAACGAGTTTGTTGGAATCTTAACACACAAAACAGTATTTGAACTGTTAGAGGAAGCTTGGGGTCTAAAAGATGGCGGTTACTCATTAACTGTTAGTACGATGGAGCATGTTGGTGCGTTATCTAGATTAGCAAATATCGTTAACAAATATGCAAATGTAAAAAGCTGTATTACTTTAGATAGTGATTCAGTTTATAGAAGAATTTTAATTACAATCCCTCCAACAATTAGTGAAGAACACTATAAAAAGTTAAAAGAAGCAATCTTGAAAAAAGAATTTCATATTATTCATGAGGAAGTATCCGTTAAAAGTTAAGAAATATGATAGTATGAAGCAGGGTATTTATTACTGTTTCTAGATTAAAATGTTTTTTAATGATTTTAATATTCTAGTAAAGATTTAATTTACCACTAATGCTAATTTATAGTTGCATTAGTGGTTTTTATTATGCCTTTAGAAGCTAAATCTTATCTAACGAAAACGGGATATTTAAGAAATATATTTTTTAGATTGTGAAGGATTACACTTAAACTAAATGGCAGTATAGTTTAAGTGAAAAGATTCACAAATAGGTGCATGTTTTAATAGTGCAAAACCTAAATTCATCCGCTTTAGGTCATATTTTAAAAGAATTTACTATAATGCTCATGACGTTGTTTTCCACTTAGTTCGGCATAAATACGTGTTGTTTCACTTTTTTCATGACCTAATAAACTTTGGATTACTTCAAGAGGAGCACCATTATCCATTAAATGAGTTGCATAACTGTGTCTTAGTTGATGTGGTGAAAAGTGTCCCGCCATTATAAAAAATGATTTAGGTTAACACAATCAAATAATCAATTCTTGAGAGGAATAGTTCAACAACAAGCAGAGGCTTATCCTAATATGATAAGCCTCTGCTTTGCTATCCTTGAAAAATAGCTACAAATTTTTTATCAAGATTAGCAAATTTGTGTAACTGATAAATTACTAAAATTGTAAGTAAAATTAGTGATTTAAGTTACACTTTTTTATTGTTTAAAAAATGGAGAGTTCTTTGTTACTCTTATTTGGTTTTTCAAAAATGTATAATGACACAAATTTTATAATGTAAAAGAGAGGATAGATGATCAGGATTAGATGCCTCTATTCATTTATCCTTTCTTGTACAACAAATGACCTCATCTACTACAACAACGATGTTGCTTGTGTTCAACTAATGCCACCTGTTAGTTTAAATATATTGGTTCTCAATTGTCTGCTATTTTAGACGAAAGCTACCTTTTAATATACGGATACACTATCCTAAAAATGAAATGTCACTCAACTTCTGCCCATTAATCTCCCCATAACTCCCTCACTAGAAAGCTCCGTTATTAGCACCATCAAGCTTTCGATTGATGGTGCTTTTTCTTGGTTGAACCAGTAGCTTAAGATTCCTATCATAGCTGATAAAGCATATTCCAGTGTGTAGTCTAGTTCAAAGCCGTCTTTCGCTCCTTTTGAAACTAGAATTTCTTTTATTATCGGCTTCATGCTGCCTTTGACTTTGCCTTGAAATGCTGGATCTCCGTGATCTCCAAGTAGTACCACTAGGTATTTGCTGTGGTGTGAATACATGCTAACAAGTGCTTCAAACGGGAATGGATCACCTGGAGAAGATAGTTGCTGCATAGGCAACTCTTGTAGCCTGGAAATCAATGTGTTTTCTATTTGCTCAAGGACATCATAAACATCTGTAAAGTACTCATAAAATGTAGATCGATTATATCCAGCTCTCGTTGTAATTTCCTTTATTGTTATTTTCTCTATTCGCTTAGTGCAATAAAGTTCCCAGAAGGCATCTATTATATTTTGTTTTGTTTGTGCGGTTATCGTTGGCTTCTTTTTCATCGTTCTTCCTCCCACGGTGTCTCAAAATCCGACAATCGATGAAAAATGTCGGTTGATATAGACATTAGTACATAATACACTTAAATTATACGACACGTTGTCGGATAAATAAAGAAGGAATGGCGTGGTGAAATTAAATGACAGTAATAAACATCCAACATCTTACAAAAGATTACGGAAACAATAAGGGTATTTTTGATATTTCATTTGGAATTGAAGAAGGTGAGGTATTTGGCTTTCTAGGTCCTAACGGTGCGGGAAAAACAACGACAATTCGCCATTTACTAGGATTTATTAAACCACAAAGCGGGAAGTCTACGATATTAAATTTAGATTGCTGGAATCAGTCCAAAGAAATTCAAAAGCATCTCGGTTATTTACCTGCAGAGATTGCTTTTCCAGAAAACATGACTGGTACAGAGCTCATTTCGCATGCTGCTAATATGCGTGGCCTCCGGGATATGACAAAAGCTCAACAGCTTATAGAGATGTTTGAATTAGATCCATCAGCACGAATAAAACGAATGTCTAAGGGAATGAAACAAAAGGTAGGGATTGTTTGTGCTTTTATGCATGATCCACATGTTCTCATTCTTGACGAACCCACAACTGGACTCGATCCTCTTATGCAATCGGTATTTGTTAAGCTAATTCACAAGGAAAAACAAAAAGGGAAATGTATCCTTATGTCTTCTCATCTATTTGAGGAAATTGAGGGGACCTGCGATAGTCTTGCCATGATAAAGCATGGTAGATTAATTTCAGTTATGAATGAACAGGATTTTAAGCAATTTGATAAGACAACATTTAAAATAAAGTTTCAAAAACTACATGATTTTCAATCTATTCAAGAAGAAGGGTTTATTATTAGCGAGATTCAAAAAGACAGTTTGCAGGTCATGGTGGAAATAGAAGACAATCAAATTAACGAACTAATACGCTCTCTTTCTAAAAGAGATGTAACATCGTTTCATGAAATGAAGAACTCTCTAGAAGAGTATTTTATGAATTTTTATAAAGGAGAGAAGCATGACCATGTTTAAAAAGTCTTTATTTATTCACTTAGTTAAATCAAATATAAAAATATTTACTATCATTGCAGGAGTATTATCCCTGTTAATCGGGATTGTGATGAGTGTATTCACTCCGGAAACCATGCATGAAATTGCACAAGCTAGCATCGATGCTCCTGTTAATCCTTTAGGTGATATAACAACCTTAATTGCTTTTATAGCGAATCAATATTTTGGGAATTTTGCCCTCATCTTTGCCATGATATATTCTGTTATTATTGGAAATAAGCTAATAGCCGATCAAGTAGATAAAGGTAGCATGGCCTTTCATCTGTCATCTCCTATCACAAGAACTCAATACACTTTTACAAGCATCATATTTTCTATTTCTACACTAGTGGTAATGTTTGGACTAATATTTGTTGTAGGATACGGTGTGTCAGAGTTAGTCCAGCCTGATGAGTTACCATTAGAGAAATTCTTCATTCTAACATTAGGGTCTTTGATATTGAATTTAGCAATTCACAGTATTATTTTTTTTGCATCTTGTTTATTCAACCGTTCAAGCCATTCCCTTGCCCTTGGTGCAGGATTAACGGTGTTTTTCTTTGCTACGAATATGCTTTCTGGTATGAATGAGAGTCTGGAAATCCTTAAAAATGTTACTATTATCACTCTCTACGATACTAATGCCATCATTCAAGGTGGAAGCTACGGTGCTCAATTAATCATACTTGTTGGGTTAGCACTTGTCCTATATTTAATTGGGATACTCGTCTTTAAACGAAAAGATCTACCATTGTAAATAACCTTTTAACCTTTGAAAAATATAGGGATTAAGAATTCTTTTGGCACTTAGGTGCCGAGCTAACTCGAAAATTTAAAACGCACAAAAAACCTTATCATACACCTAACAAATTAGCTTTTTGTCCTGCTGCAAAACTAGTACTTGTAAATAATTAAAGAATACAGATAAAGACAGTCAACTTTATGTTTGAAAAGATATTAGAAATGTTAAGATCAAATGGCTGAACAAAGATTAGGTGGGAATTCTTTTCTAATTATGTATAAATAATAATATAAATATAAATAAAAAAAACATTACTTTAATAAGTGAGTGCTTTTTTTAGAAATAATTAAATAATCAAAACAAATATTAGAGCCGAGAATAGTAAGAGGTGGTTAAAATGATTATTAAAAGTCTTGAGCACATAAATTTGCAAGAATTTACAACTTGCTTTAATGACGCTTTCTCTGATTATATAATTCCGTTTAAAGTATCTCCGCATTATTTAGCTGAAAGATTTACAGGTGCAGGGATTCATTATAATTTATCATTTGGTGTATTTAGTCAAGATAAGCAGGTAGCCTTCATTATGCACGGAATTGAAGAACACAATGGTGAAAAAATAGCTTTCGATATTGGTACAGGAGTTATTCCCCCATATAGAGGTAAGCGTCTTGTAGCACAAATCTACAATTATGCTATTCCTATCCTGAAACAACATAATGTTCAAAAATGCTTATTAGAAGTTATCCAGACGAATGAAAAAGCTATTAAGGTTTATAACAATTTAGGGTTTCAGATAAAGCGAGAACTTTCCTGTTTCAAAGGTAGTATTCGGATTGATCCCCCCCCCTCCACTACTCCTAAACATATATGTATAGCCACTGTTAGTCCAAACAAATTTGATTGGAGCATAGCGCATGCTTTTTGGAACTTTGAACCCTCTTGGGAACAATCTGTTCAGGCTATATTACGTAATCCACACTTATATGATGTGATTACGATAAGTGAACAAAATACTATATATGGATATGCTGTAATCGATTCTAAACAAGGGAGGATCCTCCAATTTGGTGTCCTTAAGGAAAAAAGAAACCAAGGCTTTGGTCACTCTTTATTTCAATGGATTGGGAAAAGACATTCAATAATCTCGATCAACAATGTAGACAAGTACGATATAGAGTCTATACGTTTCCTAAAAAAGATAGGTCTCAACATACACATCGAACAATATGAAATGGAGAAAACTTTATAAAGATAAAAAAAGCAGTTAGTAAAAAACAGTTTATGGCATGTAATACAATTTTCTCCCAAAGTAAATCTGATGATGTCTTGGAGATGAGTTACTTGAAACAACACCTTGTTTTATTATTACTGAAGAGCTAAAGAACTAAAGAACTAAAGAACTAAAGAACACAATACTACAGAGCAAACTGAATGGATTTGAAATGAAGGATGTAGAAGTATCAATTTCAGAAGAATTTAGTGACTGGCACCCTGATTTAGTACTTCCAAATTTCTATCGTTTAGTACCAAAAGGGAAAGTAACACTCGAAGGAAATCTATATTCTACTTGGACAGGTGACGATTTTTCAGTTTCCTAAACGCAATATTTAGTTGTATCACCTAATGCTCTAAAAGTTCTTAAAAATCATAAAATAAACAACTGCGATATTGCTGAATTAACAAAGACAATATAACTAACTGGCGCGTTAGTTGAAGATCACCGAAGGCTGTTTTGCAGCCTTTTTATATTGCTATTTGGCAGATTAGTCCAATTTAACTTTTTAAAGTGAGATACAACATTCCCCCAAATTACGCAAGGCATATGAAGTGTATAATTAACTAAAGGTTTACTAAATTATTGGAGGGGAATAAGTATTGGAAATGATTTTAAAAATAAGTTATTTATCAATTGGAATAGGTCCTCTTATTTACTACTTTTTTAAGGGGAAAAATAAAAAAACAAATTCAAAACCTAATCGGAAAATGCAAATTTTATTGTGTTCAATTAGTTTTCTTATCATATTACTAACTATTTATGGTACGTTTTCTAACTAAATAGTACATATGCAACTAACGAGAGCTTTAGTTGCATATGTTTTAAGGAAGAAAGTCGTCCTTAGGTGGTGTGGATATGTCTTTAAAACGTGAAGGCATAGTGAAATGGTTTAAAGAGGAAAAAGGATATGGTCGAATAATGCTTGATGGAAAAGATGGTATTCATGTCTTTGTTCATTTTAGTTCTATAATGCCAGACCTTATTCGTTTTCCTGATGGATATCGATTTCTTAAACAAGGTCAAAGGGTATTATTTGATTTAATTGAAATACCGACCTCAACAGACCAGTCTTTAGTTGCAGGAAATGTTGTAATTATTAGTGATTAAAAGGATTTCTTATTCAAAATAACGCTCAGCTTTAGTTTAATAATACAATTTCTTTATAAGAGCTGATGATCGATTAGCTCTTATTTAAGTATTTAGGAAGTATAGTTGAATACAAAATTGAATTGTTACATAAAGAGAGGGGCAATCAAATTGTCAGTTTTTAAAAAAATAGTGATTGTTTTAGCTATAGTTATTTTATTAATTTTGATAGGAATCAAACCTATTATGAAGCGAAACCCACCATTAGAAATTGGTACTATCGCTTGGCTTGAAAAGAAAAATGGAGTAGTTATTCAAGTAGGTAATAAAGGTTGGAAAAAAATTGATATTACAGAAGTATCAGTAAATACCAATGAACGTCCTTTAAATGTAAAAATTCAAGTAAATAATGCACTCAAACCATTGATTGTAACAGATTCATTCATTAACAAAGAAGCGAAAAATTATGTATTTAAGAATATAAACTCAATAAGTATTGAACCTAATACGTCACCATCTTATATTTTAGAAAAAGAAAACAATGGTACTTTAACAGGAAAAGATAAGATTTATGGTATTAGTGTTTTACATGACGAATCAATAAATAAAATAATTATTAAATATCGTTATTTGAGTTTGCAATTTGAAAAAGAACTTTCTGTTAGATGATATAAAAATTTACATTTCCTAATGTAACTAACTGGCGCGTTAGTTACATAACAGTTCGGCCGCCTTCGCAGTCTTCTTTGTTTTGGAAGGAAGTTTAATATAACTATCGAACAGAGGTATAAATTTCCAGTGTTTATCATGTAATAAATTCTTTATGATTGAAATACTGAAAAGGTTAATTTTAAAATGGAGGAAAATCTGTAATGATAAAAAGAAGTAAATTATATATTATAGGAATTTCTGCATTAATAATTCTATCAACATATATCTCACCTAGTTTATCAATAAGAAGTTACATGTTTATAAAGGGACACCCTATTGTTGCCTTTAGCAAACTGGAATATATAGGTAATGATAAAATGTATGGTAAGGGTTATTACTCTGAGGGTTGGGAAGATAGACTTACTGGAAGTGGCGTAAGTTACTTTTACGCTAAGAGATCAATTATTGGAATGTACTGGGTTTCTTCTGGTTCAGGTCCATAATTAATGAATTAATCTAATATGTAAAAGAATATACTAAAGAATCCTATTTAACTAACGAGAGCATTAGTTACACAAGAGATATATTTTTTGTAAAAGTTTGTAGGTGGTGGGAAGATGACTTTAAAAGAGTTTATTGAATTCCAAGAAGGTATAGCAATTGGGGAAGAATACTCCTTTACATATCAAAATGAAGAATATTGGGTAAGCCAAAATCCTGGAGCATATTATTTTACGAGAGTTAGGGATTCTTATACTCAGGAGTTTGAAACCTCTGAGGCTCTATTTAAAATTGGAAAAATCGAAGGAAGACTTCTTTCAGAAATTTATATGGATATTGAATGGTAATATACATCTTTAAATATAATCTTCTTCAACTAACTGGCGCGTTAGTTCAACATCGGTCGACTGCTTCGGTGGTTTTTTTTATTGCACAAAATGTCAGAAATAGAATGTAAAACTACATTACATCTAAAGGGGAGTCTAATTTGAAAAATTGGATTGAGCTAAACGATAAAGAAAGAAGAAATGTATGGGATAATTTTGATAAAAAATTCAATTTTGAACCAAGTATGAAGAAGTTTCCTTCTTATAGCCCATCAAGACCTTTTATTACTTATGATATTTCCTCAATTTGGGGAGCAATTGATCATGAAGAATTATACTTTGATTTAGAAACAAAATTTTTAGAATGTTTTAAGTTGTTAACTAAGCCAAATGAATATTTCTATGCTTTAGATTGGCAACATGATTGTTACTCGGTTAATGCATTTTTAGAATTTCCAAGAGATGAATTAAATAGATGGATAATCCCAGCAATCCCCGATGGAGATTATTATTTCTTTATTCAAGAAAATTTTAAATGGGGAGTCTTGACTCACCCTTGGGAACAGACAATTACTGTTTTTGGGAAAGAAATAATTGAGGTAATAAAAGATAACAAACCGAAAATTTTTCATACAGTTTTACGTGAAAAATAAGGGAAGTTATTCAACTAACGGATGCGTTAGTTCAATATGAGATCGAGTCGCAATTGCGGCTCTTTTTTTATTAACTGAGAGTTTAGTTGTTGAAGGTTATAAGTATGAAAGAGGAGAATTAGTACTTATCCGATTAAGTAAGAAAGTCAAAATTCTCTTTATGCTTAAAAATAATGTCTCTATTTTTGAAAGGAAGTATGTTATGAGTGAAGTAACGAGTACGATTTTAATAAATCAATCAAATCTAAGAACAAAAGATATTGAAAAAATTATAACTAAAAAAGGATTTATATTTCCTGTTAACGATAAATGGACAGCAGTAGTTATCCAAAAAGGTTTGAAATTCAATAAAGAGTGTTGTGAGAAATTATCCTCCCATCTAAATAACACTGGCATTGTTTTTGAATATAACGCGGATTATTTCTGCCGAATAAGTGTATATATCAAAGGCGATATTAAAAGCTATTTTGAGGTTCATTTTGAAGAAGACGAAATTCTGTATAAAAATTTAGAAGAACTACGTGACTTAGCAACAAATCCAAAGAAATTGCAGTTGTTTTATCAAGCAATAGAACAAGAAGGATACTATGAAGCACTGGATTTATTTAAAGAGGCATTTGAATTCAATAAAGTAGAATGGATTACATATGAATATTTAAATGAATGGTCAAGTGATGATTACTTAACTTGGCACATAGAGATGATTAACCAGAAAAAAAGGAGAAAGAAAAGTTTAAGAGATTCAATTTATAGTGAGCTCAATGAATTGTTAGAAAGTAACGGATTTAAGTTAGATAGCGAATCAGATGAGGAAAATGTGTCATATTCTAAAATGTACCGTAGTTTTATATATAAGCTAGTATTTAGAAAAGAAAATAAAAATCAATTATATCTAGGCGTGAGTATGCCATTTAGGAATGAAGAAATTAGTGATGAATTAAGGATTAAAAAAAATGTTTTATTAACATTAGAATATAAAAATCAAAAGGACTTGAAGACATTACTAAATACTAAGGTAAAGGAATTTATCTTTCAGGCATATGAATTTATAAAAAAATACACGATAGATATACCAAAGGGTAGTTTATATGGAGAGAAATCGGACCCACTTTTCAAGGCCGTTAATTTAAATAAAATATATGTAGATCATGAGATAGAGCAAGGTGGTCGTGCTGTTTTTGAAAATGACTTGTATAAAGTAAGCTTTTATCATAACAAAGGTCGAGCAAGTATTGCTAGAGTTTATATACTGAACAAAGAAAACAATGAAGAAGTTGAATTAACAGATTTAGTATATTGTAACACTCGATACTTTGGATATTCAGACATTAGATATGTGACTTTTTCCTTTAGTAATTTTATGCAATTTCAATCTATTTTAGAAAAAATCTTAAGTTTTTATCAACAATACATTAATGAAAAAGAATACATATTTAAAAGATGACTATCTAATTATAAAATTAGCTTATACAACTAACTGGCGCGTTAGTTGAACAACCACGAACTGCTTCGGCAGTTCTTTTTTAATGCACTAAATGGCAGTTTAGTTCAATAAGAAATAAACAATTTTTATGAATAATTGTATAATTTATTTGAGGTGAACTAATGAAATATGAATATAAAATAGTAGACATATTTAATGATACATTAAATAATACGTGTTATTTTGTGCCTTATAGTGACACTGATTATGGCATAGTGCAAATGGATGTTATTTTAGAACTAAAATCACCATATTCTGAACAAGAGTTAGAAGAATATGCCATTAAAGCCTTAAATTTATGTCATACAGCTGAACCTAGTCAAGATTCGAAAACCCCATTACAAAAATTATTAAAAATAAAAAGTTATAAAAAATCTACTGAAAATATGAAATGTATCTCTTTTATTTGGAGAAAAAAATCAGGTTATTTTATTGGAGTTATGGAAAGAGAAAAAGGTGGAGGTTACTCTCTTTTAGAAGAAATTCCTTTAGGTAAAAAATTAACTACTGAAGTTTTATCAAAAGGAATTGAAACAGGGTTCGAAAAGGCAACTGTTTAAATTATAAGTCCTTATGTAACTAACTGGCGCGTTAGTTACATAAAATCAAGAGTCGCAGATGCGACTTTTTTAATTTTGATAAGGGTCGTTGTCCGATTAATGAATACTATAAAGGTATTTAATGAAGGTTGTAGAATAAAATTCATTAAAGAGATTCTATTCACATTTAGTAAGGAGGGTTCACTTGAATACCAATGAAAGTATTACATTTGCAGGGAAATTAACATTTGATGAATTTAAAAAATATAATTTCTATCATACAAAACGTAAACTAGTTTATTCATTTTTAGTTGTTTTAATTTATCTCACTGTATGTTTTAAATTTATCTTTCCACAATTTAGATTAGTTGTCTTATTTATTGTATGCGTGATCTTAGCAATATTAATAACTGCGTTATTTCGTTTTATTATTTACCTTCGTGTACGAAAAGAGTTTAAGAGTGATAATCTGATTAAAAACGAGATTAATTTCGTCGCTGATAATGAGGGGATACATCAGAAAGTAAAAAGCTCAAATTTATGCATTGAATGGGATGACATTATTTCAGCTTTTGAAAATGAAGATTTGTTTAGGCTGTACATATCGAGAAACAAGGCGATAGTTATTCCTAAAAGATACTTTTGTTCTGAGGATGACGTAACTACATTCAAGAAACTTATTAATGAAAAATTAGCTATAAAACAAGTAAGTTTATTATAGTTATAAAAAATTTGCTTATATACTAACTGGCGCTTTAGTTGAATAACTGGAGTCACTTATGTGGCTCTTTTTTTTATTAAAGTAGAAGGCAGTATAGTTCAAAAAGAAAGTGCTATTTTTATGAAATGAAAGAATATAAAATTCTTCCAATTTACTGAAAATTAAAAAATAGGTACACTAATAACATAGAATTCTTTAAGAATTAAATTGCAAAAGATAAAGGAGTTTGTATGATTAATTACAAAGGCGCACCAATGATTGAAACAAAAAGACTTATTTTAAGGAAAATGGAAATGAATGATGCAAATAGAATGTTTGACGTCATATTCTCAGACCATCGCGTAATGGATAATTTAATCAAAGGACCACATAAAACGATTTCCGAAACAATCAATCGACTGACTGAAATTACTAAACAATATGTAAGCGATAAGTTTTGTTATTGGGGAATTGTCCTAAAGGAAAGTGGTGAATTAATCGGAACGATTGACCTTTATAATATCAATGAAGATACCGAAAATTGTGAGGTTGGATACGACATAGGTTTTAATTGGTGGAATCAGGGTTATGGTACAGAAGCATTGCATGCAGTTGTTGAATTTGCATTCCGCTTTATGAATATTCATAAGATATCGGCTACACATGGTATCGATAACCCTGCATCAGGTAAAATTATGTTAAAAGTAGGGATGAAACGAGAAGGCATTATTAGAGATATGATTCGGAAAAATAATCAATACAAGGATTGTGGAATCTACGGCATTCTTCAACAGGAGTACTTAGAAATGAATTTGCCTAATCAAATATCAATATTAAACAAAATAGAATAAACGTCTATTCCACGAAATTTCCGTTTCAGGCGAAGTAGCAACTTAATACTATTGAGGAATTCTTATTGAACTAACTGGCGCGTTAGTTGAAGATATGAGCTGCTATGTTGCGGCTTTTTTTTATGAAGTTATTGTAGCTTTAAAATAGAATATAAATATGGTTTATAAATCAAATAACATCACAAGGAGCAATTGAAATGACACTAAGGGAAGTTGAACAAGAAGTAAAGAAACTAATAAAGGATATTAAATTGTATGATCTTCAAGCAATTATTGAAGAAAACAACGATAATCAACCTGAAGACGAGGATGGCTTTATTTATCATGTCAAAGTACATTTGTATGTTGACGGTAAATTACAAGAAAGTTATTATTTAGAAAGTCTTGAAGACGAATTTGTTGCAAAATTACGACTTAAACACGTACAGAGTAAAATTTCAAAATGGTGAAAGAAACTTACTGAACTATATTTGTGGTTGTTTAGAAAAGTCAACCGATTTATGCAACTAACTGGCGCGTTAGTTCAATAACATGATCGACTTTTTAGTCGGTTTTTTTATTGCGCTAAATGGCAGTATAGTTCAACTAGGATTTAAATGGAAACAAAGAAAAATGGTATATCCTCTAACAATTAATTTTTTATTATAGTGTAATATAAAAATATATATAAGATATCAAAACCTTGTTTAAAGGAGAAATGTAATGAGCCTTGCGACGTATCTTGGGTGTAATTTTAATGTAGAAATAACGGACAAAGTAACTAATGAACCAATTGAAATTGGTTACATTTTTTCAGAAGAAAATAACAGAAGAGATGTTCAAAGTAAGCACTTTTCTACTCAAAATGTTTATGAAATTGAATTACCGAATCCAATTTGGCAGATCAATCATTATCAAAAAAAGAACTATCCACGAAATTATAAAAAATCACAAAGAGATTTTATTTCTTTATGTGACCTTCTAAAACAGTATCTTAAGCCAGGGGAGTATTGTGAAATCTATCCCTGCTGGCTAGGTGAAGAGCTTGAGCCAAATGAAAGTGAATGTACAATTCAATTAGACAATTATAATATCGATAAAATTACAATTTATGAAAAATGTCTAGTTAGAATAGAGAAATAGTAAATAGCACCAATTCTATATGGAACTACAAGTTTTCTTATTGAACTAACTGGCGCTTTAGTTAAATAAGATAACGAGTCGCAAATGCGACTTTTTTTTAATGAATTAAATGTCAGTTTATTTGAATAGATTAGTAAAATTAGTAGCAAAGAATGTCTTATGGGGTGGGTTATATGGAACAAGTAAGTTTCTCTGACAACAGTCTTTTTTTCGAAAAGGTAGAGAAAACTTTTCTCTTACACAAAAAGTTAATCAAGAAACTTTTACCAGAAGCTGATGTCCAGCACGTTGGAAGTACGGCTGTCCCTAATAGCCTTACAAAGGGTGATTTAGATATACAAGTTCGTGTTACTTCTGAACAATTCTCAATATCTGTTCAGACTCTTTCAGCCTTATATGAACTAAATGAAGGCAGTGTCAAAACTGACAGTTTTAGGGCATTTAAAGACGATTCAACTGATCCTCCAATAGGTGTACAATTAACAATAATAAACTCTGAATTTGATTTCTTTTGGAAATTCCGAGATGTCCTACTAATAAATGATAAATATCGAAAAGAATACGATGATTTAAAGAGGAATTTTGAAGGTAAAAAAATGCATGAATACAGAGAAGCCAAAAATGAGTTTTTTCAAAGAATTATTGAAACTCCAGAGTTTAAAAAACTATGAACCTTATTGAACTAACTGGCGCGTTAGTTGAAGGTCATGAACAGTTAAAGTTGAGGGGTAATAAAGCTAAATGAAAAAAATAAGACTATTATTAGAATATAAATGTTACCCATTGTGGATCTATGATGAAAATGGTGAACTCCTTGACAATGACTTAGTTGACGAGTTAAGAAGTGAAAAAGAGATAGTTGAAAAGCTTATGGAAATTCAAAGAGTGCATGACTCATTGTTTATAGATGACTCTATAACCTTTGAGTATAAAGGCTTTGCTGAAGATTCAATAAGAGCATCATACATAGAGAAAATAGAAAACGTTCTAATTTTATTAAAGGAAAAATTAGGAGAAAGATATATTATTGAAAATGATATTGCCATCTAGAGTAGTAATGCAACTAAATGGCGCATTAGTTCAATAGCATAATCTTAAGTATGGGGGATGATGAAGATACTATTTAGAGATGTTTGGAATCCTACTTCATTAGAAATAAGTGAATGGGCATATAGTAATGAGAAAATTCCTGATCAAGATTGGGAATTAGCTGTAAATAATTACGAAAACATACCAATGATTTGTACATTTATAGAAGATGAAAAATGTTGCCATACTGCATTTTTTCTTAGCAGCCTTTACGTTTTCACAGGTGATATCGTAAGGTCAAATGACGTCAAAGAAATAGAAAAGCTTTCCGTTTTACTAAGTAAATTAGAGATGCGTGCTAAATCAGAAAAACTTAAAGATTGGATCAAGCGTTCAAAGTATCTTTTACAACATCCAAAGAGCTATGATTATGCCTATTGGGGTCTTAGCTCAAAATATGTTTATTAAACTAACTGGCGCGTTAGTTCTATAGCACGAAAGGAAAATAGCAAAAATGAGTTTAGAATTCTGTATTTCAAATACAATTAATGGAGCAGCTTATGCTGATAGATACGTAGCTTTTGAAGATGAACTACACGATTACCTAATTAAAGAAGAGAAGTTTTATGTTAGACAAAAGATTAAAGAATTTAAAAGAATAGATTTGATTCTTGGACTAGACCCGTATGGAGATAAAATATTTAATGAACAAGAAATCATAGAATTGATAAAAATATGTGAATATATAACTAATAATTACAAGAAGGACTGTAATGATTTAAAAATTTTTTCGAAGGAATTAAAGGAACTTTGCCTAGATGCCTTAGAAACAGGGAAAAAAATTGTTGCAGCAGGAGATTAATAAACAAAATTAATTTTAATTGTGATATTTAAAAATATTAGATTTTACATAATAAGGAAAAGTAGCAATTGAACATGGCCTAAGTAATAATGTTTGAAAAATAAAGGTATTTTGTCCTTTCTGTCGAAATATGAAATATCATAAAACAGGGATGTGAAAAATACAAGTGAACTATAACGCAAAAGCAGTTTATGATTCCGCAAACAATTTTCTTGTTGCCTCTAATGCTTTGAATGAAAAATTATCAGAAACAAATGATATTGGCACTTATATTGCACCAATAATTGTGAACACCGCATTCAGTATTGAATTGTATTTAAAATGTATATATATGATTGAAAATGGCCAACCAATACAAGGTCACTTTCTTGATAAGCTATATCGTAAATTAAGCAAAGAAAGTAGAGAAATGATTGAGGCAATTTATGATATGCTAGTACCACAAAGTCCAACTGTAATGATTTTAAAGCAGAAAATACCTGATATGAAGACGGACTTGGATACTGTGTTAAAAGACATGAGTAGTGCTTTTATAAAATGGAGGTATAATTTCGAAGGCAGCATAACTGGTTTTCCGGCAAGTGGCCCAATAATTGATGCTTTAAAAGCTAGAATTAAAATCTTAAAACCAGAATGGTGAGCCAACTAATAAAAGTTGGTTTTTTTATTTCAAAAAGTTACGATAGGCATTTATACGCTAGGTTTATCAGATATTTAGAATGAATTAGATAATGATAAGATAATGATAAGATAATGATAATTGAGTATTGTTTTTATAGATTCTCTTATTCAACAAACGAGAGCGTTAGTTGCAGATTACAAGCTTTAGCTGGAGGGTGAAAATGGATAATCCTATAGAATTGGATGGTGCTAGGGTAATTTTACACACGATAAATTCCGAAGCCAATAACTATGGATCGGTTGGCATACTAGGTGATGATAATGAAATAATCGATGAATTGCCAATTACTGCAATGGCTATATGCCATTATGAAGGAAGTAGTGAATATTATTTATTTTCTTGCGACTTGAATTGGGAAGTAATTGGTGATTTTGATCACGATTCTTTAGAAGATGCAAAAGAAAGTGCAAAGATTAATCACAATGTAAAAGATGAAGATTGGAAGATTGTATAATCTTGTTGAACTAACTGGCGCGTTAGTTGAAGAACTTATGTCTGTTTAATCAGTCATTTTCTATTTGGTTAACGGTTAATAATGTGAAAACGAGAAAGGTTGTATCAGTGTTCATATAGAATCTTATTTATGAGATTATTCAAAGAATACTTTTTATCATTTAATCTTATTTAATGATACATCTTAATATATATAGTTAGTAAAAATACATGGGTCGGTGGAATGTATGAATGTTTTTATATTATTTCCAATTTTATTTATTATTTGGGGAGTTATAGGAGTACTTTTCCCAAGAATTTGGTGGTATGTGGGTGAAGGGTGGAAATTCAAAAATGTTGAGCCAAGCTCTGCAGCACTAATAATGGCCCGAATAGGTGGTATTTTAGCCCTTATTGTAGGATATTTCCTATATAATTTTATTGCGACATCATTTGTTTATTACATATAGTTTATTGAAAAACATTTAAATAGATAAAGTTTGATTTAATTAATTCATTTAACTAACTGGAGCGTTTGTTTAATAAAAATAAAAATAAAAATATGGAGGTAGTATTTTGGGAGCAGGAACGGGGATAAGTTGGTCAACTACTTTATTTGAAGTCATAGGCTTTTGGTTAATAATATTATTAGTAATCTTTTTATTTATTAAAGGTATTCTAAAAGGTACTGCACAAAAGCGATATGATAAATTAATAGAACTTGAAAAGAGAATTGAAATGCTTGAGAAGCAGATTGATAAAGAATAAAAATAAATTTTGAAATTATTCCTTAAGCAACTAACTAGCGCGTTAGTTGAAGATCATTAAGTAAACAAATATTTAAGGAGTCATAATTTGAAACGAATTATTGTAAGAGTCCATTTGAATTTTTAGGTATTTTGTATAATATTTGGAAATTCCTATTGAATGGTAAATGAGAACACATTACTATTAAATACCAAATAGATTGATATGTAACTAACTGGCGCGTTAGTTGAATACTTAGGAAGAAATTTATAGAACTCTATAAAAGAGTTTTTTTAAACAATAGAAATGTCATTTGTTTGAGGAGAAAGCAATTATGAAAGAAACAAAGATTGAGAATAAAATAAATGAATTATGCAATTTAGCAACCGAGTATGCAAGTTCATTTAATAAAACTTTAAACTACTCTGTTGAGAGTATTACTGATTTAGAAGATATACTAGACTTCTATTCAAAAGACCTTAATGGGAATATTTTAAACAAGATTATTAGGAGGGTAAAAAAATCTGGACCAACTGAAAATCAAATTAATTCAATGGCTCATATCTGGGGTGCTTACTTAGGAGAAGTAATTATTAGAAATTCTGATTGTAAAATTATATGGTGTAATGAAAATGTTTTCGGAGATGGTGAAATAATTCATTTAATACAAGATGAAACTAGACTGTTTCCAATAGACAAAGTCTATAAAAGATTGATAAATGGTAAAGAAGACAATGTTGTTTTCTTTTATGAAATTGCAGTAGGGAGTCTTTAATAAAATATTTCATATATAAAAAGTTACTATTCAACTAACTGGCGCTTTAGTTGAACAACGATCGACGGATTCGTCGGTCTTTTTTATTGTTCTAAATGCCAGGATAGATCAAAAAAAGGAAGGTTTGTTATTTATATAGAATAAATTAGTAAATAAATGAATTGTAATTAAAAAGGGAGAAACTTAATGAAGAAATTTTTAAAAGGAAAAATGAGTATTTCTCATATATTCTTTATGGCCGCCTTTTCAGCGATTGTAAATACGATAATAAGTCATAATGTTAATTGGGACAATCGATATATTACTGGTTTAATTGCCGGATTAGTCACTTTTATAGGAGGAATTTTAGCTATATTTATTATTAAAAATGACTAGTACCTTAATCAACTAACGGATGCGTTAGTTCAACAACGATAGACTGCCTCGGTAGTCTATTTTTTTGTTCAAGTAACTGGCAAAATAGTTCAATAATGAAGGGTTAATTTTTATAATTAATGTTAGATGAATTATGTTACAATTCAGATAAATACAAACATCCTAGGAGACTCTCATGCGAACTTTTTTAACAAAATAAGGAAACAATTTTTAAAAAATGGATTAAAACCATTTGTCATTATAGGAATAATATTTGCCATTCTATTATTAAGTGGAAATGACATTAATATAAAAGACTCATTTTTTTATTTAGTGGTGTATTTTATTGGAAAGAACACTATTCATTACTTTGAATCCAAAAAGATAAATTTGAAGCAAAATTTTAAAGATATTTCTATATTTATTTTTTTAGCATATTTATATCACATTATTTATCTAACTTTAGTGGCAATTGGTTATAAGCCTATTAAATTTTTATCAAATGGAATTGGATTTATGGTGACGACTTTAGTAGTTATATCATTATTTTACATTACATTTGTAGTTCCTTTTGAAATTCTTAAGCAAAAGAGAAGGAGTAGTGAAAATTAATCGGTCATTAACTGTTATGAGACTCTTTTAATTTAATTAAAAGAAGAAACTCTTCTGCAACTAACTGGCGCGTTAGTTAAACAACAAAAAGAGGATGATCACTATTCGATCATCCTCTTTTTGCTAACAGGCAGTTTGGTTTAATAAGGGATGTTATAATATTAGTAATAAATTTAAGAGAAGAGGTCTATTTGAATTGATAATAAGGATTTTTGCATTTGTAGCAATCGTTTATGTTGAATATAAAATTTTAGCGTATATAAGTCAGATTTTTTATAGTAGTGTACCTATCAATTTATTATTATTGTTAATACTTGTAATCCTCATTTTCATCTCGTATCTTAAAGTTTTTCCTGATAAGAATAAGTATAAAAATTACTAAATGATATTCAACTAACTGGCGCGTTAGTTATATAGCTTGAGTTACTTCGGTGACTCTTTTTTTGTTTCACTAAATGGCAGTTTAATTCAATAAGAAATTAAATATGAAATAGAAAAAAATTGTAAATATATCTGCTAAAATGATATTAGGAACCCAGAAGAAGGTGAAAGAATGAAGTTTTCAATTAGGTATAAAATCATAGAAGATAAAGAATTAGAAGATATCCAAAATTTAACTCAATTAAAGAAAGAGGATGTTTTTGATATCCATGGCATTATTGAGGTGACATATAACGATTATACTTTTGGCTACTATTTTGAAGATTGGGAATGGGGAGACGAGTGGTTATTAAATAACTTTATTCTGCTAAATCAAGTACGTATATATTTGCAAGAACATAATCAAGTCTTCTTGGCTGTGCCTGAGAGTGCTCAAGAAAAATGGATTGAATTTAATAAAGTGGGAACTATTTTGCATATTAATATTTTCAAAATTGAAACAGTATATACAAAAATAAGTGAAGATATATCTTATGCACCATTAGTTGATGACATATTACTTAACCCATTAAATGAATTCTTAGGTAGAAAAATAATTCATCAAACTCAAATTCATTTTAGTGCTTTTCAGTTAAGTACTAAAAATGAAGCTCTAAAATTACTAAACGATATAAAAAAATTAAATCCTATATTATGTAATATAGATAGGTATATTGTTCTTGAAAAATTACTGTAAATAAAGAAGTCTTGTACAACTAACTGGCGCGTTAGTTGAAGAAAAAGAGTTACCAAAGATCAAGAACAGCTATCGGCTGTTCTTTTTTATTGAAGTATTGGCAGTTTAGATGACAAGGAAAGGACTTTATTAACTATTAATCGAATACATAATTACAAATAATATTTGAGGTATAAATAATGTATAACTTTGAAAATGAGATTAAACAAATTAATAATAAACAATTGGATGATTTTTTTGGAAATGACTATTTTCATGATGGATTTATTCTTTTCCTTGATTTAACTGAAGATAATATACTAAAAATGAAATTTGCTTGTGAAAGAGAAAAGAGTAACGTACAGGATAAAGCTGAACATTGGTATTTAAACGAGGATTACCAATATAATGTTTTCTTTAAGGACTGTACCTATTTAAATATGGAAATTATTGATTATCCAGTTGAATATATAAATGGTAGATTTAAGAATAGTGTTAAATTGAAACAAATGAATAAAGAAAGTGGTAAATCAAATTATCACTTAAGAATGCAAGTAGCAGGTGGTGGCTTTATTGATATTATTTTTAGAGATTTTTTAATTCAAAAATTGACGGGTAGCCTCCCAAAATTTGAATATAGTACATTAAGTCATTTTGAACATATTTCTAAACGTTTTGAACATTCATTAGATATTTCAGAAATTCAAAAGTTAAGTGTTGATGAGGATAATATTAGTAGAGATTGGGCTATTGTACATCTTTTTATTTTAAAGGATACTTTTACATATGAAGCAGCAGTTAAAGCATTGGATTCTACTGAAGACGATGTAGTAATTGCTTCAGTTTTTGTTTTAGGAGAAATTGCTGGTACTGAATTAATTTCTAATTTATTTACGCTTTGGTCAAATAACGATTTTCCAATAATGAAAAGACACATATTAGATTCAATTGAGAAGATTATTGAACGAAGTAAATAGAAATCCTTATTGAACTAACTGGCGCGTTAGTTATATAAGTTCAAAAGACGGCATGAATTCATACCGTCTTTTTTATTTGGTAATTTCATAATGATCTGAGAATGTGTAAAACCTATTGGTTGAGGTGATTTTAAAAAATGTTATTATTAAAAATATTTCTATCTTTAGGTTTATTCACAGATTACGCAACACTTATTAACCAAGAATATTCAAAAGTGCCGAATATAAAAAACTTAAAAACAAATTATCCAAAAGAAGGTACCTGGGTAAAAATCCCAAAAGGAGCAAAGATAGTAACGTTGCAGGTTGAAGCAGAAAATACCGAAACAGTTTTATTCTGGATCATACCGACTGGAACACAGACCTGGACCGAAAGAAAACTAATTGGCTATGATATAAAGGAAGGTGAAAATGATACTAATTTTTCACTAACATGGAAAATAAATAAACCCTATTTACATGACCATATATATATTCAAGCATTAGGTGATGGTATTGCAAATGAGTTAATAAATTTATCAATGAATTGAAGTCAAAATAGAATTCTTATTTTCGTTCAATAAAAAAAGAACTGCGGTAGCAGTCCATTGTTGATCAACTAAAACATTCAATATGTTTTTATTCATTACACACCCATAGCAGCCATAACAGCTATTGGCCATACAATAAAAATGAATGATATTGTTAACCAAAACGAGTTTGTAGCAATAGGTAAATCATCTTTAATTTTCTTCATTATTTCAACAAGATTAACACAAAAAATAGTTGCTAAAATCGGCATTAATAAAAAACTAATAATGAAAAAGATAGTTTCCACTGAAATTCACATCCGTCTAATATTTACATTATGTTTTCTAAAATTTTCTATGACCTTTTAAAAGATACACAAATACAAATATAACTTAGAAACTAAAAGTATACAATGGCTGAATATTGAAATTCTTAATTAACTAACTGGCGCGTTAGTTCAATAAGACATTAACTTTGATTATAAATAGTTGGAGGATTTTACTTGGAAAGTATAAGAAAAAAAGCATACAAAGTATTAGTTCACCAATCATTATTAGATATAAAAAATTGCAATGATTCTGCTGATGAGATTTTTCATATAGCCCATACTTTTCATCACCTTACAGAGGCTTTGGTTGAAGATTTTAAAGGATATAATGAAGAAGAGTTTTGGAGAAGAATAAGTTTCCTCGAAGAAAAGTTTGGATTAATACATTATAAAAGTATATTTAAAGATGCAGTTAAAAGAGATATTTAAAGATTTTTTATGTTCCTCATTCAACTAACTGGCGCTTTAGTTGAATAGGAATAGTAATCGAAAGACATCTACATGAAATAGATAACCAAGGAGACTAAATTTGAAGAACAAACTAAAACTTCAACCATTAAGAATACCATCTGGTTGGGAAGTAACATATAATACATTTTTAGAAATAGGCCCTTCAAATATAAAACAAGATGAAGAGTGGTTAATGATTTTTACTGAAAGTTTATTCCAAGCAATTCATAAGAGTAGAAATATACTAATTGATTTAGGGTGGTACCCAGAAGGTGATCCTAAAGGTAATTTTGGTATAGAATTAATCAAGAATTATGAATGGGAAAAGCCTCTAGAATCAATTAATTCGAAAGATAAGGATGAAATTATAGAAAAGCTTGAATTATTAATGTCAATGGTTGAAGAAGGAGACATCTGCTAGTAATTGTTTGATTTGAAGAAATTAGTTATTGAACTAACTGGCGCGTTAGTGAACAAAACTTGGAGCTGAATGATCGGCTCCTTTTAACCATTGGGAGTATATCAAAATAAGATTAAAGGATATGAATCTACTTTGTTGAAATAAATACGAATAACGTACAATGATATTCTGAGGTGAAAATATTGAATTATAAAATGACAAGGTTTATGTTTTTGTGTGTAGTACTTTTAATTTCAAATGGTTGTAATAAAGTAGAAGTTTCTAAAGAAATTAAAAAGAAAGAATCTTCTGCTTCACTAATAAGTTTAAATACATTTGAAAAGAAATCATTAAGATATACTGAGCAACAAGATATCCTTTCACAATCTGCAATAAATAACATAGGTTACGAAATCAAAGAATTATCAAATAAGAATACTAAGAAATATTATTATGTATTAAATTTGAGTAATAAATCATTATCTAGTTTGGATAAAAAAAATGGAATAGTTCCTTATGATGTTATTAAAATTTCAATTGGAGCAAAATCAGTAAAGAATTCTAATATATTTAGTAAATCGGCAACATCTCCAGTATTTATTAATTATAAAAACTCAAGATTAGAGGAAAATTCTTACTATCTATTTGAAAGTAAATTACCAATAAATAAAGATGATTTTAGAATAGATGCATTTTTTGTAAATGCTGAACCTTTTACATTAAAAAATAATACTGTGAAAAAAGGGTCTCAAACCTACCATTTTATTGAAGATACAAAGGATAAAAGGGGAGTTATATCAGAGTAATCTTGTTTTAAATATATATCACCTTCTTCAACTAACTGGCGCGTTAGTTGCATTCACGAGTTGTATTTTGCAACTCTTTTTTTATTGAAATTACGATAAAGAAGAAATGAAGTGTTATAATTTATATCAAAAAGCAAACTATTTTGGAGATAAAGTAGTTTTATAGTGAGGTTAAGTATTAGTGGTGAAATTAAAGAATAAGCATTTCAATAAAATGGTTTTCTTACCTTTTTTAATTGTATTTTCTATTGCGATTGGTACTTTGGGTTGGTATACAATTTACCAACGATTTTTCACCGATCAAGGAGAGGTGTACCAAAATTGGAAAGTGGACATTGGTAAACCAACGCAGTCTACCATTATCATTGATGAGCTCGGAGGCTTGGGTTTAGATGGAGAACTCTATAAACAGTACAAATACGATAGTGAATCTATAAAAAGATTAGAAAAGAAACCATATTGGATCAAAGTTACAAATAATAATATCAAAATTGTTAATCAAAAAGTCACTGATTTTACAGACTTATTTATAGAAAATGACATCCATGCTAAAAAAAATAAACGTACCTTGTTAAGACATCCAATAAATCTAAATACAAACTGTTATTACTACATAAAACAAAATAAAAAAAAACCAGATGAATATGCAATTTTTGTTCTGAATCCGATTGAGAAGAAACTTTATTTATTTGAAAATTACTTATAAGAAGTGTGAAAGTTATTCAACTAACTGGCGCGTTAGTTGAACAAATTCAGGAGTCGATTATGTTCAACTCCTGTTTAATTATTTGGCAGTTTAGTTCAGTAAGATTTATTTGAAATTCTATGGAAAAAGAAAAAACAAAACTACTGGTTACAAATATGTAGATGCTTAAGTCTACATTATTGATATGCCGGGAAAATACTAAGTTAACTAATTTTAGTATTCAATAGAAATTTGAAGTTTTGTATTTATTTATCTAAATAATAATAGACAAGGTGCAATTTATCTGAATTGCACCTTGTCTATTATTAATGAACTTAACTTTTGAGTTATGATCTTAGAACCATGAATTTACGACTTTTAACGCTTTATTATACTTAGCGATATATGAAGTAGCTTTTCCTGTTCGTTCATAACCACCAACACCTTTATTGTAAGCACTTAAAATGGCTTCTGTTAATTTTACGCCACGATATCCTTTTGCTTTATACTTCTTTTGTAAAGAAGAGAGCATATATGTACCCCATTTGATATTAATGTAAGGATCTGTTGGTTTGTTTGCAGTGTGTAGAGTTTTGGCCAGACTTTTATGGTTTACTTTTGCAATTTGGAAGTAACCGTAGCTTTCCATATTTCGAGCGTTTGCATGAAAATTACTTTCTATTTTAATGATTGTAAGTGCCGATCGATATGATAACCCACGTTGTTTACACAGATTATATAAATACTCTTGGTGAGCTTTTGGTAATGGCACTTTCGAATTATATTTAAATGCTGTATTAGTATTTGCTGATACATGTAATGTAGAAAATGAAGTAAGACTTAAAAATAGTAAACATACTGTAAGGAACCCCTTTATGATAGTGGTAAAAGGGAAATTTATGTCGGATCTGTTCATGATAGTTCCTTTCTATTCTGCTTTTATTTAACTTTGTTCAATTTATCACTTTTAACATTGATGTGGAGCAATAACATCATCTATTTATGGTTTTGTAATGAAAATATCATCTTGCAATATTTTTTGTAATAAAACAAATAGAATTAATAGATTTTGACAAAATTAAGCTGAAATGTTGGCGGAACACTATAAAATGGATGAATGTATCGAGCAAAAGATTTGTAACGGGATAATTTATAGTTTTGATTTGAAATAGTAAGTTTTCCTTATTGAACAAACGAGAGCGTTAGTTTTACAGTGATAGGCTACTTCGGTAGTCTTTTTTTAATGGGAAAAGGGGATTTTTACCAAATTATTGAATATAAAAGTAGAACCATAAAATATATTAGAAATAAATATGGTTTCTTAATTAGAGGAGGATAATTATTTGACACTATTTGGATATTTATTTTGGGGAATTGGGATTTTAGCAATCGCACTAGGCTTCTTTATGCAAAAAAAGTATGGTACAAAAGCGCCTGTTAAAAGTGATAAAGATATAATGAATGAAGAAATTGCAAGAAATACACATAGTAATGATCGTCCGAGGATTTGAAGTCATTATTGAGATAGATAAATCCTTCTTCAACTAACTGGCGCGTTAGTTGAATAGCGCGAGTCACTAATGTGGCTCTTTTTTTATTGGACTAAATGGCAGGATAGATGAACAAGGAAATCTGAAAAAAATGTCGAATATTATAAGTTGTATTAAATCTAAAGGGAGAATTTTATGATAACTAATTTATACTTTGTACGTCATGCACATTCTACTTATACTCCTGATGAATTGGGACGTCCATTATCTGAAAGAGGTTTTTCTGACGCGAAAATTGTTGCTGGACTACTTTTAAACGAAAAAATTGACTATGTTGTTTCAAGTCCATATAAACGTGCTATCCAAACAGTTGAAGGGATTGCCAAATCGTTAAACCAAGAAATTTTCATTGAAGAGAATTTTAAAGAACGCGAACTCTCAAAAAAGCCTGTTGAGGACTTTAACCATGTTATAACTCAGGTATGGAATGATTTTAACTTGTCTTGGGATGGTGGAGAATCAAACATCACTGCACAGACAAGAGGTATCGAAGCTACAAAGAAAATATTAAAAGATTTTGAAGGGAAAAACGTTGTAATAGGAACACATGGTAACATTATGGTTCTAATCATGAACTATTTCGATCAGAAGTACGATTATAATTTTTGGAATGAACTTGCTATGCCAGATATCTATAAATTAACTTTTAAAAATGAATCATTAATTGACGTAAATAGAATATGTAATTAATGCAACTAACGCATGCGCTAGTTAAAGAACACGAGTTAATTAATGTATATTAAATTTTATATAAGTGTACAATTAATAAATTTTATAAGGAGTTACTAATGGACACCTATACAAAAAAGAACCTTAAATTAGCTATTTTGGGTGAGAACGATATTGATGGATTAGTATCTTTATCTCAGTCAGTTGGTTGGGATTATGATAGAAATGAAATTAGAACAGTTATGTCTTCGGGTAAAATTTTCGGGCATAAGAATGAATTCGGTCAAATTGTATCAAGTGCAGCAATTATTCCTTATGATACTTATATAGCTTCAATAGGGATGGTAATTGTTAATCAAGATTATAGAGGACAAGGTCTTGGAAAACAAACTACTCAAGCCTGTGTTAATCTTGTATCAGATCAAACATCTATTATGCTAATTGCTACACCCGAAGGAAAACCTTTGTACGTAAAAATGGGGTTTAAAGAAGTTGGTAATGTTCATAAATTCATTTGTAATATCTATGTGTCCAATAAACTACTTTCTGAAGGTTTAGAAGTAGTGGAATTACAGGAATGTGATTTTGATAAAGTTGTTGAATTAGATAAGAATGCCTTTGGAGATTCGCGGCTTGAATTCCTTAAAAATAGAATCATACAGTCGTATCAATCACTTGTCTTAAAAGATGAAATTGGGAGTGTTATTGGTTTTGCACTTTCTATCCAAGGCCCATTGAATTTAATTTTAGGACCGATTGTTGCCCCTGATTACAAAGCAGCTGCCTATCTAATAAATCATTTAGCTATTAACTATAAAGGAAAACTAAGGATTGATATTCCAACAGAGGATGAAATATTTATAAATTGGTTAAGGGATAGAGGTTTTGAGAAAGTCAGTCAACCTCCAATTATGATAAAAAACTTGGACTCAATGCCAATTAGAAACAAAAATTTATATGCTATTGCAGCACAAATTTTTGGGTAAAGTTTATAAATGATTCTAATGTGCTACTTAAGGTAATCCTACTACCTTATTCAACTAACGGACGCTTTAGTTGTTATTTGAAAGGTTTATAATGAGATTTCTTACAAATTATGGTATAATAGATATAAATAGTTTGTGTTTTTAGCCTTGTGCTCAGCGCAGCTGGTTCGATTCCAGCAATCATATTAAGTATATTTATGATTTATTGTGCTGTTAAACTGGAGGTGTTGCCAATGCAAAATAAATATATTGGCTTTAAAACAGTGGGTGTAGGAATTTTAGTTAATTTTACATGTGACACATTAAAGATGGTGGCTCCAGCGCTGGGCTAAAAACATAAACAGATTGACTCTTTCCATATGTGGAGGGTCTTTTTTTATTCACCTTAATTTCATCTAGTATAATTACGATATATGCCATTTTTAATCAGTTATTATGAAGATTATGTAGATGAAGAGGAGTTATGAGTGAATATCTTGTTGAACTTACTGGCGCGTTAGTTAAACAATTAAAGGCTACTTTGGTGGCTTTTTTTATTGGACTAACTCGCGGTTAGTTGAATAAGAATATCTGGTAAAATAAGGGTTGATTAATAAAATCTAAGTTATAAGGTTGTAAACAGGAGGTCATTGTTATGAGAGTTAAACCAATAGAATTTTATATTCAAAATTTACGTTATACTGTAAGGTCTGCAATAGAGAAAGATGCGAAAAACTTGTCTGAAGTAAGATTACAAATAGATGGTGAAACAGAAAATTTAGACAGAGAAAAAGGCGAGGCGTACATAGATGAATCTGGTTTCAAACAGATAATTAAAGATGACACAGAAAGTATTAGTAACCTATTTTTAGTAGCTGAAGTTAATGAAAAAATTGTAGGTTTTTCAAGATGTGAAGGGAACAAATTGAAAAGAACGTCTCATAAAGTGGAATTTGGAGTCTGTGTGTTAAAAGAATATTGGGGATATAGTATAGGAAAAAACCTTTTAAAAGAATCTGTTAATTGGGCAGATTTAAATGGAATTAAGAAAATAACTTTGAATGTTCTCGAAGCCAATGATAAAGCTATTATGCTTTATAAAAAATATGGTTTTGAAGTGGAAGGTGTTTTAAAACAAGACAAAATTTTATCTGACGGGAATTACTATAATACTATCTTAATGGGAAGGTTTAACGGATAAGGTTAAAAAACAATCCATCTTATAGAACTAACTGGCGCTTTAGTTGCACAAGGTTAGGCTGCTTCGGTAGTCCATTTTTTGTTGCACTAATGGCAGTTTAGTTCAATAAAGAAAATTGTTTTGTAGATTAAAAAATATAGGAATTCGAATATTATTTGGAGAAATATATTAAAAGAGGGGGACGGAAAAATGAAAAAGTTAGATATTTTTTTAATAGCATTAGTTGCTCTCATTGGTGCAATACTCTTTACTTTTCTTCAAGGAAAAATAAGCAATAATTATATCTCATTAATAGTTTTAACTATCGGATTAGGTTTAGGCTTAATTTCTAGATACTTAACTACAAGACAAAAGAAATGAACCCTTTTCTTATTCAACTAACTGGCGCGTTAGTTAAATACGAAAGCAGCCGATGGCTGCTTTTTTAATTTAAGTATTAGGCAGTATAGTTCAATAAGGGATGTTATAATAAGGCAGTAAACTTAATGAATTGAGGTAATTTTGAGTTGAATAAGAAGATACATCTAAAGATAAGCATCCTACTAATTCTTTTCCTTTTAACATGTTATACACTTGTCGGTTGTAATAAAGTCGATAATGTAAGAGACCCTATTTCATTTAAAAAATTAGATATGGAGTATGTTAAAAATAATGATCCAAGTTTTTTTATAGATGATTTGCGTGTATATATAAATGATAAACGTATAGGAAAGCAAGTCGATTTAAGTACTACAGACTATAATTGGGTATTTGATTTATTAATGGAAGATAAAAACAAAAAAGAAATTTATGATGAAAAAAAACCAAAAACTTACAAAATAAAGCTAATATTTGCGGAATATGGATGGACATTTGAACACGATCGTAGTAAGTATAATGGAAAACAATCAATTTTTTATATTAGTGAAAATTTAAAAAATCAATTTATAAGGCAATACTTGGCTTCGCATCCTATAAATACAGTATTAACAAAAACAAAATTTAATTGGGATGAAGAGATAAAGGGGTATATAACAATAATGGAGTATGCCTCAGTCGGACAAGGAATAATGCTTGAATTAGAAGGTAATGACGGAGACCTTCCAATAAAAGTTTACGATATAATTCCCAAAAATACTGCTCCATTAAAAGCAGATAAAACTATTCCGTTTACTATTAGGCTATCTGAGTATCGTGAGAAATTAAATAATAGTAGCTATATAGCTCTTAAAACAAATAGTGGAGATGGTATGACTAGATTTGATTATGACAGAGTTCATTAATAAGAAAAAATAAGAACTTTCTTATTGTACTAACTGGCGCGTTAGTTCAACAACAGGAGTTGCTAATGCGGCTTTTTAGAATATTTATAAATAAAAATATTAAATGAATTCTATATAAAAAAAGGGAGAACTCTTATTTGGACGAGAAAAGAATATATAAACCTCTAGAAGAATATTCAAATGATCAAATTAAAGAAATTTTTAAAAGAAACAATTTTGAGGAATTAGCCAGACTTCCTCTTTCTTTAGGAATGATTCATACTAATTGGAAGTTTGCACAAGACATATGTGTTATGTTATCTATGAATGAAAGTGCATTAATAAGGGCAAATGCAGTACTAGGATTTGCCTATATTGCAAGAACTAATGGAAAATTAGAAAAACATATAATTAAACCTATCGTTTTAAAAGAACTTCGAGAAAATCATGAGTATAACTGGAGAATTATTGATGCAATAGATGACATAAACCTTTTTATGAAATGGAGAATTAGTAAAGTTCAAAAGTATTAAATTAATTTTTACTGTAAATTTTCAACTAATTGGCTCGTTAGTTCAAGATCATGAGTTGCTATGGCAGCTCTATTTTTTTTGAAGTAAATAGCTGTTTGGTGAACAAGGACTTAAAGTGATGCTTATGGAATTAATTAATAAGAGCTTGAAAAGGAGCATTTTCAATGATTAATAGATCGATTTGTGTATTTCCACAATTTGATAATATAGAAAAAATTAATGAAGTTAGGAAGAAATATGATAGTTTGCACGATTTAATCCTGCCACATATCTCACTTGTTTTCCCATTTACAAGTTCTATAGTTAAAGAGGATTTAATGAAACATATTAAAGAAGCTGTAACTGACGTGAGTCCATTTGAACTTACCTTAAAAGGAATAACAGGGAATAATAATCAATATTTATTTCTTAATGTAAAAAAAGGAAATGATGAATTAATCGAATTACATGATAGGCTATACACGGGTATATTAAAAGACTTTCTAAATCGGAATGTTAGTTATGTTCCTCATATGACAGTCGGAAGAATAAATAAAAAGGAACAGTTTGAAAAAGTTATTGATGAAACAAAAGATTTTAATTACATATTTAATACGAGAATTTCAGAATTAACGGTTGAAATAATCGAGGAAGATGAAGGTTCAAAAATCGAATTTAAAATTGAATTAATGTAGAATCCTTATGTAACTAACTGGCGCGTTAGTTCATTATTGTTTAAAAGTTGTAGGATCATCCCTATCTCACTATTTGACAGGATAGTAAAAGTAGGGTAGTTAGAATTGGTGGGGTGGAGAAATGGATATTGTAATTAAGGAAATAAATCAATTTTTTCTGACCTTAAAGTTTAATAAAGTAGTCATTAACGATAAGGAAAACTTTGAGTACAAAGGCGAATACTACATGCTCACTAGAGATGGAAATAACTATTATCTCGAATGTGCATTAACATTAGACGAAGCAAAGAAAAACTGGCATGAGGATATGGAAGCATATAATGCGGAATCTCCTCAAGAAGAATTAATAGAATATATTAAGAATGATATTATGAGGTTTGTTGTCAATACTTATTAAACTAACGGATGCGTTAGTTCATCAACGTGATCGACTAGTAAGTCGGTCTATTTTTAATTGTGCTGGCAATATAGTTCAATAAGAAGGACTAGACTAAATAAAAATAGAATTTTGAAAAAGTAAGGGGGAGATCTTATTAAATACGTTTATCATATGGTTCCAAAAAATATGAGTGGAGAGACACTCATGTCCTTAAATAAAATAAAGCTTTTGAATTCAGAACTATATAAACAGTATTCAAAAAAGTACTATGACCACCCTGAAAGACCAAAACTTTTGGAAAAAGAAATTCCAAAATTGAATTGCCTGTGGAATGATGTTATTCATTTATTACCCTTACATCCACATCTTGTATATGATGGCCTAAGTACTGTTGGTGTTAAAGTAAAAACGGATTTAATGTTTTATAAGATCCCGACTAAAAACTTAGTAAATAATAAGAATGTGGTTTATTTATACAGTAAAGAAAAATATATAGGACCTGCTGAGAAAATAAATAGCGAAGATGTTCATTTTAAAGATATAGAGGAATATGAAGAAATGTATGAGCTTCCAATAGATACCCGAAATTACTATGAGGAAGAAAATAAGAAAGGCAATAAGTTTGGGATGTTTCCATTTATTCCTCACATTTTAAGTTTAGGAGAAGTAAGTATAATAGATGCAGAAGTAATAAATTGGAGTGAGAACAAGTAATCCTAATTATTCTTTATTGAACTAACTGGCGCGTTAGTTAAACAACGATTGGCTGCTTTTGGCAGCCTTTTTAATTGTGCTAACTGGCAGTTAAGTTTAATAAGGAATGTTATAATTGATGAAGTAATTTTAGTTGTTTGAGATATAGAATATTAAATAAATTTAAAGTAAAGGAGAGTTAAAATATATGGTTGAAGAAGGAAGTATAGTTAAACGAACCTTAGATTCTTTAAAAAAACGTTTAGAGGAAAATGGAAATATTATTCAAATACAAGTTGAGGAAGGTTATCTATCAAGAGTGGAATGTACATTTAATCCACCAGCAAGTGATGAAGAAATTAAGGATTTTGAGAAGAAAACAGGTTTAATTTTACCAAATGATTATAAAGAGTTTCTTAAAATTTCTAATGGTTGTCGCTTATTTGATGATATTGAATCTGGTGGAGAAATTGAACTGTACAGTTTAGAACAAATTATTGAATATAATGAATACAATGATGAATTTGAAGGTTGCTATGATATAGCCTACATTTATCAAGATAATATAGTTATAAATTCAAAATATGTAATCGAAAAGAAAAAGAACTACCTATTTTGGAAAGGACATATTGACCAGTTTGAAGAGGCAATTCCATTAGAAATGAACTTTGAATTATGGTTGGATAGATTTATCATTAGCTCAGGTACAAAGTTTTGGTCGTGGTCAATTTATACAGCTGAAAATTACTACGAATTGTCATAGTCTAATGCAACTAACTGGCGCGTTAGTTGAATACCGATGGGCTGCTTAGGTAGTCCATTTTTTATTTTGGCAATTGGTAATCTAGTTTAACAAGGAAATGCAAGTGTTTTTGACGAATAATTGTTTAATACACTAAAGTAGATTAAAAATAAAGGAGAAAGAAATGAAGTTTTTCACAGATGATCTTAATGATATAAAAGGTTATTTAGAACAGTTAAAATTGTTAAAAAAAACGCCTTCATAATAAAGTGTTTATGTTCTTTTCAACCGATTCCTTTCACGATGCACACGTTTTTTCTTTAAATGTTAAGAATAAGTTTAATCCTAATGAGGATGAGGATGAAAAAGATCCTACTTTAATTGAAGCTCATTTATTACATAGTAGCGGTGAGGAATACTTGGTTAAATGGGTAGGTGTAAGAAAATTTCTTATGGATTATGATATCCAAAGAAATACTTATGCAGATAGTAATGAAATAGCATTTGATGGTGAAAGAGGTTTAGATGATTGGATTGTAGATGAAATAACTTCCTATGATAGTGAATACCTTTGTCACGAGATAATACTTGCTTCAGATACATCGATTTTAATTCGTTGCAAAAATATAGAAATGGAAAAGCTATAAATTTAACTTTTCTTATTCAACTAACTGGCGCGTTAGTTGAATAAAACTGGGAATCAGATGAATAAATAATTGTAAAATTTTAATAATTAATTAACTGCTTTTGATAAGTTATAATTTAATTAATTAAATTGATTTAAAGATTTTGGAGGTAACAATGGAAGTCGAATTATCACCTTGGTATGGCATTACAATAATATTAGATATTCTTTTAAAACTTGGAGGAATAGTAGCAATAATCTATTTCCTTTACTTACTTCGTAAGTTAGTCAATAAATTATAATTTTTAAAAAAAGGACAGTCATACAAAATTTGACTGTCTTATTTATTATTACTGCTTCTGCAACTAACTGGCGCGATAGTTAAAAAGGAGGATTTATGAAAATTGAAGAAAAAGATGACATAGTAATAATAGATGGTTTTGAAATTGATGGGTTCATAGATGAAAAACTATGTACGATTTGTAAAGTCAATTTAGTTTACTATGAGGATTTTGATGCTTATTTTTGTCCTAAATGTAATTGCTGGACTGAAAAAAAGTGTGGTGATCCAGACTGTCTTTATTGCTTCAAACGGCCTGAAAAACCCTTACCACATAAATAGATTAATTCAACTAACTGGCGCTTTAGTTTAACAACATAATCGACTATTTAGTCGATTTTTTTATTGCTCTAAATGGCAGTAAGTGGAATAAGGAATGATAATTTAATGATATATATCTTAAACTGAATAGCTCATATTTTGAGCCTTGTCTTTGTGTTACTTATTTATATTAATCTTAAAGGATTATCATCAATAATTGTAGAATAAATCAAAATTGAACAAGTTTTATTAAATCTAATTATTGTTATTTATGATTTTTACTCTTAGGGAGGATTAATAATTGATGGATATAGATAAATTAGATGAATGGTCTAACTTTGCTGAAAAAATGGTTCGTGCGGCTGGTAAAAAGGTCGTTGAACTAAAAAGAGAATCCCTAGTTGAAATGACTTATAAGAAGGTTGGAGAACTAGTTACATCAGCAGACTTTGCTTCTGACCAAATCATTCGTGATGCAATTGAAAAATGTTATCCTGAACATCGTATTCTGTCCGAAGAAAATATCACAAAAGAAATTAATAAAGAAACATTTAAAGGTCCTCTTTGGATTGTTGATCCATTAGATGGTACCGTAAACTATTCAAAAAACCTTCCTCATTTTGCAATCTCCTTAGCAATTGCTATTGATGGAGTCGTTTGGGTAGGAGTTGTACACTCTCCAGAACTGAATATTACTTTTATTGGAATTAGAGGTAGAGGTGCATTTTGCAATGGCGAAAAAATTTCGGTTAACGGAATAAAAGCATTATCGGATGCAGTAATTGGCACAGGTTTTCCTCATGATAAAAGCCAGATAAAAGAGGCACTTACAAGAGTAAATAAACTTGCCACTCATTGCAGAGATATTCGTCGTTTTGCTGCTCCAACATTAGATATATGTTATGTAGCATCAGGATTACTTGATGCACATACTGAAAGTTTAGCACCTTGGGATGTTGCTGCTGCCGGATTAATCGCTCGTGAGGCTGGAGCAAAAATTGGACATGTGGGAATAGTCTCAGAAAGTACTCCTTTTGAATTAAATGGCGAAGAAATTGTTTATGCTACACCTGGTATCTTTGAAGACCTCTTAATATTATTACGAAAAAAATAATAATATATCTTACCTTATTCAACTAAATGGCGCGTTAGTTGAAGATTACGAGTTGCTTGCAGCTCGTTTTTTATTGTCAGTAAATAGGATAATAGTGAAATAAGAACACTGTGAATTAGTGGATATATAATTTAAAATTGACTTATGTAACTTTCGACTAAATAAGGGAGTGAAGTTGTGAATGCAAAATGAGCTAAAGCAAATAATCAAAGAAATAATAGCACCTCTGTTTAAGCAAAATGGCTTTAAAAAGAAAGCAAATAACTTCGCAAAGATTTTTCCGGAATTTGCATGGACAGTTAACATCCAGTCCTCCAAGTGGAATTCAGAGGATGAAGTGGAGTTCACCATTAACACAGGAATATATAATGAAAAATTATTTCGAGCAATAAACGAATGGGAACCGTCGAATTTTCCAATGGAAGTAGAATCTGTATTAAGGATTCGAATTAATGAATTAAAAAATTCATCACAGAATTGGTATAAACTCTCTAAGGCTACCAATTTAGATGAAGTAAAAAAGCAGGTTGAAAAAGACATACAAAACGTGATTCTTCCGTATTTTGAACAATTTAAAACTATAGAAGATGTCATTAGAGGATTAGAAAATAAAGAGGAACTTGGATTATATGAAAATCCGCATTACCTGACAATTCTATATGAAATATACGGTGAGCATGATAGAGCCCAAAGAAGAATAAATGAAGTATATGCAAAAACAAAAGATCATTTACAAAAGGAATTCATAATTGAACTTGCTAATAGGTTAGGATTAAACGTTAATTGATTTAAATGTTCTAATTTCCTTGTACAACTAACTGGCGCGATAGTTGCATAACGATTGGGAGTCGATAATCGACAACTTTGTTTAATTAGTACACCAACTCAGGAGGATTAGTATGGATTTGAAATGGTATTTATTTGAACATAGTTATTTGACAGGCATTAATATCGATCCTGTGGGGTGTTCACTAACACTTCATATTGATGCCAAAATAACATATGATCACCCTAATGGAAGAGAAAGTAACGAAGCAAATTTTGAAGAAATAACGATCCGCTTTGTAGGTGTACAATATTTAAGAATGGTTAATAGTTTAAATTTACTTACAAATCCAAACGATGACCTTGGAAGTATTGAGGAATTTGAATTAAAAAGAACAAATTCACAAAGTAGTAGCTTAGATGTTGTTGAGAAAAAAATAATGATTTCAAATTCAAAAAAACTATCTTTTCTCAACTTTGTTTCTGAATTGATAACTTTTGAAATTGGATTTGAAAAATACATTGTTTTATTAAGAGAATAATTGTTCTAATTCAACTAACGAGGGCGTTAGTTGAATAACGATGGGCTGCTTCGGTGGTCCATTTTTTATTGCGCTAAATGGCAGGTTAAGTTGAATAAGGAATGATATAATTTATGCAAATTATGAAGATACTTTTTATAGTCGAGGCAGTTTACCAGCAGTTGTTTGTCCCTTACCAAACTAGTAACTAAAATCGGGGTGTTCGAATGAAAAAGTATAAAGGCGTTGTTAAAGATAATGTTTTTGAACAATTTTCGGAGATTTGTGGGAAAGATTTATACAATCATGCGTTTAATACATTAAGTATCGAACAATACATTTCAGTTGGGAATATTTTATGGCCAGAAGTGATAGAAATAGATGGTTATATCTTTATTTCAGAATTTTATAAATCTAACGCTAGTAATATTGAAGAGTTGGAAGAACGTTTCTCTAAAGACCGAAAGCAAATTGAAATGTACGTTAATAGTTGGTCATTAATTGAATTTGCATCAGGTACAACCGATGAATCATTAAATAATGATAATTTATTCGGAGAATTTTCTGATTTGATCAAGTTTTTTTGGACGATGAGGTTTAATCAACTCTTTCCGGATAAAGAGATTGTAGTTGAAGTCGGATACGCTATTATGGGTGAAAGTGGAGAAACAATTACTGTTTATCAAAATTAGTACGTAAAAACTTGCGATATCATTATGTAACTAACTGGCGCGTTAGTTGAACAATGTTAAAGAAAAGATTAACCGTAGAAAGCCATAACCTAAGGAGGAGTTACTTATGAAATTTATGATGGTTGTAAAGGCTTCAAAGGATTCTGAAGCAGGGACAATGCCAAGTGAGCAAATGGATCTGATGTTTGCTGCGATGAAGAAATATAATGAAGAACTGAAGAAAGCCGGAGTTCTGGTGTCAGTTGGTGGACTCCATCCAAGCTCTAACGGTATTCGTATTACTTACCCTGTTCCTGGAGAACCGCCGACCATTACAGAGGGGCCATTCCCTGAAGTCAATGAGTTGATTGCAGGATACTGTTCATAAATGTGGAATCTCGTGAGGAAGCCATCAAATGGGCGATGCGCGCGCCAGATCCACATGGTCTTGGAGAAGGACAGATTGAGCTTCGCCAAGTATTCGAATAGACCGATATGCTAAACATTGGATTATCAAGGATTCAAAAGAAGTGATTCTAATCATACATAAAGCTAGCAATTAAAGATTTAAATCAATAAGAATTACGGCTAGGGATCCTGTTGTCTGTGAAGTATTCTACTTAAACTAACTGGCGCGTTAGTTCTATAAAGTCCACCGCTTGTATAACTAAATTTAACAACTATAAACACTAATACTGATTTATAAATTAATTAAAGACCGATATAAGGGGAGAAGAAGGAGAATAAATTATGACAGAAAAATCCAAAGTAGCTTTGGCTGAAAAAATATTAAGTAAGCACAAAGAGTTGGAAGAGTTGAAAATTGGTCTTTATGGTACAGAAATTAAATATAAAGGTTCTTATACAATTGTAGACCGTATAGAAGGTTTAGATGTTAGACTGTATGTTCAAGAAGAAGATGGAGGTCTATCAAACTATATTAAGATACCGCTTCAAGACCTACTTCCATATTTAAATTGATATACCCAATTGCACTTTCGGTAATCCGTCAAAATTCGTAGGAAACGCTCCATTTAGTATTATAAGGAGATCAATATTCTTATGTAACTAACTGGCGCGTTAGTTGAAGATCAATAGCAGCCATGAGCTGCTATTTTATTTAGGAATTTGGCTGTTTAACTTTACAAGTATTAGATTGTTGTTCTAGGTCTGCGATATTATACTAAAACAAAATAATAATTGAGTCTTCGATTTATAGGGTAATAACAGGAGGATGAAATGAATAAGTACGAGGATATAAAAAGAATAATAGCTGAAGCTGGGAATTCAGTTGATTTTGCAGACTACGGAGATGGAATTTCAGAAGAATGGATAATAAAAGCGGAAGATCGTTTGGGTTTTAATCTCCCAAATTCATACAAATGGTGGTTAAGTAACTATAGCGGGGGAGAAATCTTTGGTGAGGAGATATTTAGCATTTATGAACAAGATTTTGATACCGTTGTTGGTGGAGATATAGTGTATATGTATGAATTAAATAAGAAAAACAAATATTTCGATGATGATAAAGTTGTAATATGTGAATCAAGTGATGATATTTTTTATTTTGATCTATCAATAAGTTTAGAAGAAGATGAGAACGAAATACCAATCTATTCCTTAAACAATAATAAAAAATATGCAGATGATTTTATCGAATTTTTAAAGAAAAGGATCACAGCAAATAACCAATAGATCTTTACCGTATTAATGAATGAAACTGACATTATGTCGGTTTTCCTTATTGAACTAACGGATGCGTTAGTTGAAGATTAAGAGCAGCCAATTGGCTGCTTTTTTATTTAAGTATTTCGCAGATTAGTTGGATAAGAAATGATAAACTAAATATAAAAATAAACACTAATCATATGGTGCATAGAATTAAGCAAATGAATTATTATGATTAATCCACATACATATTAAACTTAAAAGGGGTCACATATTTATGTTAGAAACTCAAATTATTATTGGAATTCCTGGTAATTGGAAGAATAGAACTGAAATAATTCAGTCAGTTGTTTCTAAAAGTGAAGGTTATTTGATGGCTGGTAATATCATTCATAACTCACAAAAAAACATTGGATTTCAAGTTGAAGTCTATGATCATGATCCAAATCTAAAGGAAGCATTTATATATGCAAGTAGAGATACTTTTCAACATACTTTACTAGATAATATTGAACACCATACCTTTACCATTTATATAATTGCAGATGCAAAAAGTATAGAGGATGTGAAAGAGGTTGTAGATGTAGGGGTTGGCTTATTAAAAGCAGGCGGATTAGCAGTTAAAATTGAGTCTTCTGGTGTTGCTTACACAAAAGAGGATTGGAACGAACTTCATTCGAATAAAGATATATTTCCTCTCTATTCACATTTTGTCACTCTCATTGGGGAAAATGAGTGTTATTTCTCATGTGGTATGAAGGCATTTGGTCTTCCAGACGTTGTAATTTCGTCTACTATTGACCCTGAAGAAGCAGCCGACATTTTAAATAATTTTAATCTCTATAATATAGTTGAGAATCCCACTTTTAATAATGGAGAAACATTTAGTGTCGGCGAAGATACACCTGTATTAAAGATAACCGCAGTTAATGATTTTAGATATGATGAAGTGGATTTGTTTTATAACCCATTTGGATTGTTAGAATTAAAGCCAATATAAATAAAATAATTAATATATTTCTTATGTAACTAACTGGCGCTTTAGTTGAACAAAATGATCGGCTGTATAGTCGATTTTTTTTTTGTACTAATGACAGTTTAGTTGTAAGAAATGATAAAATATAAAGATAAAAATATTATTAATAGGAGTAATACATGAAAAAGCATACTTGTCCGTGTTGTGGGTATAAATCATTAACGGAGCGGAATGAATATGAATCATGTCAAGTCTGTATGTGGATGGACGATGACATCCAGGAGGATAAGCCTTATACAAGTAGAGGTGCTAATCAAGAAACACTAGTAGAAGCTCAAAAGAATTTTATTGAAATAGGCAGAGCCTCTAAAACATTATTTCCTTCACATATTCCGCCATTAACAAAATATGAAAAAGATAAAAATTGGAAACCTTTAGATTAATATAAATGTGTTACCAAACATGCATATGTTATTAATTAAAGGTACAAATTTTAATAGACTTATACAACTAACTGGCGCTTTAGTTGAATAATAAAGTCTGTTTTAGGGCCTTTTTATTATACTAACTGGCAGGAGAGTTAAACAAGGAATTAAGAGAAGATTAAAGAATATATAAGTTATATGAAGCAAAAAAGATGAAAATTAGGGGAGACAAATTTATGTTTCAAACATTTGGTTTTTCTATTGTTTTTGCGATTATTTATATGCTAGTTACACTAAATTTAGGTGAAATTGCAGATAAAGATACAGTTACTCAACTAAATTTCGGATTAATAATTGGTACATTAATATGGATAGGAATAAAAATAACAAATAAATGGGATAAATCTTAGTTAACATAAAACGATTTTAATTCTACTTATTCAACTAACTGGCGCGTTAGTTGTACAATGCTGGACTACTTCTGTAGTCCTTTTTATGTTCTAACTGCGAGAATAATTTAAAAGTAAAAGTAGTAAACAGGTGTATAATAGTTTGAAATAATTTTACAAGATTGGAGAGAAACTTGACATATCATATTAGAGTAAGAGCAGGGGCCGTTATTTTAGAAAATAATTCAATTCTCTTAATTGAATATAATGATGAAAATGGATTGCATTATAATTTGCCAGGGGGTGGAGTTAATCCAAATGAAACAATTTTAGAAGCAGCTCGAAGAGAAGCAAAAGAAGAAGCCTCAATTGATGTAGAAGTAGGTTCGTTAGCTTTTGTATACGAGTATTCTCCTCATTTAAATGCAAATAAATATGGAAAGACAAATTCATTACAACTAATGTTTGAATGCAAATTAAAAGATGGTTTTATTCCAAAGATGCCTAAAAACCCCGACTCGAACCAAACTGGTGTTAAGTGGGTACCATTATCTGAATTAAATAATGTAGTATTGTATCCTAACATTCGAAAACACATAATTGATTATGCAGAAAACAAAAAAAATATCGAAATAATTGAAGAACATTCGTTAGAAGAATACGTTTTAAAATAAATTCTTATTGAACTAACTGGCGAGTTAGTTGAACAAAACTATCGAGCTGAGAGATCAGCTCCTATTTCACTATTTGGCAGTGTAGTTGAACAAGGAGTGATATAATATCAAGTAAAAAAGAAATTATAGTTTTTGTGTTATTAGCCAAATAAGTAAATAAGATGTTAATAAAATAGGGGTGTTTATATGGATTATGACGAACTGATGACTTTTCAAGGTGATATCTATTTGAATTCTATATTTGAGCCTCAAGATAACGCATTAATACTTGATATTGATCGATGTAAAGTCAATGAAACGATGGAAAGTGCTATTAAAAATTATCAAACCATTGATACAGACGAAACTCTCCCAATTCTTCGAATTGAGTTTGATTGGTATATTGCATACTCTGTTAGAAACGAAGGTTTTACTGTAATGGATGAATATGAAGTTTTTGAGGGAAATACCTTTTGTATTTATTCCAAGTCAAGATATTTAGATTTTGTAGAAGTAAGCACCATTGCTTCAGATAGCTATCCAGGACCATTCAAGCACTATGGCATTGTGGCACTAAACCACATTATTGATGTAATATCTCAGGAGCCTCCAACCATTACATTGGTCAACCGAACCTCTTCCAACACAGACATATAATACATTGCCTGGACTTAAAGACTATCCATTAGAATGTTTCCATACAAATCGGTATAAAATCGATGAAATGGCTGGTTCGTCAGAATTTTTTTAAGTATCTTATTCAACTAACTGGCGCGTTAGTTAAACAATAAATAGAGGATGATCATAATTCGATCACTCTCTATTTTGTTATATGGCAGATTAGTTCAATAGTAATCTATCCTCAAATATAGATAGATGATAAGCTAATGAATAGATTAATTATGCTCTTTTCATTGTGATTGATAGAAAGCATAAATTTTAATAAGGGGCGTTCCTACGAAAATGGAAACAGTATATTTTGTAATGTTATTACTATCGTTCTTAATAAGTTTTATTTCAATTTTTCATTCTAAAAAACATGGATTAAAAAAGAATTTTACAGTTGGAATTATTATTTCAGTTATAACTGGCTTATGTTTGATTGTGTATTTAGTTTAAATTCCACCATACGTGTATCAAATCTAAAACAACTTATTTTGGATACAATAATTAATTCTTTGCAAAATATAGAAACGGAAAAGTTATAAATTTAAACTGTTCTTTTTCAACTAACTGGCGTGTTAGTTCAATAGTAGAATTAATGAATTCAGGAATAAAGAAGTGTATTCAGGAGTATGTTATGAAAATTTTAGCACTGGTCATTAGTTTAATATGTATAATAATTCCACTTAGATTATTATATAAAGAACTAAAAGAAACGAAAAAGATAAATGATAGAATGGGAATGATCTTTGGATTCTTTTTTGAACCGTTAGAACCCTGGTCGATGCTTTTTTATGTAGGTTTTCTTGGGTTTCTGTATAGCGTGATATTTCTATAAAACTTAATTTCACTTTAATTTCTTATGCAACTAACTGGCGCGTTAGTTCAATAGAAGATTTTCAGGAGTTGCAATTAAAATGGAATATAAAAATTTAGCTTATATATTTGTTAATCAATTTAAAGAATACAATATAGTTTTACAAGAACACATTGAATTTAATGGTGAGATATTAAATCATGTATTTTTTGGTGAATGTAATGAACACTTTATTAAACTCATAAATGAGGATCAGGATAATTTTCTATTACAAGAATTATTTGATTTCTTTGAATTAATGGCAATAGATGGCGATATCGATATAAAAGATTTACTAAGTGTAACTATACTTGCTCGTTTAGGTGATTCAAAGAAAATACTAAATATTGCATATAAGTATATGAGATTTCATACAAAGCAAGCTTCAAATGAGTATGAAAAAGCTTTGGGTAGATATTAAAACCTTATTCAACTAACTGGCGCGTTAGTTGAATTAAAAGCAGCCAATGGCTGCTTTTTTATTTATGTATTAGGCAGGTCAATTGAATTAGAAATGTTATAATATTATTAAAAAAATCAACCAATAAGGAATATTTGAAAACAAACTACGGAATACGAGATAAGTTACGTATATTAAGAAAGGGATATTAATGAAGAAAGATATTTTAGGAGCTTTTTTTTGCTTAGTAAATCTTATTTTCTCCATTTGGAGATTAACAAATCTAATTTCGCGAGGTAACTTTTTTGACAATCTTTTTTCATATGTAATTTTTATCACCTTGCTATTATTAAGTATAATTTTTCTTATTCTTTTTATAAAAACAATAGCACCTTTTAAGGATTAATAAATTCCTTATATAACTAACTGGGGCGTTAGTTGAACAACCCTTGGAAACCAGTGATAGGTTGCTTTATGATTTATTAATGTAATTTTATAAGTAATTCGAACAAAGGTATCCTTAATTATTGCAGAGAATATAATGAGATATATGGATCAATGAATATGGAGGGCTAACTATGTGGGTAGGGGCTACTTTGATATTTTTATTTATAGGTCTCATTTCGATAACTCAAATAATTCTAAATAGAAAATGGGAATTAATATATACAGCATACGGTTACGAAGACTACTTTAAGTTCATCTCTAAACTAAAAAGTGAAGGTGTAAAATATAAGGTAGAATTACCAGTAAATGCTCGCAGTGATCGTTTTAATGATAATACGCAATATGATATTTATGTTAAAAAGATATAATAACAAAAACCACCACTAATGAAACTAACTGGCGCTTTAGTTGAATAGGAATAGTAATCGAAAGACATCTACATAAAATAGATAACCAAGGAGACAAAATTTGAAGAACAAACTAAAACTTCAACCATTAAGAATACCGTCTGGTTGGGAAGTAACATATAATACATTTTTAGAAATAGACCCTTCAAATATAAAACAAGATGAAGAGTGGTTCATGATTTTTACTGAAAGTTTATTCCAAGCAATTTATAAGAGTAGAAATATACTAATTGATTTAGGGTGGTACCCAGAAGGTGATCCTAATGGTAATTTTGGAATAGAATTAATCAAGAATTATGAATGGGAAAAGCCTCTAGAATCAATTAATTCGAAAGATAAGGATGAAATTATAGAAAAGCTTGAATTATTAATGTTAATGGTTGAAGAAGGAGACATCCGCTAGTAATTGTTTGATTTGAAGAAATTAGTTATGCAACTAACTGGCGCGTTAGTTGAAGATATCGAGTTACTTATGGTAACTCGTTTTTAATTAAGTAAATAACAGTTTAATTGCACGAAGGTTGTTTAAAATAGGTATAATAATTTTATTCTATTAGTGAGGTACACCATGAAATAATATGAAAAAATGTTATTAGCGATTAATGAAGAGGCTCTTAACTGTTTCGCTAATAAAGGAGAATGGTTATATATATCAAGTAAAAAGGATACAAAAAAAGGCCTATTTAGATTACCAAGTAGCTTTCATTACTTTATCTCTTTAAACGAAGAGCCTTCTAAGATTGGAGTAGTAAAGAAAAATGATGGTCATAATGAAGAAATATCCTACGATTACGGCTTTTTGAAATTATAAATACATATTCTTAAAGTATGATCTTGCTTAAAAGTCTTCCTTTAGGTGAATTTCTTGACTTTAAATTACTTTTTCCATTTCAATCTTTCAAAAGCATAGCTTAAACTAACACTTATTACTTCATCATTAATGTATGTAAATGCAAGGTCAATATTATCTTGACGATCTACATATCCAATTACATTAATAGATTGCTCTTTGTCTTCATATTTATAGTAATTCTCTCCATATGTTGAAATTACATCTTCAATAGTTGATCCATTTTTAATTCCCTTAACTGTTGAAAAATTATCGTTTTTATCAAGTGTACCAATTTGTAAAATTTCACTATTAGCTCTATCAACGCTCATAATAATATGTTCATTCCAATATTGGTCGTAATTCCTTGTTGAGGTATATTGTTTATTGTCAGGGAGAGCAGAGAATGGACCATAATTTTCGATAAAACTTTCATCATTTATAGACATACCTAATTCAATACCTTGAATGTTTTCATTAGATAAATCTGTTGATTTAACTTCTTTCATTACTTCTTCTCGACTTTCTGAAGAACATCCCGATAATAATAAATTTACCATTAAAACACATAAAACGATTCGATTTACTTTTCGCAAATTCTCCACTCCATTCATAACTACAAACTTCCATTTTTATCCATTATAGAACAATTTGAACTTTTTAGGTGTAAGTAGGTTCAGAAACGAATAAATTGGACGATCCAAAATTAATATAAATCTGCATTATTTCTTCATTAGTTCTGTACTTTTTACATTAATATGTTTCAAGAAGGTTTAAGAAAGGTGCCTATTGATATAGTCTTTACGATTGTTAAAAGACCTAGGAATAAACAAGTTAGTTATAGTGTAAACCTCATGTTTTCCATAATTTTCTAGTTATTAAGCATGAAGATGGGATTGTATTTTTATGTAGGAAAATTAGGAAATCCGGTGTATATAAAAATAACAGAATATTCTATATTATTTTTATTACACATATTTAACAGTCTCGAAATTTTCTTTCAGACAGTTATAATGTGATACCAAGATACTTGTACACAATTGGTTATTTAAATTATTTGATAGGGAGGAATTACACTGAAAAGAAGAATTTTTGTGACAACTGCTTTGGCAGGAGCATTAGTATTTTCAGGAGGAGGAGCTTCCGTTTTAGCCCATGATGAAATTGGGGGAGGAGTTGAAAAAGGCGATAACCTTGCTGGTGTGGAATTGGCTGTCCCATTGCTTGAAGGTAGTAAGAATACTGGTAATCTCAGGGAAGTTGCTGCTGTTCCATTGAAAGAAATCCGAGAAGGTGTAAAAAACTCAACAGGAGATGTATATGCCCATAAAGGCTTTGCCTATTTAGGAACGCACCGAGCTAATGGCGGAGGAGGAGGCGTCAGAGTTTTTGATATGAAGGATCCTTCTAACCCTGTTGAAGTTTCAGCCTTCGCTGATATTCAAGGTACTTGGCAAGAAAAAGTAATTGTCAAAACGGTAAACACGAAACACTTTAAAGGAGATTTGGCAGCTGTAAGTGTCCAAAAGATGGATCAAAAAGATCCAAATTCACAAGGCGGTTTTGTGCTATACGATGTAACAAATCCACGTGAACCTAAAAAGCTCGGTTTTTGGGAATCCTCTTCATCTGGAGCAAGGGGTACCCATGAGCTGTATTTAACCGTTCAAGGAGATAATGTTTATGTTCTGACAGCTGATTGCTATGCTAACTATTACTCACATGGTAAAAAAATGGATGTTTCCATTGTTGATGTATCCAACCCTACTAATCCGGATACCATTTATGAGTTTAATCCCCGTGACTACATACCTGAAGTCAGTGATGAAAATTATGATGGTTACAATTGGACAGATGAGGAAGGAGTACAACGTGTCGCATTTGCTCATAGTGTAAAAACAGATGAAACAGGAAAAACAGCTTTCCTTTCTTATTGGGATTTAGGAACCATCATGCTAGATATAAGTGATGCAAAAAATCCAGTATATCTCGGAAGAACAGACTTTGCTACTGATGTCCAAGGAGCAGCACATTCCATGGATCTTGCAAAAGGTGGAACTGTCCTTGTTGAGACGAGGGAAATATTCGGCCCAACAAGAGATGGATTCGAATCTGCTTATGGATATACAATGATTTATGATATTAAAGATAAAACCAATCCAAAGTTATTAAGCACATTTAGGACGGAATTTACCGAAACGATTCCTAATGGGGCCACTGTCCACGATCCAAAGGTGCATGGAAATACATTGTATCTTTCACATTATTCTGGTGGAGTTAGAACAGTCGATATCACCGACCCTTCTTCACCACAACAAACTGGAGTGTATATCCCAAGCAGAGCTAATATTTGGGGAGTTTTTGTAGACCGGAACTATATTTTGGCATCCGACATTGGATCTGGATTAAAGGTTTTGCAAAAAAACGGAGGGCACCCATCACCAGCATTAGAGTATTAAGAGTGCATTAGTTTAAGATCAAGAAGGCTGCTTCGGCAGTCTTTTTTCTATTCATTTAATCTGTTTGTTTGCAATTGCCATCTTACTTTTCTGCATATACTATCAGCTAAATAAGATTTGTATTGAAATTCACCAACTAGTTATTAAATAAGGCTTTAATAAGTTATAGGAAACATGCTTTAGTTAAAGATCCTAAATACATTTAGGTATAAAATTATTAATTCCATATTCAACTAACTGGCGCGTTAGTTGAGTAAAATGAACGGGGGGGAAACGATGAGGAAGGCTAGTGAATTTGAAATTTTTTATTCAATTACTTTATTATTGCTAGGATTTTTTCTAATGTTTACAGAATACAAAGAGTGGTCCTCACCAATGGTTTTTAGTGTACTAGCGATTCAGCAATCCAAAAATTATGTACATTTTAGGGGTAGTAATGTTGAAGAGTTGAAAAAGAAAGCTAAAACAAGTCTTTACAGTTCTATAATTGTTAGTTGTTCTACTGCACTAATGATAGTTGGAAACCTTTATAGCTTAACAATTCGTTAGTTAGTTTGTTCAACTAACTGGCGCTTTAGTTGAACAATATTGGGCTACTTCGGTAGTTCATTTTTATTGTGCTAACTGGCAGTTTAGTTGCAGAAGGGATTTTTATTTGAATATAGAAATAGTAACAGAATAACGGAAATGGCTCATTGATAATGGGGAGGCTGCGGTGGGAATTTTTATATGCATTTATTCAAATAAACATATTGGTGCTGAAAAATACGCTAAAAGATTTTTCGATTTAATGAACGAAAGAGGGTTTGAAATAGAAAAAATAGGGTTATTCGAACCAGTAAAAAAACCATTTACAATTAATGATGCGATTAGTATGTGGACAAAAGAAGAACCTGGCATTTATGATGTTGAAACCGACAAAATGATTGGAAAAGCAGGCGGTGTTCTTGGAAAGAGTAAAGGATTTTGGTTTGATACTCATTGGTGGTTGCACCCGACTGAGTTAAGGCTGAACCATATAACTATATACTTGAACAAAAAAATATTTAGTCAAAGAAAGAACGATATATTGCCATTGTTTGAAGAATTAGTAAACTGTTTTGAAGCTACCTATGGCTATGTCACTGAACAAGAGGCTGAGGATAGGCAACATATAACAGGAACATTGAAAGAAAGAATACCAGGTATCTTTTGGGTTAACTACTTTTCTACAGTTTTTGTAGACTACTTAAATAGCGGTAATTCATTTTATGATTTTCCTTGGAAAAAAATAAAGGAATGTAGTAATATGGGAATTTTAACTCAATTAACAGAAAATCCCTTTGATCCAACAATAGCTGATTTGGAAAAAAAGGCACACGAATTATTTGGTGTAAGCAAATTTAATGGGACTGCAAGAGATTATCCCAAGATACTGATGCCGTGATTCTTATTCAACTAACGGATGCGTTAGTTTAACAAAAAGCTGCTTAATTGTAGCTTTTTTTGTTGAAGAAGTGGCAGTAAAGTTCAATTGGAAATTAAAGAAACCGATAAATAATGTAAAGAATATAGCCTATATAGTTTTTTTGGATCCATAAGGGGGCTAGGTATGTATAATGATATAAAAGAGATTATCTTAAAATTAGAATCACACCGTCTTTGGATTGAAACCATAGGAGAACAAGGTGAAAAACTTGGTATAGATGAGATTGATTTGCGAGGTTTTAATTTGTCCCAATATCCAATAGACCAAGCATATATTACAGCTTGTGTTTTTGATGGAATGAATTTAAATCATAAGGATATCTCGTCATCTTTACTATGTTCATCTACTTTTATATCTGCAAATTTAGAAGGTGCAGATTTCTGTAAATCTAATATCTCATATGTGGACTTCACAGATGCCAATATTAAAGATGCTAGACTTGCAGATACTGAATGTATTAAAACGGTATTTGTTAAAGCTGATTTATCAGATGCCAATTTAGTAGCAGGTCTTTTTGATAAGACGGATTTTAGTAACACGATTTTAATTAATGCTGATATACGATTAGCTACCTTTGAAGGGGTATTATTAAACGGAGCTAAATTAACTGGTATTCGAGGAATAGAAGAAGCTTTTATTAAAAGTATTAACATTGGTACATTAGAACAACCTGTAATTCTAATAGGTGAAGAAGCGAGGAATTGGTTAAAGGATAACAGTTTAAATAATTAAGAGATAAACTAGTAAGTAATATAGATATCAAGTGTCAGGTTCAAGAAGCATAAATTTATGTTTGATTCTTATGCAACTAACTGGCGCGTTAGTTGAACAGTTGATATCAAAAAATCCTGTATCTATCTTTTTCAAGTAATCATAGATACAGGATTTATATTATTTTAGTTAATTTGTGCTTTGGTACTTTCTAGTGACCATTTACCATTCTTATATAGATAATTAAAAGATATTGTACGTTTATCTTCTTTATTTTTTGAACTAATAATGATCTGAAGTTCTCTACCTTCTACGAGACCGCTAACTTCAACATCATTCCATCCTTCCATTCTACTTGTCTTATTAATTTCTATTAATTTACCTTCTATATGCATTCTTTCTTCAAAAAGAGCTATCGAACGCTTTGTTAATGTCATTTTTGTTTCTTTCGTAAAATAAATTTTATTTTCGATTGGTTTGTAAACTTTAGCTGAACAAATTAAAAATAACACTATCAAAATGATTGTTCCAGTAAGAGCTAGAATGGTGTGACTACGTTTTTTAGAGTAGTATTTTCCAACAATTATAAAATAAAACCAGTAAGGAAAACAAAACAACACTATTGGAATACCAAACCAAAAAATAGAAATGAATAACCAACCTGTAACAAATTCAAGAGTTTCGGGTATTCCGCTAAAGAGCATAAGAATTACTGTTAATAGAAATGGTGCTGCGTAAAATAATATTGATTTAAACTTCATAACTACTCCTCTATTTTAAAAATTAAAAAACCTATATAAATTTTTTTATATGTTATTACCACTTGATAGGATTTATTTATGATTAACTAAAAGTTTATCAGATTCTATATAATACATATATAATTCTTAATTAACACTTAGTATAGCATTCTTTACTATACTAAACTGACAATAGGGAATCATTTGCATAGAGAAAAAACTAAAGGCTACTTCGGTGGCTTATTTTGTTGGAGTTTTTGGGATAATCAATAATTATAATATTGTAAGTCTTGATATGGATTTACCTTAGTTTATAGATGTTTCGTTTATATTAATTTTAATCCCAAGTTATTAGCTGTTTATAGTTAAGAACAAGAAGGGATTAAAAAAGAAAAATAGAAGTATTGTTGTAAGAAACTGGTTTTTAATAAGAAGGTGTATAAATGAAATATGTTGTGCGAACAGAGATAAATTCTATACTTAATGAAAATATGATTCCAAAAGAGTTACTAAGTGAAGTCGGAATACATCATTGGGAAAATATCATACAAAATTTTGAACAGACCTTTATTAAAAAGCCTCATTATACTTCTCAAATATCTTGGTATTGGCAATTTCTAAAAAATGATGGCTATTCCCTTCATTTCATAAATGATGATGCATATAAATATCTTCATAAGTTAATTGATGAAAATGAAAAAATATTTTTTATGGTAGAGGAAAATAGTGCTAAGCCCAAATTCTGGATTTATGAGGGGAACATAAAGATGATTCAAAAGGTAATTGAAGAGTCTTTTGCATTTGAGTATTATATCTTTTCAAAGAAATTTGATTGGCTTATTTGTGAAAATCACCATGGTATTCTTAGTGGAGTCGGAGAAAAGGTTATTGGAAAAATGAAATTATGCTTATTAAACTAACTGGCGCTTTAGTTGCATATCATAAAGTACTGTTAAACAGTCCTTTTGTTGTGTAAACGATTAGTTTGGTTTTTGAAGGATGGTTATTACTTACATTGAATATATAATGTATACAAAAGGAATGTTAGGAGATAAAAACAAGTGGATAATCAAAGGTTTAGAGATACAGGTGAAACGATTATAGATTTTCTTGATAGTGTTCTTGTGGAATGTCCTCGCTGCCAAGAATGTGCTAATATAACTGGAAATCCGATAAAACAAAGACCAAAATTAATTTGTTCTAAGTGTGGATTAATAAGTACTCCTGAAATAGTAAGTTATGGTGGTAGTTCAGGCGAGTATTGTGGATTCTCATTGTGGCTAAAGTCCAATTGTTGTGGCAATATCTTATGGGTTTATAATAAGAAACACCTTGATTATTTGGAAAGTTATGTTGGAGCAACTTTAAGAGAAGAATTTACTAATATAAATCAAAGTTTAGTTAGTAGGCTTCCATATTGGATAAAGAAATCTCAAAATAGGGAATCAATTTTAAAGTGTATTCTTAAACTAAGACAAAAATTGAATAATTGAGATCCTTATATAACTAACTGGCGCGTTAGTTACATAGTAAGAGCTGCATAAATTGCAGCTTTTTTATTTAACTATTTGGCAGTTTAGTTGAATAAGAAAATAGATGATTTTATAAAGATTGTAACAATCGATTATTCAATTTAGTTATTAGACAGACGAGATTTTGCAATTGTTTAAGTCTCTAATTTCATGGACAACTATATTTCACATTTTTGCAGGTTTAATGGAACCCCTAGGTGATTTGTGTAAAAGCTATAGGAGCTTCCATCAATTGCTTGGAAAGTAAAGGCTTCCATATAGACTCCATTGGTAAATTAGTATGTTAAACAATTTTATAATTTTTCCTAGATAAAATGAATGAGCCCCTAGTACACTAGGGGTTTCATTTAAAGCTTGAGAAAGGCTTATTTTAATATATTATACTTGGGGTATGAAAAATAACTTTTCAGAGGAGTTATTTAAAAAAGTTCGTGCCATTATTATTTGAGAGTGTAATTGATTAACAGAGTATTCACTTTAAGAATTTCTTTTAAAAATTTCAACTAAAGTTTTATTATTTGCATTAATCTCAACCAGTTCTGATTTTATGTGGATAAGCTCATTGTATATTTTTTCTAATAGCTCATTGTTCAGGGGCAACTCTAAATTTTCTTTTTTTGGAGCAGATTTTGGAATTGAAATTGAATTAGGTTGATTGATCTTTCCAAGATCCTGTACAGATTTCATTAGCGAATCATCTTTAAAAAGATTTTGTGCCATCCTCATAATTGAACTCATATCTATAGTAGTTTCATTTGCCGTAAGATTATTTGCTAGTTTTATAATACTTTCTTTTTTAAAATCATTAATATCACTTGATTGAGGGAGTGTTTGCTCATTATTCGATTTATCATTATTCATTTAAAAAGCCCACCTTCATATAAATTTAAAAATTTTGATTTTCCTAAAAATAACCTAGAAGATTATTAAATCATATAAAAATCTTCTAGGTGCAATCTTCTAGGTGCTTTGCCCACATTTAGATGGGCTCGTCTTTATTTTTAGTGCAATTGATTAACTGCATCCAAGTGTTTCACAGATAGCAGCTAAAATAGGTGCTTGCTCAGCACCCAGTAATGATGCTAAAAGCAATGCAACCAAAAGCACTACTACAATAAGAAAAGTTGCAAGGTTGAATGGCATTTTTTTCCCCCCTTTCATTCGAAATATGAATCAAATGATATCCTAACAGGACTATCATATTTTATACATATGTTTAATAGGACAAGCTTGTCTATGACTAAGACCTATCATTAAACTTGGTAATTTTTTACATTTATTGCTATTGATGATGAATCTATCTTTATTGTGTATATTGCTAATGTTATTTGATAGTTTTAGAACCAACTCATGCAATAGTCGATTTTTTTATTGAGCTAAATGGCAGTTTAGTTCAATAATAAAAACAGAAATTAATGTGATATATTAATAATAATTGAATATGATACAGGTATCGATGAATTATATTGTTTAGACTTTAATAAACTAAATGGAGAAAACGAACCTGCTGTTGTATCTATTAATTTGGGAATAGACTTTAGTGAACAATCAATAGAACTTATTGCAGATGATTTTGGCGATTTCTTATTAGAACTAATTCAAGAGGAATTAGAGTAATTTAAAATTTTGCTATGCAACTATACCAAAAGAATTCTCTTAAATGAACTTATAGAGCTTCATGAAGAAAAGAGCTCATGTATGGCATACGAGGTTATAGAGATTGAAGATTCTACGTTGAAGCAAATTCCTAGCATTATTAGAAGATACTAATACAAAAACTCTAGATAACTAAGGATAAGTCTAGTATTTAGAAAGAAATAGGGTAGAAAAAGGGCTATACAATAGCTCTTCTAATTCAACTAACGCATGCTTTAGTTCAAAATCGAGAGTATCTAGTGGAAGGTGGAAACATGAATAATATAGAACAAAAAAGTGTATTTAATATTTTTCACGATGGTACTATTATTCAATTCTTTGAAAGTACTAAAAAGATATCAATTGAAATCGAAATCGAATATTTAGCTGAGCTAATTAATCAGAACTTTAGATCTTTTATATGTGAGTTAATAAACTGCGAAGAAATCAACTTCAAATTTTGGGAAGAAAATAATAATACAGTTAATGATTTAGAGATACTGAAAAAGTATGAATTAGAAATTTTAGAGGCAGAAGAAATGGATGATAAAATCGTTGTAAAATGCTTAAGTAATATAAATACAGGTGGTAATCTCTACATAAAAACAGAAAGCATAAAAATATATGATAAAGATAAGCGAGAAATTTCAATTAGTAAACTTGCAGAAGTAAGTCATCAATATTGGAACACAAGATAATCAGTCCTTATGCAACTAACTGGCGCGTTAGTTGTATTACTCCTGAGAACCTTCATAGGTTCCTTTTTTATTAAGCAGATTTGCTAAATAAGAATCAATTATTTTAAAAGATAATGTTATATAATTTAAATTAATACTTAACATTTGAATGTAGGTGAGGGTTTTATGATAGAAGGTGTTGGTGGAGGATTAATAGCATATTCAGACTTGATTCTCGTTCAGTGTCCTGAATGTAGAAGTTGCGCAAGAATTACTACACCGAATAATGCAAAAGGTCTAATTAATCCAAGATATATGGGACATGAATCAAAACGCTTACAATGCATCAAATGCGGATTAACTAAAGAAGTTCATCCAAAAAGAAGGTGGGATAATCTTTGGGCTTATACCCATGAATTGTTTGATGAAAAACAGGGCTTAGATTGGTACTTTGGTTTACCATTGTATCTTCAGATTCAATGTTGTGGGCACAAAATGTGGTTCTTTAATTTTGACCATCTTTCTCTAGTCGAAAAATATATAAAAAAAAATATCAGACCTTCTGGTTTATATTATCTTAGTATTGAGAGTAGACTTCCTAAGTGGATGAAACTTTCGAAGAATAGAGAAGAAGTTCTTAAAGCAATTACAAAATTAAAACAACAATAATTTTATTTTTTTATTTCTTATTCAACTAACTGGCGCGTTAGTTGTACTACTATAGAGGATGATCATTATTCGATCATCCTCTATTTTACTAACTGGCAGGATTGTTGAACAAGGGCATATAAATTATAAATAAACAATAAATATACAAGGATGTGAACAAATGGAACAAGCTGGTTTCTATTGGGTAGGACTCGTCTTCTGGGGATTAATTGGTACTGGATTGTTTCTTTTTGCATGGGGTCTTTGGAAAAAATCTTGGAAGTCTTTTCTAGTAAGTGGAATGGCGTTATTTCTTCCAATGTTATATTTCGGTGGTGCCAATAATTGGTTTAGATTGCTTGCCCTTATTCCTTTAATTCCTTTCACACTAGCTTTTTACACAAAAAAAGAATTTAAGAATACAAAATATTGAGTGGAGTGTTGTTCAACTAACAATAGTATTATTTAAGTATTTTTCCTTCATAATATTTTATTAGAGCGAGGTAATGTATGAGAGAAAAAAAGATTAGGGGTATAAAGAGAAAATCGAATAAATTAATTAAACGAATTATAGAAAATACAGCTGTATTCCCAAAAGATTTTTATAATGAACGATACTGGCATATGCATTTACCTGTATCTCAAAGCTTTATTAATTCAAAAAAGACTCCTCTAAAAATTAAACGTTTATGCATTCAAACATTGATTGATCAAGCATCAATGTTAATTGAAAATAAACCTAATAGTTCTGAAACATTTAGAGTTGTTGTAGCGATTGATTTACCAGACCTATTTAGCTCTCAAATTATTGTGTTTAAGGGTGATAGTTATTTTAATAGTTTTTTTGATAGGGATGATGAATTTCAAAAATGGATACCACTAACAGATAATAGAAATTTGAAATCAGAATGGAATCTCGTTATTCCAAAAGAAATGCAAACCATTGGATATAACGAAATTATTTCAGATTATGTTGAAGATACAGATGATATTGATGTGACTCATGAAGGTGAGATTTGGTTTATTGGTGAATTAAATTAATAAAATCTTATTCAACTAAATGGCGCATTAGTTACAAATGAAGGAGTCGATAAAGATCGACTCTTTTTTTAGTATTTTTCAATTTGATAGATAAGAAATTAAAAAACAAAACATGGAAAACAAATGATAAAATGGAAATATATTACAATTAAGGTGGTTAGTTATTTGAAGACTAAATTTATATCTATTATGTTTTTAATTCTCTTATTATTAACGGGATGTGTGAAAGAAATTAAATTAAAGGATATCGAGAAGATAAAAGTAGTATTAGTTAAGAAAGAAACAAGACCAGGTATTATTATTTACAAAATGAAATTAATTAATGGTAGCGATTTTGTTATAAAACAAAATAATAAATATGTATCATTTCCAATCGAATTAAACGAAAACGCGCATAAGGGTAATGAATATAAAATCGAGGTTAAAGGCAACAAATTAGATATTCAGCCTGGAGAAGAATATACATTAAATGTAATAATGCCGATGGAAGGCATAGATAAATCTGTGTTGGCACTGGATACTCCAAGCTATGAATTAAAAGGATATTTAGAAAAAGTAGACAATAAACATCTTTTTAGCGTCGGTGGTGCTTTAATAAATAAGTAAAACACTTTTCAAACTAACGGATGCGTTAGTTGAATATGTAACGCTCTCTTCGAATAATAATTACTAAAAAGTAATAGAAAGAAAGGGAGAATTTAATGAATAGCAAAAATTTAATTATTGCCTCAGTAATTTTATCTTTAGGAATAATTATCGGCTGTTTACTCCTATCTCTTAAGTTTAGCTCAAGTATTAAAGTACCAAATAATAAAATAGTTGTAGAAAATAAAGTATTGATGGATATTAATGAGGCATCAAAATTTCTCGGACTATCTGTTGATGAGATAAAAGAAATTATTAATGCTGAACAAGAATCCCTCGACAAGTATGGTGGTTTTAATGGAATAAGATTACCCTTTATAGTAATAAATAGAAGTTACTTTTTTGAAAGAACTTCACTTATGATTTGGGTAAAAGATAGTTTCGATAATCATAGAATTTATAATGATGGAAAAATGAATTAATTAAAAGGAATTATTTAACTAACGCATGCGTTAATTGAAAATCACTGAGTTGCTTCGGCAGCTCTTTTTCTTGTAACTGGCAATTTAGTTGAACAACGATTGATATATTAAGGTTAACAAAACTACTTTGTTAAAGGATGAAAAGAATATAGGAACCTTTAAACTAAATTCCCCCAAGTTTATGTCTAATAGGAATTTCATATATATAAATTGAATATTTTATTAAAGATTCTGACTGATTAGTTTCTGCAAATTCTTGGCAAATTGCAATTTTAGGGGTGAGAGGTTGAAAAAAAAATCAATCATAATAATTGTATTTACTTCATTCCTATTACTTGCGGGTGTTGTTTTCTATACATTTGTTCAATACAGTAACCCAATTCAAATTGATGGGGGTTCTTGGACAACAGAAGGAAAAAAGGAAATCGTTTATCAATTTTATAACAAAGGACTTAGACGGATAACCATAAAAGAAGTTACTGTAAATCATGGGAAAAAACCAAATGGATTGGCACTAGGGATAAGTTATGGTGGACGTTTAGTGCAGCCTGTTACGGATGATCCGGATGATCAATGGGGGAGGATTAAGTTTGTGAAAATTGACGCAGTACCCGTTTATCCCAGATTAAATCCAAACGAAATAAATGAAGCGATTCATCGAAAAGATAATACACTTATTTATTATGGAATTAAAATGGAGTATAAGGAACCAATCCAAAGTATAACGGTTAAATATACGTATTTTGGGTTACCAGTTACCAAAAAAATCAAGTTAGAATCCTGGGGATTTTGGAATGTAGAAAACTAACGAGCGCGTTAGTTTAAGATCAAAAGCTGCATTTAAGCAGCTTTTTTGTATTATAAAGCAGGGTAGAAATAGATAAAAGTTGTATTTAGTAATTAGATAGAAAGTAACCAACTTTAATTGGAGGAAATTATAGAATGAATGAAAAACAACAGTTACTTTTGCAAAACTTAAAAAATATAAAGGATTACTGGACAAAAACAGCAGTTGAGAGCTTAAATCCGAGATCAGACTTAATTTGGTCTGAACATGAAGACGAGTATAAGAACTTACAGACTAAACTCACCTCTAAGGAAGATTTAAATGATTATACTAAAGTTCAAAGTGAAATCATAAAAGGTGTTATTCACTCAATTTTAGTAATGATTGATGGTGGGGATGAACTTGCGGATAATTATTTAATTGATTTAGTGGATAGAGAAACAAAAGAATCACTACAAAAAGAGTTTGCACTACACGAAGAATTTGAAAGTTTTTTACTGGATAATGAGGAGGAGTAATCTAAATTCCTTATTGAACTAACTGGCGCGTTAGTTGCATAAGATTAGGTAGAATTTTTTTCGAAATCTGTGTTCATTTTTTATTTTTAATAAGTATGTAAGTGTAATTTCTTCGAATCCCACTCTGCATAACAAACTTGTATTAACGATAGGTTTGCCTCGGAAAGCAAATTATGTACCCAATTTTCATCTTTATTTAAATCTAGAAGAGCTCGTATTCGAATCTGGCCATCACTTATTATGATTAAAGGAAGGAACTCTTCTTCTAATTTAATTTTTAAATCTTGCTTCGTAGGACTTAAAAAATTTGATTTTTTAAGTACGCTGACGGTACCATCATTTTCTAATATCGCATAGGCTACTTCATTTACCGAAAAAGTTTTCTTAGCCCTAAGTAATTGGAGAAGTTGATCAATATCTAAGCGATTTCTTTTTAGCTCCTCCCATTGTATACGTCCTTTTTTTATGAGGATAGAAGCATCTCCTTCAAAAACTTTTCTAGCAAATATCGATTTTTGTGTAATCAATAATGTTACAAAGCTTAAAGCACCCCAAGTAAAGATAGCAAAAAGTATTTTAGGCATAGTTGCTTCTCTATTAAAAATTCCACCAATTAAAATATTCCCTAGGACAAGTGAACAAACCAAATAAAATGGGGTAATCATAGTGATTTGCATTTTACCTAATACTTTAATGACAATATAAATAGCAATATACCCAAATATTAATTCAAGAAAAATTTCTTTTAAAATCATATAAAATGACTCCTCAATTTTTATTACTTATTAAATTTTCTTACAATCGTATTTATTTTATTCAATTAATAAGTAATCTCAATGTTACTTAGTTTTTTTATTTGCATTATTTTTTCAACCATTTCAATTTTAATGTTTGTTGAAAATTAAATCCTTATTCAACTAACTGACGCATTAGTTGAACAAATTGATCGACTGTATAGTCGATTTTTTTTAGTTTTACAAACTGGCAGTTTTGTTGAACAAGGATTCTAAAGAAAGGAAGGCGAACAATTATATTATGATTGGTTTTGAGGCAGAAAATTAAGGAGAGATAATTAATGATTTTAGGAACTCCAATAGCTAAAGGAAATACGGCAAAAGTCTATCTTTACAAAAACAGGATTGTAAAAGTGTTTAACGACTATTTACCTGAATCGGAATCTTCAAATGAAGCATATAAGCAAAAATATGCTTATTCGTGTGGACTTTCTGTACCTAAAATACTGGATGTCACGAAAATAGATGGGAAACAGGCTATCATAATGGAATATATTAAGGGTAGAACAATTGGTGATATTCTATCCGAAAACAAAGAACAAGTAGACTATTACATGAATATTTCCGTAGATATACAACAAAAAATTCATCAGGTTGTGGCTGATTCACTTGAACCCATGACCGAAAAATTAAAGCGCCAAATCGAATCAGCAAATAATTTAGATAATAGACATAAGTCTGCTTTAATACAAAAATTAGATACGATGAAATTTGAGAATAGGCTTTGTCATGGAGATTATCATTTGTTTAACTTGATTATGTCAGATAATAACGTGACAATAATAGATTGGGTAGATTCCAGTTCGGGGGATATACGTGCAGATGTATATCGTACATATCTTTTATATTTAGAGTTTTCAAAAGAATTAGCCGATATGTATTTGCGTCTTTATTGCGAGAAAAGCGGTTTGTTAAAAGATGAAGTTTTTCAATGGGCCCCTATAATTGCAGGTGCGAGATTGTCTGAACGTGTGTTGTCTGAGAACTCAGAGCGTCTTATTGACATAGTAAATCATTATTGTCCTTTATAGCTTTCAATTAAGGGAATGTTAATACTATCATTTCAAATAACTGGCGCGTTAATTAAATTATAATTGTTGATTTGGAGTGTTAAATCAATGAATTTGAACAGTCAGATTAAAAATATAGTAGAAGGTATGAGTGAATTATCAAAGAATGATATCCAAGCTATAAATGAACTCTTAGTGCATGATGAATGGGGAGTCGCTTTAGAACATTTATGCGCCTCCTTAATTGAAGATAACATAAATATTTCGAATGAACAGTTTATTGAAATTAGGAATATCGGAGAAAAAATGAAAATGGAAAGTTCTTTATGGGAGGAACTGAACTATTTTATAAGATAGTCCTTGTTCAACTAACTGGCGCATTAGTTGAACAAGTAAGGAGCCGATTGGCTCCTTTTTTCTATGATGCTGGATAGTTGAAGAAGGAACAATGGCAATTAAGTAGAATTTAATTCTAATTACAAAATTAATAGTTTGAAATTAGGAGTGAAAAAGGTGTTAGACCAGAAAAAATATTTATTTAATGGCTTCAATTTTAATAAATCTATTTCTAAGGAAGAAATAGAAAAGGTGGAAAAAGAATTGAACGTAAAGTTCCCAGCAGATTATGTTGAATTTATGATTATGACAAACGGTGGTGAAGGGAATATTGGAGAAGGTTATCTAAGACTGTGGAAAATCGAACAATTAGTTGGAGTTAATGAGGATTATTCAGTGAGTGAGTTCGCACCTGGGTTTTTAATTATAGGATCAGATGGTGGAGGAACTGCTTTTGGTTACGATTTTCGAGAAGAAATCCCGAATTTAGTTGAGGTTAATTATATACCAATGGATATTGAATATCCGAGTTATAGTAATAAATACTTCTATGAGTTTATTGAATACCTATACAATTACCAAAATTCCTAATGCAACTAACTGGCGCGTTAGTTCTTTAAGCAACAAAAAAAAAGGGACCTTCCAGCAATGAAGTTTTAAAACTAAAATAATATTTGGGTAGGAGAGAAAAAGATGACAACCATAAATGAATTAGTTACTAAAATCTCGTTTGCATTTTCTAAATTGGAAGAAGTGGAAGGTGTTGTTCTCTCTGGTTCTCAAACAACAAATTCTCAAGATGAACACTCTGATATTGACTTATACATCTATAGTGATGTTGAAATTCTACCAAGTATAAGAAAGGAGTTATTAGAACCTTTCTCTGATTACATGGAAATCAATAACCTGTACTGGGAAACAGAAGATGATGGTACTTTAAAAGACTCTAATATTGGTATTGAAATTATTTATCGAAATTATGAATGGATTAAAAAGGAAATGGAAAGTACCTTAATTGACTTTCAAGCTCATGTTGGTTACTCTACTTGTTTTTGGAGTAATTATTTAAATTCCAAAATTTTATATGATAAGTCTGGAAGATTACAGAATCTACAAGATCAAGTTAAAGTATCTTATCCATACGAATTAAAACAGAACATCATTGCTAAAAACTATCCATTATTAAGAAAGAGTATCACTTCCTATTTTCACCAAATTGAAAAAGCCGTAAAAAGGCAAGATTATATCAGTATTAACCATAGAATTGCTGGATTACTTGCAAGTTACTTTGATATATTGTTTGCACTTAACGATTTACCTCATCCAGGTGAAAAGAAATTACTTAAGATAGTAACTCAAAAGTGTGAATTCATTCCATTCAACATGGAAGAAAGTATTATCAAGATTTTAAATAACAATACGACTTTGCTCATGGACATTAATGATTTGGTAGACAATTTAGACGTATTATTAGAAAAGCAAAAGTTCATGGATTATTAACTAAAAAGTTAATATAGTTACCTTCTAATCCAAAGTCATTGTTTGAAATAGTAGGTAAAGTTTCTTCAACTAACTGGCGCGTTTGTTCAACAAAAGTAAGTAATAACTACAGTTTAGAATGTAGAAATTTGATTAGTAATATTTGGGGTGTTTGAAAAATGTCATTATTAAAGAAATATGGAATTTGGGTTTCCAAAATTATTGCTAGAAGATATGATCTAGCTGAATTACTAGCTTTGGGAATTTTTTTTCCTTCGCTTTTCGTCGGAACTAAATTTCTTCTTCACAAGTATTCTTTCATGAATACTTTATTAGTTGTGTTTTTGGTCATAAATCTCTTTATATTATCATTAAACTTGTTGAGGAGAATTTTGGGTAAATTTAATATTAAAATACCAAAGTGGATGAGTGCTATTCCGGTTACTATTGTTATTATTTTTATTATTTTTGAAGATTTCATATAAAAGGAATGTTTCCGTTGTTTCAAGAAATAAACTTGCTGTTGTTCAACTAACTGGCGCGTTAGTTGAACAAAACTTAGGAGCTGAGTATTGATATAATCCCCTTAAGTAAAAGGTACAGCTCTCCTTTGTACCTGTCTACTTAAAGGGGATTATATCAATATGCTGCTTTTTTGTTATTCCACTCCCTAAGATAGTTAGATATCATCTCTTGTGTTTTTTAACTTTTTCATGCGATCAAGTAATAGACCATCGGTTTGACTGTTTTCCCCTATTACAAAATCAGACATATAATAAGATAGGTATTGACCATAATTATTTTTAGTGTTTAACAATAATTCATCTACATAGTGAACCCCATTAGGTATTGAATCTAACAATAAGGTAGAAAGAGCGGAATAAAGACCACATGCAACTTGAAAATAGGTAGCGTTCGTTTTGAATTTTTCGAAAATTTCACAATTGTTCATTGAATTATATATATATCGTTCTTTGCCATCGTAAACTAGTAGAACTCCTACCATATCATCTCCTTCTAGCGGTGCTTCAGAAGGATCAAGAACTTTCATTTCATATTCCCATAAATCATCTACATGATCGAGGTTTGCTTTAATTAATTCAGTTGTGTACTCGTTAATACGGTATAGAAATCCGCCCTCCATATCAAATAAACGACATAAAGTGTATACTTCCTCATGTGGCATTAAACATCCATAAAAGCTTTTATCACCTAATGTGACTTTAAATTCAAGGTCATAAACTTTCTCATATATAAAAAGTGGAGAGCGATGCTTCATAAACATCGGATAGCATAAAATGGCTTCATCAAGAAAACATTCAGGTGACCACGTTACATAAATAACATTGTCTTTTGTATTGTCTTTATTAACATAAAAAGATGTGTCATGTTCTACAATGTAACAGGCTTGAGGAATTTCTAGAGGATATTTTTTGATAAGCTCTAATGCCATCCATTGTACAACTCCAGGATTCATTCCTGAACAAACAATTGCCTTAGTATTTTGAAAGCTATGCTTATTTCTTTCAAAGATTCGAATTCGCTCTATTAAAGGAAACCCTTCAAATAACTCTTCATTCTCATCGATCATTGTATTTTCTAATGCGGAATTAACATAATAGACACCTAGCTCATTACAGCAATGAAGCATTTCAATCGTATCTGCCCACGAAACATCAATAACAATTTTTGTTTCTGTTTTCTTAAGATGTTTTTTAAATCGTTCAGTATCTTTAAGGTCAAACTGATGGATTATAAATTGATTCTCTAAATTTGAGAACAATTTGTTATAATAATTATTTTCTTTTTGCTTTACATCAATCAAATGAATTTTTGAATGCCGGATTAGATTATGAACGGGGTCGCTGGCATCGTTTGCTGAATGATTTAATATTGCCAAGATAGATTTTGCAACGCCTCCCGAACTTCCGAGAATAGTTATCACTGTATGGTTATTGGACATTTGAAACCCTCACTTTACAAATTTACATCCAATATATGCTAAAGACTACAAATGGCTTAGACATGAATCCTTAAAATTTAGCATTGAATCATACTCTTACAGTTTCTGAACAATTTTGCCTATTAATAAACCATTCTTTAAGATCAGTGATTGTGGAACAAAAATAAAATAGCTTTCTCATTTTCAAAGGGGACATTTCGCTGATTGAACTTTGATAAAATACGCGAACGAACGGTCACTTAAATGAAACTGCTGTATATTGTAATAATAAGTTTTTTAGAAAGGGTGAACAGAATCGATGATACATCCAGATACCGAGATTCGGTTTGTCAACGAAAAGATTGGAGTAGGCGTTTTTGCCACAAAATTGATTCCAAAAGGAACGATTATCTGGGCGTTGGATGATTTGGACATCATCCTCGAGGAAGATAAAATTGAAGCGCTTGATCCCCTGCGAAGGGAAATCGTCTATAAATATTCCTACCTCAACGATGACAACTACTATGTGCTGTGCTGGGACCATGCTAGATACATTAATCACAGCTTCAGCCCAAATGTGGTATCGACGGTCTATGAGATTGAATTGGCGTCGAGGGATATTCTTCCCGGAGAGCAAATCACATGCGACTATGCTACGCTCGGGATAGACGAACCGTTTGAGTGTGAACCGGAGGAAGGGACGTCTAGCACCGTAGTGATGCCGGATGATTATCTGCATCGCTACAAGGAATGGGATGAGTTGGCTAAGGAGGCATTCAAACGATTGAATCAAGTAGACCAACCATTGCGGCATCTGATTCGACCAGAGTTCGTCATCAGGATAACCGCGATCGCAGAGGGACGTGCCGAGCCGGATTCCTTTCTTACGCTCTTTGAAAATGAGTAAAGGTTACCAAACAACCACCAGCACAAAGATTTGGTGGTTGTTCTATGTTCATTTAACCAGCTATTTCCGGTGATCCAAATTAAAAATAAAGATTTCATAAGTTATCCATCCAAATGCTATATTGAGTCTAAAACTACTGTATTTCAAGAATGGGAGATTTCTGCAAAAGCATATAATGAAAATGGAAATATAGTTTTCTTGTTCAACTAACTGGCGCGTTAGTTGTACGAGATCAAGAGTCACAAATGCGACTTTTTTTATTGAACAAACTGGCAGTATAGTTTCTGTGGTTCTTTAATAATAAAATAAAGCCCCAAATACTAGTCTTACTTGCAATCCAATAATGTAATTATTAATCATAAGTTGTCATAACCGATGGTACGAAAGTGTAATGATTAGCCTATGGCCTATGTCAAATAAATCTTATGACAATATGTCACTAGATAATATGATATTGAATAAATAACAATTGAATTAAGGCAATTGATTCGTGAAAGTACATGAATCAATCTTGCTTTTGAAAATAATTCAATTGAGGTGATAAAAAATGAATAAGAAAAAGATGTATGGAGCAATGGTCAGTACAGCTATATTAGTTGCAGGATGTGGTGTAGAAGGAAAAGCTCAAACGGTAGCAGTCGAAGATTCAGCTCGACCAATCCAAAATAATATCGTTAAATCAATACAATCACAGGCAAAGCGATTAAAAACGATTGAACCATCAAAATCATTTGACGATTTAAAACTACTTAAGAACATGATTGGGAGAGCACAATATGTAGGATTAGGAGAGAATACTCATGGAAGCTCTGAGATTTTCACCATGAAGTTCCGCCTAGTAAAATACTTGGTTACTGAGATGGGTTTTACGAATTTTGGTATGGAAGAAGATTGGGGTAATGGCTTAAAGCTAAATGAATATATCCAAACAGGAAAAGGAAATCCTAGGGAATTTTTAAAATTGTTATATCCTACTGATGAAATTATAGCCATGATTGAGTGGATGAAAGATTATAATGCTGATCCATCTAATAAAAAAAAGATCCAATTTATCGGACTTGACTTAAAAACAATGGACCAAAGTGTTTTTAATAAAGTAATTGATTATGTAAAGCTGCATCGACCAGATTTGCTGGCAGAAGTGGAAGAAAACTATAAAGAGCTTTCTTTATTCACTGGAAGTATACAGGAATATATGCAGCTTGCTCCTGAAAAAAAAGAAAAATTCAAGGCAAATGCTGAGAAAGTAGTCGAATTACTAAAAGATGAAAATGAACAAGCAAGCACAGAGAGAGTTTCATCCGAGCTGATTTGGGTGAAAGCGACGGCGAATGCAATAGAGAAATTTACCATAATGCTGCTTCCTAATGATTATCCAAGTATAGTGAGGTTACACGATCAATATTTGGCCGACCATGCAATGTGGGCACAAGAGATTTTTGGCGGTAAAACTATGGTATGGGCACACAATATTCACATCGCCAAAGGTATTATCGATGAGCAATTATACCCTAATGTTGCGGGACAGTTTTTGAAAGAACGTTTAGACAATAATTATGTCACAATTGGTAGTACAACTACGGAGGGGAAATTCACCTTATACAGCGAATATAATCCTTCCACTGGAGGTAAGCTTGCAACGGAAATTATTCCACAAGATGTGAATAGTTTCAATTATACCCTTGGAAAAGTCCCATATGAAATGTTTTTGTTGGATAACCGTCACCTTAAAGGTCAAGCAAAGAAATGGGTTAGAGAAAAAAGGCCATTACTAAGTATAGGGGGACAACTCATCCCAAACGGTTCGTTATATTTTGATACTTCATTGCTAGAGCAGTTCGATTTAATTTTTCATATCCGAAAAACAAGTCCATCTCATATTAAATAAGAGTACAAAACAATCCCTTCTTGCAGAGAGCCAAGAACGGGATTGTTTTGTAGAGGATTAATAAATTAATCTAGTTTTTAACCATGAGTAGGCTGCTCTCCCCTTTTTTGCATCATTTAAAAATGTCATATGACATTTTTACACTGGTGAGTATGACAAAGTAAGCAGTATGATGCGGTTATTAAACAGAGAGGAGCGATGAACCTTATGAAATCAAGATTCATCCAAAATGGTTATTTTTTATTGCTAACTTTCGTTACAGGATTGTTTTATTTTTGTTTTTACCTGGTAGCTCTGATATTCAGTTTCACCCTTTCATTTACCGTAGTTGGAATTCCACTAGTTATACGCGTACTACAGACTACAACACCCTTTATCAAATATGAGCGCATACAAACCAAAATTTATACTGATATTTCCACAGACTCATACAATAGAGGTGTAACAACGGATACATCGGACTGGGCTCAAGTGAAGTTTGTGCTTACGAATCGTCGCACCTGGTCTGCTGTCTTTTGGTTAATGCAGAAATTTGTGATTGGAATTTTCAGTCTCATTAGTGCAATTATTTTTTATGTAATGCCACTTATGTTTCTGTTGGCACCACTACTATATCGATACATCGACATGAATATCCTTTTCATGCAGGTAAATACTTTTGCCAAGTCACTCCTTGTAATGGTTATGGGTATAGTGTCTACCGCCTTAAGTATTAAAATAGTAGATGGTTTGGCAAAAAAAATTGGAGGTTATACACACAGTATGATTCGTCAGCTAAATCGATAAAAGTTTGAAGTTTAAACTTAAAAGTATAAAAATCCAAGAAAGAATATTTTATAATATAGAAATATGAAGGAAGCCTACTTAGGGGGTAAATGACTTGTTGGATTTGGTTAAGTATTGGTTTTGGTATGATTGGATAATGTTAGGCATCCGTCTACTTGCTAGTGTGTCTATCATCCTAGCTACATTCAATTTTCAGGATGGATTAACGTTACCACTTTGGATTATTATTCTTTGGGAAGTTGTTGCCTTCTCTATCCCATGGGTAGCCTTACTGTTCAATTACAAATATTACTTGTTTACAGAAATACTGTTATTTGGCGGACTATGTATATATTTAACCTCTTTATTTCCAGAAGCTTATAACACATTTCTTATACCGGTGTTTCTTATCGCAGCAAATAGTATGTATTTGTCCTATTATTGGACAGCTCCAACAACAGTTTTTATAATAACTGGAATTTTCTATGCCGTTACGCCAAGTAATAACTATTGGATTATGGTAACCTACTACGGACTCGCTTATGTAATGGGGTTCGCTTTTCATTTATTAATCGTCAATCATAAACAAAATGAAGCGATTTTTAAACAAAACGCGGTACTTGAGCAATATATGTCTCAGATCGAACGCATTACACTAGCAGAGGAGCGAAGCAGGCTGTCTAGTGAGCTTCATGATACAGTTGGCCACGCTTATACTTCCATTATTTTGGGGATGGAGACGTTACGTTCCGAGCTTGTTACCGAAATGGGTATACAGAGGCTAGATTCTCTGCTTGAAATGGGACGTAAAAGCATCGAGGATGTGAGAGGTTACCTACATCAAATGGAGTCTCCGTGTCAATCGCTTTCCTTGATTCAATCTCTACAAAATCTTGGAGCTGAATTTCAGGAGTATGCTCGGGTGAATGTAAGCTTTCGAGCATTCGGAGAGGAATACCAACTGTCTCGGCAAGCGAGGATAGCGTTCATTCGTTGCTTACAAGAATCCCTTACGAATGCAGTACGTCATGGTCAGGGGAACGAAATTATAGTTTCATTGCAGTTTGAACAACAATATACGAGGTTGGAAGTGCAAGATAATGGAAAGGGAAATGTAGAATGGCAGGAAGGCTTCGGTATTAATGCGATGAAAGAGCGGGCAATGAATTTGCAAGGCCAATTGTCTGTATATACAAAGCCAGATGAAGGAATGCTTGTTACATGTACTATACCGCGACAAACTGAAATAAAAGATGGACTTATTCGTTTGTTAATTGTCGACGACCAGCCATTTGTTCGGGAAAGTTTGAGTAGACTACTCGACACATATGAAGATTTAAATGTAGTAGGTTTGGCTGAAGATGGAATCCAAGCCATCGACTTGTGCGGGCGCCTTCAACCCCACCTTGTACTAATGGATTTAGATATGCAACACATGGATGGAGTCGAAGCAACCAAAAAGATTAAGCAACAATGGCCACATATCCGCGTATTGATTTTTACAACGTTTCAAGATACGGAACAGGCGTTGGACTCGCTTCGTAACGGTGCGGATGGATTTTTACTTAAGTCTATTGAAACGTTGGAGCTAGCTAATACGATCCGACTTATTCACAGAGGTGGGACCCTGATAGATCAGGGAATGTCTCACAAAATATTTGAGAAGTTTGATAAGCAAAACGATACTCCACAATCAAAAACAACTGCTTATGAGCTAACTGCCAGAGAGATAGAAATATTGCAGCTAGTAGCAAAGGGACTCCGATACACTACGATAGCTTCAAGGTTATATTTGTCGAATGGTACGGTTAGAAACTATGCTTCCCTGGCTTACACAAAGTTAGGAGTGCGTAACAAAGAAGAAGCTGTCCAGAAGGCTCAAGATATCGGAATTATCACTTAGTACGATTTAACTTTATAAGTGAGGTCATAAGTGGTGAAATTCACATCGATGGTGACGATATCATTAATACTGAATGGTTTACTTTTGAAGAAATATTAAATATGGATGATAAGAAACATTGGAACGGAAAGTCCGTTAAGAAAATCATTGAGGATGTTCAGTCAAAACGACACTTTCCATTTGAATTAATCCAAGATGTACTTTAATGAGACATTGCCTTATTCAACTAACTGGCGCGTTAGTTGAATAACTTAAGGGACTGTTAATCAGTCCTTTTGTTGTTCCTCTACAGAAAAACAGTTAGAAAATAAAGGATATTAAAAATAATGGTTGAATATGGTTATTTAGATTCTCAAAAAATAGAGGTGAATAATTATAGTTATTTTAAAAGAAATAATTAAACAGTTAAATAATAAATCTATTTTACCTCCGATGTATTTAAGGAGAAATTCAACTTATTATACTTTTATTTCATATATTAACAATTCAATTGGTTGCTATATTAGTGATAATTTTGATGGAACCTCACGCTTTATATGTAGAGCATACAAGGAGTTTCGATTATTAGAGGATAGAAATGAAATTAAAGATGAAAACATTGAATATTTTTCTCTCTGCAAAAAGTATTTAATAACTATTTCTGAAAATTTGATTCAGAAGCAGTTCGTTAGTGAATTTGAAAATAAAGAACTTATATCACTTGGATTAGAAACTTTACTAAACTAAAGAGAGCATTTGTTGAAGTTCAAGAGCAGCCATTGGCTGCTTTTTATTTTAATAGTTGGCAGTCTAAATCAATACAAAAAGGACTTATTAGAATCAAATGGAATATTAATTAAGTAGTAAATATTAATATATAATCAATAGGGGGATAAGGTGAAGAAAAGTAAGAAGTCTCTTTGGATTGGTTTAATTGTGATTATTTTAATTGCTAGCACCATTACATACTATAAGATTCCCTTAAAAACTAATACAGTTTTTTATAATGGAGAAATTAAAATAATTGATTTCGGTTTTTATGTAAATGGTAAAATGAATAACTACAATGTAAGATTTAAAAATACAAAAGAAATTAATCAGATAGTAAATATATTTAATACCACTCGATATACGAGAATCCCTGGAAATAGAAATATAAGAAATGACGGGAAGCTTTTATCAATGTATGTGTTTGTAAAAGAAAAAAATCTTGAATTTTATATTTTAGATATTAATGACCAAGGTTATTTAAAAGTTGGTAAAAACATCTATAAGTTAGCTGATAAACATACACAAATATTTAATGAATTATATGAGATATTAGTTGCAAACCGTAAACCAATCAATGAATAAACTAATTCACTTATTGAACTAACTGGCGCGTTAGTTGAAGATCATGGCAGCCATTGGCTGCTTTTTATTTATGTGTTTGGCAGTCTAGTTGAATTAGCTATGCTATAATTATTGAACTAAGAATTTGTTTTTTGTATTAAAAGTTGTACAAGAAAAATAATATTTGTGGAGTAAAATATGAATGAAACTGTTAAGAAATATATAAAAAAGTATTATGAAAAAAGGGAAGATAAGAGACTGTCCTGATGGATATATCATTGCAAGAAACATAGAGGAAGCAATTTATTATCTTAGGAATTATAACGTTCATAATCTTTCTCATGATCATGATTTAGGTGAGGACGGAGAAGGAAATTTACTACCACCAGGCTATGACCTTGTTAAATATATTTGTGAAAATGGATTACGTGCCGAGAAAATATACCTTCATACTGATAATGGTGTTGGCAGACAAAATATTTGTAAGCGTCAAATCTTATACACCTTCAAGGGACACCAATTCCATGAGATAATCTTCCTCCGAACGATATGAGGAGGATTTTTTTGGTGGTGGCAAAACTCAATGGGCTATGGCGTGTGAGGATCGCAATCTACCGGTTCAGTGGTGAACGTGTTGTTATTTGGTGTGAGCGCCATGAGATTGCACAGAAACAACTGTATTATTGGATGCGAAAGCTGAAAGGTCTGAAGGTACAGCAATCGCTCCGTCAATCAGGTGTGTATTCATTTAATTCCAACGACGCTATACCAAACGTTACAACCACCCCAGTGCTTGTCAAAATTGGTCCTGCAAGTATTGAGGTTTGGACAGAAAAATCGAAAGTTCGTGCAAGTTCATATTATTGGGATGATCCGAATATGATAATGTATGGCCCATTAAAATTTGTAGGTACGTGAGCGTGTTGTGAATAATGGGTACGTTTTTATCAAGTGTGTTGAGAAAGGTGCATGAAAATTAAAATGTAGAAGTAACTACTTGAATTCTTCGTAGGATATGCGAAAATATCGAATTGTTATGGTTATCATAAAATGACGTGGAATATAGGGATTACAACTTTTAATTTATGAATGGAGATTAATATGAATACACAAAATAAAGCACAAAATGCACTGGAAGACATCAAAGTCAGTTCGAAACTGAAGATTGCTACGCTGTGGGCGAGTTTTATGTTTCTCTATATTTATGTTGATTATTTCGCCTTATATATGCCGGGCAAAATAGAAGGTATTCTGGCAGGAAAAATATTTATATTTGACATTTCACACGTCTTTCTATTGATAGCACTGATTTCGGTAACAATTCCAGCTCTTATGATTTTCCTTTCTGTTGCCCTGCCGGCAAAAGTAAGTCGCTGGGCAAATATCATTATTGCAGCGGTGTATATTCCCTATACATTGTTTAATTTGACAGGAGAGGCTTGGGTGCACATGGTGTTTGGCGCTGTTGTAGAAGTCGCTCTTCTTTGTCTAATTATCTGGTATGCATGGAAAAGGCCTTCTTCGTTATAAAAAGTAAAAATGCAATATATTGGAATAGGGTGGAAGGGCTGGGTATGCGAATTGTAAATAAGTCAGAATATGAGATGAAAGTAGAATTAAAAGATGTACAATTGATGGAAAAGAAAAAACCTATATGGGGATTTTCTTTATAATGAATAGGCTTATATATTGTCTGCTATCTTTGTAAGTTAATAAATGAATCGGAAAATAAATAAGTTCTTATTCAACTAACATATGCTTTAGTTGAACAACGTGATCGACTTTATAGTCGATTTTTTTATTGCGCTAGATGACAGGATTTTTCAATAAGGAAGAATTATTTTATCTTATAAAATAACTAGTAAATTATGATAAAATCATTCAGGGTATAAACGTCTATGGTAAGCACAATAAAGGCAAATATTTTATACGATTAAGAGGTAGAAATAATGAGGCGTAATAACAAATATGATTATAGTGATAAAAAGAAAATTCGAGGATTGAAAAGAAGATTTCGCAATTTAAATCGATATATTTTAGAAAGAGAAGAAGTTTTACCGATTCCGCCAAATGATAGTTCTACTTACAGGGGATATCGTTCTTATGTTTTTGATTTCGGTCGTGATTTTCCTGGATTCCATCGATATCCAGAGCGAATTAAAAAGCGAGTTTACCAATCTTTAATTGATTTTACATATAACCTAAATCAATTAAAGGGTGATAGTGAAAAAGAGTATCGTATATTTTGTTGCTTAACAACACCAGACATCGATTACGCAGCGGTTAGTATTTTATTCACACGAAGTGGTATGGAAAGTTTTTATGACGGGTTACTAGGAAGAAGAAATCTAAATCCAGACCAATACCAACTAACAACTAATCGAGAAGTCTTATGTCACGAATTGGACGTATGGATTCCTAACGAATTAGACGTTAAAGGGATTATTCGTGAGGATGAAGATGGGGAATTACAAGGAAAACAAATTTGGCTAATAGGTAGTTTTGAAGAATAAGAAAAATAACTTAGCAAATTGATATAGAAATAAAAGTAGAGCATCTTCATCTACAGTTATATTAAGGAGAAAAAGTAAAAATATATGTCTATTTATAAATTTAGTTTAGTATTAATTTTAATAGTACTATTCATTATTTTTTATTGGTTTTTGAGGAGGATGTTAAATATATCAGATAGATATTTTACTGGGATTGACCTAATAATGGCAGGTTTGGGATTATTATTATTATTGGGTTATTTAAATATGTTTCGAAAAATATTTGAAGGTTTTGGTTTTCCCACTAATGATATATTTGAGGCGAGATACTCTGGATTTTCTTTTATATGTTTTGGACTTGTATATATATTAATTAAATCTTTAAGAAAAAAAAGAAAGTCTTAGTGTAAATTGAATCATAATTTAAAAATAAACTAATATTTGTTATAGAACTAACTGGCGCGTTAGTTGAACAACAGTGGACTACTTAGTAGTCCTTTTTTTATTTTATAACGTTCAGTTTAGATCAATAAGAAGGGGAACAGGCTATTCTAATTGAATTTAAGAATGTAATAATGTTTGGAGGGATAATTTTGGTGTTGGGTGATTTGTTATATTTGTTAATAATTATTAGTTTATTACTACTTTTCTCTGTCTCTTTAGGATTGTTTATTAAGAGAAGAACTAAAAACCAATCTATTAAAACAGAATCATTAAGAAATATAGAAGAGAAGTTAGACAGATTAATCGAGGTGCTTGAAAAAAAACGAACTAATATTATTCAACTAACTGGCGCGTTAGTTGTACAACAATAAGGCTGCATTGGTAGCCTTTTTTTATGTAATAAATTGATTATGGTCTTGAATTAAAAAATTAATCAATTAACTCGATATATAATTCAAAGACAGTTTTTAATAAAAGTGTGTTGTCAAAATTTCGGTTTGTATGTAAAAAATTAATTGATCAAGGAATTTGAATGAAAGGATAAATGGATTTAATGAAAAAAGTAAAATTACTTTTGATAGTAATCATTTCATTTAGTTTATTATTAATTTCTCCCTTTTTACCAGGGACTATTATGTACTTCACTTCACTATGGGAGTACAAAGTAGATGATTTTGATACTTTTAAAAAGGATTTCCAAACTATAGTTAACTTAGCTTATCGTGAATTTAACAAAGGTCAAATGATGGAATCTTATATAGTTGTAAATGAGAATCCCGATGGAACAGTCAATTTAGAATATGAAGATGTGAACACTGAAGATTTCGTTGAAGTAAAGATGAGCAAAAAAGAGCAAGAATCTCTTAAGAAAATTTTAGAAAAAGCTTTTCATCAAGGGGATATGGCATATTTATCCTTAATTAGAGTGTATAAAAATCAGGTAGAATTCGAAATCGAAAATGGTCAATATTCTTTGATCTATAGAAAAGATGATCATAAACCTAAATTTGTAAATACCTCGTATACAAAAGGTACTTTTAAGACAAAGAAGATTTCAAATCATTGGTACCATGCAAGATTCGTAGAAGATTAAAAGACGGCTGGTTTTCTCGTTTTTGCAAAAAATTAAATTCTCTTCCTAATTGAACTAACTGGCGCTTTAGTTGCAAAAGACTTGGGAGCTGATCATTCAGCTCCTTTTCAACTATCTGGCAGGTTAGGTTAACAAGGAAAATTCTATTGTAGATTAAAAATATAGGAATTCGAATATTATTTGGTGTAATAAATTAAAAGAGGAGGATGGAAAAATGAAAAAGTTGGATATTTTTTTAATAGCATTAGTTGCTCTCATTTCTGCAGTGCTCTTTACTTTTCTTCAAGGAAAAATAAGCAATAGTTATATCTCATTAATAGTTTTAACTTTTGGATTGGGGATAGGCTTAATTTCTAGATACGTTAGTGCAAGGCAAAAAAAATGAACCCTTTCCTAATTCAACTAACTGGCGCGTTAGTTGAAGTTCGTCAGGGGTTCAGAACAATATTAAGTTAACTTTAAATAGGGGTGAGAGAGTGGAGAATATAGCCTCAAATTTTATCAGTTTATTAATTCCTTTTCTTATGATTGCCATTGGAATTGTACATAAAATAAAAGCTCCCAAAAAAATAAATCATTTTTACGGTTATCGCACCTTCCGTTCTATGGCATCACAAAAAGCTTGGGATCATGCTCAAAAATTGTTAGGCTATTATTCCATTAGGTTTGGTATCTGTAATATAGCGATTGCTATATTCCTTTTGTATATTTTACCTTTTTCATTGGATGTAGTTACGTTAATTAATATGGGATTAAGTATGGTTTTTTTATTTATTCCAATTTTCTTTATCCAAAAAAATTTAAAGAGAAATTTTCAGTAACATAACCTTAGATTTAAAATTTTTGTACAACTAACTGGCGCGTTAATTGTATAGTTTGAGCAGCCTTTGGCTGTTCTTTTTTATTGGAGTACTGGCAGTATAGTTGAAGAAGGAAATAGTTCTTTTTTTACGAATTTTAATATTTGAAGGCATTTTTAAATTAAGGAGTGGTTATTTGTGTGTGGGATTAGAAACTAAACAAAGAGATCTAGATATTCCAAAACATCGTCAAAACTTAATAAATGAACTTGAACTAGATTTGATAAATGATAATAATGTATTAGCTGTTTTTTACGGAGGGTCAATAGCAAATCAAAACACTGACTTATATTCGGATATAGATCTTCGTATAGTGGTTAAAGATGAATTGTTTGAAGAATATAGATTAAATAAAAAACAGAGAGCAAAAAAATGGGGGAATGTTCTGTTTTTTGAAGACTTTCCATGGGCAACTTATAGTATTGCTCACTATGATTCATTTATTAAAGTTGATAGCTTTTACTATAAAACAATAGATATTCAACCATCAGTATGGCTTCAAAATATAAAAAATGTCCACGATACTACTGAATTGGTGAAAACTGTATTAGAAAAATCAATGAGTTTATCATATAAGCCAACAATAGAAGAAGTAGAAGTATGGAGATCGAAATTCTTTGCTTATGTTCACGAAGCATATAGAAGAATAATGAGAAAAGAAACATATTATGCACTTCATTGTTTAGATAACCTTCGTTTATCAATGACAACAGCCTGGTATATGGAAGCAGGAATTCAACCTAACACTTTCGGAGACTGGGCTAAATTAGAAGGTAAAAGTAGTAAACTATGCGATTGGCAGTTAGCACTACTAGAACAATGGTTTAGTAACAGGGAACCAATTGAAATAATGAAAGCAATAAAAAATATGGTTCCTGAATTTAAAAGAGTTCATAAAAGTTTATGTAATAAACTAGGTTTAGAAGAGGACCCTGAATGGGTAGAAACAATACTTAATATGGTTTAATTTATAAATAATTCCTTATTCTACTAACTGGCGCGTTAGTCCAACACAATCAAGAGTCGCAAATGCGGCTCTTTTTAAAATACTCAGTTATTAAAAGCACTTCGCTTTTATGTTCTATTGTATAATTTAAGTACAACTAGAATTCGGGGGATATTTAAAGAAAAATGAAAGTTTATAAAGCGAAAATTCAATTGGTATATTTCTTCATAATAATTGGTTTTATTTCACTGTTTTTTACCATCATGTTCTCGGTTAGTATTAATGGGTTTAATTTAACAGATTTCTTCATTTGGATTGGTTTACTCGCCTTAACTTATTTTTTATTTTGGTGTGCATACTCTATGTTTCTTTCGAGAAAAAAGGTGAAGGAGTCCATTGGGATGATGAAGGTATAGTAGTTGATTTAGATGGTAACAAAATTTTTTGGGATGAAATAGAGAATATCGAATTTTATAAATCTGAATATGAAATGTTTACAAAATCAACATATATACGAGTATTCATTTACAAAGAAGAGCAAGTAAGATTGAGACATAAGCTCCCATTAAAAAATATCTTTTGGAGATATAGTGGTAGTATCGATTGGTTTATGTTTGAAAAACCAAAAGAAATGCACAAAGCACTTATTCAATTTTGGGAAGAAAAAAATAAACTTAGTTCTAACAAAAACGAAAACTTACTTAAGTGAATTTTTGAAATGCTTATTGAACTAACTGGCGCGTTAGTTCTACAAGATCATTAGTCGCTTATGCGGCTTTTTTTTATTGATGTAGTTGCATAAGAAAAAGGCTTCTTTAATAAAAAATAGAATAATATGTAAATGGAATATCATATAGAAAAAGAAAATAAGTGTTAAAGGAGGCAATGTAGCGATTTATGAGTGGTCCAACAGTTGGTATTCTATTAAAAGAAAAGTTGTCCATTGAAAACATAAAATCTCTTTATCAAGAAATAAAAAATTACAGTATCGAAATTGATAAGAAAGATATAGAATCCAATGGGTTTGATTTTTGGATTAATGATGGAAAGTCACTTGGAACCTCTTATTTTGGTGAAGGACTTCCATTTGGAATTATAATAGAAGAAGTAGAATTCGATGAAACTGAAGAGAATTTGATATACCAAGCAGTAAACTATTTTCCGAAACAAGAGATTATTATCATCTCATACTGTAATGGGAAATATGAGCATCTAATACTTGCTAATTTGGCTATAATGATCACGGAAAAGTTTAATGGAATAATTGATATGGGTGGAAAATTACCTTCTTCATATTCAGAAATAAATGATGGTTCAATATGGGAAATATCATATGGCAAGGATAGGGTCTATCATCTTTCTGATGTTGGTTTTCTAAAGAAATGGGTACAACATCCTAATTTTCTAATGATAAAGTAACAAAAAATACCGGCCTTATTCAACTAACTGACACGTTAGTTGTAGAACACGATCGACATTTTAGTCGATTTTTTTATTGCATTAAATGGCTTGTACAGTTAACTATAGTATTGCGGTTTATGCCACATGAACCGTGGTTTCGATCGCTAAAGAGGAATTAGATATGTGTATTTCGAATATTAATGAGATGCAATGTCACAGAAAATTATCTACCCACTATCAAAGGGATATAAATTCGCCAATTGAAATTGAAGGTTTAATCGAGAAGAGAGACTGGAGGGATTTCATGAGAAAATGGTGTTTAGTAGGTTGTATATGGATTCTTTTTATAAGCATAATTTTGGGTTGCGGTAACACTCGAAAGAATTTAACGAGAGTTGACTACAAACAGAATAGAACAAACGGAACATATTCGGATATAGTAATGCTAACAGATAAAAAGAAACTTGAAAAAATAGAGCGTATTTTCAGCAAAATTAAATGGGAAGAAAATGTTGCGGTAAAAAGAACACGAAAAGAAGACATCAAAGCAACATTATTCTATGTAGAAGAGAAAAACATGCCAGAAAGATTGTACGAATATGAAATTTGGTTCCACAATGATATCAACAAGGCGGTATTGATAGGAGACAATGGTGAACAAAGTTATGCCATGCTGAACAAAGAACTTTCAAAAGAATTGCAAAAACTTTTGAATTACGAAAAGTAAAGTTGTACTTATTTGGGAGAGTCCAATTTATTTAACTAACTGAAGATAATAGAATAAGTAGCTAGATATCTAGATATGTGGAGGATTAGCATTGAAGAAAAATGTGCAAGTAATTGACAGTGCAGTAAATAGCATTTTTAAGATATTTGAAGTAAGTTCGGAGCAATTTAACATACTGTTTCCTAATCATTCAGAAATAGCATTTCTTGAGGATTATCCAGAACTAATTGATGACATTAGCTTTTGGAGTGAGTTCTATAAAAATAGATTAGATAAAATTGATGTTGTGGGTATTCATGGAACATTACACCTTACAGGAAGTGATATTGATAAAAGTGAATTTCCTAATAGAAGAGAATTAGACGTATGTAACTAACTAGCGCGTTAGTTGTAAAAATATAGAATAAAACATGCTATAGTAATGTTAACTTGAAATTCAGAATTTAACGCTTCTAGGAGAATTACAAATGAAAAAGGTAATTATTATTAGTATAATTTTAGCTGTTTTATTACTTAGTGGGGTAGACATTACATTTAAAGATGCATTGTTATATGCTGTTATTTATCTTATTGGGAAGACTCTAATCTATTATTTCGAATCTAAAAAAATAAATTGGAAGCAAAATATTAGAAATTTTGCTTTTTTCGTTATTTTTGCTTTTTCTTATCATACTTGTTATCTAATACTAGAATCATTAGGATTTAGATCTATTAAACTTTTTTCAAGTGGGTTCGGATTAATAGTGGGAATTTTAGGAGGATTATCATTTATATATATTGTATTTGTAGTACCCTATAAAATTTTAATTCAAAAAAAAGAACATAAGTAGGATATTATTTTCTCTTTAATAACCTTCTTCAACTAACTGGCGCATTAGTTGAAGATCACGAGTCACACATAAGTGGCTCTTTTTTTTGAAGAGAGGGTTGCTCTTTAAAAAATCCCCTTTTGGTAAATATTTTTGATATTATCGTTTAAGGTATTTGCTAAATATGGTAAAAGTTTGGAGGAGAACATATGAAGGTAAGACTGAAAGAATATACTCAAACATGGAAGACGATGTTTGAAGATGAAGTAAAAGTATTAAATGCTATTTTTGGTAATGAAATAATAGTTTTTGAACACTTCGGTAGTACATCTATCCCTGGAATGAAAGCAAAACCAGTTATTGATATGATGTGTATTGTAAGAGATATTGAAAGAATTGATACATATAATGAAAAAATGATTGAGTTAAACTATGATGTAGCTGGTGATTGGGGAATTACGGGTAGAAGATTATTTCGTAAGGGTGGAGAAAACAGAACACATCATATTCATTTTTATCAAATTGACAATCCACATATCGAACGGCATTTAATTTTTCGAGACTACCTTCTTGCACATCCTGAAGAAGTTCAGAAGTATAGTGAATTTAAAGAGAACTTAGCAAAGAAGTATGAGTCTACTTCTGATTATAGTCCCGCAAAAAAAGCATTTGTATCGGGGATGGAAAAGAATGCAATTGTTTGGCATAAATTAAGAGAAGCTCAAAAATAGATATTCAAGAACATACAATTAGTAATATATAATTAATCCTTCTTCAACTAACTGGCACGTTAGTAGTACAACATTATCGACTGTTAGTCGACCTTTGTAAAAAAAGATAGTAAGTATTAACACGGAGTTCTATTGTACAATATAGGAAAAATTGTTATTGAACAAACGGATTGTTTATCGATAGTTGAATGGAGGATCTAGCCATGGGTATTAGGAATTATCTGGTTGAAGGCGTTTCGGGAACCGGTAAAACTTCGGTGTGCAAAGAATTGCAACGGCGCGGCTACCATGCCATTAATGGTGACCGTGAATTAGCTTATCAAGGTGATCCGGAAACTGGTACACGGACGGATGGCGTAACGGAAGCCGACACAAACGAGGACCACATTCGGCATTTACACGAGCATCACATTTGGGATGTAGATAAAGTAAAAGCTTTGGTTGCTAACCAGGATGAGGCGGTAACATTTTTCTGCGGTGGCTCTAGGAACTCTTCGAAATTCATAGATCTTTTTGACGGAGTGTTTGTCCTCGAGGTTGACCTTGACACATTGAACAAGCGGCTTGACGAGCGACCGGAAAATGAGTGGGGTGGAAAGGGAAGGAAAACGGAACGGGAACTCATTGTGCGATTGCACCAAACGAAAGAAGACATTCCGAAAAACGGAATTATAATCGACGCCACCGCACTGATCGAGCACGTCGTTGACGAGATCGTTCGTCAAAGCGAAGAAAATAAACGTCACCGACAGTAACTTACGGTCGCTCACGGAGGCGTTAGTTTAAGATAATTCTTTTTCAACTAAATGGCGCGTTAGTTGCATACGAAAGCAGCCGATGGCTGCTTTTTTAATTTAAGTAATTGGCAGTTTAGTTACATAAGGAATGATATAATATTTAATTAAAATTATAAGGATAGTAGGATAGACAATTGAAAAATATAAAAAAAATCATTCAGATTATCATATTAAGTACATCAACCCTAATTCTTAGTGGATGTTTTTCTAAAGAACATATGTATAAACCTGTTAAAGATTACTTAAAAGCTAATTATGGCTTAACAGAGAATATTAAGATAGTGTCTGCTACAAATTATTGGCTTGCAGGTGTCGATCATTCTGTCTTTATAAAAATTAGTAAACCTTATCATGCTTATATAGATTTACAAGCTGATTTCGACTCTTTAGAAGTTATTCCTGAGGAAGGGGATGACGTGTATTTAGAAATATTTAAAGGTGCATATATTGAACAGCATTCAGAGGTTATTAAATTTTCAAATCATTTAATTGAGAAATACAAATTAGTATCTCCACAGCAACATGTGAATGATGAAGTAAACGACGAAGCTAAAGCAAGAGCAGCTGATCTATACTATCTACATATTAATATTGGTGGTAAGACACAAAAATCTAGATTAATTGAGCAATTTAAAAAGAGTCAAAAGATTGATACAACGAGTATCTTAGCAACAATTGTTAAAAGAGTGCCGGAAGTTGAAACATACCACATGGGCATTGTAAATTTTACTTACGAATATAAGGTGACTAATAAGAAAAGGAATGTCCCAAACTCAAAAGTACTTGCCGAGGAATTTAAGAGGAGTAAGCTACTACAAAAGGGATTATATTGTATAGAAATTCAAGTTGAAGATAAAGAAGGATATTCAGATGATGAACACAGTAGCTATTCTCTTTTTAGGGTAGATGACAACGGAAATTACACATTAATTCCTGTACGTTCCAATAATAGGTAAGACCTATAATAGTGTTATTGAACTAATTGGCGCGTTAGTTCAATATCAATTGGTTATTACGAAAGTGTGAGGTGTGTTTTATGGATGTAAATTTCTCGTTTATATTGGATACCGAGATACCCAGTGGACCAGCTTATACTGCATATAAAGAAGGATACATAGAAGGTCAATTAACTATTTGTCTGAATGGAAAAGTTTTTTTTGATGAACCATACATCAATCTTGCAGAGTTTGGAATCCAATTGGGAAAATGGCTACTAAAGATACAAAGTGGAAATAGAGAAAATATGGACTACGAAACTATTGATCATGATGAGATCATAATTAATTTTAATTATACTGCTGATGAGTACTGGTTTATTTATTCTATTTGGCAAAATTTTGAATCGGATGAATACGTTGACACAAAGTCATTGGTTAAGGCAGTAAAAGATTTTTTACAGGAATTAAATAAGGAACTTCACGACATTCATTATATGTTTACACTTGATGAGTTCATTGATTAAATAATTTATTTATTTATTTATTTATTTATTTATTTATTTATTTATTTATTAAACCTTACTAAAGAGGACATTGTTATGTAACTAACTGGCGCTTTAGTTTAACAAGGATCGACTGCTTCGGCGTTCTTTTTTATTGCACTATCTAATTACAGGAGCAGATTCACTTGTTTTGCATACTTATCAATTGAAACTAACCCTTCAATATTTTTTTCCGTCAGACGGAATGATTTCCCCAATATCTACACGAATAATATCACCTTTGCGAAGTTGAATTGATGCTACTAATTTATATGAACTATGAATTAGTAAAAAATATAAGTGATAAAAAGACTACCAAGTTTATTTTAAGACAGTCTGCAAGAACAAGATGGGAAGAAATAAAAACATTCAATTGTTCAAAAATTAGTAAGAGAATTAAAGCATTTAGATGTTTAATTGTTGCTGATCAAACATTAAAATAATAGTTATTGATCTTATTTATTTAAAGATTCAATTATTCAATATGTTTTACTATATCGTATGTTCAAATAAATTATTTTTTCTTGAAAAAAGATTGAGAATGTAAGAGAATCTCAATCTTTTTTTGTTATAGAATTATTCTACAAAAAAAGTTGGATTATACAATACTTAAGATTTGAAGTAAAAATGTAGATAAAAAATTTAGGATGGAAAATTTTAGGTTAGATGCTATATTCAATCCTAAATCTCATTTTCAATTTACCAATCTATTATCATCTAATTTATCAATCATTATCATCTAAAATATTGTATTGTTTATATTTCTGAATACTTATAAGATTATGACTAGTCTTACTATATCTCTTAAAGGAGGAATAAATAACACGATTTAATAGTGGATTTAAAGAAGCAATGAATAGAAGGCGGTTATTATGCAATCTGCATCCTCAGTTTGTTTAATAAAAAAATATGGAGGTTAACAAATGAGAATAAAAATGACAAAACGTATTACATCTTTAACACTCGTACTAACCCTATTCATGTCTCTATTTAGTAGTTTGGTTTTTGCCTCAACTGAAAAGGCAGCCGGAGCAACAAAGAGCCCACCAACGAAGGAGATTGTAAAACTCATTCCAAGTGAATCAACAGTCTCGCTCTCACTGAATCAAGGTCACCACGGTTTAAAGGTTGAAGCAGAGTATAAGGATGGAAGTAAAGCAGATGTTACAGCGGAAGGAAAATGGACATCACAAGATGAAAAAGTTGTAACTGTTGAAACTGGAAGACTAAAAGCAGTAAATATTGGGTCTACAAATGTACAATTTAGTCTTGGTAATGCCGTTTTAAACATTGAAGTAAATATAAAGAAAAGTACACAAGTTTTAAGTCAATTGTCAACTCCTTCAGAAAGTAAAAAAATTGTATCGCTTGTTTTAGAAGCTAAACAAATTACCTACATAGATGAAGGGCAAGAGCGTCCGATCGCTTTAAAAGCGCTTTATAGCGATGGTTCGATGGAAGACGTATCGAAATTAGCTAAATGGGAATCAGAAGATCCTTCAATTGCATTGGTTGAAAAAGGTGTATTAAAAGGGATATCAAACGGTAATGTTGCAATGAAAGTAACTTACGCAAATCTTCCACAAATAAACTTCTTTGCTTCGATAAGAGGCATTCCTCATGGTGATGAGCTGTACCTTTCGGCTGACATGTTTAGGTTAGAAACCTCTCATGAGCCGGTTCAAGTAGATGCCAATATAAAGAACACCTGGGGGAATGGAGCATATTCATGGAAAGATGTTACTTCTTCAGGAAGTTGGACAACGACAAATCGTAATGTTGCTACTGTTAATAAAGATGGTCAGATTACCCCAGTTGGAATAGGCCAAGCATACATCTATTTTAAATACGATAAGTTGGTTAGTGCTGTACTTGTTAATGTTGTTAAGCCTACAAAGCTTGTAACTGATGAACCTACAGTTGAATTATTGCCAGGTCAAAATTGGCCTGTTAATTTAACCGAAGTATTCACAAACGGAATATCAGAAGGTGGTGTGAATTTAAGTGAAAATGTAAATCCTAATGAAGTCAAATGGACCGTCGATGATAACAGCATTGCAACGGTTACTGATTCAGGATATATCATTGGACGTAAGACCGGTAAAACCATTGTGACAGCTTCCTATCGATCAGATGTTCTTCCTCCAGTTAAAATTGAGGTTGCTGTCACCAATAAGCTTACTACTCCAAGAGTTATTGGTTTGACAGCATCTCCATCAAATCTCTCTTTAGGTGCAGGAGATGAATCGCCAGTTGCAATAACAGCGATTTACAGTGATGGAAGCACGGAGGATGTCTCAGGTTCCGTTGAATTTTACTCTGATAATGAAAAAGTAGCTTATACTCAGCGAACATATGGTGGAGCACCAAATGTTATTGGTAATATGAGTGGCTCAACTGTTTTTCATGCTATCTATAATAATGGTCGTAACACTGTAGATATCCCGGTGGCAGTCAAGGATAAAGATGGTCAGAAGCAGGCTCCAATCCCTGAATCAATTTCTGTTACACCAGATATGAAAAATATGGTAATAAATCAACAGCAGCAATTAGAGGTAAAAACGACCTATTCAGACAGATCAAATTCAACTTCATATGCGGAATATAAATCATCTAATCCTAATGTTGTTAAAGTAAATAAGGATGGCCTGCTTACTGCTGTAGGCACTGGTACAACAACTATTACCGTAGATAGCTCTGGATACTCAAAGCAGGTTTCAATTGTCGTTTCAAATGAACCTTCTAATGATTTTGTAAATAAAATTGTTGATCTGATTCCTAGTGAAAAAGACATCTCCTTTAGTTTATCTGAGCACACGCATTCGTTCTCTGTAAAAGCAAAATATAAGGATGGTTCAACAGCTGACGTTACATCAGACACAAGATTCACATCATTAGACCCAGACAAAGTTACAGTTAAGAATGGTGTTCTTACAGCAGTAGCAGCAGGAACAACACAGGTACTGATCGATTACGGCACAAGCACAAAAATCTTGAATGTTTCAATCCTTTCTAGGAATGATGCATCAATTAAAGATTTAAAAATTGAGTCCTTACTTGTTTCATCATTGAATGTTGTTGTTCAAAAAGATAAGCTTTATCCAGTACATCTCTTTGCTCAATACAATGATGGAACTCAAAGGGAGATATCGAACTCAATTCAGTGGACAACAGAGGATTCAACAGTTGTAAGTGTTAAAGATGGGAAATTTATTGGAATGAAAACTGGAAAAACGACGGTTAGTGCAACAATTGCAGGTTTCTCTTCTATTAAAATTCCAGTAAAAGTACAAGACCAAGCTGGACCAGTAAATTTAGTAGGAATTGTTAGCACAGGGATGGTATTACAGCCTGAAGCAGGATCTCTAGTAGATGCGCTTTCTGGTACGCAAAATGGGATGATATTACACCCTGAAGCAGGAACTGTTGATGCGAACGCGTTTGCTGAGTATACAGATCATAATATCGTTCAGGTTGATACAGAAGGGAAATGGGAATCTTCCGACGAAAGTGTAGCAACTGTTGATCAGAACGGGGTTATTAAATGGGTCGGCCCTGGTGAAGCATACATCTGGTTCATTTATGAAAATATGAGAGATGCTGTTTGGGTAAGAAACATTAAGCCTGTAGATTTATATTGGGCTGAAAACGATAAATGGACAGATAGCAATGTAATATTAGAACCTAATAAGTCCACTGATATATCAATTAATGGATTCTTTGGTCGTCCAGGCAGAGATGGAAGGTGTGATTGTTATAATCTTAATAGCAAAGCAAAATTGACGGTGGCGGACGAATCGGTTGCAACGATTTCTGCTGATGGACATCTCATCGCTCACTCTGTTGGAAAAACGACAATAACTGCTACTGTTTTTGGAATGTCAAAGACAATTGATGTAGAAGTTGTAGCAAAGTATCCTACATTTACTATAGGTATAAGTTCCTCGCCTGGTTATATCGTAAATTCAGTAGGCTCAAAAAATGAGGTAGTCATTAATGCTATGTCAAGCGATGGAACGATAAAAGACGTAACAGCTGATGTCAAATATACTAGTTCCAATCCGGAAGTAGCGGAAGTGACCGCTGATCATAAGATTGTGACGAAATCAGAGGGAGCAGCTGTGATATTTGCCGAATATGACGGATTTAAAATTTATTTTCCTGTTATCGTTAAACCATAAAGCATACTTTGTATTATTGACGTTTAGATGAACTTTACCTTTAAGATACAAAATAGTCTGGTTTTTATGTTCAACCCCGTAAGTTAGCTATAATCTAACATTACGGGGTATTTTTATGAATGAATTTAAAAGGAATAGTAAAAATTCCTTTATTAGTTCAATTAATGAATTTGCAATGAAGCAAGGTATCAAAATAAGAAATTCTTATTAAGCTAACTGGCGCGTTAGTTACATAACGGATAGGCTGCTTCAGCAGCCTTTTTTTGCACTAATTAGCAGTCAAATATTCAATTTTTGATTATGGTGTATTATAAAAGTACAAATAAGATATAAAAACCTTGTTTAAAGGAGAAATGTAATGAGCCTTGCGACTTATCTTGGGTGTAATTTTAATGTAGAAATAACGGACAAAGTAACTAATGAGCCTATTGAAATTGGTTACACTTTTTCAGATGAAAATAACAGAAGAGATGTTCAAAGTAAGCACTTTTCTACTCAAAATGTATATGAAATTGAATTACCGAATCCTATTTGGCAGTTAAATCATTATCAAAAAAAGAACTATCCACGAAATTATAAAAAATCACAAAGAGATTTTATTGCTTTATGTGACCTTCTAAAACAGTATCTTAAGCCAGGGGAGTATTGTGAAATCTATCCCTGCTGGCTAGGTGAAGAGCTTGAGCGAAGTGAAAGTGAATGTACAATTCAATTAGACAGTTATAATATCGATAAAATTACAATTTATGAAAAATGTCTAGTTAGAATAGAGAAATAGATGTTCATATAAATAGCACCAATTCTAAATAGAACTACAAGTTTTCTTATGTAACTAACTGGCGCGTTAGTTAAAGAGCAAGAAGGCTGCTTCGGCAGTCTTTTTATTTTGTAAAGGAAAACCTAATTTCCATAAATTTCAAAATTAATGTTCAATATTGTTTTGATATAATTACCTTTGTGAGTGTATTCAATCGGGAATGGACGTAGTGAAAAATTTGAATGGGACGTGTTGTAATTATTATTATTGGAGTGTTATAGGAAGTATAAATATTTTCTTTTATAATGAAGAAAAACATAAAAGTAATATTCCGAAATGGACTTGAATTTAAGAACGGCACATTAATTGATGAATTTCAATGAGTGGTAACGGCGTACTATGCTAGTAAAAGGAGGTTTTATGTTTGAAAAAAATTGTGTTGTTTTTGCTTTTTTTATCTCTTACGATTGGTTTATTTTTCTTATTTAAAAACAAACCGCTTCATGAAGGTAGTTACATTCGTTATGATCAAAAGCATGACAAGATTGAATACCTACACATTAAAAATGTAAAGCCTTTTAATGGAGAGATGAAAATCATTTATTTAGATCGCAGTGATTTCAGTATTAAAGAAGACCAGTACGCTCTTAAAACCTCACCTCAAGCAGATAACTTTAAAAACGTTTCAATAAGACAAGCAGAAGCTAAACTAACAAAATTTAAAGTGACGTTAGAGAAAAAAATGGTGAACATAGGTGTTAGCCGCGTGAAGGAAGTATTGAAACAGCCGTTTTTTGATAAACCTGTAGTTTTACCTCCAAATCATAGATTCGAAGGTAAATTGGGTGCTACAAAATTCGTTTATGTGACATTATTTGGTCGAGATGATATTTATAATTATTTTTATGTTGATTTAACAAAAACAGCTAATAAAGATTATGAAAACGATGTAACCTCAAAATATAACCCTAGTATTTTGATGACCTCAGATACAGCTGAACAAATCATCAAACTTGCGGATGATTATTATTACAAGAGTGATGGGACATACAACCCAAATTTATTTTATAATGTTGAAGATGAGAATGATGGTATGTACACTGTTAGTGTGTATGATTTGTCTGACGATACCTCTCCGCCAATATATACGTATCTTGTTGATTTGAAGAATAAAACTGTAGAACTAAAAAAAGATAGCTAATTAGCTATCCTTTTTTAGTTCTACCTAATTTAGTTTTTCAAGGATCAACAATTATTAAATTTTTATTGAACTAACTGGCGCTTTAGTTGAACAAGATCCTTGTCGCAATTGCGACTTTTTTTATTGAAGAAACAGGGCAGATTAGTTGAATTAGAGTGTTATAATTAATGTGAGTTTACAACAAAGAATTAAAAATGGAGTGACAATAATGTCATGGTATATATTAGGGTATTTAGTTTTCTACTGGGGGATTCCTCTTTTAATACTAATTGCACTGTTTACTTGGTTGGTGTTTAAACTTTAAGAGAATCCTTGTACAACTAACTGGCGCATTAGTTGAAAAACGTGATCGACGTTTTTGTCGGTCCTTTTTATTGCACAAAATGGCAGGAAAGTTGAATATGGAAAAAGGTTTCAATGGTATGATATGGAATATAATGGTAATAAACATTAGCAATTAACTTTTTAAAAGTAGGTGAATTATGAAGAAGAAAACACATGAAACAGAGTCAACGGATAGTAAGGTTAATGTGGATGATCACGAAATATATTCACCGATAGAGGATTTACAAAGAATAGAAGGTGTTGGTCCTTTAAAAAGGAATAGTTTAGACTTAGATAAACAACCAAAGGCAATTAAATTTATAGGATATTTTTTTATTGCATTTGTTTTAATATCAACTTTATTTTTTCTAATTGCAAATTTCTTATAGAACTAACTGGCGTGATAGTTGAATTTTATCGCGAGTCGCTAAAGCGGCTTTTTTTATTGAAGTAACGGCTGGAAAGTTTAATAATTATTATTATCTAAGAGGGGATAATTAAGTATGTTTTGATGAAAAGGTGATTTATTTGGATCGAGAAGAAAAAGAAATAAGAAAACAAAGATTGAAAGAACTTATACAACAAAGTCAGAAAAAGCGTTTAGAAGAAGAATATACAAATTTAGCATCTGTGTATAAAGAGGATTATCAAGATATAAATTCTGTAGAAATTTTATCAGAAGAAGAAAGTGAAAGTATTTATGATAAATTACAAGATAATTATCCATTAGTATCTTATGGAATTGGTGGAATTGACTGGAATTTAATGAAAAACAAAATGGAAATTACGACTTCGCGTCAAATCCAACAGTTTATTAATGAGCAAAGATATGACAATGTTAAGGTATATAGTTTAAAAAAAGCATCAGGATATCCAGGAACCCCGCCAGTTTTAGTAACTCCAATAAATAATATTATTAAGAGTTTCAATGACTTAAAATATGTTGAGCAAATACTATATTGTATTGAAAAGAAGTTTGTACTAGAAATAAATTTTAGTGGAAAAATTTTATTAGGGTGGAAGTAACGGATATTGTTATGTCTGTTTTTCTTCTTCAACTAACTGGCGCGTTAGTTGAAGTTACGAGTCGCAAATGCGGCTTTTTTTTTGAAGAAAATGGCAGTTTAGTTTAATAAGGATAATTATAAAAAGCAAATTCCCCCAAATTACAATTCTTATTCCAGTGATATAATTAATTTATATTTATTTACTATTAAATATAATACTAAGGTTTTTCTTTTATGGAGGAAAGATAAGTGCAGAAAGTAAAGAATGTTCTTTGTATCCTTTTTAATTTCTTTATCTTTGGTTTTCTTGTGTATTTTTTGAATGCACGTAGTAGTGGTTTTTGGAGTGTAAGCCCTTGGGGAGCTCACAATTTTACAACTATAACAATCCAAATAGTTGTGATTATTTTACCTTTAGTAGCCTTAGCATTATCAATATTTATGGGTAAATCTAGAATAAGAATTGTTATGATACTAGTTAGCATCGTATTTTGTCTAGTATTCTTACACTATATTTTGGCTTGGTATAGGTATTTAACAGAGTAAGAATAAATTGTGCAACTATTGAGAGCTTTAGTTGAACAAGTAATTGCTATAATAAAAGGCAGAATTTTTTTATAAGGGGAAATAAAATAATGTTAATACTTGCCCAAGAAGCGAATCCTATTTTAATTTATTTAGCTCTAATTGCTCCAATAATAGGCATTGTTTTGTTTCTTTTAGCTATTGTTATTATTGTTTGGATAGCAATTATAAGATAAGTTCCTATCATCAATCCATCATAATTCTTATTCAACTAACTGGCGCGTTAGTTGAACAATGATCGACTGCTTCGGCGGTCTTTTTTTAATGGACTTAATGGCAGTTTAGTTTACAAAGAAATGATATAATTTTATTGAAAAAATAAAGGTTTTTTATAAAAAGCATTGAAAAAACTCATATTAATCGGAAAGTATCATGGAGGAAGAGATGAAGAAAGTAATAAACATGATTAATCCAAGTTCAAAAGTGGCTGGAGTGTTATTAGTTGAATTGAAAAAAACAGAAAAAGCACTTGGTGCTATTTTTCCAGATGAATACAAGGAACTTTTTATAGAAACGAATGGAGCGAAATTTGGTGATTGGACTTTGTTCCCTATACAAAATAATGAACAAACGGCATTAACAATTGATATTGTGAAACAAAATCGGGAATTCAGACCAAATAATCTCCCAAATGATATGATGTGTATTGGTGAAAATATTAATGGTGATAAACTTTGCTATCGAATTAGGAAAAGATTTATGCAGGAACTAATTTATACTTGGAATGATAAAACTGGGTTAGGCAAATATGCGTCTTTAACATTAAGTGAATTTATCGATCGGCATGCACCTAAAATAAATACTAATAAGCCTAATAAACTTGGCACTTTTATGGTTGAAAGCGGAAAGCTAATTGTTACTGACCCATACTATAAAGTGGATGAAGAAGCTGAGTTGCAGATTGTACTTTTAAATGTGAAAAATGGTAAATGGACGGCTTCCATTTCTTATACTCCTGATGAAGTAGTTAAAAACTTATTTGTATTTTATGGGGAAAAGAAACCAAGTGGAAAATGGCATGTTTGCGATAAACAGATTGGAGTTGACTCTGCACAAACAGGAATTTTTAATTTTAATACATTTGCTAGAGACGAAGCAATCGAATTAGATGAGATAGTTGCTTCCGATGCACAGGGGGGAGTTGTGTCAGATGGTGCGGTTTCAATGTCTGGTTATGGTGACGGATTGTACGAGGTTAAAGTTAAATATAACATTTCAAAAGAGATTATTGGTGTGATGATAGACTTTTGTGAAGAGGAATAGTGGATGCACTAAGTGCTTATTCAAATAACTGGCGCATTAGTTGCATAAGAAAGTGCTTAATCAAATAAAAAGCGAGAACATGGAATTATATTCCATGTTCTTTTTTTATCATAAAGCCTATATTGGAGTATCTTATTATTTGATGTAAAAAAATACCAAAAATAACCTATCGTTAAATGGAGAGAATATTTAAACACTTTGATATTATAAAACTAAACTCAACGTGTATGTTATTAGATAATACGTTGTTATACAAAAAGAGAGAAAAATGGGGAGTTACACTTATGAAATCAACAGGTATTGTTAGAAAGTTAGATGAATTAGGTAGAATTGTTTTACCGAAAGAATTAAGAAAAACCATGAATATTGAAGGCAGAGATCCATTAGAAATTCATGTAGAAAAAGATTCGATAATAATTACTCAGTACGATAATTTATTAGGAAAAAGCGGGATTGTGAGAAAAGTAGATGATTTAGGAAGAGTTGTATTACCTAAAGAACTCAGAAAAACGTTAAAGCTTCAAACAAATGAACCTTTAGAGGTTTTTATTGATGAAAAACGAATAATACTTAAACAATTTTTTCCAGATAAAACATGTATGATTACTGGTGTAATTGATGATAAAAACTTTATTTTTGAAAATGGTAAGTTAGTGTTAAGTAAAGATGGTGCAAACATTCTTATCCAAGAATTACATAAATATGTAGGTCAATAAAATAAGCTAGTAAAAGGGAGACGACTCTGAAGTGAACCCAAAAAGTTAGACATATAGTTTTTATGCAGCTAATGAGGATTGGACTCTGTATTGTACAGGGGACAATCCTTTTAGTTTTATCTTAATACGTTCATAGTTGTAATAGTGAATATATTCATGTAACTTCTCAATAAACTGATCCATACTGCTAAATTCTTCATTGTATAGTAATTCAGACTTTAATAAGCCAAAGAAGTTTTCAATGACTGCGTTATCTAAACAATTCCCTTTACGAGACATACTTTGTTTAATTTTATTTTGTTTTAGTATCTCTCGATACTTTCTCATTTGATAGTGCCAGCCTTGGTCTGAATGAAGTATTGGTTTATCTCCATCATTTAGGCAGCCCAATCCCTGTTGTAACATTTCGTATACTAAATGAAAAACAGGACGCTTGTTAATGCTATAAGCTATAATTTCTCCGTACATTTGGAATTCTGTGATATCAGTTGCCCACTTCTCATTTGGTTTTGAAGCTGTAAAATTTCTTTCAAGTATATTAGGTGCAATTTTTCCTACGTCCCCTTTAAATGAACGGTATTTCTTTGCACGAACAGTAGCTTTCAATCCAATTTCATTCATCAATCGAAGTACTGCTTTATGATTTATTTGATAACCTCTTTTACGCAATTCTATAGTAATACGACGGTAACCATAACGTCGCTTATGTGAATGATATATCTCTTTAATCATTTCTTTTGTTTTATTATATTTGTCTGGTTCTTTCATATTTTTAACCCAGTAGTAATAAGTAGCACGAGGAATATCAGTTACTTTAAGCAGAACTGATAAGCTAAAACTAGTCCTTAATTCACTTATGATTTGTGCTTTGATTTGGTTTGTAATTTTTCTTTTTCTTGAATTAAGGCATGTAACTTTTTTAAATAAGCAACCTCCGCACGTAAACGCTCATTCTCTGCTTGTAAGTCTTCTTGAGAACCTGGAATAAATGTATTCTTTTTTTGTTTCTTCATTGATGGACGCCCCTTTTTCTTTGGATTAAGGGCATCAATACCATGTTCTCGAAATGTTTTTCTCCAAACTTCAATTGAACTTGGAGAAGAAATTCTAAACTTTACAGCTGTTTCTAAAACAGAGGCCCCTGTGTCGCTCATATATTTTAATACGTCCATTTTAAGCTCTAACGGATGTTTTGTATATGTAGAAATTAATCCATCCACTCCATATTCATTATAAAAAGCTACCCAAGTTTGTACGATTTTCTTTCGAACACCAATAGATTTACCGATTGAATCAAATGATCCTTCACCATTAAGATATTTTTGAATAGCTGTTAATTTTTGATCTAATGAAATTTTAGTCACAAAAAATGCACCTCCAATTGTTAGTTGTGTCTAACAATTGGGGTGCATTTCACTCCTAGAATCCTTATTGAACTAGCGCATGCGCTAGTGGAAGATCACGAGCAGCTTACAGCTCGTTTTTTCATGTAAATGGCATTCAATGAGAAAGTGGTATAATTATCTAAGAAAATTATGATATTTAAAAAAGACTGATTCAATTAATGAATCAGTCTTTTTTTAGTAATATTTGCAAGAGCATGAAGAATAAGTAGATGAATTTTCGTTCGAATTGTAAAAAATTAAGCATGTAATTTTAATAAATGTATTAAGAGTATTTATTTTGAAATAATTGTTCTGAAAAAATCATATCAATAAAATAAAATAGTAACAAAACTTTGTTAAGATATCTCTTGTGTTTATTTTTTCTGCAGTAGACATTCTTGTTACTAATGATCAAAGATGCTTTTCAAATATATAGATTAGATCTATATCATAAATGGCAATGGTTATCGTAACAAAGATAATTTTTTAAAGGAGATTTTTAATAATGCAATTTTTTACAATTCTTCTATTGTTTCTATGTACCTTTTTTCCTCTTTTCCATATGGTAAATTCTCTTACAATCTTTATTAATCGTAATAAACCCACACATATCCAAGTACGAAAATATAAAAGTATGAGTATCCTAATCCCATGTTATAACGAAGAAAACATAATTGAAACGGCTATAAAAGGGATGGAAAGAATAGATTACGCTGCAAAAGAGATCTTTTATATTAATGATGGTTCTCAAGATGGAACAATGAAAATTTTACATAATCTTTTACGTCTTGTACCGGATACTCGAAAAATAGAAAATCGTTTACAATTCAAGAAAGTCAAAAACTTCTATAAATCCACCTTGTATCCAAATGTTTATGTAATCGACAAAGAAAATGGTGGGAAACATGATGCGTTAAATGCAGGTATTGAATATTCAAATAATGAATTAGTAGTAACTTTAGATGCTGATAGTATTCTAGCAGACGATGCATTACAAGTATTAAATACGGAATTTCAAGATAATGCTGTAATAGCAGCAGGTGGTATGGTACACCCTCTCCAAGGTGTTAGTTTTAATAAAAAGAAAGTTCACCGTTCTTTATTAGTTAATCATGTTATTAGATTTCAAATTTTTGAATTCATAAAAGGTTTCTATATTAATAGAGTATCACTTGCAAAATTAGATGCACTTTCTGTTATTTCTGGTGCATTTGGCATATTTAATAGAGAAATTTTATTTCAAGTTAATGGATACCGGAAGACTCTGGGTGAAGATATCGATATTACATTAAAATTTCAGCAATATATTTTAAAAAATCCTGGCAAGCGGATGGCCTTTGTTCCAAATGCAGTATGTTTTACTGAATGTCCTGAAACTTGGAGAGATTTATTTAAACAACGAGTTCGTTGGCAGAAGGCATTTATTGATTGTATCGTTCATTATTTCCCAATGCTTATTAAGACGTTTCTTTTTCGAACTGTCTCTTTTTTTATGTTTATAGATTCATTTATTTTAGGTACAATTGCCATCTATTTTACGGTATTTAATATAGGATATATGTTAATCACTAATTTAGATCAAGCTATGAATTTAATGATTCTTTATTTGTTAGGTGTAGTTTCTTTAAACGTAATTTACAGTATGTTTGCTGTGTATCTTGCTCGATATTACGAAGTTCGATTCGAAGGAAAAGAAAAGATCCGATTTGCCTTTACGATTCTATTAGATTTAGTTGTGTATCGTTTTGTAACACTATTTTTTGTACTTTATGGAACAGTAGCATATTTTGTAAACAGCAATGATTGGAACAAAGTTGCAAGAACAGGACGAAATTATGAATTAGAGAAGGATAAAGGACTGGTGAAAGTTGGATAAAAAGCTTGTTATTGTATATGTTATTCTTATTTCATTTTTTATAATAGCATATCCATTTATGAAGAGTAGTGCATCGTTTGTTTCAGAACCAAAACAAAACGAAGAGTTTATTGGAAAAAGTAAATGTAGACCTTCACCAATTATAAATACAAAAGAAATACTAAAAGATCAAAATAAAGCTAACATTATTTTTACAATGGATGATGGTTGGGAAACACAATATACTAAGGCTTTTCATATTTTAAATGATAAAGGCATAAAAGGTAGTATTGCGATAATTCCTACAAAAATAGGAACTGAGGGATATCTGACATTAGGTCAATTAAATACCTTATACTTATCGGGTTGGGATTTAATGAATCACACATATACACATCGCCACTTAGCAAAATTAACAAAACAAGGGCAAAAAATAGAATTAGATAAAGCACGTACATGGCTAAATGATCATTGTTTTACAAAAGCAAGTGATATTGCTGTTTATCCATATGGTTCTTATAATCAAGACACATTAAAAGTATTACAGCAAGAGAAATTTCGAAGTGCACGTACGATAGTGGATGGAATACAATCTAACCATATAAAAAAATATGAAGTTCGAACGATCAACTTACTTTCTTCTACAGATATAGAATGGGTGATTGCTCAGATTGATCAGGCAATTCACACGAAACAAACGATTGTATTTACAAATCATCGTTTTGATAAAAAAGCCGATAATGCACAAATGAATTTTGATCCAGAAAAATATAAAAATATTGTTAATTATGTGGTTAGTAAGAAAGAACAATTAAATATCCTTACCTATTCTGAATGGCTTAATTTAAAGGGTTTAAATTGACCTTCGTCTTTTCTACTTTTGTAGAGAAAACCATAAGTAGCAGTTGCTAACTAAATAAATATCTTTTGCATATAAATAATAAACTAAAAAGCCAGTAAAAAAGCTCAGAATAAAGCTCTGAGCTTTTTTATTATAGATAAACTCATACATTAGTTATATTTTCTTAAAAACAAAAAAAACTAGCCTAAAACAAGGTTTTAACATTTAGTTGCTACGGCAGCTCTTTTTTCTTAAAAGAGCCACATCGAACCGAATGCGATCTCGATTGCTCAATCGAAATTTGAATCTTCACTAAAGCCATTTGCTATTCATTTTGAAGGTAAAACAGTTGGATTCTTAATGTTTAATACTACTGAAGAAGAGCTTGATGGTTATTGGATATATAGAATAATGGTTGAAAAGAATTTTCAACAACAAGGAATAGGCAAAATTGCGACTCAGTTAATGATAAATGAAATTGCTAAACTACCAAATGCCAAAAAAATTGTAGTAGGTTATCATCCTGAAAACTTAGGAGCACATAATTTATATTCAAGTTTAGGATTTATTGATCATGGCGACAGATTTGGTAAAGAAATGGCTGTTGTATTAGATATTGAGCAAAAATAAATATTCCTAATGTAACTAACTGGCGCTTTAGTTGTATAACACCAAAGGCTGTTATGGCGCCTTTTTTGCACTAAATGTCAGGGTAGTTTTTTAGAGTGATGAATAAATAGGATAATTTGCTTTGGATATTTGAAGGACACTACTGTTAAAATAAAAAAATACTAAGCTATTCCGTGAGGTATTATAGTGTATTAACTAAAAGACAAATCAATTGAAAAATATTTAGGGGCATAATAGTGATAAAAATGAGTAATAAAATAATAATAATATTTGGTACTTTAATTTATTTTTTTTCCTTTTTATTAGTTTTTCCTGTGAGTTTAGCTTTGTATAAGGTATTAGGAATGGGGTCAGGGGATCCTACCCTTGCTTTTTGGACATTGATTAATAACCTTCTTTCCTAGAGAATGTAATTTTCATTTCTAAAAGCGAGGTTTTTTAACGTAAAAAGTTGTGAAAAATCATATCTTGAATAAAGGGGGTTTTTCTATGACTCGAATAAAATACATTCAAAGTGATGTTGAATTATTGGCAAGATTAATCCGAACCGAAGCGGAAGCGGAAGGACAAAGGGGGATGTTATCTGTTGGTGCTGTCGTGATAAATCGAGCCTTGGTCAAGTGTTCAGATTTCAAAAATGTTGATACAATTCGAGAGGTCATTTATCAATATCATGGGAGCGACGCTTCCTTCGACGCGATTCAATCGCCATCTTTTTATCAAAGAGCGACCGAGCCTTATTTGAAGCTTGCTAGACAATGTTTACAGAATTGGCGACTATATCCTGCTGTGTATTCTTTGTGGTATTTCAATCCATCCGGTGCGGGAGTTCAAAATACCCAGTGTCCGCCTAAATGGTATGGTCAGCCTTATGCGGGAGTTTGGAAGAATCATTGCTTTTATGAGCCGACTGGGGCGGAATGTGCGGAAATTTACAAAATATAAAATAAAAAAAGAGCCGAAATTGGCTCTTATTTTACTTCCCAAAGTATGTCAGCGAAGACGTTGAATGTTATTTTTGAAACTCCCCAGTGTAGCAAGTCGTCGCTGTAAATGATTTCATTTGTACGCTTTTTCCATCTGTAAGCGCGATATATTTTCATTGTAAAAAAAGAATGAACCGAACCCCATTCTAATTGCTGGTGAACGTTCATAAAAAATTAAAGATTCATATGAAAATATCATGTTAGTAAGAGTTATGAACGTTTTATTGTGGAGGATAAACTTGAGAAACCAACAGTGGAGTAAAGTAAAGAAAAAGTTAGAGGGCTTTATCTGTGACTCTTTGAAAAATAGAGTACAGTTTACTGTCACGAATTATCGAAAGGCTCATTACCGATTAGGAAGGGCTTTTATTACGTTTGATAAAAAAGAAGTCTTAAATATGTGTATCATCACATCTGATATAGCCATTAATAAAACTAACTGGCGTCGTTAGTTCAATAAGAAACAAAAAAAGAACTTCAGAAATGAAGTTCTTTTTTAAATTTAAAACTTATGTTAAATAAATTAAATAACGAATTATAGAGGAAATCCATTTTCCCCCAAGTTAAAGTTTATTTTAACTAAAAATGTTTATTTTCACATATATGTTATGAGTAAATATTACTTTATTGCAGTACCTCGGCATTTTTTATTGAGCAAAATTATTTAATTTTACGTAGAAAATATATTACCCATTTATAAAATTCCCCCAATTTACGTGGAATTTTATAGATATTACACTAATAATATTAAAAACTTTAGGAGGATAACATGAAAAAGATTTTAATGGTGCTAGCTTGCACATTTCTTTTATTTGGTTGTTCAACGAAAACAAAAACTGAAAATAAAATTAGTCAAACCGTTGCAATTGTAGGCGTCACATCAGTTAACACTATTATTTATACGGTCGATAACGATAGTACTCTAATCAAGTCTATTAAAAAAGGATTCGAAACAAAAAAATCACAAAATGGGCAAATCGAAACACCTGATTTAAGACTAACCTTTATAAATGAGGCTGGTAATATAGAGAATTTTGAAGTGAATTACAAGCAAAGCATCTATTCGTCCAAAGGGCATGTTTATAAACTTGATTCAAAAACAACAAGTCTACTTCAAGAGCAATTTATGAATTAATACTGTAAATCTATATTTAATAAAATTGCTTAAGGCTCTAAAGAGCTGAACAATCACCTCCTATTTTACAATTGCAGTTTAGTAGAAAAGGAAAAGTGTTAATAGTTCTTCTTGAATTAAGAGTTTTATCAGCTTAGGAGGGTATATGAAAAAAATATTCATTTTAACATTAATTCTAACAGTTTGCCTTATTACTTCTGCATGTGTATCAATGAATACAAGTAATAAAAGTATACAACCAAAAAAATTAGATGTTGAGCAAACATCGAAGCTGGAAAACTGGGATATTCAAGCTATCCCAAGAATGGACCATAAAAAATGGGTTTATGATACTATAATTAAGTTTAATCGAGATAAAACTGTAAATTTAACAGTATTGAACTATGATAAAACAAAAATTAGGTATGAGGATGTAAAACCTCTAATTCCTCTTAAAACGTTTGGAAGTTATGACTATGAAGAAAGTGTTTACTCTAGAAAAAATAGTCATTTATCTTTTACTCTAAAATGGAGTGAGGGTGACAAGATTTATAATGGTGTAGCTAAATTTAATGTTAAATCCCAAAATTAGTAAGGAATAAGTCATCATCATAAAAAAATTAAAAACGAGGCTAAAATGGATGAAAATAAGCACAAAGCGCGTGATTCAAATTGGAGGGCTAGGAATTCTTCTTCTTTTTCTAGGTGTGACATGGTTTTATCCTTATTCGTTTTTTAGTCTGAAAAAGTCGGTAACATATGAACCGTATGTTGTTGCGGTTAAAGGCTACAAAAATATGGTCAATAAGATTAAACAAACGGTTGAACCAACCGACAAAATCCAAACGAATAATGTTAAAGGTAATTAAGCTTCATTATTGAATATTAATAATCTATAAGAAAGAGGAGATTAATATGAAACCTTTAATAGCTGTTTTGTATATTTCTTTTGGTCTAATAATTGTTACATTAACGTACTTTGAAAATTTTTCTGGTCCTAAATATATTACAGATATTGGATGGTTTCTTGTTATATTTGGTTTATTTTATCCATATTACAGTAAAGTTGTTAATTATTTTAAGTTAGAATTTAAAGAAGAGAAAAAGGATATTTAACTTATACAACTAACGAGCGCGTTAGTTCAACAACATGATCGACTGTTTAGTCGATTTTTTTATTGTGCTAACTCGTAATAAAGCTGAATAAGAAGGAATGAATAGTAATGTGTAGAAGTAAAAGAAGTAAGTGAAAGATAGGAGATAGTATAGATGATAGGAGATTGTATAGATGATAGACTTACAAAAAGATTTTAAGTTTTTTGCATTGAGTTTAATATTTTTAGGAGGATTTTTAGGTTTTATAATTTCGGAAATTACACAAACAACGCAAATGGGTATTTGTATATTATTAGGAATAATTTGCGGATTCTTTAGCCTTTTCACATTAACTATTTATAATAAATGGTTTGATAATAATGCCCAAAAATAATTTTACTTAAACTTGTTTCCATTTTACTATGCAACTAACGAGCGCGGTAGTTGCAGTTACGAGTCGCAAATGCGGCTTTTTTTATTTAAAAAACTGGCAGAATAGTTGAACAAGGATTTAAATAAGTTTTGAAGAATTGTAAAGTATAGGACAGATTGAGCTTCACAAGGTATTCGAATAGACAAATAAGCCGAACATCGGATAACAATGATTCAATTGAAGTGTTCTATTCATTCATAACGCTAGGATTGCTATCATAGAAGAATGAACGAACTTGACAGTACCAAACAAGGACAAGGAGTGAAGTTATGAAATTTCTGCTTACATCTGGAGGCATCAATAACAAAAGCATACTCGATGCGCTGGTTGACATGCTGGGCAAGCCAATTGCTGACTCCAACGCCCTTTGCATCCCCACTGCGATGTATGGACACCCATGGGTTGGCCCTGGCGTCAAAGCCTGGCAGTTCATCAGTGGGAAAGAGGAGAATCCCATGGTCAGCCTCGGTTGGAAGTCAGTCGGCGTGTTGGAGCTCACAGCACTGCCAAGTATCGACGAAAACCGCTGGAAACCACTGGTTCAGGAGACAGATGTACTGCTGGTGTCAGGCGGCGACGCCCTTTACCTGTGCCACTGGATGCGTCAATCCGGGCTGGCAGACCTTTTACCGTCACTGAACTCAGTCTATGTGGGAATGAGTGCTGGGAGCATGGTGATGGCACCTAACATAGGGGAATACTTCGTTGGTTGGACTCCACCAGAGGGTGGTGATGAAACACTGAGACTGGTTGATTTTTCAATCTTTCCGCACCTGGATCACGAGATGCTGCCGGGAAATACCATTGCTACCGCAGAGAGATGGGCAGCCGAGATGCAGGGGCCAGCGTATGCAATTGACGATCAAACCGCCATCAAAGTAATCGACGGAGAGGTTGAAGTTGTCTCCGAAGGGCATTGGAAACTGTTTTCGCCCTGATACTACTCCTCAGGAAACTGTTGCTAAATTAATATTGAAATAGATTGAAGCTCATTCTAACTTAAGTTAGGATGGGTTTTATTAAGAAGTCATATCCTAATGCAACTAACGATCGCTTTAGTTGTATAAGAGAGTTATTATTTTTATACAGTCGAATATTAGCCTAGAACCATAATTAACTATTCCGATGAGGAGGATTTTTGTGCGTCCACGACCATTATTTATTGAAAATCCAGAGCATGCTAGGTATGTTAGTCTTGTGCCAGATGGAGATATTGAGGAAATACTTAGTAAGCAACGAACTAAGACCATTACCCTCTTAAGCAGCGTATCAGAGGAGTCAGCAAGGAAGGCGTACGCACCAGGGAAATGGACTTTAAAAGAAGTGATTGGGCATATGACCGACTCGGAACGTGTGATGTCGTATCGAATGCTTGCCATTGCACGAAATGAAAGTGCACCACTCCCAGCAATGGATCAGGATCAATACGTTTCTACGGCAAACTTCAACAAATTATCCTGGGAGCAGTTACTAGCTGGTTTAGACACGGTACGCTCCAACACGTTAAGCCTTATTTCAACCATTGATGATGTAGCGTGGGTTCGTAATGGAACTGTAATGAACAGCCCAGTTTCGATAGGTACCATTGCATATGGCATTGCCGGGCACGAGTTACACCATATGAAAGTGATTAGTGATAAATACTTATAAGTCTTTTTCTATTAATGAAAAAACCTAATTTCTCATTTAATGCTGAAAAATTAGGTTTTTTAATATTGAAACTTCCTTAACGTTGTAAATCTGCATTTTACTGACGCTACCCCTTATAGCGAATTTACTATACTTTCAATCAGAACTAAGGAGATAATTTATGTTGGATTTAGATAAAACAAGAGAAAAAATCATTGCCTTAGATGAGTCAGATGCTAAAAAACATTGAAATGATGACCGCCGCTTATTTGGAAATGGCAAAAGAAGGAAAAGGTGACTTTACAAGCGATAAAAGTGTAGATGAACTAGTAAAGATATTAAATAATATCCCGAGACCAGATGTACTAAAAGAGATGTAAAAGAAAAAGCAACAAGTGAATTAAATAAAACTTCTTATTCAACTAACGAGCGCGTTAGTTAAATAACATTAAAGTCGCATTTGCGACTTTTTTAATGGAAATAAGAAGATATTCATAAATATAGAGAGAATAATTAAATACTTGTAAAATAGTATAGTCCAAATGGATAAGTCATCATATAATATTAAAGTGTTTATATACGAAAAAGTGAGGTGGAACATTTTTATGGGTAGTCCCAGTATAAGTGAGTCGGATAATTTACCGACATCAGAGGAAGTCATACAATTGAATATCCAAGTCGGATTACACTATAAAAATGTAGTCCGACTTCTATAAGATTTTGAAACATGGCTTCCTCTAAAAAAGAGGAGGTTGGAAAAATGGTACAAAACATTTGGAAACAAATTAATTTTAAAAAACAAATTGAGAAACCCCATAAAATACAGGGTTTTGATATTGATTTAAACCAAGAAAATTTATCACGTATTGACCGACTTGTGGACCGTTATGAATCAGAGATCCTGCAACATCTGAATAGTGATTATAAACAATCAACAAAGTTGTCAGATAAGATCGCAGATAAAATTGCCCAATTCGGAGGTAGTTGGAAGTTTATTATTTGGTTTAGTTGCACACTTGCTGCCTGGATGATTTGGAATAGCTTATCTATCACGAAAGCTTTTCATTTTGACTCTGCGCCTTTTATCTTGTTGAACTTATGTCTATCTTTTATTGCAGCTTTTCAAGCACCAGTTATTATGATGAGTCAAAATCGTCAAGCAGTACGAGATAAGCATGAATCTGTAATAGACTTTGCAATAAATTATAAAGCAGAGCAAGAGATTGATGACATGCAAAGTCGACTACACAATATTGAAAATCAATTAACAGAGATTAGAGAATTACTTAAGCAAAAAATTTAATGATACTGATATAAAAGGATCTTCATTACAATTGAGAAGATCCTTTTTATTTATCACCGTAAGAATAAATAAATATATGATTTCATTGCGTTTCTTCTTTTTGTATTACTTCATTAATCAAGTTTTCCTACCATAAATGTTTAAGTTTCTGGAATAATAGTAATGGCAATTGTTCGAACAGGGTCATCTATTTCTTTGTTCGTGGCATTGTAGTATTTGGTCATTAATTCATTTAATTCGTTTTGAAACTGTAAAAAAAGTTCTTCATTAATCTTTAATTCGACTACAGAAAAAGTAGCACGATCCTCTTGGTGGTTTTGTTCCTCTAATTTTTTTAGATAGTTTTGGTATTGAGTCATGAGTAACAACTGATAAGAGGATATATAGTTTAATTTTTCCTCAATAGAAGCTTCTTTCCACTCATCTTCATCAAGTCTTGCTTCTTCTTCATTTAAAACGTAATATTTTTCGGAAACTGATTTGACCTTTTTTTCTTTAATTACCCGAATAATATTAGAATCCACCATAATTTGTATATGCCTATATAGAGTTGCTTGAGGTACATCTTTAATGATTTTAATCATCTCTAATGGTGTTAGACCATTCTCTTTATTTCTCATTAACGCTTGGCAGATTTTCATTCTTACCGGATGCATTATAATTTCGGTTTTATTACTCATAGTATCACCTTATTCACTGATTAACTTTAATTCTCATTATAAAGAATGAGAACAATAGTTGCAACATACCATCAATTATATTATCATTATCAATAATGAGAATGAAGTACTCAAATAGGGGGAATGGTGAAAATGAAGCTACACTATGGGTTTGATGATCTAAAAGATTTTAATTTTATGGCTTATTTACCAATTATATTGCCAGTTATTGTAGTATCGGGGGTATTAATTTTAATTGCATTAATTGATTTGTACCGACATAGAAAAATGAGAGAAAATGTGGTCTTATGGGCGATTATTATTTTATTTGCGAATACAATAGGATCTATTCTGTACTTTGTATTGGGGAGAAAGGATAGTGAGAGATTGTGAAATTGGAAATCAGAAATGTAACAAAAACATATAAAGAGAAAATTGCTGTCAATAATTTCTCAATGGAACTACAATCGGGAGAATGTGTTGGATTAATCGGACCGAATGGAGCAGGGAAGTCCACAATAATTAAAGTGATTTCAGACATAATCAATGCTAACTCAGGTGAAGTATTGTTGAACGGTAATAAAATATCGCAAATGAAAAGGGAAATAGGATACTTACCACAATACCCTAACTTTTTTAATTGGATGACCGCGAAAGAAACCCTTGCTTTTATGGGGGAACTTTCTGGGATTCCAAAAGAAGAATTAGTAAAATCGATACCGGAAATTTTGATAAAGGTAGGACTAAAAGGTGAAGAAAATTCAAAAGTTGGCACTTTTTCCGGTGGAATGAAACAACGACTTGGTATTGCTCAGGCACTACTTCATAAGCCTTCATTTATAGTCATGGATGAACCAGTATCTGCATTAGATCCAATCGGGCGAAGAGAAGTGTTAAACCTTATTGAAGAAATAAAAAAGGATACAACAATTTTATTATCGACTCATATATTGAGCGATGCAGAAGAATTATGTGAACGATTTGTAGTGATTAAGAATGGAACAAAAATAGAAGATACAACGATTACGGAACTATTAAATCGTAATAGCGAAAATAAAATAAATGTGGAAATTACAGACAAGGATCAACCGTGGATTGAAGTTATAAAAAAATTACCTTATGTGCAGGAAGTAGAGGTCATTGGGTACAAAATCAAAATTAATGTTGATAACATCAAAAATAACAAAAATATGTTACTGAAAAATGCACTAGATCATGAAGTTGATATTGTTAAATTTGATATCAATAATGATACTTTAGAAGATATATTCTTAACTTTGGTGGTGTAGAAATGAATAACTTTATTGTACTAACTAAAAAAGAATTTTCACAAATGATGCATGATTATAAAGTTATTTGGTTGCCGATTATATTTATCATTCTAGGGTTAACTCAGCCGATAGTTACTTATTTTTTGCCATCAATTTTGGAATCATTAGGCGGTGCTCAGGGAATTACGATTGATCCAAGTATGACAAATCAAAAAGGTGGCGAAGTGCTAGCCAGTACGTTAGGTTCTCAATTTGATCAGCTTGGAATTATGATTATAGCAATCTCAATGATGGGTATTATTCAATCAGATAAAGCGAATGGTATGTTAGCCTTTATTCTAACAAGGCCTGTTAATGTTGTTTCATATATCGGTGGGAAAATTGTATCTAATGGTTTGATAGTAGTTCTAAGTGTATCAATTGGATACATTGTTTCTTACTTATACGTAAATTACCTATTCACCGATATTCCATTTTTACATATGATTACTGGTCTATTATTTTACTTAGCATGGGTTCTTTATATTGTTTCTTTTACAACAATGATTAGTACTATTTTTCGTAGCCAGGGTATTATCGCATTAATTTCAATTGTTTACCTTTTAGTTTGTAGAATTATCGTCGGTTTGTGTCCAGCAATTGATTATGTAAATCCAGCTAGTATGAGTAAACATGCAATGGAATCACTAATAACAGGGTCAGTTAATCCAAACGGAATAGTCAATATACTACTTACAATTATTTGTATTTTGATGACACTCTTGGTTACGTATTATTGGATTGCTAATAAAAAATTTAATCATGAATAAGTCTTATATTATGAAATAGAAAACTATCTGTAATATGAACTAATAGGCATTGGATATAGAAGTTCCAATGTCTTTTTTAATCTGTTTAACAAAATATAGCTTATAAGATTAAGCAAATAGTATAAATGGTTTTTATGACCACGTTTATTAAGACATTTTCCACTCTATAAATATTTTCATAATTAAAAATTATAACGGATTTTTCTCCTATTGAAAGAGCTTATTTTTTAAAGGAAAAAATAAGACATTTTATTCAACTAACGAGAGTGTTAGTTGAAATACCTAATAGCAGGAAATATATTACATTTATAGAATAGAATGTTAATAATAATGAATGAACAGAGGTGACTTAATGGGCGTTGGCATTCAATTAACATTGTATTTAGTAATTTCAACGTTATTAAGTTTTTTATTTTTGAAGCTAGGAATTACGAGTAATATCTATTTAACATTTTTCATTATGATAATCGCTACAATTTTTACAGTAAGATTATCAGAAAAAGTTTATAAAAATAAATTTATAAAGAAAACTGAAGTATAAAGGATTTTGAATGGGTCCTATATGCTTTTTTCTTATTCAACTAAAGAGAGCGTTAGTTGAACAACATGATCGACGATTAGTCGGTCTTTTTTATTAAACAAACTGGCAGTTTAGTTGAACAAGGCTTTATTTTGTAAGATAGGAGGTTATCTTTTGAAAAAAGAGCAGATCGAAATGATTAATAATAAATTTCCCTTTTTCAGAGAAATACCAATACATGAATGGAAAGATAGCAGCGGGTTTATAACGACTCTACCTGTTCGTCAAATGATTGAGGAAGGATATATTTTTAAACATGTTTCTTTTGTACTTAACGGGTGTATTCGAGTTTATAAAATAAGTCCATCTGGAAAAGAGTTAACACTGTATCGATTAAGAAGTGGTGACACATGTGTTGTCATGTTAGCAAGCATTTTAGGTGAGACAGGATATGAAGCTATCGCTGAAATAGAAAATGAAACCGAGCTATTTGTTCTACCTGCTCAATTATTTAGAGAATGGTCACATAGATATAGAGAAATCAATACATATATTCATCGTTTATTTATAAAAAGAATAACAACAGTTGCGAATCTTATTGAGGATATAACGTTTAAGCCATTAAATTCAAGGTTGGCTGACTTGTTGCTCCAAAAATCAAATGGAACATCCGACAATCTTCTTTATATTACTCATCAATCTCTTTCCATAGACTTGGGTACTGCAAGAGAAGTAGTCAGTAGAACATTAAAAGATTTTGAAAGAAATGGGTGGATAAAACAGGAACGTGGTAAAATTTTTATCAATCAAAAGGAAAAGTTACAAGAACTAGTTGAAGTAATGTGATAAAGTCACTGAAATTATTCAATCAAAATCCTAGAATAAAAGATGTAAATCGTTTCATGCAAAAAATATTTTTCTAGGAGGAAATAAGATGACTTATTATAAGCCAGAAAATTTAAAGAAAATTCCACAGTTAGTAAAGAAAAGCCCTGAAGCTGCAAACGCCTATTTTCAATTTGAGAAGACGGTCTTTGAGAAAGAGACTATTCTTTTAAAAAAAACGAAAGAGTTAATTGCTATTGTAGTAGCTCATGTTACTGGTTGTCCGTATTGTATTGATGTACACATAAACAAATATAAAGCACTTGGAGGTACAATGGAGGAAGTTACTGAAGCTATTCTAGTAGCAGCATCTACTAGAGCAGGTGCAATTCTTGCCCATGGTGTTAACTCTTTGAACGCTTTCGAGGAAGGGGATTGAGTGAACAAGCATTAGCTTTTGCAAAGGAACAAGGACAAAGAGAAATCGTTGAGTTATTAGAAAAAAGGCTTATGTAACTAACGAGAGTGTTAGTTGCATAAGTGACCGTTCAAATTAAGTTAAAGAAAATAGATGAATAAGTGTGTCAAATTTAAAGGTGAATGCAATCGTAACAGAAGCCTATTTTGATGTTCCCCAATGGTTAAACGTATACGAAGACAAAAAATATATAACACTCTCAAAACTAACGAGAGCGTTAGTTTGAAGATCATGAGTCATTAATGTGGCTCTTTTTTATTGTTGAAACTGGCAATTTAGTAGAACAAAAAACAAGGTAAATTAGTTGGATTATAGAAAGGTAACAAAGAGGTGGTTTAATGAAAAACTTCTCTTTACTAAAACTAGGGAGTTAAACTTAATGAAGTTTCGGAGATTTTATTTACTGTAATTGCTTTGATATTGTTATTTACAGGAGATGGTTTTTATTATTCACATAAATCAGTGAATAATAAAAACCATCTCTGCAAAAGTAATAGATAAAATTCATTCAAAAGATAAATATATTGTTAAAATTGTTGATGTTAATAACGTTTTAAAAAATACTATTAAAACCAATTTAAATAACTTTATTGATACGATCTTTTTATTAACTTTTGGCATTTTTGTTATTATTAATCAAATATTATTACCAAAGAAAATGTCCAGAATGTTAAATTAGATTGTTTTATTTTATTCTAGGATGCTTCTTCATACTTTTGGGAATTGGACTATTATACATTATCGTTACAGAAGGACAATCAATTATAAATGATGTTAGAAATGATAAATGATTCGATTTAAGAATAAGACTGTATCGAGCTACTAATAAAAGTATGTCTTAATCAACTAAGGAGCGCGATAGTTAAGATTAAGTTCAGCAACTGGCTGAATCATATGTAGTATAAAAACAGGATAGAAATTGCAGATGAAACATCTGCGTTTCTATCCTTCTTTTTTTAGAAAATATAGCCATTTGAAAATTAATAAACTTTGAAGTTACAATAATTGATATAGGATGGGGGAATATAGATGAAATGGTATTTTCAAGCATTAAAAAATACATTTAATTTTAAAGGCAGAGCAAGACGAAAAGAATATTGGATGTTTAGGTTGGTGGATTTTCTATTCTTAATTTCGTTTTTCATAACAGGATTTTTGGTTGCAGGTGAAAAAATACCAGAGGTAGTTGGGGTAATTCCCAAAATTTATGACGTTTTGATATTTATTCCATATTTATCTGTGAGTGTTAGGAGACTTCATGATATCGGTAAAACTGGTTGGTGGGTTTTGATGTTAGTCCCAAGTAAATGTTCGTTATACATGGGAATAGATGTTAGTTCAAGAACTATGACCTTTGTAAGTATTACAATGCTTGTTACTTCGTTAATAGGTATCATTATTTTATTCATATTTGCATGTAAAGATAGTCAAAAAGGCGAGAACAAGTACGGGTTTAACCCTATTGGAGAGTTACTCTAAAGCAAACATATAATAAAATAGTTATTTCCTATTCAACTAACGAGCGCGTTAGTTGAACAAGAAAAGGAGGATAATCATTAATCGATCATCCTCTTTTTCAAGTTAGGAGGGGGAATTTATTATTGTAGTATCATCGGTGTGGGGAGGAATTTATGAAGAATACTTAATTTATTACAATGAACAAGGAAACCCTCAAATGGGGTTTCCTCTATTTTTATGTAGTAATCAGCATTAAAGTTTAAAATAGCCTATATGTTAAATAGAATCAATTAGAAGAAATAAAAAATTCACTGTTTAGCAAAGGTCGATCTTGCAAGTATAAAGCTAAATCTGGACAGTTCCCTTCAACAATTTCCTTTGCAATAAGCTTCGACAGCAGCTGGCTGTAAACCGTCCCGTTATCACCAAAGGCAAATAGGAAATAACTATTTGGAAATGCATCATATTTTCCGATAATTGGAATGCCATCGAATGTGCCTCCATAAAATGCTGCTAAGTAATATGCTGGCTGTACTTGAATAGTTGGAAACATTTTATTAAACTCTTCTATCAGTTTCTTCTTCTTGTGAATCAGTTTACTATCACGATCTTCAGGGTAAGAAGTATTATCATCAAGTCCGCCTATGATAATCCTGTTATCTCTAGTTGTACGCATAAATAAATAGGGACGAGCGGTTTCCCAAATGAGTGTTCTGTTATACCATTTGGAAAGATCTTTGACTGGTTGGGTAGTTACGGTATATGTACTTACAAAGGAAGCTTTTTTCTCCTTTTGAATTTCTATTCCTTCATAACCTGCTGCATAAATAATATATCTTGTTTTGATAGAATGACCATTCTTAGTAGATACAATCACCTTATCTTGTTCTTTATCATAATGGTGACCGTTCATTTCCGAATGTTCAAATATTCGGATTCCTTTACTTGCGGCGTACTCCAAAAGTGCATGGGTGTATCTGAAAGGATTGATTTCTGCATCATTGTATGAATAAATAGCGGCATCCCTGCTAAATGGATATTTTGCTTCAATATCATCCTTTGTTAAAAAAGTAAGTTCACAGTTTTTCTGTTTTAAGAAATCATATTCCTTTTTTAGACTTTCAACGTCGTCCCGACAGCTTGCGGTATAAAGAGTATCTCTTCTGTTGAATTCACAATTAATGATGACTTTTTTTGAGGCTACTTCAATTTCATTTATGGATTCCTTCAGTAGTTGTAAATGCCTTTCGATGTAACCTTCTCCAAAGGTGTTGATCAAATCTGTAAACATTTTTTCACCGGAATATTGAAGGAGGGCCGTATTCGTACTAGTACTGCCGCAGCCAATGGTTGATTTTTCAATTACAACCACATCTAAATTTGTATCGGAAAGATAATATGCACATTGTGCCCCTGAGCTTCCCCCCCCAATGATTAAAACATCACAAGATAGGTCTGCTTCCAACGCCGGATATGATGGAGCATCAGGAAAAGTTGTAGGCCAATAATAGGTTCCAGATTGTAAATTCATCTATATCCTCCAGTTATTAAAAAGTATATTTTTACTATTTCCAACCTCATTTTGTGTATGCAAAAAATCCCACTCAGATTTAACACTGTGTAATATTAAATATATGTGAAAGAATGAAGGTAACTGAACTGAAGTGAAATTTAAAATAGAAACGGCATCTGCCAGTTCTTTCGAGAAAATGACAAGTAAAGCACAAAGGCAGGAGAAGTGAGGCGCAAACAATTTAGCTCGATTTCACGTATTGAAAATCTGCACATATACTCGGAGCAAGAAACTGAAAAGAGGAAATTCAAAAATTAAGGATGAAATTTTTGAATGGATTGAAGAAAGAGGATTTACTGAAGAAATTAGGAATTTTTTAGTAAGAATAGTATTATGTTCAGCTAATACATAGTTCGTTATGTAACTAACTGCCGCATTATATATGATCGACTACCTGTATTGAAATTTAGGATTAAAAAGGGGTAGCTACTGCTATCCCTTTTTTATACTTAAAAATAACGTGGTTAAGTAATTACTATTTTTTTGAAAATTTTATTTTTCTTTGAATAAGAACAATTAATAACAGACATACAGGAATAATAACTTGAAGAGGTATATGTAAATAATATGGGACTATTTCAAATCCTTCTTTAATGTGTTCTAAGTAATTTGGGGCCATGAATAAAGAAAGCATAATAATTATAATACTAAGGGGATATATTAGCTTTTCAGTTTTCTTTACATTAAATAAATCGGCAGAACCAGAAAGTGCACAATAGAAAAAAATAGTAATTTTTATAAATCCTCCAAAAACCATTAACATAATAACAAATGTATCTAGTCTTTGTATAAAATGTGCAATATTAACAAAACTAACTGCCGTTAAAAGTGGAAAAGAAGTTCTTTCAAATAATGAAGCGCCTAAGATTGCTATATTATTAATATTGAATATAATCATTAATATCCCTGTGACAATTATCGCTAAAAATCCTATCTTAAATGTTTTTTTTGTTTTATTTACATAGGGAAAAATCATAGTAAACGTTATGAGTTCACCAAAAGGAAAAGTTAATGTAATGGGAAAGACATCTTTCAAAATTGGTTGTATTCCATTTTCTAAAACTGGCCTTAAATTATTAAAGTTTTGTAATTTAGAAATTGTTTCTGCTCCAATTAAAAAAAACAACATAATAACAATTAACATAAAAATTACTTCATTAGCCCGTGCAAATGTTTCAAGTCCCTTATATAAGCTATAAACTATTAGTGACATCATAATAATTCCAATTAAAATAATAGACGAAGAATTATATAGTGTAATAACTAAAACTTCTTCAAAATCACGTAAATCTCGTGCTGCAATATAAAGGAAATATACAATATAAATTAATGCTACAACTTTACCTGCATATTCTCCTAATATTAGTTGTATGTATTTTGTAAAAAGTAAACTTGGATATATTTCATATAATTTCAAATACACATATAATAATATACAACACAAAATAAGACTAATAAATATACTTATCCAACCGTCTTGTTTTGAATTATGAGCAAGGCCGAATACTGATGTAGTTCCTCCCTCAAACAAAAAAATCATACAAAATAATTGGAATCCACTGATTGATAATTTTCGATTCATCATATTACCTCAAATGATTTCAATTTAATTATAATATTATGGTTACCTTTAATTTCCAATAATATGTGAAAGTGAAATATTACCGATATTGATACTAAGAAAAAGGATAGGTAATTACTATCTTTTTTCAATTTTTTTATTTCAACTCTTTCAGTAATTCGTCACTTTAATGAGGAAAGGTATTAGCCCTTTTGGGGTGTAAATTTGAAGGGAAAATTGATTTATGGAATGACTATTTTATTTGCGATGTTATGTATCGGGTTGTCTACTTGTCAAAAAATAAAGAAATTGTTCATGTTAGTAAAAGAAATTGTAGATAGCTATGGTGGAAATCAAGGACTAATAAAATAATAGTTATAGAACTAAACGAGCGCGTTAGTTCAAAAGCAGACTCGGATAACTATGAAGGATTCGTTATAGTACTGTAAAATTATAATGAGGGGATATTTGTTTATGAGATCAAGTGTCAAAATAAAAAAAAATGGGAAGACGTAGATTTTTTTGAACTACATATGGAATTCATTGCAGTAGATTGCAAATCTTGATATTTACACTACAAATGAAGAATTAATTTGGATAAAGAGGTATATATTGATATTTTTAACGTTTATACTATTTTACACTTTTGCTTTGTGGTTAGTAGATGCTAATGTTGAATTTGCTATTATGAGTACATCTGGTGTTAACTACAGTATAATTAGTACTTATTTTTACGATTAGTATGAATATCTTAATTGGTCTTATAAAGTAATAAAATTTGACCGTATTATTGTCTTTATATATTCAATAATCTTTGTTGCTTTTTGTTTAATAAAAAAACGTTTGAAAATATAAGAAACATTCTTATTCTACTAACGAGAGCGTTAGTTGAAGGTCGTGAGTCACATTTGTGGCTCATTTTTTTATTAAAAAAATGGCATTTTAGTTGAACAAGGAAAACCAAAATAAAAATAGAATTAAGTAATATTATGGGTAAGTTTTTGATGTTGAGGTGAATTAGTATTGGAAAATAAAATTATTTATTGGATCGGTGGCTCTGCTTGTGCTGGTAAAAGTACTTTAGCTAATATGATAGCTGATAAGTATAAAATGGACCTTTATTCATGTGACGAACATTTTTATGAGCATTTGAGTAATATTTCCGCCATTAATTATCCGGCAATGTATAAGGTATCTAAAATGAATGCAAACGAAGCTTTTTATCTAAGGGATATTGAGGAACAGTTAAGAGTATATACACAATCCTTTATAGAAGATTTTCAGTTTGTTATGAATGATATTTTAAATACTCATACCTCATCAATTGTAGTAGAAGGTAATCAATTATTACCTTCTTTAGTTTTTCCTTATTTGAGAAAAAAACAAAATGCGGTTTGGATAATTCCCACAGAAAGTTTTCAAAAAAATCATTATAAGAAAAGGGAATGGTTAAAAGATATTTTAGAAAGTACAGACGATCCAACAGTTTCATTCGATAACTGGATGAAGAGAGATGCTCTATTTGCAAAGTATATCTATCATGAAGCTAAAAAATTAAAGTTACAAACTTTATTAGTCGATGGGAGTAATAATATAGATGAAAATTTCAACTATATTGAGAGAATTTTTGGGCTAAAATAAAAATTCTTATACAACTAACGCATGTGTTAGCCATCCATGGATCTAGAATTCACAACAGCGAATGAAAGGATTAGTTCGTTCTTTCATGATAGTTGTATAACAATCGACTGCTTCGGCGGTCTTTTTTGTTGTACTAACTGGCAGATTGGTTTAATAAGTAATTAAAGGTATTTAGAGATATTTTGAAGAACATAAAAATATCAGGTGGATTCTTTAGGAGGATTACAGGATATGTACAGATTTGTTCAGAGTATATTGGCAATTGTCTTGATTTTGAACCTTATGGGTTGTAATCAAGATCCAAAATCTTCAACAAACGGTACAACTGAGGAGACAACAATTACTAAATATTGGACTGGACAACAAAAGAATGCCGTTTCTTCAAGAGATATTGGTATTTGTGGAAAGTCAAAAGTGGCAAAAAGGAATGGTTCACCAGGTTTTATTATGATCAATTTTTTAGAAGAGCCACTTACATATCATTCAACTGAACTTGTAGTAAAATTCTCTTCTGAATCAATGATTGATACTGGGTATAAGTTAGGATCTTTGTCACTTTGGACAAAATCTGAATCAACTAAAGAAATATATATCGGTAAAATGGATAGCAGTAATAAACCAAATGATCTTGTAGTTTATCAGATTGGTGGTTGTTTATAATAATTGAAATCAAATACGATTTACATCAACTAACGAGAGCGTTATTTGAAGGTCAAGAACTGTTAAAACTGTTCTTTTTTTATTGAAGTAACCGGCAGATTAGTTGCATTTAAAAGGGGGATGTTAAAGTAGAAAAAAGTAAAAGAACCCTGTTTATAGCATAATAGGGTTCTTTTATTATATGGTATGGGGAGACCGAACGTTATTACTAGTTAATTTATTACTTCCATAGAGTTTCAGTTTTATGCTCGATGATGTGTACTACTTTTGGTTCAATATTTTTTTTCATTTGCTCCATTTGATCGTCATTATTACCAACCTGAATTTGTGCCTGTGTTTGTGCAATGGCATCAATTACTTGTTGTTTAGAAACATTTTTAGAAGCTGCAATCTCAACTACAGTCTTTCCTGTCGCTAATTCTTGTTTTAATTCTTGTGCGTTTATTTTTAATATAGAAAATAATTTTTCATCGTTTAAAAAATAATCTGCAGTATAATCAGGTTGACCTTTTGTAGAAAAAAAGCCTTCCACTTTAATATTTGAAGGTGTAGGTTGACCTTTTAATACCGATTGAATTTCTTTAGCGCTTGGTGCTTTTACTGTTGTTTTTACTTGTTTAATTTGATTAGATTGTACAGTTTTTACTGACTCGTTTTTTTCCTTTTGAGCAGCGTATGTAGTGCCAGCTCCTACTAATAATGCTGTTGAGATTCCAAGTACTGTGAATAATTTTGTTTTATGCTTTACCATTTTAAAACCCCTTTTCATAGTTATATTGGGTGTTACAGGTACAAGGATAACCAGACTATGTAAAGATGAAATGAAGATGAGATAAAGTTGAAATGAAACTTTCTTATTGAACTAACGAGAGCATTAGTTGAACAAATTCAGGAGTCGATTATGATCGGCTCCTGTTTAAGTATTTGTCTAGTTGAGTAATAAGAAAGGAAATACATATTTAAATGAAGAATATTTCAAATTTAGAAGTATGACTCAAGGGAGAGTTTAAATGGATAGACAAAGAACATTTTTTTATGGATTTATTATTGGAGTTACTTTAATGATTGTACCTATACATCCTTTCTTCTTTTGGAGAGATGTTATGGATATTGTTGACACTATTTTTCGTTATCTTGGTTTTGTACTTTTCCTAATTTGTGGTGGTGCATTAATTAAAGATTTATACAGAGTTATAGTAAGTAGGAAATAGCTTGTACAACTAACGCATGCTTTAGTTGAATAAGATTCCAAAATTGAACAACAAATAGAGAAACGGAGGATCTATACCGTTTCTTTTTTTATGGATACTCAAAGGTAGATCTATGCTAAAGTATAAAAATTGAAGAGTGAAAGCACTTAATGAAGAAAAGGTGAACAAGTATGAGTAATATTTATAATGTTAAAACACGAAAGTTAATTTTAACTGGTAAATAGTTTTCTATAATTTTTATTAAGTAACTAACGAGAGCGTAAGTTGTATAAAACTTAGGAGCTGATTTATTGAACAGCACCTATTTTACTTTTGGCGGATTACTTTGATAAGAAGATATTTAAATAAAAAACTATATAAAAAAGTTAAAAAATACATCTGGAGGCAATACATGGAGCTTTTAAATAAAACTTTAAATGGGCTGAAAAAAGACTACAAAAAGATAACACATTATATATTCAACATACTGAGGGATTGATTTACGAAGTTACTTGTAATTTCAAAGAACCAGCAGCTGAAAAAGCTATAAAATTATTTGAGAATCAAACGGGCTTTACGTTGCCACAAGATTATAAGGAATTTTTAATGCTACATAATGGTGCAAATCTGTTATATACACCAAGATACGGTGATGGAATTGAGTTATTTTCACTAGAATACACGTTAGAAGTGTATGAAAGCTGGAAGCACTACGAAATGTTCGAACGTAATTTATTTGCAATCGGGACATGTAGAGATGGATATTTATTAATTGACGCAGATCTGTGTAAACCAAATCCTAATCGAGAAGGAAATTATATGTACTGGTATACTGAGGGTGGGTCTGAAGAAGATGCAAAACTGCTATATACAAATTTCGAGTTATGGTTAGATCGAATCATAGCAGCTCAAGGCGATGATTACTGGAATTGGTCTATATTTTCGGCGGATAACTATTATAAATATAAATAAGTTTCTTATACAACTAACGAGAGCTTTAGTTCAATAGCGTACTTTAAATGTCGTTTTAGTAAATGAGATCATTTCTAGTACAAAAAAGGATAGGTAACGCAGAAACATATTCTGCTTTATCTATCCTTTTTTCACTTATTTTTAAATCAATCCAAATACTCGACTTTATTAACTTTTGTGTTTTTAAATTTCCAATTATTATCAATTTTTATTAAAGTATGCAAGAATTCACCCTGATTATCTCTAAATTCAGGACCGTTTAATTTAGTTGTCTTTTGAGTAATGATTACTTCTGCCTTATTACTAGTTATATCCTTGATTTTAACATTAATAAGTTCATACTTTAAATCATAAGTCTCAAATAGGTTTTGCATTGTTGACTTAAACTCTGCGCAATTATTTGTTGTACAATCAGTTTGAGATAATACTGCTTCAACATCTTCACTTTGAGTATATTCCAAATTAAGTTTGATAAAATTCTTTATTGATTGTTCATCCGATAATTTTTTATTTTTTTTCTTACCATCAGAAACACCACTTGTTCCACATGCTACTAATGTAAATACTACTGATATTAAACATAATACGTTAATAATTTTCTTCAAGTAATTATCCTCCATAATAAGAAATTCCTTATTAAGATATTCAATATATGTAATATTTTTCCTTTTTTTTGAAGTCTCTGTTAAATTAATATGTTGATCTTGGAACTAAAAAAAGAGGCTGTCTAATTTGACAGCCTTTAAACACTCTTATACAACTAACGAACGCTATAGCTTAAAAACACATGAGAGCCTATATTAATGTTTTTTTTAGAGGCAAAGCAAAGTCAGTACAATGTATCAGATTCAATTGCCCCATTTATACGGTAATGACAAATCATCAGAAATGTTTAATTGGATGAAAAGCATGCAATAATATCATTAAAATCATTTCCATGTAAATCTCTACCACTTGTAATTAGACAACTATTTAATGGTTGAAAGTAACGGATCGATATTCACTTTCCATGGAGAAAGAGGTGACGTTCTCACCAAAGTAAAAGAAAGTTTGGTTCTAATCAGACCTATATCTTTTATGAAGAGATTAACCTTAACTGGAATTTCAGTTGCAATGGAGTATGGCTCTGTCTCCTTTGTTTGGAGCAAAGCCCACTGTATAGCTTCTATTTTTTCTATTTTCTTAAGCTCATTTTTAATATTTTTTTGATTACTTATGGTAATATTTTTAGCCAAGCCTTTATCTCCGTTTTTAATGGTAACGAATAATACATTTAACAGTTGGGAAGGTGGAAGGTTATTCATATATTCATCAATCCTCCCAGCAGCTTTAAGGATCATCACTTGATGATTTATATCTGATCTTCCTGTCCGATGTGTAGTGCTTCCCCAAAAATGAATGCAAAAGTGACCACGGAAACCGTTTGGAAGAGAACCTGCACCATGTGGCATTCCGTGCATGGATGCAGGGATTAGGTTGTCATGAGCTAAAATTAATATAGCCCTTCTTCGCCAACTCCAGTTCCCATCGTATATTTCCTTCATTATCTTTGTATCTTCTCTTGTTAATGGCTGAACATCTGCATGCCTACTACCAGCTCTTCGTTGTACATCAAAGCTTTTGCCACTTTCCACATCAATTACAGTGAACTTTGAGTATTTTGGCAGTAATTTGTTGACAACTTCCCAATTCTGTATTTCTATTTGAAAGCTAATAGGAGAGAGAACTGGTTCGTCTGTCGTAGCGTAAGTAAGTTCTGCAAAGCAAAATAATGAAAGGGAAATGATTACAGTAAAAAAAGCTTTTTTCACAACTATATTTCAACTCCGATGTTTTGTATTTGAATATATCTATTTTGTGTTATTTTTTACATAAATTAGCTATTAAATAATTGGGAATATAAGGTATTCTTGATAAGGGAAAAGGGGATTAGTTTTGCAGTGGCTATTCATAGTTATGGCATTACTTAAATTTAACTAACTTCTTAATAAATTTTTATTAACTAACGAGATCGTTAGTTGAATAGCATCTATAGAAAAAAGACCAAGAAATGTGGTCTATTTATGTAATATTAAACTTAAACGCTTGTCTACTTTATAAAAATAAATGTTCTCCCAAAATTAAGTGGAGGAGAATACATTATTTTCATGCATAAGTAAATTAAAAATCCCTAGAAGTGTTGTAATATCAACGCTTATAGGGATTTTTTTATCGCTCTTTAAGAAACGACGTGGTCAACTGTTGTAAATTTTAAACGTTAATAAATAACTACAAAGGGGTGAGAATCCCTTTTTATTTAGACATCCTCAATTTAAAGTGACGCGACTTTTAAAGAAATTTATGAAAATTTCTTATAAAATTAATAGTTTTTTAAGAAATTGTTTAGAGGGAGTTCATCATTAAATATTATAGTTTTAGACAGGAGGAACAAAGTTAGCTAAGGGGGAAAAATTCTTGAGAACCCTCATTCAAGCCATTTTTATATAAAAGAGATTATACAAATTTTGTTAAAAGTAGGAACAAAATAATTATGATAGGATTCAAATGATACAAAAGTATTCTATCGATTAATTATAAATTAAATTTGGGAGTGGAGGATTTATATGACATTTTCTACAAGTAAAAGAAACAAATTATTGACTACTCTTGCTGCTACTGCAATGCTGTTGACAATTGTAACACCTGCATCTGCGAACAATATGAGTACGCTTCAAACTGCAAAAATAAAGGTAAACAATTATTACAAACTATCTATCAGGAATGTTTCAGATGTTCAGAATTCTGCAAAGATCAAAACAGCTACTTTAAATTATTTGAATAAGAGCTTGACTATTAAGAAATATGCAAATGAAAAAGCTTATTTAATTAAAAGGGTCGAGGCTAAATCACATGCAATTAATAAATATTACAAAAATAATCTATTAGAAACAAAAGGACAGGAAATGTCTAATATTCTAAGTAATACAAATTGGCAAGGTACGAGAGTATACGATAAAAATCACCAGGACTTAACAAAGGAGAATGCAAATTTTATTGGTCTTGCAAAATATGATGGGAAATCAGGAAGATATGAATTTTTTGATGCTAAGACAGGTATTAGTCGTGGAGACACGGGAACTTTTTTTATTACAAGTGATGGTAAGAAGAGAATATTAATTTCAGAATCATTAAAATATCAAGCAGTTGTCGATATGATAAAACTGAACAAAGATATTTTTACTTATAAAAGAATGGGAAAAGATGCTAATGGCAACGATGTAGAGGTATTCGTTGAACATGTTCCATTTAAAGGAAAAAATCTTTCTTTTACTAGTCCGGACAAGCAGTTAGATACTACGACGGGTAAAATTATTAATACCCTTGATGGAGATATTATTTTAGGGAACACACTTTGGAACGGAACAAAAGTTTTAGATGAAAACGGTAATGATATAACAATGTATAATACTAACTTTATTAGTCTGGCTAAATATGATAACAAGTCTAATAAATATGAGTTTTTCAGTCTAGCAACAGGTATAAGCCGTGGTGATTATGGATATTTCGATGTAGTTCACGAAAATAAAATAAGAGCCCATGTTTCTATAGGTGATAATAAGTATGGAGCGGTTCTTGAAATCACAGAACTTAATAAAAATAAATTTACTTATAAAAGAACTGGTAAAGACAAAGAAGGTAGGGACATTACTGTATTCGTTGAACATGAACCTTATAAAGGTCAATATAAGCCAAATTTTAGTTTTTAAAAGTTTGGATTAAACGCTAAGAGTTTAGCTTTACTGTGAATGAGAGATCTGGAAACATTTCAAATTTGATCATTAGCTTATTCATATATTTTATCCAAAGAAGCCATTCCACATATGGAGTGGCTTTTTTGATGTAGTAAAGGAAGATGAACACTTGAAATTAAAAAGGTGGAAAAAGTAAATGGGAAAATGGAAAACGTAGTTCAAGGTATAGCATTCAAGGTATAGCATTCAAGGTATAGCAATAGTAATCATATTAACTTTTATTGATAAAATAACAATTTCTTATTTGTTCAAATACATCTCTATAATTGTAATACTATTTACAGTTATGTATATAGTATCTAAAATCAACGTAACATCTATATTTATTATATTTTTACCAGATTTAATTTTAAAATAAGCAGCTAGTTGTCCAATATCACTTTTTTTAAGAATTAATAAATTCCTTATCGGAATAACGAGAGCAGCCAATGGCTGTTCTTTTTATATTCAAGTATTTACAAAGAGTTGTATAAAGTGTAAAATTACACTATAAGTTAATATAGGTAACTTTTGGGTAACATATACATAATCGTTATGAATTTATCTGTTAGGATGTGAACTAATATGAATAAAGATAAACTAATCGAACTCATCTCACAAAATGTGAGGTTGATTCGCCTAGAAAAAGGGTATTCGCAAGAAAAAATGGCAACCGTTCTTGGTATATCAAAGAAAACTCTAGTTCAAATTGAAAAAGAACGAACATCATTAGGATGGACAAACACGGTAGTAGTTTGTGCTTTGTTCAAGGATAGTATGATTTTAAAAAACTTTTTCGGTGATGAGCCGTTTGAGGTAATAGAAACACTCGCACATGATGAAATGAATACTCCAAAAGTTAAAACGTTAGGAGGGAAACTGTTTTGGAATGAAGTTGAGCATAAAGGCATCTATCGTGTACAACAAAACGTAATTAGTCAACATTATCGTATTTTAGATGATTCAGACTATCGATGGTATAGCTCATTTGAACTGGAAGATGTAATGAATCGTCTTTCTGAATTAATAAACAGTCAATCAAAAGATAATACATAAGAAAATTGAATCAAGGAGTTTAGTATGAAAATTATTAGAAAGATTGGTTTGTATCCATTACTACTCGCAGTAACAGCACTCTATACATCACTTAATCTAAAAGAAATGATAAATTGGGATTCAGGGATCGCAATCTTCGGAATGGGGGCCTATTTAGTTAATTTTCTTTTACTAGTTTCACTAGCATGCCTTTTTGATTTTTTTTATGTTGGTTTAAAAAACAAAAAAATAAAAGGTTATTGGATAAGTTTTACATTAATTTCAATGATTATTATATACACATTTTTTTATACAATAAGTATTCTTATTAATACGAACGTATATTAATTAAGCCTTTAAAATGACAATAGCATCACATAAACTAAATTTAAAAAAAGATTGATATCATGACATTATTACCTTGATAGAAAAGAGAGAAGAAGCATGAAGAAGTTATTAGTTTTTATTTTAAGTTTAATTTATGTTTCCTTAATGTATCAAGGGTCATTGTTTATAATCATCCCTTTATTCGGTGCAGTTCTTATACCATTGGGGCTTTTAATTTGTTACCATAAATCAATTTATAAAGATAATTTAATGGGTAATTTAATGTCTGTATTTTCAACTCTATTAGCTACATTTATAGGGATATTAGCTAATTATTGTGGAGCGTATATAAGATGGGAAATTTGAATAACATTCTTCAACCTGATGCTGAATATCTAATGTATATAAAATTTTTTACATTAATTAATTTGGGAGGAGCATTTATACTCGGATTGCTATTTTTGTTTATAAAAATGTTCCAAAGAAAAAGAAAGATAAGACTAAATTAAATCATTTGTGAATTTATTTCTATTATATAATTATTAATATCTTCTCCAACTAACGAGAGCGTTAGTTGAACTAGCGATCAGTTTATAAAATCTAGTGTGTTATTAAATTAACAAGAAAAGGGATGAAATATTGGATAAGTCAAAGTGGATACCATTGAATGATATCAAGGATGATGAAGAAATATGGGCAGGAGCAAGAGTTAGATTATACGATGTTGGATTGGATACAACTGAAAAAGAAAAAGATTACTATGAATTTATAATTTCATACATTTACGATAATAATGACTATCTTCAATTAACCAATTTAACAACAGGTAAAGCAGGATATGTAACCTTTGTTTTAGAAAAGGATTTACCGAACAACTTTGGATTAGGTAAAACATTAAAATATTTATTAGGTTTAGAAAATGCCTATATTAAATTCGAGTTTGAATAATCAAAAACTAAAAGAAGCACCTAATTTGAGGTGTATCCCTATTATATGTCCTTATTCAACTAATGAGCGCGTTAGCTACATAACGAAAGAAAAATAATAATAAAAAGGCGTTGCTCAGAGCAATGCCTTTTTATTCTATTGTATAATTTAAGTACATCTTGAATGTAGGGGGCAATAAAAGTAGAATGAAAGTTTATAAGGCAAAAATTCAATTAGTATTTTTTTTAATAGTAATTGGTTTTATTTCACTGTTTTTTACAATCATGTTCTCGGTTAGTATAAGTCGATTTACTGTTTCAAATTTCTTCATTTGGATTGGATTAATTGCGCTTACTTATTTTTTATTTTGGTGCTCATACTCTTTGTTTCTTTCGAGAAAAAAAGGAGAAGGAGTCCATTGGGATGATGAGGGGGTAGTAGTTGATTTTGAAGGTAATAAAATTTTTTGGAATGAAATTGAAAATATAGAATTTCATAAATCTGAAAATGAGATGCTTACGAGTTCAACATATATAAGAGTATTCATTTATAAAGAAGAGCAAGTTAGATTGAGACATAAACTCCCATTTAAAAATATTTTTTGGAGATATAGTGGTAGCATAGATTGGATTACGATTGAAAAACCAAAAGAAATGCACGAAGCGCTTATTCAATTTTGGCAAGAAAAAAATAAACTTAGTTCTAACAAAAACGAAAACTCATTTAATTAAGTTTTTTGCAAAGTTCTTCTTCTACTAACGCATGAGTAATTTGAATATCAAGATGGACTGTTTTGTCAGTCCTATTTTTTTAGAATTAATGAGCACTTTAATTGATTATGAGATAAGTATATACATTTAAATATTCCTTTGATCTGTTAAAAATATAGCGGAACTGTACGATGAAAATAGTATTCCACGTAAATTATCAGTTTTCATGAAGTTAAAAGGAAGTTTAAATGAGAAAGGAAAGATGTATGAAAAAAATAATAAATTTTATAATTTTAGCAATATTTATTACGATCTCTTATATTACAAATTCTACTTTAATTGAAATATTAGCAAGTTTATTTGGACTAATATGTATATACCTAGCTGCGAAAGAAAACATTTGGACCTATCCAACAGGAATTATAAATATAATTTTGTTTTTACTAATCTTCTACGATGCAAAATTATATGCAGATATGATGTTACAAGGAATGTTTTTCATATTAAGTTTGTACGGATGGGTGTATTGGTTACGTAATCGTGGTGAGAAAAACGTTCGTCCAACAACAAAACTTAATTTAAGTGGATGGATTTTGGTAATAATTTTGACACCTATTTTATCATTTGTATGGGGATATCTTTTAAATGAATACACAGATGCGAGTGTACCATATTTAGATTCATTTATTGCAACAACAAGTGTAGTTGCTCAAGTCCTACTTTCTTCGAAGAAATTTGAAAATTGGTATCTATGGATCCTAGTGGATATTTTATCAGTTGGACTGTATGCATACAAAGGACTTTATACAATAAGCTTTACATATTTTGTATTTTTAATCATTTGTATTTTAGGTGTTGTTAAATGGAGGAAAGAATATGACAAAGGGGTTTATTCTGGGTAAGTTTATGCCACTGCACCGCGGTCATTGTCACCTTATTCAAACAGCTGTTGATACTTGTAATGAAGTGACTGTTCTCGTTTGTAGTTTGCCAACCGAACCAATCGATGGAAACATTAGGTATGAGTGGGTAAAAAAAGCATTTCCAACAGTCAAAGTTATCCATTTTAAGGAGGTTGTTCCACAAGAACCTATAGAACATCCTCAGTTTTGGGATATTTGGACAGAAATTGTGCAGCGCCATCATCCTGAGCAAATTGATTTTGTTTTTTCTTCTGAAGATTACGGATACAAATTAGCAGAATGTGTAGGTGCAAAACATATTCTAGTAGACAAAGAGAGAAGAGTATTTCCAGTTTCAGGTACGCTGGTACGAAATAACCCTTTTGAGGTATGGGACTATATTCCAAATCACGTAAAACCATATTTTGTTAAACGTATTCTTATTCATGGTGGTGAAAGTTGTGGCAAGAGTACGCTAACTAAACAACTTGCAAACCACTTTGGAACGATTGGAGTACAAGAGTTTGCTAGAGAATGGATCGAAAATAATAACAATGAATTTAACTATAGTGATTTAATTCTTTTTGCTGAAGAGCAACATAAACAAATTGAAGAAGGTGTTCAAGTTGCCAATAAACTACTTTTTGCAGATACAGATAGTATGACGACTAAAATATATAGTGAAGAATATTTTGGTAAAGTGCATCCAAGTGTTGAACTATTATCAGAGAAATCAAATTGGGACCTTGTTCTGTTACTGAAACCTACAATACCTTATAAAGAAGAAATACAACGAAATTTTGGTCATAAGCGTGAGTATATGCATGAACGGTTTCAAAATATTTTAATCGAAAAAGGATTGCATTTCGTTGAAATTGATAAAGTAGCTGACGAGCGAATTAAACAAGCAATAGAGGCTATATATAATTTTTTTGATTTTAAAAATTAAATTTATGGGGTTAATATAAAATAATTAATTTAACAATTTCTTTATTCTCTTATACAACTAACGTATGCGTTAGTTGAACAAGAAAATCGACTATTTAGTTAGTCGATTTTTTTATTGATCTAACTAGCAGTTTTGGTTAAAGAAGGATAGAAATGGTTTTATGTTGAATTGGAATTATACAATGAAAATAGTAGGTGGAATTTTATGAGCAAAATTATAAGTTATTATAATCAGTTTGATGAATGGGGAAGGCTTGAACGTGAACCGATAGAGTTCCAAGTTAACTGGCATTTTATAAAAAAATATTTGCCTAAAACAGGATGTATACTTGATAATGGCGCTGGACCTGGAAAATACTCAATGGAGCTTGCTAAAGAGGGTTTTAAGGTAACATTAACCGATTTAACACCAAAATTAGTTGGAATTGCAAAAAATAAAGCTCAGGAATTTCAATTAGAAGGACAATTTGATGGTTTTTATACTGCTGATGCGAGAGAGCTTAATATGTTCAAAGATGAACAGTTTGATGCATCATTAATGCTTGGTCCTATGTATCATTTACAGGAAGAAAATGACCGTATTCAAGCGGTTCAAGAGTTATATAGAGTAACTAAAAAGAATGGACTTGTTTTTGTTGCTTTTATGCCTAGAATCAGACACATATTTAATTCACTCTTATCTCCAAATAATTGGAAGCCAAACGATAAAGTTGATACTATTCTTCAATTTTCTCAATCTGGTTGTTTCAATCACGCAGATGAGGGACGTTTTACAGGCGCATATTATTTTAATATTGAAGACATCAATCCTTTTATGGAAACGCAAGGATTTGAAAGTGTGGATTTAATTGGTTCAAATGTAGGAGCTATTTTAAGCAATGATAGTTGGAATTATTGGAGAGACAAAGGTGAAACTGAGGTAGAAAAAATTATTAAATTAATTAAAGAAAAAGCAACGGACCCTTATATTCTTGGGATTTCCTCTCATCTACTCTACATTGGCAAGAAAAAGTAAAACTAATATTAATTTAAATTCTTCTAACAAGAGCGTTAGTTCAACAGAATCAAGAGTCGCAAATGCGGCTTTTTTCATTTTAAAAGTCACTTAATCGAATGTATTTTTGAAAAAGGTGATTAAAAGACTTTTGCCGAATAATTGAAAAAATTACAATATTCGTAGGTACAGATGTCATTATATATTCTCGGGGAATTAGAAATGTATGTTTTGCCAATAGTTGCGTTTTATTGGTTTGCACGATTTGTTAAAGCTTATGAATCAAAAAACAAACGTAATTAATGGAAAGCCTTGTTCAACTAATGCATGCGTTAGTTGCAACACGAAAAGCTGCCTAGCAGCCTTTTTTTGTTCAAACTGGTAGTTTATTTAAACATAGAAAGATCGAAGAGAAGGGAATATCATTCAAAGACAAGAATTAACATATAATGGAAAAATAAAGTGGGTCTTATATAAATAATTAAAAAAGGAGGTCAAGTATTTGAAAAAGTCAGTAGGGGCAATTTATGTATTAATTTCTCTATTTATGTTTTTTCTCATTCCACTTGTAGAAAGTTTAAGTAAAACAATATGTAATTCAAGTGCTATTTGTCTAAATAGTGACAATAATTATGCACAAATCGAAGGTGTAATATGGATTCCAATTATTACATTGTTAATTGGAGTATGTATTATTTTTAGTAATGAATTAACAAAGTGGTTCAAACTTAAGTGATAATCTTTGAATACATAAATATTAATTATGTTTAACTTTGTTGACAACTAACACATGCGTTAGTTGAAGAACAAGAAGGTCTAGTTTGGCACTCACCTTTTTTATTATGTAATGAGCAATAAAGCTGAATTAACAAAGAACTAGGCTTTTCTTAATGAATTTAATAGAGGTAATAGAATACGATATTTAATTTGGTATTGTTCATTCTGTAAACCAATAATAATTTTGTCATTGGAGGAAGTTGTGTATGAGCAAAATACAAACATTACGGGGATTTGCGACTATTAATTACTGGGCAGATGATATGGAGGCGGCAAAGGCGTGGTACTCGGAGCTGCTGGGCATTGCGCCTTACTTTGAACGGTCAGGACCAGGTGGTCAACTAGCCTATGCCGAGTTTCGACTTGGAGACTACCAGCACGAACTGGGTCTGATCAATCGTCGTTTCGCTCCTACGCAAGCAACGGCTGGCCCTGGTGGTGTCATCATGTACTGGCACGTAGACGATGTGAAAGCCACACTTAACAAGTTGAAGGAAATGGGAGCGGAAGAATACGAACCGCTCACACATCGAGGTGAGGCGGGATTTATCACGGCTTCCGTAACTGATCCATTTGGTAATGTACTGGGTATTATGTACAATCCGCACTATTTGGAGATGTTGAATACCATAATTAAAGGGTGACCAGAGTAATGGCAATATAAAACATAGAGTTGTATTAAAAAAGATTGATAATCAAAATAATTAGTTTCCTTATACAACTAACACATGCGTTAGTTGAACAACATGATCGACTGTTTAGTCGATTTTTTTATTACTCTAAATGGCAGAATAATTGAACAAGGAAAGCAACACTTTATTGTCGAAATAGGTTAATAGATAAATTTATTAATCAAACTAATAGGAGTGTTTGATATGAAAAGGATTTGTAATCAATGCCAAACTGAAATGATAGAAGAATGTAAAGTAACTGTTGAAGGTGACTTGAGTGGTATTAAAATTAGTCAAAAAGGTAAAGGATTTTTCAATAATATATCAGCAAAAACAAAAGCAGCTATATGCCCAAATTGTGGTTATGTTGCTTTTTATATTGACGAGTACAAAGAATTTAAAAAGTAAATCCTGATGTAACTAACTCATGCGTTAGTTATGTTACTTACTGGAAAAAGGGAGAGAGCAATAAATGGAAAAAGAAGTACAAAAGTTTAGTATTAAACATCCGACAGTAGAAGATGCTCAATCGATTACTGATTTGGTGTCATTATGTGATATTGAGGAAATAGGTGAACCAGATATTACTTTGTCAGATGTCCTGGATATGTGGAATTCTATACAGATTGAAACAGATGCTTGGATTGTACTTTCGACAACTAACGAAATAATCGGATATGGTTTTGTTGAGATAACAGGGGCTAACAGAATGGATACTTGTGTATTTGTACACCCTCAGTATAAAAATCAAGGAATTGGTTCAGTTTTATTAAAGAAAGTAGAGGAACGAGCAAAGGTTTTAGCTAAAGGTAAAGATGGTGGGCAAAAGTTAATGAACCAAATTCCTTTTACTAATACCGCTGCTAGGGATCTGGTAGAGAATAGGGGATATCGATTCAGCAGGTTGTATGAAAGAATGAAAATCGAATTAGAAGGTCAACCAATTCAACCGCTATTACCAGAGGGAATAACGTTACAATCCTTTCAAGCCAATTATGATGAAAATACTCTATTCTCGTTATATGACGAGACATTCCGAGATGCATGGGGTTATACCAAAAAAGATTCATCAACATGGATTTCTCAAAAACAGGGTGAAGGATACGACCCAAGCCTTTGGATTATTGCGTGGAAGGATTCTAAACCAGTAGGATTTTTAATGAGTAGGATGCAAGATGATGGGTTATTTATTGATTTACTAGGAGTAAAAAGTGATTATAGAAAACATGGAATAGGTAAGGCAATGCTACTTCATATATTCGGGCTAGCATACCAACGTAAACAAAAAACAATCTTATTGTTTGTAGATACTGATAGCCTAACAAATGCTAACCGCTTATACCAAAATGTGGGAATGTTTCCCCATTCTCAAACAGCTATTTATATGAAGGAACTTACTATCTAACTGTTTTCTCGAAAAAACCACAGAATATTAGCTTTGTTTAGTTACATAAGGAATAGGTTGCTGAATATATGGAAAAGAAACTGGTTTTTAAGGAATATAAATAGTCATTGAGCATAGAATTTTCAGAAAAAACATAGTATAGATTGGCTGAATGGAGCGGGAATATGAAAAAAAGAGAAATCTTCTGGAGCGTCAGTCTTTTCCTTTCTTTTCTTGGTTTCTATCTCATAGAAAACGTATTTACGATTAAACCTAATGTTATTTCGGGGAATGGGAATCTTGCTATTTTAGCTATACTGTTTTTCTCGCCGATTTTTATTACGAGTTACTTCTTAACATATAAACAGGCAAGGCAAATAGCCAACAATACAAAAAATAGAAAAATAGCAGTCATTCTATCTTGTTTTATCGTATGCTTTACAGTATTGATCTTTATATTAGTAGATTATACAAGTGAACTCTTCGTTGCTTTAGGTGGAACACCTTCTAATCCTGATTCAAGAATTTACCGTTTTGGTTGGTTTAATCAGTATACAAATAGCATCTATTTTAATGTTTATACTTTTTTATTAACACATATAATGGTGGTCATCGTCGGTATCCTATCCTTCGTAAGAAAAAACAATTAGACAACTCGATAACTAAACGAAAAACGCTTGGGAGATCCAAGCGTTTTTCGTTTAGTCGATTTTTTTATTAAGCTTGATAGCAGCAGAGTTAAATTAGAAAAGGTATATTCAATAAGTTGACGAAATGTAATATGTACTGAATATTATTGAACTTAGAAAAATTAAGTTAAGGGGAATTCGTATATATTGAAGAAAATAATTATAGAATCATTTATTTTTATACAACTAACGAGAGCGTTAGTTGCAGAGAACTAAGACTGTTTCGCTAGCCTTTTTATTATTTTAATGGCAGTTTAGTTCAATAAAGTTTTATTTGAATGATGAAATTTTTAAAAGTACATTAGTATAAATTATGAGGTGAGAACTTAATGGAAAATGGATTAATTGAATCTATGAGAATAAAGCTATTACCAGTTTCATTAGAACACTCAAAAGACTTATTTATCGTATATAGTGATGATTTAACAACACAATATGTACCTAGAGAAAGACATACTAAATTGGTAGAAACTGAGGAATTAATATTAAGATTTATAAATTTAGTTAAGGAACAAAAAGGTCTTGTTTATACTATTGTAAATAAAGAAGAACAAACAATTATTGGTAATGCAGGTATATATGGATTAGATTTAGAGAATAAAAAGGCTTTTTTAGGAGCTGTAATACATAGTAACTATTGGAGTAAAGGTTTTGTAACGGAAACTCTTAATAAACTGATTGAAATTTGCTTTAAGGAATTAAACCTGGTCAGAGTTGAAGGGAGTTGTGCAGAAGACAATATCGCTTCAGAAAAAATAATGCAGAAAATTGGAATGACCTATGAAGGAACTTTAAGGTCTAATGTAATTATTAACGGGAAAAATACAAACTCAAAAGTATATTCTATCTTAGATAAAGAATTCTTATGTAACTAACGCATGCGTTAGTTGAACGAGATCACGAGTCGCTAATGCGGCTTTTTTTATTGGACTAACTGGCAGTATTAGTTGAATAGGGAATATTGATATTTTAAATGGAAAACTGATTTAAATTTTAGGAACGACGAACTACTTTAGTCATTACTTTCTTTATAAGGAAATAGGAGCCTTTCATCGTAAAAATGAAGTATAGAAGGGATATGATTGCGTTAGGAGAGGTTTAGATTTTGGTGTAGTCACTTGTATGAGGAATCCACTTTTTTACTTTTTTAACATTGATTGTAAAATAATTCATAAAATATAAAATGTACAAAAGTGTTTATAAGGAGTGAAGTGCATGGGATCTACACAGTTAACAGGTCGAGTAATCTTTAAAGGAGCCCCCGGCTATAAAGAAGCCGTTAAGAATTGGAATCCCTATGTTGATACCTTACCTTATGTCTTTGTTTTTGCTCAAAATGAATTCGATGTAAGTAATGCCATTATTTGGGCCCGTGAGAATAATGTTCCCTTGCGTGTTAGAAGTGGCAGGCATGCTCTTGATAAGAACCTCTCAGTAGTAAAGGGGGGTGTTGTTATTGATGTGAGTGACATGCAGAACGTACACTTAGATAAAATGAATTCAACTGCAACCGTACAAACAGGTATTCACGTGGGCCCACTAGTAAAAGGATTAGCTCGAGAAGGGTTTATGGCTCCCTTTGGAGACAGCCCAACCGTTGGCATCGGAGGAATTACGATGGGGGGTGGATTTGGAGTACTCTCACGATCGATAGGTCTGATAAGTGATAACCTCGTTGCATTGAAAACGGTGGATGCAAAAGGTAGAATTCTTGAAGCAAATCAGTACCGAAATGAGGATTTATTTTGGGCTTCTAGAGGCGGAGGGGGAGGTAATTTTGGATATAATACTGAATACACGTTCAAAGTTCGTCGTGCCCCTAAAACAACAACCGTTTTTAATATCATTTGGCCATGGGAACAATTGGAAACGGTTTTTAGAGCTTGGCAGCGATGGGCACCGTTTGTGGATGAACGATTAGGTTGTTTACTTGAGATTTACAGTAAAATAAATGGTCTATGTCATGCAGAAGGAATTTTCCAGGGTTCAAAAACTGAGCTGATTAAATTATTGAAACCTTTAACAAATGCTGGAACCCCGTCAGAAATAATCATAGAAACATTACCTTATCCAGACGCTATTGATTTCTTAGACCCTGACGAACCAATCCCTGGTAGATCTGATCAGAGTGTTAAATTCTCCTCGGCTTGGGGACTTAATCTTTGGTCTGAAAAACCTATTGCAATTATGAAGCAATTTTTAGAAGAAGCAACTGGGACAGAAGCCAATTTCTTTTTTATAAATTGGGGTGGTGCTATAAGCAGAGTTCCTAAGCACAAAACAGCCTTTTTTTGGCGCAGACCATTATTTTATACAGAATGGACTGCTAGTTGGGAAAAGAAGGCTCAACAAACTATGAATCTTGAATCAGTTGAAAGCGTTAGACAGCAGATGAAACCATATGTAACGGGTTCATATGTCAATGTTCCAGACCAAAATATTGAAAATTTTGGAGAAGCATATTACGGCTCTAATTTTGAAAGGCTGCAAAGAGTAAAGGCGAAATATGATCCAGAAAATTTATTTCATTTCCCACAGAGTATACCACCATCTTTTTAAATAGTTAATTTGTCTTGAAAAAAAAATAAAAGCCCTGCGTTTTAAACTGCACCTAAATTGTTAGAAACCATCAAACAATTTAAGTGCAGTTTTAATATGAAGAAGTTTACATTCTTAATTAACTAACGCATGTGTTAGTGATCAAGACTATGAGTTGCTTTCTGCGACTCTTTTTTTATTGCACTTATGGAAGAGGTAAATAAAGTACAATAATAAATAGGCTAATATGCCTTTGAAATTTGAATGACATTATTGAGAAAATTAAGTAAAATACTAAACACTGTCTTGAAGTAATGAAAGATTGCTAGCTAAATAGTAGGATACAATTGAAAAACTTTTTATATAAGCCAAATTGATATTTTGTTAGTCTAATTTTTAAAGGGGGAATATACAATGAGCATTAAAAATCGAATAAAGCAATTATTTCCGTTAGTAATGTGTTTATCTATTATTACTGCTTGTTCAAATGATTCAAACGAACAAGTAATTTCCAAAAAAAAGGAATCTACGAAATTAAAAAGTGGAAATTTTGTATTGCAAATAAAAACACCCACAGAAGTTAGAATGGGTGATAAATTCGAATTAGAAGGTTCAATTAAATATATTGGAGAGAAGGAAACTTATTTACTTCATGGGAGCAAAGATATTCATTTTGTGATAACGAATGTACATGGACAAAATATTGATGATGATACAGCCTACGCAGGTGTTGGCATGGAAACGAAACTAAAAACAGGGGATGTCTTATCTGAAAAAGAAGGTTATAAAATAAATAAAAAAGGTACATATAATATAGCGGTTATTACTAGTTTTGATGAATCAGTAAGTGGAGATATAGAAGATGGTAAGAGAGTTCAAATGAAAATTAATGGATTAAAGTTAATCGTTAAATAATGAATGGGGGAAAAAGTAAATGCATTTTATTAAAAGAATAAATCCATTGTTAGTATTAACAGTGTGCCTATTTGTTATGAACGGATGTTCAAAAAAACCTGAGATCTCTAATGAAAAGGTAACAACCAAAGTAACAAATGGAGATTTTGTCATAACTGTCAAAACTCCAAAAGAAGTGGAAGTTGGTAAAAAAATAGAACTAGAAAGCTCTATTGAATATATTGGAACGAAGAAAACATATTTAATACATAGAAGCAATGGCAAAGATTTTAATTATTCGATAACAAAAAAACATAGACAAAATATAGATGAAATAATTTATCCTATTCACGGCAATGATCAAAATGTAAAAAGAGGTGATGTAATATCCGAAAAAGAAGTTATTACTAAAAATAAAAAAGGTACATACGAGATTATAGTGGATGTAAATTTTGCAAGTTCAAATAAAGTATATAGTAGAAAAAAAGAAGATTTAAAGCCTATTAAAGTGAAAATTGAAGGATTGCAATTAAAAATAAAATAATAGGTGGATAATGTCCGATAAAATTAGTCATTACTTCAGAACTATTATTCCAAATCAAAATAAAGTCTTGTACAACTAACGCATGAGTTAGTTATATAACTTGATCGACTGTATAGTCGATTTTTTTATTAAGCTAAATGGCAGATTTGTTGAAGAAGGATATTTTCCTGATTTAAGCGAATTAGGATTTCAAACAAACCTTACACGAATACAGGTATTGAAAATAACAGGAACATAGGAGGTAAGATATGAAAATTAACAGAATAGATCATGTGAGTATAAACGTAAATAATCTTTCAGAGGCTAAAGCGTTTTTTCTTGATTTAGGACTTGAATTGCATGCTGAATGGGAAATGGATGGAGAACAGTTGGACAGAATAGTTGGGCTTAATGATGTTAAGACGGCATGTGTAGGATTGGGGATGCCAGATGGTCAGACATGGATAGAGCTAGTCAAATTTTATACACCGTCAGATGAAAAAGATATTCAGCAACCTTTTGCAAATACGCTGGGTATCCGACATATTTGCTTTGCTGTTGAAGATATTGAAGCTATTGTTGCAAAATTGAAAAAGAAGGGCACGGAAATCTTTAGTGAGATACAGCAATATGAAGAAAGTTATAAGTTATGTTACGTTCGTGGTCCAGAGGGAATTATTTTAGAGTTGGCGGAGAAAATCAGATAAATATTGAATGGGACTTTAAATAATTTAGATCTCTAATTTTAAAGATTTCTTCTTAAACTATCTGGTGCGTTATTTGTACAAGAAGAGTGAAAAATAGTAATTATGAAAAATCACAAAGCTGTAATTGTTGATTACAAAACAATTGCGGCTTTTATTATTAAATTTTATTAGCAAATTAACAGAATTTAAAAAACTAAAAAATCAGGATTGTATTATACTTAAATTAATAATTTGAGGGAGTATTTTACAAAAATGAAAAATAAAACGGCAAAGTTATACGAAGTTGATTTATATAAGCCTATTCAAAATTATTTTATTCAACGGGAATATGAGGTTTATGGGGAGGTCAACCATTGTGATTTGATTGCTGTGAAAGAGAATGAACTTATTATTGTTGAATTAAAACTTAATCTAAGTGTGGAACTTCTAATACAAGCGACCAAAAGACAGCGTTTATCGGAAAATGTTTATATAGCTATTCCTAAGCCTAATTACAGTCTTTACTCTAAGAAATGGAAAAATATTTGTTATTTAATAAGAAGGCTAGAGTTAGGACTAATAATCGTTTCATTCCTAAAAAGCAAAGGACAGGTGGAAATAAAAATTACACCATCGCATTTTGATCGTAAAAAAAGTATGCAAATGAATAGGAATGAAAGGAAAAGACTTTTAGATGAAATAAAGGGTAGAAATGGAGACCATAATATCGGTGGGAGTAACAAAACAAAAATTATGACTGCTTATAAGGAAAGTTGTATTCATATTGCTTGCTGCTTTGAACGTTTTGGCCCATTATCGCCTAAAGCACTTCGTAATATTGGTACTGGAAAAAAGACATTATCAATCTTAAATAAAAACTATTATGGATGGTTTACTAGGATTAAAAGGGGAACTTACAGTATTAGCGAATTAGGTAAAAAAGAGGTAAAAGAGTACCCTCAACTTGTACATTATTATTCTGAATTAATAGAGAGCACTTCTGAAATTAAATAATCAGATTTTGGCTTAAAGTAAGAGAGATCTTTTAAGAAGATACAATATTACTAAATCAATTTATCAGACTAACACATGCTTTAGTTGGACATCATGAGTTGCTACGGCAGCTCTTTTTTATTATTCAAGTAACTGGCAGTTGAGTTTCGTAAGGAAGATAAATTATTTTTTTTATTTTGGAAAAAATACCTACAATGAAAGTAGTTGCAACTTTTGCTAGGATATTTTGAATTAAATTATTAGTTTCACTATATTAAATCAAATTGAAAAATATGGAGGCTATACTTATATGCAACAGAATTTATTACATGATGAATTAGTGTTCACAGTCGTTAAAAATAAGGCAAAGATTGATGATACTTTGCATAAGGATCATATGGAAATTTGTTTTTCAAGAAACAAAGTGGGCAAGGGAACCGATTGGGTAGCGAAGTTTATAAAACCAAGTTTAGAAGAAGATACAATTGTAAAAGTTTATGATGATCATTTCAAACTACTAGCCAAAGAACCATTAAAAGAAGGAATAGTCGGCTCATATTATAAAAAGATGTCTATCGAACAATTAAGAGAATTATTAATTGAATACGGGTATCAAGAAATAGAACCAATTATCTACTAATTAAACAAAGCGTATTTCAACCTTTTTATTGGTGGAGTAGGAATTTTATCAGCATTCATTTGTGTGGAATGACACTTATTACAGCAGCAGTTTACTCATTATATGTAGCTAAACCATACGGTGCAGACTATTACTGGCGTTTAGGTCCTTTCGGTTCGGTTTTATTTACTATTGGGCTCATTCCACTGGTTATTAGTTTGATATTCTTTTTTATTGGTATTAATTACATAAAGATAGGTATTAATGAGTAATTTTGTTCAACTAACGCATACGTTAGTTGAACAAAATTATAAGTCGACATTGTGATATTTTTAGACAATATAAACTGTACCTCCAATTGTAAGACACAACTTACAATTGAAGGTGCAGTTTTTTCATGGCTAAGTTTACATTGAATCTTCAGTTCATCTTTAAATTTGTGCTAAACAAAAAAGAACCACTGGGAAAGCTTAGGCGATTATACACTTCAAAACGATGTTTGAATATGATGGGTATAAATGAAAATTAATACTAGATGTTGAAAAGAGGTATATTATGAATCATTTTTTAGAGATGCCCAGTCAACAAAGTGACAAAGGGCCGTCTGACAGTATTGTAAGAATGATTAATCAACGGATGAATGAAGATCCAACAGTAAATGCATATCGATCTATTTATGAGTTTGAACATATGTTGCGAAATAATATTATTTTAAGTGCAAGAGCTATGTATCAAAGTAGAGTGAGGTTTGAAGTATTTGCAAGATCTCGATGTAATCCAAGGTACTGGCATTTAATGAGAAACGGAGGATTCCTATTGAGGGAAGGTGTAAGACCTTCTGATGCGATTAAAGATATTTACTTTAACAGTCCATATTATGCGTTTGAATGTGCAACCGGAATGGTCATTATCATTTACAATGCGGTCCTAAATCTTATCGGCGAATACTTATTTAATCAAATCTTTCAAAACATTTATTTATACGGCTGGCATGCTGATCCTGACCTCGGTATAAATTCACATTATGAGCGTTTTCTTCCAGGTGATATCGTATATTTTAATAATCCGGATTTTAATCCGTTAACCCCTGAGTGGAGAGGAGAAAATGCGGTTGTTTTAGGTGATGGTACTTATTTTGGACATGGTTTAGGAATATTAACAGCTGATCAAATAATTTATGTCCTAAATAAAATGAGAAGGCCAAGAGCATATCGGTCAGCCTACCTGACTAATTTAGTAACAAGACCGAATTTTAATCATTTGGCTGAATTAGCGAATTGGCAACGTGACTATTCAGTTAATAAAAATAAGAGTATAGTTGCCCATTATAACGAAAGTTCGATTTCATTTGACCATTATAAGTACTTGTTAAATTGTAATAAAAGTATCAGGTTTTGAAAGAAACCAGTAAACATTTAAAATATATAAATATCATTTATCCATATGTATAGATAACTACTATAAATATAAATAAATATCTTAAATAACTAACGCTTAGCTTTAGTTATTTAAGATAACGGGTCGCAATTTTGGATCTGACCAATCAGGATTGCCTTGAATATCACGAGGTGCATCTGCAGCTCTATTTCTTATACAATTTTTTGCCAATTTAGTGGTAGAAGGAATTAGTGCCTCTTGTATAGAAATATTGTACAAATCATTTTTTAGTAATATTTAAAGGAGAGTGGCTATTTGGAAATAGATAAAATATTTAGCGATTTTCCTATATTAGAAACAGAAAGACTAAAACTAAGGAAGATAACTTTAGAAGATGTAGAAGATATGTATTCATACTGTTCTAATGTGGAAGTGCCCAAGTACTCTTCTTGGAATCCTCACAATTCTTTATCGGAAACAAAGGATTCTATTGAACGGATAATAAGCCATTGGGAAAACAAGAAATTAGTTCATTGGGGTATCGAATATAAAGAAAACGGAAAATTTATTGGAACGATTGAATTTGTCACATGGGAAACACAACATAAAGTTGCTGAAATCGGATATTGTCTTTCTCAGGATTATTGGGGAATGGGTATCGCGCCAGAAGCCGCAAAGGAAGTTATTAAATTTGGCTTTAACAATATGGACTTAGTTCGTATTCAAGCAAGATGCTATTTAGAAAATATTGGTTCAGCACGAGTAATGGAAAAGGCAGAAATGTCTTTTGAAGGGATTATTAGAAAAGGGCTGTTCGCGAAAGGGAAACATCAAGATTTAAAAATGTATTCAATACTAAAAGAAGAACATCTCTCATCAATTAAAAATAGAAAATAAATAACAATAAGACGTTTAATCTGATTCCAGTCCTTATACAACTAAGGCTCAGCTTTAGTTCAACAATATGATCGACTGTTTTATTCGATTTTTTTACTGTGCTAAATGCCAGTTTAGTTAAATAACAAAAAGGAACATTAGCGGGATTTTTTGTCATTGATACCACAAGGGGCGAGGAAATTGACCAAGAAAAACAATTTTATACAGAACCTAATATTTATTCTTTGTATCATTGTAATGATTGGTACAATATATTATTTTCGCCCTATAAATGCAAATAACGTATTTCCTGAATTGAAAAATGTAGAAAAGATAGCTTTCATTGTGCGGTTTGATGAAAAGAAAGATGCTGAGTTTAAAAATATTGAAATTAAAGAAAAAGAAGTAGATTATTTCATAAATTTATTAGAGATGAGCAAGTATCGAAGAGTATTTGGTGAGACAAATATACAAAGTCAAACAAGTGCGTTTGATATTGCAATAGCTCATAATTCGAGCAATTATTCAATTGTTATTAATAATAAAGGATATGTAGTTGTTAATGAAATGAATAGTAAGAAAAAATATAAAATTTTAAGCTCCAAAAATGACACTTTGATAAAGTTAATTAATGAGATGCTTAATGGCAAATAGCGATAAAAGAAATCTTATTCAACTAACGCTCAGCTTTAGTATAAGAGCAAATGCAGTGGAATTTCAGTTCCTATTAGTTAAAATTCTTTTAGAAATTAATAATGTATTAATTTGATTTAAGAATAAGGTTGTATCGAGCTACTAATCATGCTTTTGTTCATTTGCATCAATAAAAATTTGGGGATGATTTATTGAGAAAAACAAACATAGTTCCATGGACAGCAGAATGGGAAATCTCATACCAAAATGAAGCCGAGATCCTAAGAGATATACTTAATGATGAATTAATTGATATTTACCATATAGGGAGTACATCAGTTAAATCGATCGGCTTCGCGAAACCAATTATAGATATTTTAATAGTAGTAAATAATATTGAATTAATTGATCAGTATAACGTTAAATTGGGGTTACTTGGGTATGAACCACGTGGAGAGAATGGTATATCTGGTAGAAGATATTTTCCAAAAGGTAAAGAAAATAGAACGCATCATGTACATATCTTCCAAGTTGGAAATGAAAATATTAAGACTCACTTAGATTTTAAAGCGTATTTGATTGAACACCCTTCAGTTGCTAAAAGTTATGGGGATTTAAAAATAAAATTAGCAGTACAGTTCCCTGATAACACCAAAGAATATCAATTAGGTAAAGAACAATTCGTAAATGAGTTAGTAAGAAAAGTTAAAAATTGGAGTTCTAAGCGAACTTCTTATTAAACTAACGAGAGCGTTAGTTTAGCAACATGAGCTGCTTATTTGCAGCTTTTTTTTATGAAGTGATTTATATCAGATGTTGTTTTTTAGATAAATATAATTTAATAATAAAATTTTCTGATACAATATCTGTAAATTGGTTTAATATGAGGTGCGGTATTTGACTACTAAAATAATAGAAAATAAACAGAAATGGCAAAATAAAAGACTTAAAACAGTAAAAATAATTCTTTTAGGCAGTCTATTATTTGTCGGTCTCTTAGGATATGGAGTATACTGGGCGTTTTTTGATATGAATAGATTGCCAAAAGGAGATTACCTTACAGAGGAAACATCTCCAAACGGGGTCTATACTCTAAAAGCATACACAAATAGTGGAGGAGCAACGACTTCATATACCATACGTGGAGAATTAGTATTTAACAAACGAAATAATAAAACTAAAAATATATATTGGAATTATCATGAGAACACTGCGGATATCAATTGGATAGATAATGATACAGTAGTTATTAACGGACATACCTTAAATGTTCCTAATGATAAATTTGACTTCAGAAATAATTAATTAATAGATAAAATAGTAATGTATGTAATTTTCCTAATGTAACTAACGCTCAGCAATAGTAGAACCTGATTGTTTAAACAACTCCTTGCTACTTATCTGGCGGGAAAGTTTAATAAGAAATTCATTAGATAAAATGATATTTTTACAAGTTAGGAGTGAAGTAATGTCTGAATATCGTGTAGTAGAATTAGAAAAATGGGAGAGAAAAGAATATTATAATTATTACTTTCCAGTAAATGTTACTCATGAAATGACAACGAAAATAGATGTAACTAATGCCGTTGAATATTGCCAAAAAAATAATTATAGCTTCTATGCCTATATGATTTTTAATATTACGAAATCTATTAACTCTATCGAAAATTACCGTTATGATCTTATTGAAGATGAGTTAGTATGTTGGGATTACCTAGTTCCGGCATTTACTATTTTTGATAAAGAAAAAGAAAAATTTCAATGTATTTGGTTAGATAAATTTGAAAGTATGGATGAATTTCAAGCTGCTTATAAAACAGAAGTTGGAAATTACGTGGGCTCGGATAAAATGTTTCCTAAAGATAAACAACCTTTAAACACCTTTGATATATCTGCTATCCCTTGGGTGAGTTTTGATAATTTTTCTTTAAATATCGCTAATTCTTCTTGTTATTTGAAACCAATATTAACTATTGGAAAGTATACTGAACAGAACGGGAGATTATCTATACCTATTTCTATTAAATCTCACCATGCTACAGTAGATGGATTCCATGTAGCAAAATTTTTTGAAAATCTAACAAAAAATATTGATTAAGTATTGGTTATTGATTCAAATGTTGTTTTTTTTGATTTTCTAAATTTCTAAACAACCTAATTCAATTAATGCATGCGTTAAGTCAATAAGAACACGAGTCGCAAATGCGGCTTTTTTTATTGGACTAACATGCGGTTTAATTTAATTAGAAATTAGTTGAATTATCATAAATTAAGCCAAAAATATGGTGGAAATTTTCATGAAATGAGAGAAGAGAAAATTCCCCCAATTTACTGAAAATTGAAAAATAGGTACACTTAGAACATAGAATTCTATAAGAATAAAATTGCAAAAGGTGAAGGTGATTGTATGATTAACTACAAAGGGGCACCAATGATTGAAACAAAAAGACTTATTTTAAGGAAAATGGAAATGAATGATGCAAATAGAATGTTTGACTTCATATTCTCAGATCATCGCGTAATGGATAATTTAATCAAAGGACCACATAAAACCATTTCCGAAACAATCAATCGACTGACTGAAATTACTAAACAATATGAAAGCGATAAGTTTTGTTATTGGGGAATAGTCCTAAAGGAAAGTGGTGAATTAATCGGAACGATTGACCTTTATAATATCAATGAAGATACCGAAAATTGTGAGGTTGGATACGACATAGGCTTTAATTGGTGGAATCAGGGTTATGGAACAGAAGCATTGCAGGCAGTTGTTGAATTTGCATTCCGCTTTATGAATATTCATAAGATATCGGCAACACACGGTATCGATAACCCTGCATCAGGTAAAATCATGTTAAAAGTAGGGATGAAACGCGAAGGCATTATTAGACATATGATTCGAAAAAATAATCAATACAAGGATTGTGGAATCTACGGCATTCTTCAACAGGAGTATTTACAAATGAATTTGCCTAATCAAAGACCAATATTAAATAAAATAGATTAAACGTCTTTTCCACGAAATTTTCGTTTCCGATTATTAGCAACTTAAATATCTATTGATGTATTGTTATTGAACTAACGCATGCGTTAGTTGAAGTGCATGAATGCTGCTTTGGCGGTCGTTTTATTAATGCTATCCAGTTTAATGTAAAGGTGAAATTATCGAAATATGTATATACAAGAAATGACCACTTCTAGTGGTCATTTTTATTTAGCAATGAATTAATAGTTTGGTTGATTGAATCTAACTTAGTAAGGAAGTCCTTTTTGATTAACAGGAGAGTTGTGTCAAATTGAGAGTAGGATTTGGAGTTCGTTTTTGGTTCAACCATCGAATTCCCAACAATATAACTAATAGTGATAAACCCTACTAGAATGATGAGTGTAATGATTAAAGCGATTGTGATGAGAATACGTTTAATGCTAGCTCGTAATACCTCGTTGCTTGTTAATTTCATAATTAAACTCTCCTCCTTAGGACAACGTACAGTTACCTGTATCATTGTATTACCTAAAGAGCAGAGTCATGACAAGCTTTTAAATTTTTAACATTTTTTCATATTCCTCTTGAATTTCTCTAGAACGAACGGTTGCTTCAATAAAACAGTTTAAAAATGATGAAGCGACTTCGCGGTCTTCTAGCACGGAGATACCTGCTTCAGTTGTTCCGTTTGGACTAGTAACTTTTTTCCTTAATGTCAGTGGTGATTTATTTGTTTCTTGTAGCATGGAAATTGAACCAATTAATGTTTGCTGAATAAATGGTTTTGCAATATCTCGGTGTATACCAAGTGACATTGCTGCTCTTTCAAATTGTTCAACCACGTAATATATATAGGCAGGTCCACTACCAAATAGTCCTGTCATTGCGTGTAATTCGTTTTCTTCAACTTTTGCCACAATTCCTACACGTTCAAATAATCTTTTTGCGATCTGTGCTTTTTCAAATGGTAGTTCATCACTATATGAAATAGCAGTAGCTGATTTCCGAACTAAAGAAGATGTTGTAGGCATGGCTCTTATAATATTTATTGATTCTTTTCCTAATAATTGTCTGATTGTATTAATAGAGACACCTGCAACTAATGAAATGATAAGTTGTTTCTCATTGATTAAATCTTTACATTGTTCAAGTGCTGCTCCTACATCCTTTGGCTTCATAGCTAAAAACACAACGCTAGCACCTGTAATCGCAAGCTGCCTGTTTGAAGTTGCTAATACTCCATACTTGTTATGTAAACTATCAAGACGCTCAAGGTCTTCTTTATTTGTAATGGCAATTTGATCACTCTCAAGATAGCCACTCTCTAGCAATCCAACTATTAATGCTTCTGCAATACTACCTGCACCGATAAACGCAACTTTTCCAAGAAACATTACATTTCACCTCACCTATATTGTAATAGATATTTATATTAGAGAAATGATTTGTATATTCCTTGTTGACATCGTCTAAAAAAATAATTTTATTTTTTTTTTAGGTGATGTTAATGTTTTTTAATGATAATTTAATTAAATATTTAATTTAACAGCTGTTTATATTGAAAAATGTTTACTTTTGAAAAATAACAATCTCTTAAAAGTTAACTAGAATAGATAGTATAAACATTCGGGAAAGAATTGGGACAGGTGAGATGATACAGGTGTATATACCTAATACGAAGCTCTCTACGCGCCCTACATGATGGAGTCTAAAATCAACCAACTTTTTTCATGAAGCTTACTTTTAAGGAGAAAGACATTATTAATTTAGTGAAAGATGATTTATTATTTTAGATAAGTTGATTAAAATGGAGTATAGTTAATAGTAAAATAGAGAAATGATTTGTTTGTCATTCATCTTTTATATATTAGAATATATTTTATATAGATTTACATAAGGAGGCATTACATGATTCCTACTAATAAAATCCACAGTATTACTCTTCCGGTTCCATATGCGATGAAAACAGTAAATGTTTTTTTAGTAGAAGGTGCTTTATTAACTTTAATTGATACAGGAACAAATACACCGGAAACTTTAGAAGTGTTAAAAAGTGGTGTAAAGTCAATTGGCTACGATTTAAGGGATATTGAACAAGTTATCTTAACGCATCATCATCCGGATCATTCTGGACTTCTTGAAGTATTTAAAGAGGATGTAAAGATTTTGGGGCATGAACGAAATAAACCATATCTAACACAAGAACAATCTTTTTTAGACTATTACAATGAATATTTCATTGAAAATGCAAAAAGATACGGTGTTCCAAGTCTATTTGTTCAAAAAATGCCTCGTTCTATTAAAAAAATCCCGTACTCTTGCAAACGTTCATTAACTGATGTAATTAGTGAAGGCGATCAGCTAGAAAGCTTATTTAATGTAAAAGTACTTTATACACCTGGCCATGCAACTTCACATATTGCTCTATATAGTGAAGATGATGGAATTGCATTCGGTGGCGATTTACTATTAGATAAGGTGTCGTCAAATCCGTTACTTGAACCACCTTTAGAAGGTGAGCTGGAACGACCAAAGCCATTAATTCAGTATAATCAATCTTTACAAAGAGTAGCTGAGTTACCGATTACGAAATTATATACAGGACATGGTGATCCAGTTACTGATGTAAAAGGTTTAGTCGAGATTAGATTAGAAAAACAAAGAGCTAGAGCAGAAAAAGTATTAGAAATGATCAGGAAGCAACCATTAACTGCATTTGAAGTATGTCAGATGTTATTTCCAAAAATTTATGAAAAACAACTATCACTTACTTTATCAGAAACAATTGGTCAACTAGATTATTTAGAGAATCTTGGTTTTATTCGTTTAGATGAAAGAAATGATGGTATACTTGTTTATAAAGCGAATGAGCATTCAGTCAGTAATTGAGGTGGAAATGTTTGAGGTTAAGGAATCAAACAATCGTTATCACAGGAGCTTCTAGTGGTCTAGGTAGAGACTTAGCATTTTCTGCAGCAGAAGAAGGTGCAAATGTAGTTCTGATTGCGAGAAGAGAAGAAGAACTGAAAAATCTAAAGACAAAGCTAGAAGAAATGTATCCTGTTAAATGTCATTATTTTGTAGTAGATGTGACAGATGAAAATTTAATATATGATGCATTCCATCAAATTGAAGAGCAGTTTGACGGAATAGATGTTTTAATAAATAATGCCGGATATGGTCTTTTTCAAACGGTTGAACAAATGTCACTTCAAGACATGAAGCAAATGTTTGAAGTGAATGTTTTTGGCGTAATGTGCTGCTCTAAGTTGGCACTTTCCTCTATGAAGTTGAAAGGTAAAGGACATATTATCAATATTGCATCTTTAGCAGGAAAAGTGGCGACATCTAAAGCTGCTGCTTATGCTGGTTCGAAACATGCTGTACTTGGTTTTAGTAATGCTTTGCGCCAGGAAGTTGAAAAGGACGGGATATTCATCACAAATGTAAATCCTGGACCAATGGACACACCGTTTTTTGATATCGCAGACGAATCAGGTACTTATGCAAAATCTGTTCGGAAAATGATGCTTGATCCTGAAAAAGTTGCATCAAAGGTGATTTCCTTAATTGGTCAAGATATACACGATGTTGATCTGCCTTCATGGATGGGATTTGGTGCAAAGATTTACTCACTTTTCCCGAAAATAAGCCATCGAGTCATGATGAAGTTTGGAAATAAAAAATAAAATGATATATGTATCAAAAAAAGCTTAGAGACTATTCTCTAAGCTTTTTTTTTGCTTCGTTTCATTATGGTTGTTTAGCACTCCTTTAAGTGAGTGTATTTTCTTTTTATCTAGTCTAACTTTTTGCACGCACAACTATATATAGTATTAAGGATGAATTGAAAGTTGGTGAGGTAGTGTGGCTAAGCGAGAATACTTAATCAAACCGCTAGTAGGAGAAATCTATCCAACAATTGATCGAGGAGAATCAATCTACTTATGGGACAAGCAAGGAAAAAAATATATTGATGGGTCATCAGGTGCTGTGGCTGCAAGTATTGGGCATGGTGTGAAAGAAGTTATTGATGAAATGGTTGGCCAAGCAAATAAGGTGGCATTTGTATATAGGTCACAGTTTACTAGTGATGCAGCTGAAAACTTAGCAAAAAAAATAAGTGAGCTAACCCCAGGTGATTTGAACTGGAGTTTTTTTGTCAACAGTGGGACCGAAGCAACAGAAACAGCTATGAAAATGGCAATTCAGCATTTTCAAGAAAGAGGAATTCATACAAAAACGAAAATCATTTCAAGAATGATGAGTTACCACGGTATAACAATTGGTGCATTATCTATGTCAGGTCACCCGCTTAGAAGAAAACGGTTTACTAGTTTACTTGAGGATTATCCAATGGTTGAGGCCCCTTATTGTAAACGGTGTCCGTACGGTTTAGAAAAAGGCAGATGTGCACTTTTATGTGCGACTTCGCTTGAACGGACAATTCAAAAATTAGGAGCAGAAAATGTAGCTGCTTTTATCGCAGAACCAATTGTTGGTGCAGCAGGTGCAGCATTAACTCCTCCAAAAGGCTATTATGAAAAAATTAGAGAAATATGTACAAAACATGATGTATTGTTTATTGCAGACGAAGTAATGACCGGAATTGGTAGAACAGGAGAAATGTTTGGTATTCATCATTGGAATTGTGTTCCTGATATTTTAGTGCTTGGAAAAGGTTTAGCTGCGGGGTACACGCCTATTGCTGCTGCGGTTGCTAGTGATCGTGTAATGCAGCCTATAATTGAAGGTAGTCGACTTGTCATGAGTGGTCATACATTTAGTGCGAATCCGCTTTCTGCGAGTGTGGCATTGGCAGTATTACATTATGTTGAAAAGTATAATCTAGTCCAAAATTCCAAAAAACAAGGTAAAAAAATAATGAAAACATTAAAAGAATGGAAAAAGCAATTTCCATTCATATTTGATGTGCGTGGTGAAGGATTACTAATTGGAATTGAGCTCGATGAAACTCAATTTGAGAAACATAGTTTAACAACCCACGTTATTGAGATTGCTAGAAATAAAGGACTTTTACTTTATCCGGCTGTAAGTGGACCTAATGGACGTTTGGAAAATAGTTTTTTACTTTCGCCACCACTTGTGATCACAGCGCAACAAGTTGATGAATTATTGATTGTTTTAAAAGAGGTATTTCATGAACTATCTCAGGAAGTGAAAGGGGTCATTTAATGCAAATCAATACATTTGGGAAAATAATTGATATTGAGGAAGCTTTGTCATTCTTTCAAGATGATATGGTACTAATGTTTGGTGGCTTTGGAGGAATCGGTAATCCTCCAACATTGATAAAAGGCATTTTAGAAAAAGGGGTCAAAAACTTAACTTTAATAGGAAATGATACAGGTTTTCCAGATGTAGGTATTGGGCAATTAGTAACAGCCAAAAGAGTCAGAAAGATGGTTACAACGCATATTGGATCAAACCCGAACGCGGGTAAACAAATGACAGATGGTACATTAGATATTGAATTTAGTCCTCAAGGTACTTTTATAGAACGGGTAAGAGCAGGCGGTGTAGGTTTGGGTGGTGTTCTTGTTGATATTGGAATAGATAGTGTAATAGATATCAATAAACAAAGAGTTACTGTTTTAGGTAAAGAATATTTAGTGGAAACACCTTTAACTGCTGATGTTTCAATTGTTTATGCGAAAAAAGCCGATCCATTTGGTAATTTAGTTTTTGACAAAAGTGCACGTAATTCGAATCCATATGTGGCAATGGCTGGAAATATTACGATTGTAGAAGTGGATGAAATCGTTCCTTTAGGTGCACTAGAACCAGAGGAAATCATCGTCCCAGGCGCATTTGTTCATTATATTGTTCAATCGGAAGGAGTGGATTGGAAGTGGGTCTGGGAAAAATAACTGCCCGTGAAGTCATGGCCAAACGAGCAGCACAAGAAGTGAAAAACGGTATGATTGTAAATCTTGGTATTGGCATTCCTTCATTGATTCCGAATTATTTAGCAAAAGATGCATCTGTTATGTTCCACGCTGAAAACGGTGTGTTAGGGATGGGTCCGACTCCTAGGAAGGGGGAGGAAGATGAAAATTTATGCAACGCTGCAGGTCTACCTGTCACGCTAATTCCTGGTTCAAGTTATTTCGATAGCAGTATTGCTTTTGCCATCATACGTAGAGGTTTATTAGATTTAACTGTGCTTGGTGCATTAGAAGTAAGCCAAGATGGAGACTTAGCCAACTGGATTGTTCCAGGTAAAAGAGTACCAGGCATCGGAGGGGCGATGGACTTAGCACAAAAGTCGAAAAAAGTGATCGTTCTAATGAATCATACAAATAAAAATGGCGAACCCAAAATTGTTTCAAAATGTAGTTTACCTCTAACCTCGCCTAAATGTGTTGACTTGATTATTACAGAAATGGCTGTAATTGAAGTGAAAAAAGATAGTGGTGAATTGTGGCTTAATGAAGTAATGGCACCTTATTCAATACGTGATGTGATAGAAAAAACAGGTGCACCACTTTTTGTAAATCAAGATATTATCGTACACAATTGGGAGTAACAAATTCATGTGGGAGCTTTTTGTCGGGTGAAATCCTTCAGTTGGTCGTTGGCTAAATAGGCTCACCACATGAACCCCTCATAATTAATCTGATGTGAAATTCAATCATCTTTTTTTAGAACTTTTTTATCAAATTTTCTAAACATTTTATTATGTTTTGTCGATAAATAGGAGGTTTGTGAAAAGCTTGTCTCATGTTATTATATATAAGTGAGATATTAATGAGATAGAAAAAGGTGATTAAATGAGAGCAGATCCATCTCAAAGACCATCACCGAAAATGAGGTCTGTTTGGAGAATTATTTCATTATTAAGTAGTATTTCTCTACTGGCGCTACCAATCATTTATTATTTTCTGATGAGATACTTTTCATTTCCTTCATTTGTTTTGATGATACTTACTGGTATTGTATTGGCGGCTATTTTATTTTTAACTTTATTTTTACCGTCTTTAAAAATGAAATATACAGCTTATGAGATATACGAAAATGAGCTAGAAATTCAAAAAGGTATGTTCATCATAAAACGAATTATTATTCCAATGGTTAGGGTTCAACATGTTACGACTGAAGTAGGTCCTTTACTTCGCAGATATGGATTATCTACTGTAAATATTTCCACGGCAGCTACCACACATGAAATTGAAGGTTTAGAACACCATGTTGCTGAGAAGCTAAGAGATAAAATCGTTTACTTAGCAAGGATCAGTGATGATGATGTATGAGCCAAAGCGACAACATCCAGCATATATTTTATCAGTTTTAATAGAACAAATTAGAAATATCATTATTCCAATCATTATTTTATTTGTTTCGGGTGATAAAGGATCTATTTTTCAATATTTGTTCGCGATTGTTTTGGTTGTTTTCCCTGTTGTTTCAGCAATTATAAAATGGTATAGATTTACTTATTATGTAACTGAAGATGGATTTAGGATTCGTTCTGGATTATTTGTGATTGAAAACACTTTTATTCAAAAGGAGCGGATTCAGTCTGTTGCCATTAATGCTGGTTTTATTCAACAGCTTTTTCATGTAGTTAGTGTACGAATTGAAACTGCTGGAGGAAAGAAAGCAGAAGGAGTACTGAATGCAATACCAAAGGATGAGGCACTTGCACTCAGAAATGAAATATTACAATTTAAAAAGAAAAAAATAGATGAAGTTCAGACCTCAGAAAAAAGTGAACCGGTTGATGAGTCTTCTGTTGATTTTACAGCGAAAGTGGATTTTAAAAAACTTGTTTTGGCAGGAATTACGTCATTTGAGGTAGGAATTGCGTTTGCAGTTTTAGCTTCTTTATTTTCACAAATAGAGGACTTGCTACCAAACAGTGTTTATGAGGCTATTTATAATCAAATTCAATCTTTTACATATATGATGTTTTTCATCCTATTTTTAGGTTGTTTATTACTTTCTTTGGTATTTACTACGTTAAGATATGTCTTAAAATTTGCTAACTTTACTGTCCATAGAAAAGAATCTCAATTAATGATTACGAGAGGCCTTTTTGAGAAAAATGAATTTAACGTTTCTATCAAGAGAATTCAAGGTGTAGTAGTTGAGGAAGGCATTTTTAGACAATTATTTGGTTATGCAACAATTTATGTAGAAGCGGTTGGAATGGGTGATTCCCAGGAGAATGGGAGACATGTTTTACATCCTTTTATTAAGATGAAACATGTACCAGAATTTTTAACTAATTTTATACCTTCTATTTCATACGATGCCATTTCTCATCGAGCTCCAAAAAGAGCTAGAAAAAGTTACTATTCTTGGAGTATTCTTATTTTCCTCATTGTAGCATTGGCAATCGTTTTACTTCCTTTTGTCCAATTTTGGGCACTAGGACTAGTCTTAATAGGTGTATTTATTGGAGAAATTAGATATCGATATGCTGGCTATACTTTATTGGATCGAACAGTTATATTACAGTCTGGATTTTTCTCTAGAACAACAGCAATTATACCGAGGGAAAGAATTCAAGTATTAATTGGGAAACAAAGCATGCTTCAAAAACGTGCAAAGTTAAAGTCAATTTATATTACGATTCTTTCTAGTCAATTTGGTCGTACATATAAAGTTAAGCATTTAGATGAAAAAGATGTGAATCGAATGATTGGTTGGTTTAGTTAAAAACATTTAAATGTACTATAAAAGACGTGCATACATTTTGTAACACGTCTTTTTTACTGCGCTAATATTTCAATATGTACTTTAAGGGGAGAAAGTCATTTTGTGGAAAAAAATATCAATTGGTTTCATTCTGATTACAGTATTTGTCATAGTGTTTTATACATTGTGGAATAAACCAATTTCGCTTAAAGATGGGATGATTGATGATGTAGCTCATTTGCTTCCGACGAAAATTGATCGAATTGTAAAAGGGAAGGAAATTGAACAACTAAGGAAAATTGTTCTTGATGCAAATAGTCAACATAAAACAGTATCAATTGCAGGGGAGCGCCATAGTCAAGGGGGACATACTTACTATAAAGATGGTGTTGTAATCGATATGAAAACATTTAATAAAGTGAAAAAAGTTGATCCAATCAAAAAAACAGTTGTTGTACAAAGTGGTGCAACTTGGGGAGACATTCAAGAAGCTATTAATCCTTATAACCTGGCTCTGAAAGTAACACAGTCACAAGAAATTTTTTCAGTTGGTGGCTCATTAAGTGTCAATGCACATGGTCGTGATCTTCGTAATCATTCATTAGCTAGTACAGTTAATTGGTTTACATTGCTTCAAGCCGATGGAAACATTATAAAAGTTAGTCGTACAGAAAATAGTGAAATATTTTCATATGTATTAGGTGGTTATGGTTTATTTGGGATTATTCTTGATGTAGAGCTTCAGCTTACTGATAATGAGCTGTATAAGATAGAAACAAGTACAATGGAATATGATAAGTATCCTTCCTACTTTAAAAGTGAAGTATTAGGAAATATGGATGCTAAAATGCATATCGGACGAATTTCAGTTGCACCTGATAGTTTTTTAGATAAGGTATATTCAATTAACTATATGGATACTTCTCGTAAAATGTCTAAGTCAGATAAAGAATTAAAAGAAGATAAATCAGCATTTTTTCCGAAGCTTGCTTTAGGAATGTCTCGAGGATCTGATCAAGGAAAAAATATTTTTTGGGATATTCAATATTATTTTATTGATGCATTAGACGGAAACTTTGAAACTCGTAATAATGTCATGCGTTCTGAAAGTAAGTTTATGGAGTTTGAAGATCGACAAGATACTCAAGTTCTTCAAGAGTTTTTTGTGCCTGTAGATGAATTTATTCCTTATATAGATGATGTAAGAGAGTATTTGGAATCTGAAAATTTAAATGTACTTAACATTACAATTCGATATGTAGAAAAAGATGATGAAACAGTCATGAACTATGCTAAAGAGGATATGTTTGCTTTTGTCATACTCATTCAACATGGAAGAGATCAAAAGTCTATTCAACATGCGAAAAAAGTAGTTCGAAAATGGACTGATATAACGATTCAACATGACGGATCTTATTACCTACCTTACTATCCATATCAAACAAAGCAGCAAATGAAATTAGCATATCCAAGAACAAATGATTTTTTCAAAAAGAAAAGAGAATTCGATCAAAATGGTGTTTTTATGAATACTTTTTACAAAAATTATGGTGAGTAGGATATGAATAAAATAGTAGTCGCAATTTTAAGTGTGGTTGGATTTAGTAGTTCTTTAGTATTTCCATATTACGTTCTCTTTTTAAGAAATATTGGAGATAGTTATGATGTGTTTAGTTTATTGTATGGGCTTTTTTCATTAAGCTTAAGTATTGTTGTCTACTTTGGTGGTAAATTTTTTGAACGATTTTCTCCATATTTATTGATGATGCTTCATTCGTTTTTCTGTAGTTATATATTTTTTTCACTTCATACGATTGAAAATATTAAAATCGTTTATATTGGGCAGGTTTTATTCGGTGGATTTACGGCCCTTTTCAAGCTTGCAGAGAAAAGATTGTTTATGAATGCAACTTCTGAATTTTATCGTAGTTATTTATTTTGGACTTCTTTTGTTACTGCAATTTGTATTATTGGAGTAGGTGTGCTATTTGATTCAATTGATATTCGCTTTATGTTTAATATAGCAGCATTGTTGTTTTTATTAAGTGGATTTGGTCTTGGGGCTAAATTTATTCTAAGAAGTAATAAAGATGATAAGAATTGACTTGTATAGCCAATTTAATATGTTGTAAATGAAAGTTTATACACAACAATGTTTTGTTACTTGTTTTATCGTATTTTTTAATAGATTCTAATTAGATCGTTTTTGCGGTACTAGATATATCACTGTAATACCTCTGTATTTATATAATAGATAGTTTATTAAAAAAATCTAATGTTATTTTTATAAGATGGATATTGTGTAAGTAACGAAACAATGTTATATTATCTAAAAGTAGGCTATGAAATGTATGAAAGTATTTCTATGCCTTTTTAATAGTGATAGAGAGGGAATGATAAAATGTTAAGACATGAAGAGGCTGTCGGTATATTTTACGCTGCATTTGTTATATTAGGATTAACAATAGGCTTAGGAGTTGGCTATTTTACATCACATTTAATTGCTGGTGGATTTCTTGGTTTTGGAATTGGAATAGGTTTAGGTCTTTTAAGCAATGCAATACTGTATATTAATAAAGATTGATTTTTAAAGTTCGAGCGTTAAAAGGAGAGAGAAACATGCAAAAAAGGGAAACAAAATTGGTTCCAGTTATGATTGCATTATTATTAGGAATATTTTTTGCCTCATTAGATAATACGATTGTATCTACTGCGATGCCAACGATGTTAAAAGATCTAGGTGGCTACGATCAGTTTGTTTGGGTAACCTCAGCATACTTAGTAACGGAAATGGCTGGTATGCCTATTTTTGGTAAACTGTCAGATATGTATGGAAGAAAACGATTCTTTATGTTAGGTATTATTCTATTTTTACTTGGATCGATTCTTTGTGGTACTGCTCAGTCTATCGTTCAGCTTAGTATTTACCGAGCAATTCAAGGGATTGGTGGTAGTGCATTAATGCCAATCGCTTTCTCAATCATTTGGGATGTGTTTCCTGTTGAGAAACGCGGGAAAATGAGCGGTATTTTTGGAGCTGTATTTGGTCTTTCTAGTGTTTTAGGTCCATTAATTGGGGCATATATTACAGATTACATTGATTGGAGATTTATTTTCTATATCAATATTCCATTCGGCTTGTTAACACTTGGATTAATCAGCTTTTATTATAAAGAATCAACGAACCATCAAAAACAACAAATTGATTGGTGGGGTGCAACTACATTCGTCATTAGTATTGTCAGTTTAATGTTCGCACTTGAGCTTGGTGGAAAAGAATACGCGTGGGATTCTATTCAAATTTTAGGTTTATTTGGTGCTTTTGCGGTCTTCTTTATCATCTTTTTATTCATTGAAAGAAAAGTTCCCGAGCCAATTATTTCGTTTGAAATGTTCAAAATGCGTCTTTTTGCAGCAAGTAATTTTGTAGGCTTATTTTATGGTGCTGCGTTTATTGCAGCAACAATCTATATCCCGATTTTTATCCAGTTTGTGCAAGGTGGTACCGCAACAAACTCTGGATTAGTACTATTACCAATGATGGTTAGTGTGAGTATTTCTGCTGCATTTGGTGGAGCCTTAGCAAATAAAACTAGCTATCGTAACTTAATGGCAGGTTCTGTCGTCCTATTATTAGCAGGTATTTTATGCTTAGGAACATTATCACCTGATACAACGAAATTCCAAATTGTACTGTATATGATTATTGTTGGACTTGGTGTAGGTGTATCATTCTCAGTTTTAGGTATGGCAGCTATGCACCATTTTGATAATGAAAACCGTGGTTCAGCAAGCTCTACGAACTCATTCCTTCGTGCATTAGGAATGACTGTCGGTATTACAGTATTTGGTGTTATTCAAAGAAATGTCTTTTCAGATAAAATTTCAAGTGCACTTGGGAATAGTGGTGCGCCTCAAAATTTAGATATCAATCAAGCGTTAACACCTGAGGCAAGTAAAATGATTCCTGCTCCGGTTTTAGATAAAATTTCAGAAGTGTTTGCTACTTCTATCGCTCATACTTTCTTATGGACTTTAATTCCAGTTGGTTTAGCGATGATCTCAATTTTCTTAATGGGCAATGAAAAATTATCGAATAAAGAATTACCACAAAGTAATGCATCATAAGTAGGAAGGCTATTTATTGGCCTTCTTTTTTTATTTTTTAAATTCATTTCAATTATAATGCTTGTATTTGCCTTAGCCATCGGAAAGTAGGTTGTCTTTTTTCAAAAATCGTATAGACTAGTATTTGAGGTGAAAGCTTTTGAAAGACAAGGTTTCTAGTACGAAATGGTTTGGACTTGCTCTTCAGTCTTTACTTGTATTGGCAGAGCATGATGGAATTTGTCCAAGTTCTATGATGGCTCAAAAACTTGAAGCACAGTCGACCTTTTTAAGAAAAATTCTTGCCAATTTAGTAAAAGCTGGGATTATTTCAGCAAAAGAAGGGCGAGATGGTGGTTACTACTTAGCTAGAGATGCAAGTGAAATTTCATTAAAAGATGTTTATGATGCAATGAGGTCTGATCCATATTCACAAGGATTTTTAGATGTGAATAGCCATGAATGCTTCACAGCTTCAACTCGTTCAGCTTTATATAATTTAAAAGATGAAATGGAAAGTTGGCTTGTTGAAGGTCTTGCAAAGAAGACTGTCGCTGATTTACTACCAAAAGAAATTAGATAAATAAAATCGAAACATTGTTTCGGTTTTATTTTTTTTTATAAACTGTAGTTGAATTTTATACAGTTAAAGATTTATACTGTATCTGTAAATAATACAGTTTCAAAGGAGAGATTTAAATGACAAAAGTATCATCAGATAGAGAAGAATATTTAAATAAAGTAAATGAAATAGATTTTGGAAACGAGGCTCCTAAACATTTAGATAGTTCTGATTTCTTTACAGTAGCAAAAGAAAGACGTTCAGTACGTCATTATGATCCGAATTTCAAACTAAGTGATGAAGAAGTTCGTGAACTATTAGAAATCGCAGTTCAAGCTCCATCTTCTTCAAACTTACAACCTTGGAGATTTTTAGTTATTAATAAACAAGAAACGAAACAAAAATTACTTCCAATTGCTAATAATCAACAACAAATCGTTGATGCTTCAGTTGTTATTGCAGTTTTAGGTGATACAAAAGCATATGTAAATGCCGATCGAATTTATGATGAATTAGTTGAAAAAGGTATGATGACTCAAGAGGTTAAAGACTTTTATGTAGGCTCAATTGTTAAAAATTATGGTAATTTCCCAGAGGAAATCGCAACAAAAGTAGCGATGATTGATGGTGGATTAGTATCAATGCAACTTATGCTTGCGGCAAAAGCAAAAGGTTTAGATACAGTACCAATGGGTGGCTTTGATCAAGCGAAATTTGTAGAAGCATTCAATGTACCTGAAAACTTCAAACCAGTCATGTTAATCTCTGTTGGTAAGGGAATCAAAGCTGGTTTTGAAAAAGTTCGTTTGACGCTAGATGAAGTTCTTACTTGGGATCAGTTTTAAGAGCAAGGAAAGTAAAAAGAGCATGGTTAAGGGATAGTCCTTAGCCTGCTCTTTTCTTTTGTATTTTATTTTTCTCCATGTAAACGATATGCCATATGGTTTGTTGGACCTACATATTCATTTAATTTAAATGAGTGGCGAATTGCTTCAGTAATATACTTTTTAGCAGTATATATCGCTTCTCTAGGTTCTACTCCTTTAGCTAATTCTGCACAGATTGCTGCAGAATATGTACAACCAGCACCATGTGTATATGTTGTTTCAATTCGGTCAGATTCTAAAAGTTCAATTTTTTCACCGTCAAATAAAACATCAACCGCGTTCTCATGTTGAATTTTGCTTCCGCCTTTTACAAGTACGAATTTTGCGCCTAATGCATGAATCTTACGTGCTGCTTCTTCCATTTGTTCAACTGTTTTAATCGGAGCCATATTTGCTAATTGTGCTGCTTCAAATAAATTTGGTGTTACTACAGTTGATAAAGGAACTAATACATCTCTTAATGCATCATTTGTTTCAGGATGTAAAGCCTCGTCATTCCCTTTGCAAATCATTACCGGGTCAACTACTACACGATTTATATTATGTTTTTTTATTGTTTCTGCTGCTAATTCAATAACTTCTACTGATCCAAGCATTCCTGTTTTCATTGCCTGAATGCCTACACCAACAACGATTGTTTCTAATTGCGCTGCAATTGTACTTATATCAATCGGAAATACTTGATGGTGCCAATGATTATGTGGGTCCATTGCAACTAATGTAGTAATTGCACTCATTCCATATACATTTCTCTCTTGGAATGTTTTTATGTCTGCCTGTAAACCTGCGCCACCACTACTATCTGATCCTGCAAGAGTTAATGCTTTATACACTGTCATATCAAAATTCCTCCTTTGTTCAAACACAATTTTCATTATAGCAAAAAGTACACTAAAAAACAGGAAGTAGGGCAGTTTATAGATGGTAAACAGGAATTATAAATGGAATGGTAACAAGAATTCTAAAGGATTCTTCAGTTGTTTTTGTAGAATTTTGTAGAAAATAATTGACAACTAGATTATTAGATTGGTATAGTGATTTTATAAAATTTAATTAAATATGATCTTTATCTCGTATGGATAGAGGCGCGGTTTTGATGAGTTATTACTTGGAGGTTTATGGAACCTAAGAAAAGTAATGAAAGGCGAAACTGCCGAAGTAACAAAGTTGCCATTCAATTTTGTTGCTGGGCCTATTGCTGAATAAGCGTAGGACTGTCACAAGTTTTACTTGTGGAGGGCTATTGAAGAGATGTTGGCTGTTAGACGCATATAAACTGAGTCTTAAACACGTGAACATTCTTCACGTGTTTTTTTGTGTTTTTTCTAGGAAATTCCAACATTACATAATGTAGGAATTTCTTGAGTAAAATACACAGCAAACAACACTTTTGCGCCCCAAATTCTGCGTAAAGATAGTATTGCAAGAATGAAGAGGAGGCAACAAAGATGGGACAATCAAATCTCCCGCAAAATGAAGGTTCTTTAAAAAGAGGACTTAAAGCAAGACATTTAACAATGATTTCAATTGGTGGCTCTATTGGGACAGGGTTATTTTTAGCAAGTGGCGCATCAATAAGTGAAGCTGGTCCAGGTGGAGCTTTATTAGCTTATTGCTTAATTGGTATAATGGTGTATTTCTTAATGACAAGTTTAGGGGAGATGGCTACTTATCTTCCTGTATCAGGTTCTTTTAGTACGTATGCATCTCGTTATGTAGATCCAGCATTTGGATTTGCGATGGGTTGGAACTATTGGTATAACTGGGCAATCACATTAGCTTTTGAATTAGTTGCTTCAGCAATGTTAATGAAATATTGGTTCCCAAATACTCCTGCTGTACTATGGAGTGCCATTTTCTTAGTGATTATTTTAGGATTAAATTTATTATCAGTTAAAGGTTATGGTGAATCAGAATTTTGGTTTGCTTTAATTAAAGTCGTAACTGTTATTGTCTTTTTAGTAGTTGGTATCGCAATGATTTTTGGAATTTTAGGTGGAGATAGTGTTGGATTTAAAAACTTCACTGCTGGTGGAGCACCGTTCCATAATGGATTTTTAGGTGTGTTATCAATCTTCATCGTTGCTGGATTCTCATTCCAAGGTACAGAGTTGATTGGTGTTGCAGCTGGGGAAACTGAAAATCCAGAGAAAAATGTACCGAAAGCGATTCGACAAATTTTCTGGCGTATCCTTTTATTCTATGTATTAGCAATTTTTGTGATTGGTTTATTAATCCCTTATACTGACCCAGAGTTATTAAGAGGGGACGTTTCAGTAAGTCCATTTACTTTAGTTTTTGAAAAATTAGGTGTAGCTTTTGCAGCTTCTGTAATGAATGCAGTTATTTTAACTTCTGTATTATCAGCAGGGAATAGTGGTACGTATGCCTCTACTCGTATGTTATATACTTTAGCTATTGAAGGAAAAGCGCCAAAATTCTTAACAAAAATTAACAAAAATGGTGTTCCAACAAATGCTTTATATGTAACGCTTGCAGTTGGTTCATTAGCATGCTTAACGTCATTCTTTGGTGAAGGTCAAGTATATACTTGGTTATTAAACTTATCAGGTTTATCAGGATTTATTGCTTGGTTAGGTATTGCGATTTCACATTATCGTTTCCGTAAAGCATATGTTGTTCAAGGAAAAAATTTAAATGATTTACCATATCGTGCAAAATGGTTCCCATTAGGTCCGATTCTAGCATTTTTAGCTTGTTTATTTATCGTACTAGCTCAAAACTATCAAGCGTTCACTGGCAATGTAATTGACTGGCAAGGTGTGCTTGTTTCATACATTGGTATACCAGTATTCCTAATTGTTTGGTTAGGCTATAAATTTAAAAATAAAACAAAAGTAGTTGCTTATAATGAAATGGATTTAAGCAGAAAATAAATTGTAACCCTTCCATCTTTGGTGGAGGGGTTTTTTGTTTGCGTTTAAGCTAGTTTAAGCTTCTATTTTGATTTGATTGGAAATATATTGAAATTAGGTGTTTACAAAAACTAATGGCATTAGTATTATAAAACTAATACCATTAGTTTTTATTTAGGAGGAATTGTGATGAAGGTTACTAAATCTAATTTTCTTTATCAAATCAGTTTTTTACCTAATTTATTCCCTGTAAATTGTTTTTTAGTTGAAGAAGAAAATGAACTTACTTTAATTGATACTGCTTTATCATTCAGTGCTGATAAAATCATTTCTGTTTCGAATGAACTTGGCAAAAAAATTACAAACATTGTACTGACTCATGCTCATGGGGATCATATTGGTTCATTAGATCGTTTAAAATCTATGATGCCTGAAGTTGTTGTATCAATTTCTAAAAGAGATGCGAAATTATTAAAGGGTGATGTTACTTTAGAGCCAAATGAACCCAATTTGCCTATAAAAGGTGGAGTACCTAAAAATATTCAAACCACACCTGATCGATATTTACAAGAAGGTGATACGATTGGGTCATTGTTAGCAATTGAAACACCTGGTCATACACCTGGTTCGATGTCGTTTTTAGATCAACGTACAAACGCTGTGATTGCAGGAGATGCATTTACATTAAGAGGTGGTATTGCAATTTCAGGGCAATTGAACCTTTTATTTCCATTTCCTGCATGGGCAACGTGGAGCAAAGAGGATGCAATCAAAAGTGCTCGTAAAATAAGTCAATTGAAACCAACATTATTGGCAGTTGGTCATGGATCAATGTTAAATAATCCACAAGAAGCAATTGATCATGCATTAAATAAAGGAGATTCGTGAATGTCACCTAGAATTGGTTTAAATTTTAATGAATTACTGAAAACCGCTATTCAGATCGTCGACAATGAGGGGTGGGATGTCTTAACGATTAGCTATTTAGCTAAGAAATTAACGATTCAGCCCCCTTCAATTTATAATCATGTGAAAAATTTAGATGAACTGAAAAATAGTATTGCGCTTTATGGTATCCAGCAGCTTTATGAGGAGCTTCACTCTTCGATTTGTGATCAATCAAAAGAGGCAATTTTTTCTTTAGCTTTTGCATATATACATTTTGCTCGAAAGCACCCTGGATTATATCAATCAACTCTGTCATCAACTCACACTGTAGGTGATGAATACACTGTAGTTGCAACTCGAATTTTAGAGTTGATTATTGAAGTTCTCAAACCATATGATGTAAATGAAATTGATCAAATCCATATTGTCAGGGGGCTAAGAAGTATTCTTCATGGATTTGTTTCACTTGAAGATCATGACGGTTTCGGTATAAACATTCCGATAGACGAGAGTATTAGATATGTATTGAAACATTATATGATGAATATTGTATCTTAAATAAGTAAAAGAACCTTTTAATAATGAAAGGTTTTTTTGTCTTTGTTTTCAGGGTTTCTAATTTATTGAATAAACAAAATATATGTTAAAATATAGAAAATTCGCTATGAGAAAGAAGGAGTAGACATGAACGCAATGGTGATTCATCAGTATGGAAATAGTTCCGAATTTCAAAAAATAGATGTTCCTTACCCGTTTCCTAAAGGAAATCAAGTTCTTGTTAAGATTGCTGCAACTAGTGTGAATCCGATTGATACGAAAATTCGAAAAGGTGTTGTTCAAAACGCATTTCAACCTAATTTTCCAATGATTCTACATAGTGATTTTTCTGGTGAAATTGTAGAAATTGGTGAGGGTGTTTCACGTTTTTCAGTTGGAGATCTAGTATACGGGTTTAATGCAGCAGGCGGAGCCCTATCAGATTACTTATTAGTCGATGAGTCAATTTTGGCAAAAGCACCTAATAATATACAAATTCAAGATTCTGCTAGCTTACCTTTGACTTCAATTACAGCATGGGAAGCTTTAGTTGATAGAGGGAATATAAAAGCAGGAGATCATATTTTAATTCATGGGGGCACAGGAGGAGTTGGGCATGTAGCGATTCAAATAGCTAAATCCTTAGGTGCCACTGTTTCTACTACTGTTTCCTCTAATGAAAAAGCAGCATTAGTCAAATCGCTCGGAGTAGATCACGTCATAAACTATAAAGATGAGCCGGTCTTAGCATACGTTGAGCGTCTGACGAATGGTAAAGGCTTTGATGTTGTCTTTGATACTGTGGGTACTGATAATTTGGATAAATCTTTTCAAGCTGTTAAACAAAAGGGGACGGTTTTAGCGATCGCTGCTCGCTCTACTCATGATTTAACGCCATTACATAGTAAATCCTTATCATTACATGTTATTTTTATCATGCTTTCTCAAAAAACAGAGGAAGGGCGTAAAGAACATGGTGCGATTTTACATAAAATAGCTAATCTTGTAGAGTCCGAAAAAGTAAAGCCACTTATTAATCCAAAGCGTTTTACATTTGAAGAAATAAGTGAAGCTCATAATTATTTTGAAAACAAAGAAGTTGAATATGGAAAGGTAATTGTTGAAAATCAAAGTTTCAAAGTAGAATAAAATATACTTGTTATCCTATAGTAATTAATTATTTATCTTTTCGTAAACTCCGTATGCTATGATAGTTTTAGCATAGGAGTTTTTTGCTCATTTAGTTAAATTATCAAATAAGGTTTATACAATATATATAATTGAAATTGGGAAGAGGGGATTGTATGCAATTAAGAGTTTCAGCTGTTCAATATCATCTCCACACAATCAATTCTTTTGAAGAATTTGTAAATCAAGTGGAGCATTATATAAAAACAGCAGAAGAATTTAGTTCGGATTTTATTGTTTTTCCTGAATTTTTTACAACTCAGCTTATGTCGATTGGCAATGACAAAGGTGAAGCATTAACGATTCAAGAATTACCTAACTTTACTGAGCAATATCGTGCATTATTTATCAAATTTGCTGAGCAATACAAGATGCACATTGTTGCAGGAACTCATGTAATTCGCAAAGGCGATCGATTATACAATGTTGCTCATCTGTTTTATCCGGATGGACGAATTGCAGAACAGGCTAAGCTTCACATTACACCAACTGAAGTAAATGAGTGGAACATGAGCCCTGGTGAAACATTTGAAGTATTTGAGACTGAAAAAGGAAAAATTGCGATGTTAACTTGTTATGACATTGAATTTCCAGAAATCGTTCGAATGGCAAAGGCAAAAGGTGCAGATGTAATCTTCTGTCCTTCATGCACTGATGATCGTCATGGCTTTCATCGAGTTCGTTACACAAGTCATGCTAGAGCAATCGAAAATCAAGTCTATGTTGTAAATACTGGCACTGTTGGTTCGCTTCCAACTGTTGATTTCATGCGTGCTAATTTTGGCCAGGCAGTGGTCGTCACGCCAAATGATATTCCATTCCCGCCAAAAGGTATTTTGGTAGAAGGGGAGATTAATCAAGATATGATTGTTACAGCGGATTTGAATTTAGAGCTTTTATATCAAGTTCGTGAAAAGGGCTCTGTGACTACATGGCGTGATCGCCGAATTGATCTTTACCCAGATTGGGAAACAAATTAAGTAATTCGCATTTGGGGGTTTTAATATGTATCGAAAAGAATTCTTTGTTTTCGACCAAGACAAACCGGTCCCAGTCGTAATCCGTCAATATGTAGAAAAGGACTTTCCTGACTTAATTCGTATTCAACAGGAAAGCTTTCCACCTCCATTTCCATCTGAGCTTTTGTGGAATGAAGAGCAGCTTACTAACCACGTGACTCTTTTTCCACAAGGAGCATTATGTATTGAAGTGAACGGCAAAATGGCAGGTTCAATGACTGGATTACTTGTGAATTTTGATTCGAATCAACCAAATCACACCTGGGACGAGATGACAGATAGTGGATATATTCGTAACCATAACCCAAGTGGAAATACTCTGTATGTTGTTGATATTGGAGTTAGACCAATCTACCGTAAATTAGGTTTAGGCAAGTGGTTGATGTTTTCAATGTATGATATTGTGATTCACTTGCGCTTGGAACGATTGCTCGGGGGAGGACGAATGCCAGGATATCATAAAGTTGCAAAAGAATTGTCTCCCGAGCAGTATTTGGATGCTGTTATAAATGGAGAATTAAAAGATCCAGTTATCTCCTTTTTACTTCGCTGTGGTCGTACGCCAGTCAAAGTAGTAGCAGATTACTTAGAGGATGAAGAATCGTGTCATTACTGTACGTTAATGGAATGGAAAAATCCATTTGCGAATTCAATTTAAGATGGGAGATCAAGTAATGGAATTTAGTAGAATTGTGAATATCAAAGATCCGTTATTTTCACAAATGCATCAATTAATGCAAGATGTATTTCCCCCGGAAGAAGTACTTGAATTTGATCTTTGGAAGGAACCTTTGGAGGACCCTGGTATTCGTGTTTTTGTTGCTGTTCACGAAGGTAAAGTAGTGGGGGCTACAGAGTATCGTTATTACGAGGATTTTAATGTTGCTATGACAGATTTTACAATCATTGGCCAAGCTGGTTTGGGAGTTGGGCCGTTTTTGGCAAAAAAAAGATTAGAAGATTTGCATGCATTAGCTACTGCAAATGGTAAAAAATTATCAGGTATGTTTGCTGAAATCTATGATCCATATCGTGTAGATCATTATGAGTTTGGCGGAGTTAAGCCGATGGATCCTTATGTTCGTCGTGAAGTGTTGGCTCACCTTGGCTATAAGCGTCTTAATTTCTCATATGTTCATCCTTCTTGGAACAATGATGGTGAGGCTATTACAGGTTTAGATCTTTGCTTCCTTCCGATGGATGGGGATATTTATGAGCTACCTACGGACTTAATTGTGAAATTCTTAAAACGTTATTATACTGTTTTACCAAATAAGCCTGAATCATGGTTTACAATGATTGAAAACTTAGAAGCTAAAGAAAAAGTGGAGTTATTATACTTTTAATTTTGGAAATAAAAAGCTTGCCGATAAAGTCCCTGTGATTAGACTAGTCGATAAGCTTTTTTTTATGCCTTTTTTCTCATTAAACTTATGTTTAATCTTCTCTTGCACTATCCTCTGCAATCACTCGTAGTTCTTGATAGAAAAGATCATGATTATGATTGCTTTCTTCATTTTCTGTTTGTTTGTATTTGTCTACAATTTCCAAGAGTTCACCAGTATCTCCTTTGGCATTAATAATTTCTAACAGTTGATTCATGTCATTTGTATACTCATCTTTTTTCATTACAGTACCTCCATTTCTTAAGGTTCGTCATTATTCTTTACTAGCTTCATAAAAAAAACACACCTATGATAGCTTATTTGATTGTTCCTTATTTAAAAGGAGAGAATCACATTAAAGTATAACCTCTTGTTCATACTAATATTGGGAGGTATGCCATTTATGATCCGTACTTGGATAGCTAGTTTCTTTTTATTAACTCAACCTGTTCATCTTCCAGACAGTTTAACGATTAATCAACAAGGACAACCCATTGCCATCGTTAGCCGTGAGAATTTTAACGTGCCTATTCCTGGTATTCCAACGATTGATGAAAATAAATATAATCAATTTATCGACAAACTTGATCAGCAAATTTATCAGGAACCGATCAATGCTAAAATTAATGAACAGGGAAGCATTGTACCTGGGCAGGTAGGGTACAGACTTTATAAAAAGGAGTTTAAAGAGCAGTTTCACTCTTACTTTTATGGAAGTGGCCCTGCAAAGATCGAAGTGCCTGAGTTAGACATTTATCCGAAAGTTGACAGTGAGTTACTTGCTCATATACGGATACAACAGATTGGTCAGTACGTGACTTATTTCAATCCAAACAATAAAAGCCGTTTAAACAATATCTCACTTGCGGCAAAAGCAATTGATAATCATGTTGTTTTCCCTAATGAGATTTTTTCATTTAACCAGGTTGTGGGAAAGAGAAGCAGAGATAAAGGGTACTTGAGTGCTGCCATTATCGTTAAAGGGGAATTATCTGAAGGAGTTGGCGGAGGTATTTGTCAGGTGTCATCAACATTGTTCAATGCTGTGGACCGTGCTGGACTACAAATTGTGGAGCGGTATTCGCATAGCAGGCATGTATCATATGTTCCACCTGGACGTGATGCTACTGTAAGCTGGTATGGACCTGACTTTCGCTTCCAAAACAAATATAATCAACCGATTTTGATTCGAGCTAAGCAATATGGAGGTAGTATTGTTGTTACGCTTCACTCTTCAGATGTCATTAATTACGAAATTCGAAAAGTACCTAAAGCTCCATCGCGTTTACCTAAGGAAATTAATACAAAACCTGAAATACCTAGTTTCAATCCATATTAATATTGAAGACCGGCATGGGAATAATTTTATACATTTCTTTTCTGAAGAATACGAGTTGCTACGGCAGCTTGTTTTTTTTACAGAAGAAATCTCTTCTGAAATTTCAAATTAAACACATGATATGGGAATTTTAGGTAAACATAAAATGGAACGTATTCGGATTGAATTTGTCACTTATGACAGTTAAAAAAGTAGGTAAGTAGATGAATCGAAAAACAACGATTAGTGGTTTTCAATTTTTTTGTATGATTTTTTTGTTTGAAGTTGGAACTTCATCATTATATGGGCTTGCAAGTGATGCGAAGCAAGATGCTTGGATTAGTTTACTGCTTGGTTCACTTTTTGGCTGTATCTTGTTTTATGTGTATATAAAATTATATGAATTGTATCCTCAACAAACGTTTACGAAAGTTACTCAAGAGATATTAGGTGAGTATGCTGGTAAATTAGTAGCAATAGTTTATATGGTCTATTTTATCTATATAGCTGCTAGGGATTTACGCGATTTTGAAGAATTATTAGTCATTACAATTTTTAATGCATCTTCGTTAATTTTGATTGGAATTTTAATGATGTTTATTGTCATGTACGGAGCTCATAAAGGATTAGAAACGTTTGCACGTGCAAATGAATTCATTTTTTTTCTTATCTCTATTATTATTTTGATTATTGTAGGCTTTGAGAGTATTGCTAAGATCTATCAGATCAATAATTTAAGACCCGTTTTGGAAAATGGTTGGAAGCCAGTCATTAAAGCATCTTTCCCACTTGCTACGACATTTCCTTTTGGTGAAGTGATCGTATTTACGATGATCATGCCACATTTAAATAAAACAAATAAGGCATTAAAAGTAGGGATTCCAGCATTGATTTTTTCGGGTATGGTATTAATCTTTTTTACACTTAAAAACATTATGATTTTAGGAGTTTCTGGTTATGAAAGAGCTACTTTTCCACTTTTAACTGCAATTAGTTATATCAATATTGCCAATTTTGTTCAAAGATTGGATCCTCTTATTGTTATTATCATGGTAATCGGTGGTTTTGTTAAAATTTTTCTTTTTTTCTATTGTGCAGTGACATGCTCTGCCGAACTTTTTAAAGTAAAGAAAAGTAGCGATGTTGTTTATCCAATTAGTTTGCTCGTTGTGATTAGTTCTTTATGGATGGCACCAAATGTTCTACATCACTTTAAAGAAGGCTTAGAAATTGTTCCTTTTTACATGCATATACCATTTCAAATGATTATTCCGACGGCTCTGTTAATCATTGCTTTAATACAAAAGAAAACAAAAGTAAAAAACGAAATGGAAGGAGCCAAGAGTGAACCATAAAAAAGGATAGAAATCGCAGAGTATATGTCTGCTTTTCTATCCTTTTTCTGTCTATTTGATGGATTATGAATCCATTGAACTGCAAATTTCGATATAATGTCCATCCGGATCGCCCACATAAGCAACTGTTTGACCCCAAGGCTTTGTAATTGGTTCTTTTATTACTTTTACACCTTTGACGCGTAGTGCTTCTATTGTAGCGACAACATCCTCAGTTACAAAACCAATTTCAAATGTTTGCGAAGATTCAGGTGTACTTTTATAAGTTAATCCAGTCAATTCCTGTACGTTGTCACGCTCGATCAATGCTAGAATTGTGTGCCCTGTGTCTATTTCTACATATGTACCGTGATTCCCACGAACAGGGAAGCCTAATGCTTCTGTGTAGAAAGTAAGGGATTTTTCTAGATTTGAAACATATAAAATTAAGTATCTCATTTTTAACATTTGTTTACCTCCAGAATAATTACTAAATCTCTCACTATTTCTACAGATAACTGAGTTAAACCTTCTTATTCAAAGTGATAAGTGTAGAATGATTCTTTTGCAAAAAACATTTTTAATCGATCGTCTGCAATATCTTCAAATTTTTCAATTGTTGTAATGTCTTTTAACATGGCTTCTGTTTGTGAACGGTGAGCCTTCATTGTTCGAAGTTTTTGACTAGCAACATTCATAATATCATTAACAATGTCAGGTTTGCCTAGTACATCAAAACGCTCTTTCGTGATTGCGATACACCATACAACTGGTCTTTCATCTGAAGCCATTCTGTTAACTGCTTCAATTGCTGCTCTTGCAGTAGCATCATGATCGGGGTGAACACCGTGTTCTGGATAAAAAGTGATCATTAATGTAGGCTGCACATCATCAATCACTTCTTTAATTGCAGATACAACTATTTCTGGATCCTCGAATTCAATTGTTTTGTCATGAAATCCTAGCATTCTTAAATCTTGGATACCCATTTCATTACAAGCGTCTATTAATTCTTTTTTACGAATTTTAGGAAGGGTTTCTCTAGTTGCAAAAAATGGAGTCCCCATGTTGCGTCCCATTTCTCCAAGTGTTAAACAAGCATATGTAACTTGAATTCCTTTGTTTGTAAATTGTGAAATCGTTCCAGCTGCTCCAAATGCTTCATCATCGGGATGAGGGAACACGATTAATACTTTTTCTTCTTTCATTAGTAGTGCTCCTCTCTTAAAATGGTGTATGACTTAATTGTAGTGCAATTGCTAGTTTACCTTCTTCATTATGGCCTGCTAGTAGGAGGCGGTTTTCATCATCAATTTCAAAATCGGTTAAGCCTTCTGCAACTACCCAACCCTCATCAAGCTTTAATCCAACTCTATAAGGACTTTTTCCAGTTACAGTAGCACGGCTGATATTTACTTTTGTATTTCGAATAAATGCATTTACTGTCATGACTTTCTCGTTAAAGTGATTAGCATAAGCACCATTAGTTGTTTCTAAATGTAAATAAACTGTTTGATCTATAAAGTTTTGAAGTGCATCTTGAACTGCACTTAGTTCTAATTTTTGCATCGTTCATACCTCCTATAATGTGTATTATAATCGAACTCTTCTTAAAATGGTAATGAGATGGTTTCGACAATTGGAAACATAAAAAGATCCCTATCAAATTGGGTGATAGGGATTGGGGGGATGTGTATAACATGATTACTAAAATTTAACTGTTTAAATTTTCAGTTAATTTAAATTAAATATACACGATATAAAAATCCTCGTCAACAACTTTAGTTAAAATTTTTAAAATATTCTAAAAATAAAATAGAGACTTTACAATTCTGCAATTTATACCGATTAAATGTATGTACAATAACTCGACAAAATAACGGTACTTTAGTGATAAAAATACATTTTTTTACTTAATTTACCTTTTTTCTCTTTTCTATTAGTTTATTAATTGGTACACTAGACTAGAATAATATTTTTGAAAGTGAGGTAGTTATACGTGAAGGCAGAAGCGCAAAAATTATATAGTCAACAAAGAGAAGTAATAAACAAGCCTTCTCGTAATCAATTTCCACAGGTTCAAAAAGGGAAATCAATTCGACTACATAGACTTGTATTAGCTCTATTATACTTGTCTTTATTTGTTGTAGCTGGAATTTATTGGTTTAGTCAACATCAAATCGTTTCAGCAAAACAAACTGAATTACATAATCTACAAGAAGAACAGAAAAAATTAGCAGTTACGGAAAAAGCACTTGATCGACAAATCAAACTGTTAAATAACCCAGACTATATAGCAAACTATGCTCGCGATGAGTATATGTTCTCTAAAAAAGGGGAAACAATTATCATCGTACCAAAGTCAAAAGAAGAACTTGAACAAAATAATAAATAGTATGTACTTTAAAGATTCTCATTCATATGGGAATCTTTTTCTATTTCTATTATAGAACGATTGTTCTGTAAATGCAAGTGTAAAGTAGAACATATGAATGGGTATTTCGTGAATGAACAAATTATTCCTATTTTCTTACAAATGTCCTTTTTTTGATTCTAATATCCTATGATTTCTACAAAAATTTCACTATTCTGAAAAATATATCTTTGTTATAATTTATATAAGCTTTAAATAAGGAGGATTAACATGTTGAAAAAGTTCATTTATGTATTTGCTATTTTAATTGTACAACTGATTTTGACGTTCCTTGTTAGTGTTCTTTCGGATTCATCTCCTGGTAATTCTGCTATTATGATAGGATTCGCAACGACAATCGTCCTTTATTGGAGAAGCGCAAAAAAACAAAGTTATACACCTTTCCAACAATATCAGTGGTTACGTGCTGTGGGTTTAGAATTAAACGAATTACATAAAGATTTTAAAAGAAAGTTAGCAATTAAAGCTTCGCTAATGTATAGTTTCTCTGGTTTAGTCGTTACGTTGTATTCGTCTCAAATCTTTTAAAAGGTTAGTATAAAAAAAATGGACAAGCATTTTACAATGCTGTCCATTTTTTTATTGCTGATCTTGAACTATTTGCTCACGTTTCATACGTCTTCTATATGCAAAAGTAGAGACGATGATACTACATTCATAAATAATTAGTAAAGGGATGCTTGTCATCATGTCTGATACAAAATCAGGAGGTGAGATTGTTGTCCCGATAATAATTAAAATAAAGTATGCAAATCTTCGTGATTTACGTAAAAATGCTGGTGTTATGATTCCGATACTTGTTAAAAAGAGAATAATAACCGGTAAATCAAAGAAAAATGCAAATGGTATCACTAAATTAAATAAAAAGCTAAAATATCGCTCTGCTGTAAAAGTAACAGTTACGAGTTCAGAACCTATTTCTGTTAAAAATGCTAAAACGTTTGGAAAGATAAAGTAATATCCAAAGGCCATGCCACAAATGAATAAAATAAACAGTGCAGGTATGTATAGCATTGTTGTTTTTTGTTCTTTTATATGTAATGCAGGTTTGACGAATGCCCATAATTGGTATGCAATGACTGGAATGCTACACGCTATAGCGAATACTCCGCCAATCATAAAATAAATCCAAAGGACATCACTAGGACCTAATGCCAATAGCTTTTCATTCAGGCCTCTTACTAGAAAATGAAAAATATCTTTTGTAAAATATAATCCAATTCCTAAAAATAAAACGAATGAAACAATTACTTTTATTATTCGACTTCGAAGTTCATCTAAATGATCAATGACACTCATTTCTTTTTCTTGCATATTTTCCCCCAACGCAAACTGTGAAAGTATTTTATGATAACATCTTAGTTTCCTTCATTTTGTCAGAAAAAAGTTCAATCGTCAATGAATATAAGGGACTTTTAAGAATCAAGTAATTTCCAACTTTTTCTTATATAGTAATAGGCATTCTATTCTTGTCCGACTATAATGAGTTATATGAACATTTATATTTGTTAAGACAAGGAAGGTATGTAATATTGGATGGAAAAAGTCATGTAATTGTAGGATTATTCGCAACAGGAGTAACAATGTATGCAACAAACAATGATGCAATGACCGTTCCACTTATTGTTGGTGCAATCAGTAGTTTGGCTCCAGATTTAGATCATCATAACGGTTCATTAACGAAGAAAGTTTCTACACCACTTAAGATTCTATTTAGCTTTTTATTTTTAGCAGTTTCTTTATTTATCATAATGAAAACGGGGAAATTGATTTATTCTGGATCATGGATATATGGTGTAGGAATATTAGTTCTATTTTTATTTTGTATTAGCTGGCTACGGAATTTAAAAACGATTTTAATGCTGACTGGCTTATTAATTTCATTTATAGGTTGGTTTGCTTTTTATGGAAATTGGTCAATCATTGCACTTGGGCTCTTTATTGCTATTTCTTCAAGGTTAAAGCACCGTGGTCCGACCCATTCTCTTTACTTTTTAGCGATTTGGAGTGGTATTTGCTTTTTTATTCAAAAGGACCTACAAATTGATGGCCTATGGTTAGCTGGGACAGTCGGGTATTTTTCTCATCTTCTAGCTGATCAACTGTTTACAAAACAGAGCATAAAGTGGCTGTAGTTTCTTCTTTCTTACATTTTTTTGATTGAAAACATCCATACTAAAAAAGATGTTGATAATGAAAGAAGGGGCATAATTTGAAGAAAACAAAACTCTGGTTTTTTCCATGTATTATGGGTCTTATTTTAACTTTTTCAATTCCAGTTAGTGCAAACAGTATTTTTCACAATCAGCAAACTGTGAAAGTTTCTGCAAAAACGAGTTTCTCTAGTAAGCAATCATCGATGCAATATGCAGCAAGAAGATCTTATCGCTCAAATAGAAGCTATCGTCCAACTGCTCCTAGATCTAATTATCGTACACCTGGAAATACTGGTAGGAACTTTTTAGGATATGCTGGTGCTTTTGGAATTGGGTCGTTATTTGGTTCGATGCTGCATCCCTTTGGTGGTTATTATGGCGGACAACAATTTGGATTTTCGTTTTTTAGTCTTTTATTTGATATATTAATCATCGTTGCCATTATATGGTTTGTTAAAAAAATCTTTCGTAGGGGAAATAGAAATCATTATTAATTGAGGTGACTGATGAAAATCTATTTAAATGAACAAGACGTGGCAAATGCAATTTGTGTATTTGTTGCCGATTTAGAACGAATCCGCCCCGAAGAAGTGCAAATTGAATTTGTGTTCAATGAAGATGAAGGAGTAAGTTGTCTAGTGAAAATGTATAACCGTAACTTCAATTACGGGGAACAACAAATGTCAGATGCCATCGGTTTTTTTCTTGATGAAGTACATCGATTTTCTTCTCACTCAATGGAAATTATCATTCATTTTCATGAAGATGAAGGAATCACAAGCGAAGTATCATTTACATACTAATAAACCCGAGAGGAACGAATTGTTCTATCTCGGGTTTTTCTATTTTTAAGCTAGATGTTAGGCATAATTTGTTACGTATTCGTAAACAATATCTTGTACTAATTCATGTAACGAACGTTCGCTTTTTTCTTGCTCGGCTAAAATTTGTTTGTACAGTTCATCTAGCATATCATTTGTAATCCACTCTTCATGTTCTCCCCCATATTGCGTTAATGCTCGCTTTATCATTAGCTTTACAAACTGTCCATCCACTTACATCGTTCCTTCCCCCCGAGTTAGTTTAAGTATATCCAAATTTTTCATTACTTCATAGCGAAAAAATTAATTGAAATAGAACGTATATTCGTTTAATATATGTTTATAATAAAAATAAGAACATAGGTTCTGTTATTTTTTGGAAGAATTGGGAGTGATATGTATGAGCGTTTGTTATGAAGAGTTACCACATCATCGTATATTATGCATCGATATGAAAAGCTTTTATGCAAGTTGTTCTGCGGTCATGCTCGAATTAGATCCATTAACATGTTACTTAGCAGTTGTTGGAGATGTTGAAAGAGAAGGTAGTATCGTATTAGCAGCTTCACCACAATTAAAAAAAGAGTTTGGTATTAAAACAGGTTCACGAGTGTTTGAAATTCCAAAAGATCCACGGATTAAAATTGTTAATCCATCAATGGCAAAGTATTTGGAAATATCAACAAACATTGTGAAGTTATTAAATGAATATGTGCCATTAGAGGATTTACATGTATATAGTGTTGACGAATGTTTTTTAAAGGTGGATGGCGTGAAGAAATTATGGGGCGACGCATGGGAAATTGCTGAAAAAATTCAAGCTGACATTTTAGCTCGTTTTAAATTACCATGTTCAATTGGGATTGGCCCTAATATGTTAATGTCAAAGCTCTGTCTCGACTTAGAAGGGAAAAAGAAAGGCATTGCAGAGTGGACATATGAAGATGTAGAAAAAAAGCTATGGGAGGTTAGTCCGCTTAGTGAAATGTGGGGGATTGGTCGAAGAATTGAACGGACCCTTAATTCAATGGGCATTTTTACAGTAGGACAGCTAGCGAAATACCCACTTCACCTGCTTGAAAAAAAGTTTGGTGTGATGGGAAACCAACTATATCATCATGCGTGGGGAGTAGATCTCTCTGAGCTTGGTGCGCCAATTATGAATGGGCAGATTAGTTTCGGAAAAAGCCAAATATTGATGAGAGACTATACAAAAGTAGAAGAAATTAAATTTGTTATTCGTGAAATGTGTGAAGAAGTAGCACGACGTACGCGAAATGCTAAAAAGGCAGGCAGAACAATTACACTAGGAATCGGATATAGTCGCGAGGAGTTTGGCGGAGGATTCTCTCATGCATTTACGATGGATGAACCAACAAATATCACATCGGACTTGTATGAAGTTTGTATGAGACTTTTCGATCAATATTACGAAGGAAAAACTGTGCGACAAGTACTCATTACACTTTCCAATATTGTCAGTGATGAATTGATGCAACTAAATTTATTTGATCAGAAAAAGCCCCAAAAACGAAATCTAGGCTACGTGATGGATGCAGTAAGAAAAAAATATGGATCCAATGCACTTCTATGGGCAGTTTCCTACGCAGAAGGCGGCACCGCACTTGCTAGAAGTAAGCTAGTAGGAGGACATAAAGGGTAACTTGAAAAGTGGAGGCAAATAGTTCTGCCCCGACAAGCGTAAAACGAAGACCGAATCCCAATGTTCGTTACTTGGGACTGCTAACTAGCCAGAATGACATTGAGAAATAGAAGGCGTGATACCAAAACGTTACTAAGAAAGATAGATAAAAGGAGAAGATTGAAATGATTCGTGACCGAGGTACGATCAAATGGACGTCAATGATGTTACCTGAACATGTAAAGATGCTTCGCGACTGGAAAGTGTCACAAAACTATGAACAGCAAAGAGATGTGGATGAGCAGTTATTAGAAGAGATGAATCGCTATCTTCAGCAAGCTGTTTTTGAAGATGAAAATGTACAGATTACGTATTATAAAGATCACCATCATCATAGCGTGAGTGGAAAAGTAGGGAAAATTAATTTACATCAAAATAGACTTTCTATATACGAAGAACAAGCAGGTTATATGGAGCTAATATTAAGTGATATTGTTGATGTAAAGATTGGCACGTGAAGACCCAAATCATAAATATTGTTTGTGTTAGCGAAAAATAACTCCCTTATTTTTATATATACAACGAAAGGGGGAGTTGGAAATGGCGCAAATCGCTACTCAACAACTAACTTTGTATGTAAATTTACATGCAGGAAAAGATGCAGAGGGGAAAAACATCATCAAGAAAAAGGTATACAAAAATGTGAAGGTCGGTGTGGATTTAGAGAAGCTAATCCTGATTGGTAATGCACTGGCATCACTTCAAGATTTACCTGTAGCAGAATTGGAAGTATTAAGTAACGGAGTGCTTTTAAACAATATATAGAAAAGGGGAGATGGAAGATGATCCAAACATTAGAATTAAAATTTTTAAATGAACAAGAGAAAATTGTTACATTAACTGTCGATAATCCTACGATTCCAGTTAATCCAACACTAGTTAAGCAAGTAATGGATAAAATTGTAGCAAATAATGTTTTTACCTCATCTGGTGGAACTGTTGTAGCAGTACAAAGTGCGCGCCTTATTGGTAAAGAAGTCATCGATATTGATCTATGAAAAAAATAAAATGTCCGGACGCTTTAAAATCTGAATTGAAAATGTGAAAAATGGAAGCAACAAGACAGTCTGAAACCTCCTTGCGAATGCAGGAGGTTTTAGTTTGTGACAAAGTATAAAAACTAAGAGATTCAGACTGATTGAAAACGCTTGTCTTTCGAGGCGCAAAGCCGGATGAGGAGCGGAGTTACCTTTGACGGTAATGAGCACCGCAAGCAGGCGAAGCAACGAAGAAAGCGAGCGTTTGTCAACAGTCTGAAACCTCCTTGCGAATGCAGGAGGTTTTTTTATGCGTTATAATAAGAATGTATGAATAAAAATGTTTTTACTAGTAATTAGTGAATACTTAGGCTTAAGATAGTAATAGAATAGTAGAAAAGGAGCGAACGACATGGCATTGATTGCAATTGATATGGATGGCACGCTTGTAAATGGTCAGAATGGAATACCAAAGGAAAACGTAGAAAGCATTCGAGCTGCACAAAAGGAAGGAATCCATGTTGTCATTTCTACAGGTAGAATGTACGAAAGTGCAAAAGAAACTTTGGATGAAGCAGGTTTAACTTGTCCGATTGTTTGTTTAAATGGATCTCAAATTTATGACAATGAAGCCAATATTTTGCATAATGATTCAATGGATAAAGACATATTTGCAAAGACTTTAGCAATTTGTGAAGAGGAAAATAAGACATTTATAATTAGTACAAGTGAAGGTTCTTTTACTAAATGTCGTGATACTTTATATGAAGAGTTTTTTACGAATAAGGAAACTGGAAAAGTTCATAAAGTAACGGCTACTTTAAGAAAGGTTCGTAATTATACATCGGTAGAGGATTTTAAAGATCTTGATGTATATAAGATATTATTTCTTTCGAATGATCCAGAAGTCATTAAAAGAATTCGACTAAGACTTATGCAAGAAGAGAATTTATTAATCACTTCTTCGCATTCAAATAATGTTGAGATTAATGCAGCAAATGTAAGCAAAGGAGCTGCATTGTTAAAACTGGCACCGATTTTAGGTGTAGATTTAAAAGAAAGTATGGCAATTGGAGATAGCTTTAATGATGTATCGATGTTTAATCGGGTAGGTTTTCCAGTAGCAATGGGGAATGCAAAAGAGGAGCTTCAGCGCCAATGTGCATTTGTGACAAAAACAAATGATGAAGCAGGAGTAGCACATGCAATTTATCATTTCTTAAGTCAAAAACAGAAACAAAACTAAATAATATGTGAAAGCCTTATCCATTAATGGATAAGGTTTTTTTGCGTTTAAAAAGACCTTTAAATTTTTTGGAAATCTGTGAGAAAAGATTTACCATCGGAATCCTAAATTTGAACAGGAAGGAGGTGAAATAGGTTGGTTAAAAAACTAGTAAAGGGAAATCTTCCTAGTTATAGAAATAATTAAGTAGACATAGAAAAAGTGATAAAACCGACTAACAATAACTTGGAGTATAGAATCAGTAGGTTGCGTTAGAGCATTATGTTGGTACTAAGAGAAGATGCATAATAGTTATAGAACCAATTTAAAGGAGAGTGGAATCAATGCATTCAATCATTGGCTTTTTACCAATATACTTTCTTATTTTTTATATTGGAATACCGGTAGCTATTGTCTACTTTTTTTATAAGAAATATGAACGTTTAGCGAAAAAAAGGAATGTTGAATTAGAAAAACAAACAGAAGCACTAGAAAGAATTGCTAGTATCATGGAAAGGTCTACGTAAACCTTTTTGTCTAATATCAAGTGCATGAAGTATTATTCGTGATTAGTATAATATCCTACCATCCTTAGTCTTCCAAAGAACTAAGGATTTTTATTTTCCATGTAAATATTGACTAAATTCATGAGAAAATAGTAACGAAAGTGAAAGTAAATCATATTAATAGAGTATAGGAAATATAGACAAGCTTTAAGGACGTTATTTTCAGGTGGAGGATCAATGTCTAATATAATGAATAAGGTGATAGTATGGATTTTGGAAGACATCCAAGACCGCATAGACCAACACCACTAGGCCTAGGTGGAAGACATTTTGCACATATTACAAATAGTAGTGGAGTAATTGCAGTATTGAATGAAGGGACAGACGTTACATTCTCATCTTTCCAAAATATTGGAGAGGAAATCACGATCAATGAGGCAAATGATAGATTAACGATCGAACACCCAGGGAATTATTTTATTATTTATTCAGTAAATACAACTACGGAAACAACACTTTCTACTAGATTACTAGTCAATCGTCGACCTGTAGATGCTACGACAATCACGCCTGTCATCAGTCGAACACAGTATAATAATCAAATTATATTGCCATTAGAAACAGGGGATACGATTTCTCTTCAATTGTTTGGAATTGTAGGATTAGCGACTTTAGCAACAGGAGCAGGAGCTACGCTTACAATCTATAAAATTCATTAATACAGTAAGCCGAGATAGGGTATCTAGGATTCAAAAATGCATTACTGATCATTATGAGGTAGTGCATTTTTTATTGTGTACAAGATAAAATCAAAAAAGGGTAATCATAAAATATAACGAAATAGATAGATGAAGAAATATGTTTGGAAAAGGAGAAATGAATGAGTAAAAAAGAATTGTTATTAGATCAGTTAGCAATCTGTAGAAATGACGAAAGCTGGATTAAGCCTTTAAGTATAGCATTAGAAGGCTTACATAAAGAAGATATAGTTTGGAAGCAATCAGAAGCAATGCATTCAATCCTTGAAATAGTTAATCATTTACATTTTTATAATGAAAGATGGTTAAAGCGATTTAAAGGAGTCTTACCAACAGAAATTGTTGAGCGAAATGCAGATACATTTTTTGAGGTTGATCATGTTACAGAGGAAAGTTGGAAAACGCTTGTTAAAAAGTTAGATGAAGGATTGGCAAGTTGGCAGCAAGTAATAGAGGAGACAACTGAATCAAAACTCCATGAGCATATCCCGACATTTCCAGAAGATGCAAATTGGTGGCAAGCAATTTCCAATCTTTGTACCCATAATACATACCATATTGGACAAATCATCTTTATTCGTAAAGCACAAGGATCATGGCATATTGTAGAAGATTAAGACTGAAGAACTACTCATTAAGCTTTACGCCTCGAAAGACAAGCGTTTTCAATTAGTCTGCTAATCTAATTTTTTGTACTTTGTCTACACATTGGAACACCTATTATGGTGTTTTTTTTTGTGATAGCGAGTGTTAAAGAATTTAATTGGAGAAGCTCTTGAGCCTTTTGAAGGGAAGGAAACAGATAAGTCAATATGTAGGTAAGAATGAATCGTGGGAGCTCACCGCACACTTCATGAAAAAGTGAGCCGAGTATACAACTATCTTTCTATTAAAAGTTACGAAAACAGCCTCCGAAAAAATGAAAAAAATAATTTGAAAATAGTGGTATAATATTCCATAATATAAAAGCATTGGAAGTGTGGAAAGTGCAAATTAGGGAAGCAACACCAATTGATGCAGAGAGGTTTTTAAAATTACTATTGGAAGTTGAAAGTAAAGCAGATTATATGTTATTTGAAGCCGGTGAAAGAAAAACTACAGTGGACAAACAACGCCAGCAGCTAGAAATGATTGAAAAACAGGAGAATGCAACGATTCTTTTAGCAGAAGAAAAAGGCGAATTAATCGGGTATTTAATAACAATTGGTGGTACAACAAATAGGAAAAAACATACTGCATATGTAGTGATTGGTGTATTGGATGGGCATAAAGGGAAAGGAATTGGAACTGCATTATTTGAACAATTAGATGAGTGGGCAATTGTACATAACATCGTAAGATTAGAGCTGACAGTTGTTACACGAAATGAAGCAGGAGTAAATTTATATAAAAAAATGGGTTTTGAAGTTGAAGGAATGAAAAGAAAATCCTTTTTAGTTAAAGATCAATTTTTAGACGAATTTTATATGGCTAAAATACGATAAAAACAACAGGTTGGTGCAGAAGATGAGGTTTATATTAGAAATCATTAGAATCATAGCTATTTTCACTATATTAGGAGCGCTGTTTAGTGGGTTCTTACAATTAATTTATACGAATTTACATGTAACGATCAGCAATCAAAATGGATGGGTCATCGGTGTTAGTATTTTTCTTTTACTATTTGTATTGTATCGAAATAAAATACAATTTTCTGGTTGGTATAGTGGGAAGAAAATGTATAAGCTTTCGAAAAAAACTACACGTTTATTAGTAATTCTATCATGTTGTTTACTGATCTTAGTACCATTCATACATTAAAATACGACTTTAAAAGTTGATGAAAAGAAGTGAAGTTCATGGGAATGATAACGGGAAATGTAATCATGATTTCTTTGTTCATCTTAATTATACATAGTATCGAAACGCTTGCATATTCAGTCAGACTTTCTGGGGCAAGAGTTAAACTGATCGCGTCTGCTTTATCACTATTTAATACAATGGTAATTGTTTCTCGGATGTCAAACATGATCCAACAACCATTTACTGGAGGATTAGTAGATCGTGCGAGAAACAGTCATCAATTAGAATTTATAGACGATCAAATAAGAGTATTGATCGGGGCATCAACTGTTGGGACAATCATTGGTATACTACTGATGCCAACATTTGTAGCTTTATTCTCCAGAGCAATTATTGAATTAAGTAATGAGCGGGGATCTATTTTAACTGTCCTAAAAAAAACATTTACGATTGATATGTTTAAACGAAACTTTAAGCACTTTCGAATGCCTAGATTATCATATTTAAAGGAAATTGATTTAAAAGACATACCATATAAGTTGTTTTTGATTAATTTAATCGTCACAGCAATTTATACGATTGGTGTACTATCAGCCTTATATGCATCTGTATTAGCTCCTGAAAGAACGACAAGTACAGCTATGGCGTCAGGTTTGATCAATGGAGTCGCGACGATATTATTAGCACTTCTAATTGATCCGAAAATATCAGTTTTAGCAGATGATGTTGTAAATAATAGAGGCAGTTATGCAAAATTAAAAGGAATTTCAATCATGATGGTTTCTTCTAGATTATTTGGAACAATCTTTGCGCAAGTGCTATTTATACCTGGGGCGAAGTATATTGCTTGGGTTACACAATTCATGACATAAGAAAAAACTTGCGATATTCATTTAGTTGAATCGCTTTTTTTATTTATCTCGTCTATAAAATTCTAAAATTAATAGACAGAGAATATAGTTTTATTGGAAAATAGTAAACAAGAAATTATATGTAATGGAGAATAAGCGATGATAAAACAAAATGTCCGGTCATCCATTTTAAAAAAATATAATGTTAATGAAAATGATTTCTTAGGCAAGGGGCAGGAAGCAGAGGTTTATTCGTATCATCAAGATCGAGTTTTCAAGTTGTATCGAGTTTCAGCATTTGAAAAACAAAAAATCTTAAAGTCATTTTATGAATCGATAAATGCAAATGTCGTTGATTTCAATTTGCCAAGAATATATGAAATTATAAAAGAAAAAGAAGTTGTCATAACAATCGAGAAACGAATTGAAGGTAGGAATATACAAAAGGATTTGTCTAACTTCGATTACGATCAGTTGAATGCCTTTTTTAAGCAGTACTTATCAACGATTTTAAACATAAAACAAATAAAACTTGAACAGAAAATAGAGGGACATAAATTATTAAAGGATTATGAAATCCCAAATCAGCCAGCAGATTGGAATGAGTTTTTAAAACAATCTCTGATTCAAAAAAATAAAGAAGTAGAAAAATACTTAATAAAGGATGTAAAAGATTACGAAAGTAAATACCTTTATTTTCTAAACGTATTATCCAAGAAATATGAAGGAGAGTATGACTTAATTCATGGAGATTTCTACCCATCTAATCTGTTAGTTAGTGATGAAAGTAAAATTAACGGTGTCATTGATTTTGGGTTAATGACAATGTCTGGTGATTATTTATTTGATGTCGCTTTAAGTTGGATTTTATTTGACCTATATGATGAACTAGGAGCGGTAAAATTAAATCATTACGTAAATATGATCATCGAAACGTTAGGTGAGGAAGTAAAGGGAATTCTATACTTTTACGCACTTTATTATAGTTATTATTCAGCGAATTTCTTTTCAGAAAATTGTAGTGATGGTCACTATGAATGGAGCGTTCGAAATTTAAACAATGAAACGTATTGGGCAGAATTGAAAGATTATATGAAATAACATAAAAAGACTCACTAATCGTAGTGAGTCTTTTCATTATTTATTTACTTCAGATTTTACTAAACCAGCAACAAGTACATAGCGCTGTGGTGCAGGACCGATATAGCGGAAAGGGTAACAAGTACTTACAGTTAAAGTCGGTCTTGGTTTTGGAATAATTACTGTACGATCATCTTTATCAACGATACGAATTTTTCGCACTTCATACGTAAACGTACCAGCTGAAGTTGTTACAATGAGTTGATCGCCAAGTTTCACATCGCCAAGTTGGCGAAATACTGTATCACGGTGACCCGCTAGTACACTATTATCTCTCTCACCTGGTAGAACCGATTTAGCATAATGGCCAATCCCTTTAGAAAGCTCGTCCTCATTAGTACCATGAAATATTGGAATCTCTGCATTGATCCGAGGGATCGTTAATGTTCCCATTTCATCGCCAAATTTTGGAAAAGTCTTATAAAGTGGTTCATTCCTTTTTTTCTGTTCTAACTTTTTTTCTGTTTCTTTATTCACAGATTCTTTAAATTCATCTTTTGTCTGCTTATAAAGCACATATGTTTTAATCATCGTAAAAGCATTTGTCGTAGCGAAAAATAAGCCAACTAGAAAAAGGAAAGCTGAGAGTGTTAAAAGAATTTTCCGTTTACGATTCATCGATTAACGATTAGCGTTTGCTTTTTTACGTAAAGCAAGTGCAGATAACATCATGAATGCACCAGCTAACGCCCACTCAGTTGTGTGAGAAGCAGTTTTTGGTAGTTTTCCGCCATTTTCAGTTCTAGAAATTGTTTGTGGTTTATTCACTACAGTTTTTACATCATCAACTAATCCTGGAATGTCGATTTCAGAGAATAATTCATCTGATAAAACTGCATCTAATAATAAATTACCTGCATTATCAAAAATATCTACATAAAGCTTAACGTTTTCAGCAGTTTCCAATGAATCGTCCATTGTCAGCATTTGAGCAAAAGTAAGAGGTGATTTTACACCGTTTTGTTCAATTGATACTTTCACATCAATTTTTAATGTAGATTGAAGTTCTTTTACGATATTTGCCATTTCAGCTGTTAGTGCAGCTGGAAGTTCTTCAGGCGTTGTTTCCATTGAGAAAATATCTTCATACTGATCAGACAAATCAGTCATTCTCTCAGCTAAAACTTCTAATTTAGCTTCAACTGCAGGATCTTCTGAAACAACATTTTCAATATATTCAGTTAAGGTATTAATTTCATCTTCAGTAATACCCATCATTTCGAAAATATCAGCAAAGTCTTCCATAGTAGGAGAACCAGTATCTTCTTCTTCCATTAAAATTAAATACTCAACATCTGATGTAAAGTAATAAGTATCTAATAAAGTTGCATCTTCATCCATATCATCATAAAAGACTGCAAGTTCTTTCACTTCTTCTTCTGTGTATCCGTACTCATCTAAAAGAGCCGCTAGACTTTCTTCAGTTAAAGGATCCCCTAATGTTTCTTCTAATTCTTCTACAGAATCATAATCTTCAATAGACTCACCATAGTATGAATTTAAGTACTCTTCTAACTCATCTTGAGTCATGTTAATGCTTGTTAAATAAGCATCTAACTCAGTTTGGTCTGGTGCTGCTAAAGCAGTTACTCCTGGTGTAACTAGAGCTGCGGATAAAACGATTGATGCTACGATTTTCTTCATGTTGCTTCCCCCTAAGTATTATCCTATTAGATAAAAAATGAAATGTGCGCAAGTCTATTAGATAGATTATGAATCTTTCAAACTATCATCCAAAATAAGAATAGTGGTATTACACCAAGAGTAAAACCGATTTGTACGAATAACGAACGAATCGGTTTTACAATGTACTTAACTTATTTCGGAGCGCGTACTACAGATTCGAACTTTCCTTTATGTGAAGCATCACAATACGGAAAGTTACTTGATAATCCGCAACGACATAATGAAAAAGCGGCTTTTTGAGGGAATTTATTTCCTTCAGCATCAATTAGCTCAACCGTTCCAGTAACTCGTAAAGGACCATTATCTAGTACTTTAATTTGAACATCAGACATAATATTGCCTCCTAAACACATTTAGATTAATTATACATTAAATTACTATTAAAAAAAAAGGGGGAAATCATACGAATTATACAATTTTGTTATGAATGTTACGAAGGTTACAAGTAAATATGTTATATTAAAGTAATAATTAAAGAATAAAAGGTGAAATCATGATTCGTTTAGCAAAAAAAGAAGATGCAAAGCAAATTGTTCCATTAATCGTACAAGCTATTGAAGATATTGCTTTTATGTTAACAGGAACAAAAACTTATGAAGAAGCAGAAAAATTATTAAAATATTACGTGCAATCTGAGAACAATCGCTTAAGTTATCATAACTGTCTTGTGAAAGTATATGAAGGACAAGTGATTGGTGTCATTATTGCCTATCATGTTTCGGAATTAGCAAAGCTTGATCAAGAAATGCTAGAAATCATCAGTCGAAATGCAAAAAAGGATGCCAAAGTAGATAAAGAAGCAGAAGAAGGCGATTTCTATATTGATACGGTGTCGGTAAATCCAGAATACCAAGGTTTAGGCATTGGTACAGAGCTGTTAAACGGCTTATTGGAACATGCGAAAACAATCGGAGTAAAAAGAGTTTCCTTAAATGTCGATCAAGATAAACCAGCAGCACGTCGTTTGTATGAAAAAGTAGGTTTTGGATATGAAAAGGTTCAACAAATCATGGGAAAACCATACGATTATTTAGTTTTTCCAGTTATTGAAAGAAATATTCGAATCTAAAGTCGTTTCAGATGCATCCTTTCTATGAATTCAGTTAAAATTAAGATGAAAAGAATAGGAGGGAAACGTATGAACTTTTTTACATTTGCAAATCCAACAGAATTAATTTTTGGTAAAGATAGTGTACAAAAACTAAAGGACAAAGCACAAAGCTTTGGAAAAAATGTATTACTTGTTTATGGTGGCGGCAGCGTAAAAAGAAATGGTCTATATGACCAAATTGTAGGGATTTTAAAAGAAGCGGATAAAACAATTCACGAACTAAGTGGGGTTGAACCAAATCCAAGATTATCTACGGTACATAAAGGGATTCAAATTTGTAAAGATGAGCATATCGATTTCATCTTAGCAGTTGGCGGTGGATCAGTTATTGACTGTACGAAAGCAATTGCTGTAGGTGCAAAATTTGATGGTGAGATTTGGGATGTAATTACTCGTAAAGCAGTTCCGACTGGCGCATTAAAATTTGGAACAGTTTTAACACTAGCAGCAACTGGATCTGAAATGAATGCAGGATCAGTTATTACAAACTGGGAAACTAATGAAAAATTAGGATGGGGAAGTAAATTTAGCTATCCAACATTTTCAATCTTAGATCCACAAAACACATTTACAGTTCCACGTGATCAAACAGTATACGGTTCAGTGGATATTATGTCTCATGTTCTTGAGTCATATTTCCATCATGGAACAAATACAAAAATTCAAGACCGTTTTTGTGAAGGGATATTGAAAACTGTCATTGAAACAGCTCCAATTGCAGTCGAAAATTTAGATAATTATGAAGCACGAGAAACGCTTCTTTACAGTGGAACAATGGCATTAAACGGCATACTAAGTATGGGCGTACAAGGAGATTGGGCTACTCATAATATCGAACACGCTGTTTCTGCAGTATCAGATATTCCACACGGTGGAGGATTAGCGATTATATTCCCACATTGGATGGAGTATGTAATGAGTGAAAATGTTGATCGTTTTGGTCAATTTGCAGAAAGAGTTTTCGGCATTGAACAAGGAACAAAATCAAAAGAAGAATGGGCATTAGAAGGAATCAAAGCATTACGTTCATTCTGGAATTCAATCGGTGCACCTAGCAAACTAAGTGAATATGGAATTACAGAAGATCAACTTGAAGAAATGTCAGCAAAAACCGTGAAGTACGGACCATTTGGATACTTTAAAAAATTAGATCAAGAAGATGCTTTAAAAATCTTAAAAGCAGCACTTTAATAGAGAAAAAGGATAGAGAATTAATCTCTATCCTTTTTTGTTATTATGATTAAGTATTTTCGAAAATTTAATTTCTATAAAGTTTTTTGTTTCATAGTCGTTTGTTTCACAATTTCGTCTAAAAAGGATGAAACAGCGACATAGTATTCTGATTTGTTTTCATTCAAGCTCATAGCATGGCCACCATTTTCTGCAAGGAATAATTCTCTTCTTCCTTGAGTTTTCGCATCGTATAATTGCATCGAATGAGAATAAGGGATATATAAATCTGGTTTACTATGAATAAAAAGAATTGGGTTTTTAATATGTGGTATAGCATCTAAAGGAGAAATATCTTTTATCCAAAAACCTTCACGAAGTTTTAACCAAATACTAGCCACAGGCAGAATCAACCATTTAGGAATGTTATATTCAACTTTTAAACGATACACTAGCTGTTCCTCAAATGTAGAAAATGAACAATCAGATATATAAAAATCAGCTGAATCTTCAACAAATCCTGCATACTGTAATAATGTAGCAGCTCCCATTGATTCTCCGTGTATACCAAGTACAATATGACCTTTCAAATCTTTTAAATAATGTATGATAGTTTGTAAATCGTATTTTTCATAAAAACCATAACTAGTTGTATTACCACCTGATTCACCGTGACGTCTATGATCATAGGTTAATACATTAAAACCAAGCTTTAAAAAAAGCTCAACATATTTAATTGAATTATTTTTATTCACAGTTACACCATGCGTAATAATAACCCATTTGTTTGTGTCGTACATTTCATATAAAAATCCTTTTAAATGATATCCATAATGGGATTCAACAGTAAAGGATTGCTTATCAATTGAACGATACCACCCTTCGTCGAATCGTAAATTTTCTGACTCACGCTGGTAGATATAGTCTAATGAATTTGTTTTCATAAACAAAACTTGCTTTGTAAAATAGAAACCAACAATGATAAAGTACACTAAAAAAATGAAAAGGAAAACGATAAAAAACAACATGTTTTAAACATCACTCTTTCTTTAACCAAATAAAATATCTAATATAGTTGAAAGCTCACCACGCGTTTTTCCTTCTAAAATAGAAGGATTATACACTTCTACAAAACCACAGTTTAAACAAGAGACAAATAAATAATGATTATAGTCAATATCAAATAACTTACTTAGACCAGCCCCAGACATTGATACTTCTTTTATTTTAGCATTTGTTTGTTTACACTTTGAACATACAAACTTATCTTTAATCATTTGACCTGCATTAGACATACAAAAACCCCTCTACCTGAAATTTGTTGAACACGAAAAATTAGAATTTTTTGGAAATTAATTTTAACATAAATCAAGTGAATTTCACAAATCTCTATTTCATGATAAAATTAATAAAAATGATTGATAATTACGGTAGGTGGAACAAAATGGCGAAAAAAAGAAAAACACAACAAACGCAACAACCCTCATATGAGCAAAAAGAAAAAAATACATTAGGCTCATTAATGAATGAAGAATTACTTCAAAAATTAAAAGCCACGAAAAAACAATTACAAGATCAAGAAGTGAAACAAAAAGAAGAAGAAGAAGCGAGAATTCGTGAAGAAAAAAGATTAAAAGAAAAGAATAAATCATTCGAAGAGCTATTAAATGAGAGTAATATATCTTGGAAAGATTTTAAATAATAAACGGTTTTAGTGAGATTGAGAGACTTCGCTGAGCAAAATATATGACCTTTAATGCATTGCATTAGAGGTTTTAATTTTGCAAAGATTTTTTAATTAATAATTTCTAAAAGAAAAAACAGTTCCATTCGATGAAAACAGATAGCCAAAAAGGCTGTTTTAGGAGAGTAGTGTTATTGCCTTTAACTACTAATGATTGCATATTAATAGATCGTAAAGAGTTGCTTCGGCGACTCATTTTTTATTTCCATAATTAGCAGATATGATATGTAAAAATGATATAATAAATGTTAATTCTTAGCTTGAATTAAACGAATTCAAAAACTACATAGAGGTACTGAAATTTTTATCAACTACGAACAACATTCTTACATTTTTCATAGCTATTATTACTTCAATTTTTATCATTTTTGTAACTGAGGACGTTAGCAAAGATGGAAGTCAATTATTTGTCGCGATTGTATTTTTTCTTATTTACGTTGCTGTAGGAGTTCCTATTACATTAGTAATTGATTCAATTGTAAAAAAAATACCGAAACAGAAAAGACTAAATACTTATTTAATCCAATTATTACTGTATTTTATTGCAATACTTTTAATTTCATTAATTGAGGGAAGTCAAATACTTAGTAAAATTAAAGCGTTATCTTTTTATGTATATATATATTTTCATATTCTATTTTTACTTAGATTACCAACTGGTCAAGCAAGCTTTACGATCATAGATTTATTCAGAAATGAGCAAAGAAAATAATAGTTACTACAACAAATAGTTTAATATACAAGGGAGTTTAAGTTATGGGAATGTCAGAATACTATAAAAAAATACGTGAAATCATGGGGAATGAACTAATTTTTATGCCATGTGTGGCTGGAATTATTCGTAATCAAGATGGAGAAATTTTATTGCAAAATAAAGGGAACGGCGAAAAATGGAGTCTTCCTGCTGGTGCGATTGAAATGGGAGAAGCCCCTGCTGAAGCAGTTATTCGTGAAGTTTGGGAAGAAACGGGATTAACAGTGAATCCAAAGAAGTTGGTTGGAATTTTCGGAGGAAAAGATTTTCGTTACCAATATCCAAATGGTCATAAAGTTGAATATAACGTTTTTATGTTTGAGTGTGAAGTTGAACACGGGGAGCTTGTTCCAATAGATGATGAGACAGTAGAATTACGTTATTTTGCTCCAAAAGAAATGCCCGAACTTGCTTTACCATATCCGACTTCTATTTTCATTCAAAAAGAAAGTGAGAAAGTCTACTTTCAATGGGATGAAGCGTGGACAAAAAATCTTACATTAAAATAATGAAGTAGTTCAACAAATGTAAATAGGAGGTGCTCAGCAATGAGATTTGAATTTAAAGAATGTAAACAAAGTGATGTTAATCATTTAATCTCGGAATATGTAAATAAACTAAGTTCTCCTATTGATTCCTTTTTAGAGGACCATATCATTCAATCTATATTTTATTCTATTTGTGACAGTTCTGAAGTCATAGGTTATTATGCGATTCATCATAATCAATGCCTTACACAATTTTATTTAGACTTACCTTATTATCATGTTTCGCAAAAGATTTTTAATCAAGTTTTTGAGGAACATTCGGTTCAATCCATAATGGTTCCAACATGCGACGAACTTTTTTTAAGCTTGGTATTAGATCATGATTATAAAATTGAAAAACAAGCTTATTTCTTTCAAGATAATAAAATGGAAATTCCAAAAGAGAAATTATATAAAAACGGAGAATTTAAAGTTGCAGTCCAAAGCGATGCAAAAAAAATAAAAGAGGTATGTCAGGACTTCATTGATGAATTAGAGGATCGTATTGAAAACAAACAAATATTCACTTTAATGGATGGAAACATACTACTGGGAATAGGGATTGCAGAAAGAAGTCAGTTACTCAAAGGTTATGCAAGTATTGGCATGTTTACAAATGAACTATATAGAAATAAAGGGATTGGTAGAACAATGATACATCATTTGAAAGAATGGTGTTATGACAATCATTTAAATCCGATCTGTGGCTGCTGGTATTATAATGTACATTCGAAACAAACATTAGAAAGTGCTGGTATGGTTTCTAAAACTAGATTATTAAACGTCAAAGTCACCTAGTAAATTTAAATACTACAAGATAAAATATAAAACTTAATCATACAACTGGAGAATGCACATGAAAAAATTACTTATACTCGTTTTAGTTTTACTTTTAATTCCTTTTGGATGTGAAAAACGAGAGAAAAATACATTGGATACTTCTAATTTAAAAAAGAGTGATCAATCACGTCTTACAAAGGAACAAAGAAAGATGATTCCCATAACATATGAATCTTCTTCTTTAGAAGAAGAAGGGTTAGAGGCACTTCCATTTACAATAAAAATACCTAATAAACTACCGTTTAAGGTAAAACCGATTGAATCATTATACATTAGTGATGTTGGTCATAATGGTAAGAAATTGAATGTGAGTTATATGCTTTCCCATTTTAGTAAATCAAAATCCTTTGGCATGAATGTAACGATTTATAATTACAAACCAGAGCTCGAGTCTGAACTTGAATCAGAAGAACCGAATGAAATTGTTCAACTAAAAGACGGAGTTAGTGGTACTTATACAGGAATTTCTTCATCTATTGGTGTTTCATATAAACTTGATAAATCAAAAAAAGCAGATGAGGATGATATTGAAAAAGATTTGATTCAAAATACACTTGTTTTTGAAAAAGGTGGTTTATATTATGAACTTGCATTTGTAGCAAATAATGGTACTGCAGAACAGATTAAACGATATGTTACGAATATCGCAAATCAAATGATGTAGGTATTCTTTGTAAAAGATTTTAGACTGTTTTTTAATACATTCATGCTATTTAAGAAAACGTTATTGAAGACAACTCAGGATACTCCTTTTTCGTGGGGCTTGAGCTGAGCCTCCTAGAAAATGGTAGGCATGCAAAAACCACGATGTCCTGTCGTAACGTTGTTTAACTAAAGCATCCCCAGTAGAGGCAAGGTTTGGTAATTAATAATGATGAACTTTATATTGTCGAACTTGTATATAAAAGATATAGTAAATTAGAGACTTTTAGAAAATGTTTTAGAAATAGAATGTTGAAGGTTTAAAATGATTTTGGAGAAAATAGATAATGAACAGAAATCGGTTAATGAAGTCAAATACGGACTATATATTTTTAGGTGTTTGTGGTGGAATTGCAGAAGGGCTTTTGATTCCATCATTTATCGTACGATTGGTATTTATATTTTTGCCAGTTTCAATAGTACTTTATTTAATTTTGGGAGCACTTATGGGCAAGGATGAATCACTCTATGGTAATTTTCGTTATAAAAAGAACAACACATTTAAAACAGTAATATTAGCGCTTGTTTTATCTGCAATCGTTGTAATCTTTTTTAATAGTCTTTGAGGGAAATAGTTTTTAAACTAGCTTTTTACTTCTTCATAATGAACTGCTTCGGCAGTTTTTTTATTGGTTTATAATAAAAATAATAGAATACTAAAACATACAAAGAGGAACCACCATGAAGCAAAATAGAAAAAGAAAATGGATCATTATAGCAATTCTCTTGCTTTTAGCTAATACGTATTTTTATCCCTACTCAAATCTCAGTCTAAATAAGTCATATTCATATAATGCTGATAATGTAATGGTGAGAGGCTATGTTAAGGAATTACGAGATTTTAAAAAAGTTTATAAAAACGATCTGAAAGAAAATGTTTTCTCAGAAGATATAACTTCTAGGGTGGACTACTTATTATTAATGTCTGAGCAGGAATGGCTAGTAAAAGAAGAAGCATCTAAAATGAAACCCTCTTATCTATATAGTCTTTATGAAGATATGAAAATATTAAAAGAAAGTTTAATGGAGTTAGAGTCAGAAAAAAACTTTTCTCAAGAAACAGAGTCTTATTTAACGTATGCAATCATCAGATGTAAGTCGATTCAAAAGCAAATATTATATATACTAAACTCAAAAAATGATTCGAGGTATGATTTGCAAACTTTATATCATAATTTACAAGTCGGTTTTATGGGCTTTTTCGGTATTTTCACTTCTTATTATGAAGCTGCTAAACGGGAGAAGTTAAATTGATAGATTCCTTAAACTAGTTCGAAGTATTTGTAGTGCTTTTTAAAATTTTAAGACAAAAATAGACTTATTAAATTAACATTGGGTTTATTAGGAGGATCTTCAAGTGAAGGTCCTTTTTTTATTACCTAAAACTTTTAGTTTTAAGATCATTTGAGTATGGCTAATTTTGAGTGATCTATGCTTTTTATTGGTTTTTCTAAGAGATGCTTTAAGAAGCATATCTGCGTACTAATCGTCATAAAAGTAAGAATAATAAATAAAAAACAAATTCCTACTTGATTTATATGAATACTTGGATTAGAATTTCGTAAAATAGACTAAATAAAGAAAAGAGGGAAAAGGATGAACACATTTTATATTATTTTGAATGTCGCGGTCTTATTATTGCTTATGTTTGGTTTATATTTATTGCAGAAAAAGAATGTATCTTTTTCAAAACGCGTATTCGCAGGTTTAGGTTTAGGTCTTATTTTTGGTTATATCATTCATTTAATCTATGGAACAGATCATGAAGTTACAGTAGGTACAATTGATTGGTTTAGCATTGTTGGTAGTGGTTATGTAAAACTATTACAAATGATTGTTATGCCACTGGTTTTCATTTCTATTGTCGGAGCATTTACAAAATTAAAGTTAACCAAAAATATTGGGAAAATTAGTTTCCTTGTAATTGGCTTATTACTTGGAACGACTGCTATTTCGGCAGCAATTGGAATCGGTACAGCATTAGGATTTGGACTTGATGGAATTGAGTTAACTGCTGGTGATGCAGAGAATGCTAGAAATGTAGAGTTACAGGATCGTGTTGTGGCTGTAGAAAATATGACTATTCCAAAACAAATCCTTGAATTATTTCCAAGTAATCCATTTTTAGATTTAACAGGTGCACGAGCTACATCTACAATTGCAGTTGTTATATTTGCAGCATTTGTAGGGATTGCTTATCTAGGTGTGAAACGAAAGGATCCTGAGCATGCAGAATTCTTCTCTAAAATTATTGATACTTTATACGCTATAACTATGAGAGTTGTTACATTAATTCTTCGTTTAACGCCATATGGTATTTTAGCAATTATTACAAAAGTTGCAGCAACTAGTGATTATGATGCAATTGTCAAATTAGGTAAGTTTGTAGTGGCTTCATATGTGGCATTAATTTTAGTGTTTATTGTACATTTACTACTATTATCATTTGCAAAACTAAGTCCTTTACATTACGTGAAAAAAGGATTACCAACTTTAACATTTGCCTTTACATCACGTACAAGTGCTGGAACTTTACCGATGACAATAAAGACACAAACGAAAGATTTTGGTGTTTCAGAAGGAATTGCAAACTTTGCTGGTTCATTTGGACTTTCTATAGGGCAAAATGGATGTGCGGGGGTTTATCCAGCGATGTTAGCAGTAATGGTTGCTCCAGCTGCTGGTGTTGATCCTACAAGTATATCATTTATCATCTCTCTAATTATAATCGTAGCGATTAGTTCATTTGGTGTAGCAGGTGTCGGTGGTGGAGCAACATTTGCTGCTTTAATCGTACTATCTGTTATGAATCTACCAATTGCAATCGTAGGGCTTTTAATCTCAGTTGAACCTCTAATTGACATGGGCCGTACAGCATTAAACGTTAGCGGAGCAATGACATCTGGAATTCTAACGAGTAAGGCGACAGGTGAATTCGAAAATGAAGTATACCAACAGCCAAATGTAGTAGAAGCATAAAATTAACAGAAGATACTCATACACTTTTTTGGATAGTCATTATTGGCTATCCAATTTTTATTTCTAATATATAAATAATTAATTATAATTTTATTTTACTAACTGGCGAGTTGCTTAGGGTGACTCGTTTTTTGTTTATAAAAGGAATATAAATAAATAACAAGAATTATATATTTGATAATGAATTCTATAAGCAATGATTTTTTAGATAGAGGTGGAAAAATGACAACAATTTTTAGTTTCATAGGTATCTATTTGATGCCCTTTATTTGTATAGTGTTTATCATAAGCATAATTGATCTTATAAAACTATTAATTAATGGATTGGAAGTCAAAAAGGAATTAACGATAATCATTGTGATTACATTTACATTAATGGTTTATACACCTATTTATTTAATAGTAAACAGTGTCACCATTTGAACTATCAAACGAATGTTTTCCGGTTTTCAACATAAAAGAGGGCAATTTTTCAAAATGATTGTTTCTTTTTAGGATTTGAAAGGCTAAAGACAAAAGTTGTAATCAACTAACACATACTAAAATAGCGAAAAAGGAATGAAAAAAGTGGAAGAGAAAAAAGTGACATGGTTAGAACTATTTTATGATTTACTGTTTGTTTCAGCTGTAACAACTTCAACACATGTACTACTCCACGTGGAGAATGGGTTGGTACATCCAGAATATTTGTTTAAATTTGTCTTAATGTTCATCCCTATATGGTGGTCGTGGACTGGTCAAACGATGTTTACAAATCGGTTTGGAAAAGATCATATTAATCAGCAGGTTTTTATGGTTCTTCAAATGTTTTTTGTGCTCATTTTGGTATCGAGTTTATCAGTGGATTTTGATCAATACTATTTTTCATTTCTAATTGGCTATATTGGAATTAGAGCGATCACAGCGATCCAATATCTACGCGTTTTAAAGCTTGAAAATGGTCATAGAAAACAGGTAGCTATGTACTTAGGAACGCGTTTTTGGATTGGGATTTTCATTTCATTTCTGTCATTATTTTTTGACTCCTGGATGAGGTACGCAGTATTGTATGCTGGGATACTAGTTGATATTATTGTTCCAATTTTAGGACGTAAGTATTTGGTAAAAGCACCAATAAATCCGGCTCATTTGCTAGAACGCTTTGCTTTATTTACTTTAATATTATTTGGAGAATCCGTCATTAGCATCATTACTATACTACAACCATTAAGTGGAAGTTGGCATGCAATATTCTTTTCAATTATAACGTTTATTTTTATTATTTTGATCTGGTTGCATTATTTTCATAACATCGAACGGAAGGTAAACAAACATGCTAAAAGAGCAGGACAGACTATTATTTATGGGCATTTATTTATATTAATGTCTCTAAGCATGATCGCAGCATCTATTAAATTAATGTATGTAAATGAAGTCAGTTATTCATATATGATCTATTTCGTTTTCGGTTCTGTATTGATTTACTATTTATCAACTTCTATTGTTTTTCATAAATGTAAGAATAATAGATTGGATTTGAAAATAAACCATATTGTTTTATTATTAGTGATTCTCATAATCATATTTATAATGAATTTAATACTAGTCGTTCCTCCAATTGGCGTGATGATTGAATTATTACTATTTTTTTTAATTGTTCACTTCTATTCAAAAGTAAGTATGATTTACGAAAAGCTAACAAATCGTTAGTAAAATCGTAAAAAATAAAAATAACCTGTACCTTAGATTTCCATAGATACAGGTGGTATATAGTAAAATATAAGTCCATATATATATTGATTATCTGGGCAAGAAGAAATTTTTATTTACCCAGTAAAGACATAAAACCTTTATAGATTAGAACAAGAGAGAAAATTACAACAGCTAAAATACCAATTATAGTAGTTACTGGTTCTAAACTTGCTAAGAAAGTACCTTCTAAAGGAATTCTTAATAAAGCAAAACCTGCTAAAATACTAGCTAACATTAAAAGAATAGCGCGATCCATTTAGTTATCCCCCCTATCAATATATTTTATGAACAATTGATAGTTATGTTGAATCAAAAACAGGCTATTATAAAAAATGTGTGTTTATCATGCTTTTTCTCAATGAGAAAACCCTTTCAAAGGTTTGATGCTTCAATTTTAGAGATAAAATGTAAATAAAGTAATAAATATGAAAAGGTAAAATGAGGAAAGTCTTACTGACTGTTTTTTATATGAGTAGTTTAAGAGATAAATTGATAGGAGAATGAGTATGAACTATCTAATTTGGATTAGAAAAAGGGAAAGGTGCATGTCTTAATGAAAGATTTTCATTGCTGTGCTACTTGTAAACATTTTAAAGCAGTGAAAGAATCAAGAAATATGAAATATTATTGCAGTCGTTTAGGTTTCGAAACAAAAACGACATATAAATTTGATTGCTGGAGCCCTAATGAGCATGTACTGAAATTGCTGAATAAGAATAACATGCAAAAAGACAGTTGAAAGAAATCTCTAATGCTCATGGGAGGGGTGCATAATTAAAAAAGTGGCATGACCATGGCCTTAAAAAAATCAAAGCCACAGTCAATGCCACAAATTTATTTTAGTAACTATCTAAAAAAAACGATTGCTAGAATCTTCTAGCACTTATTATTTAGATGTTTCCTCTGCATACTTTTTGAAATTATTTAAAATTGCTTGCCAGCCTTGTTGTTGAAACTCAACTGGATTTTGAGTTTCAGCATCAAACGTTTCAACGATTTCAGTAGCGTCTCCTAAATCCTTAAAAGTGATTGTAACTTTTCTACCATCACCTAGTGTATATGCAATATACTCATTTGTATTTACTTCATCATAAATTCCACCAAAATCGAAACCAAAACTTCCATCCTTTGCTTCCATTCTTGATGCGAATTTCCCACCAACTCTTAAATCATTCTCAGAAAAAGGTGTATGCCAGTCATCTGAAGCAGTGTTCCATTTTTTAATATGAGTTGGCTCGTTCCAATAGTGCCATACCTTTTCAACTGGTGCTTGAACAGTTGCTTGAATTGTTACGTTTTCAAATGTTTGCATTTCATTTACCGCCCTTCAAAATAAGAATATTTTATTATGTATTGAACTAAAGCTGCTTAACTACATTGTAAATGATTTCCAAAGGTTATGCTACTTCATCATTATTTCCATAAGCCTAAGTAGTAACCCAATTACATAAATTTTATTTTTAGTTGATTTAATGATTTATTCAATGATTTCGCCGTCTTCCACTTTTATTTCACAATGTGGGCAAAGGACATAATCGTACACCTCTGTTTCAAAATTGATTTGAAATGGCAATCGTACTTTGCAATTAGGGCATTTCCAGAAGAATAGGGTAATGATCACAAATAAGAATAAGAAGAAAATGCCTAAATAAAAAAAGATATTAAACCCGTAAATGAGTCGGCCAATAAAGTTTAGCGGAATTGAGATGAGCCAACAAATAATGGCAATTTTTCTAAGCTTCACAATATCAATAACTTTTTTACCCAAATGATTAGCATCCTTTCATAAAATGGAAAAATATTGAAATATTTAGTAAAATTCTAACACAAATAATGATTAAAGTTACATTTCAATTTCGACAAAATTACTTATTCAAGTGAGAAGAAGGGGATGTAAAAACCCTTCTTTTCATTAGGGAATGAATTCAAAATTAATACACTCAACTATTAGTAATCTTCAGCCATACCCAAAACTTTTCCTTCAATATAGTCTTGAGATATAGGTCCAAGTTCATAGCTGTCTTTTATTCTCCAACCATTATCAGCTAGTATAAACACTTCATTTTTTGGAATGACCACTGATTTAAGGTTTCTATGAAAATATTCTTTCCAATCATTTTCACCTATAATTTCATTCCCATTTGCTTTCATCATTTTTTGATAAGTATGAAAGTCTGAAATTCCATTATTCATAGATTTTGCATAGAAAGCTTTTAATTTTTTGTTGTTAATAAATATCTGACCATCTTTGATTTCAAGTGTTTCCCCGGGTAATCCAATTACTCGAGCAACATTTTTCTGACCAGTTTTTGGTGTTTTGAAGAATACAACCTCACCACGCTGAAATTTATTTTTGATGTAATACTCCTTATCGACCACTAAAGTACCTGAATACTCATTGTGCCCACGATACATAGCATCGTATAAGTAATCTATTTCTGAATACCCAACTGAATCAAATACGGGGACATCTTCAAGAGTTGAGGTGTCTGTTATTGTTTCTATTACAATCGATTTCTCTTTCTGTTGACAGGCGACAAGAATGAGGCACATCCCAAAAATAAAAAATAAGTGTTTCATAAGATCCCCTCCATTTATATCAATATTCTATTTGATGGTAATCATTACCTTTTATCTATTTATGATTAGAACTGTAATGAAAATCGGAATAAATTTATATGGGTTTTGAAGGAATGATCGATCTTAAATAGAAGTATTTAAATAATATGGATATATTTTCCATAAATTAAATTGTTTCGTAACAAGTATTTGTCATTCGAAAGGGAGATGGAATTGAAGAAGTTAATTTTTGCAATCATCACATTAGGAGTTCTAATTGGTTTAACTTGGTTCGTTTCAGATTTAATGAACGCTAAAATGGTTGACTATGCATTTTTTGTTGGACTAATTGTAACGATTGTTATTCGTTTATTCACAAGTAGTGGAGGTTTTGCATCGAATAGTGTAAATTTGAGTACTCAAGCACAGACGGGCATGAAAGTTACCGGAACAGAAGGGCCTATCACAGTAACACAAAAGTCATTCTCTTTTTTAGTGTCTTTATCATTTACCATTATATCCTTACTTACGACAGTCATTTACTACTGGACTGAATTTTAATTTTTAGGATTGAATACAAGACAAAATTAATTTTTTTTAACCGATTTTCCAACGAGGAAATCGGTTTTTTTGATTCACAATAGCTAAGGATCAAACTTTTGTTTAATTAATGGTGGATTGTAGTTGAATTTAAATTGAAACCTGCATATACTGTTAATAACACTATACTGTTAATAACAGTAAAATGTGATTAACAGTATATACTGAGGATTTATCGTTATTGATTTCTTTTACATTAAATTTAGGAGGTTTAGTGTCATGAAGCATACAGGGAGACATACTGGAGCATTTATTTTACTGTTTTTAACAGAGGGAGATAGCTACGGGGGAAAGCTTTGGCAGAAATGTGAGGAAGAGCTTCCCATCAATCCAATTGATAGCTCAATATTATATCGCACACTAAAACAATTAGAAAATGAAGGTGCTGTAGAGTCATATTTAGGTACAACTGAACAAGATAAGCCAATAAAAATGTATAAAATCACTGAGGTTGGAAAAGAAAAGTTAGAAGAATTTCAAGTAAATATTGAAAGAAAAATTAAGAACTTATCATTTTTCTTAGAAAAATATCAGGTATGGAAGGAATCTAACCATGATTAATGGGATCATACTGTACTCTATTGCGATTATTTTTGTTACTATTTCTTTTATAAAGGACAGAAATAAAACAAAAGATGCACTAAAACAGTCATGGAAAATGTTTCGTAATATTTTACCAGATATTTTATCAATTATGCTTTTCGTAGGACTTTCACTATCTTTACTAACACCATCTTTCATTTCTTCATTTTTAGGAGAAGAATCTGGATTGATGGGTATTGTTTATTCTACAATCATAGGTTCGTTTGCACTAATACCAAGTTTTATCGTATTTCCATTAGGGGATACATTAGTCCAAAATGGTGCTGGGCTCCCACAAGTTGCTGCTTTAATGTCGACAATGATGGCGGTTGGAGTGATTACGATACCTATGGAGCAAAAATTATTTGGTCGAGGCTTTGCATATTCACGTAATGCTGCAGGAATCGTTATGTCACTTCTATTTGCATATATTATTTGGGTGGTGATGGGATGAATGCATTAAAAAGATATCGTTTCTTTTTCATATTACTAATTGGTCTTTTGATTCTTACTGTTTTAAATCAAAGGCTAGGATGGAAGGCATTTCAATTAACAGGAAACAGCATTATAAATATGCTATTTCTACTTCCTCCTGTCTTAGTATTTGTTAGTTTACTAGATAAATGGGTAGAAAAAGAAACACTGATCAAATATATGGGGAAAAAATCAGGTATTTATGGGACAGTTTTCTCACTAGTTTTAGGAGTAATTGCAGCAGGTCCCCTATATGTAGCTTTTCCTATGGCAGTCCTTTTTTTACAAAAAGGAGCGAGCATTCGTTACATTGTGTTTTTCTTAGGGGTTTGGACAACAGCAAAAATACCAACAGCAATATATGAATTTACTTCATTCGGCATTAAGTTTACACTGATTCATATTTGTTTTGGTCTCGTATTCTACTATATATTGGGTATAATCTATGAAAAGTTTTATGACGGAAGAAGCTTGATGAAATATGAATTGAATGAACAAAAATCAATGTAGAAAATATTCTTAACTAAATAAATGCGTTCTAAAAAATAGCTTTTTTATTAGTAAAAAGGCTATTTTTATTTTGTAAAAGGCAGGATAGTTAAAAATGAAATAGAAATACACATTAATCATTATCAAATTAATAGGAATCTGAATCTCTTAACTTAATAAGTAAGAAAAATAGATTTTCAATATGGCACATTTAATCACATAATTTCATTATTTTGGTTAAAAGGGAGGAAAAACATGCACATATCTAAACAATGGGTTAAAGAGGATTGTGATTATATTCGAAATAAGGTAATTGAATACAATCTATCAATGCTTCCAGATGAAGTCAAACAATCATCATTTAATGTTAGTTATATACTTAGAAATGATGCCGGGGAAATTGTTGGAGGCATCACTGGAAAGATTGTCTGGTATCATTTACATATAGATTATCTATGGGTGGACGATTCATTAAGAGGTAAAGGCTACGGTGAAAAATTGTTACAACATATCGAGAAAACGGCAATAGAAAATAATTGTAGGCTAATCCTATTAGATACGTTTAGCTTTCAAGCACCAGACTTTTATCAGAAACTAGGCTTTAAGGTAGTGGGGATTGTAGAAGATCATCCGAAAGGATTTAAGCAATATTATTTAGAAAAGAAACTTACACGTGAATAAGATGAATTGTGACTAAGCATGAGATAAACTATCATAATGGACTGCTTCGGTAGTCCTATTTATTTTGCGAAGAGATACTTTAGTTTATAAAAAGTCTACATTTAGTTTCAAAATGAAGTTAAAAATACAATGAAAAGTTCACAAAATGTTCACTTATGAAGACCTTTCCACTAACGCTATAATAACGAAGGTGTTAAAAGAAAGGATGATGGAAATGCCGACAACTAAGAAAGAAAGTTTTTATTTTGGATTAATGATGTGTGCTGGGATGGTCGTGGTCATGACATTTTATAATTTAATCATAAATGACTTGATCGGAGAAATTCCTTTAAAAGGAATACTGTTACAACTTTTGTTGGGCTTTATTGTTGCATTCTTAATAGAGTCATTTATTGTAGGCCCGGTTGCTCAGAAATTAGCTTTATCACTACCATTCGATAAATCTAAAAAGCTTTTTGTGATTCTTTCCATTTCATTTTTTATGGTGATTGGAATGGTTCTCTGTATGTCTCTTTATGGAGTAGTTACTGCCTATTTATCTAACGTTCTAGAAGAATCGTTTGTTAAAAGTTACATTACGATTGCTTCTAGAAATTTTATTTTTGCATTGCCACTACAGCTTCTGATTATGGGACCAATTGTACGCTACTTATTTACTAAATTCGTAAAAAGTCAAAGAATGATGAAGTCTAGTAGTCTATAGAATCCAAAATCCTTTAATGAAGTTTAAGTCAGCTTTCAATTATGTTTGACCAAAAAGTATAGTTATTGAACGGAAGCATGCAATGCGTAGTTCAATAACTTCACATTCAAACGTACTATAGAATATAATTGAGTAAATCTCAAAAAATGGTAACTTTTGTAAGAGTCTACATAAAACGGAGGTTTTAAGATGTTGTTTTTTATCGTCAGCATCGTGCTTTGGACTAGTATCATTGCTGTTCCAGTAACCATCATTTGGGGAATCTGGAAAAAGTCAGTCATCGCCTTTATTAGCAGTGGGATCTTTGCTTCATTATTGTATATATGGATTTGTGTATTTAACGAACTAAGTCACTTTTTTGTCATCGTACCTTTATTTCTTTTCCTAATAGCGTATATGATTTTTCGTAAAAGCGGAAACACCAAACGATAATTATTAAGGTAATAATTAAAAGTAATATAAACAGTTTTTTAATCAATATTTGAAGAAACATCGTCTAATATTATTATTCTGAATATTGTAAATTAAATTCATTAAAAGTTTATTATTATCGACCAAACTTAAATAAATCTTGGTAGGCTTTTGTAATGTTTGAGTGAGGGTAAGGAGGGGATTAGTTTGTTTTTTAAGAAAAAATCATACTTTGGAGAGAAAAATGGCGTAAAGTACATGAATGGAGTCGTAAAATTTCAAAGTGTTACTTTGAATGTTTACTGTTATGTAGTTGATGGCGTATTAATTGATACTGGAGCACAGTCCTTACATAAATATTTTAAATCGTTTGTTGAGCAAACAGATTTTGATCAAGTAATGCTGACTCATTCTCATGAGGATCATTCAGGCAACGCGGCTTATGTTGGAAAAATGAAAAAAGTACCTATATTTTTAAGTGAAAAAGCGATTGATGAATGTAAAAAAAGAGCAGATTATCCTTTATACCGACAATTGTTTTGGGGAAGAAGAAAGGCATTTGATGCGCAAGCAATGCCTGATCAGTTTCAATCCAGAAATGCGACTTGGGAAATCATTGCGACACCAGGGCATGCTAAAGATCATAATGCACTTTTGAATCGTGATACCGGACAATTATTTACTGGAGATTTATATGTAACCGAGCGGACAAAAGTTGTATTAGCAGAAGAACATATCCCAACAATTATACAATCTTTAGAGCAGGTTTTAGCTTATGATTTTGAAGATGTATTTTGCAGTCATGTAGGTTTTGTAGAGGATGGTCGCGCAGCGCTGGAACGAAAGAAAGATTATTTATTATCACTTCAACATGATGTTTTAACTTTACAAAAAGAAGGCGTTACAGCGGAAGAAATCAGTAATAAGCTATTTCCAAAAAAATATCCTATTATAAAATTTTCTAGCGGGGAATGGGATTCACTACACATAGTAACCTCGATTTTGAATGATAAAAATAAAGTATAAATAAAACATATAAAAAACCCTGAATTTTTTATAAATCAGGGATTTTTTTTATTAATATTGAATGATATGATCAGTCAGTATTTTGTTGATTTTTTTTCTTTTTACTATTGACCAACGTAGAATAAGTTGGATGTTCAGTTCCATTCATAAGTTTATAGACATATGCTGATGTTTTTTTATAGCTGTCTTCTAGTTTAGTAGCGATATAGTCAGTTCGTTCAAAAATAATGGAACGGATATGATTGAGTTGGCGGGAGATTTTTTCGGTTAAAGCTTCTTGGGTGTCTAAGCGATTTAGTACCCCTGTTTGGAATTCTTCTTGTTTTTGTAAAGTATCAGCTACTTCTTTTTGTAGTTCAAGCTGTTTATTCAGTAGTAATGTAAGATGTTCGTTTGATGATTCATTTTTTTCCATGCGACTTACCAATTCTTGATAAGTTTCACTTAAGCTATTCATTTGATCAATAATCGATTCTTTTAATAACTTTTCACTTTCTTCTATTGAATGTAACCTTTTTAACATCATATTTTCTAAATCCTCATGGTTACGACTACTAACAATTAGATCATTTATTTGTTCTTTCATTTGATTCCACTGAGTGGTTTGCATCTCTTCTAGTTGTTCATATTGGGGTTTCAGTTCAGCGATTGAATTTGCTAGGTTCGTATTACTTAATTGTTGTTCTTTTATAAGCTCTGTTAAGGCAGTATGTCGAACTAAACTTTGATTTTGGGCCTGAATTTTTTCGATATTTTTATAAACATCTGGATGATCATGTTTATTAATAAATAATCCCATGAATTTTTCTCCCTCCTTTCATTATTGATACGATAATTTATGCACAAAAAACAGAAGGGGGAACGCAGGTTTAAATCGACGAATGATCTATAATGGAAAACACGTACGGAAAATATAGTCAAACCGCATTTTATATCTAATCAGTAGCAAGAAAAATTTGTTTGAGACTGTCTTTAATTTGTCTGTAAGTATTAAATTGTTATCATGATAGATTGATGAAACATCGGGAAACGATTATGATAAATATATAGAAATTTTCCAACTTTTAGGAGGTACTATGATTCTAGCTTGTATTGTAATCGGTATATTAGGTGGGATCTATATCATGTCATTCGAGAAAGTTAACAGATGGTATAATAGCATTTTTACAAGTGGTTCATTAAGTAGTAGTCCCGACTCTTTTTATGTCGTATGTCCAAAGTGTAGTAGTAAAGTAAAAAGAGTTAAAGGTGGTTCAAAACTGTAATACTTGTCACAATTATTTTTAATAAAGAATGTTGTATTAAAAGTTTGTGAAAACAAAGGTGCTATATTAATAAGATATGAAACTCTATCGATTTACTTTCCTCAGTTTTTTTAATTAAGAATAAGAAAAAGAGCATGCTGAACGTGGCATGCTCTTTCTTTTTAAAGTCTGTGAGAACAATGACTACTTTTTATTTAATGAAGAAAAAATCAATTTTTCTTTTAAGAAATATATTAAATTTCATAATGTGAAATTATTTGATTGTTCATAATTTTTAAATTAATTATATTGAATTTAGATTTAAAAAACATGAATGGAGGTGCTTTAAAAATGGATACAAGAGAATTAAGAAATTGCTTTGGTAAGTTTGCTACTGGAGTGACTGTTGTATCGTTTAAAGATGATGATGGCAATAGAAGTGGAATTACGGTTAATTCATTTACATCTGTATCATTAGATCCTGCACTTGTTTTAGTATCAATCGATAAAAGAGCAAAAGCATTACAAGGTTTAAAAAATAGAAATTTTATCGTGAATATCCTTGCTTCTGATCAGGAAAATATTGCTTGGCAATTTGCTGGTCGTCCACAAGATGATTTAGTTATCAATTGGGAAGATACAATGATCGGTCCTAAAATTGGTGGCGCTTTGGCAACAATTGAATGCTTACCTTGGAAAGAATATGACGGTGGAGATCATGTATTGTTTATTGGTGAAGTTAAAGAATTTTCATACCAAAATGAAAGCGCTTTAATGTTTTTTAATGGTTCATTTTTAAATACAAAAGTTAATCAATCTTAGTTTGAGGGGATTTCAATTTTATTCAAATATGATGAAGCGATAAGGGGGAAGTTTAGTGGGAATTCGTACTGGTGCAGAGTATATTGAAGGATTAAAGTCGAGAAAACCTGAAGTATGGCTTGGCGGTGAAAAGGTAGAGGACCTTGTGAATCATCCAGTATTTAAGCAACCGATTCTAGAAATTGCGAAATTATTTGATTTGCAATTTGATGCTAAGTATCAGGAGAAAATTACTCATATTTGTAGTGAAACTGGTGAAAGAATTTCAAATGCATTTTTAGTGCCAAAAACGTTTGAAGATATTAAAGCTCGTGGTGAATTATTTGAAGCATATGCAAAGTCAACTTTCGGGTTAATGGGAAGAACACCAGATTTTTTAAATGTTGTATTAACATCTATGGCAAGTAATTCTTGGTTTTTGGATAAATACAATCCAGAATGGTCTAAAAATGTTCAAAACTATTTTAAATTTGTCCGAGATCAGGATCTATTTTTAACTCATGCCATTATCAATCCACAAAATGACCGAAGCAAGCCTTCATATGAACAAAAAGATCTATTTACTCATTTAGGAGCTGTTGAGGAAACTGCTGAGGGTTTAGTCGTTAGAGGCGCAAAAATGCTGGCTACGCTTGCTCCAATTACAGATGAAGTTATTATTTATTCATTCCCTGGATTCCATGAAGGTGATGAGCGATATGCGTTAGCTTTTGCTTTACCAATAGATACACCAGGTTTAAAAATTATTTGTAGAGAACAAATGCAAGATGGAAAAAGATCATTCTTTGATCATCCTTTAGCTTCTAGATTTGAAGAAATGGATGCGGTACTAGTTTTTGAGGATGTATTAGTCCCTTGGAATCGAGTATTTATCCATAATAATGTTGAGGCAGCTAATAATCTATATCCAAAAACAGGCATTGCTCAGCAACCTGCCCATCAATCCGGCATTAGAGGCTATATTAAACTAGCGTTTGCAACAGAAGTAGCTTGTAAACTAGCTGATTCAATTGGCGTAGATGGCTATTTAAATGTCCAAAATGATTTAGGAGAACTACTTCAAGCAGTTGAAACAATCAGAGCATTACTGCGTACTGCGGAGAATGAATATGAAACTTTACCTTCTGGGGAAGTAAGACCGGCAATGGAACCTCTAGAAACGATTCGAGGATTATTACCAACAATGTATCCAAGAGCGATAGAAGTAATCCAAACGATTGGTGCAGGAGGCTTGTTAATGTCACCTACTGAGGCAGACTTTCAACATCCTGAACTAAGAAATTCATTAGATAAATATTATGTAGGTAGAGAAGGCGTTTCATCTCTTGAGCGAGTGCAATTATTTAAGCTAGCATGGGATTTATGTGGAGAGGCATTTGGACAAAGAGCTCTTCAATACGAAAGATATTATACTGGTGATCCAATTCGAAAAAGAGCAATCTTTTATAATCAAATGAAGCGTAAAAAAACATTTACAATGGTTGATGACGCATTAAATGGTGCGAATAAATTAATAGGTGAACCAATTTAAAAGGACAATCCAATCATCTAGCGAATTCTAAAATTTAACGACTAATTTTAGGAAAGTTGGGTGTTTATGAAATTTTTTAGCTTTTCGTGGGGAGGGAATATCTCATGATCTCTTCAGTTCATAAGATTTCTAGAATATTAGATTGCTTTACAGAAGATGAACCAGTCTTAGGAAATTTAGAAATAGCTGAAAAATTAAATATGAATGCTAGTTCTGTGCACCATTTAGTTAGAACATTGTGTTCGCTTGGTATTTTAATTCAAGATAGTAAAAAGAAATACCGTTTAGGTTGGAAGTTATTAGAATGGAGTAATCATGTAATGCATCAACAAGACATATACAGTGAGGCCATTCCTTTACTAGAAAATCTACTAAAAAACTATAATGGAACTGTACATATCGGTATGTTTGATGCTGGAAATGTAAGATTTGTATTAAAGGTTTCATCAAAAAATTCGATACCAGTACCTACATTTGTAGGGGCGAAAAGACCAGCTTACTGTACGAGTACAGGGAAAATATTACTCTCGTATAATCCAAAATATATAAAGCCAACAATTGAAAGAGGCTTAACCGCATATACAACTAATACAATTACTTGTATTGATACATTACAAAAGGAATTAGCAGCCATTAAAGAAAATGGATATAGCATTAGTAATAATGAAAATGATTTAGGATTATTTGGGATCGCAGCACCAATTCAAACATATGCAGGACACACTTTTGCTGCATTAAACATGGTAGGACCAGTTTCCTATATGATGAGTCAAGACATTGGCCGAATGGTTCAAGATGTAATGAAGACGGCCAAGTTAGTCTCTAATCAATTAGGATATATTAACACGTAATTGTAAACGGTTACAAAGACAACGCCTAGGAGGATAAAAATGAATCTTAAAAGTCGAGTTTTCAATATTGTTAAATTGATAGAGGACAATAAAGAGTTATTAAAACCACCTGTAAATAATAAGGTTATTTGGGAGGATTCAGAATATATTGCCATGATTATTGGTGGCCCAAATAAGCGTAGGGATTTCCATGTTGATCCGGCGGACGAATTTTTCTATCAAATAAAAGGAAGCTGTTACGTTGAATGTATTACTGGCGAAGGAAAGCGAGAAGTAGTTGAAGTAGCTGAAGGTGAAATATTTATGCTACCTTCATTTGTGCCACATTCACCACATCGAGTAAAAGATTCTTATGGAATCGTGATTGAAAGAAAAAGAGCTGTTGGTGAATTAGAAAGCTTCGTCTGGCATTGTGATGAATGTAATTTAGAAATGCATAAAACAACTGTTCAATTAACAGATATCGGTACACAAGTGAAGGAAGCTATTGAACAATTCAATGGTAGCTTAGAGCTAAGAACGTGTAAGCATTGTGGCCATGTCATGAAAGAGGAAGCGGATGAATGGGTATGCGTATAGATTTTCATACACATATCATTCCGGAACAATTACCTAATTTCTTTGAAAAATATGGGCAGGAGCGTTGGCCGATTTTACAACCAACATGTTCCTGCGGTGCCAATATTATGGTCGGCGGTAAAGTCTTTAGAGAAGTTACGGACCAAGTTTGGAGCGCTGAAAAAAGAATCGAGGACATGGCTAAAGAAGGGGTTTGTATGCAAGTATTATCCCCTATACCAGTAACATTTTCATACTGGGCACCCCCTCATGCTGCTTTAGAAATGGCGGTCATTCAAAATGACTTTATTGCAGAAACGGTTAAAAAATATCCAACAAAGTTTCTAGGTTTAGGTACGGTGCCAATGCAGGATTCGGAAGTTGCGATTAAAGAAATGGACCGTTGTATTCATGAATTGGGACTACATGGATTAGAAATTGGAACAAATGTGAATGGTGTGAATTTGGATAGTGAGCAGTTTCAACCATTTTTCGAAATGGCTGAAAAATGGAATGTACCATTATTTATTCATCCTTGGGAAACTTTGGCTAAGGATCGTACGCCAGATCATAATTTTATGTATACAGTTGGCATGCCAAGTGAAACTGCTTTAGCAGCTGCAAGTTTAACATTCGGTGGAGTCATTGAAAAATATCCGAATTTAAAAATTTGTTTTGCACATGGAGGAGGCTCTTTTCCATTCATCTTACCTAGACTAGACCAAGGTTGGGAAGTATGGCCGCATCTTAGAAAAACATCAAAGCCTCCGAGTCATTATGTTCAAAATTTTTATTTTGACTCTTTACATTATGACCCATTAAATATTCAGTTTTTAATTGATAGATTTGGGTATGAAAAGATTGTAATTGGCTCGGATTATCCGTTTTTATTAAGAGAAGTACCACCAGGTAGAGTAATCGATCGCTTACAAGATATAAGTAGTGAAGTAAGAGAAGCTATTTTTAGTAAAAACGCATTAGAATTCTTAAATATAAAGGAGACAAACTTACGATATGGAAAACAAAGTATTGACTCCAGAAGATAGATTAAACAGTTTAGGCTTTACATTAAAGCCCGTTAGAGCAGCTGTAGGTAATTATGTGAGCCTTGTTCGAACAGGAAATCTAATTTTTACAGCCGGGCAAGGGGTAGATGAATTCCACGGTAAGCTTGGGCGTGATTTAACGATTGAAGAGGGATACTTAGCATCACGTCAATCGATGTTAAATTTATTAAGCGCTTTAAAGAACGAACTTGGAGAACTTTCAAGGATCAAAAAAGTTATTAAATTATTAGGCTTTGTTAATTGTACAGATACGTTTACAGAGCAGCCGAAAGTAATGAATGGGGCGTCGGATTTACTCGTTGAAGTGTTTGGTGAAAAAGGAAAACATGCCCGTTCAGCAGTTGGAATGGCACAGCTTCCAAACAATACAGCGATTGAAATTGAGATGATCGTAGAAATTGAAGATTAAGTTAGTAAAGTAAAGCTAAAAAAGATATTCAGACTGATTGAGAACGCTTGACTTTCAAAAGGCACAGCAAGGTAAGAAGCAAATTTACCATTAAAGGTAATGAGCACTACAAGCGAAGCAATGATGAAAGCAAGCGTTTTTCAATTGTCTGTGGTGACATTCGTGTCACCTTTTATTTTATAAAGAATGGTAGGTGTCCTTTATGCAAATACAATTAAATAAAAATAAAACATTACCGATTGATTGTAAGCATTTCATAGATGGTCAATATATTCCTTCGTTTAATCAAAAAACATTCTTAAATATAAATCCAGCGACAGAAGAAGTATTAGGAAAGATTTCTGAAGGTGGCGAACTAGAAATTGATTTGGCAGTAAAAGCTGCTAGAAGAGCTTTAAAAGGTGAGTGGAAACATTTTACGACTGAGCAAAGATCGATTGTTTTAAGAAAAATAGGTGATGGAATTTTAGCAAGAAAAGAAGAACTTGCGGCTTTAGAAGCAATGGATACTGGTAAGCCATATGAACTTGCGCTTGAGGTAGACATTACCCGATCAGCTTACAATTTTTATTTTTTTGCTGATTATATTACTTCATTAGGCACAGAGAGTCATATGCAAAATCAAACCGCATTGCATTATTCATACCGCCGTCCGGTAGGTGTAGTCGGAATGATTAATCCTTGGAATCTTCCATTGCTTCTTTTAACTTGGAAGCTAGCACCTTGCTTAGCAGCGGGAAATACGACGGTGATGAAACCTGCCGAATTAACGCCAATGACGGCAACAATTTTAGCTGAAATATGCAAAGAAGCAGGCGTACCTGATGGTGTCATCAATATTGTCCATGGATTTGGAGCAAATGGAGCAGGTTCAGCTTTAACTGAACATCCTGATGTTGATGCAATTACTTTCACCGGTGAAACGAAAACAGGAACTGCCATTATGAAAGCAGCAGCACCTACACTTAAAAAGCTTTCATTCGAGCTAGGTGGAAAAAATCCTAATATTATTTTTGCGGATTCTAATCTTGATGAAGTGATTGAAACAACATTAAAGTCTTCGTTTATGAATCAAGGTGAAGTTTGTTTATGTGGTTCACGAATATATATTGAACGTTCAATTTATCAAGAATTTCTTGAAAAGTTTGTAGAGAAAACAAATGAATTAAAAATTGGCGATCCATTTGAAGAAGGTACGAAAGTGGGCGCTGTTATTGGAAAAGAGCACTATGACAAAGTATTATCATATATCGAAATTGCAAAAGAAGACGGTGGAACAATTTTAACGGGTGGTAGTAGACCCGAGCATCTTTCAAGTGGATATTTTATTTCACCTACAATTATTAGCGGACTTAGTCATGACTCGAGATGTGTGAAAGAAGAAATTTTTGGTCCTGTTGTAACAGTATTACCATTCGATACTGAGGATGAAGTGATTGAACGGGCAAATGACACTCATTACGGATTAGGCGCAACGATTTGGACGAATGATCTTCGAAAAGCTCATCGCGTTGCACATCAAATTGAAGCGGGGATTATTTGGGTTAATACATGGTATTTAAGAGATTTACGTACACCTTTTGGAGGAATGAAGCAAAGTGGGATTGGACGTGAAGGTGGTATTCATAGTTTTGAGTTTTATAGTGAATTATCCAATATCACAATTAAATTATAAGATTTGAAAGGTGATGAACATGAAAACGACTAAAATAGATGAGATTTCAACACTTTTGCTAGATTCAGAAAGAAATAGAAGTAGTATAAAACCATTATCTGAACAACATCCACATTTAACAGTACAGGAAGCTTATCAAATTCAATTAGCCAATATTGATTTTAAATTAAGCAAAGGACAAAAAATTGTTGGTAAAAAAATTGGTTTAACATCAATTGCGATGCAGGAGTTATTAGGTGTTGATGAACCAGATTATGGACATTTATTAGATACTATGAAAATAGAAAATGGTGGAGAAGTTTCTATAAATGAAACGATTGCACCAAAGGTTGAAGCTGAAATTGCATTTGTATTAAAAAGGGATTTAGTTGGACCAAATGTAACGGTTGAAGATGTAATCAATGCAACAGATTACATTGTCCCTGCAATTGAAGTAGTTGATAGTAGAATTGAAAATTGGAAAATCCGTTTAGAAGATACTGTGGCTGACAATGCATCAAGTTGTTTATATGTCCTTGGTAATCACCGATTTGACATTCATGAAATTGACTTACCAAATGTCATGATGGAATTGTATCGAAACGGTGAACTGATGAACACTGGAAAAGGTAATGCAGTATTAGGAAATCCAATTACATGTGTTGCTTGGTTAGCAAATAAACTAAGTGAATTTGGTATTTCATTAAAGGCAGGAGAAGTCATTTTATCAGGTGCATTATCAGCCGCAATAAATGCAACTGACGGTGATTGTTTTACCGCAAAATTCCCATTATTGGGTGATGTTTCAATTTCATTTTCTTAAAAGAGGTGTAGATGATGCGTAAGTTGAAGGTTGGTATTATCGGGTCAGGAAATATTGGAACTGATTTAATGATGAAACTCATCGATCATGATTTTCTTGAATTGACGACGATGATCGGGATTGATCCAGAATCAGATGGATTAAAACGTGCTAGACAACTTGGATTAGAAGTCATCGAAAACGGTATTGAAGGTTTTATTGATCGTAAAGAAATAGCCGATTTGTTATTTGATGCTACATCTGCAAAAGCACATATCGTTCATGCAAAGATTTTAAGTGATTTAGAGAAAAGAGTAATAGATTTAACACCTGCAGCACTTGGACCTTTCGTTGTACCTTCTGTTAATATAGGGGCACATATTAGGGAAGGTAATGTTAATTTGATTACATGTGGTGGCCAAGCGACAATCCCGGTTGTTCATGCAATTGGTAAAGTTGCTAAAGTAAATTACGCTGAAATTGTTGCAACGATTAGCAGTAAAAGTGCGGGTCCAGGTACCCGTTCCAACATTGATGAATTCACAGAAACGACAGCGCGTGGATTAGAAGAAATCGGTGGAGCTAAAAAAGGAAAGGCAATCATTATTTTAAATCCTGCGGAACCTCCAATTATGATGAGAGACACGATCTATTGTGTATTAGAAAATGAATCATTTAATCCTGAAGAAATTAAAGATTCAATTCACTTAATGGTTAAAAGTGTAAGGAACTATGTACCAGGTTATCGTTTAAGAATGGAGCCAATGATTGAAGGTAATACTGTCATCGTCCATTTGGAAGTAGAAGGTGCGGGAGATTATTTACCTAGCTATTCTGGTAATTTAGACATCATGACTGCCGCTGCAGTAAAAGTAGCTGAAGAAATTGCACAGTATGATTTAGCAAAAACAGTTTAACCTAATTTAATAGAATGAGAGGGATGTAGAATGAATGAAAGAGATGTCCTCATAACTGAGGTGGCTCTTCGAGATGGAAGTCATGCAATCGCACATTCATATAAAGTCGATCAAGTCGTAAGGGTTACAAAAGCACTTGATGAAGCAAATGTTCCTTATATTGAAGTTTCTCATGGTGATGGATTAGGTGGATCATCATTACAGTACGGATTATCAACGACAAATGAATTTGAACTAATTGAAGCTGCTGTTCATACTTGCAAGCAATCAAAAATAGCCGTTTTGCTTTTACCAGGTATTGGGACAGTAAAGGAATTAAAAGTTGCAGCTGATTTAGGCGTAAAAATGGCAAGGATTGCAACTCATGTTACTGAAGCGGACGTATCAAAACAGCATATCTCGAAATCAAAAGAGCTTGGACTTGAAACAGTAGGATTTTTGATGATGTCTCATATGGTACCTGTTGAAAAATTAGTTGAACAGGCATTACTCATGGAAAGCTATGGTGCAGATGTAGTTTATATGGTTGATTCAGCTGGTGCGTTCTTACCACATGAAGTAAAACAACGAATAGCTGCATTACGACAAGCTCTTTCAGTTGAAATCGGTTTTCATGCACATAATAATTTGTCGTTAGCTATGGCCAATACATTAGTGGCAATCGAAGAAGGCGCAACGAGAATTGACGGTAGCGTTCGATGCTTAGGAGCTGGAGCCGGAAATACACAAACGGAAGTTTTAGTTGGCGTACTAGAGCGACTAAACATAAAAACAGGAATCGATTTTTATAAAATGATGGATTTAGCTGAGGATATCGTTGCGCCGATTTTACATACACCTCAAGAGATTACAAGAGGCAGTTTAATTTTAGGCTATGCTGGAGTTTATTCTAGTTTTCTACTTCATGCGAACCGAGCTGCAAAGAAGTGGAATGTAGATGCAAGAGATATTTTGGTAGAGCTGGGAAAACAAAGAGTTGTAGGCGGACAAGAAGATATGATACAAGACGTTGCCAGTAAAATAGCAAAAGAAAGAGCGGTTCTATTGAAGGGGGAATAAATGATGATTACTGAAATTGCGAATAAAATCTATCTACATCAAAAAAATGGTAAAGAAATGGATAAAATTACGAATCACTATCCGGAATTAAATGTAAGTAATGCTTATGAAATTCAAAAGGTTAGCATTGATTATGCTATTAAGAATGGTGATCCACTTATCGGTTGGAAGATGGGCTTAACAAGTATTGCAAAGCAAAAATCAGTAAATGTCGATGAACCAATCTACGGAAGATTAACTCAGTCAATGGAGTTACAAACTTCAGTTCTTAAAATGGAAGGAACAATACATCCTCGTGTCGAACCAGAAATTGCCTTTGTTCTGAATAAACCATTATTTGGTTCTGACATCACAGCTGAAGATGTTTGGAATGCAACTGAATATATTGTACCAGCGTTAGAAGTGATTGACAGTCGTTACAAGAACTTCTCTTTTACGTTAACTGATGTGGTAGCAGATAATGCCTCATCTTCTAAATTCATTCTTGGTGAAAAAACATATTCTCCTACATACACGGCATGGGAACAAATAAATGTTGAGTTATATAAAAATGGAGAAAAGGTTCAAAGTGGAATTAGCTCAGATGTGCTTAATCACCCCGTCGAATCTGTTGTTAAACTAGTAAAAATGATTAGTAAAAATGGATACCAGTTAGATGCAGGTATGATTATATTAACAGGTGGAATTACAGAGGCAGTCCATGTTGGAGCAGGTGATCTCATAGAAGCACATTTTGAAGGATTAGAAAATATGACATTACGAGTTGAAAAGTGAGAGGTGACTTGTAATGCCAATTATTCAAGTTCAAATGTTAGAAGGAAGAAGTAAAGATGTGAAAAATAACCTGTTGAAAGAAATGAATGAAGTAGTTTGTCGTATCTTGGATGTTTCGCCTAATCAAGTTAGAATCTTATTAAATGAGTACTCAGAAGAAAATTGGTCCATTGGCGGAATTTCTAAGGCAGATTTATCAAAAAATAAATAGATAAAAGAAAAAGCCATATCAATAAAGATATGGCTTTTCAGTTTGAAACAAAGTACAAAAACTAAGAGATTCAGACTGCCTGAAAACGCTTGTCTTTCGAGGCGCAAAGATGTATGAGGAGCGGAGTTACCTTTGACGGTAATGAGCACCGCAAGCAGGCGAAGCAACGAAGAAAGCGAGCGTTTGGCGGGCAGTCTGAAATGCCATATCAATTAAGATATGGCATTTTTTACTATTGAGCTTTTTTAGCTCTATTTTCAGCAATCTCTACTGATAAACGTTCTTTACCCATTAAGACAATTGCGATAAAACCTAATAAGATTGGAACTAAAGTCCATTTAAAAGTTGTGGCAACTGAATTTGCCATTGCTTCGGTAATTTTATGAAGAACTTCCGGTGGGATTTGAGCTCTTGCATCAGCTGATAATAATGCACGAGAATCAATCTTTCCAGCAAAACCTTTTATGCTACCTAGTTCGTCACTTAGGTTATTTTTAAATACATGATTTTGTATTGAACCAAAAATGGTTACACCAATTGTCATTCCTAAAGTCCTAAAGAATGTATTTGTAGATGTAGCAATTCCTCTTTTTTGTGGTTCGATTTTATGTTGTGTTGCCATACTTAATAATGAGAATGAACAACCCATACCAAGACCGGCAATAATCATAAAGAATGTAACAGTTTTACGCGAAGTTTCAATATCTAGCGTGCTAAGTAATGCCATTCCAATGAAGAATAAAACAACTGAAACAAGCATGATTGTTCTGTAGCTAAATTTTCTCACAGATTGGCCTGCTACTTGGCTACCTACTACAGATCCAACCATCATTGGAATTAAAATAATACCAGCATTCGTTGCAGTTCCGCCATAAACAGCCTGAACAAAAAGTGGGATTAAAACGGTTGTAATGATAAATGCAGCTCCGTAGAAGAAAGCAACTCCTTGCGTTGCGGCAAATAATTGTTTTTTAAATAAACTAAATGAGATAATCGGTTCTTCGGCTTTTCTTTCGATGAAAATAAATGAAATGAAAAGTACTCCAAAAATGACAAAAAGGCTAATAATTTGAGGTGAATCCCAAGCATACTCATTGCCACCAAGCTCAAGTCCAAACATTAGACTTACTACAGAGCCGACTAATGTAATTGCGCCTAGCCAATCAATTTTCAGTTTTCTTAAATGTAGCGTTTCTTTATAAAATTGAGAAATAAAATATAATGAAATGATGCCTAATGGTAAATTAATATAGAAAATCCAGCGCCAGTCAATTTGATCGGTAATATAAGCTCCTAATAGAGGACCAAAAACACTTGATAATCCAAAAACAGCTCCGAATAAGCCCGTCATTTTCCCTCGTTTTTCTGGCGGGAAAATATCAAATATGATTGTAAAAGCAATCGGCATTAATGAACCTCCACCGATTCCTTGTATTGCACGATATATACTTAACTGTTCGATACTATTTGCAGTTCCACATAATGCTGACCCGATTAAGAAAATGGCAAGACCTAATAAATAAAATCTTTTTCTACCATACATATCAGATAATTTACCAAAAACCGGCATACTTGCCATAGTAGCTACTAAGTATGCAGAAGTAACCCAAACAAATTGATCTAACCCACCAAGTTCTCCTACAATCGTTGGCATTGAAGCAGACACAATTGTATTGTCCATTGCAGCCATTAGCATTCCTAATAGTAGTCCAGTGACGACTAGGCCAACTTTACTTTCTTTTGAAACCATTCAGTTTCCCCCTTATGATTATGTTAATTTTTTTGTTTCTTTAGGAATTAACAAGTTTATATCATTCCAAAACTTAGATAATAATATTAATTCCTCGTCATTGTACTTTTCAAAAATATCAGTAAGTGAGTCAGATAAGGGTTTAAATAGATATGTAATTTCATTATCACGGTGATATAAGGGCTGAATGATTACTTTTCTTCGGTCGTGTGGATCATCTATGCGCTCAACTAATTCTTCTTTTTCAAGTCGATTAATGACGCCTGTTATCGCTCCAGTCGTTAAATTAGTTAAAAGAGATAATTGACCAGCTGTGATTGGTCCTGTATGGCTAAGTAACTCTCGGCACCGTAAATCAGTTGCATTTAGATGTAGCTTTGTTGCGATACCTTCGTTAAACAAGACAATTGAAGTATGAAACTTCCGCATTTCCATAACGAGTGATGAAATAAATTGTTCTCTTGAGATTTTACCTTCTGACATCTTATTTCCTCCTTAATAATTAAGAAGTACAACAACTATTAGTCTAGTAAACTAGCCTATAATGTAAAATAATTATAAATCAACAATTTGAAATAAAGAAGGAATATACTGTATTTTAACCAAAAGTTAATCTATAAATTTAATAGATATAAAATAGAACATTTCATTTGATTTAGTCAGTTCAAAGTCGGTAACAATAGTAAAGTAGACCACCTGATAAAAGGAGAAATTTTTATGAAACGAATAAATGTAGTTCCTTATAAATCATCTTGGGAAAAAGACTTTCAAAATGAAAATAAAAAAATCCAAAATTTATTGCCTGAAAAAGTGGAAATCTATCATATAGGGAGTACGTCCATTCCAAATATGTTTGCAGTTCCAATTGTAGATTTAATGATAGCTGTCCAAAGCTTAAAAGAGTTCGACAGATATAGTAAAGTACTTTGTACTATAGGATATGAGCCGATGGGGGAAACATGCGAAGAAGAAAGACGAATCTTTATGAAATGTGATGGAGATTGTAGTTATCATATTCACATTTTTCAACATGGAAACCCTGAAATTGAGCGTCGGATTGCATTCAGAGAGTTTATGATTGCCCATACAGAACAAGCTTTAGAATATAGTAGATTAAAAAAAGAATTAGCTAATCAATTTTCAAACGATGAAGCTAAATATAAAAAAGGTAGAAGTGAATTTCTAGAAAAGGTTGATCAACAAGTAAGTAAATGGAAGAATTAAATACTCCTTCCGAATAGGAAGGAGTTATCGATGTTCTTCATATTTTCCAATCAAACATATATCATTTATTCGATCTAATTGCTGACTATTTATCGGTTTTGCGTAATAAGCATTTAGATTTTCCATTAATTGTTCTTTATTTCTAGCGCCTATCGCTAAGGTAGTGACAGCTTTATGTTGTAAAATAAACTGCATAGCTAAACTATGTAATGATTGTTCGTCTTGCGTAATTTGGAGAAGCTGTTCAATTATTTCCTTACATTCTTGTTCTGAATAATGTAAGTATCCTTTACTGGAGAGTTTGTTTTTCCAATTATTGCTTAAAAGACCTTTTGCGACTGATCCTCTTGTAATAACAGAGATATTATGTTTCTCAAATAATGGGAAAAATTCCTCAGGACGACGTTCTAGTAGATTATACTGCATCATTACACTTTGAATTGCTGAATGATTGACAAAACGTTCTATTACATTTGGTCTAATGGAGGAAATTCCATAATGACGGATGTAACCTTCTTTAACAAGTTCCTCAAATGCCTCAATTGTTTCTTCATATGAATCTTCAATTGTTCCACCGTGTAGCTGATACAAATCAATAAAATCGGTATTTAATCTGCGTAAGCTTTCTTTGACAGCTTGTAAAATATGTTTCTTTGATGGATCCCATGTCCATTTATCCTGTGTTGCAGTCCAACGGTTTCCAACCTTTGTAGCCAATATTACCTGGTCTCTACGACCTTTTAATGCTTTTCCAACTATTTCTTCATTCTGGCCAAAATCATATAAATCAGCAGTATCTAAATAATTTATACCAGAATCAAGTGCGGCATGGATTGTTTGAATCGCTTCATTTTCATTTGTTCCTAATGACATACAACCTAAACCAATTTCACTAATTTCCAGTTGTGTTGATCCGAGCATTCTTTTTTTCATCATAATCCCTCCAATTGTAATTGTAGGGAATCGTCATTTATTTTACAACATATAGAGCCCGACCATCGGACTTTTTAATCCACTCTTGGACTGTTTCATACTGTTGACTCATCACTTGAAGCGTTTTTAAAATTTCAGTTTTTGACCCCACTAAAATAACTGATGTGTTCGTTCGAGACATTTTCATTTTACTCCCCCAATTTTACGCAATTTATATAATTAAGTGATAAAATGTATGTGAAAACTATACAAATTAGAACAGGTGATGAAAAAAATGAAAAAATTTGAAGAAAAAACACTGTCAGAAGAAAAAATATTCGAAGGGAGAGTCATTTCTCTTTATCATCAAGAAGTTGAATTACCAAATGGTAAATCAAGTACTCGCGAAATCGTAAAACATCCTGGGGCAGTTGCAATCATTCCGATTACAGAAGATGGGAAAATTGTATTAGTAGAACAGTATCGTAAAGCATTAGAAAGAAGTATTCTAGAAATTCCAGCGGGTAAGCTAGAAAAAGGGGAAGAACCGATTAATACAGCAAAAAGAGAATTAGAAGAAGAAACTGGGTATGAAGCAAATGAGTGGAAACATATTCAATCTTTTTATACATCACCAGGTTTTGCTGATGAGTACATACATATTTTTGTTGCAAAAGGATTAAGAAAATTAGAAAACAGTGCACAATTGGATGAAGATGAATTTGTTGAATTGCTAGAGCTCTCAGTTGAAGAATGTTTAGAAGAGTTAAAAAAGGGTTCAATTCATGATGCAAAGACTTGTTATGCGATTCAATACTTACAATTATTAAATAAAAATTAAAAAAGTGTCAATTTATTGTTAGATTGTAGATAGAATAGTAAAGATTAAAAAAGAAAGGAATGAGATAATGAAAATATCATCTATCAAGAAAACAGCCAAAGAACGATTGTCTGGTAATTGGGGTAAAACAATCTTAACACTAGTCTTCTTTGGTGTTATACAAGGTCTTATTCATATGATATTTAATGGACCAGCAAACATATACTATCATGGTCAATTGTTTCTAGGTTATGAAGAGACGATTCCTGCTGGGCCGACAACAATTATTTCTTTCATCACAACTATTCTATCTGCAGTAACAGGTTATGGGTTTTCGGTGTATTTATTAAAACTTATTAGAGATGAAGACCGTAGTTTTTCGGATTTATTCTACTATTTTAAAAGCGGTCACCAATTTGTAAGAGCAGCACTTACAACTATTCTTGTAACTATTTTTGTGTTTCTATGGTTTTTATTATTAGTTATACCTGGAATTATTAAAGGTATTGCTTATTCTCAGGTTGGATATATCCTAAAAGATCATCCTGATATGAAACCATTAGATGCAATAACATTAAGCAGAAGAATGATGGATGGATACAAGTGGAAGTACTTTTTACTATTTTTATCTTTTATCGGATGGGCATTATTAGTTATTATTACTTTTGGAATTGCATTTTTATATGTTGGTCCTTACTACTATGCTGCAATTACACAATTCTATGAAGAAGTAAAAGAAGCATATGAAGCAAAAGGTGAATTAATTTAATATTTTTAAGACGCGCTTTTTTAGGCGTCTTTTTTTGTTGGTGAACTTTTCTAAAAAAATTGGTATTTTAGTAAGTTAGTGAATCGAAAAAGCGTGGAGTTCCTGATATTGAATCGATAAAGGACAAACGGGAAGATGCATCAAAACGCGCACCGCACTTAGTTTAGAATGTGAGTTTCAAGAAATTAACTAAATACTCATTAATAAAAGAAGTTTTTGTTAAAATAGAAAATAAGGAAATGGAATACAATAAACCAAATAAGATCATTACTGAGGTGAAAACCTTGTTTGTAACAGGAGAACTAGGAACGTATCATGTTAAAATAATGGGAGAGGGAAAGGTTACCATATTATTAGAATGCGGTATGATGCATACTCTTCATCAATGGCAGTATTTACAAAAGGAGCTTAGTCAATATGCGAAAGTGATTGCGTATGATCGACTTGGCTATGGAAAAAGTGGGAAGTGGACAAGTGAACGATCAGCTGAGCAGCAAGCTTTTGAATGCTATGATTTATTAATGACATTAAATATTTCAAGTCCACTGGTTGTTGTAGGACATTCACTTGGGGCGTATGTTACATATCAACTGAATCATTTATTTCCAAATAGAGTTCAATCGATGATTCTTCTTGATCCAACTCATCCTCAATTAGAGGATAATGAACAAAAATTATATGATAAATTACTTTATCAATATGCGCTATTGATGAAGAGAGCAAATCAACTAAAGATAACAAACATTTTACCAAGTCAATTAATTAGCAAAATGTTTAAACAGCATACAGAAGAACGATTTGAAATGTTAAGGGCATTAAAAAGCTTAAAACACTGGAAAACTGTAGTAAGTGAATGGAAAAACCTTTATTACAGTAATAAAGGAATTGGAGAAGCACTAAAAAAACAAATAGATATCCCATTGCTCGTTTTAACTGCTTCAAAACAAAGTGGTTTATCATTCGGTAAAAAGAACCAAGCTGAACTATTACAAAGAGTAGAGGATTATCATCAGCAATATGCAAGAATGTCATTAAAAGGTAGTCATAAAACAATTCAAGGCTACACACATTCTTCTATATACGGAAATAATAAAGACACTGCTAAAAATATTAGTCAGTTGATTAGAGATCAAATCGATTTATTCATTAAGTAACACAAACAAGATTAATGAAAAAAGCTGTTTTAGTCATAGACTAGAACAGCTTTTTTAGTAAAAAATTAATTTGTAACTAAAGTTTTTGTTGCAACGTTCATTAATGTTTCTGCTGAAGAAGTTACACGGTGAGTTGCTTGTCCAATTTCATTAATCGTTTCAGCAAGCTGATTAATTTCTTTCTCGGTTTTTTCAACACCTGCGATACTTTTACCCATTTCTTCAACGATTGTTACGAATGATACTTGTGTAGATTCAGCATGAACGCGTCCATCTTTTACAATACCAGACACATCATTGATTGATGTTACTACATCGTGTAAGTAAGTATTTGAGACTTCAATAATTTCTTCGATTTTTGAGATTGAATTTTTCGTTTGCTCAGCTAATTTACGTACTTCTAATGCTACAACAGCAAATCCTTTACCATGCTCACCAGCACGAGCTGCCTCAATTGCAGAGTTTAGAGATAGTAAATTCGTTTGGTCTGCAATACTTTGTACTATTTTAATAACATCAGCAATATCTTGATATGAGCTATTTAAATGCTCAACCACTTCAATCACTTTTTGAGTATTTGTAGAAATAACCCCAATACTATCAGCTAAATCTTTTACTTGATTTTTACCAGTACCAGCAATTTCTTGTGTTTTAATTACTTGTGAATTAGAGTCTTGAACTTGTGTTTTTACTTGGTGACTTTGTTCTACAAGCATTTCAACTGCAGCATTTGTTTGTTGAGTAAGTGCAACAAGCTCTTCAGCAATTTCTTGAATTTGTGCTTTTAATTCTTCTTCAGTTTTACTATGTAATTCAGTTTCTTCTAAAATATTTTCTTTCACGAATTGTGTGAATAATTGTTGTTCGAAATTTAATGATTTCATAATGGCAGTAATAAATTTTGTGCGTTCAATCGCGTCGTCAATTTCAAGGAATGCCACTCTAATATATTCTGTTAAATAACATTGGAAAGCCCCAATATAAAATTCAGGGTTATTTGCTGTATATACTGCTGTTAATCGTTTAATCATATCAACGAAATTAGCATTATAAACTGTTGTGAAATGTAACTCAATTTGTTTTTTGATTAATGTAGTTGGTTCACCAGAATCACCTAAGATACGAAATACTGTATCCATTTTGCTTCCAAGGCTCTCCATCACATTTTCAGTAATTTCTTTTTCATGCTTTTTAATATAAGTCGAATAAAACTGACCTTTAAGCGCTATATCTTCACTTGTGTAACTAATCATTTGGAATTGCTCTAAATGTTTTTGAGATAAATCAACAATTACCTTCACTTGATCAGCTTTCACTGTCGTTACACCTTTACGATTTGTTTTTTTCTTAAACGTAAACATAAATAAATTCCTCCGTTGCCTTTATAAAATTTAACTCTACTCTTATTATCGGAAAGAATTATTTCTTCGTTACTATTTTGTCATCAATTTTCAAACTTTTATAAATTCAAAGAATAAATTACTTGTCCAATCATAAAATGAATAGAGACTACGACGCAGGAGTTGATGGTATGACAAGAAGCTCAGTCCAATTAACGATGAAGAATCATGTGAAGGATTATATGCCACTTTATATTTTTGTAAGTGTCATTTTACTATTTGGTGTTGTTTTCGGAGCAGTCATTGTAAATAGTATGAACGTAAGTCAAAAACAGGATATACTTTCATTTATTACGCAATTTTTTGGACAAGTTAATAATGATGGCTATATAAATGGTAATGAAGTGTTTCTGTCGAGTTATTCGACTCATTTAAAGTTTTTAGCATTAATTTGGATTCTAGGAATCTCAATTATTGGATTGCCAATTATATTAATCTTATTATTTATGAAAGGATTAGTAGTTGGATTTACAGTTGGATTTTTAGTGAACCAGCTAGGGTGGCACGGAATATTATTAGCATTTTCATCTGTCTTTCCGCAAAATGTTATCGTATTACCTCTATATATATTATTAACCGTTTTAGCTGTTCAGTTATCAATTCGAATGATCCGAAAACAATTTATGAAAAATGATAATGAAGCAATCATGAAACAATTAGTATCCTATTCAATCGTTTTTTGTTTAGTAGCAATCTGTCTGAGTATTGCTAGTGTTATCGAAGCTTACGGTTCTTCTTACTTTTTAAAAGCAATTTCAGAAATAATAGTTTCAAAAAATTAGCAAATAATTTTTGACACTTTCTCTTTCTTTGTTATAATTATTATCAAGTGGCGAGGGAGTGAAAAAAATGGAAGAACGAGTTGAACGAATAAAAAAACAACTACATTTAGCAGGATATAAATTAACACCACAACGGGAATCTACAGTTCGTGTTTTATTAGAGAACGAAGAAGATCACCTAAGTGCAGAAGATGTTTACCTCCTAGTGAAAGAAAAATCGCCAGAAATAGGACTTGCTACTGTTTACCGTACGTTAGAATTACTAACTGAGTTAACAATTGTTGATAAAATAAATTTTGGTGATGGCGTTTCAAGATACGATTTAAGACATGAAGGTGCTCAACATTTTCACCATCATTTAATTTGTACTATTTGTGGAGCAGTAGATGAAATTCATGAAAATCTCTTAAGCGATATTGAAAAGACGGTTGAAGAACGTTGGAATTTTAAAATTAAAGATCATCGTTTATCGTTTCATGGTGTATGTCATCGTTGCCATGATTCTGAAGAACAATAAAAGATCGGTAACTATTGAGTGTTTAAACTAAAAATTACATTTTATGAAGTATCCTTGAATATGGATCAATAAAAAGCGAGTAGAGCAGTTCATCAAAATAGGTCTGCTCTTTTTCATGTTCTTAGAGAAGAATAAATCTAATCTTAGAATTGAAGTATGATTTGTCCAAATTTTGCATAGTATGTAGTAATGATGTCTTTACTTCTAGCAAAAAGGTGGTGGTCATATGAAAAAAAGAGCAGTTATTTTTTTGAATGTGTTAAAGGTAGCCATTTTATTTATTACATGTACAATCTTATTTTATTTTGCTATACAATGGATACATTCAGAATATGAGGATATGCATAGATATGACCGACCAGAAGGATCAATGTTAAAAGTTGATAAAGACCATAATCATGGTACTTTAAATCAATTGGTACGGTTTTATCAAAACGGGGAGTAATGAAGAGTGACAACTAATGAAAAAACGCCATTTAAAAAAGAATTTGATTATGCAGCAGAAGATTTTATCCATTTTATTCAAGTAGAAAAAGGATTATCAAAAAATACAATACTATCATATGGTAATGATTTAGAAAGCTATGGTATGTATATGGACCAAGTTGAGCGTATACAAGGACTTTCTAATATTATGAGAATTCATATTATTGGCTATTTAAAATATTTGAAAGAAAGAGATTTAACGGCAAGAACAATGGCTCGTCAATTAGCTACTATTCGTTCGTTTCACCAATTTCTAATCAGAGAAGTAGATGGAATGAAGGATGATCCTTCACTTTTAATCGAAATTCCAAAAGCGCCAAAAGTGTTACCAAAAGTACTCTCACTTGCTGAAGTAGAGGCGTTGTTAGAGGTATCAGACAGCTCTGAATTTGGATTAAGAGATAAGGCGATGCTAGAATTATTATATGCCACGGGAATGCGTGTTTCTGAGTTATTATCTTTAAATCTTTCAGATGTAAATTTAACAATGGGTTTTGTGCGATGCCTAGGAAAAGGAAGTAAAGAACGAATTATTCCACTAGGGAAATTAGCAATTAACTCAATAGAGCAGTATTTAAAAATGGCACGAATTAAATTGATGGGAAAAAAACAAAACGATGCGCTTTTTTTAAACCATCATGGTAATCGAATGTCGAGACAAGGTTTTTGGAAAAACTTAAAGAAACAAGCTGAAAAAGCAAATATTCAGCATGAGTTAACTCCTCATACTTTGCGACATTCATTTGCAACTCATCTGTTAGAAAACGGTGCAGACTTAAGGTCGGTGCAAGAAATGCTTGGACATGCAGACATATCAACAACACAAATTTATACTCATGTAACGAAAAATAGATTAAAAGATGTGTATAAAGAATTTCACCCAAGAGCTTAAAATAGGCTCTTTTTTCCTTTTATATTGTAGGATTTGTTGCCAAGTAAATGCATAATATATTAAATTAGTCATTAAGTGGATACGTAAGAGAGGATGAATAAAAATGATTACGATTAAAACTGAGCGGGAAATCAATTTAATGCATGAAGCTGGGAAGTTATTAGCAGCTACACATAAAGAAATTGCAAAAATGATTAAACCAGGGATTACAACTTGGGAAATTGATCAATTTGTAGAGAAGTTTTTAGCTGAAAATGGTGCTAAGCCAGAACAAAAGGGATATCGTGGATATGAATATGCAACATGTGCATCAATTAATGATGAGATTTGTCACGGATTCCCTCGTAAAAAGGCTTTAAAGGATGGGGACATTGTAACAATTGATATGGTTGTTAATTTAAATGGTGCTCTTGCAGATTCAGCATGGACATATGGCGTAGGAAATATCACAAAAGAAAATAAAGATTTACTAAAAGTTACAAAAGAATGTTTATATAAAGGTATTGAACAAGCTATTGTAGGTAATCGTCTAGGTGATATTGGATATGCGATTCAATCATATGCTGAATCATTAAATTATTCAGTTGTTCGTGATTTTACTGGTCATGGAATTGGGCCAACACTTCATGAAGAACCTTTTGTACCACATTTTGGTATGGCAGGAAAAGGACTTAGACTTCGTGAAGGTATGGTTATCACGATTGAACCAATGATAAATATTGGAACATGGCATTCACAAATGGATGGGAATGGATGGACAGCTCGTACGAGAGATGGTAAAAATTCAGCACAATATGAGCATACATTGGCAATAACAAGTGAAGGTCCAAAAATATTAACAATGCAGTAAAATATTAACATTGATAAAAAATGATCAGTGATTTAAGATAAGAATCGTTACAGCAAACTGAATGAACGAAAAACAAAAATTAAAATTTGATTAACAATTATTGACATAATAGACGAGTTGGCATAATATTATATTACAAACAATCGAATACTCCAAAGGGGAGTAGCGTCAGGAGAAATCCTGAAACAAAGTCGTCAATTCATGAGAATTTATTCTCATCGGCTTTGTTGGCATACAACTAGCGTATGCTCAGCAAGACCTTTGCCGTAGTTCTACAACTATAGGTAAAGGTCTTTTTATTTTTGTAGACACGGATACAGGTTGTTTAATAAAATAGTAGATTATGAGGAGGAAGAGATATGGAAATATTTGGACTGAGTTTAGGCGTACTAGTAAACGTAATCTTTATCGACCTGTTATTAAGTGGAGACAATGCTATCTTAATTGCTTTAGCTGCTAAAAATTTACCTGAAGATCAAAAGAAAAAAGCGGTACTTCTAGGTACAGCAGGTGCAATTGGACTTCGAGTAATATTTGCTGCAATAGTAGTATATTTATTAGAAATCCCATTAATTTATGCAATCGGTGGTTTAATGCTATTATGGATCGCATTTAAATTATTAGTGGATGATGCAGGACATGGTGATGTGAAAAGTGGTGCAACACTTTGGGGTGCTATCAAAACAATTATTGTTGCAGATGCTTTAATGAGTTTAGATAATGTATTGGCACTTGCTGGTGTAGCACATGGAGACTTAACTGCTATCGTAATCGGTATTCTTATATCAATCCCATTAATTGTATGGGGAAGTTCTTTCTTAATGAAAGTAATGAACAAATATCCAATTATTACGACGATCGGTTCTGCAATTTTAGCTTGGACTGCGGCTGGAATGATTACACACGATAATATGATTAAAGATGTATTTGAAAATGAAATGATTGCTACAACTTTTAAAGTTGTATTAACTGCAGTAGTAGTGATTGCTGGTACTTTAGTTGCAAAGAAAAAAGCTCAAAAACACAACGAGAGTTCATCTCAAAATCAAACAGCTTAATAAAACGAAAACAAGCCCAACTTACTATAGGTTGGGCTTTTTTCTAATTAATTATTTATGAAATTTTTTAAAATTAAAGGGAAAAATCGTATCAATATACACAAAATGGAAAATATAATGGTTGAAAAGAATTAGGACAATAAGTATACTTTAGTTGTCAGACATCTGACTCTACACTTTAGTTTCAGTTTGTAGCGATCGTTAGGAGGAAAACAGATGAGTAAAGAATTTAAGCGCGTGTTCCTCGTTGTTATGGATTCTGTAGGTATAGGAGAGGCTCCTGATGCAGAAAAATTTAATGATGTTGGTTCAGATACACTAGGACATATTGCAGAAAAAATGAATGGATTACATATGCCAAATATGGCAAGTCTAGGATTAAGTAATATTCGCGAATTACAAGGAATTAAAAAGGCTGAGAAACCACTTGCATTTTATTCGAAAATGGAAGAGTCATCAGTTGGAAAAGATACGATGACAGGACATTGGGAAATGATGGGGCTTCATATTGACAAGCCGTTTAAAGTATTTGCTGATGGATTTCCTGCTGAGTTAATCAGTGAGCTTGAAAGCCAATTTGGACGTAAAATCATCGGTAATAAACCAGCTTCTGGAACGGAAATTTTAGTAGAGCTTGGCGAGCAGCATATGAAATCAGGAGATTTAATTGTATACACTTCTGCTGATTCTGTTTTACAAATTGCAGCACATGAAGATGTTATACCTTTAGAAGACCTATATAAATATTGCGAGATTGCTCGTAAGTTAACTTTAGATGATCCATATATGATTGGTCGAATTATTGCTAGACCATTTGTAGGAGAACCAGGTGATTTTAAACGTACACCAAACCGTCATGATTATGCACTTAAGCCTTTCGGACGTACTGTAATGAACGAATTACAAGATGCGAATTATGATGTGATTTCAATCGGTAAAATCTCAGATATTTTTGATGGTGAAGGTATTACAAAAGCATTACGTACAGTTTCAAATATGGACGGAATGGATAAATTAGTTGATACATTAAATATGGACTTTACTGGTCTTAGCTTCTTAAATCTAGTTGATTTTGACGCAGTATATGGCCATCGTCGTGACCCATTAGGATATGGTAAAGCACTTGAAGAGTTCGATGCAAGATTACCCGAAGTATTTGAACTGCTTAAAGAAGATGATTTATTAATCATTACTGCAGACCATGGCAATGATCCAACTTTTGCTGGTACTGATCACACTAGAGAATATGTACCTTTAATTGTTTATAGTAAAAAGTTTACTGAAGGTAAAGAGTTACCTATTCCAAAAACTTTTGCAGATGTTGGAGCGACAATCGCTGAGAATTTTGATGTTAAATTGCCATCACATGGATCAAGTTTTTTAGGAAAATTGAGATAAGGTGGAGTTAAAATGAATAAAGAAATGATTGAAAAAGCAGGTTCATTTATTAAAGAAAAAATTAAACATAAACCAAAAATAGGTTTAATTCTTGGTTCAGGCTTAGGGATTTTAGTAGATGAAATCGAAAATCAAGTGAAAATTCCATATCATACGATTCCTGAATTTCCTACTTCTACTGTTGAAGGCCATGAAGGCCAACTAGTATTCGGTGATATTCATGGTGTAAGCGTTGTCGCTATGCAAGGTAGAATTCACTTTTACGAAGGATATGACATGGAAAAAGTAACATTCCCTGTTCGAGTGATGAAGGAGTTAGGTGTTGACATTTTAGTTGTAACAAATGCAGCTGGTGGAGTGAATACATCATTCGAACCAGGTGATCTAATGCTAATCACTGATCATATTAACTTTACAGGAACTAGTCCTTTAATTGGACCTAATAATCCAGAATTAGGCTTACGATTTGTTGATATGTCTCATCCTTACGATCGTGAACTTCGAGATGTTGCAAGAAATGCCGCAAAAGAAGTGAATGTAAACCTTCAAGAGGGAGTTTATCTAGCTGTTACTGGTCCTTCATATGAAACACCAGCAGAAATCCGTATGTTTAGAACATTAGGAGCTGATGCTGTCGGTATGTCAACAGTTTCTGAGGTTATGGTTGCTCGTCACGCCGACTTAAGAGTATTAGGGATTTCATGTATCTCAAATATGGCTGCAGGTATCTTAGATCAACCTTTAAACCATGAAGAGGTAATTGAAACAACTCAAAGAGTAAGATCACAATTTTTATCATTAGTAAAAGAAATTGTTCGTAAATTAGGATAAAAACCTTAAATGAAAAGACTTCTGCACTGCTGTTGTAGAAGTCCCTTTTCGTTCTAGATTAGATAAATAGATACAAAATAGAAGAGACATAACAGATAGGAGAATTCCAAACATGAGAATGGTAGACTTAATTGAAAAAAAACGCGATGGAAAAACTTTAACAACTGAAGAAATCAATTTTATCATTAATGGATTTACAGATGGAAGCGTTCCTGATTATCAAATGAGTGCTTTTGCAATGGCGGTATTTTTAAAAGGCATGACTGAAGTAGAATATAGCGATTTAACTATGGCGATGGTTCATTCTGGTGATACAATCGATCTTTCAAACATTGAAGGAATTAAAGTTGATAAGCATTCTACTGGTGGGGTTGGCGATACAACTACATTAGTATTAGGACCATTAGTTGCTTCATTAGATGTACCAGTTGCAAAAATGAGCGGAAGAGGTTTAGGTCATACTGGTGGAACAATTGATAAATTAGAAGCAGTTGAAGGATTCCACGTTGAACTAACTGAAGAAGAGTTCATAAAACAAGTAAATGATATTAAAGTAGCTGTAATCGGTCAAACTGGTGATTTAACACCAGCAGATAAAAAGTTATATGCGCTACGTGATGTAACTGCGACAGTAAACTCAATCCCTTTAATTTCTAGCTCAATTATGAGTAAGAAAATTGCTGCTGGAGCAGATGCGATTGTATTAGATGTTAAAACTGGCGCTGGCGCATTTATGAAAGACATTGAAGATGCTCGTGATCTAGCAAAAGCAATGGTTAAGATTGGTAACAATGTTGGAAGACAAACTGTAGCAATCATTTCAGATATGAGCCAACCACTAGGACTTGCGATTGGTAATGCTTTAGAAGTAAAAGAAGCAATTGACACATTAAAAGGTGAAGGTCCAAAAGATTTAGAAGAATTATGTTTAATCTTAGGTAGTCAAATGGTTGTTTTAGCGAAAAAAGCTGAAACACTTGATGAAGCAAGAGCTAAACTTGTTGAAAATATGAAAAATGGTAAAGCATTAGAAGTATTTAAAAAATTCTTAGTAGCTCAAGGTGGAGATGGATCTGTAGTTGATGATCCTTCAAGATTACCTCAAGCAAAATACATTCAAGAAGTTGTTGCAAAAGAAGACGGTTATGTATCACGAATCGTTGCTGATGCAGTTGGAACAGCGGCTATGAAATTAGGAGCAGGTCGTGCGACAAAAGAATCTGTTATCGATTTAGCTGTTGGATTAATGTTAAACAAAAAAGTTGGAGATGCAGTGAAGAAAGGTGAATCATTAGTAACTGTTTACTCAAACACAGAGGATATTAGTGAAGTAGAGAAAGACTTACTTGAAAATATCATTCTTTCTAAAGAAAAAGTAGAAGAGCCTACTTTAGTTTATGATTTAATTATGGAAGCTTAAGACTAAGTATAAAAGCTATTCTCATCAGTTGAGAATGGCTTTTTTTCTTTACATGTAAATATATTAATTTGAAATGTAAGAAACTCTTATGGAAAGTTCACCATTAAAATAGTAAATTTTTGTTTTCATATTTGACGATTTCTAGTATAATGTTTAACGTGCCTTAGTGCATGGGTGGGCGAGGGAGACACTATAAGAGAGGAATTCACTTGAAAAATCTTTTAAACAAACAATTTAATCTTGAAGGAAGCGGTACAAACATTAAAACGGAGGTTATTGCAGGCGTTATTTCATTTTTAACACTTGTCTATATCCTTTCAGTAAACAGTACAATACTACATGATGCTGGTATACCGTTTCAAGGGGCAATGATTGCAACAATCCTATCAGCGTTCTTAGGAAGCGTGATGATCGGATTATGGAGCAACTCACCTTTAGTATTAGTACCAGGAATGGGTATTAATGCACTGTTCACTTACACAATGGTTGGAGAAATGGGCATGAGCTGGCAGGAAGCGCTTGCAGTCGTATTTATTAGCGGCGTAATATTGTCCATCTTATCGTTTACAAACCTAGTTAAGAAACTGACAACTGCGATTCCATTATCATTAAAAAGTGCAATAACAGTAGGAATCGGATTTTTCTTAACGTTCATTGGTCTTCAAGAAGGTGGAATTGTCGTAAAAAATGAAGATACTTTTGTATCAATTGCAAACTTCTCAAATCCTGATGTTTTAGCGACAGTCATTACACTTGGAATTGCGATTTACTTATTTATTAAAAATGTTCCAGCCAATTTTTTAATTACAGTTATTCTAGGAACCTTCATTTCGTTTTTACTACATGGTGGCATTGAAAAAGCACACGAAACAACTTCAATTACATTTGAATCTGCGAATCAAGTTGTCGGACAACTGACCTTTACGCATATTATGAGTTTTTCTTTTTGGATCGCAGTATTTTCGTTAACAATGGTCATTTTATTTGAATCAATTGGGATCATACATGGGCAATTAAGTATGATGAATCAAGAGAGTAAGCAGCAGAAGGTCGTACAAGGAACTGCCTTAGGGATCTTGTTGTCAGGTATTTTTGGAACAAGTCCTACTGTCGTTGCCGTAGAAGGTAGTGCAGGTATAAGTTCTGGAGGTCGTACAGGTCTTACTTCTGTTGTAACAGGTCTATTATTTTTAGGATGCTTACTGTTTATGCCACTGATTGCGTATATTCCAACATCTGCAATCGCACCGATTTTAATTATTATCGGTTCATTAATGGTTAAGCACATTACTGATATACAATTGGATGATCCTACTGAGGCAATACCAGCCTTTTTAATATTAGCATTCATTCCCTTAACATATAGTATTATTGATGGAATTGCTTTTGGTTTTATCGCTTATCCGCTAGTTAAGTTAGCGGCTGGTAAAAAAACCGAAATTACACCATATATGGTGGCAATATCTGCATTATTTTTTGTACGTTTTGCATTAAACTTTATTTCATAAAATAATGCTCTGTTAATGTTAATCTTTGATATTTTACAAAAGACATTTTCGAAAAAGAATCTTATAGAATTTTAAGTATAGAATATTTAAAGAGATTGATTGGAGTGGAAGGTGCGAGACTCCTATGGGAGTAGCGGGAAGGGTGAGACCCCGGAGGCTTGCCGAGGAGGCTCGGCTCACGCCCCATGGAAAGCGAGCATCCTGAAACGGAAATCAACATTCTTTTTTAAAAGAGCTTAAAATAAAAAGCGCTATTTCTCGATATAAGAGAAAATAGCGCTTTTTTACTTTATTCAAAAAATTTGTTAAGTCGTTTATAGAAATAGTAACCAGCAATTAACCCAATCAGTAAGCCAATCGCATAAACAACGACATTACTTCCGTTTGCAATTGTAGAAGTAAGAATTGCAATAGAAGTTGCTGATAAATAAACAAATAGAATATTTACAAAATGGCCAAACTTTTTATAAACAAATAGTTTTCCATTATTCGCATTTGCATTTCGACTATAACAAAGCAAACCAATCACTAAAAACACGAAAATATAAATGAGAATGACAACTAGGTTATGGAAATCAAATGTTGGATACGTCACATTTTGCTGATCAAAATCTTTTGTAATACTTAAACTGCCAGATTGGAAAGAGATCGACCAATCGACTATTTTCTTCTCAATTTCTAATAAACCATTAAAATCCTTATTAAATAGTCCTTTTAAATTTGATAGCACACTAAAAAAGATTAAAATGGGTGAAAAAATAGTAAAAATAGTAAACAGTGTTTGTGAAAAATAATGACCAGTCAGTGTACCGATGGCTAAGCCAATTGTTAAAAATGCAATCGAAAATAGAAAAAGTGTAACAAAGATCGGTAAAAATCCACTAGTATCAATATATTGATGTAGAATAGTAGAGTAATGGATTATGAGTGTTAATATGCTTAAAAATACAGTTGCGATAAAAATGTGAACGACACCAAAAATCCATTTTGATAAAAATAATTGTCTTGGTGTATAAGGTAGAGAGAATTGAAAGTCAATACCGCCAGTATTACGTTCAATTCCAATTAATAATATACTCAAAATTAAAACAAGAATTGGAGATATAAATGCTAACGTACTAAATTCACCAATATAAATAAAAGGGTATTCAGTGTAAGAAGCTTCTAATGCTCTATTCATTTCAAATATGTTGTTATAATAACTAAACGGTAAAATGACTACATAAACCAAATATAATAAGATAAGTGCAAGTCTTGATTGTTTAGAATGCTTTAGCCACAATGCTTTACTAAACATATAATTCTCCTCCGTCTTTTAAGAAAAATAAATCCTCTAATGTTAAAGGAAGTTCCTCAAGTAAAAGCGGATTCCTTTTTCCTAATGTCTGCAAAAATTCTTCTTTTTGTCCGCTTACAATTAAAATGGCAACCTTACCTGTTTTAGAAAAGACGGATACATGCTCAAGTTCTGCTATTTCAGAAGGTAATCCATTTTCAAACGCTACTTGTAATTTAAAATGTTTATTTGTACTTTCTTCCATTGTTGCAACATTATCAATTGTTCCTTCTTTTAAGAATAAATATTGATCAATAATTTTTTCCAGCTCAACAAGATGATGTGACGATATTAATACACCAACGGAATTTGTACTTGCATATTCAATGATTAATTGTAAAACTGTACGTTTCACAACTGGATCTAAACCATTCGTTGGTTCATCTAAAATCACGTAATTTGCTCCCGTTGAAAATGTTAACAGTAAATATAATAGTGTCTTCATACCTTTTGAATATTTACGTAAAGACCCATGCGGTAATTTATATTTATTAAGTGCATCTAGAAACTTTTCTTTATCAAAATTAGGATAAGCATTTTCATAGATTGTAATGAGTTCCTTCACAGTAAATTGTTTAATGAAGTTTGTTGTATCACTCATATAGGCGATTTGATTTCGCGTATTTGGTTCAATCGTAATATCTTTGTTGTCGATTAAAATAGCGCCTTCATCAGGCGACAGAATCCCTACAATTGTACGAAGTAAAGTCGTTTTTCCAGCGCCATTTCGCCCAATTAATCCTGTAATTGTTCCTTGCTCTATATCAAATGATATATTTTTTAATATTTCTGTTTCATCAAGTTTTTTACTTAGTTGATGAATTTTTAACAAATTATTCAACTCCCTTTTTTGAATAAACTTCTTTTACCCAATTTATAATCAATTCTTCATCAATACCTTCCATTAGACTTTCAATTAAAAGGTTTGAAAATTTATTTTGATATTTAAGAAGGGTTTGTTCTGATACGGATTCCTTTGTTAAACCAATGACAAACGTTCCTTTACCTCGGACAGTTTCAATTATTCCACTTCGCTCTAACTCTTGATATGCTCTACTAACTGTATTCGGATTAATTAGTAAGGTTGTTGCTAATTCTCTGACAGATGGAAGCTTATCTCCATTTAGTAAAACATTTCTTAAAATTTGTTCTTTCACTTGTAGAACAATTTGTTCCCACAATGGTAAATGACTTCTTGCGACTAAGACAATAATCAAATAATCACCACCTTACAAAATTAGGTGTATTAATTGTACTGAGTGTATGAGTATGATTAATACACTTTATTTATATCATATGCAATGAATGTAGTAAATAGTTCCATACAATCTAATATTTTCTTCTCACTTTGATTAAACTACTTATATTTGGAAAAAATATGTATGAATAGAATGGAGGGTTATTAATGAAAAAGGTAGTTTTTACACTTATTAGTAGTGCATTGATCTTCTCATTATCACTGCCTACAGTAAATGCAAGAGAGACAAGAACCGTAGACGTTGAATTAGCTAAAAATGCATTATCTTCCGTTATTATTGAGCAAGATACAGGTGAAGTTTTATATGAAAAAGATGCGAGAAAGAAGCTTCCACCAGCAAGTATGACGAAGATTATGACAATGCTAATTATTATGGAAGAAATCGATAAAGGAAATTTAAAGCTAGATGATAAAGTAATGACAAGTGAATATGCTGCATCAATGGGTGGTTCACAAATCTTTTTAGAACCTGGCGAAGAAATGACAGTTAATGAAATGTTAAAAGGGATTGCGATTGCTTCAGGGAACGATGCTTCAGTTGCCATGGCAGAAAAAATTGCAGGTACTGAAGAGGCATTTGTAAATTTAATGAATAATAAAGCAAAGTCTCTTGGTTTAAAAGATACACATTTTAAAAATCCAACAGGATTACCTGCTGCAGATCATTATTCATCTGCGTATGATATGGCAATCATGGGTAGAGAGCTATTGAAGCATCCGCTTATTACAAAGTATACAGGTACGTATGAGGATTATTTACGTCAAAATACAGAAAAACAATTTTGGTTAGTCAATACAAATAAATTAGTTCGCTTTTATCCCGGAGCTGATGGTTTAAAAACTGGTTTTACTGCAGAAGCAAGATATTGCTTAACAGCAACTGCAAAGAAAAATAACATGAGAGTTGTTAGTGTGATTATGGGTGCACCTACTTCGAAGGAAAGAAATGCACAAATGTCTAAACTTCTTGATTACGCATTTAATCAATATCAAGTAAAACAACTTATTAAACAAGGCGACAATGTTGATAAATTGTCAATCAGTAAAGGGAAAACAAAAAATGTAAATGTAGTAACAAAATCACCAGTATCAGTCGTGCTGAAAAAAGGTGAAGCTTTAAATAAAGTGACAAAAAACATTAAGTTGAAAAAAGACTTACAAGCGCCAATTAAAAAAGGTCAAGTTGTAGGGGAATTAGAACTGAAACAAGGTAATCGAGTTTTATCAACTACTGATTTAGTTGCAAAGAACAATATTCCTAAAGCTAAATGGTATGACTTATTTAAACGTACAATCGGTGGATTTAATTAATCTCATTCAATTTAAGAACGTAGACTTTTGACGTATTTACACTAGTTTTGTCATCATGAAGGAATTTCAAGTTAAGACAACGAAACTTTCATTTAACCGTCATAATAAGGAGGTTATTGAAGTGAGTCTTAATATCGAGCTAGAAGTAAAAAATGCGATCCTTTGTGTAAGACTTGCAGGTGAGCTTGATCATCACACTGCCGAAGATTTACGTTTACAGGTGAATGAAGTATTAGAAACACAGCCAATACAACATATTTTATTAAATCTTGAACACTTATCTTTTATGGATAGTTCTGGATTAGGTGTCATTTTAGGAAGATATAAGGTCATTCGAAACAAAGGTGGAGAAATGGTCGTATGTTCTATTTCACCATCAATCAAACGATTATTTGATATGTCTGGTTTGTTTAAAATTGTACATTTGGCAGAAGACGAGTCTAATGGACTGACTGTTTTGGGGGTGGCGTAATGCGTAATGAAATGAACCTTCAATTTTCGGCATTGAGTCAAAATGAATCATTTGCTAGGGTAACTGTGGCAGCATTTATTACCCAGTTAGATCCAACATTAGATGAATTGACAGAGATTAAAACTGTCGTTTCTGAAGCTGTAACAAATTCGATCATACATGGATATGAAAACAATCCAGAAGGTATTGTATATATTTCAGTTGTCCTAGAAGATCAGTCTGTTACATTAACAATTAGAGATGAAGGTATTGGTATTGCTGACCTAGATGAAGCGATGCAACCTTTATTTACATCTAAACCAGATTTAGAAAGATCGGGAATGGGCTTTACAATTATGGAAAACTTTATGGATCACTGTGAAGTTGTTTCTACTGAAAACGTTGGTACGACAATTACTGTAAAAAAGTATTTATCAAATAGCAATGCTCTATGTAATTAAGGAGAATCGCCTATGGACGTAGAAGTCAAGCAAGATCAACCCCGTACGCAGTTAAAGGATAGCGAATTAAAAGAGTTAATTAAGCGTAGTCAGGCTGGAGATCAAATGGCTAGAGACAGCATCGTCGGGCACAACATGAGACTTGTTTGGTCAGTTGTTCAGCGCTTTATTAACCGTGGTTATGAACCAGATGATTTATTTCAAATTGGTTGTATTGGATTATTAAAATCAGTTGATAAATTTGATTTATCATATGATGTTCGATTTTCAACCTATGCTGTTCCTATGATTATCGGTGAAATCCAACGATTTATCCGCGATGATGGTACAGTAAAAGTAAGTAGGTCATTAAAAGAAACAAATAATAAAATTCGTAAAGCAAAAGAAGAATTGAGTAAGTCACTTGGTAGAATGCCGACAATTAATGAGATCGCTACATATATGGAAATTACACCTGAGGATGTAGTACTTGCCCAAGAAGCTAGTCGAGCACCTTCATCGATTCACGAAACGGTGTATGAAAATGATGGGGATCCTATCACATTGTTAGATCAAATTGCTGATAACCATGAAACAAATTGGTTTGAGAAATTTGCATTAAAGGAAGCAATTAAACAACTTGATGATCGAGAAAGATTAATTGTTTACTTAAGATACTATAAAGACCAAACTCAATCTGAAGTTGCCGAACGGTTAGGTATATCGCAAGTACAAGTTTCGAGACTCGAGAAAAAAATTCTCCAACAAATGAAAGATAAAATTAAATAAAATGATTCGTTAGAAGAGGAAGAAATGTAGCAAGTTGCTACTTTTCTTCCTCTTTTTATGTACGCAAATTTGAAGTAGTTTTAGTTGTTATGACTATTTTTGGGAAGTTTTCACATACTAGTTGTAATCGAATACTTATTGCTTTGAAACCGAGGGGAAAGTATGAAAAAGGTACTATACATTAAATTACTAAACCGAGTAGTAGTTCAAGTAGGTAAGAGTGTACGACTAGGTGATATAGCGAGACTACAAGGTATAAACATTCAGTTAGATGAAATTAAAAATATTATCGTACACGAAGCGAAAAAGGAGGATGGTACACATACTGTAATCGATATTTTGGAACTTTTACCACTCATTCAAGCAGTTGATTCCGAAGTTTCATTTGAATTAATTGGCGTAACGATGTGTATTTTAGAGCTAGAGAATGCAGTGGAAAAGGAAAATGTCATTTTATTTTTATTTGTTTGGATATTACTATTTGCGGGCTCATCACTTGCGATCATTTATTTTCACGAGGACGTTAGTATGCAACAAGTACAACAAAGAATTTACTATTTAATAACGGGAGAATATCATCATAAGCCTTTACTTTTACAAGTGCCTTATTCATTAGGGTTAGGTATAGGCATGGTTTTATTTTTTAATCAATGGTTTAAAACACGTTTAAATGAAGAGCCGAGTCCTTTGGAAGTGGAAATGTTTCAATATCAAAGATCAATGGATGAGTATGTATTAGTAAATGAAAATAAAAAACCAACGAAAAGTGTGAATGACGATGATCCATGATCTATTTGTAGCCTTTATTGGTTTTTCAGGTGGTATAGCAGTTGGAACTGGTTTTGTTGCTTTTTTATCCGTTATTGGGATTATTCCAAGATTAACCCAAATAACGAAAACAATTAAAAAAATACGAGCATATGAATTTGCAGTCGTAGTTGGCGCATTATTTGGTTGTTGGATCAGTCTAAGGGATACGGTATTTTTCATGCCAAAATATGCTTCTGTCCCGATTGGACTTTTAGCAGGTATGTTCATCGGTATGCTTGCAGCAGCATTAACAGAAGTACTAAATGTGTTTCCGATACTAGCAAAACGTATAGGCATTCAAAGAAAAATAGTCTACCTATTGATGGCAATTGCTCTAGGAAAAGTATTTGGATCATTATTTCATTGGATCTATTTTATTGAGTAAAGGATGAAGGTAATGAGTGGAAAATTAAAATCAAATTATCAAGAAGGTATTAAACAATATCAACCTAAAAAACATGTTTTACGTAATTGTATTCGAGCATTTATTGTCGGAGGATTCATTTGTTTTTTAGGTGAAGCTATATCAGAAATTTATATAAATTATTTTGGGTTCACTGATAAAAATGCAGGTGATCCTACTGTTGCAACTCTCGTTTTAATTTCAAGCTTATTAACTGGATTAGGACTATATGATAAAATTGGACAATTTGCCGGAGCGGGTTCAGCGGTACCGGTTACAGGATTTGCTAATTCTATGACGAGTGCAGCGATGGAACATCGAAGTGAAGGACTTGTGTTAGGTGTAGCTACAAATATGTTTAAATTAGCAGGATGTGTCATTGTATACGGAGTTGTATCGGCCTATATTGTCGGTATGATCCGATATGCATTTAAAGTACTTTTTTAGGAGGTGAAATTTGTGGGACTTATTGGAAAACAAACATGGGATTTTACGAATGGCGTGTATGTTCAGTCCTCAGGTACTGCAGTTGGACCAAGAGAAAATTTAGGGCTATTAAAAGGAACATATGATTATGCATATGAAGATTTACATTGTAATGAAGATAATTGGGAATTAGCTGAGCGTGCTTTATTGAGAAACGCTATTTCCACAACTTTAAAGAAAGCAAATAAAAATGTAGAAGATATAGATGTATTTTTAGCAGGTGATTTACTAAATCAAAATGTCACTGCAAATTTTATCGCAAGGGAATTACAATTACCATTCTTATGTATGTTTGGTGCATGTTCGACGTCAATGGAAACAGCCGCACTTGGTGCTCAATTAATTGATAGTGGTTATGCAAAATTAGCATTAGCAGGGACTAGCAGTCATAATGCTACTGCAGAAAGACAATACCGATATCCAACTGAGTATGGAGGGCAAAAACCTGACTCAGCTACTTTTACGGTAACTGGAGCTGGAAGTATTTTATTATCAAGTAAAAAAAGTCGGATTAAAGTAAAGTGTGCAACAATTGGTACCGTACAAGATTTAGGATTAAAAAATCCTTTCGATATGGGTTCTGCAATGGCTCCTGCGGCTGCATATACAATTGTGCAGCACTTTAAAGATACAAATACAACACCAGATGATTACGATTTGATTGTAACTGGAGATTTATCAGCAGTAGGTGCACCGATTTGTGAACAACTAGTAAAAGAAGAGGGCTACGATATGTCAGGTAAATATAATGACTGTGGACTCCTCATCTATGACAGAGATAATCAAGAGGTTTTTGCTGGTGGTAGTGGTTGTGCATGTTCAGCAGTGGTTACATATAGTCACTTATTCCAGGAAATGAAAAAAGGAACTTATAAGAAGATATTAGTTGCTGCAACCGGTGCACTATTAAGCCCTACAATGATTCAACAGAAAGAGTCGATCCCAACCATTTCACATGCTGTTGTCTTTGAAAGCTGTTAGGAGGTGTAAAGATGGAATTTGTTTATGCATTTATTGTGGGTGGACTCATTTGTGTAGTTGGTCAATTACTTTTTGAGTATACAAAATTAACTCCAGGTCATGTCATGTGTTTATTTGTAGTAATCGGTTCAATATTAGATGGATTTGGAATTTATGATAAACTAATCGAATTTGCGGGAGCCGGTGCAACAGTTCCGATTACAAGTTTCGGGCATTCTTTATTACATGGGGCAATGGCAGAAGCGAATCAACACGGCTTTGTCGGCATTGGTATGGGAATCTTTTCACTCACATCTTCAGGGATTTCAGCTGCAATTCTATTTTCATTCATTATTGCCTTACTATTTAAACCCAAAGGCTAACATATGAAGACTAAAAAAGTCATCATTATAACTGATGGAGATGTTTATGCTCATAGGAGTATTGAACATCTAGCAAAACAATTTGGTGGGTGTACAATTTCCCAGTCGCAAGGTAATCCGACAAAGTTCTCAGGTAAAAAAATGGTAGAAATTATCATGCAAGCCCAAAAGGAACCAATATTTGTCTTATTTGATGATAGTGGTTTTATGGGAGAAGGGCCTGGAGAAAAAGCTTTAAAGTATGTTGCAAATGACAAACATATAGAAGTAATTGCTGCCTTAGCCGTTGCATCAAATACGCATCATCAAGAATGGACAAGGGTAGATGTCAGTATTGATAATGAAGGGAATTTAACTGAATATGGTGTAGATAAATTCGGTGTACCAGATATTGAACTAGGTAGAATTAATGGGGACACTGTTTATAATTTAGATCAGTTAAATATTCCATTAATAATTGGTATTGGAGACATAGGGAAAATGGGAGGCCGTGATGACATAGAAAAAGGCTCTCCGATTACAAGGAAAGCAATTGAATACATCTTAGAAAGGAGTGAATTCCTTGACAATAAAAACGGAATCAACTGATTTATCACAAAAGTTAGTAACGAATGCAAATATTATCAAAGATCGATTAGGATTTGGCAAAAGTTTCGACTTAGGTCAACGGATTATTTATGTAAATAAAGTTGAAGTACAATTGTATTATGTAAATGGATTAACAGATACTGGTTTTATTCAAATGATCTTAGATGATTTAATTGGATTAAAGATAGAAGATAAAAATAAACCAGTGTTTAAAGAAGTGGAAGAAACAATTGTACATCAATCAGTAACTGCTATATTAACAATTGAAGAAGTAATTAAAAATATATTATCCGGTTTAATTGTAGTATTAGTTGATGGTGAAGCGAAAGCTTTAGCAGTAGATGTAAGAAGTTATCCAGGTCGTGGACCAACTGAACCTGATACAGAAAGAGTGGTACGTGGTTCAAGAGATGGGTTTACAGAAAACATTATTAATAATACAGGATTAATACGCAGACGAATTCGCGACGAAAATTTACGAAATGAAATTTTACAAGTAGGCGAAAGTTCAAAAACAGATGTATGTGTTACATATATTAAGGGTTTAGCTAATGAAAAATTAGTAAAAGAAATTATCGACCGTATAAAAAAAATTAATGTCGACGGGATGTCGATGGCCGATAAAAAGCTTGAGGAATTTATCTTAAAACAAGGTTATAATCCTTTTCCATTAGTAAGGTATTCGGAAAGACCAGACGTAGTTGCAAATCACATTATTGAAGGTCATGTCATCATCATTGTAGATACATCGCCGAGTGTCATCATAACGCCAGCTACATATTACCATCATATGCAACATGCTGAAGAATTTCGTCAAACTCCATCAGTAGGTACATTCCTCAGATGGATCCGCTATATTGGAATTTTTATGAGTGTATTTTTATTACCGTTTTGGCTATTACTATGTAATGTACCAGAAATTTTACCAGAAAAACTAAGCTATATCGGTCCAAAAGAAACAAGTAATATCCCGATCTATTTACAATTAATTATTGCAGACATGGGGATTGAGTTTTTAAGGATGGCCAGTATACATACACCTAATGCTGTTTCGACATCAATGGGTATTATTGCAGCTGTATTAATCGGACAAGTTGCAATCGATGTTGGACTATTCCAACCAGAAGTAGTACTATATACAGCAGTGTCCATGATTGGTTCATATGCTACACCAAGCTATGAATTAGCACTAGCCAATAAACTAGCTAAATTTGTAATTTTGATATTAACTGCAATATTAGGTATAAAAGGCTTTATGATTGGGTCAACATTATTTATATTATTTTTAGCTAGCTTAAGTACTTTAAATACACCTTATTTATGGCCATTTATCCCATTTGATGGTCGAGCATTTCTGCACTTTATTATTCGAACGAAGGCAAGTGAAAGCGAAAAGAAAAAAGGTGGAAAAACAATTGGAGATGCAACATTATAAATTAAAAACCTCGATCATCATGTAAGATGATCGAGGTTTTTAATTTTACTTCTTTACCTTACTTAAAAAATGAAAGGATGGCATCGAATAAAGCAGAAAAGAAATCTTTTAACTTTTGAATAAAAGATTGTCCTTGTTCTGAATTTAAGAAGTCAGAAATTTGTTCTTTTGCTTTTGTTAATTGATTGCCTACTTGATCCCAATTAATATTTAAATCTTTCATTTTTTCAAATAAAGCCATTAAGCTAGCCATTTGATCTGATGTTAAATTAATACCTAATTCACCAGCTAAACGATTAACTAAGTCTTTTAATTCATCAGTTGTCATATTTGGATTTTTAGCAATTTCTTCTTTAACTTGTGCAACAAGTTGGACAGCTTTTTCATTTCCAACTGTATCTGCTAATTTAGCAGTTTTTACCATTTCTTCGTTTGCTACTTTTTTAACTTCCTCTGGAATTGCTTCGCCAGAGCTAAGCTCATATGCTTTCATAATTCCAGTTAAAGCGGCAGTACCAGAAACTTCAAACGGTGCTGTAATCACGATATTTGCGTCCTTCAAACCAGCTGTAATTAATGCATTTGTATACATTGCATTACTAACCCATGAGATGTTGTTTGTTTGAACAATAATCCCTGTATTTTTTTCACCAATTGTAATCATCGCTGATGACAGTGCACGAGTTCCAATTTGTGCTTTAGGCACTGTTCCATCTAAATATTTATGTTCCTCTTGATTTGAAACTGTAACAGTTCTAGCATCAGCAGGTGCGCCCATTTCTGATAATAATGCTTTTTTCTGAGTTTCAGTTAAGTTTTGTCCAAGAGTTACGATTGTTTCACCAGGAACAGAATCTGCTAATACTGATAATGGCATAGCAATTAATCCCATTGATAAGGTGAATGCTAAAATTTTTTGTTTCAACAAAGAAACACTCCCTTTTTAAGTTAATACTAATTAAAAATCTTATAACCCTATTATAGTAGTTTTCGAAAACTTGTCATTACTTTTTGTTTTTTGTATGATTATAAAAGCGTTACTAGTTTATTTAAGTAATGGTAATAATAGGACAATATAGTCTTAGAAGTTTGTAATACATAAGGAGGAATTTTTTATGAAAAAGGCAAGTATTACATTTGAGAACGGTGAGCAAATTTTAATCGACTTGTTTGCTGAGCATGCTCCAGCAACAGTTGAAAATTTTGAAAGCTTAGCAAAAAAAGGATTTTACGATGGATTAACATTCCACCGCGTTATCCCAGGATTTGTATCTCAAGGTGGAGATCCTAATGGCAATGGTACAGGTGGTCCTGGTTACACAATTAAATGTGAAACTGCAGGAAATCCACATAAACATAAAGCAGGTGCTTTATCAATGGCGCATGCTGGTCGTGATACTGGTGGAAGTCAATTCTTCATCGTACATGAGCCACAACCACATTTAGATGGTGTACATACTGTATTTGGTCAAGTAACTGAAGGAATGGATACAGTTTTAAGAATGCGTAACGGCGACGTTATGAAAGAAGTAAAAGTTTGGGACGAACAATAATTTTTAAAAAAACTCTTTTCTGTTTAACAGAAAAGAGTTTTTTTTTATCCAAACATTACCAATAACGAGGCTGTTGATAATATGGCTGATAAGCGACTTGGGAATAGGTTTGATGATTTTGAGTTGGTGACATTTGGCTACCATTTTCTTGATGACATGTAATTGGCGGGCCAATAAAAGTAGAAGGCTGAAGTGGTGAAAGTGTTTGCTTCCATTGATTTTCATCAAGACAGTAAGTATGGGCTACAAGGTTTGCCGGAGTGAACTTTAATAAATCTGAGAATAAAATAACATCAGGTGTTGGTGCATTGAAAATAGCCAGTAAATGTGTTTGATCAGTTGTGGCAATTTCATAATGCCACCATCCTTGTGGAACATTTGCAACCTGTCCTGGTGTAATCGGGTAATGATGAAGCTGTCTTGTATATGGGTTGAAAATTGAGACAACAGCTGAACCTGAAATACAGTATACTAACTCAGATGAATTCTGATGATAGTGTGGCTCAACTACGTTATTTGTACTTAAATAAATATCCAATAACGAAAGCTGATCTAGTGTATTTAATTGATTTATACTCAAGCTATTAATGTAATTTTGATTATCTTTTTTAAAAGAAGTATTTGTATTTAAATCGAAACTAAATTGGGTTGAGGGTGAAGTATAATCCAAATCCAATCTCATTTTCACCATTCCTTTAACAATTCATTTATTTAAAGTTCAATGTATTCAAGAATTGGGCAAATGGTTCCATATTACAAAAGGGGTTGAGGGTAGGCGCATCCACTTTTAGGTCTGTCTAGTTCCAGCAACTTGACCCTCGAGTCATAAGCCAAAGCTCATGAAAGTTAAAAAGCAACTTTCAGTGTTCTTTGTCTTATGCTTGTCGGGTCAGAGCGAGTTGCTTCCACTTTTCGGTCTGTCTAGTTCCAGCGCCTAGCCCCTCGAGTCATAAGCCAAAGCCCATGAAAGTTAAAGAGCAACTTTCAGTGTTCTTTGTCTTATGCTTGTCGGGTCAGAGCGAGTTGCTTCCACTTTTCGGACTGTCTAGTTCCAGCAACTTGACCCTCGAGTCATAAGCCAAAGCTCATGAAAGTTAAAAAGCAACTTTCAGTGTTCTTTGTCTTATGCTTGTCGGGTCAGAGCGAGTTGCTTCCACTTTTCGGTCTTGACAGAAAAATGTGTAAATTATATATTTGAAATATTGATATAGTTGGAACGTATTTTTAGATTTTTCGTAATATAGTAAGGTAATAAAGCATATATTTGAATGTTTTATTAGAAGATTAAGAGTTTTATTAATTTTTAAGAGGGGTAAACATGTTAATTAGGTATAAGAAAACATATGAAAAAATTGCAATGGGCCTGCTATCGTTTATGCCGAATGAAAAGAATGTGAAAAGCTTAGTTAATACAATAAAAGACTATGAAACAAATGAAGATAATCATTTATTCCTTTGGAAATTAGACGATATTGTTGGAATTATTGGAATTCAACTTTTACCAGATAAAGTTCTTATGATTAAACATCTAAGTGTAAACCCTTCATTCCGAAATCAAGGTATTGCAACCTCTTTATATGATGCTATCCGAAATCAGTATGTGGATTATACGATTATTACGACTGAAGAAATAGCTTCATTTATTGATCATTGTAAAATTAGTTTGAAAGTTTTATAGAAAAAGTGTTCGACTTCATTGTCGAACACTTTTTTGTTATTGATTTTTTCTTATTTGAAGTTGTTTATTTCGTTCAGAGATTACGTCTGATCTGTCCCTTGTACTATGTTTATGGATCAAATCTTCAGTGAATGATGAATAGTTATTTTTTTGTTTTATGAGTTGTTGATATAATTTTTGATCCTTAATTGGCAAATGAAAGTGTTTGTATTGTTTGTGGTCGTTTATATTAGCTTGTAAATTATTTACGATTTCTTGAAAAGCTTTATGATCAAGTCCAGCCATTTTAGTAAGTGTAGGGTCATTTGCATATGCATGGACATGGCGCATTAATTTTTTTGCACCGGTATAATTTCCACGACGATAATGGTATAGCACAACAGCTAGTCGGATGAGACCGAGCCAAACTTTTTTATATTCATTATTAAGCTCTAGTTTCCATTGTTCTTCAAGTACTTCGTGGCATTCAAAGAAATCATGGTCATAGTGGAAATGACACAAATATTTTATGTAGCGTTCGTTTTGATTATAATGTACCAAAATTCTTCACCTCTTTGATAATAAATGTAACAGAAAGCCAAATAATAAAAAAGAAGAAAGCCTAGAACAATGTCTAGGCTTTCACATTTTGTTTATTCACAAGTTAAACTAACAGATGAAAGCACATCCAACGATGATTAATAAGATAAATAATACTACGATTAAAGCAAAGCCATTACCATGTCCGTATCCTGGAGATACATTGCCGCCTTTACTCATGATTAACCCTCCTTACTGCAAATAATTCTTCTTGCATTCATATATTATGAATTTATATAAAATTGGTATAGGCGGATATCTAAAGATTTCTTAAACAAAGTTATTTCAAATCCAAAAAATCCTTTTCACTATACAGTTTTGTTCAATTATCCTTTATACTGATAAGAGATATAATTTTTATCATAAGGCTTTGTTACTGTTTATTATTCAAAAGCAAATGAATTGAAAATAAATAAACGATAAAATAAGAAGTTGATAGAAAGGCGCAAGTCCTTTGTTAGAGAACTGGACAGGTTGATTGTTATGGCGAAAATCACGAAGAGGATTACCGAAAGACAATGAACATCAAGCTCTCGTAAGTAGAAATCAACAATCATGTTTAACGGAGCAATCATATTAGTAAGTTGGTGAAAAGTTTGTGAAGCAATATGAAGTTAAAATTGATGCATTTGAAGGTCCTTTGGATTTATTACTGCATTTAATTCAACGATTTGAAATTGATATATACGATATACCTGTATCTGAAATTACCGATCAATACGTTTTATATATTCATACAATGAAAGAATTAGAGTTAGATATTGCAAGTGAGTATTTAGTAATGGCAGCTGAGTTGTTAGCAATGAAGAGTAAAAGCATCCTACCGAATCATGAAGAACAAGCTGATTGGGATGCTGTTTTTGAAGAAGATCCTAGAGAAGAATTAATGAATCGATTATTAGTTTATAAACAATTTAAAGAAGCGGCAAATGTATTTCAGGAAAAAGAATCTGAGCGGGCAATGATTTTTACCCGTAATCCTACTGACTTATCTGAATATGGGCCAGGACCTGAGGATATTACAATGCCAACCGATGTAACGATTTATGATATGTTAGGCGCGTTACAAAAACTGTTTAAACGAAAAAAGCTTCAAGAACCATTGCAAACAAAAATAGTCCGAGAAGAAATTTCCATTGAACGAAGAATGGGTGAAATTGTTGACTATTTAAAACAACTAAAGAAACGTACTAATTTTATTAGTTTATTCCCATATAATGACAAGGAAAGTATCGTTGTTACATTTTTAGCAATTTTAGAGTTAATGAAAACAAAAGAAATTATTGTAGAGCAAGAACAAAATTTTTCGGAAATTTTTCTAACTTCACGAGAAATATTCGAAAAAAAGCAAGATGAGGTGTACTCGTAATGGAAAATGAACAAAAATTAATAGGTGTTCTTGAGGGCCTATTATTCGTTGCTGGAGATGAAGGGATTTCAATTCTGGAATTATCGGATACGTTAGAATGTACTCAAACTGAAGTGTTAGATTTAATCGAGAGCTTAAAGAAAGAATATGATAAATCATCCAGAGGATTACAAGTAAGAATTTTAGCAAATCGATATAAATTAACATCAAAAAGAGAACATGGAGAATTCTTTAAAAAGCTAATTGAAAGCCCATCAAATTCATCTTTATCTCAAGCAGCACTTGAAACATTGGCAATCGTTGCGTATCAACAGCCAATAACTCGTACAGAAATTGAAGATATACGTGGCGTGAAAACTGAAAAACCAATTCAAACGCTTGTCTCGAAATATTTAATTAAAGAAGTAGGTCGTGCTGAAGGTACTGGGCGAGCAATTTTATATGGTACAACATCTGAGTTCTTAGATTATTTTGGTTTGAAAAATATTAAAGAACTACCACCACTTCCAGAGGATCTAAAAATGGAAGAAATTGAGGAAGAAGCTGATTTATTTTTTAGTAAGTTTGAAAAGGAAGATTAGTTAAAAAATTCTGCAATTATCTAACCATACTATGTTACACTAATACTATGGAAATCTTTGGAGGGTGAAAGAATTGTATATTTATAATTGTCATGGATATGAATTAGTAAAAGCTCAGTCAAACACTTCAGAAGACTTTTTTAATCGTTCAGAAGTTGAATATGAATATAATGGTCAAAAACTTGTAACTTCAGTATTATATGTAAGATTTTTTGAAGAACAGCTTCCAGAATTGAGTGAAGTGAAAACAACTGTACTTTATGATAATGGAGAAGAGTCAATTTATTTCCGCGATTTAGTAGCTCTTGCTTTTATTATTAATAATCCATCTTATCGTGGTCGTAAACGAATTTATATAAATGAAATAAATGAGTTCGTTAACGAGCTAAAAGGTGTAGATTTTGATCAATTAGTTGGATATGCAAGAGGAATTAAACAAAGTACAAGTAAAAGAGTTGAAGTAACGATCTAATTTATGGAGGGAATACAATGTCGAATAAGATGGTAGAGCATCAATTAAAAATAGTTGGTCATCAATTAGGTATTGTGGGATTAGAGTGTAATATGTTTTTAAATAAACATTCTTTACCGTCATTTCAACAGGAAAATTCAACTATCAATCAATCGTATATGGAAAGTATTCTTACTTCTTTGCGTAGAATTTCGGTTTATTGTGAGGATGCAAGGGAAGTTTGTGAGAAGATTTTAAGTGGAGGGTTTCATAAGGCAACTGCAGAAGAAACATTACATAAAATTTATCACAGATGTATTGCGGAGTTTTTCTCTCCAAAAAATGATGCGTGGTATGAAAATAGTCGTGCTGCATACACTGGCAATCAGGCGATAACTTTTTATAAAGAAGTACCTCATTCAATTCAAGCATTGTTTGCAAAATTAGAAAAGGTTTTTCAACAAATGAGAGAAGAACTTGAGTATTATGAAACTGATTATTCGACTAAGAAGATGCAACAATATAAACAGTAATGATTCATTCATAAATTGTAAATTATATTTAAAAGGTAAAGACTAGAAAATGTTTCTAGTCTTTTAGTTTGTAGACAAAATATAAAAACCAAGAGATTCAGACTGTCTGAAAGACTAGAAAATGTAAATGTTTCTCGTCTTTTTCTTATTATTTACGTTACAATATGTTATAAATTGTTTTGAATGAGAAGAGGAAGAAAAATGAAATCTATATTTTCAATAGGACAAAGAACGATCAAAACCGCAATTGGAAGCGGAATATCACTGATCATCGCAGAAGCATTGCATTTGCAAAATTATAGTACAGCGGCTGTGGTCACTTTATTAAGTATCCAAAATACAAAGCGAAAATCATTTTTTGTAGCGATTCAAAGATTTATTGCTTCTGTTATTGCAATGTTTTTTGGATGGATGTTGTTTGAATACTTAAGCTACCATCCTCTAACAGTTGTTATTTATTTCTTACTAACGATCCCTTTACTAGTAGCGTTAAAGTTACAAGAAGGCATCATTCCGAGTTCGGTGATTGTCTTGCAGATTTATGTTAGTACTGATAGGTCTATTGGCTTTTTGTATAATCAAGTATTAATCCTTGCAATTGGAATTGGGATCGCGTTGATTATGAATACATATATGCCGAGTATTGAAAAGAAAATGGTCGAGACACAAAAGAAAATCGAACAAAATTTTAAAATGCTCCTGTTAGGGATTTCATTAAAAATGAAAGGCAAAGATGAGGATTTAGAAGAATACATAAATGAAACAAATATTTTATTACAAAATGCGAAAGCATTAGCATTTAGACAAGTTGAAAATAGTTTTATTAAAACAAACGTTTACTACTTAACATATTTTGAAATGAGAGAAAGACAATTTGAAATCATCACCAATCAAATCATACCGATCTTAAAACAAATTGATATAAACTTTGAGCATGCTAAGATCATTGCTGAATTTTTTGAGGATACTGGTGTTTATTTGAAGGAAAAATCAACTGGTATTGAATTGTTAGGAGAATTTAACCATATGATGCAAGAATTCAAAAGAATGCCTTTACCAAAAACAAGAGATGAATTTGAAACGCGAGCAAATTTAATGAAGGTTGTGTATGAACTAGAAAAAGTCATTACTCTAAAACTTGAGTTTTATGCTGAACATCGTACGGTTCTAGAGACAGAATAAAATAGCTATTCTAATAATTAGTCCTTATTTCTTACCGGTAATACCGTTATCATAACCATCATACAATTGAAAGTAGAAGAGAATGCATTTTCTCTGTGGAGGTGGAATATGGTAAATCAATCTGAACTGATCACTTACTTTCAAGAAGTTGAGGATTGGTGTGGAAACGTCTTGCAATTACTTGCAGAAAGATTTGATCAACTACAGGAAAAGGAACTATTAGAATATAAAGTAAAATTATTACTAAATCGTATGGGTACAACGAGTTATTATGTGGATCAAAATTCATTTTTAGATGAAATTTCTATGGATGTAGACGATATCCAAGAAAGATTAATATCTTTATTAAATGAAGAAGAATATGATGATAGTTATGCATATCGAGTTATGGAAGTGGAAGAAAAAATTGAAATTGGTAAACACGAATTACCGCCACTACCTTATCCATATAATGCATTAGAACCCTATATTTCAAAAGAAATTATGATTCTTCATCATGATAAACATCATAAAAGCTACGTAGATGGTTTAAATAAGGCAGAAATTGAACTTGAAAAAGCGAGAAAGAATAATCAATACGATTTATTAAAGCATTGGGAGCGGGAGCTAGCATTTCATGGTTCGGGGCACTATTTACACACTATTTTTTGGAATAATTTAAGTAAATCAGGCGGAGGGAAACCTCAAGCAGAACTGTTAAAACAAATAGAAGATGATTTTGGAAGTTATGAGAAATTTAAAGAGCACTTTACTCAGGCAGCCAAAAAAGTTGAAGGTGTAGGTTGGGCTATTTTAGTATGGGTCCCAAGAGCGAATCGACTCGAAATTTTGCAAACAGAAAAACACCAATTCTTTACACAATGGGATACGATTCCATTGCTTGTTTTAGACGTTTGGGAGCACGCATATTATCTTCAATATAAGTTTGACAAAGATTCATATGTTAATAATTTTTGGAACATTGTTAACTGGGATGATGTGAATTACCGATATGAATATGCAAGCCAATTAAAATGGAAGCCATTTTATTAATGATAGTGTCTGATTAAGTAAATATTTGATATTGAAAAATAGCCTCATTCTTCAAAAAATGTTTTATAGAAATGTTTTTAAAAGAAAACCAACCGATTCATTAAGAAGTTGATTGGAGCGGTAGGTGCTCGACTCCTGTGGGAGATACGGGACAGCTGAGACCCCGCAAGACGCGAATAAAGGTAGGTATGCTAATACCACGATTTCCTGTCGTAACGCATGAATGACCCACATCGTGTGGGCCAGGTGCACCCCACGCGGAAAGCGAGCTAACTGGAGTGGAAATCAACAATCTTCTTTTAACATAACCAATAAAAAGATAATGCCGAATACTTTTCCCTTCAAAGGAAAAGTATTCGGCATTTTTTCTTAAAAAAAAGTCATTTTTTTATCTTTCAATTCGTAAACTTGTACTAATTAGGACTAACTGTGGAGTGATGCGAAAATGAAAAAATGGCTAATATTAGGAATCATTAGCTTATTTCTGATTGGAATAATAATTCCAACGAATAATGTAAAAGCATTTGGAGGAGTTAGTGCTAGAAATGCGGTGCTAATGGATCAAAAAACAGGAAGAATTTTATATGGAAAAGCAATGCATGACCCCGAACGAATTGCGAGTATTACAAAAATTATGACGGCAATCTTAGCTGTTGAGTCAGGAAAACTTAAAAATACAGTTACGATTAGTTCGAGAGCAGTTCAAACTGAAGGTTCTTCTATTTATTTAAAACCAGGTCAAAAAATTAAACTGGAAGATTTAGTGTATGGTTTAATGCTTAGGTCCGGTAATGATGCTGCTAATGCTATTGCTGAAACAGTGGGTGGTAGTATTGAAGGTTTTGTTTATATGATGAACGAAAAAGCGAAAGAAATTGGGATGACCAATACTTTTTTTAGTAATCCATCCGGTTTAGATGAAAATGGGAAGGAACATTATTCTTCAGCTTATGATATGGCACTTCTTACAAGATACGCAATGGAAAATCCAATGTATGCAAAAATAGCTGGAACAAAATTACATAGAGCAAAAAATACAGCAGAGTCTTGGGATTATGTTTGGAAAAATAAAAATAAATTACTGACATTTATGTACAAGTATAGTACAGGTGGAAAAACAGGCTTCACTAAAAAAGCTAGAAGAACACTCGTATCGACTGCATCGAAAAACGGAATGGATTTAATTGTTGTCACTTTAAATGATGGTCAAGATTGGCAAGACCATATGGCACTATTTGAATACGGATTTGATCATTACCCTTTAACAAAAGTAATGAGTAAGGGCGGAATTAGAGAAGTTAAGGACAAGATTTATAAAGGTCATGTTTATTTGAAAAATGATTTCTTTTATCCACTAGACGAAAAAGAGAAAGAACAAGTTACTGTGACGATTGAATTGGAAAAAACGACTGATAAACGATTTGAGAATGATGAAATTGTTGGTAAAGCAATCATTGAATTAGAAGGTGAACAATTAGGAACTAGGAATATTTTTTATAGTAAAAGTAAAGTTAAAGTTTTTACTAAAGAGGTTTTTGAGCAAAGTAAAGAAATGTTATTAAACTTAATGGGAGAGCACTCAAATGGTTAATATCATTTGGGTTGCTCTTACGATTATTGGTTTTGTATTTGCGATGATAAATGGGACAATCGAGGAAGTTAATAAAGCGGTGTTTGATGGAGGGAAACAAGCGATTACCATTTGTATTGGTTTAGTCAGTGTGCTTGTATTTTGGTTAGGATTAATGAGAATTGCAGAAGAATCAGGTTTATTAAAAATTTTATCAAAGCTATTTCAGCCATTTCTTACGTTTTTATTTCCGAGAATTCCAAAAGACCACCCTGCGCTTGGTTATATTATGTCAAATATGGTTGCCAATTTATTTGGTCTAGGTAACGCTGCTACTCCATTAGGTATTAAAGCAATGGAGCAATTAAAGGTATTAAATAAAAATAGCCAAGAAGTAAGTGATGATATGATCACGTTTCTTACGCTTAATACTTGTGCAATAACATTAATCCCAACTACAGTAATCGGAATTAGAATGTCTTATCATTCAGCTAATCCGACTGAAATTGTCGGGGTTACGATTCTTGCCCAAGTCGTTTCATTTATTGGTGGATTATTGATAAATAGCTTTTTTGCAAGAAGACGTAATCGAAAGGGGAGAAGATAAATGGGGGTTATGAATACAATCTCGCTATATATCATTCCCTTTATCATCGCAGTCATCTTAATTCATGGAACATGGAAAAAGGTTCCTACCTACGAATCATTTGTAGAAGGCGGAAAAGAAGGGGTTACAATTGCAGTTCAATTAATTCCGTTTTTAGTTGGTATGTTAGTTTCAATATCAATATTTAGAGCTTCTGGTGCCTTAGAATTTTGTGTTGAACTTCTCCGTCCTTTACTAGCCTCTCTTGGTATACCAGCAGAAGTATTTCCTCTGGCGATTATTCGCCCAATATCTGGATCGGCAGGTTTAAGTATTACAGCCGATCTAATTAAAACGTATGGACCAGATTCTTTTATCGGACGACTTGCGTCAACTATGCAAGGTAGTACTGATACAACTTTATATGTTTTAACGGTATATTTTGGTGCTGTAGGGATTCGAAAAATGGGCGATGCCTTAAAGGTTGGTTTACTTGCGGACGCACTTAGCATTATCTTTTCTATTGTATTTGTAACGATATTCTTTACTTAATGTAAAGTACTTTTATTCCTAATTGAAAGGTATAAAAGTACTTTTTTATTGCGTGATAAAAATAAATATCTTATAATACCAATAAGAATAGTTGGTATTAAGACAACGTTCAATTTTACCCATGTTGCATATAATGGATTGGAAGAAACTAACCTTTTTTTGTGGCATAAAGGAGCTTGAAATTATGAAAGTTGTAAAGTCAGTACACGAACTGATTGGATCAACACCATTACTTGAAATTACATCTTTTCCTTTACCAAAGGGCACTAGATTATTTGCAAAACTAGAATATTGTAATCCTGGTGGAAGTGTAAAAGACAGACTTGGGATGGAATTACTAGAAAGTGCATTTAAAGAGGGAAAGCTAAAAAAAGAAGGCACAGTTATTGAACCAACCGCAGGTAATACTGGTATTGGTTTGGCACTAGCAGCATTAAAGTATGAAGTGAATGTTATTTTCGTTGTACCAGAGAAGTTCAGCTTGGAAAAACAAACTTTAATGAGAGCGCTTGGTGCAAAAATTGTAAACACTCCAACGTCAGAAGGTATGACTGGTGCAATTAAAAAAGCAAATGAGTTATCAAAAGAAATACCAAATTCATTTGTACCTTCTCAATTTAGTAACGAAGCAAATCCTAGAACTTATTATAAAACGTTAGCGCCGGAACTTGTTGAACAATTGGAAGGCAAAATAGATGTATTCGTCGCTGGAGCTGGTAGTGGTGGAACATTTACTGGAACAGCCCAGTATTTAAAAGAAAATTGTAAGAATGTAAAAACTGTAATCGTTGAGCCGGAAGGTTCTATATTAAATGGAGGCGAGCCCGGTTTACACGATACAGAAGGTATTGGAATGGAATTCATTCCAGGTTTTGTAGATACCAATTTATTTGATGAAATCTATACAGTACTTGATAAAGATGCATTTCATTTAGTAAAAGAAATTGCAAGAAAAGAAGGATTACTAGTAGGAAGCTCTTCTGGGGCAGCACTTTATGCAAGTTTAAAAGAAGCTGAAAAAGCTGAACCAGGAAGTACAATTGTAACAATTTTTCCAGATAGCAGTGAAAGATACCTAAGTAAAAACATATATAGCGGAGGATATTAATATGAAGAAAAAGACAGCGTTAATTCATGGAGGAATAAGTAGAGATGAAGCTACGGGTGCAGTTAGTGTTCCAATTTATCAAACGAGTACGTATAAGCAAGATGCTGTTGGCAAGCATAGAGGCTTTGAATATTCCAGAACAGGCAATCCAACACGTCATGCGCTTGAAGAATTAATGAAAGATATTGAGCACGGTGTAGCTGGTTTTGCATTTGCTTCAGGTATGGCGGCAATTCATACAGTATTTAGTTTGTTTAAGACGGGAGATCATATTGTCGTTGGTGATGATGTATATGGTGGTACGTATCGCTTATTAACAAAAGTATTATCAAACTTAGGCATTACAGCAACATTTGTGGATACAAGTAACTTAGCACTAGTTGAAGAAGTTATTTCTCCAAACACGAAAGCAATCTTTATTGAATCACCAAGTAATCCATTGTTGAAAATTACAGATATTAAAGGTGTATCAAAAATTGCAAAAGAATATAATCTATTAACGGTTGTAGATAACACATTTGCAACACCATACTGGCAACAGCCATTAACACTTGGAGCTGATATTGTCGTTCATAGTGGAACGAAATATTTAGGTGGCCATAGTGATGTTGTAGCAGGTATTGTTGTGACAAATAACGTAGAGCTTGCTGAAGAAATTGGATTTTATCAAAATTCAATCGGCGGCGTGCTTGGTCCAAATGACAGCTGGTTATTACAACGTGGAATTAAAACATTAGGAATTAGAATGGAAGAGCATGAAAGAAACACTCATGAAATTGCAAAATTATTAAATGCACATCCAAATGTAAATAAAGTATTCTATCCAGGTTTAGATACGCATCCAAATCACGAGTTAGCTAAACAACAAAGTAGTGGTTTTGGTGGAATGCTATCATTTGAACTACAAGAAGGTTTAGATCCTGAAGTATTTGTAGGGAAATTAAAATGGTTTACACTAGCGGAAAGCTTAGGAGCAGTTGAAAGTCTTGTAGGGATTCCTTCAAAAATGACTCACGCTTCTATTCCGAGAGAAAAACGATTAGCATCAGGTATCTCAGATGAATTAATTCGTTTATCTATTGGACTTGAAGATTTAGAGGATTTAAAAGAAGACTTAGAACAGGCGTTAATATTTGAAACATCAAGGGTGAGATAAATGGGCAGAGAATTTTTAGATGTATTCACAGGTTGGGCTGAAAGTTATGATTCATTCGTTCAAGGTCAGGATGCAGAGTATAAAGAAGTATTCCGACGTTATGATGAAATTTTAGATGAAATTGTAAAACGAAGTGGGGAAAATGTACTTGAATTTGGAATTGGTACTGGTAATTTAACAAAGCTTTTAATCGATTCTAACAAACAAGTATTTCCGATTGAACCATCACCAGAAATGAGACTAATTGCCTCTAAAAAATTAGGTGAAAATATTGTCATTCATGATGGAGATTTAATTGATTTTCCAAAACCAACTCAACAAATTGATACAATTGTAAGTTCTTATGTTTTTCATCATTTAACAGATGATGAAAAATATGAGGCTATTAAACTATATCATTCATTGTTACCAGTAAACGGAAAAATTATTTTTGCAGATACGATGTTCCAAACAGAGGAAGCATTTCAAAATGAAATTACAAAGGCAGATCAAGCCAATTTCATCGATTTAAGAGATGACTTGAAAAGAGAATATTATCCATTAATACCAGTTATTCGTTCTCATTTCGAAAAAAATGGATTTTCAGTCAGTTTCCAACAATTTAATGATTTTGTTTGGATTGTAGAAGCAAAAAAACTATAGAGAGATTTTTTAGGAGGAAATAAATATGCCATCAGTAGAAAGTTTTGAATTAGATCATACAAAAGTAGTTGCACCGTATATTAGACATTGTGGAACACACCAAGTTGGTACAGATGGAGTTGTAACAAAATATGATATCCGTTTTTGCCAACCAAACAAACAAGCGTTACAGCCTGCAACAATTCATACATTAGAGCATTTATTAGCTTTAAATGTAAGAGAAGCAGTGCCAGCAGGTGAACCATTCAAAATCATCGATTTATCACCAATGGGTTGCCAAACAGGCTTCTATTTAATAATTGCGGGAGAACCGTCAATTTCAGACGTAATTGCATTATTACGTAAAACAGCTGAATTAGGAATTCAAGTTGAAGAAGTGCCAGCTGCAAATGAACTACAATGTGGTCAAGCGAAACTTCATGATCTTGAAGGTGCTAAAAAGTGGTTGAAATATTGGAGCGAACAAACAGACGAAAAACTAGCAAGTGTCTTTGCTTAATGTAAATATGTAAATAAAAAAAACATAAAACGTCATCAATAATTTACCTCACTTACTAAATGTTAGACATAACTAACATTTAGAAAGTGAGGTAATAGATGGCGTTTTTTTATTTAAGAAAAACTTCTTAATTGATGACAAGCAGTAATTTTTCTTTAGGTACTGTAAACTTGATTTCACCAATATTTTCTTCAATATCTTCAATTGTAGGTATTTCATCAAAACTTTGGATAGAAATTGCATCATCTAAACATAATAGGATATAGGGATAATTTGTTTCTGTAGAATCATAGATTAGCTTGTATGCTTTCGAAGGTTTATGAGAAGTAAAAAATACATCGCCTAGTTTAAACGACCCAACTGAATTATATTTTATTGATGGATTAAAAGAATAATTCATATTGTATTCTCCTTTTTAAGTTAATAGATATAGTATTGACACCTTATTGTTTGAATAAACTTTTGATTAATAATTTGCTTGAATTGTAATGGCGAGTTTATTTTTTTGGGTAACCATAGTAATTTCTCCAATCCAATCTTCTATATCACCTAAGGTAGGCATAATATCGTAATTTTGAACTAATCTAGCATCTGACAATGAAACAAGTACATAAGGATATTCCTCTTCATTCTCCTCATATACAAGCATATAAACCGTTTCATGCTTCTTTGTGATTAGAACACTTCCAGGGGAAATGACCTTTGTACGATCAAATGCTGAAGGGTGTTTTAATGTTAAATTCATTTTGAATACCTCATTTCTGCAAATCTAGTAAATTATATGTGACCTTTCCTAAAATATTCGTAAAGTGATAGAGTTGAAAACTGACATTCGGATTCTTTTCTGAAATAAGACATTTTGGTGGGTCAAAACGATACATAGTTTGTTGCTTGCCTAATATTATAAAAAATTGTTGATCTATCAAAGCCCTAATACCTTTGATTTGGAGAGCATATTTCTTCATTTAAAGTTTATAAATGAATCCCTTTTGAGCTCGGACAAGCTTTTTACACTTTTCAACTTGTATTCAGTCGTATAAATCTGTATGATGGTTGAAGAGGTGAATTGAGCGAATGGAAAGATTGCAAAAGGTTATTGCTAGAGCCGGGATTGCTTCTCGACGTAAAGCAGAAGAATTAATTAAAGAAGGAAAAGTTAAAGTAAATGGTCAAATTGTTACTGAACTTGGTGTAAAGGTTACTAGTAACGATAAAGTTGAAGTGGATGAAGTTCCAATCGATAAAGAAGAACCAGTATACTTTATTTTATATAAACCATCTGGCGTCATTTCTAGTGTGTCTGATGATAAAGGTAGAAAAGTCGTAACGGATTTCTTTCCAATGATTCCACAACGAATTTTTCCAATAGGCAGATTGGATTACGATACATCAGGAATTATTCTTTTAACGAATGATGGTGAATTCTCGAATTTACTACAGCATCCTAAGTATGAAATTGATAAAGAATATATTGCGAAAGTAAAAGGGATTCCAACTAAAGAGCAGTTGCGTAAATTAGAACGTGGAATTGTACTAGAAGATGGAAAAACAGCCCCAGCTCAGGTAAAAATGATTTCACTTGATAAGAAGAAAAACACTGCAATCATTAGATTGGTCATTCATGAAGGTAGAAACCGTCAAGTAAAAAGAATGCTTGAGGCGATCGGAACTCCTGTTATGAAGTTAAAACGTGAGCGTTATGCGTTCTTAGATTTATCTGGATTAACTGCTGGTGATGCAAGAGAGTTATCACCACATGAGGTAAAACAATTAAGAGCGATGGCTTCAGCAAAGCCACGTTGACAAAAAGACTCGGCCATTGCCGAGTTTTTTCTTGCGTGAAAACAATTATGTAGAATAGATGTTAGAATATTTAGTCTTTTGTTTCGTACCTTCATATTTCTATTCAAGAATAGGAAATAATGATATTCTTACATATGGGAGGAACTGCTTATATGAAAAAAAATAGAACGTTAATTCGTACACTAATCCTTTTAATTATGGTTGCTGCAATCGGTTATACTTTTTACATAAATTTCTTTAAGGAAGATGAAGTGGTAAGCAAAGGGAGTACTGCACCTAACTTTGCATTAACTGAACTGAATTCTGAAGATAAATTTACACTTTCTGAGCAGAAAGGAAAAGGTGTCATCGTTAATTTTTGGGGTACTTGGTGTGAGCCTTGTAAACGTGAAATGCCTTTTATGAATGAGTTATATCAAAAGTATAAAGATCAAGGCATTGAATTATTTGCGTTAAATGCAGATGAGTCAGAGTTTTCCGTGAAAAAATTTGTAAGCGATTATAAACTTACATTCCCGATTGCGATTGATAAAGATCAAGAGATTTTAAACATTTATGGTGTGAATCCATTACCGACTACATTTTTTGTAAGTCCTGATGGAAAAGTAAAAAGAATTGTAACTGGTCAAATGACATCAACTTCTTTTGAAAATTATATTAAAGAAATATTACCAAAATGATGCTGTAAAATGAGTTAGGGGAAAAGATATGGAGACTTTTAAATGTGAATGTGGGCATTTGAATCATGTTGGAACAGTAATCTGTGAATCCTGTGGGAAGCCGCAGGACGAAACTGCCACTGACCTACTTGATATGAAATATGAGGGTACAGCACGACGCTCGATCGTAAACAATCAAACTTTTATTGATAAAGTATGGACGTTTTTTTCTTCAGTAAAAGTTGCTGTAGTCATTATTGTCATTACATTGATAGCTGCTGCACTTGGAACAATTTTTCCTCAAAGAGATTTACTTCCACCAACTGCAGATCCAACAACTTATTACCAAGATGAATATGGTACATTCGGTAAAATCTATGACTTTATTGGACTAGATAATACCTTCAACTCTTGGTGGTTCATGTTACTAGTAGCTTCAATTGGAATATCACTAGTAATTTGTAGTTTAGATCGTATTGTTCCACTTTATAAAGCTTTGAATAAACAAACGGTGACTAGACATCCAGGCTTTTTAAAGAGACAAAGAATGTTTGGAACAACGAAAGTGGAAAACATCACTGAGGAAATTGAAAAAGCAAAGAAAAGCCTAATAAAGAAACGTTATAAAATTCGTGAAGAAAACGGTAATATACTTGCTGAAAAAGGTAGATTCTCTCGTTGGGGTCCTTATGTTAACCATATTGGATTAATCATTTTTTTAATTGGCGTAATGTTAAGATATGTGCCAGGGATGTATTTAGATAAAGCGCTATGGGTTCAAGAAGGCGAATTAAAGCCAATCGTTGGTACGAATCAAAATTATTATATTAAGCTAAATGACTTCCATATGGAAACTTATAATAAGAAAACTGAAGGAAAAGTTTACGAAGAAGCAATTGAACGTTTTGGTAATGATAAAATTCCAAAAAATTATCAAGCTGACGTAACATTATATAAACGTCAAGGGAATTTAATTCCTGGTGAAGAGCCGAAACTAACAAAAGTAAAAGATTTTAATATACGAGTAAATGAACCTTTAAAATTCCAAAATTTTGCTTTATATCAAGTAGACTATAAAATTGGAGAGTTTAGTGCATTTTTATTTACACTTGAAGATAAAAAAACTGGTAAGAAATTAGGTCCATTAAAAGTAGACTTACAAAATCCAAAAGAAGTTTATGATTTAAAGAATGGATACAAAGTAGAGCTTAGAAACTATTTTCCTGACTTTTATTTCAATTCAGATGGTGTTCCTGATACAAAAACAAGAAAACCAAATAATCCGGCATTTGTATTTAAAATGACGACACCAGAGACGCCAAAAGGTGAAGTTGCATTCGTTGCAATTAAACAAAACATAGAGCCAGATGGTGTAAATAAATATAAAATGACGTTTGCTGGTATTGAAACGAAAGATTCGACTGGATTAACAGTTCGTAAAGATTTAACACTTTGGTTACTAGGCATTGGAGGAACAATCTTTATGATTGGTGTAATCCAAGGTATGTACTGGTATCATCGAAGAGTTTGGATCCAAAATCAAGATGGGGAAATTTGGATTGCAGCATTTACAAATAAAAACTATTATGGTTTAAAACAAGAGTTGAAAAAAGTGTTGGGTGACACTAAGATTGAATTGCCAATCGATCAACAATCTGAAAAAAGTGTTTAATAGGGGGAAAATATGTACGAGCTAAGTAGTAATTTCTTATTTATTTCGTTTATATGTTACATCGTAGCTACTTTCTTTTTTGGTGGCTCGTTGAAAGTAAACGATCATGGACCTAATAGATGGGCTACGATAGGAATATCAATCACTATTTTAGGGTTTTTATCACAAATCACTTATTTTATTACAAGATGGATTGCAGCGGGTCATGCACCTGTAAGTAATCTATTTGAGTTTATTACATTCTTTGGAATGATGTTAATTTTAGCATTCATTCTGATCCATTTTATTTACCGATTAAATATTATTGGATTATTTGCATTACCAATTGCAATTATTATTATTGCTTATGCAACTGTGTTCCCACATGAGATTAAACCATTGGTTCCTTCATTAAAAAGTTACTGGTTACATATTCACGTAACAACTGCTGCTTTAGGTGAAGCGATTTTAGCGATTAGTTTTATAACTGGTTTAATTTATTTGATAAAAAATATTAATCAGTCAAAGTCTACGAAGAAAACTTTCTGGCTTGAAGCTGTTTTATATTTCTTAGTAACTGTTGTAGCGTTCATTCTAATTTCAACTGCATTTAATGCATCAGGTTACGAAGCGAAATACAATTGGGTTAATAAAGACGGTGTAAAAGAGGAAATGATCTACAATTTACCATCGATTGTTGGCCCACATAAAGGTGAATTAACAACAGAAGGTAAATTTGAAGCATTAGCCGAAATGCCGGCTTTAATCAATGCGAAAAAACTAAATACAGTTATTTGGTCAATTTTTGCAGGGATTGCGCTTTATCTAGTGATTCGATTAATCATTAGAAAGCGAATTGGCGCATTTTTACAACCTTTTGTTCAAAAGGTTGATAGTGATTTATTAGATGAAATCGGATATCGTGCGGTAGCGATTGGGTTCCCTGTCTTTACTTTAGGTGGTTTAATCTTTGCGATGATTTGGGCTCAAATTGCTTGGACAAGATTTTGGAGCTGGGATCCTAAAGAGGACTGGGCATTAATTACATGGTTATTCTACGCAGTATTCTTGCACCTACGTTTTAAACGTAACTGGCAAGGGGAAAAATCAGCTTGGTTGGCTGTACTTGGTTTTGCAATCATCATGTTCAACCTAATTGCTGTTAACTTAATCATAGCTGGACTACATTCATACGCTTAAAAGATAAGCGGATGACATTCGAATTAGTACGACAGAAATTGGATGTATTATAATTAAAGACAGAATAAAGTATGCTAGTTTACTTTATTCTGTCTTTTTTGCTTTAATTATGGACTTGATGGAAATAATAAGTTCATAGAATTATGTAAAAATGTTCACAAATTGGACTAGAATATACAATTTTTATTATGTAAAATTATGTAAAGGGGGTTTAATTAAAATGGACCAAAACATAAAAATATTAATTGTAGATGATGAAGATCGAATTAGACGTTTACTAAAAATGTATTTAGAGCGTGATGGATACTTGATTGATGAAGCAGACAATGGTGAGGATGCGTTAGAATTAGCGTTAAAAAATGATTACTCACTTATACTGTTAGATTTAATGATGCCTAAAATAGATGGAATTGAAGTTTGTAGAGAGTTAAGAAAAGTTAAAACGACACCGGTTATTATGCTTACTGCAAAAGGTGAAGAAACAAATCGTGTTCAAGGATTTGAAGTAGGTACAGATGATTATATTATTAAACCATTTAGCCCGCGTGAAGTAGTACTTAGGGTAAAAGCTTTATTAAGACGTTCATCAAATATGCCAGTCTTCACCTCGGACAATTCTTCTGCAAAGGATGTAGTTGTTTTCACCCATTTAACGATTGATAATGATGCACATAAAGTAATCGTTGAAGGTGAAGAAGTTAGCTTAACACCAAAAGAATATGAACTGTTATTATTTTTAGCAAAATCACCAGATAAAGTGTTTGACCGAGAGACATTGTTAAAATCGGTATGGCAATATGATTTCTTTGGAGACCTACGTACTGTTGATACACACGTAAAACGATTACGTGAAAAACTTAGTAAATGCTCTGAAGATGCGGCTAAAATGATCGTAACTGTTTGGGGTGTAGGTTATAAATTTGAGGTAGGTCAGGAGTAATGATTTTAAGAAGTTTAGTTGGTAAGCTCTGGCTTACAATTATATTACTAGTTTCGCTTGTATTATCTTTTTTAACATTTGTGCTCATAGGATTCTTTGAAAAATTTTATATTGACCTTCAAGTACAAAATATGAAAGATGATGCAACGAAAATAGCTGGGTTAATCGAGAAAGGCCAATCAATTTCAGATGTTGAGTACTTATCCAATAATATTGTAAATCGTTATTCGAGAGTGATCATTTCTATTGAAGATGAAGAACCTTGGTACTCAAATAATAAATACGGCATTCAAGAATTACCCTTTGAAGAAATTCAAAAAGATCATGTTTTAAATAGAACGATTGAATACAAAGAAGATGTTAGTAAAAGACTTGTATACGGTAAGAATAGTGAAAGAGAAAAGTTAGTAGTTGGTATAGCAATAAAGGATCAAAATCATTATGGTGCTGTCTATATGTATCAATCATTGCAGCCCGTTAAAGGGATGATTCATCAAACAACAAATTTTGTATTACTTGCTGCTTCAATTGGGATTGTTTTAACGACTTTCTTCTCGTTTTTCCTTTCATCAAAAATTACTGCGCCACTTAGAAAAATGAAAGAAGTGGTCGGTGATATGACATCAGGAAATTTTGATGCAAAAGTTCCGATTCACTCAAATGATGAGATTGGTGAACTTGCTTATTCTTTTAATAAAATGAGTAAAAAGTTAAACTTTAATATGAATGCGTTAAAACAAGAAAAAGAGAAAGTATCAAATATCATTACGAGTATGGTAGACGGAGTTATATCGATCAACAATGAAGGTAGTATTGTCACGACTAATCCACCGGCTGAACGATTTTTAAAAATGTTAAATGATGATGAATTTGAGAAAGATTCAGAACTAGTTTTGACAAAAGACTTATTAGATTTATATAAACTAGTAGTGGAAAGCGAAAAGAAGCAATTTATTGAATTGAATTTAGACCAAGGTAATTGGCAAATTGTGATGTCACCATTATACAATCAAACAAATATCCGCGGTGTTGTTGCAGTTATTCGAGATGTAACAGAACAAAGACGATTAGAAAAAATGAGAAAAGATTTTATTGCAAATGTATCTCACGAGTTAAGGACACCAATCTCATTATTACAAGGCTACAGTGAAGCAATCGTTGATGGCGTTGCAGAGTCTAAAGAAGAGATGCAGGAGCTGTCACAAATTATATACGATGAATCATTAAGGATGAGTAGATTAGTAAATGATTTATTAGACCTTGCGCGTATGGAAAATGGTTTTACCGAATTAAATCGTGAACCAGTACCAGTCATTCCATTTGTAGATCGTATTATTCGAAAATTTAAAGCGCTAGCAAGAGAGAAGAACGTGTCACTTTTTGGTGAATTAGATGATATTATACAAGTTACTATTTTAATCGATGAAGATCGAATGGAACAAGTTTTTACAAATTTAATAGTAAATGCCATTACACATTCCAATGAAAATGGCAGAATCATCGTTTCTGTTTCGCAAAATAGTGAAGAGACTATTTTTGAATTCATTGATTCAGGTGCAGGTATTTCTACCGAAGATTTACCATTTGTGTTTGAAAGGTTCTATAAAGCCGATAAAGCACGTACTAGAGGTAAGAGTGGAACAGGCCTTGGTTTATCAATTGTTAAGAATATCGTGAACGCTCATGGCGGTTCTATTCAAGTATTCAGCGAAATAGGGCAAGGTACGACATTTAAAGTGAAAATACCACATTTTATACGAATAAATGAAAAAGTTGTAGAGTAATCTTGTTTCATATAAAACAATTAAATAAAATAATTGAATTCTCACTTATTATACTTTACGATTAATATAATGAAATATTGATGAATTTAGTGCGATAATCGCATAATAGGGAATCTGGTAAAGTCCAGAACTGTCCCCGCAACTGTAATGTGGACGAAACGAACAAACCACTGTTCCATCGGAATGGGAAGGTCGGAGTAGGTTGAAGCAAAGTCAGTAGACCTGCTAAATTCATCCGTTTTCAATTCTTCGGGGAGTGAGAATTTGAAGCAGCAGTTGCAAGTTTTACTTGTATAATTATGTTGTTTCGACCCCCGTTCAATTATATGAATGGGGTTTTTTATGCTTTCCAACATACTAGGGGGAGAAATATGAAGAAAATCGTATCAAGTTTGTTTGTCGTATTATTATGCTTAGGTTTATTTGGGTGCAACAGTGAAACAGCACAAAAAGAAACAAATGTACCAAAAACTGAAGTTGCACAATTTCCTTTAACAGTAAAAGATTCAACTGATAAAGAAATTGAGATTAAAGAAGAGCCTAAAAAAATTATTTCATTAATACCAAGTAATACAGAAATCTTGTTCTCAATTGGAAAAGGAAAAAACGTGATTGGTGTAACTGACTTTGATAACTATCCTGAGGAAGTGAAAGGGATCGACAAGGTTGGTGGAAATAATGCTGATATGACTTATAACATTGAGAAAATTATTTCACTTCAACCAGATTTAGTATTAGCTCATGAATCAAGCCTAGGTATATCCGCAGATGGTTTGGAACAATTAAAACAAGCTGGGATTACAGTGTTTGTTGTGAAAAATGCTGAATCAATAAATGACGTATATGATACAATTAAAGAAATTGGACAGATCACTGGAAAACTTGATGAATCAAAAAAAGTTGTAAGTGATATGAAAGAAAAATTAGAGAAAATCAGCGATAAAACTGCTAATATTGGCACGAATCCATTAGTTTGGTTAGAAATTTCAGGACCACCTGAAATATACACTGCAGGCAATGGAACGTTTCTTAATGAAATGATTTCAATTATTCACGCGAAAAACGTTGCAGAAAAAGAAAAAGGCTGGGTAATGTATAGTGAAGAGTCTGCAATAAAGGCTAATCCAGATGTTATATTAACTACATACGGTGATTATGTTCCTGATTTAGAGAAAGTTGTTTTAGAAAGAAAAAATTGGACATCTGTAAATGCAATTAAAAATAAACGAGTTTTTGATATTAATGCTGATACAACATCAAGACCTGGTCCAAGACTTGTTGAAGGAGTAGAAGAAATTGCAAAGGCGGTTTATCCAGAGGTTTTTAAATAAGAATATATTTTTACTACCATCATTTGTATTATTGTTATTATTTATTTTAGGGGTTTCGATAGGATCAACATCGATCCCCTTTTATTCTATTATTCAAAGCTTTTCAGATGCGTTTTTTAAAACTAATTTCGTCCCTGATGATATTCAAACGATTGTCATGAATATTAGAGTACCTCGAGTATTATTAGCGGGTTTAGTGGGGGCGTGTCTCGCATTAGCAGGAGTTGCCTTTCAAGGTATATTAAAGAATCCCTTAGCTGATCCTTTTACACTAGGTGTTTCCTCAGGGGCATCTGTAGGGGCAGTTTTTGTCTTGTTTTTTCAGATTAGCTTACCAATCGTAACTTATTTTACATTACCTGTAGTCAGTATTCTGTTTGGTTTTTTTACACTATTACTATTGATTGTTTTTGTAAGAAAATTAGATCGATCATTGAATGTTGAAACACTTATTTTAGGCGGTATCATCATTAGCTCATTTTGTTCGGCCTTATTATCATTGTTTATTACATTTTCTGATAATGAATTACGCTCTGTAATCGGCTGGTTAATGGGGAATATCGGAGGAAGAGGTATACAGTATTCAATCACACTATTACCATTTTTAATTTTATCCTTTCTCATTTTATTTAGCCAAAATAGACAGCTAGATGCAATGACATTTGGTAGTACAAATGCAAAACATATAGGGATTGATGTTAAAAAAGTTACTTATTTAATTTTATTTACAGGTAGTATTTTATCAGGTGCAGCTGTAGCAGTATCAGGTACAATTGGATTTGTGGGATTAGTCGTTCCACATTATACAAGAGCAATCGTAGGACCGTTACATAGAAAGCTACTACCATTATCAATGATAAACGGAGCAATCTTTTTAATAGGCTCTGACATTATTTCTAGAGTCATATTAGCCCCAAGAGAATTACCAATAGGTGTTATTACATCTTTAATTGGCGCACCTATCTTTGCAATTATTTTACTTCAACTCAAAAAGAAATAGAGGGAAACTATGATCAATTGTAATCAAATCTCATATTCATATAATGGGATTCAAAAAGATATAAAGAATCTTTCTTATTCCATCAATGAAGGTGAATGGTTAGGTGTTATTGGACCAAACGGAAGTGGAAAGTCTACATTTTTACATATTCTGTGCGGGCTCTTGAAACCGTTAACAGGGGATGTGATGATTGACGGAGAATATATAACAAAGATGTCTAATAAAGAAATTGCAAAAAAAATCGCCGTCTTATCACAACAAAATTCTTATACTTTTTCATATGAAGTAAACGAAACTGTTAAACTTGGGCGAATCGCACATTCAGCCTCGCTATTTCCAACTTGGACTGATCAAGATGATATCGCAGTAAGTAATGCGTTATTAATGACTAGTACAAACAATATGAAAAAAAAATTTATTAGTGAAATTAGCGGTGGTGAGCGACAAAGAGTATTTTTAGCACAAGCTTTTGCGCAAGAAACGCCATATATATTTTTAGACGAACCAAGCAATCATTTGGACCTAATGCACACTATTAAAATATTAGATTTATTAAAAGAATTACAAGTAAATGAAGAAAAAACAGTGGTAACGGTTTTTCACGATTTAAATTTGGCGAGTTTATATTGTGATAGAATATTAGCGCTAAAAGATGGTTCAACATTTTGTGAAGGCAAAACGGAAGATGTTTTAACTGAAGAAATACTTGAAGATCTTTACGGGACTTCTTTTCAAATTATGAATAATCCTAATACGAATAAAAAAGTGATTGTTTATAAAAGTAATTATGCTTAAATATTTATTCTTTTATAAATTAAAAATAATTTTTATTTTAATAGATTTAAAAAGTTTATGAAGTAGATTCAATTTCTATGAAAGAACAGAATTTAAGTCAAGGAGGAAGTTTTCATGAAGATTTATACTAAAACTGGTGATAAAGGTCAAACAAGTTTAGTAGGAAAACGAGTAGATAAAGATCATTTAAGAGTGGAATCTTATGGCACGATTGATGAGGTAAATACAATCGTTGGATATGCTATGACATATTTAGACTCAGAAGATACTAAAGACTTGTATGAAAGCTTACAAAAAATACAACACGAATTATTCGATTGTGGTGGAGATTTAGCGGTTGTAAAAGAAGGTATTCCATTTAAAACAACAGAAAAAATGGTTGAAGATCTTGAAAAACTGATAGATGAATATATGGATGCAACGCCACCCCTTGAAAAATTTATTTTACCAGGTGGTTCAAAAGCGGCTGCAATTATTCATCAAGCTAGAGCAGTTACAAGACGTGCTGAACGAAACGTCGTATCATTGATGAAACAAGAAACAATACATGTGCCAGTTTTTCTATATTTGAATCGCCTATCAGATTATTTCTTTGCATTAGCTAGAGTAATTAACACGCGATTGAACATTAAAGATATAGAATATGAAAGAGGCGCAATCGTATTTAGGACAGATAAAAAATAAAGTTAGAATAAATAGTTGTTAATTAGAAAGTTTTAGAAAGTTTCTCTAATTAATAACTATTTTTTTGTACTAAAATTTATTTTCTGACATAGAATGGTTGAGTATGAAATAAATTTGAAGGATTACATATGAAAAGACTTCTGAATGAAGTGATTCTATTTATATGTTCCAAAATATTAATAAGTTGCAGTTAATAATGGACTAGGTTAATGATCGGTCAATGACTATTAATATCAATGCAACTTGCCAAAGAACAGTTGAATGTAAAAAGTGTAAAAAGCACATGTAAAGAGCACATTCAATTGTTCTTGTTCTTATGCTAGTCGGGGCTGACCAGGCGCTTCCACATTTCGTGTGTCTAGTTCCAACGCCTAGCCCCTCGAGTCATAAGCCCAAGAACATTTGCATGTAAAGAGCACATTCAATTGTTCTTGTTCTTATGCTAGTCGGGGCTGACCAGGCGCTTCCACATTTCGTGTTTAGGAGGATTTATTTTATGTTTGATTTGATTAGAAGATGTTTGTTAGTTGTTGTTTTTGTGTTAACGATTGGTCTTTTGTTTATTGGTGGAAATAAGGAAAAATTTGAAGAGTTTGTGGCGGGTAAAAGTATAAAAGAGATTAAAACAGCATTAAATAATTAGTTTAATATAATAATTTATTGGATATTTTTACTAAAAACTTCTTAAATTTTAGTCGTCAATATTATGAAATATGAAAGAAATTACTTATTTTTGTAATTTTTTTCATATTTTTTTTATGACTTTTAACCTAATTGTCACAAAAATTTTATAAAAATTAGTAGAAAAATATGAAAAAAACGACTATTTTTATAATATTTTGAATTTTGTTAAAAATATGTTAGATTTTTGTCAGTTTCATATTAGTATTTTTGTGTTATAAATTTGTTAGAAATATTTATATTTTCTGATATTTCTTTCTATTCTGCTTGAGGGGGTATGTAAACTACTAATATACAAATTATTTTAGTTCTAATATGATCGGTATCGTTAAGAGAATGGGGAGGTATTTAGAATGAAGGATTTACGCAAACTGGTTGTTTCAGGCGTGGTAGCTTCTACACTTTTATTAGGTAGTGTGTCTACATATGCAGCATCGTTTGATGATGTTTCAGGTTTAGATAGTGAAATGTCAATTACGAAATTAGTTTCTTTAGGTTATTTAGTTAACAAAGGTTCTGATTTTAATCCAGAAAAAGGTTTTACAAGAGGAGAGTTTGCTGATTTAGCAGCTAAATTAGTATATCTTGGTAAAGCTCCTTCTAAATCAGTAAAAGTTAAAGATACAAAAAATGTAAATGCTGCAAAGTTAGTAAGTAAAGGTTACTTTAAATTAACGAAAAAAGGTGAATTCTTACCTAAGAAGGGCTTAACTTACGCTGAATTATCAAAAGTACTTGCAAGTGGTCTTGGATTTAAAACTAGCTGGTCAAACCGTCCTGTTGATTTCTTATTCTTCTTAGAACGTAAAGGGGTACTATCTATTGATACAAATCTTAACGCTGTTGTAACGAAAGAAGCTGCTGCAGTTGCAGTAGACAAGTTCTTACAAGCTAAAGATGTTTATAGAGATTTAGATGGTGTAGTTGTAGGTTCAAGTCCAACATCGATTACTGTAAAAAGTGATAGTGGAGTAAAAACTTACAAACTTTCATCTAATGCTTCATTATTCATTGATGATCAAGCTACTGATACAGATGCATTAGGACTTGGAACAGCAGTGGAAGTGATTTTTGATAAAGCAGGTAAAGTTGCTTTCGTAAGTGGTGCTGGACTTGATTCTTTTGAAGGTACTCTTGGTTATTCAAACGGTAAAATTACTGTTGGGACAACAGTATTAGAAGTTGATCTTAACTTTGTTGTAAGTAACTTACCAAGTAGTCCAGATAAAGATTTCACTTTCCGTGAATTTACTGGCTATTCAGCTGCTGGTGTAAGTTATGTAGGTTCAGTTTATACAAACTATACGAATGACCAAGTAACTGCATTAAATGCATCGATTGGAAAACTTACAGATAAAGGGTTAACAGTTTCTGCTACTGGTGACTATGTATTTGATTTCTCTGAAAACGCACTTGAAAATATTACATTAACTGCAGATGAAGCAGTTGAAGTAAATGTGACGAAGGATGGAAAAACAGCAGCTTCAACAACTTCAGATCTAGTTAAACTAATTGCAGACGGTTATAAATTAACTGCTTCTGTAGAAGTTTCTGCAGAAGGTAAGATTACTGTTGCAAATGTAAAAGCAGAAAAACCTGCAGCAAATTAACTAATTTAATCGAATAAGAGGAGGAAAATAGGTATGAAAAACGTTAAAAGTAAATTCGTATCAACAGCTCTTGCAGCATCAGTAGTATTAGCTGGTTTACCGGGATTACATTCAGACGCAGCATCTGTACGTAAAGGTTTCGATTCTAAAAAAGTTGGTGGGAAAGTTGTTATTTCAACTTTCGCTGATGCAGTAAGTTTAACGCCACTTAATTCGTCTGACTCTGCTTCAATTGATATCACAAGTATGGTATATGATGGATTACTTACATTAAATAAAAGTGGTGCAGTAGCTCCAGCACTAGCAACTAGCTGGAAAAAAAGCGGCTTAACATATACTTTCACAATTCGTAAAGGTGTAAAGTGGCATGATGGCAAGCCTTTCACTGCAAAAGATGTAAAGTTCTCATATGATATGTTCATGAATCCAAAAGCAGAGAACCATTACGCTTCATTATTTGATGCAGTTAAGTCTACAAAACTAATCAATGATTATTCGTTCCAAATTACTTTAAAAGAAAAGGATGTTTTATTCCTAGAAAATACAGTGGCATCAGCACCAATTATGCCTAAACATCAATTCCCTAAAGGTGTAGACGATTATAACAAAAATAATAAAATCCATCGTAATCCAATCGGTACAGGCCCATTCAAATTTAAAGAGTGGAAATCAAATGAGCGTATCGTAGTAACTGCTAATAAAAACTATTTTGAAGGTCGTCCATATTTAAATGAAGTTATTACAAAAGTATTACCTGATGCGAACGTAGAAGCACTTAACTTAATCAAAGGTGATGTAGACTACGTAGAGTCTCTTACACCAAAATTATTAGCACAAGTTAAAAAGGATAAAGATACAACAACTAAGTCTTATGACCAAGGACGTTTTGACTTTATCGGATTTAACGAAGCGGTTAAACCATGGAATAACGAAAAATTCCGTGAAGCATTAGCTTATGGTTTAGATCGTAAGTCAATTGTCTCAAAAATTCAATTAGGACGCGCTTACCAAGGTAGTGGTCCAATGCATCCAAAAATTCCACAAAATAATGACAGTGTAAAAGCACTTCCTTATGATGTGAAAAAAGCTGCTGCATTGTTAAAAGAAATTGGTTATGAAAAACGTGGAAACACATTATACGATAAAGATGGTAAAGCAGTAAAAATCGAGTTTGCTTATAACAATGGTAATAAAACTCGTGAAGCAGTAGCTTTATTAGCTCAACAAAACTGGGCTAAATTAGGAATTAAAGTAACACCACGTGCTTACGAATGGTCTATTTTCTTAGATAAGTATGCTGCTGGAGAATTAGATTGCTTCGCATTAGGATGGAGTGGTTATGATGCAAACGTTGACCATTATCAATTCTTCCATTCTTCAGGTATTCCAACAAAAGCAAATCCTGGCTTATCAAACCGTAACCGTGTTGACGATAAGACAATTGATAGATTATTAGAGCAATATAAACAAGAAGAAAACCGTGAAAAACGTATTAAAATTTACCAAGAATTACACAAATACATGTCTGATCATGAAATCTTAATCTGGACTTACCATCCAAAATTAACGATGGGTTATGATGAAGACTTAGGTGGAATTGAGCCATCAATTTCTAACGATAAGTTCAGCTTAATCGATTGGTACTGGAAAGACGCTAAAAAACGTAAGTAATAGAAATTAAAGTTCAAATTGAGATGGCCGTTTGCGTCTACTTGTCGCTTGCGGCTATCTTTCTAGTAAACTACTTTGTTATTTTAGGGGGGTAAACATGTTTCAATATATTGTAAAAAGAACGCTTCAATCAGTACCTTTGTTGTTTATCATTACAGTAATTTCTTTTGCCCTTATGACATTAGCTCCAGGAGATCCTACAGCAATGTATGAAAATCCAGAGGCTTCAGATGCGGGGTCAAATGTTCAGAAAGAATTGATTGAAGAGAAGTTAGGTCTAGATCAACCTATTTATGTTCAATATTATAAATGGTTAAAATTATTTGTCACTGATGGTGACCTTGGCTATTCTTTTGAAGATGGTCAACCTGTAACAAAGAAAATAGTAGATAAAATTCCTGCAACATTAACCTTAATGAGTACAGCAATTGTACTTTCAATTTTAATTGCTATTCCGATTGGTGTTTATTCGGCAGTAAAACAATATTCGAAGCTTGATTATTTCTTTACGTCTTATGCTTTCTTGGGAATCGCCATACCGCAATTTTTCATAGCAATTCTAGTTATTTTATTTTTCTCTATTAAACTAGGATGGTTCCCGGTATCTGGTATGAGAGAAGTGTATGAACATTTTGATTTGAAAGACCGTTTACATCACTTAGCACTACCAGCGATCACACTAGCTTTTGGTCTTATCGCAACAAAATCGAGATTTATGCGTTCTAGTATGCTAGAAGTTATAAAACAAGATTATGTTCGAACTGCAAGAGCGAAGGGATTATCTGAGAGAAAAGTAATTTTTAAACATGCTCTACGTAATGCATTAATTCCAATTATTACGATTATCGCATTACAGTTACCGAACTTGTTTGGAGGAGCACTGTTTATAGAACAATTATTTGCATGGCCTGGTATGGGTAGATTATCGATTAATGCCATCTTTATTCGTGATTATCAAGTAATCATGGGTACTACTTTAATTGCAGCTGTATTAGTCGTAATAGCTAATTTAATTGCAGACATTCTATATGCAATCATTGATCCAAGAATTACTTTTGGTAAGAAATAGAGAGGAGTAGCAGACGATGAGTATACCAAATCCAGCGATAGATCCAACGTTGAATAATCAGAATATTGAAAAAGAAATGAAAATTGAAAGTAGAGCAGCTGTTATCTGGAAACGATACAGGAAAAATAGACTGGCAGTAATCGGTTTAATTATTTTTGTATTAATCGTGTTAATGGCAATATTTGCTCCATTATTGTCTCCACATAAACCTGAAGTATTTGATATTTTAGATTCAAGTTTAAAACCTAGTAAAAAATATCCTTTTGGAACAGATGCAATGGGTGGGGATGTTATGACTCGTTCATTTTATGGAGCTAGAATCTCATTATCGGTTGCGATTTTAGCGATGATTTGTACTGTTTCAATAGGTGTTATTTATGGGGCGATAGCTGGATTTTTTGGTGGATTCGTAGATAATACAATGATGCGTATTATTGATGCGATCCAGTCGATTCCAACTTTCTTCTTATTATTAATTGTTGCTTCATTAGTAGTTCCATCATTATGGTCGACTGTATTTGTTTTAAGTATAGTCGGTTGGACTAGTATGGCAAGGATTGTTCGTGGAGAAATTTTATCGTTAAAAAGGCGAGATTATATTGAAGCAGCCAGAGCAACTGGTGAAAAAAGTTCTAGTATTATCTTTTATCATATACTTCCAAATGCAGTTGCACCGATTATTGTTATTGCAACTTTAGATATTGCTGCAAATATTTTAGCTGAAGCATCGCTTAGCTTTTTAGGGTTAGGGATTCAACAACCAAAACCTAGTTGGGGCAATATGTTAACTTCGGCGCAAGATCTAACATCAATCGTTGATCAAACTTGGACGATTATTCCACCAGCATTCTTTATCATTGTAACTGTTTTATGTGTGAATTTTATTGGTGATGGATTACGTGACGCTCTTGATCCACGCATGAAGCAATAGGAGGATTACGAGATGACTACTACTTTTAAAACCGAAACAATCGTATCTGTAGAGAATTTAAAAACTTATTTTTATACTGAAGATGGTGTTGTACCAGCAATTGATGGAGTAAGCTTTGAAATTAGGAAGGGCGAAACACTAGCAATCGTTGGAGAATCTGGAAGTGGAAAAAGTGTTACATCATTATCAATTATGGGATTAATACCAAGTCCTCCAGGTAGAATTGAAGCTGGTGACATTCATTTTCATAATGAAAGTCTTTTAGATAAAACTGAAAAAGAAATGCGACAAATTCGAGGGAATCAAATTTCGATGATTTTCCAAGAGCCAATGACTTCTCTTAATCCAGTTTATAAGATTGGCGATCAAATAATGGAATCAATCATTCTTCATCAAAAACTAACAAAAAATGAAGCAAAAAAAGAAGTGATTCGTTTATTGAATTTAGTTGGGATTCCCGAACCGGAAAGAAGACTTAATCAATATCCACATGAATTAAGTGGTGGGATGAGACAACGTGTAATGATTGCCATTGCACTTGCATGTAATCCGGAAGTATTAATTGCTGATGAACCAACTACTGCATTAGATGTAACAATTCAAAATCAAATATTAGCACTGATGAAAAAATTAAAAAAAGAAACAAATATGTCGATTATGTTAATAACGCATGATTTAGGTGTAGTTGCTGAAATGGCAGACCGAGTTGTTGTTATGTATTCAGGACAAGTAGTCGAACAAGGTGATATTTTTACAATATTTGAAAATCCAAAACATCCATATACAGAAGGTCTACTACGTTCAATGCCAAGTGTAGAAAAACGAACTGGGAAACTATATGCAATCGATGGAGTTGTTCCGAATCCATTGAATCTACCTAAAGGATGTCGATTTGCACCTCGTTGTGAATACGCAACGGCTTTATGTCATGAGGAAATGCCTGAAATTCAATCAATTAGCGATGATGAAGTTGTACGTTGCTGGAAATACACTGATCGTTGGGAGGCGTAAAAATGGTGAATAGTTTTTTAGAAAAAACTGAAAAAATCGAAGTAACTAACTTGAAAACTGATCAAGATATTCTTTTAAAAGTAAATGACATCAAAATGCACTTCCCAATTAAAGGTGGATTGTTTGGTAAAGTACAGGCTCATGTAAAAGCGGTTGATGGCGTTTCATTTGATATTTATAAGGGTGAAACATTCGGCCTTGTAGGTGAAAGTGGATGTGGAAAATCAACTACTGGAAGAATCTTATTAAGATTATTAGAAGCTACTAGTGGTTCAGTTGAATTTGATGGGATTGATTTATTTTCTCTAAATTCTCAGGAACTGAGAGAGAAACGCCGAGATATGCAATTAATTTTCCAAGATCCATTTTCGTCATTAAACCCAAGATTAAGTGTTGGTGAAACAATTGCGCGAGTATTAAAAATCCATGGAATGAATGATGCAGCAGCTCGTGAAAAAAGAGTAAAAGAGTTATTAGAGTTAGTAGGTCTGAGTTCATTCCACATGAGAAGATATCCTCATGAATTTAGTGGTGGGCAAAGACAACGAATAGGGATTGCAAGGGCACTAGCATTAAATCCAAAATTAATTGTTTTAGATGAGCCGGTTTCAGCACTAGATGTTTCAATCCAATCACAGGTTGTAAACTTATTAGAAGAGCTACAAGAGGAATTTGGACTAACATATTTATTCGTGTCACACGGACTTAATATTGTTCGTCATATTAGTAATCGAGTTGGCGTTATGTATTTAGGGAAATTGGTAGAGTTAGCAGATTCTGATACACTTTTTGAAAATCCAAAACACCCATATACGAAAGCGCTAATATCAGCAAATCCTATTCCAAATCCAAGATTGCGTGATAAAGAAAAGATTATTCTTGAGGGAGACGTACCTAGTCCAATTAATCCACCTAGTGGCTGCCGTTTCCATACAAGATGTCCTTACGTACAACCAAAATGTAAAGAAGTAGAACCAATCTTTACAAAATCAGGAGAAGGTCAGTACGTAGCTTGTCATTATCCGTTGAATTAAGTTAAAATTAAATTAAAAATTGCGCAAGAATGTTCGTGTAAGATGAGCATTCGAATTTGACGGAGGAGTTCGAAGTGGAAAAAAGAATGTTAGTTGTTCATGAGAACCATGAATTAAGCATCGAAATTATGAATTACTTCCAAGAGATGTTTACTATTCAATCTTATCCAAATGGATTACAGGGTTTAGTAAAGGCGATTGATTGGAAACCTAATATTATCATTCTTAGTGCTTCATTACAAAATGTAGATAGTGTTGAACTTTGTAGACAACTACGAGAAAGTTTGAACACGATATTAATTATTTGTTCATCGGATCTAACTGATCATCAAAAGATAAATTATTATTCCTCTGGCGCAGATGATATTGTTGATTTTCCGTTGAATTTAGACATACTAAAATGCAAATTACAAGTTCACTTAAAGCATCATATTGTGAATGAATTTAAAGAAGCTGATACAATTCGTTTCGGTAACTTGGTCATGAATAAACTTACATACAAAATTCATTATGAGGAACGCGAGCTTAGTTTTACGCGTAAAGAATTTTCAATATTATGGCTTCTTGTTAGTAGACAGGATATTGTTGTAACCCGTTCTGAATTAGTAAAAATAGTTTGGAGTTACGAACATGTTGACGATGATCGAATGGTTGATACTCATTTAAATCGTTTAAGAAAAAAATTAAAGCAATATGAAATGAATTTAAGTATAAAAACTGTATGGGGAATTGGTTATAAACTCCAACTCGAGAACTTTAAACCGCATTTACAATTTTCAAATTAATGTTCTGTTTATAGGAACTTTTCATAGAATCATTCACTTAGCTATTATTAGAGAAAGTGTTATGATATGAAAAGTTCTATTTTTTATGTTGGCTCTGTTAATATTAATTGTTGATTTTAGCTAAATAATGTAAGTGTATGAAAAGAGAATAGCCTGTTAGAGAGTCATTGGAATGGAAATCAACATTCTTTTTTTACATAGCCTTTTTGTTAAGAGAGCAAATACTAAAATAGGAGGTGAGAGTTTTGGCAAATGTATGGGATCCAACAAATGTAATTCAAAGTGATGCTGTCAAACAAATACTAATTGAACAATTTCCGAACTTACCAATCAAAAGTATAAAACAGATTGGCGAAGGCTTTGATAATACAGTCTTTATTCTTAACGACGAAATCCTTTTAAGGTTTCCAAGAAGAGAGATTGCAGTAACCATATTAGAGGTTGAAAAAAAGCTGCTACCTTTCATAAAAGATTATATTAGTTTTCAAACGACCATCCCGTACATATTCGGGCAACCTTCTGAAAAATATCCTTGGCCATTTTTAGGATATAATGTCATAAAAGGCAAACCACCGATTCGATTAAACAGGCAAGAACGAATCAATATGATCGAGCCATTAGCAAAAATCCTTAAACAAATACATTCAATTCCACTTTCTACATTTTCTCATTTAAAGTTACCTCATGATAAGTTAAGAAGGTTAGATATTAAATATAGAAAACCTCAATTTTTAAAATATGCAGAAGAAGTAATCAAACAAAAATTACTTCCAAATGAAATGATGATCAAACAATATATAGAAAACTTACAAGAAATTATTCCAAAAACTCCTATGGTTTTAGTGCATGGTGATTTGCATTTCAGAAATATGATTGTGAATGATGACAATGTTTTAGAAGGTATAATTGATTGGGGAGATGCTCATATTGGTCAATGTGAACTAGATTTATCAATTGTATTTAGTATCATTCCAAGTGATAAAAGAGACAGTTTTTATGAGATTTATGGAAATATATCAAATGAGTCAAAGTTGTTAGCGCAATTTAAATCAATCTATACAACAGTCATCTTATTATTGTTTGCAAACGAAAATCATGATGAGGAATTAGTGCTATTTTGTCAGGAGAACTTAATTAATGCATTAACTTAGATATGAAAAAGGGAAAAACTTTTTTTATTTACAAACTGTATTTATTTTAGTAACATTAAGTTGTAATTTAATATTCGATCTATCTTCGGGGCGGGGTGAAATTCCCCACCGGCGGTGATTAAGCTTAGCTTATAAGCCCGCGAGCCTGTAATTTGGGCAGGATCTAGTGCGATTCTAGAGCCGACAGTATAGTCTGGATGGGAGAAGATGGAGGTTCGCAAGTTCAAAAAATTTACCTTTTTGAACGCTTATTTGGCGCGCTGAAATTTCTCCCCTATAATTTATGTATAGGGGATTTTGTATTTCTAAGTGATTTTTGCCGACATTTAGATTTTATTGATTCTTATTTTATAAACAATTAAATAAATGCGCAAAATCACTCTTGTCTAAGTAAGCGAACCTTTCATTTTTCTTGGTATGATCGGGAAAAAGGAGAGAGGTAATTATGCAACAACGTAACAACAAAGTTTTAAAAATGGTAGTGGTGGCAATGCTGAGCAGTATTTCATATTTATTGATGTTGTTAGATTTTCCACTTCCAACATTTCCAGTATGGCTACAAATTGATTTTAGTGAGGTACCCGCATTAATTGGTGCAATTATTTTTGGACCAGTTGCAGGGGTTTTAGTAGAATTAATCAAAAACATCCTTCATTATATTATTGTCGGAAGCATGACTGGAGTACCGATTGGGGAGTTTGCAAACTTCTGTGCGGGGGTATTATATATTTTACCTGCGTCATATTTCTTTAGAAAATATCGTTCAATTAAAGGCTTAACTTTAGGGTTAGTCGTTGGAACAGTTGTGATGACAGGGATCTTAAGTGTTTTAAATTATTTTGTTTTATTACCTGCATATGCTTATTTTATGAATTTTAGTTTGCCGAATGAGGTAATTGTTACTGCGATTATGCCGTTTAATGCATTAAAAGGGTTACTAATTATGATTCTTACATTAGTATTATTCCCTAAATTAATCGTGTGGTTAAATCAAAGAGTCAATGCTCATAACGTATAAATAGATGAATGTGCCTACAATTTGTGGGCACATTTTTATTTTTTAAGAATCTGAAAATAATAACCCAATATTATATGGAATCTCACATAAAAAAGAGTGTGAAATTCCACTTCAGGATGCTCGCTTTCCATGGGGCTGGCGCTGAGCCTCCTCGGCGCATTCGCGCCTGTGGGGTCTCAGCTGTCCAGCATTTCCCATAGGAGTCGAGCACCTTCCGTTCCATTCAACTAGTTAAAATGAAAATAGAATCAGATCTTAGGGCATGCATTCAACTTCTTAAAATAAAAACAGAATCTTTTTTTAGTCATAAATTCAACTTCTTAAAAAAATACAATCTTTTCTAAAAGAAGACACACATCAACTTAATAAAATAAAACCACAATAAATTTAAAATTCATTTGTAATAGTTAAGTTAAAAGAAGAGAGTTGAATTCAACTCCTGGATGTTCACTTATGATTGGGTCGAGAAGTAAGCTTTCTTTTTCGTATTTCCGCAGTTGGGTTTTGGTGACTAGCAACTCTTACAAGACCGATACAAGGGTCGATTAATAATATCTACTCTATCCATAACATTTAAATATTAAGTATTTTTAAGAGAAAATAAAAAAACGACGATTTACATCGTCGTTGTTTTTACTATTCGAATTTTAAAGCATCGCCATCGAATGATTCGTCTGCTACTTTGATTGAGTCTGTTGGACATCCTTCAAATGCGTCCATCATGTCATCTAATAACACGTCTGGAATTTCAACAATACCTTGGTTATCATCTAAAGTAACGTATGCAATCCCCTCATCATCATAGTCATAGATATCTGGTGCAGCAGCGCCACAAGCGCCACAAGCGATACAAGTGTCTTTATCAACGATTGTATATTTTGCCATTGTGTTGACCTCCCAAATTATTCCCTGTTTTAATTACAGATACTATTTTTGTAATGTACCTGTAAATATTTTAAAACGGTTTCCGAAACTTTTCAATATAATTGTAACAGGTTTTGCAAAAATAGAGAAATGAAGATTAAAAAGGTAAAATAATTAAGTATTTTTATCATATTAAAATGGTTCGGATATTGATACATATGATAAGCTATAAGAAATTAAAACTATCATTACAAATAGTATTGAATATTTTATACTTAAATTTTGTTACGCATAAAAATATTCAAATATATTATACAATTTTTGTTCGAGAGGATTAGGATGAATAAATTAACGATACTAGAAGAAGTCGTATTATTTTTAGTCAATCGATATAATGGTGAGCGAACAATACAGGGGATTACTTACTTATTAAAGGGAAAGCAAAGTGCCCAGATTATTCAGGATAGTCATTTTTATCAAGTGACAAATTTTTTTGGCCTTTACCAATTCCTTACTCAACAAGATATGCAGGATTTAGTAAAAGGTTTAAAGGAAAAAGGATATCTTGAAAAAATTGAAGGTAATAATATTTATCGAATAAGTCATAAAGGTTCAAATTATTTACAAAATGTAAAATGTGAATTTCTTAATTTTCAATATATAAATGGGTTAAGATTTGCCAGTGTTCAAAAAATCTTTTGGAAAAGACTTTCACTTTTTTTTCAAACCATTGCAAACATCAATCAAAATATTAAATATTTTAGAGCTGTACAGCAAGAAAATGATGTGCAAGATTGGGTGAAGAATGAATTATTAAGTGCTAAAGGAAGTAAAAAAGATTTAGTGATACATTTTCATTCTGAATTAGAACATATATTGCAGCAATTACAGTTTGATGAAGCCTCAATCATTGTGAAACGGTTATCTGGAGCAAATACTTATGGAATGACATTAGAACAAATAGCGTCTAAAGAAAATAAAAGTGAAGAGTTAATATATATTCAATCTATTAATGCAATGCATCATTTGCTTACTATTTTGACTGAACAAATAGCAAAATATCCATTTCTAAGTCGATTTTTAAAAGGGAGTATTAGCTCCAATATTACAAATACTTCGATTGAAACAAAACGTTTACTTGAAGCTGGTAAATCAATTAAAGAAATTGCAGCGATTCGTCATTTGAAAATAAGTACAATCGAAGACCATATTGTTGAATGTGTGTTAAGTGATGAGTTGATATCAATTGATCAATTTATTAGTAAGGAAGAGTATAGCAAAATTAAAGGCAAAATAGAGGAGTTACAGACTAGGAAATTAAAAGATATAAAGGAATCACTTTTAAATGAAGTCACGTATTTCCAAATTCGTATTACTCTTGCAAGAATGGGTGATCTAAAATGGAATTAAAGCAATTGCTAAAAGAGAAGTTTGGATATGAATCATTTCGAAAAAATCAACATGATATAATCAATGACTTGATTCATCAAAAAGATGTTCTTGCTATGTTACCTACAGGTGGTGGGAAATCTTTATTGTATCAGTTTTCTGGATTACTACTACCAGGCTTAGTTGTCATTGTCTCTCCACTTTTATCTTTAATGGAAGACCAAGTTGAACAATTAAGGGCTTTTGGTGAAAAAAGAGTTATTGCATTAAATAGTTTTCGAAGTTTCGAACAGAAAAAGCATCTTTTACAAAATTTACAATCCTATAAATACATTTTTGTATCACCTGAAATGCTACAAAATCAATTTTTAATTCAAAAGTTATCTCAAGTGAAAGTTTCGTTATTTGTTGTTGACGAAGCACATTGTATATCTCAATGGGGACATGATTTTAGACCAGAGTATAAAGCTCTTGGTGAAATTAAAGAGCGATTACTGAATCCAACCGTATTAGCGTTGACCGCAACTGCAACAGAAAATGTAAGAAATGAGATCATTTCAACATTGAAGCTTGATTTTGTACAAACATATATTGAGTCGGTTAATCGTGAAAATATTGCAATTCATATAGAACATATAGAGTCAGAAGAAGAAAAAATTGAACAATTAATATATTATGTAAAACATTTAAACGGCCCCGGTATCATATATTGTGGTACGAGATCGATGTGTGAGAACATTTCACGTATTGTGAATGAGTCAATGAATTGTCGCGTGGCTTATTATCATGGTGGAATGGATCAAGAACAAAGAATATTAATCCAACAGCAATTTATTCAAAACCAGATAGATTTAATCGTTTGTACAAGCGCATTTGGTATGGGGATAAATAAGCCGAATGTAAGATTTGTCATTCATTTAGGATATCCTTCAAATATTGAAAATTATCTTCAGGAAATTGGCAGAGCTGGTAGAGATGGTGAACCTAGTGTTGCGATTTTATTTGTAAGTGAAAATGATCATGACCTACCTTTACGCTTAATTGAAGACGAATTACTTTCAATGTTTCAGCTAGAATCGTTTTTCTCATATGTAAAAAAGTTAAATGAGTCAATTATTCTTTTAACAGACCACTTGATCGCGAATTGGAAAGCAACTTTTCAATTTAGTGATATTCAATGGCAGACCTTATTTAATGAATTGAATAAATCGAATATAATTGAAGATAATCAATTGTTTACTGATAGAGTGAACATGCACTTTTTAAAAGAATTAGAAAGAATGATCAATGAAAGAAGAAATGTGAAATATGTAAAGCTAAAATCTATGAAGGATTTTCTAGCTTCAACGACTTGTTATCGTGAAAACTATCTTTCAGTATTTAACGAGTCCTTAACGAGTAGACCTATTAATTGTTGTAATCATTGTGGATTTTCATTTGAACAGTATTTTTCAAATGTAAGTAATAAAAGTAAAGATGATGTTTATACATATTCTTGGGAGGAAGATCTAAGAAAAAAATTAGGTCTGTGAGGAACAACTGATATGGAAAATGAATTAAGTCGCCAAAATATATCTATTAAAAATCTAAAAAAGAGTGTGTATGGTACGCAATTAATCATTTTATTAATCGCAATCATCTGTATTGGATTTTTTATTGGATTTGATGATTTTGTAGAAGAACAATCAACTTTTTTAAGCCTTAAAACATTCATCTTTGGGATTGGTGGTGGAATTGTATTAGTTTTATTTAATGTATTATTAAACTATACAGTACCTGAAAGATTTTTAGATGATGGTGGATTTAATAAAAAGTTTTTTACGTCATTATCTGTGTTTGAAATGACCATTCTATGTTTTTTAATTGCTTTATCTGAAGAAGTATTTTTTAGAGGATTTGTCCAAACAAAATTTGGAATCATTTTGGCGTCCATTATTTTTGCATTAGTTCATTTTCGATACGTAAAAAAACCTGTATTATTTGTGATTGTTTTATTAGAAAGCTTTTTTATTGGCTATTTATATTTAATCACTGAAAATATTTTAGCTGTTTTTATTACACATTTTATCCTTGATTATGTATTAGGTTTATATATGAAATTTAGTCTAGAAAGTGAAGAAGAGAAATGAGTAGAAAAGATCGAGAAGAAACACAGATTGGTGGTTTGAAAAGAAAAAACAAATCGAAAAAAGGTATTGATGAGACACCGACAGTAGATATGTTAAATTTGCCACCAAGAAGTAAATCAATTCAAAAAAAAGAAGATGAGAGAAGACCTTGGTGGAAAATTAAATATCCTCTAATCACTGCACTTGTGTTTCTGTTTATCTTATTACCAATTGGAGTAGTAGCTCTAGTTCAATATAAATATGATGGGATTTTTTCAAATAAAAGTAGTTTATTTATTCCTTCAAATAAATTTGAAAAAGTAAAAATTACTTCGACACCAGAGAATAATCAACTTGAAGAAGAACAAACAACAAAAAATGAAAGCCAAAAGCCCCCAGAAACAAATGAGGATAAAAATCAGCAACTTCTAGTTCCTGATGAATCAGTAGGTGTAAAAGAAATTAAGCATGTCGTCCAAGAGGGAGAAACACTGTTTACAATTTCTATGAAATATTATAAGAACCGTAATGGTGAAGAAATTATTCAAGATGAAAATAACTTAAAAGATATAGAAGTTACACCTGGACAAGTATTAAAAATTCCATTAAATGTAGATTTAAATAAATAAAACAAAAGTAAAATTATATAAACGATAAATAGGAAAAAGCTTACGTCCTTGAATGAGAAGTGGACGTAAGCTTTTCTATCGTTTCATATATTTTTCAATTTAGTGGAGTTTTTGTATAATAGTAGAAAAGTATTTGAAGTTGCCGACCATAGAAAAATTAAACAGAAACTTTTTAGGTTCAATATTTGACCTTATAATGAAAATTTGTTTAAGTCCGAAATATCCGAGGACTTGTTAGAGTCTTTTTGAGCAATTTGGCAAAGTTGTTTTTATGTTACAGGGGGGAAATCACATAGTATTCGTATTTGTTAGTTTTATTTGTTTTGTTGCAATCATTTTTTTACTAATAATAAAATCGAGAAAAAATGAAATCAGAATTGAAAATAGAGAGATACAACTGAACCATAATGATTTGACTTTAGAAAAAATTCAATTGATTTGGATTACAAATATAGGGGATTATCGTATAAAAAGAGCGGATCTTGAAAGAATGTGTACGAATAATACGATTATTATGCTAAGTGGGTATTCAAAAAAGAGGTCAAAAAGATATCTTGAAGAAGATATTCAATTCCTCTCTACTTTAGCTCCTACATATTATTTATGGAGTTCTGAAGATTATAAAGGGAATTATAGAGACTTAAATGCACTATTATTAGATTGCAAAGTGACGATCTTAGAAAATACTAATGCTTTGTTTGAAACTGAGAATGGAACAAAGTTTTCTATAATAGGTTTGGACGATGTTGGTACGAATCGAGATCATATCGATTATGCCATTGAAAATATAAATAGTGAAAATATTAATATATTGACCAGTTTTACAGAAGTAAAAAATAGCTTAGAAAAACAATATGAAAGTATTCAAGTTTATCTGTTTGAAAGAAGTCAAGATCATGTAAATCGTAATCAGAAAACGATATATTTGGAGCTGAACAATGAAAAAGGACTTTTGAAGCAAAAAACTATTACATTTATTAACTTTAAAGTATTGTTGTAATAGTACTTTGGCTTCATGTAGCTGTACTGGAGGAAATCAAAATTGGCCCAAATAGGAAAATATAATATTAAAGCAATCTCAAACTTAGTAGGTATTTTGCCAGGAACATTGAGAGCTTGGGAAAGACGATACAATATTATTAGTCCAGTCAGAAATGAAGCGGGACATCGATTGTATACCGAGGAGCACGTTTATATTTTAAAATGGCTTGTTCAGAAGGTGAATGAAGGATTTACAATCGGACAAGCAATTAATTTATACGAAACTAAAGAACATAAATCAAGTGATGATAAGAGTTTTACTGAAAATCTTCAGTCTGATCACTTAGTAAATCAAATTGTATTAGCGTTATCGTCCTTTGAAGAAGGAGAAGCGCACAATTATATAAATGAAGCATTTAGTTTATATTCTGTAGATAAGGTTTTGTTTAAAATCATTTCTAAAGTATTTATTATTATTGGCGATAAATGGAGAAATGGTGAAATTACTAGTGCGCATGAACACTTTGCAACATCGTTTTTACGTACAAGATTAGGAATGATTTATCAGAATCTCCCAAATAATAAACATTTGCCGAAACTGATCGCTGTATGTGGACCGGATGAAAAACATGAACTTGGCTTACTAATTTTTACAATTTACTTAAGAAGAATTGGGTTTCAAGTAATCTACTTAGGGGCTTCAATTGATTCAGCAGATTTAGATCAAGTGATTGAAGAAGTGGATCCGGCAGGTTTTATTATTTCTTGTACATTAAAAGAGAATTTAAAGAAAACAATTGATTTTGCAATCACAATTAAAAAAATTAAGCCAAATGTCATTATTGGTATCGGCGGATATGCCGTATCAACATGTGAGAGTCCAATTTTGGATTCTATTCAAGAATTCTATGTAGGTAACGCACAATCAAACTGGGACGTGTGGTTAAAGCAGAATTTTAATTATAAATGATTTTCTACTTTAGAATCACCAAAATTATATAAAAACATAAACTGTACTATGGTTAATGCAGCAAGGAGGCTAGTTCATGAGGTTGGAACGGTTGAACTACAATAAAATTAAAGTTTTTCTTACATCTGATGATTTATCAGAACGCGGATTAACAAAAGAAGATTTATGGTACAATGCACCAAAAGTTCAACAGCTTTTTCAAGATATGATGCATGAAGCTAGCGTAGAATTAGGTTTTGAAGTGGATGGAAAAGTATCTGTTGAAGTATTTTCACTACAAGCACAAGGAATGGTTGTCATTGTGACGAAATCAGATGAAATTTTAGAAGAGGAAGAAGAATTTCAAGATGATTTTATCTCAATGGAAGTAATCCTTGATGAAAGTGAACATATATTGTACGAGTTTTCTACTTTAGATGATCTAATCCTACTTTCTGAAAAATTAGTTTCTTGTGATGTTTCTGGTGGAAGACTTTTTTCCTTCGAAAATACATTTTATATAAAATTTGAAGAACATGAATTAGGTCGTCTTGATCGAGAAACATTTTACGCAATTTTAGCTGAATACGGTAATCCTTCTACGAGAACGATTTATCGCATTATTGAATATGGAAAAGAACTAATTTCAGAAAATGCTATCGAACAACTGCATTTTTATTTCGTGGAAAAAAAGACCTCTCATTAAAAATTTTTTTGAGAGGTTTTTTGTTTTGTAAATTATTTTTAAATATATTGTATTAATTGTTAAACTATTCTTTTCAAACGTTAAAAAGAGGAGTATAATGACGGTAGAAAACGCTTACATTAGAGTATTATTATATTTTGTTTTCTATGTGTTTATAACTTTCAAAAAGGGATGGAAAGTTGTATACTAATTTCAGAATGAACGAATAATTTTTCATAGTTCAAATTTCTAGGGGGTTTACAATGGTTGCCGAGAAATCTACAGAGAAAAATAGCAACACTGAAGAACATTTAGATGTACTAGCGCCGACTCAGGTCGTTATTAAAGAAGCGTTAGAGAAACTTGGATATTCAAATGAAATGTACGAATTACTAAAAGAACCAGTTCGAATGATGACTGTGAAAATACCTGTCCGTATGGATGATGGACAAGTGAAAATTTTCACTGGTTACAGAGCTCAACATAATGATGCAGTTGGACCTACAAAAGGTGGAATTCGTTTCCATCCAAATGTAACTGAAAATGAAGTAAAGGCTCTTTCAATTTGGATGAGCTTAAAATGTGGTATTGTTGATTTACCTTATGGTGGAGGTAAAGGTGGAATTATTTGTGATCCACGTGATATGTCTTTCCGTGAATTAGAAAGACTTAGTCGTGGATATGTTCGTGCGATTAGTCAAATCGTTGGACCAACTAAAGATATCCCAGCTCCAGACGTATTTACAAATTCTCAAATCATGGCTTGGATGATGGATGAATATTCAAGAATTGATGAATTTAACTCACCAGGTTTCATTACTGGTAAACCATTAGTACTTGGTGGTTCTCACGGCCGTGAAACTGCAACTGCTAAAGGTGTAACGATTGTAATCCGTGAAGCAGCAAAACGCAGAGGAATCAACTTAGAAGGCGCAAGAGTTGTCATCCAAGGTTTTGGTAATGCAGGAAGCTTCTTAGCTAAATTTATGCATGATGCAGGTGCAAAAGTTATCGGTATTTCAGATGCATATGGTGCACTTCATGATCCAAACGGATTAGATATTGAATACTTATTAGATCGTAGAGATAGCTTCGGTACTATTACAAAATTATTTAATAATACAATTTCAAATAAAGAGTTATTAGAATTAGATTGTGATATTTTAGTTCCAGCGGCAATTGAAAACCAAATCACAAAAGAGAATGCTCACAATATTAAAGCTAGTATTGTAGTTGAAGCAGCTAATGGCCCCACAACTCTTGAAGCAACTAAAATATTAACAGAACGTGATATTTTATTAGTTCCAGACGTTTTAGCTAGTGCTGGTGGCGTAACAGTTTCTTACTTTGAATGGGTTCAAAATAACCAAGGTTATTACTGGACTGAAGAAGAAGTAGAAGAAAGACTTGAAAAAGTAATGGTACGCTCATTCAATAATATTTACGAAACAAGTGTAAACCGTAAAGTAAATATGCGATTAGCGGCTTACATGGTTGGTGCTCGTAAAATGGCTGAAGCAAGTAGATTCAGAGGTTGGGTATAATCTAAATTCAAAACAAGATGGATTTCCATCTTGTTTTTTTATTTTATCAATTATTAGACAAAACGGATAATATCGGTAAAATAGAGTTTAGATAAACCAAGACCGAGTTTAATGGAGTTGTTTAAAATGGAAAAAGTTGAAGTGCTAATTATAGGTGGAGGCCCTTGTGGGATTGCGACATATTTGTCTTTGAAGAATCAAGGAATCTCAGCACTAATTATTGAAAAAGGAAATATAGTTCATACACTCAGTCGGTTCCCTACTCATCAAACATTCTTTAGTACGAGTGAAAAATTAGAAGTAGGAAATATCCCCTTTATTATTGAAGGTAGAAAACCGAAAAAACACCAAGCTCTAGCCTATTATAGAGATGTCGTAAAAAGAAATAAGGTGTCAATTCATTCTTTCGAGGAAGTATTAAAGGTTACAAAAAATAAGGATTTTCTGGTTGAGTCAATTACAAAAAGTGGAGAACAAAAACAGTATAGGGCTAATGCAGTTGTCGTGGCCACAGGGTATTATGATCAACCAAATTATTTATCAATTCCTGGTGAAGAGCTTGAAAAAGTTTCACATTACTTTTTCGAAGGACATAAGCATTTTAATCAAAAAGTAGTTATTGTTGGTGGGAAAAACTCAAGTGTAGACGCTGCGTTAGAACTTGAAAAATGTGGTGCTGAAGTAACTGTATTGTATCGAGGTAATTCATATTCTCCGAGTATTAAGCCTTGGGTATTACCAGAATTTGAGGCCCTTGTTCGATCAGAAGCGATTGATATGAAGTTTCAAGCGAATATTATAGAAATAAAAGAAAAATCAGTGATATATGAGCAACTAGGTGATATATATGAAATTGACAATGATTTTGTTTACGCAATGACTGGTTACCATCCAGATCACTCTTTAATAAAAAGTATGGGAGTAGGTGTAGATGATTCGACAGGTCGTCCAACATTTAATCCAGAAACTATGGAAACAAATATTAAAGGAATCTATATCGCTGGCGTAATAGCTGCTGGGAATAATGCGAATGAAATTTTCATTGAAAACGGTCGTTTCCACGGTGATTTAATTGCGAAGAATATCATTTCTACTAGATAATCAATTAATTAAACAAACGTAGTTTAGGCTACGTTTTTTTGTTGATTCCTAATTATTGATGAGAATTGTTGATTCCTATTTACTTCAATAATTTTTAGATGTTATAATTCCTGTGAAACGGGGTGTGAAAAATGAAAAAAGTCGTTCTAATTACAACAGGTGGTACGATTGCAAGTAAACCGAATGCACAGTCTGGTAAATTAGATTCTGGTGCATTATCTGGACAAGAAATAGCTGAAATGCTTAAATTACCGAATGATATCAATATCATTGTTGATTCATTTTTCCAAGTTCCAAGTATGCATATAAGTTTTAATCATTGGATTTTGCTTCAACAGAAGATTGAAGAGTATTTTAATGATGAATCAGTTGATGGTATTGTCGTTACACATGGAACTGATACACTCGAAGAAACAGCTTATTTTTTAGATTTAACTGTAGATGATGAAAGACCTGTCGTAATTACAGGATCTCAAAGATCTCCTGGTGAATTGGGAACAGACGCATTTATAAACTTAAGGCATGCAATCTATACAGCATCTGATGAGTCGTCAAAAAATATCGGCACTGTTGTCGTATTTAATGAGCGAATATTTACAGCGAAATATGTTAAAAAAGAACATGCTTCAAATATTCAAGGATTCAACGTATTTGGTTTTGGTTATCTAGGGATTATTGATAATGATAAAGTTCATATCTATCAAAAGCCAGTAATACAGGACAAATACAAAATAACAAAAGAATTACCTCAAGTTGATATTATTAAATGTTACATAGAAGCTAAAGGATATCTTGTAAAAGCATCAGTTGATCATGGTGCAAAAGGTATTATTTTAGAAGGAGTAGGTAGAGGACAAGTTTCACCTCATATGACTGAAGAAATTGAAGCAGCAGTCAAAAAAGGGGTAAAAGTTATTATTACTACAAGCTCTGAAGAAGGCGAAGTATACCCTACATATGATTATTTTGGTAGTGCATACGATTTAGTTAATAAAGGTGTAATTCTAGGAAAAGATTATGATAGTAAGAAAGCAAGAATTAAACTGACAGTCATGCTTGCTTCAGATGTAAATAACATTCATGAAGGATTCCATAAATAACTAGACACTGCCTAATAAAGGACATGTACTGATCATATCTGCTTCACTTCGCAGTGAGAAAACAATAAAATAACACGAGTAATGGCAACTAATTAGAATGAATAATTAGTTGTCATTATTTTTTGTTTTAAATAGTTTTTTTGGAGTCCACAGAGGATAAAGAATGTGTTTGGAATGGAAGGCTGCTCGACTCCTGTGGGAATAGTAGGAAGATTGAGACCCCACAGGAGACCCACAGGATGTTGGTCATGCATGCGTTACGACAGGACGTCGTGGTTTTAGTATGCCTACCTTTTTCCGAGGTGGCTCAAGCTTAGCCCTAAGGAAAGCGATCAACCTAAAGGGAAAAATCCACGCAATCAGTTATAAAATAAAAAATTGTACGATATTGATATGTAAGATAAATAAAAAGAGGCGGCCTCAAGTCAACTGACTTATGAGACAGCCTCTTTTTAAGTTCTTGATTGTTATTTTAAGTGTGCGATTTAAATTTATTTAATAAGTTTCTTCCTCTAAAGAGACCCCGTTATTGTTTAATTTTAGTTCAATAAAATGTTTATAACGACTTTTAAATGCATTTTCAGTGAAAAAGAACTATTGCAAGGAAATTAATGTGTGGATTTAGTACTATTTAAGCGAATTAAAAGATTTCGTAATTGTGAAAAAACTACATATACTTACTCAATTTCATGCTTTATACTAGTAATATATACCATTGAAGAATGACGACTTTCGTCACAAAAATCAATTATGTGAACATTGTTTGGGAGGGTCTAATGCTAAATGTAGGGGATGTACTAATATTAGAAGACATTGATGCAAAAGAAGTGAAACGTTATAAATCAAAAATCGTAGAAATAAGAAATGAAGAATTATATATAGACTACCCTTTTGATGAAGCAACAGGTAAAACATCTTTCTTATTAAATGATCAAAAATTAAAAGCATATATAGTGACAAAAGAGCAAAATGTATTTACTTTCTATACTTCAATCATTGGAAGAAAGAAAATTGAGATTCCGGTTATTATCATGTCATTTCCAGGTAATGATTCTTTAGAAAAAGCTCAGAGAAGACGTTATGTTCGTGTACCAAGTATAGTTGACGTAGCTGTTCATCCTTTATTTGACGATTTTAAACCGTTTACAACAACAAGCCTAGACATTAGTGCTGGTGGTATAGCAATCCTTGCACCCCAGGAAAATGATTTTATTATAGGTAAGACAATCGTTTTGTGGTTGGTTTTACCATTCGAAGGTGAGACTCATCGATATGTCAAAACAAAGGCACATATCATTCGAGTAAACAGTCAAGTCGTAGAGGGAAAACAAAGGGTTTCACTTGAGTTTGATGGATTAACACCTATTCAAAGACAGGATTTAATACAGTTTTCATTTGATCAACAATTAAAGCATAGAAGAAAAGGTATGAAAAATTAATATTTGTTGAAATTGTGTATAAAATTTACTATATACAATCATAATGGTAATTAAAAAGGTATGATTTACAATGAAAAGAGTAGAAAGAATCCTTTTAAAGTTGATTATCATTCAATTATTATGTTTGGTACTCAGTCAATATCTATTGTCCTTTCCTAGACTTTCTGTTTATTTAACGAAAATTGAATTATATGAAGGTGTTACACAAAAGGCAAAAGATGTTACAAGAGAAGTATATAGTGAAATTGGTAAATAAGATGAATTCAATCGCTTCATATGGTAAGATAAAAAAAGCAGGGTTGCCTGTTTTTTTTATTTGAAAACATATTTTTAGGACATGCTAAGACAAAGTTGCTATTTTAATTAGCAATTTTTTTATGTAGGAGGACATATGAGTAAAAAAATAAGTATCGCTATAGACGGACCAGCAGCTGCCGGTAAAAGTACAGTTGCAAAAATAGTAGCAAAACAATTGGGTTATATTTACATAGACACAGGCGCAATGTATCGAGCACTAACTTTAAAAGCAATTCAAAACGATGTTGATGTAAATAATGAAAAAGAATTATCTTTATTACTATCTAAAATGACAATTAAGCTTGTACCAGAAAATGGTGTGCAAAAAGTTTATATTGATCAAACTGATGTTTCTGAAGCGATTCGTACACCAGAGGTTACTAGAAATGTATCTTTTGTTGCTAAGCATAGTTTAGTACGTGAAAAAATGGTCGACTTACAACGAGAATATGGAGTTGATGGTGGCGTTGTGATGGATGGACGTGATATCGGGACACATGTTTTAGTTAATGCAGAAGTGAAAATATTTATGATTGCTTCTGTAGATGAAAGAGCACAAAGAAGACATATTGAAAATCTAAAAAATGGTTTTGAAAGCAATTTAGACGTTTTAAAAGAGGAAATCGCAACTAGAGACAAAATTGATTCGGAACGAGAAGTATCTCCGCTTAAAAAAGCTGACGATGCAGTTTCATTGGATTCAACATCAAAAAGCATAAATGACGTTGTCGAAGAAATATTGTCGATTGTAAAAGAAAAAACAAATAATATTTAGATGAATTATTCATCACATTCCTTGACTTTTCTACCTATTTATTAGAAGGTAAAAGAGGACAATACATAAAAGGTCTAACCGTTTTCAAAAATAAGGAGGAATATGATATGGTTGAAAAAGTAATGCCAGAGGTTGGGGAAATTATCTCATGCGTGGTTGAACAAATTGAAGATAAGCAAGCAATTGTAGGTTTTGGTGGTAAAACGGATGGTATTCTTCCTATAAAAGAAATTTCTAATGTACATATTGAAAATGTAAATGAAGTATTAACAGTTGGACAAGAAATTGAATTAAAAGTAATTAAAGTTGAAGAAGATACTGTTGTGTTTTCAAAACGTGCTGTTGATTCAGAAAAAGCATGGGATGTTTTAACTGAAAAATTAGCAAGTAAAGAAGTATTTGAAGTTATCATTACAGAGCAAGTAAATGGCGGACTAATTGCAGATGTGGGTGTACGTGGTTTTATCCCAGCTTCACTAGTTTCAAAAAAATTCGTTGAAGATTTAGCTGCATTTAAAGGGCAATCTCTAGAAGTAGTGGTTGAAGAAGTAGATCGCGAAAAAAATCGTGTCATTTTATCACACAAAGCAGTTGAACAATTAAATGAAGTTGAAAACAGACGTAAAGCATATTCTTCAATTCAAGTTGGTCAAGTGATTGAAGGTAAAGTAGAAAGATTAACGAACTTTGGTGCATTTGTAAATATTGGTGGAGTAGATGGTTTAGTTCATGTATCTCAAATGTCACACAACCGAATTTCAAAGCCTGAAGAAGCAGTAGCTGTTGGTGATACAGTGAAAGTTAAAGTACTTTCAATTGACACTGAAACAAACCGCATTGCGTTATCTATGAAAGCGATCCAACCAGGCCCATGGGATCAATTAAATAGTAAAATTACTACGGGCGCAGTTGTTGAAGGAACAGTAAGAAGATTAACAAACTTTGGTGCATTCGTTGAAGTTCAAGAAGGTATTGAAGGATTAGTACACGTTTCTCAAATTGCTGACAAGCATATTAAGAATCCAAATGAAGTACTAGCAGTTGGTCAAGAAGTAAAAGTAAAAGTGTTAGAAATTAACCAAAGTGAAAAGAGACTTTCATTAAGTATTAAAGAAGCTGGCGAAGCCGAGCTTCAAGAAGAAATCTCAAAATATATTCAACCAAGTGAAAATAGTGGATTCCAACTAAGTGAACTACTTGGTGACAAATTAAATAAATTTAAAAAATAATCAAGAAAAAATCCTTTAGCATTTATTGCTAAAGGATTTTTTTTGTAGGGCTACTTTGCTCTAAGCTTCATTTTAAGGTAAAAGCCATTTTTTGATTCTCCGACTTATGCTTATTGGAGCTAACCAGTCGCCTCCGCATTTCTAACTGTCTAGTTCCAGGCGTTTGCCCCTCGAGTCATAAGCCAAACCCCACTAAAGGTAAAAAGCACCTTTATTGGTTTTTGTCTTATGCTTGTCGGGGCAGAACGAACGCCTTCCACATTTCTAGTGTCTAGTTCCGGCTCCTAGCTCCTCGAGGTCATAAGTCAAACCCCATTAAAGGTAAAAAGCACCTTTATTAGTGTTTGTCTTATGCTTGTCGGAGCTAACCAGTCGCCTCCACATTTCTAACTGTCTAGTTCCAGGCGTTTGCCCCTCGAGTCATAAGCCAAACCCCACTAAAGGTAAAAAGCACCTTTATTGGTTTTTGTCTTATGCTTGTCGGGGCAGAACGAACGCCTTCCACATTTCTCAGTTATGCTGATTTATTTCTCTTGCTTCTTCTGGTGTGTCGAGTCTTGTTGCACCCTTGTTGTGGATGCTTTGATCTCGGTCAGATTCAACTCTTCTTGATTGTCTTAGTTTTTTTTCTTGTCGATCTTTTCCCAAAGGTTTCACCTCCAAACGTTTCATTTATAGGTTCGTTTTTATTGAAACTTCTTATTCACTTTATTGAAAGATTGATTATTTTCATGTAGAAATGTCGAATACTAAGTGTATGTGGGAGGTCTTTGGTGTGCAAGGTTTGTATTTTCTATTTTCAATTTGGACAATTATTTTATTTTATTCAAGAACGCAAGATCGTTTGAATGAGAAATTTTTAAAGTTAGGTGTTTTGTTTTGTTTGATTTGTTGTTCTACGTTTACTTTCGAGTTGTTTAATTTTCAAATGAATGTAGCATTTCTTTTGTCAATATTTATGATTAGTTACGATGTAAGTAAGTTAAAGTTTAGTGAACAATTCATACATTTTTTTAAAGGACTCATTATCGGGATGTCTTATAGTAGCATGAGTATACTCGCGATTTATGATCCAGCGAGTTATTTTATAAATGAATTTTTTTCAATTTCTTTAATGACAACTGTATTGGCAATATTTTTAAGTAATCATTACATCGAAAGAATCAGACTGCTTATAATAGGACTAATACAAGGTGAAGTCTTCAATTTTTTTACGTATCGATCAATAAAAGTACAATATATAATAGGTGATTTATCATGGCTTGATTCATTATTTTTAACCATTGTACTCATCACTTCTTTAAGATTATTGTCTTTAAATTTTTCAAAAAAGAATTTGAAAAGTGGAAAATTAGTAAAAAATTGATGAAAATTGGTCTTTTTTCACATTTTTTGTTAAAATAGATAAGTTATTTAAATAAATTATATAGAAGATGAAAACTAAAAACATTTATTAAGAATTAAATGGTTCATAGTTATGCTAGGAAGGATGAATTAAATGTCTAAACCGACAGTTGCAATAGTTGGTCGTCCCAATGTTGGGAAATCAACTATCTTTAATAGAATCGTGGGAGAAAGAATCTCGATTGTAGAAGATATACCAGGAGTTACTCGAGATCGTATTTATAGCTCTGCAGAATGGTTGAATCAAGAATTCAGCTTAATTGATACTGGTGGAATTGATATTGGTGATGAGCCATTTTTAGAGCAAATTCGTCAACAAGCTGAAATTGCGATGGATGAAGCAGATGTTATTGTTTTTCTAACAAACGGTCGTGAAGGCGTTACTGCGGCTGATGAAGAAGTAGCGAAAATTTTATACAAAACTAAAAAACCAGTAGTGTTAGCTGTCAATAAAGTAGATAATCCTGAAATGCGCAGCGACATTTATGACTTCTATGCGTTAGGATTTGGAGAAGTTTATCCTATTTCAGGTTCTCACGGATTAGGTCTTGGGGATTTACTTGATGAAGTAATCGGTCATTTTCCAGATAAAGATCAAGAAAACTATGATGAAGAAACAATTAAATTTAGTTTAATTGGACGTCCAAATGTTGGTAAATCATCTTTAGTAAATGCTTTATTAGGTCAAGAGCGCGTTATTGTAAGTAATGTTGCAGGTACGACTCGTGATGCAGTTGATACGCCGTACACAAAAGATGGACAAGATTATGTCATTATAGATACAGCAGGTATGAGGAAAAAAGGTAAAGTATATGAAAGTACAGAAAAGTATAGTGTACTTAGAGCTTTACGTGCGATCGAGCGATCTGATGTTGTTTTAGTTGTTTTAGATGGTGAAGAAGGAATTATTGAGCAAGACAAGAAAATTGCTGGTTATGCGCATGAAGCAGGTAGATCAGTTGTAATCGTCGTTAATAAATGGGATGCTGTTGAAAAAGATGAAAAGACAATGAAAGAGTTTGAAGAAAATATTCGCGCTCATTTCCAATTTTTAGATTATGCTCCAATAGTATTCTTATCAGCTAAAACACGTAAGAGAACTCAAACATTATTACCAATGATTAATAAAGCTTGTGAAAGTCATAGCTTACGTGTACCGACAAATGTACTAAATGATGTCATTATGGATGCGATTGCGATGAATCCAACACCAACTCATAATGGTCAAAGACTTCGTGTGTATTATGCAACACAGGTTGCAATTAAGCCACCAACATTTGTTGTATTCGTAAATGACCCTGAATTACTTCACTTTAGTTACGAACGTTTCCTTGAAAATCGAATTCGTGATGCATTTGATTTTGAAGGTTCTCCAATTAAGATTATTGGTCGTGCACGTGCATAAGTTGAACAAAAAATAATAATATTTTTGAATCTGATTTTTGAAAGTGAGTGTTTGTATGACAAAAAAAATAGCGGTTCTAGGCGCGGGTAGTTGGGGAACTGCCTTAGCTATGGTCTTAGCAGATAATGGACATTCTGTTACTTTGTGGGGAAATAAATCTGAATTAATTAATGACATAAATGAATTCCATACGAATAAACGATATTTACCAGAAATTGAATTACCACACTCATTAAAAGCGACTGTTGAATTAAATGAAGCAGTCGAGGATGCTAAATATATATTACTAGTTGTACCAACAAAAGCGATTAGAGAAGTATGTCAAAAATTAAATCCTATTTTGAAAAATAAAGTTACAATCATTCATGCTAGTAAAGGGATTGAACCCGATTCATCTAAACGTATTTCAGAAATGATTTCTGAAGAGATTGATGAAAAGAATTTAGGGTCAGTTGTCGTATTATCAGGTCCAAGTCATGCCGAAGAAGTTGCATTGAGACACCCAACTACTGTTACTTCTGCTTCAGCCAATATGGAAGACGCTAGAGCGGTACAAGAGTTATTTTCAAATGGATACTTCCGTGTTTACACAAATGAAGATGTAATTGGTGTAGAAATTGGTGGAGCATTAAAGAATATTATTGCGTTGGCAGCAGGAATTACGGATGGGCTTGGATATGGTGATAATGCAAAAGCAGCATTGATGACAAGAGGTTTAGCCGAAATCATACGTCTAGGTAAAGAGATGGGGGCTAATCCTCAAACTTTTGCTGGCTTAACTGGTATGGGAGATCTAATTGTAACTTGTACAAGTGTACATAGCCGAAATTGGCGTGCTGGTAATTTATTAGGCAAAGGCCAATCATTAGATGAAGTGTTAGAGAATATGGGCATGGTAGTAGAAGGTGTGCGAACGACAAAAGCAGCCTATCAGCTTGCTAAACAAGCAAAAGTTGAAATGCCGATCGTAAATGAATTATATGCAGTATTATTTGAAGGAAAAAACCCTAAGCTTGGGGTAGATGCATTAATGAATCGTGATAAGAGACATGAGGGCGAGAGTACTTCAAATTTTATTAGTGATTTGACGAAATAAGTATTGAAAGCATTAAAAACAACGTTTTTAATGCTTTTTATCTTATAGCCTCTTTTAGGCGTTTCACCATTTCTATTTTTTTGCATAGCATATGGTGTATAGCGAAGAAGGAGGTTTGAATAGTGTCAAATAATCAAAATGGTTTCTTTGATAAAATTGAAAAAAAGGCAAATGTAAGTAAAACAGATATTTTTAAAGTTGCTGATTCAGTTAAAGATGCTAATTTCAAAGATGAGGCTACTGTTCGTAAACTTGTACGTCAAATTGCGGCAATGACTGGTCGCCAAGTAACGAAAGATAAAGAAGATAAAATTGTTCAAGCGATTGTAACAAATAATATGCCTCTTGATTTTCAATCTTTAACGAATATGTTTAAACAAAAATAATTGGGCTCATTCTCTGCGATGTATTGAGTGCATATTCTATATCTTATGCATAATATAGAATGACTTTTACCGGATGTATTCTGGTTGGGTGTTAGTCAAAGTGAAGCAAGTGCCCCAATTTGCTTCAAGGAAAGAAGAAGTGAAGAAACTTTTTCTTTCTTTTTTTAAGAATGAAAGGACAAGCTAGTTGAATTTTTTATAATTTTTTTCAGGAATCAAGAAAAATCAATTTTAGAATTTGATTTAAATCAAGAAACTATTTTGTTACTATAGTAATGTGAGAAATTACATAGGGGGACTAAGATGAATACTGAAATAAGCGCATTCGTAGGAATGGGATTAATGATCGTATCAATTTTATTAATTTACTTAAGTAGAAATTGGATTAAAATTAAATTTTTTAAAGTGGTTACAGCATTTTTAGCGTATATGTCATTAATCATTTCTGGTTTATTAATAACATATGTTGTTTTGAGCTGGCCTAGCTAATTACTAATAAGGGGATTAACATGAAGAAGCTACTTTTTATCGTATGTATGTGCTTTGTGGTTAGTACGTTAAGTGGATGTTTATATCCAGACGATCAACTGGCACAAAATCAAATTCCATATGAAGATCAATTGCAGTCAGTCCAAACTGCTGTTAATAAATTTAAAGAAAATAATAATGGTTTATTACCAATTAAAAATAAAGATATGAATACGCCAATATATTTAAAATACCCAGTCGATTTTACAAAATTAATTCCAAGCTATATAAGTGATGCCCCCGGCAATGCTTATGAAAATGGTGGGGTTTATCAATATGTTTTAATAGATGCGGAAACGAATCCTACTATTAAACTAATTGACCTGCGTATTGCGGAAAAAATTAGAGATGTTTCTTTGCGAGTACAAGTTTATAAAGATAAAAATACTTACCCTCCAATAAAAGAAACATTAAGTAAAGGTGTATTCCTACTAAACTACAAAAAGATGGGCTTTAAAGAAGAACCATTTGTAACAAGTCCATATAGTCAAAAAAACTTACCAATCGTAATGGGCAATGATGGAGAATTTTACGTGGATTACTCAATCGATTTATTTGAAAAATTAAATGATGCTAAGAAAATGAAAACCGGTGAAGATATCCGTCAAATCTTAGTAAAAGACTCACCAATCTTACCAGCTTATTCATTACCGTATACGATTAAAGATGGACAACCGGTATTTTTAGAACAAAATTAAATAAATAAAATCATAATCCTTTGATAAAAGAATACATTTTATCGAAGGATTTTTTTATTTCTTCCTAAAAAAATTGATAAGAAAAATTAAAAAATCTTGTCATAACTCTCTAGGACAACATCATAGAATGATATTGTCATAGGCATACTACTTCAAGTCAATTATTCCCATGTATTGATAAATCGGGAGGGGAACACATGGAAAAGATAGATATTTTTAAAGACATTGCCGAGCGCACTGGAGGAGATATTTACTTAGGTGTAGTAGGTGCTGTTCGTACTGGTAAATCGACATTTATTAAAAGATTTATGGAAGCAGTTGTTATTCCAAATATTCAAAATGAAGCGGATCGTGCTAGAGCACATGATGAACTTCCTCAAAGTGCTGCTGGTAAAACAATCATGACAACTGAACCAAAATTCGTACCAAATCAAGGTGTAAAAATTCATGTAGCAGATGGTTTAGATGTAAATATTCGTTTAGTAGACTGCGTAGGTTATAGTGTACCAGGTGCTAAAGGCTATGAAGATGAAAATGGTCCAAGAATGATTAGTACACCATGGTATGAAGAACCAATTCCGTTTAATGAAGCAGCAGAAATTGGCACTAGAAAAGTAATTCAAGAACACTCTACAATTGGAGTGGTTGTAACGACTGACGGTACGATTGGTGAGATTGCAAGATATGATTATATTGAAGCTGAAGAACGAGTTGTAGAAGAGTTAAAAGAAGTTGGTAAGCCGTTCATTATGGTCATTAATTCTTCACAACCTTATCATCCAAACACGGAAAGTTTAAGACAAGAGCTTTCACAAAAATACGACATTCCTGTTATTGCGCTAAGTGTAGAAGCAATGCGCGAAGGCGATGTAATGAACGTGTTAAGAGAAGCATTATATGAATTCCCAGTACTAGAGGTTAATGTGAATTTACCAAGCTGGGTACTTGTATTAAAAGAAAACCATTGGTTACGTCAAAGTTACCAAGAAGCAATTCAGGAAACGGTTAAAGATATTAAACGTCTAAGAGATGTTGATTATGTAGTCGGTCAATTTACTGATTATGAATTTATCCAATATGCACAACTTGCTGGAATTGATATGGGGCAAGGTGTAGCAGAAATTGATTTATCAGCTCCAGATGAATTATATGATCAAGTGTTAAAAGAAGTTGTTGGGGTTGAAATCCGTGGTAAGGATCATTTATTAGAGCTAATGCAGGATTTTGCTCATGCGAAGCAAGAGTATGATCAAGTAGCAGATGCGTTAAAAATGGTTAAACAAACGGGCTACGGAATTGCAGCACCTTCGCTATTAGATATGAGCTTAGATGAGCCTGAAATCATTCGACATGGTTCGAGATTCGGCGTAAAATTAAAAGCTGTTGCACCATCTATCCATATGATTAAAGTAGATGTTGAATCAACTTTTGAGCCGATTATCGGTACTGAAAAGCAAAGTGAAGAGCTTGTTAAATATTTAATGCAAGACTTTGAAGATAATCCACTTTCAATTTGGAACTCAGATATCTTCGGTCGTTCGTTAAGCTCAATCGTGCGTGAAGGTATTCAAGCAAAATTATCGTTGATGCCAGAAAATGCAAGATATAAATTGAAAGAAACATTGGAAAGAATTATTAACGAAGGTAGTGGCGGTTTAATTGCGATTATCCTGTGATCATTAATGAATCAGATGGTGAGACATCCATCTGATTTTTTTTGTATGGAAAAACCTATAAAAATCAAGTGTTTTAACTCATTTTTAACATTTTTTTTGTAAAGATCACAAAGTTCTATCTACTTTTCAGAAAAGTTACTATTTTTTTCGAGGAATTCCAACATTTTCTTCTAAAACATATTGAAATATGCGATAGAATCGTATAATATAAGGCATGACAATGAAATTATTGGTATTTGTTGTATAAAATATTGAATTTTGGTCACTAATGAAAATAAGACTTAAATTATAACTTTTTTGGGAGGAGGTGAAAGACATGAACAAAACAGACTTAATCAATGCAGTTGCTGAAGCTGGTGAATTAACAAAAAAACAAGCTACTTTAGCAGTTGATGCTGTATTCGAATCAATTCTTGGTGCGTTACAAAACGGGGATAAAGTACAATTAATCGGCTTTGGTAACTTTGAAGTACGTGAGCGTGCGGCTCGTAAAGGACGTAATCCACAAACAGGCGAAGAAATCGAAATCGCTGCAAGTAAAGTTCCAGCTTTCAAACCTGGTAAAGCGCTTAAGGATGCTGTAAAATAATTACATAATTTAAGCGAAATAGAAGGATGCTTATATTGCATCCTTCTTTTTTTGCTTATAAAAAAAGAAATATGTTAAAATAAACAAATCTGATAGAAATGAATATTAGAATTTTTTTTATGCATGGGGGATCAGTTAATGAAAGAAGTAAACTTAGAACAAATTGAACAAGCAGTTCGCCAAATTCTTGAGGCTATTGGTGACGATCCAAATCGTGAAGGTATTTTTGAAACACCTAAGCGAGTAGCGAAAATGTATGCAGAAGTTTTTTCAGGTATGCATCAAGATGAGAAGGAACATTTACATAAAGTATTCGGTGAAGATCATGAGGAATTGGTATTAGTAAAAGACATCCCATTCCATTCTATGTGTGAACATCACTTATTACCATTTTACGGGGTAGCTCATGTTGCTTATATCCCTAGAAATGGTAGAGTAACTGGATTAAGTAAATTAGCTCGTACAGTTGAAACAATCGCAAAACGTCCACAATTACAAGAGCGTATTACTTCATCAGTTGTTGACGCAATTATGGAGGTATTAGAGCCTCATGGTGCAATGGTAGTTGTTGAAGCGGAGCATATGTGTATGTCAATGCGTGGCGTTAGAAAGCCTGGTTCAAAAACTGTTACGACTGCTGTACGTGGTTCTTTAAAGGAAGATGTTCAAGGTAGAAACGAAATTCTTTCTATGATTCATTCAAAAAACTAACATCAATTAAAAAAAGCAGGTCTTCCTGCTTTTTTTAAAAGCATTCATTAACATTAGAAGTGAATCAGTTTATACCATACAATACTCTTATGGTATAATAGTACAAGTTAGTAATTAATGGATTGGATGGAAATAATGAGTAACGTTGAACAGTTAAAAAACGAAGTAAAAACACAAATATTAAATGCAATAAAGCATCCGTATTTGAATAAACACCTCTTACCACCTACAATCGATGAAGTGAAAGTGACGATTCTCATAGAATTAATGAATCAGCATCATTTTGCAAAAGAAAAGATTATTCATTACTGCAAAGCATTGATGATCCATCAAATCGCACTTGATACTCACGAATTGGTGTCTACATACGAAGGTACACCTCAAGATAGAGAAAAGAAACAATTGACTGTTCTAGAAGGGGATTTCTACAGCGGACTATACTACGAGGCTTTATCTAGTACTGGTGAGATTCGTTTAATAAAAGAGCTTTCATATGCGGTTAAAGAAATGAATGAGCAAAAAATTAATTTAGTACATCATAAATTTACTTCATTAGAAGAATTACTAAGATGTATTACAGTGATTGAATCAACGATACTTGTTCATTTTGCAAAATATATTGGTTCAACAGAATCAATCAAAAAAATCGAAAATAATTGTTTGATCACAAGATTAGATCAGGAGAGTCAACATATAAAAGATGGTGGGGATTCTGATTTTATTAAGCATTTAGGATCTTTACAAGGTGTTCAAACAAATAAAAATCAATTACTTGATGTAATATCAAAAATAATCTTACAATTACAAAATTAATAACAGTCAAGAAGTTGTAATTAGTTTAGTGGGGGTTTACATGACTCAATCAAAAGAAGAACGCGTCCATGATGTGTTTGAAAAAATATATAACAAGTATGATAAAATGAATGGAATTATTAGTTTTCAACGCCATATTGCTTGGAGAAAGCAGACGATGCGAGTTATGAATGTCCAAAAAGGCATGAAAGCGCTTGACGTATGCTGTGGAACAGGTGAATGGACTATTGCATTAGCAGATGCAGTTGGAAAAGATGGAAAAGTTTTTGGTCTAGATTTTAGTAAAAATATGCTTTCAATTGGTGAAGAAAAGGTTCAAAAACAACAATTGACTCAAGTATCTTTAATTCATGGTAATGCAATGGAATTACCTTTTGAGGATAATTTATTTGATGTCGTGACGATTGGATTCGGTTTACGTAATGTCCCTGATTATTACCAAGTTTTAAAAGAAATGACAAGAGTTGTCAAACCTGGTGGAATTGTAGTCTGTCTTGAAACTTCTCAGCCAACTACTTTTGGAATTAAGCATGTTTACAAAGCTTATTTTAAATTTATAATGCCGATATTTGGGAAACTCTTTGCAAAAAGTTTTAAAGAATATTCTTGGTTACAAGAAAGTGCAAGTACGTTCCCAGGAATGAAAGAGCTTGCAAAACTATTCGAAAAAGCTGGTTTAGAAAATATTGAAATTAAACCATTTACATTTGGTGTTGCAGCAATGCATTTAGGTAAAAAACCGAAAAATTAACATTGTAAGTTATAAATTGGAATGAATAGTAAGGTGAACGGAATGAAGGTTAAATGGAAGTATTCTTATTTAAAAAAAGATATAAACGAGATTGAATATACACTTCATCAAACTGTCAATTCGTCTCAGCCTATATTGAAAGATGCTTCTTTACAGCTACTTCAATCAGGTGGGAAACGAATTAGGCCATTATTTGTATTACTTAGTGCTAAATTTGGACAATATAACCTTCAATCTATTAAACATGTAGCGGCAACTTTAGAAATCATTCATATGGCATCATTAGTCCATGATGATGTAATAGATGAAGCTAGTCTAAGAAGAGGTAAACCTACAATCAACTCTACATATGATAATCGAGTTGCAATGTACGCCGGAGATTTTCTATTTGCCAAAGCGCTAGAGTGCATGTCTGAAATTGAGATACCAGAAGCACATCAAAAATTGTCAAATACAATTCTAGAAATTTGCTTAGGAGAAATAGAGCAAATCAAGGATAAATATAATTATGAACAAAATTTAAAGTGCTATTTGAGAAGAATTAAACGAAAAACGGCATTATTAATTTCTGCAAGCTGTGAAATTGGAGCAATTGCATCGGGTGCATCTTCATCAATTCAAAAATCACTAAGAGATTACGGATATTATTTAGGAATGTCATATCAAATAATGGATGATATTTTAGATTTCACGGCATCAGAAAAAGAATTGGGTAAACCTGCTGGTAGTGATTTAATTCAAGGAAATATTACATTACCTGTACTTTTTGCTATGCAAGATCAATCGCTAAAGGAAAAAATTACTTCAATCTATGAAGGAATCAATCCAGAAACGGTCAAACCACTGATCAATCAAATACGTAAAAGTAGCTTTATTAAAGAAGCGAGAAGAATCAGTGAAGAATATCTAAATAAATCATTAAAATGCATTGAAACATTGCCAGATCATGAAGCAAAAGAAATGTTAATCTTAATTGCTAAAAATATCGGTAATAGAAAGAATTAGAGGCAGCCATAAAATGCTACTGCATTTTGTAACTGCCTCTTTTGGCTTTTTATAGTGTTTTACACAAGTTTTATAGTATGATACTAATGAATAATAGGAGCCCCTTTAAAAAAGTTTTGATGCCTACTCCCTACTCAACTGTAAGCGATTCCAATTTTTCTAAAATAATAAGATTTTTAACTATTGATAATTTTGGAAATAGATGATACTATTCTACTGTATTGTTTATACATAATTGAACTAGAGGGGTCGAGCATGATGGAAAGAACTTATTTAATGGTAAAACCTGATGGAGTACAACGTAATTTAATCGGAGAAATCGTATCTCGTTTCGAGAAAAAAGGTTTCCAATTAGTAGGCGCAAAATTAATGCAAGTATCAAAAGAACAAGCAGAAACTCACTATGTTGAGCATAAAGAACGTCCATTCTTTGGAGAATTAGTAGATTTCATCACTTCAAGCCCTGTATTTGCTATGGTTTGGGAAGGTGAAAATGTAATCGCTACCGCACGTCAAATGATGGGTGCAACAAATCCTAAAGATTCAGCACCAGGAACTATTCGTGGCGAATATGCTGCAACAGTAGGAAAAAACATTATTCACGGTTCTGATTCACCAGCTAGCGCTGAGCGTGAAATTGGAATTTTCTTTAAAGAAGAAGAGTTAATTGAATATTCAAAGTTAATTAAAGAGTGGGTATACTAATCCTAAAATTTATATGATAAGATAAAGCCAGCAGATATTTGCTGGCTTTTTTTAAATAGTCACTGATAATATTAATTGTTGATTTTAGCTAAATACATTAAGAGTATGAAAAGAGAATAGCAGGTTCGAGAGAAATTGGAATGGAAGGCGCGAAGACTTCTATGGAAGATGCAGGAAACTTGAGACTCCGGAGGGCAAGCAAGGTAGGCATGCTAAAAGCACGATGTCCTGTCGTAAAGTATGCATGATCCACATCGTGTGACCCGGAGGCTCAGGGTCGTCACGCCCCATGGAAAGCGAAGTACCTAGAATGGAATTCAAACATTCTTTTTTAACAGAATCTTTAAATAAATAGTAGGGGAATATTATGGACGATTATATTGATTTTATTAATTTAGTAAAAAAGAAATCAGGGATTGACTTATACTTGTATAAAGAATCGCAAATGAAAAGAAGATTAAAATCTTTATATGAGAAAAAGGGATTTCGATCATTTGTCGATTTCTTTAAAGGCATGGAGAAAGATAAAGAACTATATTATGAATTCTTAGATCGTATGACGATTAATGTTTCTGAATTCTTCCGAAATCCCAATCGATGGGACGTTTTCGAAAAAAACATTCTACCACCTTTATTGAAAAATAATAGCAAATTAAAAATATGGAGTGCTGCATGCTCTACTGGTGAAGAACCATATACACTCGCAATGATTTTATTAAAATATTTAAAGCCAAGTCAATTTCAAATTATTGCAACTGACCTCGATGAGAATGTTTTATCAAAGGCTAAAATTGGCGTGTATAATGAAAAAGCTATTAAAGATGTACCCAAAGATTTATTAGCGAAATATTTCAAACACGAAGGAACAATCTATCAAGTAAGTGACGAATTAAAAAAACAAATTCAATTCAAAAAACATAATTTACTATTAGATGCTTATGAAAAAAATGTTGATGTCATCGTTTGCAGAAATGTTCTAATATACTTTACTGAAGAAGCTAAAGTTGATATCTATACAAATTTCTCAAATTCATTGAATCAAAATGGAATATTATTTGTAGGGAGTACAGAACAAATTTTTCATGCAGAAAAGTATTCTTTTACATCAAATGAAACATTTTTTTATAAAAAATCGTGATAAGAACCATTTTATGGTTCTTTTTTTATATTAATTTAAGATTAGGTTGTGATATAGTAGTAACTAATAATTTTAAATCTTACATAAATAGAAGGTGAAGGAATGCGTTATTTAACAGCAGGTGAATCGCATGGTCCCCAATTAACTACGATAATTGAAGGCGTTCCAGCGGGTTTACCAATATTATCAGAAGAAATTAATGTTGAACTTCGTAGACGTCAAGGTGGCTATGGTAGAGGTCGAAGAATGCAGATTGAAAAAGATACTGCACAAATTACAAGTGGTGTTCGACATGGCTATACATTAGGTTCGCCAATCGCATTAGTTGTCGAAAATAAGGACTTCACTCACTGGACTAATATTATGGGTGCTGAGCCTCTAGAAAATTTAGAGTATGAAGGTAAAAGAAGTATTACTAAACCTAGACCAGGTCATGCAGATTTAAATGGTGCGATAAAATATGGATTTAGGGATGTTCGTAATGTATTAGAACGTTCATCTGCTCGTGAAACGACAGTTCGTGTAGCAGCAGGTGCAGTTGCAAAGAAACTATTATCAGAAGTGGGCATTACAATTGCTAGCCACGTAATTGAAATTGGTGGAGTCAAAGCAAAAGAAATGGAATATCAAAATGTAGCAGATTTACATAAGCAAGCTGAGGATTCTGAAGTAAGATGTATCGATCAAGATGCGACTGAACAGATGAAACAATTAATAGATGAAGCGAAACAAAATGGAGATTCATTAGGTGGTATTGTAGAAGTTGTTGTAGAAGGTATGCCACCAGGAGTTGGAAGCTACGTTCATTATGATCGTAAACTAGACTCTAAAATAGCCGGAGCAATTGTTAGTATTAATGCTTTTAAAGGTGTAGAATTTGGAATCGGCTTTAAAGCTGGATCAGTCCCTGGAAGTGAAGTGCATGACGAAATTGCTTTTTCTGAAGAGAAAGGGTATTACCGTCATTCAAATAACGCAGGTGGTTTCGAAGGTGGTATGACGACAGGAATGCCGATTGTCGTACGCGCTGTTATGAAGCCGATCCCAACATTGTACAAGCCATTAAAAACAGTAGATATCGAGACGAAAGAAATTTATGAAGCAAGTATCGAACGTTCTGATAGCTGTGCAGTACCTGCAGCTTCAGTCGTGGCTGAGCACATTGTTGCTTGGGAGGTTGCAAAAGCAATTGTTGAGCAATTTGAGTCTGATCAATTAGACCGTTTAAAAGGAAATATTGAAGAGTACCGTGAGTATGCGAGGAAGTTTTAATGGAAGTCATCGCTGTCAATACAAGCTCTAAACAATACAATGTTTGTATTGGATTTGATATATTAAATGGTTTACAGTCTATGATTGAAGGTTTTTCACCGAAAGTTTCGAAAATATTGATCATTACTGATGATCATGTTGCTCCTTATTATTTAGAAGAAGTTAAAAAGCAGTTATCAAATTTCGATGAATATATTATTCCAAGTGGTGAACAAAGTAAAAGTTTCACTTACTATGAAAAGTGTTTAGCAAAATGTTTTGAAAGTAAATTGGATCGTAATAGTTTAATCATTGCTTTAGGCGGAGGCGTCGTTGGAGACCTAGCAGGCTTTGTTGCAGCAACATATATGCGAGGCATACGATTCGTTCAAATGCCTACAACTCTACTAGCTCATGATAGCGCGATCGGTGGTAAGGTAGCGATCAATCTACCAGCAGCTAAAAATATTGTTGGAGCGTTTTATCAGCCTGAGCTTGTACTCTATGAACTTAACTTTTTACAGTCTTTACCGATCAATGAATGGCGTTCTGGTTTTGCTGAAATCATTAAAGAAGCACTGATTTCATCTAAAGACAATATTTCTTGGTTGATGAATCAGATCCATCATCTTGAAAACCTTGATCAACATGTAATTGAAAAATGCGTTTTAATGGGAATTCAGGTGAAAAATCAAATTGTTTCAAAGGATGAAAGAGAAAGTGGCATTCGTGCTTATTTAAATTTAGGTCATACACTGGGACATGCAATAGAAGCGTATTTAGGATATTCAAAAACAACTCACGGTGAAGCAATTGCATTTGGAACGCTTTTTGCGGTATATATGAGTGAACAGTTATTTGAAGTAGACTTATCGTTTCAGGAACTTGTGCAATGGTTTAAACAACTTAATTATCCTTTTTACATGGATTTAGAAACAGAATCGATCATTCAATTAATGAAACAAGATAAGAAAAACATTGATTTAAAAATAAATTATGTACTATTAAAAGATTTCGGAAAACCAATTTTATGTGAATTAGATGAACATGTCATTAAAGAACAATTGAATCGTTTTCTTACGATGTTAACTAAATAATCTTAATAGGAAATGATGTTTTGATACGACAATCAATCAAAATATCATTTTCTTTTTCTAAAGAACTTTTCATAAGCGAAAGTAAGTAAATATATTTTCGCAAATTTATTGAATAATTTAGGGTAATTAGTCGAACAGATTTTTCTTAAAAAAAAAGGTTTGAAACCATAAAAATGGAATGTAAATAACATATAGAAAGGTTTTAAAAGGTGTCTAAAATGAACAATTCACATTCAAATCATAAAGTCAGTTTAGTTGGTGAAGTTACAATTCCTGGAGATAAGTCAATCTCTCATAGAGCAATCATGTTTGGTTCATTAGCAACTGGGGTGACTAAAGTTACGAACTTTTTATTAGGGGAAGATTGTTTAAGTACAATCGATTGCTTCCGAAAACTAGGCGTACATATTGACGTTCAAAAGGATGAAGTACTTGTCTATGGTAATGGTATTGAAGGACTGAAAGAATCAGAATCGGTATTAGATGTTGGAAACTCAGGTACAACAGCAAGACTTTTAATGGGAATCATTAGTGGATTGCCGTTTCATTCGGTTATCATTGGTGACGAGTCAATTGGAAAGAGACCGATGAAACGAGTGACAAAACCTTTAAAAATGATGGGCTCACAAATTGATGGACGTGATGATGCTACATATACACCGATTTCAATTAGAGGTGGCCAGTTAAAAGGAATTTCATATGAATCACCTGTTTCAAGTGCACAAGTAAAATCTTCAATCTTATTAGCAGGTTTATTTGCAGACGGTACAACAATCGTCTCTGAACCTGAAAAATCTCGTGATCATACTGAAAGAATGTTAAAGGCTTTTGGGTGTGAATTAGATGTTAGTGGAAATACCGTTTCTATTACAGGTGGTCAACAATTAAAAGCTACGAATGTGACTGTACCAGGTGATATATCTTCAGCGGCATTCTTCCTAGTAGCTGGTTCAATTATACCTAATAGTGAAATCCTATTAAAAAATGTTGGGGTTAATCCAACACGTATTGGAATTTTGACAGTTCTAGATAGAATGGGTGCGGATATTACATTAGAAAATGAAAAAGTTGTAAATGGTGAACCTATTGCAGATCTACGAGTGAAATCAGCAAAATTAAAAGGTACAATAATCGGTGGTGAAGAGATACCGACTTGTATTGATGAATTACCAATCTTGGCTTTAGCTGCCTCTCAAGCTGAAGGTGAAACGATTATTAAAGATGCTGAAGAGTTAAGAGTGAAAGAAACAGATCGTATTCAAACAGTCGTTACAGAACTAACAAAACTTGGAGTAAGCATTGAAGCGACAAAAGATGGTATGATTATACAAGGAAGTAATAAAGCTTTAAATGGCGCAAATGTAGCCTCTCACGGCGATCATAGAATGGGAATGATGTTATCAGTTGCATCTCTACTTGCAGATGGTGAAACTTTTATTGAAAATACAGAGTGTATAGCAGTATCTTTCCCAAATTTTAAAGAGCAATTACAAGAATTATTAAAGTAAGAAGTTCGGATTAAGAGGTGTTTTAATGAGTAATATTTATGAAGCTGTTCAGCTTATTGAAAATGGTCAAACTGAAAAAGGATTAGAGGTTTTAAAAAATAGTGTAAAAAATGCAAATGATGAAGAAAAATACGAAGCTGCAATTCTTTTTCAATCATTAGGATTACTTGATGAAGCAAAAAATATTATTGAAGATCTAGTGTATTTATATGATGACGATGAAGAATTAAAAATTATTTATGCAGAACTACTATTGGATCTTGATTTAGAAGATGAAGCCCTGGAAATCTTATTGACTATAAAAGAAAATAATGAAACAAAGGTTCAAGCTTTACTTTTAATGGCAGATTTATATCAAGTTCAAGGGCTTGATGAAGTTGCCGAACAAAAATTATTTGAAGCAAAAAGAATATTACCGAATGAACCAGTTGTAGATTTTGCATTAGGAGAATATTACTTTAGTAAGTATGATTATAAAAAGGCTATTCCATTCTACGAGAAGCTAATGAATCAAGATATTGAAGTAAATGGCGTAAGTAAAGAATTACGATTAGCTGAAAGCTTAAGTGCAGAAGGTGAATGGGAAGAAGCAATTCCTTTTTATGAAAAAGGGATCGAACAATCAAAAGACTTTCATACATTATTAGGTTATGGTATTACATTGTTTCAAGCAGAGCGTTATGCAGCATGTATCCCTATTTTCGAGGAAGCTATTTTCTTTGACCCAGAGTACTTAGTAGCTCATTTATGGTTAAGTAAAGCTTTTGACGTAGAAGGACAATATCAAGAGGGCTACGATATTTTACAAAAAGCTTTATTGGTGGATGAAACAAATGTAGAGTGCCTTATGTCAGCTGCCAAGTTAGCTCGTAAATTAAAAGATTTAGATTCAAGTAAAAAACACTTACAAGAAGCGCTAATTTATGATCCATCATTAATTGAGGCAGTTCAATTATTAGTGGGGATTTTATTTGAAGAAGAAGATTTCGATGAAATTATTGGTAGCGTTGAATTGGCAATAGAGCATGGAGCTTCTGATCCTCATTTTAATTGGGACTTAGGAAAAGCATATTACGGAATTGAAAAATATGATTTGGCATTAAATCAATATCGCTTAGCATATAATGACTTTAACCAAGAAATTTCCTTCCTAAAGGAATTCGGAGATTTATTATTTGAAGAAGGCTTAATTCAGGAAGCGAAAGAGGTATATTTAAAACTTCAAGATGATGAATACCTGCAGGAAGAAGTAAGAGAACGTCTTGACAGAATAAATGAAATTATGTAATATTCTTTATTCGCCAAAAAGGGGACAAATATGATGGACAGAGGAGGGATTTATAAAATGGCAACCCCTGTATCTGTGAACGAGAAGAAGGATTTTGTGAAATGGTTTTTAAGTAATTTTCAACTTAAGCAAAGAGAATGTGTTTGGATCTTAAATTATTTAATGAGCCATGATTACTTAATGAAAAAAGTTCATTTTGTAGAACAGTCTAAGTATTGTCCAAGAGGATTAGTGATGTCGACAAACTGTGTGAAAGAAGTGCCATTCCATTTTTATAAACAAAATGTAATGACGACAGATGCAGAAAAGTCATTTCATGATATTCGCCTGAATAGGGATGAAGATATTTATATCCAATTGAATTTTAAATCTTCTTTTCAATATCCAATGTTTGTTTCAGTTTTAGAAGAGAATCCTCATTTACCAAAAAACTTAAGCAGCAATGAAAAAGATCGGGTAATCGCTGAAAAGCTCCTTTCTGATTCATTAATAAATTTCCAAAGAGATCGTTTAATGAGACTGATTGATGAAGCCTTAGATCAACAAGATGCAAAAAGGTTTCAGGAATTAACAAATCAATTAAAAACGTTAATTACTTAAAGAATTGATTAACTGAAAGTCCTCATTTTTTGAGGGCTTTTTTTCTTTCTTAAAATAGTATTATATGGTTAAATGGAAAATAGATATTTGTTCACAAAAATTTCACAATTATGTTTAAGGTATTTTCAAATAGGAAGAAGGAAGCAAAATGAAATGGACGACAAGTGATTTAGAACAGGTTTTAGCACATCAACAATACATAGATACAATCATTGTGCCACTATGTCCTGTATCTTTACATAAGGATCAGATCAGTCTTGCAGAGCAACGTGAGGATCTAATTATTCTTACATCAGAAATTGAACGTACATATAAAGGTAGGGTTGTAATTGCTCCAGAATTTACTTATTTATTAGGGGAAAACAACAAATTAGACCGTTTAAATGAGTGGCATCAAGAGTTTATCCAAAGTGGAATGAAACATGTTTTTTATTTGACATGTGATTATGATTGGAAACAATTAAATGCTGAGTTTAACGAAACTTTAATTTGGTTACCAGCACTAAACATTAATAATTTAGATGAGACTACGCAAAGAGTAATTGTTGATAAACAATTAACGCATTTAAATGCATTATTTTCTAAAATATGGGGATAAAAATAAAAACAACATTATTAATATGATTATTATTAGGATATTATTGACCTTCTAAATTTGTTATTATATTATGAAAGTGTCCTAGTTTTATTATTATAGCTGTTGTCCGTACAGGAGTACTTGTGATAGAGGGGGGAATTTTCATGAGTGAAAAGGTTTCAAGACGCCAGTTCTTAAACTACACGTTAACTGGTGTAGGCGGTTTCATGGCTGCAGGAATGCTAATGCCATTAGCACGCTTTGCAATTGACCCAGTTTTACAAAAAGAAGAAGCTGGATCATTAGTGCAGGTAGGATTACTGAAAGATTTAACAAATGAACCAAAACGATTTGACTTTAAAGTTAAGCAAGTTGATGGTTGGGTAAAATCTGATGCTCCTCATTCTGCATGGGTTTACAAGGACGAAAATGGAGACATTGTCGCATTATCACCTGTTTGTAAGCACTTAGGCTGTACAGTAGGTTGGAATGACAACAAAGAACATCCAGAGCAATTTTTCTGTCCATGTCATGGTGGTCGTTACGAAAAAAGCGGTCAAAATATCAAAGGAACACCACCACTTGCACCACTAGATCAATATCAAGTAAAAGTGGAAAAAGATGCTTTTTATCTTGGTAAAGCGTTACCACAAGGAGGAAAATAATCGTGTTAAACAAAATTTACGACTGGGTAGATGAGCGATTAGAAATTACACCTCTGTGGAGAGATATCGCTGATCATGAAGTACCTGAACACGTTAATCCAGCACATCATTTTTCAGCATTCGTATATTGCTTTGGTGGATTAACATTTTTCGTTACAGTAATTCAAATTTTATCTGGAATGTTCTTAACAATGTATTATGTTCCGGATATTAAAAATGCATGGGAATCTGTTTATTACTTACAAAACAACGTTGCATACGGACAAATCGTTCGTGGTATGCATCACTGGGGTGCAAGTTTAGTAATTGTTATGATGTTTTTACATACTTTACGTGTATTCTTCCAAGGCGCATATAAAAAGCCTCGTGAGCTTAACTGGATTGTAGGGGTTTTAATTTTCTTCGTAATGCTTGGATTAGGCTTTACTGGATATTTATTACCTTGGGATATGAAAGCATTATTTGCGACAAAAGTAGGTCTGCAAATTGCTGAACAAACACCATTTATTGGTAAGCAAGTAAAAACGTTAATTGCAGGTCATCCAGAAATCATTGGTGCACAAACACTTACTCGTTTCTTCGCAATTCATGTATTCTTCTTACCTGGTGCTTTACTTGCTCTTATGGGTGCGCATTTCTTAATCATTCGTAAGCAAGGTATTTCAGGTCCACTATAAGATTTAGTGCATGGGCTTTAGTTACAGACTAAAGTGTGTCGAATAAAGGAGGGAGAACATGCATCGCGGTAAAGGAATGAAATTTGTAGGTGACTCACGTGTACCTGCAATGGCAGGTCGTAAAGCAAATATTCCAAAAGATTATTCTGAGTATCCTGGTAAAACTGAAGCATTCTGGCCAAACTTCTTATTAAAAGAATGGATGGTAGGAGCAGTTTTCTTAGCTGGATTCTTAACATTAACAATTGCACATCCATCTCCACTTGAGAGGGTTGCAGATCCAACTGATACTGGTTATACACCATTACCAGACTGGTATTTCTTATTCTTATATCAATTCTTAAAATATAGCTTTGCTTCAGGTGACTATAACGTATTAGGTGCTTTCGTAATTCCTGGTCTAGCGTTTGGTGGCTTATTATTAGCGCCATTTTTAGACCGTAGTACAGAAAGAAGACCTTCTAAACGTCCTTTAGCTACTGGCTTTATGTTACTTGGTTTTGCAGGGGTTATTTATTTAACATGGGAAGCAACTGCTCACCATGATTGGAAAAAACAAAAAGAGCAAGGTAAAATCCGTGCCTTTGTTGAACTAAATAAAGAAGATCCTGCATATAAGTTATTACAAACAAATACATGTGTATCATGTCATGGTGATAACCTTGAAGGTGGAGCGGCAGCGCCTAGTCTTCAAAACAGTGGTTTAAAACCTGAAGAAATTGCAGAAATTGCAAAAAACGGTCAAAAAGCAATGCCAGCTGGTGTATTTAAAGGTACTGATGAAGAACTGAAAATCCTAGCTGAATTTGTTTCAAAAGCTGGTCAAGCAGCTGAATAATAAAGAAGAGTCGAATTTTCGACTCTTTTTTTAATACATATTTTATACTGAAATAGTAACATGTCTGATAGGTCTTTTGTCATTGGAATTGTGAACTTTGTGTTATAAAATAAGTATAGTCATAAAGTACAAATGAAAGTGAAGTGTGAATGTGAACATTCTTTACAGTTTAATGAGGCTACGTTCGAGTTTAATTGCCTTATTCATAGTAAATGTACTTGGAACAATCTATGGCTATTACTGGTACAAATCTCAATTAATTGAGACACCGAGCTGGCTCCGAATTGTTGTTCCAGATAGCCCAACTGCATCACTCTTTTTTTGTTTTGTTTTATTATTATGGATATTTAGAAAACAAAATGGATTAATAGAAGCATTAGCATATGTAAGTTTAGTTAAATATGGTATTTGGGCAGTTGCCATGAATGGAGCTGTTTTATATATTGATGGTGGACTTGATAAGATTGCTTATATGTTAATCTTCTCGCATGGCTGCATGGCACTTCAAGCGATTCTCTATGCCCCTATGTTTAAAGTGAAGAGATGGCATTTAGCGCTTGCTAGTATATGGATTTTACAAGATTTAATTTTTGATTATGTATTTGGAACAATGCCTACATATCATATGCTTGGATTTTACATAGATTGGATTGCTTTATTTACTTTTTGGTTATCAATATTTGTGATTTTAATTGCTTATTTCCAGTTAATTTTTAAAAATAGAGCTTCCATCTGATCAGTTCTATTCTTGTCCGTTCTCTCATAATTATTAGTAGTTATGAGGGAGGGATTTGATGAAAAAATTAATAGTGGGAATCAGCATTTTTTTTATTTTCTTTTCATTTCACCATCAAAAAGGTTTAGCTAAAATAGATTCGGAAACAACTCTAATAGAAAAATCACTATCTTTAGTTCAAGAAGGTGATTATGTTCATAGTGCAAATCTCATTGAACAATTTGAAGTAAAGTATATGGAAAATGCTAAAAAGAATAAGGATTTTACACCAAAAGATTTAGAAACAATTTCAGTTACATTCCAAAATGCTTTGCAAACATTAGAAAATGATGCCAGTGATTCACAAGAAAAAATTGCAAAAGTACTTGGATTAAGACTATTAATTGACGCTAGGGAAACGTCTGTTCAGCCGATGTGGAAAGAAATGAAAAATGCAGTTATGACACCTTTACATAATATGGACTCAGCGTTTGAAAGAGGCAATACAGAAGCATATGATATTCAACTAAATCAGTTTTTACACCAATTTGAGATTATATATCCAAGTTTATTAAGTGATCTCTCGTATGATGAAGTAAAGAAAATCAATTCTCTCGTTTCATTTTTAGATGACTATCGTGTAAACAAAGAAGCTTTACCTGCATTTAGTCAAAAATTAGATCAAACTCAAACAGAGTTATTAATGATTTTTGAACAAGGAAACTCAATATTTCCACCAGCAACATTTTGGACATTATTTACAACAGGTGGTATTATTGTCGGTACTCTTTGTTATGTGGGATGGAGAAAATATATAGGAGAGCGCAATAAAAACAAAAAGCAAAGAGAGCATAATGATTGACAAATTTCTCGTTTAATCATTACAATATCCTAAAATATCTTTCTTTGGAGGAATAGTAATGGGCTTTTTAATTTACTTTCTAATTGTATTAATCATACCGATTTATGCACAATTTAAAGTTAAATCTACATTTAATAAATATGCAAAAGTAAGCTCTACATCAGGCATGTCAGGTGCAGAAGTAGCAAGAAAAATATTAAATGATAATGGATTGTTTAATGTTGCAGTAGAAGAAACTCGTGGATATTTATCAGATCACTATGATCCACGTGCCAAAGTAGTTCGTTTATCATCAGCGAATTATCATGGGCATACTGTTGCAGGTACTGCAGTTGCAGCGCACGAAGTAGGTCATGCAATCCAAGATGCAAAAGATTATGGCTTCTTAAGATTTCGACATTCTTTAGTACCTGTCGCAAATTTCAGCTCAAACTTTTCGTGGATCTTTATCTTAATTGGGATCTTTTCGCAGGCATCAGGAATGTTATTAGTAGGTATTCTCCTTTTAGCACTTGGTGTTTTATTCCAAGTTGTAACTTTACCAGTTGAATTTAACGCATCTAGCCGAGCATTAACTCAACTGACAACAAGTGGGATTATTAATTCGAACGAAAATGTGTATGCAAAACGTGTATTGAATGCAGCAGCATTAACATATGTAGCAGCAGCAGCTGTAGCAGTGCTGGAGTTATTACGTTTAGTATTAATCTATACAGGAATGCAAAACGACGAAGATTAATGCAAAAAGAGGTTCTTAGGCATATGCTAAGAACCTCTTTTTTTTATGGTTGAATCGGAACTTTATTTTCATCAAGTGTAAAGCCTTCTCCCAATACATCGTGAACTTCTGTAACAGCAACGAATGCATGAGGGTCAATATCTTGAATAATATTTTTTAAATGCACTAATTCATTCTTTGGAACGACACAGAATAAAACATCTTTACTTTCACCAGTAAAAGTACCAGTACCTTTTAAGTAAGTTGCTCCTCGTTCCATCTCCTTCATAATACGGGCAGCAATCTGATCATTTTTATCTGAAATAATATTTGCTCCACGTGCAGCATAAGCTCCTTCTTGCATGAAGTCGATAATTCTTGCTCCAACGAATACAGCAACTAATGTGTACATGGCTTCATAAGCTTTTAAATATGTTAATAATGATAATGTGATAACAACGAAGTCGAAAACAAACATTGTTTTACCCATATTGATGCCTTTGTATTTATAGACTAGACGAGCAATTATATCAACACCACCTGTTGTACCACCGAAACGAAAAATGATTCCAAGACCAACTCCAATAAATACACCAGCAAATAATGAAGCTAACATTAAATCTCCGTGTACATCAATTGTAAATGGGAATTTCTCAAATAATTTTAAGAAAAATGAAACTGCAACTGTTCCAATAATTGTATAGAGCATTGTAACTGTTCCAAGTAATCTCCATCCAATAAAAAACAATGGAATATTTAACGCTAAATTTGAAATCCATACAGGAATATGAAGTTCTGCTAAAAGAATTAAGTTAATCCCTGTAAATCCTCCTTCAGCTAGGTTGTTTGGAATATTAATATTCAAAATACCAAATGAAAAAATTGCAGAGCCTAAAAGAATAAAAAAGATGTTACGTAACTTCAAATTAAAAATCATAAACTTCCTCCATACTATTAAAATCACCCTAAACTCTTATTTTTATCTTATATTGTATTTTTTTCAAGTAAAATAATATATAATTTGTCAAAATGTGGTCATTTCGATAAGATTTAGTTGAGGAGTTGATATTAGTATGCACGAAAAAACGATGAAAGAAATGCAAAATGAAGTAGATACATATATTGGACAATTTAAAGAGGGTTATTTTAGTCCTTTAGCAATGATGGCTCGTTTAACTGAAGAAATGGGTGAATTAGCTAGAGAAATTAATCATACATATGGTGAAAAACCAAAAAAGAGTACAGAAAAAGAAAAACTAATTGAAGAAGAGCTGGGCGATGTATTATTCGTAATGATTTGTTTGGCAAATAGTTTAAATATCGATTTACAAGAAGCCCATGATATGGTTATGGATAAATTTAATACTAGGGATAAAGATCGTTGGACAAGGAAGGATTGAATCGTATGGAGAAAGTAATTCGCGTTGTTTTGGCAGGACCAAGAGGAAAGATGGGAACTGAAGCACTTCAGTTAATCGAAAGAACTGAGCATTTTGAGCTAGTTTCAGCAGTAGATTATAAGTATGGCGGTGGGACTGTTCAACAGTTTTATCCGGGGTATCAAGGCGAAGCAGCTGTTTATGAAACGCTAGAAGAATGTATTGAAAATGAAAAATTTGATGTTTTAGTTGACTTAACAACGCCTGAAATTGGCAAAAAACATGCGTTTTTATCATTGAAAAACGGCATCCGACCTGTTATTGGTACGACAGGTTTTACGAATGATGAATTAGCTGAATTAAAAGAACTAGCTTCCCAAAATGGTTTAGGCTGTATTATTGCGCCGAATTTTGCAATTGGAGCGATTTTAATGATGAAGTTTTCTGCAATGGCTGCTAAATATTTTAAAGACATCGAAATCATTGAGCTTCATCATGATCAAAAATTAGATGCACCTTCTGGTACAGCACTTAAAACTGTACAAATGATCGAGGAAGCACGAGAATATAAACGACAAGGTCATCCAAGTGAAGTTGAAACTGAAAAAGGAGCAAGAGGAGCAGAAATGAATGGCATGAGAGTACATAGTGTAAGATTGCCTGGATTAGTTGCTCACCAACAAGTTTTATTTGGAGGAGACGGGCAATTATTAACAGTCCGTCATGATTCTATGAATAGAGCATCCTTCATGTCAGGTGTAAAGGTTTCAATTGAAGAGGTTATGAAGCTTTCTGAACTTATATATGGCTTAGAAAATATTATGGATTGATATGGAATCTACTTTCATCAAGATGCAATGAGAACTAATGCTCTTGAACCTGGTTTACGTATGACTATGTAATGTATACCAAATACCTATTGCGACAAACAATTACAGCAAAGACAATTAGAAAATTTTTAAGTTAGTTAGGAAGTGAGTGAATAAATTGGATTATTTTGATGTGTTAGCATTTGGTGCTCATCCTGATGATGTTGAAATAGGGATGGCTGGGACAATTGCGAAACTAACAAAGTTAGGATATAAAGTAGCAATCTGTGATTTAACTGAAGCAGAACTTTCCTCAAACGGTGATACAACAACAAGAAGAAAAGAAGCTGAAAAAGCAGATGAAGTACTAGGGGTTAAAAAACGGTTCAATTTGTCATTACCTGACAGAGGACTTTATTTACATGAAGGTGCCATTAAGGAAGTCGTTCAATTAATTCGAATGACAAAACCAAGTATTGTATTTTCTCCATATGAAATTGATCGTCATCCAGATCATGGTAATTGTACAAAAATAATTGAAGAAGCAGTTTTTTCTGCAGGCATTCGAAAATACAGTTCATCTTCAAATTATGAAGCCCATAAAGTCAAAAATGTTTTCCAATACATGATTAATGGCTTCCACAAACCGGATTTTATTGTTGATATTTCAGAAACAATTAATGATAAACAATTGGCTTTAGAAGCATATGAAAGCCAATTTACACCTGGTGAATCTGGTGTAGTAACGCCATTAACAAATGACTATGTAAATAGTGTGATAGCTAGAGAAAAGATGATTGGAAAAGAAGTAGGTATTTCATATGGTGAAGGGTTTATGAGTAAAAAACCTCTTTTGCTAAATGCTGATTGGCTTCTTTAAGAACGAATACAGAGAAGATTATTAGGAGAGATAAAATGAAGTTAAAAATTGGGATCACATGTTATCCTACTGTTGGTGGTTCTGGGGTTATCGCTACTGAACTAGGTAAATTATTAGCGGAGCAAGGACATGAGATTCATTTTATTTCATCAAGTATGCCTTTTCGATTAAATAAAGTAAATCCAAATATTTACTATCATGCTGTAGAAGTAAATCAGTACTCGGTATTTCAGTACCCTCCGTATGATTTAGCTTTAGCTAGTAAAATGGCTGAAGTTGCGAATCGTGAAAAATTAGATATTCTACATGTTCATTATGCAATTCCTCATGCAGTTTGTGCTTTTCTAGCAAAACAAATGATTCACCATGAGGTGAAAATTGTTACAACTTTACACGGAACGGATATTACGGTACTAGGTTACGATCCATCTTTAACAGAATTAATTAAATTTGGAATTGAAAAATCTGATGCAGTTACTGCTGTTTCGAACGATTTAATTCTTCAAACAAATGATCTTGTTAGTCCGGATAAGGATATTCAAACAGTTTACAATTTCATCGATGAAAGAGTTTACTATAAACGGAATTGTCGGGCATTAAAGGCTGAGTACGGAATAGAAGAACATGAAAAAGTCATTATTCATATATCTAATTTTAGACAAGTAAAGCGAACAAAAGATGTTGTAAATGTTTTTAATTTAGTTCGAAAAGAAATCCCAGCGAAACTTCTATTAGTTGGTGATGGGCCAGAACTTTCAGTGCTTTGTAAATTAGTAAATGAACTTGGAATAGAAAAAGATGTATTATTTTTAGGGAAACAAGAAAATGTTGAAGAATTATTATCGATGAGTGATGTGAAACTGTTATTATCATCAAAAGAAAGCTTTGGTCTTGTACTTTTAGAAGCAATGGCATGTGGCGTACCATGTATCGGTACAAGAGTGGGTGGAATTCCTGAAGTGATTGAACATGGTGAGAATGGTTATCTTTGTGATTTGGGTGATATTGAACAAATTACGTATCACACACTAAATTTATTAAAAGATGAGGAATTGCACCAGAAAATTTCTAAACGCGCAATTGAACTAGTAAAGGAACGATTCCATTCATCTCAGATTCTTTCACAATATTTATCAATCTATAAGGATTTATTAGGGCTGAATTGACCATGAATATATTTAAAAATGCAAAGCCAATCTTAACAAAACTAATCGAAAATGGATTTGAAGCATATTTTGTCGGAGGTTGTGTAAGAGATAAATTACTAAACAAGGAAATTGGTGATATCGATATTGCAACTTCCGCATTACCAGAAGAGGTAATGAGTATTTTCTCAAAAACTGTGCCTACTGGTCTACAGCATGGCACAGTTTTAGTCATTGAACAGAATGAATCATACGAAATTACAACATTTCGCACAGAATCAACATATGAAGACTATAGAAGACCTTCGGAAGTTATTTATGTAAAATCAATCCTCGAAGATTTAAAACGAAGAGATTTTACGATGAATGCAATTGCAATGGATGTAGATGAAAATTATATTGATCCTTTTAAAGGAGAAGAAGCCATCAATCAGAAATTAATACAAGCTGTAGGTAATGCAGACGAAAGATTTCATGAGGATGCGCTACGGATGATGAGGGGAATTCGTTTTGTCAGCCAGCTAGACTTTACAATGCATAATGATACGTTTCTTGCAATACAAGCCAATTGTTCATTAATCGAAAAAATTGCGACCGAACGAATCAGTGTAGAATTTGAAAAAATGCTAATTGGAAAATCACCAAAAAAAGCCATTCAATTATGTATTGATACGAACTTAATTGAACATCTTCCGAACTTTCAAGATGGCAAACGAATTTTTTCAAAAATACAAACGTTGCCAATCAAAAATTTGAAGACAATCGAAGAATTCTGGGCATTGATTTTACTGATTGGAAAGTTTGATCAACCAGAGTCTATTCTCCGTAATTGGAAAATGTCGAATGAACGAATGAAACAGATTATGAAGTTATATTTATTGTTGAAAAATGAAGAGTTAGAGTGGAGTCATTCGAATTTATACAATACTGGATTAGAATATGCAATTAAGTATGAGCGATTACAAAGTGTTTTAGGGAATATTGCTAATAGAAGAACTGAACAATCATTAACAGAGCAATTCAAGCAATTACCAATTCATTCAAAAGCTGAATTATGTTTTACAGGTAATGATTTATTAAAATGGACAAATGAAAAAGCTGGACCATGGTTAAAAGAAGTGATTAGTGAAATAGAAAAGCTAATTGTAGAACAAAAATTAACCAATAACCAACCTGCGATAAAGGAGTGGTTTCAAACGTGGCATCAAAAGTAAAAGAACAAATTATACAACTATTCACGGAAAATCATGACAGGTATTTATCAGGACAATATTTAAGTGATAAATTAGGAATTTCACGTACCGCAATTTGGAAATACATGAAAGAGCTACAAGAAGAAGGCATTGAAGTAGAAGCTGTTCGTAAAGTTGGATACAAAATAATTGGTAAATCTGACCGAATGACTTCTACAGATATCCAACTCGGGTTAGAAACTAAAAAATTTGGTCGACAAATAGTCTATCAAGAAGAAGTTAATTCTACTCAAATTATTGCCAGTGAATTGGTAATGAATGATGCTCCAGAAGGTACAATCGTGGTTGCTGAGAGACAATTAAAAGGTCGTGGCAGACTACAAAGAAATTGGGTCACATCAGATGGTAAAGCAATTGCAATGAGTTTGATTTTAAGACCTTCAATCTCACCTAGAGTTGCCCCACAACTTACTTTGCTGACAGCGGTTGCGATTGCATCGGCGATTGAAAAAGTAACGGGAATTCATCCAAATATAAAATGGCCAAATGATTTATTAATAAATAAGAAAAAGGTTTGCGGGATCTTAACAGAGATGCAAGGTGATGCAGACTGTATTAAAAGCGTCGTAATTGGGATTGGGATTAATGTAAATCAAGTTGAGAGCGACTATCCGTTAGAGCTTTCAGATATTGCAACTTCATTAAGAATTGAAAAAGGACAACCATTTTTGCGTGCTAAATTAATTCAAGTCATTCTAGCTGAATTTGAAAAGTATTATGAAATTTTCCTAGAAAAAGGTTTTAAACCGATAAAAATTCTATGGGAAAGCTATGCGATCTCATTAGGTAAGCAAATAAAAGCGACGACATTAACTGAAGAAGTCATCGGTCAAGCAATTGGTATCACTGATGAAGGTCAGCTTTTAATTGAAGATCCAGCTGGTATAGTCCATACGATATATTCGGCAGATATATCATTTAATAAATAATTCTAGTCGTTTTCTCGATAAATTGTTATAATATGGATTGAAATGGGTGGTATCCTAATAGGAACTACACCAAGCATTACCTTTTATGATAAAAATGTGTCTGCCTTGATCCATTATTGGACTGGGACAGAGGAATGAGATGGTTTACAATTTTCCTTTGTTCTTTCCTGAGCAAAGGTTTTTTATTGTAGCCCCCATTTCCTCTTCATTCAAAAGGAGGAAACGAGATGAAAACAACGAAGGATTTTGTATCAATGAAGGAAAACAAGGATTCAATCGTAATGATTACAGCTTACGATTATCCATCAGCTTTATTAGCTGAAAAAAGTGAAGTGGATATGATTTTAGTAGGAGATTCACTTGGCAATGTGGTATTAGGATATGATTCAACAATTAAAGTAACAGTTGATGACATGATCCATCATTCTAAAGCTGTAAAACGGGGAGCAAAAAATACTTTCATTGTGACTGATATGCCGTTTATGTCTTATCATGTTTCAAAAGAGGAAGCATTAAGAAGTGCATGCAGAATCATGCAAGAAGGAAATGCGAATGCTGTAAAGCTTGAAGGTGCGGATGAACATGTATTAGAAGTGATTAAAGCATTAACAGCTGCTGGTGTTCCTGTCGTTGCTCACCTAGGTTTAACGCCACAGTCAGTAGGAGTTTTAGGTGGTTATAAAGTTCAAGCACGAGATTCCGAAAGTGCAATGAAATTGTTTAATGATGCAAAAAAATGTGAAGAAGCAGGCGCATTTGCAATTGTGTTAGAATGTATTCCAAAACAAATTGCAAAAGATATAACACATGATTTATCAATTCCAACCATTGGGATCGGTGCTGGAGTTGAATGTGATGGTCAAGTGCTTGTTTATCATGACTTAATAACATATGGTGTTGGTAAGGTAGCAAAGTTTGTTAAACAATATGCAAATGTTTCGACGACAATCGAAAATGCAATTGCATCATATGTTCAAGAAGTAAAAGCTAAACAGTTTCCAGATGATAAACATTCTTTCACTATGAAAGAAGAACAGTTAAAGGCATTATACGGGGGAAGTTCGCAATGAAGGTTTTTCATAAAATAAAAGATTTACGAGATGAACTGAAATCTCATCGAATTAATCAAACAATCGGATTTGTTCCAACAATGGGTTATCTTCATGAAGGCCATGTAACTTTGTTAAAAGAAGCTAGAAGAAAAAATGACATTGTTGTATTAAGTATATTTGTGAATCCTACTCAATTTGGTCCAAATGAAGATTTCGATCAATATCCAAGAGACTTTGAAAGAGATGAAAAAATCGCAAGTAATGCTGGGGTAGATTACCTATTTTATCCAACAGTTGATGAAATGTATCCAAATGAATTAAAATCTACAATGAAGGTAACGAAACGTGTTGATGTACTTTGTGGCGAAAAGAGACCAGGTCACTTTGACGGAGTAGCATTAGTCGTTACTAAGTTGTTTAATATTGTTGGTCCAGACGATGTTTATTTTGGATTAAAGGATGCTCAACAAGTTGCAGTAATTGAAGGTTTGATTGAAGATTATAATATTCCAGTAACTTTAAATGCAATTCCAACTGTAAGAGAAGAAGATGGATTAGCAAAAAGTTCTAGAAATATTTATTTAAGTGAAAAAGAACGTTTAGAAGCTCCATCCTTATATAAAAGCTTACAAAAGGCTATAGAGGATATTAAAAATGGAGAACATAATGTTGAGCTACTAATTGAACAAATTGCTCAAACAATAAAAACAGAAACGTCTGGCACGATTGATTATATAAATATTTATTCATATCCTAATTTAGAAAAAATAGATACAATCAATGGAAAAATCATCATAGCAATTGCTGTGAAATTTTCAAATGCTCGATTAATTGATAATATAATCGTTGATATTTGATCGTATGTAGGGGGAAAAATAGATGATTCGTACAATGATGAGAGCAAAACTTCATAGAGCGACTGTTACAGAAGCAAATTTAAATTATGTTGGTAGTATTACAATTGATGAAAATTTAATGGATGCAGTGGATGTTCGTGAAAATGAAAAAGTACAAATTGTAAATAACAATAATGGTGCTCGACTTGAAACTTACGTAATCCCAGGAAAACGTGGAAGTGGAGTCATTTGTTTAAACGGTGCTGCAGCTAGACTTGTTCAAGAGGGCGACAAAGTAATCATTATTGCTTACGGTCAAGTTGAAGAAGAAAAGCTTGAACAGCATGTACCAAATATTGCAATTTTAAATGATAACAATGAAATTGTCGAAATGATTGGTAAAGAAATAGCAGGGACAATTAAGTAATGGAAATCCCCTCTTTTTAGGGGATTTTTTTGTATTGTTTAATTTGTTTTATGCAAAATAATCACAATAGAGAAAATGGAGGTGGCAAAAAATGAATAAGTTTGTTGTAGTTGACCTAGAAACGACAGGTAACAACAGTAGAGGTCAAGATCGAATTATTCAAATTGCAGCCTTTGTACTTGAGAACGGAGAAGTAATAGAGCAGTTTTCTAGTTTTATCAATCCGCTTATTGAAATTCCAACCTTTATCAGTGAGTTAACAGGAATACATAAAGATATGGTGTCTCATGCACCACAATTTGAACAAATTGCAGAGGAATTATATCCAATTTTTGAGGATGCATACTTTGTAGCTCATAATGTTCATTTTGATTTAACATTTTTACAAAAAGAATTCGAACGGGTTGGACTCCCAAAAATCCATCCTCTATCAATTGATACAGTTGAATTGACGAGAATTTTATATCCGACATTATCAAGCTATAAGCTGTCAGATTTAGCAAAAGTATTTCAAATTGAACATGAAAATCCACATCAAGCTGATAGCGATGCTGAAGTAACGGCAGAATTATTAACAATCTTACTTAATAAGCTTGAAAATTTACCATATGCTTCATTAAAAATACTTGAAAACTTAAGTAAAAGCTTTAAAAGTGATATTACATACTATATTTCAGATTTAATACAAAAAAAATCAGTGTCTACAATAAAAGAAGAAAATATTGAAGAATTTAGAAGAGTCGCGATTAAAAAAAGTAATTTCAGCTTACCTCAAGAAGAAGAGGACTTTGTTGAGTTTAAAGAATACTTGGAGCGCGACTTAAACCAGCGAATGGAAGTTGAAATGCCTACTTTTCATAAAAGAGAAGAGCAGATTTCCTATATGCAAGATGTTTTTGAAGCCTTTCAATCCAAAAAGATTCTTTTATCTGAGGCAAGCACAGGTGTGGGTAAAACCTTTGGTTATTTAATCCCGTCAGCTTTTTTCTCAAAACAATTTGGTAAGCAGGTCATCATTAGTACGAGTACAATTTCATTGCAAAAACAAATTACCAAAAAACATTTGCCAACAGTTGAAACATTATTGCCTTTTCAATTAAAAGTGGCTTCGATCCAAAGCAAAAAAAATTATCTTTGTTTGCAAAAATTTGAATATGTGATCGATGAATTTGATGATAATTACGATAGTATTTTATCGAAAGCAATGATTTGTGTTTGGCTAACTGAAACAGAAAGTGGAGAACTAGACGAGCTTTCCTTGCCATCTGGTGGAATTCATTTATGGGAACGAGTATGCTGCAATGATGAAAGTGAAAATAAGAGGTCAAATCCTTGGTTTCATAAATGTTTTTATCAAAGAGCAAAAAATCAATTGATGCTTGCTGATTTAATTATTACAAATCATGCTTATTTATTATCAACTTTAAAAAATAAAGAGCATTTATTAAACTCGGTTAAAACCATTGTAATTGATGAGGCGCATTCGCTAGAAGAAACATCATCGAAAACTTTTGGGACCACATTTTCATGCTTAAAATATTATCAATATTTAAGCAGATTAAGTACGACAGATGGAAACGAACTTGTTCATCGATTATATAAACTTGATGAGTTGAACGAAAATAGAGTGAAATGGTGGAAAAAAATAGATCATTTCATAAAAGAAATAAAATATGAATCAGATGAACTATTCAGGTTACTGAGAGATTTTATCTTATCTAAGCAAAATGAATTTGATAAAGAAAATATAAGACAATCAATTACGTTAAATGGTAATAATACATCTAGTCAAAACTGGAAAGTCATTATTGAGTGTGCCAATCGATTAGTCCATACGAATAATTCTTTATTTAAAGAATGTGAGCAATACTTTAAATTGACTAGTGCTTTAAAAGCTAATTCATTTCAAAAAGCAATGATCAATGAATTTAAAATGATTATTGATCAATTATATTTGATGAAAAATGGATTACAAGAAATCCTATTCGATCAAAACGAGCAGTTTATTAGATGGATGGATACGGAATCAAAAGGTTCATTCCATACGACAATTTTATATAGTGAAAAAGTAATCAATGCAGACTTAATTAACAAGTTTTTAATTACAGAACGGGATTCAATTATTTTTACATCTGCAACAATGAGTTTAAAAAATTCTTTTAATTATATGAAGTCAACTCTAGGATTACCTGAAGAGAATGTGATAGAAAAAATCTATCCAGTTCCATTAGATTTTCAACAAGGTATGAAGGTATATATACCTACTGATTTAAAAGGGATTAAAGATATATCTTTAGAAGACTATGCTTTCCAAACCGCAAATGCAATCAGTAAAATAGCAAATAAAATAAAAGGTAGAACATTAGTTTTATTTACAGCTTTTGACTTGTTAAAACAAACCTATGATCATTTGGTGGATTCAACAATTTCAATTCAAGCTACTGTTTTAGCACAAGGCTTCTCTCAAGGAGGGAAGCAAAGGTTAATTAAACAATTTCTACAATCAAAACAAACAATTTTATTAGGTACAAACACATTTTGGGAAGGAATTGACCTACCCAATGAAGAATTAGATTGTTTAATCATTGTACGCTTGCCTTTTACGAATCCTGAAAAACCTATGTTTATTGCGAAATCAAATTTAATAAAGAAAGCTGGTGAAAATTCGTTTTCGAATTTAGCTCTACCACTCGCTGTATTTAAATTTAGACAAGGCTATGGACGTTTAATTCGTAATGAAAAAGATCAAGGGTCGTTATTTGTATTGGATAATCGTATTATCAATGCAAATTATGGAGAAGAATTTTTGAAGCTTATTCCTGGAAATAAAATCAAAATAAATACAATTGATGAACTATTAAACGATTTTTAGACATTTTTAAACAATTAGCATGAGAATATAGGGGAATCAGTTATTTCGTGTGGTATAATGACAATATTGTGATGTATATCCATATACATTTTTAGGAGGAGCAACATGAATACAAAGATTGAAGTGTTATCAACAACAAAGATTGAATATACAAAGGAACTTTATAAAATTGTTGATAGTTTAAATCGAACATTAAAAGAACAGGATTTAATGTTTGGTCTTGCACTTGATAAAGAAAATCCAGCAAACGCAGTGTTTACAATTTATCGAACTTAAATGAGGTATATATGAAAAAATGGTTTATCATCCTTGGATTAGGCATTGTATTTCTAGCTTTATTTTTTATATCAACTTACCAGTCTTCTTTATCACCTTTAAATGATGATAAAAAGAAAGCAGAAGAGCTTGCAGTTAAACAAGGCTATATAAAAACTGTTGCTAGTACTGATTACTATCATGGTAAAGAACAAGCTATTGTTTTAACGGGTAAAGATGATGCAAATAATGAAATAATTGCTTGGGTACAGGATGGAAATATTATCGCTAGGAAAAAAAGTGAAGGTTTAACAAAGCAAGAAATTATAGAAAAAGTAACAAATGAAAGAGAGCCAAAAGAAATACATAAAGTTAAGTTAGGAATAGAGAACAAAATTCCATTATGGGAAGTAGTATATATAGATAAACAAGGGCGTTTTAATTTTTATTATGCTGCTTTTGAAAATGGTGAGCTTTTAAAACGTTATAGTATCTAGGGGGAAGAAATGATGAAACTAGCAAAAAGAGTAAGCGCGTTAACACCATCGACAACACTAGCTATTACAGCAAAAGCAAAGGAAATGAAAGATAGAGGGATCGATGTAATTGGTTTAGGGGCAGGAGAACCTGACTTTAATACACCAACTGCAATTATTGAAGAAGCATACGCAGCAATGATGAGCGGCCAAACAAAGTATACGCCATCAAATGGTCTTCCTACACTTCGAAAAGCAATTTGTGATAAATTACAAAAGGATCAAGGAATAAGCTATTCGCCAGCTGAAGTTGTTGTAACGAATGGTGCAAAACATGCACTGTATACATTGTTTCAAGCAATTTTAGACCCAGGCAATGAAGTAATTATCCCAACTCCTTATTGGGTAAGTTATCCTGAACAAGTCATTCTTGCTGAAGGTGTACCTGTATTTATTGAAGGTTATGAGCATCAACAATTTAAAGTAACGCCTGAACAAATCGAGGCAGCAATTACTGAAAATACGAAAGCAATTATCATAAACTCACCAAGTAATCCTACTGGTATGATTTATACTGAACAAGAATTAAGAGAAATTGGTGAAGTTTGTTTAAAACATGATATTTTAATCGTTTCTGATGAGATATATGAAAAATTAGTCTACGATGGTGCAAAACATGTATCAATAGCACAATTAAGCACTGAATTAAAAGAGCAAACAATTATTATTAATGGTGTATCAAAATCTCACTCAATGACGGGATGGAGAATTGGATATGCAGTTGGTAATAAAGAAATTATTAACGCGATGACAAATCTTGCTAGTCATTCAACATCAAATCCAACAACAATGGCACAAATTGCTACAATTAAAGCCTATGAAATGGGAGATGCTCCTGTTGAAGAAATGAGAGTAGCATTCGAGGATCGTTTAAATAAAACATATGAGAGACTTGTAACGATTCCAGGTTTCACATGCGTAAAACCAAATGGTGCATTTTATTTATTCCCAAATGTTACAGAAGCCGCTAAAATGGCAGGATTCAACAATGTTGATGAATTTGTGACAGAATTACTTGAAAAAGCAAGTGTAGCTGTTATCCCTGGATCTGGTTTTGGCTCACCTGAAAATATTCGCTTATCTTATGCAACATCACAAGAACAACTGGATAAAGCGCTAGAACGTATTGAGCAATTTATGAAAGCGAGTATCCCTAGCTAATTTTTGGTCTGTATTTTACAAGCGCACGTTTTTTCGTTGCTTCTTATAAGGTGAGATACTGAAGAAAATTCAACTCCTCATCTGAGTTAAGACTTGATAAAAGCTAAGCAAATGCTTAGCTTTTATCATTTTAAGTGGAATCAAGAGTTAATTATTTCATTTTTTTATATCCACCCGAGAATCTTTCTGTCATATTTTATCAGATAACGTTGATATAGAGAGATTTGAAGGGTATAATGAATATGTTTATAGGAATATTTACATTATTTATACATATGTTTTGGAGGGTTATTTTTGAAAACGACAATATCACAAGTACATAAATATGTTGATCAAACAGTTACAATCGGAGCTTGGTTAGCAAATAAACGCTCAAGCGGAAAAATCGCATTTTTACAACTACGAGACGGTTCAGGTTTCATTCAAGGGGTTGTAGTGAAAGAAGAAGTTGGAGAAGAAATTTTCCAAAAGGCAAAAGCATTAACACAAGAAACTTCACTTTATGTTACTGGAACAGTACGTAAAGATGAGCGTTCACCATTAGGATTTGAATTAAATGTAACGGATGTAGAAGTAATCCATGAATCAGTAGATTTTCCAATTACACCAAAAGAGCATGGTACAGAATTTTTAATGGATAACCGTCATTTATGGTTACGTTCTCGTAGACAGCATGCTGTAATGAAAATTCGTAATGAAATTATTCGTGCTACTTATGAGTTCTTCAATGAAAATGGATTTGTTAAGGTTGATCCACCAATCTTAACTGGAAGTGCTCCAGAAGGTACAACAGAATTGTTCCATACGAAATACTTCGATGAAGATGCATATCTTTCTCAAAGTGGTCAGCTTTATATGGAAGCAGCTGCAATGGCACTTGGAAAAGTATTTTCATTTGGACCTACTTTCCGTGCAGAAAAATCTAAAACACGTCGCCATTTAATTGAGTTTTGGATGATTGAACCAGAAATGGCATTTATGGATCACGAAGATAACTTAGTCGTTCAAGAAAATTATGTTTCGCATTTAGCGCAATCTGTTCTAAAAAATTGTCAATTAGAGTTAAAGACATTAGGTCGCGACGTTGCGAAATTAGAAAATATTAAAGCACCATTCCCAAGAATTTCTTATGATGATGCAATTAAGTTCTTAAACGAAAAAGGATTTGACGATATTACATGGGGTGATGATTTCGGTGCGCCACATGAAACTGCAATTGCAGAAAGCTTTGATAAGCCGGTATTCATTACACATTATCCAGCGAAAATTAAATCATTCTATATGAAACCAGATCCAACAAATCCAGAAGTAGTACTTTGTGCGGATTTAATTGCTCCTGAAGGATATGGAGAAATTATTGGTGGTTCAGAACGTATTGATGATTATGAATTATTAGCTAAACGTTGTGAAGAGCATGGTCTAACTTCAGACGCTTACAAATGGTACATGGAACTTCGTCAATATGGATCAGTTCCTCACTCAGGATTTGGTCTAGGCTTAGAACGTACTGTAGCATGGTTATCAGGTGTGGAACACGTTCGTGAAGCTATTCCATTCCCACGTCTATTAAACCGTTTATACCCATAATAAATCGATTTTTAGATGGTTTTTTAAAGAGTTATTAGATAAACTAATGAAGAGGTATGGTTCTCATACCTCTTTTTCTTTTTCACTGAATTGGAGATTCATTACAGTTTATTTCTATTATGTAAACATGCTATACTATGCTAGAGGTGTTCGAAGTGAATAATAATAGCATTATAAATTGGATTGAATTTGGAAACTTAAGTATTCCAAATATTCTACTTAGTAAATACGCTTCATTAAACATGAATGAAGAAGAGTTAGTCATGATTCTACAAATTTTTTCTTTTCAACAAAAAGGTCATACTTTTCCAACACCTTCTCAATTAGCAGAGATTATGTCATTAAACGATCAAAAATGTATGGAAGTCATACGTCAGTTATTAAAAAAGGGTTTAATAGAAATCGTTGAACAAAAAGATGAAAGAAATTTACGTTCAGAAGCATATTCTTTATCACCTTTATGGATAAAATTGATTGAATCAACAGAAGAAAAACAGCCGAGTGTAGAACTAACAAATCCTATTCCGTCAATTATTGAGCAAAATGAAGAATCTACTTATGCAGTATTTGAAAAAGAATTTGGTAGACTATTATCTCCATTTGAAATTGAAACATTAACTATGTGGATGGATCAAGATGAGCATGACGAAAAATTAATTAAAGCTGCTTTAAAAGAAGCAGTAATCAGTGGTAAGTTAAACTTTCGCTATATTGATCGAATTCTTTTTGAATGGAAAAAGAATGGAATTAAACAAGTTGAACAAGCCATTAGTTACAGTAAGCATTTTAGAAAAAAAGATCCACAATCTCAAAACAAAGAGCAAGCTGAAACAAAATACACAGGAGCTATTCCTTTTTATAATTGGCTAGAAAAGTAAAGCGAGGACATGCTCCTCGCTTTTGTTAGTAAGGAGTGTAGGAATGTTAAACAAACAACAAATTTCCGAGGTTTTAAATACAATGGGTGATATGTTCCCGGATGCACATTGTGAACTAAATCATAAAAATCCATTTGAACTAGTTATTGCGGTTGCTTTATCAGCCCAGTGTACAGATGTATTAGTAAATAAAGTAACAAAAACACTTTTTGAGAAATATAAAACACCTCAAGATTATTTAGATGTCACATTAGAAGAACTGCAAAATGACATTAGATCAATTGGACTTTTTCGTAATAAAGCAAAAAATATACAAAAGCTTAGTGACATGATTCTTACTGAATTTAATGGTGAAGTACCAAGAACAAGGGACGAGTTAGTCAAATTACCGGGGGTAGGTAGAAAGACAGCTAATGTAGTTATGTCTGTAGCGTTTAATATCCCAGCAATAGCAGTAGATACTCATGTTGAGCGTGTTTCTAAACGCTTGGGAATTTGTCGATGGAAGGACTCTGTACTAGAAGTTGAACAGACATTAATGAACAAAGTACCAAAAGAAGAGTGGGGAGTCACACATCATCGATTAATTTTCTTTGGTCGTTATCATTGCAAGGCGCAAAGACCCGGGTGTGAAACTTGTCCTCTTCTTGATATTTGTAGAGAAGGTAAAAAACGAATGAAAGCGAAGAAAGCAGTATGAGTAGAATTCATGAAAATTTTCTAAATCCACCATTTTATATGGACAGTAATGATGAGATAGAGCAAGATTCGATCATGATAAAAAATAAACCTTTTTCCTACGAAAGTTCTCATCTTTTAGAAGAAAGCTCCATAAGCTCCCAAGAAGTGCGTGATAAAATCATTCAAGAAATGTTTTTGCAATGGAAAGAGGAATCTGAGCTACTGACAGGCTATTTTAGGTTACGAAATCGCAAATCAGCATTAGAACCGATGACAAGAGGTTTAGCCAATTTTATCTCGATTACTACTTGGTTAAACGGTAAAATCTTAACGAATATAAATGATTTGTTAAATGAATTAGACTTATTAACAATTAAACCGATTAACTTGAACGAAAGAATAAGTTTCGTTATTAAGCAACCAGATCACTACCACTCATTTATTCAATTATCTGGACTATATACTGAATTAGAAAAATTGTATTATAAACAAAAAATAACCTCCTCAAAATGAGGAGGTTTTTCAGACTATTAGCCAAACGCTCGCTTTCTTCGTTGCTTCGCCTGCTTACGGTGCTCAATACCGTCAAAGATAACTCCGCTCCTCATACGGCTTGCGCCTCGAAAGACAAGCGTTTTCAAACAGTCTGAATCTCTTAACTTTTGTACTTTGTTAACATAAAAAAAACTCCTCAAAATGAGGAGGTTTTTTTATGCTGTAATCTTGTTATAACGATAATTTGAAGTATTATATGATGTTGGATTTGTGATAATGCCATTATTATCAGTTGGTTTAGTAGGATCAGGTATCACTGGATTACCATCTTCATCAGTTTCACCGTCGCCACCATCTCCATTGCCGTTACCATTCCCGTTGTCATTACCGTTTCCGTTACCATTTCCATTGCCGTTACCATTCCCGTTGTCATTACCGTTTCCATTGCCATTATTACCTTCATCAGGCGGAGTGACAGGTTCCTCAGTAGTTGATAAATCAACAGTTACTGTAACTGGATTACTCTTACCTACATCACTTGTTGCGACAATCGAAATTTTTACAATATCTCCAGGAACAATTCCGTTAATACTTGTTGCAGTTCCTTGTATTTTTTGTGTTTGTGCCTTTTTGCCATTTACATCATAACTTACTTCAAACGAAGTCGATGGAAGTAACTCAGGAGCGTATTGCCAGTTTAAAGAAATATTACTTGTAACTGGATCATAATTCGCTGCTACATTTTTTACAGGATCTAGTTTAATATCTTGTGGAATATCATCCATTTTTTCGCCTTTAATATATAATTCATCACGATTTTCAACTACTGAACTTGGTTTTTCGAATTTAGAATTCATATCTCCAGTAGCAGCTAGCATATCTCTTGCGATGTATTTTGCAATGTTTGTAGATGATTTACCTAAATAATGATCTTTTTTATTTTTCTCATATCCTGTCCAAACAGAAACAGTTACGTCAGGTGAAAAACCAACAAACCAACTATCACGAGTTGCATTATCGGGGAAGCCATACTTTTGTTTAACTTCAGTTGGATAATTTGTTGTTCCTGTTTTACCCGCCATATCTAAGCCAGGTACGTTTGCTCTACCACCTGTACCAAGAGGGGATTTAACAACATCACGTAGCATATCTGTAATCATATATGCAGTATAATCACTCATTGCTTGCTTTGGTTCAGGTGTTAATACTTTTTCTGTTTTATCTTGATAAATGATCTTTGTAACTGCATGAGGTTTAATATAAACCCCGCCATTACCAAAGGCTGCATAAGCACCAGCCATTTCCATTGGAGACACGCCTGTAAATCCTCCGATAGAGTATGATTCATAAATATCTTTTGGTAAGTCTAGCCCTAATCCAACTCCAAATTCACGAGATCGGTCTAATCCTACTTCTTGCATAGTTTTTAATGCAGGAATGTTTCTTGAGTCTGCTAATGCATATCTAATTGAAATTTTTCCTTTATATCGTTTATCCCAGTTACTAATTGGAACACCTTCAGAGTATTGATAAGGTTCATCAACTATTTGATGGAAAGTGGACCATTTTAAATATTGGATAGCAGGGCCATAATCTAAGATTGGTTTGATTGAAGAACCCGGCTGTCTTTTGATATCTTTAGCGAAGTTGATTCCGCCAGTTGTTGTATTTCTTCCTGCTCCAACTGCTCGAATTTCACCAGTTTTCGTATCTGTTAAAACGAAACCAGTTTGGAATTCATCACTTGGATAAAACTCTTTACCGCGATTGATAATTTCATCAGCTTTTTGTTGTGCTTTTGGATCAATCGTTGTTTCAATTGTTAACCCATCAGTATAAACATTTGCATCGCCATTTTTTTCAACTTCATCAATTACTACATCTAAGAATGCTTGATATTTAGTACGTTCTGGCTGCGACACCTTAACTATACTTTTCATTGAAACTGCTTTTGCTTTCGTATATTCCTCTTCTGAAATATACTTATATTTTTTCATTTGGCTTAGTACGATATTTCTTCTGTTTTCAGATGCAGCAGGATGCTTAGCAGGGTTAAAGTTATTTGGACTTTGAACCATTCCAGCCAGTATTGCTGCTTCGGGTAATGTAATTTTAGACAAGTCTTTACTAAAATAAGTTTCACTTGCTTTTGCAATACCATAAACACCACGACCATTTAAACCGTTTGAGAAATAAACTTTATTTAAATACATTTCTAAAATTTGTTGTTTAGAATACTTTTGTTCTAATTGAAATGCTAAATACCATTCTTGTACTTTACGTTTAATTGTCTTTTCAGGTGATAAAAATGAATTTTTTACAACTTGTTGCGTAATAGTACTACCACCTTGAGAACCAAATCCGCCAGTAATATTAGCTAAAACTGCACCGAACACACGGCGAATATCTACACCTTTATGCTTAAAGAATCGAACATCTTCAGTAGCGATAAAAGCATCTTGAACCACAGTTGGAATCTCATTATATGAAATTTTAGTCCTTTGTTCAGTACCCAATTCAGCAAATACATTTCCATCTTTATCTAATACTGTTGAGGATAGTGGGTCTTTTAATTTTGATTCATCTAAATCTGGTGCGCCACTGACTAAATAATAAAAACCACCGACACCAGCAAGTATACAAATGACTGCAACTGTCAATATTGATAAAGTGATTTTTTTCCATAAACCTTCACGTTTCTTTGTCGTACCTTTAGTAGGCTTCTCCATACGTTTACGTTCTTCTCGTGAACGATATTCTTTTGCCATCTTAATTTCTCCTGCCTTTCAAAAATGAACCTTAATCTTGATGTCTATAAATCATGTTAAGTTTAATAAAGTTCATCAATACAATTTAAGTAAGGAACAATAATGGGGTAACTAGTTTTAAGCAATGTTCCAAACTGTCTGCATTCTTCTATAGATATTGACTTTCTTCCGCCTTGTTGCTGCCTTTGCCAAAAGGTAAGAATATCGGAAGCTTTCATAAAATAAATTTCATTATATAATGAAAATTTTATAATGACAAACGATATTCCACCATGAATCATCACATTTTCCATATGTTGAATCTGATGTAAGTGGAAATTTTGTAAAGGGAAACTAGTCTTGTTGTTAGTTTCTTTTGCTTCAAAGTCAATATACTTTCCTTTATAAATGCCATTGTAATCAGTAGTTGATGCTTGCTTAAAATAGGCCTCTCGAATAACTGCTGCACTTCTTTTTGGATAATCTACTTTTACTATTTGTACTGGTGTTGGTTTTTTATGTATGTTTGCAATATTATTTGCTAAATAATACGTATTAGTAGCATTTAAATCTTCCTCAAGAGACATTCCTCGATTACTATAAGTATTTCCTGATTTTGAAATGAATTCATTGTTTTTTAGAATATTATTTTTTCGATTAGGATATTTTATTGTCATTTAAACCAACTCCGCCTTAAAATACATACAAATGTATTATAGCACTAAAACAGACGTTCGTGTATAAATAACCATGAATGCAGAGGTGATCAAATGATCCTGCAACACGATAGCTGGAAGGAATATATAAAACAAAGAAGAAAAGAACATAATGTAAATCGAAATGAAAATGAATTAATTGAATTGATTAAGCACGAAACAATTCGAAATAACAGTGATAATATCTCAAGGACGATTGCATATCAAAATTATTATTTCAGAATGAATTCTATTCAATGGTCATTTTTAGCAAGTATGGTATCTCGTAATGCAGGCTATAACATGACGGATCTGGAAAATCAAAATTTTATTAATGGACTCAGTCTAAAACAAAGAAAGCAATTATATTTAACATACGAAAGGGCTAATTGGATCATTTTTTCTGATGCTTTTCCTCAGTTATTATTATTTGAGTTCTCTGTAAAACAAAATAAACCATTATTTTATTTACTCAAGCATTTTTCCGTCTCAAGTTTTATGGAAATTGAGTGGGAGAAATATTGGACAAATCGCGATCATGTTCGATTAGTTTATTCACTCATTATTAATGAACAAAATATGATTGAAAAACCCGTTATCCAAGATGAGTATTTCAAGCATGAAGTGTTTGATACCTTGTCGTATAAACTACAAGAACAATTGAAATTAAGTAGCGTGATTTTTCCCAATTTATTAGGAGAAGTATATGGTATGTCCATTTTTCAGTTTCAAGAAATTGATAAAAGGATCCAAATAGGAAAACAATTATATTCAATATTATTTCATGAAGATCTGCACCAACTTTTTTGCGAATTTGCAAAACAAATAACTCATTCAGGAAGTAGAAATGACTATGAAGAAATAGTGGGATTTGCAAAATCAAATAATCCGAAATTAAGGGACGTATATCCTATAATCCCTCATAAAAGAACAAAATCATTTGACTGGTATAATTCTACTGTATTCCAACAGGGATGGTATAAGAAAGAGCATTATTCTGATCAATTTAAATTTAAAGAAACGTTTTTAATGAAACAAGATCTGATGATGTCACTATTAAAAATGAAATCATTGTTCAAATAAAAGAAGTTAGCATATACATGCTAACTTCTTTTTGTTTACATCTTTACGACCGAGGTCATAAGTCCAAGTCAAATGTTGACTAATGATAACCTTATCCGATTTGGTATTATGATTGTCGGAATACAATTAATCTGCACAGCTTATGTTGCAGGGAAATTTGGTCCTTCAATTTTCGGATTACCTGTTCCTTGAGATTTACTTTTTTCTTGTTTCTTCTTTTTAACATTTTTATTTTTTGCCATATGTAACACCTCCCATTTATAACTTTCCCAAAAGAGTTATTAGATACAATTCTTTTTGTCGAATATGAAGAGGAAAATAGAAAAATTCACTTTGTTTAGCGAAAAAGTACTAGTTTTGTCAACGTAGAAGGAGGTGAAGTTTTACTCGTTGAATACTTGTAATATAGGAAATTTGGTGTACAAAAGATGAAGAGGAGTTGAACTGTATGGAGGTAATTCAAAAAGAAGAATTTTTTCGAGCAATTGATGAATTTTTAAATGAGGTTGAATTTATTGAACACTCTTTAGCTTCTAGAATGAGTCAAAAATGTGAAGAAGAAAAAAATTCACTTTTAAATAAGGTTCAGTCTACTACGGTACATCTTCACCATTTTGAAAAGAAAGTTAATCAAGCAAGCCAAGGTGGAGGATGGATTTCTACACCTTTATTAGGAAGAAAGTTAGCGTTTATTTAACAAATAATCTTATAAATAAAATAAAGAGATACCCATCTACGATCATCGTGAACGGGTATCTCTTTATTTATATTTAATTTTAATGGCCAATCAATTTGGCTTATTTGCACCAGACAATTCAAGTTCTTTAATTAATGCTCTATAATGTTGAAACGTAACTTCACCATTCAGGTAATTTTGTTGTAAGAAATCCATTAATTGATTAAGATCAGTTGGTTCAAAACTTTTTAAAGAAATAAACTTGTTCTTCAATTCTAGCAATGTCATTATTACCCCTCCAACATTAAATTTAATAAAAAACTTGTTTTTATTACATAAAATGTACCATAAATACTCAAGATTTAAATTTTTTTAAAAATTTAAACTTCCGACAGTAAATGACAAAAAAAGTAGCGATCAGATTTTTTAGATTGTAACAATTTAGGCAATTACATCATACAAATACTAAAAGAATAAATATAATGGGTGTGAGAAAAATGAGACATCAAATGTTTCCTCCAAATCACGTTGATAACAGTTTTGAATGGTTTCGAAATCAACATCAATTAAATGACCATTATTATCATAATGGGACATTTAATCCATATGATTTAAACCAACAGCAAAACGAAATGATTCAACGGTATTATGGGAATATGATTCAACCATATTCTCAAAACCAATTACAAACAACAGAAGTTCAACAAACTATGCAAATGATGGAAACGGCTCCTACAAGCGAGACTCAAACATTTCAGGCTATGAACCAGATGGAAGACATACAACAACATGCTTATCAAGAACAAGGTACAATGTTTGCATCACCGCCTGAATATGCTCAAGCACAGCCTCATTTGATGCAAAATCCTGCGGGACTATATCCTAGTCAGCCTTATGCTACGCCATTAGAGAGCGGTTTTCCAGGGTATGGGCAACAGCCACAAGCGACGAATTATTCTAATTTTCAGTTGTATTCAAACCCTTATGGTGACCAAAATTTTCAAACACAATTTTCTAATTTCACTCAACAACAACCACAACAGCAACAATATGGGCAAATGATGCAAGGTGGACCGTTTTCAACACCTTCTATGTTTGCACCTAGTACTCCTTATCCAACACAACCAAAACAATTAAACCAACAAAATAGTAACGGTCAATCGTTTCAATTTTCTTCTATTTTAAATCAATTTAAGAATTCCTCTGGATCGTATGATGTACCCAAAATGATGAGTACAGCAGGACAAATGATGAATACCGTGAATCAAGTAGGAGGACTGTTCAAGCAAATTGGATTTTTCTTCAAATAAAAAAGCCAGGATATCTCCTGGCTTTAATCATTTCTAAAAAGAGAATGTACTAGCTTATAACGATCAGCACGATACACAGTCAATTCATGTTCAAGTACTTTTCCACTTCTCAAGTAAGTTGTACGATCAATAGATAACACAGGAGAATTTGGTGGAATTTCAAGCAGTTTTGCTTCTTCTTCACTTGCTAATCTTGCTTGAATTGATTGATCTGCATATTGAATTGGATCGGGAATATTTGAATTCACATATTCATAAAAAGATTTTTCAAGTACAGTTTGATTTAAGTTAGGGGCTAATTCGCATGACACATAAATGCTTTCAATAGACATCGGCTTTAAATCAGCTAAACGGACTCTTTTAATTTTATAAATGGGATCATTTTCGGTTATTTTTAATATATTTGCTAATGATGAATCTGTTTTTATAATTTCAAATTCAATTAATTTGCTACTTGGTTTTAATCCTCTTTCAATCATTTCTTCTGTGTAACTATTTAATCTACTAATTCGTTTTTCTACTTTTTGACGACTAACAAATGTACCTTTGCCTTTTTGACGATATACGAAACCTTCTTGAACAAGATTATTTAAAGCTTGTCTTACAGTCATTCTAGATATCTGGAATTTTTCAGAAAACTCTCTTTCAGAAGGAATTAATTCATCGGCTGGATATTCTCCGGATGTAATTTTTGATTTTATATATTCTAATAGTTGATGGTAAATTGGAACTGGTGAATTTTTGTTAATCATGGTTTACTCCTCGTATAGCTGTGTATTTACAATTAATTGGTAAATAAAACGATTTCATACTTATTTTATAGGAATAAGGTGTAATCGGCAACGGTAGATTTTTATTATAAATGTCAAAATATTTAAACTTTTATTTACGTTAAATTAATAGTTGTGAATTTTGTTCAAACCTTTTAAAATTAAAATTGTTGACATTTTAGATACTTTAATATATTGGAGAGAAAAAGATTGAAAAACAAAATTCTTTTTTTATTTTTTATTACTTTAACATTAACGTTTATTATCTTTACTAGTTTTAAACAAGCATTATATGTAATTCTTTCATAGAAATCAAAAATTTTTCGTTCATTTCAAGATAACGTAATAGAAAGTGAACTTTTTAACAAATTAAGGAATACTACTTACTTATAAGGCATTATTTCCGACACAAATTAATTTATATACATCTAAGATTAAATCGGATATTATTTTCCTCGAGAGAACAGTAATGATCGTACAAGCTATAAAAATGGTTTCCACAAATTCGGTTCTAATGATCATCTTAACAATTATTTTGTTACTCCAATAATTTATCCTGCATTTACAGTAGATGTCGTAAGTAGAAATGTAATTAGATTGAGTTAAGAAGATTATTTTATAAAAGTGCATATTTGAAAAGAATACAAATAACGAGGGAAGAGCATTTTGTTCTTCCTGATTTCTTGTGAGGTCATATGAGAGTACTACTAGTTTCAGGATATAAATCTTTTGAATTAGGCATTTCATCAAATAAACATGACGCAGTAAAATACATAAAAAAAGCAATAAAAAATAAAATTTTTTCTTACATAGACGATGGTTTGGAATGGATTATCATTTCTGGTCAAATGGGAATTGAATTATGGGCAGCGGAGGTTGTTTTTGAGCTACAACTTGAATATCCTCACTTACAATTAGCAGTCTTCACACCGTATGAAGACCAGGATAAAAACTGGAATGAAGCAAACAAACTTTATTATGAGGAAATATTAGCTCAGGCAGATCATGTTGATTCAATTTCAAGAAAGCCATATGAATCACCAGCTCAGTTAAAAGCTAAAAATGAATTTTTAATTAGCAAAAGTGAAGGTTGTATCCTTTTATATGACACAGAAAAAGAAGGTTCTCCTAAATATTTGTATGATTTAGCGATTAGGAAAAAAGAATTATATCAATATTCGATTGATCTAGTAACTTTTGATGATTTACAAGTGATTGCAGAGGAATTTATTGAGAATGATGCGAATGATTATAGGGAATTATAGAATAGATAATTGACAATTTATTAAGTCTCTGAAAAAATAGAAGGTAAATATTTCTAAATGTTTTGGGGTGACACACATGGAATCAACAAAAATAAAACTAAGTATAAAAGATATCCTAAACAAAGAGTTCAAAGTTTCAATGCGTGGATATAATCAAGAAGAGGTTGACCAATACTTAGATACAATTATTAAAGATTATGAATCGTTTCAAAATCAAATAGTAGCCCTACAACAAGAAAATGCAAAGTATAAAAAATTATTAGAAGATCAAAAAAATACGACTCCAACTCCTTCGCCATTTAACAATACGAATACGGATGTATTAAAAAGATTATCTAATTTAGAGAAGCATGTTTTTGGTAGTAAACTATTCGAATAATTTTTACTAATCTTATTATGAAAGAAAGCATTGCAAACTAAAGTAGAATTTACTATACTAGATAATGTTCGTTTCATTATGTTCGGGTAATCGCTGCAACGCTAGACGTTGTTGAGGAAAGTCCATGCTCGCACAGACCTGAGATGGCTGTAGTGTTCGTGCCTATCGAAGTCATAAGATAGGGTAGCTGTAAAGCTAACGGCAGGGAACGGACCTAAGTCCTTTATGGATATGGTTCTACTACCTTTAAAGTGCCACAGTGACGTAGTCCTCGAAGAAATGAGAGGAGTGGAACGCGGTAAACCCCACGAGCGAGAAACCCAAATTATGGTAGGGGAATCCTTTCGAAGGAATTGAACTTAGAAAGGGACAGAGTATTTCTGTAGATAGATGATTACCACCTTTACGTACGAGGCGAGAGCCGTTTGTAGTACTAAGGAACAGAACATGGCTTACAGAACATATGAAATGATGAAACTGTTTAAAACTCTCTAATCCTTGGAGAGTTTTTTGTAATTTTGACGCGTTTTGTTCATAATGAAGATATGGAAAATAAAAATAGAAAAGTTCATTCTTTTTGAGTGAGATAGGTGAAAAAATTGACTAAATATACACTGATTGCAACAGCTGCTATGGGAATTGAGGCATTAGTTGCAAGAGAAGTTAAAAGCTTAGGGTTTGAAGATGTACAGGTGGAAAATGGCCGCGTTTTATTTAAGGCTGATGAAGATGGTATCGTTAAAGCTAATCTATGGTTAAGAACAGCGGATCGTGTGAAGCTTCGAGTTGGTGAATTTAAAGCAACTTCTTTTGATGAATTATTCGAGAAAACAAAAGCATTACCATGGCATATGTTTATTCCTAGAAATGGACAATTCCCTGTTACTGGTAAATCCCAAAAATCGAAATTATTTTCAGTTTCGGATTGTCAAGCGATTGTAAAAAAAGCAATAGTAGATAAATTAAAAACGATTCAAAATGTACAAGGAATGCTAATAGAGGATGGACCATTATTCCGAGTAGAGGTTTCCATCTTAAAAGATATTGTAACTTTAACAATTGATACAACAGGCCGTGAAGGATTACATAAAAGAGGATACCGCGTTGAACAAGGTGAAGCACCATTAAAAGAAACACTTGCGGCTTCATTAATTTTATTAACGAACTGGAATGCTGATTTACCATTTGTTGATCCATTTTGTGGTTCAGGAACTATTCCAATTGAGGCTGCTTTAATTGGTCAAAATATTGCTCCAGGTTCTTTTAGAAGCTTTGCTTCAGAAGAATGGCACTGGATTGGTAAAAAACGTTGGAACGAAGCAAGACAAGAAGCAGATGATTTGGCAAATTATGATCAAAAATTAGAAATAATTGGTTCAGACATCGACCATAGAATGATTAATGTATCTAAAGCAAATGCTGATGAAATAGGACTAGCAGACTCAATCTCATTTAAGCAAATGCAAGTAAAGGATTTTACGACTAGATTAGACTATGGTTATGTTGTCACAAATCCACCATATGGCGAACGTTTAAATGATCGTCCATATGTTGAAAAATTATATGCTGATATGGGTCAGGTTTACACGAAATTAGACACATGGTCGGTTTATGTTTTAACTAGTCATGAAGGCTTTGAACAATTTTACGGTAAACCAGCAACTAAAAAACGTAAATTGTTTAACGGTTTTATTAAAACGGATTATTACCAATACTTTGGGAAACGTCCACCTAGAAATGTTGAATAATGAAATGGAAAAAAGTACTAATTAAAATACTAATTAGTACTTTTTTAACAAACAAAAATGTATGTGATTTTATAAATTGATTGATGGCACGATTCTAAAACCATGATTTTTTTCAAGAAGATGTGCTACATGCCAATTTGTTTCCGCAGTACTTTTATAGCTGGTTACCATGTCATGGAATTCATCACTAGTAAAGTGATTCTCATGTTGTAGTAAATAAAGATCCCTTACTACACTTAAATCATCATTTGTATCAAAATTCGATTGAATCAATGAATACAAATACAATCAATCATCTCCTATACAATATTAGTTGTTTGGACATATTTAATAGTTTTCCCATAATCACCTAGTTCATTTCTAATTTTTATGTAGGTTATGAGAGTTTATATAAACAGTTTTAAGATAATTTTGTTAAAATGACATTAAGTGAAATGAAATATGGTTAAAGGGATGAGATATATGAAGAAACCACGCATTGGTATGGTCGGCTTAGGAAATATTGCTCAAAAAGCTTATTTGCCGATACTAGCGAAAGAAACAAACTGGAGTTTTGAAGGTGCTTTTTCACCAAGTGAGGATAAGCGCAAATCGATTTGTTCACAATATCGTATTCAAGATTTTAGTAGTCTACAAACACTTGCTGATCAATGTGATGCAGTATTTGTTCATAGCTCAACTAGCACACATTTTGAGATCGTTTCTTTCCTATTAACTTTAGGGAAAGAAGTTTATGTTGATAAGCCATTAGCTGCTACTATTGAAGAATCTGAAAAATTAGTGGAGTTAGCGATCAAACATGATCGAAAATTAATGGTAGGATTTAATAGAAGGTTCGCACCTATGTATGTAGCTGCAAAAGAGCAAGCAAAGAATATTGCTTCAATTCGTTTTGAAAAGCATAGAATGGATAGCATCGGTCCAAATTCATATGAATTCACGATGTTAGATGATTATCTTCATTTAGTAGATACTGCTAGGTGGTTAACAAATGGAGATTTGAATGTTATTGATTCCACAATAAATGTAAATAATGAAAACAATCTTATTTACGCTGGTCATTTATTTAAATCTGAATTAAATGTTCCGATTTTTACTGAGATGCATCGTAAAGCTGGTACAAATTTAGAAAAATTAGAACTAGTAGCAGAAGGGGCTATTATTCGTGTAAAGAACATGAATACAATGGAGACTGAATCAAATAACCAACTCTCGATTTCAACAGCTCTTTCATGGGATACTACTTTAAAGCAGAGAGGCTTTGAAGATTGTATTAATCATTTTATAGACTGTGTTCAAAATGACCAAAAACCTGAAATTGATGGAGAAGAAGGTCTAAAGTCTCAAATCCTGTTAAATCAATTATTAGAAACTTGAATATAAATTGAAAACAAAAAATTACCTCTTCCTTTATATTTAGCGCGTATTATTGTACTTTTAGTAAATATTTTGTATGATAGCCATTAGAGACTATTTTTTAACATCAATGTAACAACAAATAAATTAGTGAATGTAAAGTTCTCATAGAGAACTTTTTTCTTTTTAATTAACATTTTGGGGGTAGCAATGAGTACAACATCAAAATTGCCTTTTGAGGTAGGGAAGCAAGATTCATTTATAGACAAGCTTGGGGAATGGATTGGAGATGTTTTTTACGATCTATTACCAGATGCTGGTTATGAATTAAGAGATGAACAAATTTTTATGGCGTATCAAGTCGAACGTGCTTTTAAAGAAAAGAAGGTTATTTTTGCTGAAGCAGGTGTTGGAACTGGTAAAACATTTGTTTATTTACTGTACTGCTTATGCTATGCAAGATATACTGGGAAGCCTGCAATTATCGCATGTGCAGATGAATCTTTAATTGAACAGCTTGTTAAAAAAAATGGTGATATTGAAAAATTATCTAATGCTTTAAATTTAGCAATTGATGTTCGATTAGCAAAATCAACAACGAATTATTTATGTCTGAAAAAGCTAGATATTCAGCGAACAGAAGATGAGACATCAGATCAAGTATTGGCAGTGTACGATAACTTACCAAGTTTTGTTAACGATTATGGTACATTACAAACATTTACGCCATATGGAGATCGAACTGAATATAAAGAGTTAACTGATGAAGAGTGGGACACAATTTCTTATGACTATTTCCAAGATTGTTCAACATGCGATCAAAGGCATCGTTGTGGACAAACTCTTTCAAGAGAACACTATCGTAAAGCAACTGATTTAATTGTATGTTCTCAAGAGTTTTATATGGAACATATTTGGACTGTCGATTCAAGAAAACGTGAAGGTCAGTTACCACTACTACCAAATCCTAGTTGTGTCGTATTTGACGAAGGACACTTACTAGAGTTTGCCAGCCAAAAATCATTAACATACAGATTACAACAAGAAACCTTAAATACGTTTCTTTCATTCTTAATGCAATCTGGTACGAGAGAGAGCTTCCAAGAATTATTGGAAGATACTTTGGAAACATATGATCAATTCTTTTACGAATTAGATAATAACAGTGTAGAAGTTGAAGGATCTAAACGTTATCAACTGAACATGAACAATCAGTTATTGTCATTAGCAAAACGACTAAAAGCTCAAATCAGCAAAATTGGAGATGAATTAGTTTTTGAAAGTGAAATGTATACAATTGATGAATATCAATTAAATATTGTTGATGAACATTTAGATGATGTTGAGCGTTGTTTGAATTTATTTATTAATGAATCATCTGCAATTCAATGGATTGAATATAACAAAAATGAGTTAACGCTTGTTATTATGCCGAAAGCTGTTAATGAGTTATTACAAGAGAAAGTATTCAAACAAAAAATGCCAATTCTATTCTCGTCAGCGACACTTTCACAAAATAGTTCATTTGAATATATCGCAAATAGTTTAGGTATTAAAGATTTTTTATCTTTTTCCGTTAATTCTCCATTTGATTATGAAGAACAAATGAAAATTGAAATAAATAGAATTGACCAAAATGAAACAGATCAGAAAAACCGCATCATTATTGAAGCTTTAAAAAATAATAACGGTAGCTCTTTAGTCTTGTTTAATTCTTCGAAAGAAATGAAACAATTCAAGTCATTAATCGAACAAGAAAATTTACAATTCCCTCTTTATTTTGAAGGGGAGGAAGAAATTAGCTCGATCGTTCAAAAGTTCCAAGAAAATCAGACAGCTTCACTATGTGCTGTTCATCTGTGGGAAGGACTTGATATTCAAGGGGAATCATTAAGCCAGGTAATTATCCATTCATTACCATTCCCTCCAAATGATCCAGTGTTCCAATCAAAACGTCAAAATACAGCTAACCCATATACAGAAATCGATGAACCATATATGCTACTTAGATTACGACAAGGGATCGGTCGACTAATTCGTAGTCATGAAGATCGTGGTAAAATCATTCTATTTTTAGAAAATGATTTACAAAAAGAGACTTATGATAAAGTATTAAAAAGTTTACCAATAGAGCCAACAATAAAAAGCTAGCGAATGCTAGCTTTTTTGTATTAATAACAAATCCCAACCCTATACTGAATAAATTTTTCTTCAAAAAACTCCTTCACCGCGAAGTTAGCCGTATCACCCGTTGAAATACTTTTTCCATCTGCTGGTAAGAAGTTTTCACTAACTCGATAGTTTTTGGTAATAGGACCATCGGGTAAATACGTTGGACAAACAATTGTCCAATTCAGTCTACTTCCATTTAATAAATGAAATACTTTTTCATGATCGCTAGCTGCGGTTTTTGACTTTCGTTTTGATTCAGAACTTATATATCGTAGAGTATTTGGTTCAACTCTAGATTGTAAAATTCCTGCTGTACCGATTGTAACAATACGCTGAATATGAAATTCTTCAAGAAGCGGAACAAGTATTTGCATTGATTTTGATAGAGTTTCATTTTCGTTTGTATTTAACGCTGAAATAACGCCATCAATTCCTTCAATAGATTTTCTTATATCCTCTGATTGTAATACATCACCTTGAAATATCTTAAGTAATGGATGTTGAATTGTAAGTTTTTGTTGATCTCTTACCAATACTGTTACTTCATAATTCTCTTCTAATAATAAATTAAGGATTTGTTTTCCTACTCTTCCAGTTGCACCTAATAATAAAATTCTCATACGAACACCTCACCTAAAACACATTGTACTATAAATGTTTTACAAATGTCCTAGATAAAAATTGGAAGAATTTAGTCATAAATATGATAGAATGATAGTGAAAATATCAAGTTCATTGAAAAGAGGGAGAAAAATGGAATTACATTTAGTACAAGAAGAGTTTACTGATTATTTAAAGAAAATTGAAAATTATAATGAAGCCATTAATGTAATGTATTGGGATTTACGTACAGGCGCACCAAAAAATGGGGCAGAGCAGCGCTCAAATGTAATTAGTCAACTTTCTTCAGAAGTATTTGAGATGACGACTTCAGAAAAAATGGAACAATATTTGACACGTCTTGAAAGTGAAATTGGTACAGGACAGTTAAGTGAAATTGTAGAGAAATCAGTTAAAGAATGTAGAAAAGAATATGATTTAAACTGTAAAATTCCAAAAAATGAATATGCAGAATATGTTAAATTATGTGCTTTAAGTGAATCAGCATGGGAAGAAGCGAAGGATTCGGGAGATTTCTTAACATTTCAGCCATATTTAGAGAAAATAGTTGAAATGAAGAAGAAATTTATAGAGTACTGGGGTTATACAGACAAAAAGTATGATACATTACTTAACTTCTATGAGCCTGGAATGACGACGAAAAAGCTTGATGAAGTGTTTAGTAAAGTACGAGAAAGTCTAGTGCCACTAGTTTCAAAAATTTCTAATTCTGGTGTTTCACTTCAAAGAGATGAATTATTTCAACCAATTTCTAAAGATATTCAAAAAGAAGTTAGTGAAAACGTATTACGTAAATTAGGATATAATTTTCAATCAGGACGACTGGACGAAACAGTGCACCCGTTTCAAATTACATTAAACCCAGGTGATGTACGAGTTACAACAAAATACATTGAAGATAATTTTATGAGTGCTTTATTTGGTACGATTCATGAATGTGGCCACGCACTTTATGAACAAAATCTATCAGCTAATTTAATTGGAACACCATTATGTTCTGGGGCATCAATGGGAATCCATGAATCACAATCACTATTTTTTGAAAATATGATTGGAAGAAGTTTAGAATTTTGGGAAACGCAATATGAAGAATTAAAAGCGCAAACAGGTGAGTTCTTTAAAGATTTGACTGTTGAAGAGTTCTATCAAGCAATCAATCATAGTGAACCTTCTTATATTAGAATTGAAGCAGATGAATGTACATACCCACTTCATATAATGGTTCGATACGAAATTGAAAAAGAACTTTTTGATGGTGATTTACAAGTTAAAGATTTACCAAAGGTTTGGAATGAAAAAATGGAGAAATACTTAGGGATCGTTCCTTCTAATAATCGTGAAGGAGTACTTCAAGATGTGCATTGGTCTGGTGGAGACTTCGGGTATTTCCCATCATATGCGCTAGGAGCAATGTATGCAGCCCAATTTAAACATAAAATGAAACAAGACTTACCAAATTATGAACAACTTCTAAAAAGTGGTGAACTGCACCAAATCGTAAATTGGCTTACTTTACATATTCATCAATATGGAAAATTAAAAAAACCATCAGAATTACTAATCGATATTACAGGTGAAGATTTAAACGTAAAATACTTTATTGATTACCTGGAAGAGAAATATTCTAAGCTTTATAAATTAGTATAATCGTAATTAGATTTTGAATGAAAAAGAGTCGATCCTAGATCGGCTCTTTTTTACGAAGACAATAATAACGTATTATTAGTAGATTACTTAACCAAAAAGGGAATAATTTTGGATTGAAATCCATTATATGTAGTAATTAAGTAATTCAATTTTTGGAGGATGAATCTATTATGGCTGAATTAATTTACCATGTTGCTGTATCAATAGATAATTTTATATCAGACAAAGGTATGCTTGAAGGAGATATACAAAATTCTCTCTTTTTATTTGAAGGAGAACATGTTCCTGATTTTTTAGCAGATATTCAACAATATGATGCTGTGTTGATGGGGACAAAAACATATGAGTTTGGATTTCAATTTGGAGCGAAACCAGGAGAACCTGGCTATAAAGGATTAAAGCATTATATATTCTCAAATTCATTACAGTTTGAATCGAATGAAGAGGTAGAATTAGTAAAAGGAAACGCGATTTCTTTTATTGAAAATCTAAAACAGCAAAAAAGTGGTAAATTGTGGCTATGTGGTGGAGGAGAATTGGCAGGTTCGTTGCTGAAACATAAACTGATTGATCAGTTGGTACTGAAAATTAATCCAATAATCGTCGGAGAGGGTACTTCATTATTTGGTAATGAAAAGTCCTCTCTTACATTAGATTTAAAAGAAATGAAACTTTATCCAAACGGAGTGATGAAGTGTACTTACAATATGCATTATGTTTAGGGAAATCTATTATTTTGTTTGAACTCAAATCTACTAATGGTCGTTTCGAATAAGTTACAAGGGGCTGTGAGTCAGTCCCTTTTTTATATTATTTTTCATTTAGTTATAAATGGTAATCATACTGATACAAAAGTGATAAATGGGTTTTACAAATGATAGGACAATATTCATTAACACTAAAAAGCCTCTATGATAAAAGAGTCATTTGTTATGAAAAGGCTAATAAGTTCGCGAATTTAAAAGGTAAAAAATGGATGAGAATAGAATATAAAAATAAACCTCAAAGAATATGATCCTTATGTAAAAACCCAAAAAGGAGTGGATAAGCATGTCCAAGTTTAGGTTAATTCCTTACAAATTGGAAGAAGTTAAAGGGCGTACTAAAGAAATACCTGTTGGTGTCCGTTTAATCGAAGCTGAGTCTATCTGGGAAAAAGGGTTTCAAGGAGAAGATGTGGTTGTTGCAGTGATTGATACTGGCTGTCAAACAGACCACTCAGATTTACAGGACCGTATTATTGGTGGATATAACTTTACAGAAGACTATGGCGGAGATCCGAACGTGTTTTTAGACAATAATGGTCATGGGACACATGTATGCGGTACAATTGGTGCCACTCAAAATGGACAAGGTGTAGTTGGCGTTGCACCAAAAGTAAAGCTACTCGTTTTGAAAGTACTAAATGGTCGAGGGGAAGGTAGCGTAGAAGCTGTAACCCAGGCGATTGAATATGCAACATCTTGGAAAGGCTGTAACGGAGAATCTGTTCGAGTAATTTCAATGTCATTGGGCAGTCCGGAAGATGACCTTGGTTTACATGAAGCAATTCAAAAAGCGGTAGAGCAAAATATTGTGGTCGTATGCGCAGCCGGTAATGAAGGTGATGGCAGCGGAGAAACTAGTGAATATAGCTATCCGGGTGCATACCAAGAAGTGGTAGAAGTAGGATCTGTCAATCTTCAAAAGCGTTTATCCTATTTTAGTAATACAAATGACGAGGTCGATTTAGTAGCACCAGGGGAAAAAATTCTTTCCACGTATCCAAGAAATCAATATGCTTCTCTCTCCGGGACATCTATGGCAACACCGCATGTATCTGGAGCAATTGCTTTATTGATTCATCAATATGAAGCTGAAAATAATGAGCGAATTACTGAATCAGAAATTTATGATTTATTAATTTCTCATACAATTTCCCTAGGATACTCTAAATTAGAAGAAGGAAATGGATTATTACAGCTAGGTATTAATGTTCCTGCTAAAAATTAAATGAAAATTTAATAGATAAATATAAGTCCCGATAGCTATTGCGATTGGGGCTTTTTTAAGTTTCTATTAGAATTGTTCTATATAATATGTCAATTTAATTTAGAAAAAATTAAAGGTTTTCTTTTAATAATATGGAATATATTTCCTAAAGAGGGTTTTTAAGCTCAATCTAAGATTTAATAGGGGGAAAACAATGAAAATAGGCTTTTTAATTATAGACATGCAAAAAAATTTACTAAATGATCAAAAAGAAGTGATGAATGTTGATGGTGCTTGTGAGTATATTAATTATGTTGCAGAGAAGATTCGTGAAAAAAATAATGTAGTTATACATATTCAAGACGTTGAGGGCGCAAGTGATATTCATGATGATTCCATATCAATTATTCCAGAAATTAAAGTAGAGCAAGAAGATATTTTTATTCAGAAAGTACATTCTAATGCATTTTGGGAAACTGAATTGGAACAGGTGTTACGTGACCAAGGAATTAACTTAGTGATTATTGCAGGATTTGCTGCAGAACATTGTGTACTTTTCACTTATAATGGAGCAATGGAAAGAGGTTTTAAACCAGTCATTTTACAAAATGGTATTTTAAGTACAAAAAGTGATGTGATTACACAAACATATCGTGATCGTAATATTATTTCATATTCAGCGATTCCGTTTATTGGCTAATCATGAGTTGAAAAGTAACAGTAATAAAAAAAGACCATTAAGGTCTTTTTTTTATTTCCGGAAAGCTGAGTGAACTCGGGAGACGTATAATGGCAAGAAGAGGCTAATCATACACCTTAGGAAATCTTACATACAGGATTTGAATGAAACAAACATCAAAAAAAGAGCCTTTTGCAAGGTGAGTTATTCAAGGTCATTGTGATAAACAATAACTGTATACTAATCACTGCATGTGTACCTACTGCTACTCTTAGCTGTTAACGTAATGTTTCTCTTAAATCTTTGGATGCCGTTTTTCTTAAATCAGTGGCTATAACTTAATCTGTCAATCCGCCCATGCTAGCTATAGTTTGTAAGATATTAGTCATGATTGTTCACCAGTATACGTTAGGAATTCTTTTAAACGCTGTATATGCTCATGACCATTTTTCGTATCATCTAATAGAATTGTTTGTAAATCCAAATCTTGAGCAAGTCCACTCATTGTTGCTGATTTAGTAAGGCATAGACTTTTGAAAGTAATTAATTCATGTAATTCATAAAGCCCTAAAGTTCTTTTCATTTTTGTCCTCCTAATATAAACATCCACACTATCTTCTGTTTTTACGATTCTTCTTATTCATCCATTCCCTAATTGCTCTTCAATATTTTTGAATCCAAAATAGAAGGATAACAAACCACACGAATGGTGACATTACATATAATGGAGTTTTGATGAAGGTGACGTAATGGAACAGGAAGGTTTGCCATTCTACGAGACAATGGAAGCTCATGAAATCATTAATTTAAAAACTATTGGTTTACTAAAATCTAAATTAATGATGGAGTTTTTTTCGGTTATTCAGAAACAACTGGTTATGCAGGCAGTCAGGCTGAATATATGAGAGTACCTTATGGAAACTTTACACAGTTCAAGCTTCCGGAAAAGTGTGAAGTAGAGGATAGAAAGAAAATTGGTTTTATTTCCAGATGCTGATTAACAGCTTACTGGAGAGTTGATAACGCAGGTGTAAAACCAGTTGATAAAGTAATCGTTTTAGGGTGTGGAACTGTAGGGTTACTTACGCAAAAGTTGTATCAAAGTAATCTTAAAGCCATAGTGTACTCGCTGAATGGTTTTTGAAGCAATAAAAAATCTTCAGTATAAACACAAAAATTACATAAAAAAGAACCATTTCCAAAAGGAAGTGGTTCTAGTTTGAAGACATTCTTTTGATTTTATAATGAAACTTTTGCTAAATATTCTTCAAGTTGTTTGAATGTGCCACCGAAGCCTTGTTTCATTGACTCATGCCCAGCTTCGTATGATTTAATTTCTTCTTCAGTTGCATTTATTGGGTTCCCTCTTAATGTAAGAGTCGTTTTACCATCATGTTCTTCAAGCGTTAAAATATTATGAACTTCTAATGGCCATGGCCATGTTTCAGGAAAGGGTGAACTAGTGATGTTACCATCTTTATCTGAGAATGAATTTACAAATTCAATTTTTTCTGGTTCAACAATTTCACCATAAACAAAAAGTCCCCACATTTCAAATCCTTCAGGTGAACTCATACTATAGTGGAATTTTCCGCCTGGTCTGAAATCTAATGATTCAACTTTAAGCTCTAAGCCGGTTGGACCCCACCAGTTTTTTAAATGTTCTTTTTCAGACCAAACTTTAAAAACTAATTCACGAGGAGCATCCAATACACGTGTAATCACAAGTTGACTTTTTTCTACTTTAAATTGGTTTTCATTCATTATAAATTCCTCCAAATATTTTTTTAAAATGATATAAGTAATTAATTATGTTTATAATTTAGAAATAAGGCTTGCAAGGCGATCTAAAGTCTGTTTGCCACCTTCAATTGCACCAAATTGAATGACATTATTGCGCTCTTTTGGTGAAGCAAATAATGAACACATAGTAAGTAAGGTTTTGCCTTCGTTTTCCACAAATGATACTGTTACTTCAAATGACCCAGGATCATTTTCCTCGCCTGAACCGTGTTTATAAACAAGTTTTTCCGGTTTTACAACCTCTATATATTGAATTTGATTTGGATAATCAACTCCATCAGGACCATGCATGATAAAAGTCCAAGTTCCTCCTGGTCTTACATCCATTTCATGTGTTGTGATTGTAAATCCATTAGGTCCCCACCATTTCCCAATATGATTAGGATCAGTAAAAGCGCTAAATACTAGATCTCTTGGGGCATCAAACTCGCGATTAATTGTTATTTGTCTGTCTTCTAAATTTAATTGTCCATCTGTTAAATGACTCATCTTTTTCCTCCTTTATTAGTTAAAACTAAACATCCTTTCTAATAATTTGATATTAAAAGCGCTCGTATCATAGTTGCTGCAATTAAAGTATGTTATTTACCTTGTAACTTTTTTAAATAATCATCCAATCGATCCAACTTTTCTTCCCAAACGTGACGAAAGGATTCAATCCACGAATCCATCTCTTTAAGCGGTTGAGGTCTTAGTTTATAAATTCTTCGATTGGCAATTGGTTGAACTTCTACAAGACCAGCTTCACTAAGAACGCGGAGATGTTTAGAAACTTGAGGTTGCTTAAGATCCAACTTTTCAGCTATTTCTCCAACTGAAAGCGGTCCGTCACGTAATAGTTCAACAATCTGTAATCTGTTTGGTTCTGCAAGTGCGATCAAAGTCGAATTCATATTTGAAATATACCTCATGGAGAATATTCCTGTCAAGGAATATTCTGAAACGTTTAGATTTGTAAAATATGTAGGTGGAATGATTCGAAGCTGCTGAAGGATTTCTTAGAAGAAAATGGATTACTAATCCTAGTATGTTCTATATATAAATTGAGTATCCAGATCACAATTTAAAGTAAACCTCATCATTTTTGTCGATATTTTTTCCAATTGAGTAATCGTTTTTTATGTTACTATTTATTTGACTGAATTATTTGAAAATGTAAAGGTGGGTGTTTTTATGAGTTTGAAAGAGTATGAAGCTTCGTTTTTGGCTTATGTTAAGAAAATATTAAACATGCAAGAAGCAATTAGTGTTCTTTATTGGGATCTTAGAACCGGTGCACCTAAAAACGCAGTTCGTCAACGTTCAAATGTTATTAGTCAACTATCCTCAGATGTTTTTAAAATGAGCACATCAAAGGAAATGGAACATTATTTAATTACACTAGAAGAAGCGATCCAGGCTGGAAAGTGTACTTTAGAAGTCGAGAAAACAGTGGAGTTCTTGAGAAGAGAATTTGATCATAATACAAAAATACCTGTTGAAGAATATGAAGCATATGTAAAATGCCAGGCAGAATCTGAGAGTGTATGGGCAGAAGCCAAAACAGAAAATAATTTTTCAAAATTCGAACCATATTTAACAGAAATAATTGAGTATAAACGAAAGTTTGTAGAGTATTTAGGATATGGTGATTCAAAGTATGATACATATTTGAAACAATATGAACCAGGTATGTCAGTAGCAAAACTAGACGAAGTTTTTGCTGCTGTACGTGAAAAGTTAGTTCCAATTGTAAAAGCAATTTCTAATAGTGGCAAGAATTTTGAAAGAGAAGAAATGAAAGCAAATGTATCAAAACAAAAGCAAAGAGAAATTTGTGAAGATTTTTTAACTACACTTGGTTACGATTTTAATTCAGGTCGTTTAGATGAAACATCACATCCATTTGCAACAAATATAAACCTTGGTGATGTTCGGGTAACGACTAAATATCATGAAGATTATTTTGCGAAAGCGCTATTTAGTACAATTCATGAATGTGGTCATGCACTTTATGAGCAAAATATTTCAAAAAGTTTAGAAGGATTACCGATTGCCCAAGGTGCTTCGCTAGGAATTCACGAATCTCAATCACTTTTATATGAAAAAATGATTGGACAAAGCTTTGAATTTTGGAAGGGTAATTATTCTAAACTTACGAAGCAATTAAATGGTGTGTTAGATGATGTAAGTCTAGAGGATTTCTACAAAGCGATTAATCACAGTAAACCATCATATATTCGGATTGAAGCCGATGAATTAACATATCCACTTCATATTATGTTACGTTATGAAATTGAAAAGGACTTATTAGATGGGCTAATCCAAGTGAAGGATTTACCAGCAATTTGGAATAAAAAAATGGAAGAATATCTTGGAATCATCCCGCCTACAAATCGTGAAGGTGTTTTACAAGACGTTCATTGGTCAATGGGACTCTTTGGATATTTTCCAACTTATGCCCTAGGTGCAATGTATGCAGCACAAATAAAAGCAACAATGGAAAAAGATTTAACAAATGTAAATGAATTAATCGAATCTAATGATTTTCATTCTATACTGAATTGGTTAAAAATAAATATTCATCAATACGGAGCAACAAAAACTCCTCAAGAACTATTAAAAGATGTAACTGGTGAAGAATTAAACGTACAATTCTATATAGAATACCTGGAGAATAAATACGCCAAATTATATGAATTATCTTTTTCCGAGCAGAATATGGGATCAGAAGCATGACTTTCTTAAAATGTTTTGCATGAATTTGTAGCCGGAGAGTTATTTAGTTAGTAAATAACGCTTATCATCCTGCCAATAATAAATTGGAAATAATTGACCACTGAATGAAAAGATCAAATCAGTTATACTTAATTTGCACAACATAGAAATAAAAACTCCTTTGAAACGTTTAGACAATTCATTGGTATTCGTTCATTAAAATGGATGAATCCTTGAATTGTTTTTTTTATGTATAAAATTCCTTTAATTTACAAAAGGTAAGAAGTAGAAAGGATGGTAAATTATGCCTTTAATCTTATCTGTTGGAACAGCTGTTCCTGAACATAAAATAAACCAAGAAAACATTGTCCCATTTGTTAGAGAATTATTTTTAAGTAAATACCCATCAATCGACAGACTTTTATCTGTATTTCAAAATGGAGAAATTCAGTCGAGATATCTTTCTAAAGAATTGTCATGGTACGGCGTGACTCACAGTTTTGAAGAAAAGAACCAAATGTATGTTGAGACAGCAATTCAACTTTCTTTAGATGCATTAAAAGATTGTTTGGATAATAATGAGTTTTTATCTACAGAGATTTCGATTGATGAAATTGATGGGATCATTTTTGTTTCGTCTACTGGAATATCTACACCTACAATAGATGCACATATTGCGAATATCTTACCATTCAAATCAACAATTAAGAGAATACCAATTTGGGGATTAGGGTGTGCTGGTGGAGCAAGTGGAATTGCTCGAGCTTTTGACTATTGTAAAGCACATCCTGAGTCTAATATTTTACTAATTGCAGTAGAACTTTGTAGTTTAACATTTCAAAAAGACGATTTATCCAAAAGCAATATTATCGGAACTTCTCTTTTTGCGGATGGTGCAGCAGCGGTTTTGGTAATTGGTGATGAAAGCAAATTGAAGGAACGAACTATTCACGTTGCACTTCCAAATATTGAGCAAACACATTCAACTCTGATGTCAAATTCATTAGATGTTATGGGATGGGATGTACGGAATGAAGGACTTTTTGTTATTTTTTCAAGAGATATTCCATCGATTATAAAAAATTGGTTAGAGCCTGTCGTAACAAATTTTTTAAGTGTAAATAATATATTATTGAATGACGTATCACATTTTATTGCACATCCTGGTGGGAAAAAAGTATTGGATGCCTATGTTGATTCACTAGAAATTGATGAAACAAAGACAAGGATCTCGCTGGATATATTAAAAAAATATGGAAATATGTCTTCTTGTACTGTTCTGTTTGTTTTAAAAGAATATATGAAATTAGGAAAGAAAAACGAACATGGTTTATTATGCGCATTAGGTCCTGGATTTAGCTCTGAACTCTCACTTTTGAAATGGATTGAATGCTAATGTTAAAGATATTATTTGTGTTTATCATTTTTCAAAGATTAGCAGAAGTGTTCATTGCGAAAAAAAATGAAAAGAAATTAAAAAAGCGCGGTGCAATTGAATTTGGAAAAGAGCATTATAAATATTTTATTATATTACATAGCACATTTTTCATCTCAATAATAATAGAGAATACTTTTCTACAAGTTATTGAATTCGGATTTTTACCATCTATATTCATTATTTTCATTATTCTTCAGTTAGCAAGAGTATGGGTAATATCTACTTTGGGAGAACGTTGGAATACAAAGATTATTGTATTACCATCAGAAAAGTTAGTGAAAAAGGGCCTATATAAATATATTAAGCATCCAAATTATTTGATTGTCACAATGGAATTGATCATCATACCATTACTTTTTCATGCTTATATTACAGCGGTTATTTTTTCAATCTGTAATTTCATGCTTTTAAAAGTAAGGATAAAGGAAGAAAATAAAGCGCTATTATATTCAATTGAATAAACCATTGACATCAATCATATATTTGTTATTATTAATATAGAATGAAAATCATTATCAACTTCGAAAGGTGTTGGACGTCAATGGTTATTGGATTTGTGTCTGCAACTATTCTTTTATACTTTGGCTTAACTAAATATGTGCTAAAACAAGTTCAAAACTAGGTGATGTTACCTAGTTTTTTTATTTTTAATGAAATAGCCTATACATTCTTCTTCCCAATTAATATATATACGGATAAAATAATTTTAGGGTTTATTTGAGTTTGATATGAAATGGGGAAATCACGTTGCAAAATACTAAGGTTAACAGAGGGGATTTAATAAATAAGGTTTCTTCAGGAATCGAATTATTAACGAATCAAGAAAATTCGAAGGAATTATTCCAATTAAAAAAGTTAGCTTACAAAATACAAAATAAAGAAAGTTATTATGTTTTTTGTGGACATTTTTCAGCCGGTAAGTCTTCATTGTTAAATGATTTACTACAAGTTGAAAAGCTTCCTACAAGCCCAATTCCAACAAGTGCAAATGTCGTAAAATTGAAAAACGGTCAGAATGATTTATTAATTACGTTAAAAAATGGTGACATGTATCAAATTGAAGATGAAATTGAAGTTGAAGATTTAAAGAAACTTGCTAAAGATAGCTCTTCAATTATTGAATTAGAATGGAGCCAAGAATCATTTAAGATTCCTGAAGGAGTTGTATTAATTGATACACCAGGAATTGATTCGACAGATGTAGACCACTTAGATGCAACTAATTCTGTCATTCATTTAGCAGATTGTATTTTTTATTTAATGGATTATCAACACGTCCATTCAAAAACAAATATTGATTTTATTCATTCATTAATTGAAAAAAATGATCGAGTTTGTTTAGTTATTACTTGCATTGATAAGCATGATGAAACTGAATTAACCTTCGAAGCATTTAAGGATGGCGTCATTAGCAATTTAAAGAAACAAGGTTTAGAAAAATTAACAATTTTTTATTTATCGACAAGAGACAAATCAGTACAAAATAATGAATATCAATCTTTTATAGGTTTTCTGAACAATTTATATAAGCAACAAGAAACCATGCAAATTGAGCATGATTCTTCAAGTTTTAAAACCATAATGAAAGAACAAATGCAACATCTTGAAAATGAACAAATCGAATTGGATGAAAATTTTCCACAATATAAGGAAGAGTACAATGAGATATTGGCTGAAATATCTGTATTAAACAATGTAAAAGTTCAATTTGAAGAAGATTGTTCACAAACAACTCAACAAGTATTAACTAATTCAAACATTACACCCTTTGAAATGAGGGACTTAGCTTCAAACTATCTTGAATCAGAAATTGCTTTACTAAATAAAGGTTTTTTCCAATCACGAAAAAAACTTGAAATGGCTTCAGAAAATGCAAAACAATTATTTATAAGTAAAGTGAAAGAGCTTACAGAAAAACAAATTGAATATTTTATTAAAGAAGCGGCTAAATCTGCGGTTAATCGTATTGAAGAGATTAACATTGATTTGAATCAACATGATCATATTCTAGAGCCTAACCTTTCTGAAATGACGCTATGCCCAAAACCGACTCAATTAATTAATAATAGTGGTAACTACCTATTACAATATACGAAAGAAGTCAGTGACGGAATTAAAGCGGTTTATCGTAAAGCGATTAATGAATTTATTCAATCAGTAATAATAGAACTTTCTAGTTTAAGCGAAAAACGTTTAAAGGAACTAAATATAAAGAAAGATGAGATGGGTCAAAAAGTCAGAGAATTAGAAACAATTGATTTGAAGAATCATCAACTCATCCAATCTATTCAAGATATAAGAGAGATTTTAGAACACAATCAAGTTCAATCAGGTAATATATCAAATATTTTACCAATTCGTATGTCTGTAAGTGAATTAATCAAAAAAGATATATTAAAAGATGAAACTCAGTTCGAAGTGGATAATGAAGAGAAATCTATTACAAATCAAATTGATGTAGTTAAATATTCAAATGAAGAAATTCAATCAAAGTATGAAGTTGCTGATCTTTTACTTACTAAGCTTGCTAAAAATAAATATATTAAAAGTAAAATTGATGTTTTAATTGAAAAAAGAAATCAGATTAAATCAAATGAATATACAATTGCATTATTCGGTGCATTTAGCTCTGGTAAAACGTCATATATTAATACTTTATTGGGGAATCGAGTACTACCGGTATCTCCGCATCCAACAACAGCAGCAATATGTAAAATAAAAAAGTCAACAGTAGATTCAGCTAATAAGACGGCAGAAGTTACGTATAAATCATTCGAAACATTACAGGAAGAGTTTCTTGATTTTTTCAAAAAATGGGGAATTGATAGTAATGGTAAAGAATGGATTCAAACGCTAAAAGTTGTCATTACAAAACAGAAAGAAAAAGTTCCAACGGATGCACTCATTTATGCAGAAAGCGTTTGTCAAAACTATGAGGAAATGAGTCATTTATTAGGTACTACACAAACATATCAAATAGATGAATACGTTCACGTGATTAGTGAGGAAGTTAGAGCTTGTTTTGTAAAAGAGAGTACTGTTTATTATGATTGTGAATTGACACTAAATGGAATTGTATTAGTTGATACACCAGGCGGAAACAGTATCCACTCACGTCATACGGAGCTTGCTTTTGATTACTTGAAAAAAGCTGATTTAATTTTATATGTAGCCCATTACCAACACGCATTTACACGACAAGACGAATCATTCTTAATGCAGATTGGGCGAATGAGAGAAAGCTTTGATAGCGATAAAGTATATTTTGTATTAAATGCGTCTGATTTAGCGAAGGATGCAGATGAAATTACAATCGTGCAAAACTTCTTTATTAATCAGTTAACGAAGCTAGGGGTTCGTTTCCCGTCAGTGTTTCCAGTATCAAGTATGCTTCAAATGAAAGGCTACAACACTTCACCAATTGGTTTGGATCTTGAAGCAAATTACAGAAATCTGAATGATAAAATTCAAAACTATTTCCAATATGAAATTGCGAATGAAGTGTTTAAAACCTTTATGAACGATCTGTTGGTGATTGAAAAGATTTTAATTGATACGATTAAACGTATTGAAAGAATAAAGGTTGAAAAGGATCAATTTTTATCAGAACTTAACACAATTCGAAATCAAGTTCACACAATCAGTAAAAATACACTTCCTTCTTCATTACCAAGGTCATTTGAGAAGGAAAATGAACAATTATTATTTTTCATCGAAAAACGGATCGAATATCGTATGAGAGATTTATTCCCGTATTTCTTTAATCCAAGCATTTTCAATCATTCAACGAAAAATAGTAAGCAATTAGTTATTACAAAAATTCGTGAATTTATCTATGAAGTTTTAGAAGAAATTATGAAAGAATTGAGAATTACAGGTTATCGTTTAGAGAAGTTCTTAATGAATGAAATCAACATTACTCAGAATCGTTTAATTGAAGAAATTCATTCTGTTCAATCAGAATTTATCGTACAAAAAAATGAGGTGCCTGATTTAAAAACGATTCAGCTTGATAAGCCAGATCAATTCTTTGATGTGAACAGCTTTGAAAATTTAAAGTCGTACTATAAAAATCCAAAAAGCTTTTTTGTTGAAAATATGAAAGAAAATATGATTGATGAGTGTATTTCCCAATTAAAAACACCATTAAAAACCTACCTTACAAGCATGGAGCAAATTTTTATCAATCATTATCATGGTCAATATGTTGATTCACTTACTTCTTTATTTAATAAATGTGAGCAGCAAGTTGAAAGTGATATTGAACAATCAATCGAAGCTACAAATAACTTAGATGAAAATGTTGTCCAAGAAGATGTTTTAAAATTGTTTAAAAATCTGATCTAAATAAAGGTGGCCAAATACATTGAAATATTTTATTGATACGAATCTGGCAAATACATTACGATTACATCCAAATGTTGTTTTTTTAGATTGTCGATTTCAATTAGCTGATTCAAGCTATGGCTACAAAGCATATGTGAAAAATCATATTCCTCATGCTAGATTTGTTGATTTGAAAAATGATTTATCAAGTGAAGTCCAAAAACATGGTGGAAGACATCCTTTACCAGACGTAAATGACTTTAGTGAATTATTAGGAAAATTAGGAATAGATCAAAATACAATTGTGATTTGTTATGATGACGGATTCTTAGATAACGCAGCTAGATGTTGGTTTTTATGTCGCCTAGTTGGACATCAATTTACATTTGTATTAAATGGTGGATATAAAGAATGGGTCGAAAATGGATTTGAAGTGACAGAAGAAATTGCTAATGTCACACCAAAGAAATTTGAGGCGAATATAAACGATCATATGGTTAGTTTCATTTCTGATGTGAAAGAAAAGCAATTTAATGATAACGTAAACTTAATCGATTCAAGAGAATATATTCGCTATAAAGGTGAGGTTGAACCAATTGATCGGATTGCCGGCCATATTCCAGGTGCAAAGCATTCATTTTGGAAAGACGTTTTAAATGAAAATGGACGAATCAAATCAAAAGAAGAGTTACAGAATCATTATAAACATTTTTCAAAAGACAAAGAATCAATTGTATACTGTGGCTCAGGCGTGACAGGTTGTGTAAATTATTTAGGTTTAATAGAAGCCGAATATCCAAATGTAAAGCTCTATGCAGGCAGTTTTAGTGATTGGATTTCATACGAAGAAAATGTCGTGAATAAGGTCGATTTATAAGTTGCAAAATAATAAAGTATAGTATAGAATAAGGATACAAATTAATTAACAACCCTGCTGTGTGCGTTGTCAGTTTATGTCTTAAACCAATGAGAGTAGACAGGAAGACCGATATTTAAGTAACAACATCGTGCCTATTTTAGGAGGATGAAAGTTACTTGTGAGGACATCCACCTTAGAGTTTCGGTTTACTTAGACATAAAAGGAATAACGGCATTTGCGGGAAAAAAAACCATTCACATTTTGTGAATGGTTTTTTCATCTTTATATTGTTCGTGTTTATGTTTTTTCAATTTTAGCTGTGTTAAAATGATTGAAGCCAAAATGAGGATACAACCTATTAAGCCGATCTCTGTTAGTCTCTCGCCACCATAATAATATCCTGCAATTGCAGCAAAGACTGGTTCAGTTGCGAGTATTATACCAACTTCTGTTGCACTGATTGTTCTTTGAGCAAACATTTGAATAAAAAAGGCAAGAGCTGTACAAAACAGTGCAGTAAACAAAATCGAGAAAATAAAGAATTTATTAGTCCATAACTCTTGGTTAAATATAACTTGCCAATCTTCAAATACTAATGCAAATGTCCAAGAGGCAAGCCCTACAAACGCAATCTGTATTGTAGTTAATTTTAGTGAATTATAACTTGGAGCATAAATGGTAGAATAAATAATATGAAGTGCAAATGCAATGGCGCTAAAGAATGTAATAAAATCACCAAAATTAAAATGTGAAGTATTATTTGTAATCGTAATAAAGAGTAAGCCACATAAAGCGATAACAGCACTAATTGTTTCTGGCATTGTTGGTTTTTTATTATATTTAAAAAACAGAAGAAGTGGTACGACCACTACACTAATACCTACGATAAAGCCAGCATTAGAGATCGTCGTATGTTGTAAACCATAAGTTTGAAAAACATAACCGAGGAACAAAAATAATCCTATTAATATACCTGGAAAAACATATCCAGCTTTTTCATGAAATCTTTTGTCTCTTTTTCTTTCAGATAAAGTTTGTACAAAAAATAGAATAATTGCAGCAACAATAAAACGGATTGCATTAAATGTAAATGGTTGTACAATAGTAAGAGATTCTTTGACAATAAAAAAGGAAGAGCCCCAAAAGAAGGAAACAATTAATAATGAGGTAAAAGCAATCATTTTATTTTTCATAAAAAACATCCCTTTTTATTTAATGGCTTTACGAGCAAGCTCATCAGCAACTTTATTTAAGTTTGATGGAATCCATTTAATGAAGAACAGGTCGAGCTGATTAATTAACAGTAGCGATTTTTCTAATAAGGGAATAAATATTTCATTCTTTGAATATTCCTTATCAATACTCTGTTCAACAATTTTAGAGTCAGTTCGAAAGGAAACCATTGTAAGATCATTTTTAACACAATATTCAAGTGCAATCAGTAAAGCATGGAATTCAGCTTCATGATTTGACATTGATTCTAATGGAATACTTAAAAAGACAGGTTCTTTTATCCCTTTAATGAAAACGCCTGCCCCAGATGGACCAGGATTTCCTTTGGAAGCCCCGTCAATATAGACTTCAATCATAGTTAACCTCCGAAGTTTTATAACATCATTTTAGTATATATTCAAAAAAATGAAAACTTAAAACGAATTAAGAAAAAAAGATAGTTCAAATTATCTAATATTTACGTTACTTTTTTATTATAAATATATATAAATTCAGTCGTTTTAGAGAAGTAATAATGAATATAGACTACTCTCTAAGAAAGGTGAGTAAAATGAAACTTAAGATTATTTGGAAGTATATAACGAAAAAAAAATATCAAATTACATTAGATACGGACTGGTTGGAAACAAAAGAGGCACTATTATTGGCAGAAGACTTCGAGAGTACTGGTCGTACGAAAGAAATTATTTTTTTAGATCAATTTGACTCACAATGGACAAAGAAACAAGTTATTAAATATTTAAAAGAATTAGAAGATGAACCTCATGATATCGTCATTTATTTTGATGGAGGATTTGATATTGCAACAGGAATTTCAGGAGTAGGAGTCAGCTTATATTTTCAACAAAATGGGAAGAATTTCCGGAAACGATTTAATGAAAAATTAACTGGTTTATCAACAAATAATGAAGCTGAATTTGCTGCATTAGAAAATGCAATATTCTTATTAGAAGAAATGAATATTACGGGACAAATGATTTCTGTAAAAGGAGATTCTCAAGTGGTCATGAATCAAATCAGTGGGGACTGGCCTTGTTATGAAGAACAGCACGAGAGATTTATCAACCGAATTGAGAAAAAATGTAAACAGAATAAATTAACCTTGCAGTTTGAATTATTAAAGAGAAATGATAACAAAGAAGCACATAATCTTGCAACTAGTGCTTTAAAAGGGAATAAAATAGAAAGTACGATTGAAGTCACTTGAAGAGGTGAATTAGATGGAACGAAAAATAATTTTAGAAGAAATTGATACTTTATTAAAAAATTATTGTGAAGGTTGTTTTGTTTATAAAACTTTCCGTAAAGAACATAGTCAAAAATTTGCTCAATCCTTTTGTATTCAGAATTGTACAGTTGGAGAAAAAATAAAGAATATCGGCAAACAACTAACATAAAAAGAAGGTACAGTTTCTGTACCTTCTTTTTTAATTCATTAAATTTGTGCTTCTCTAAGTTGTTGTTCAACTTGAGTTAATTCTTCTTCTTGCCTGATTAAAAATTCTTCATCTAAATCAGTTGCAAGAGACTTCATTTTCTCAAGTTGACTTCTTGCTTGAGTAATCGCATCTGTAGCGTCTGTTAATTGTTGTTGATCCATACTCATTGTTGCATAGCCAACTAATTTTTGTGCAGCTTTCACTTTCATTTCAACTTGTTCAAAATTATTAAAATCTGACATATAATACCTCCTTATTTCACTTCGTATTATTCCCAAAACATAAGAGATTCATTTATATATGAAGTAGAATTTTCTGTTATCAAATTAGCTAAATAAAGTAGAAATTTTTTAGTTCTTTTACAGAAGAAAATTTAAGTTTTATAATGAGGTAATAATAAATGTTTGGAGGCTATCAAATGTCAGCAGAACAAGTCATACCGTTTATATCAAAGCAAAGAATTACTCCATTTCTTACATTTTGCGGCAATGCGGAAAAAGCAATGAATTATTATGTTCGTATTTTTCCGAATTCAAAAATCGTTTCTCTTCGAAGATTTACGAAAGAAGACAGAGGTGTAGAGGGAAAAATCCTGAATGGCATCATTGAAATTTTAGGGCAGTCTTTTATGGTATTGGATATGGAAAAGGAATCTTGTCCTGCTTTTACTTGGGCTGTTTCATTTTACATAGAATGCAATGACGATGCTGAGTTTGATTTAATTTTTGATGGATTGAAGGCTGATGGCCAAGTACTCATGGGTCCAGTAGAAATGAATGATTTTAGTAAGGTAACCTGGGTTACTGATTGTTTTGGAGTTACTTGGCAACTAGTGTTAAGAAAATTTAAATCTTAAACATTCGACTGTAAGTTTTTTGAATTATTTCTTATTAATATATACATAAAAAAAGGACTGAAATAATCAGTCCTTTATGTAGTCAAAGTTGTATTAGATCTTTACTACGTTAGCAGCTTGAGGTCCACGGTTACCTTCAACGATGTCAAAAGAAACTTCTTGGCCTTCGTCTAATGATTTGAATCCATCGTTTTGGATAGCTGAGAAATGTACGAATACATCATCTCCACCTTCAACTTCGATAAAGCCAAATCCTTTTTCATTGTTAAACCATTTTACTTTACCTTGCATACTTCTTTTCCTCCTAAAACATTGCACATGAAAGCGCGTAAAAATTTGCATTTATTTAGTTTATTATGACTTAATAAATGTTGAAATTAATATACAACTATTAGAAATAGAAGTCAAGTAAGCGCTTAACGACTTAATTTGTACACAATATACATTATTTTGACATAAGTTTTGCTTGAAAATATTAATTATATGTGAAAGTGTTCACAAAGTATTCAAGAATGATTATAATGATAATTGTAAATGGATTATGATCAGTAGACATGCTAAAAGAGATGGAGAGATGACCTATGATACATTGTAACTGGATTAACTTTCAATTTGAGAATGAAGCACTTACACAGGAACGATTTGAAGAAATGATGGACGATCACTTTCAAGCAGTAAAGTTAGATGAGACAGGATTCCCGCAATATATTTGGACATCAAATTTTGTATTTATTGTAATCAGACGAGTTAAATTAATAGAGGAAGTAGAATTTAAACAAATCCCTAGAAATCCTGCTTGTGAGTAATTACCAACTAAAACGTTAAGACTACAATTTTTAATGATGGAATTCCCTCTTAATTGATGGGAATTCCATTGATCATTAACCCCCAATTTAATTTCCTCAATGGACCACAAAACACTTTTTTTATTTTCCATGTGATTAATACGTTATATAATAATGTGATGATATAAATAGATAGATAAAATTGTTTAAATGTGAGGATTAACATGAAATTAATAATAGCGGAGAAGCCTGATCAAGGATTAAAACTAGCTGCACCATTTCAATTTCAAAAGAAAAAGGGCTATTTAATCATTCAACCAAATGAGTTTTTCCCTAAGGGGGCTTACTTAACTTGGGCAATTGGTCACTTATGTGAGCTGTTATCTCCAGAAGAGTATGATGAAAAATGGAAAAAATGGTCTCTTACGACTCTACCAATAATACCGAATCGTTTTCAGCATAAAGTAACAAAAGGAAAATATGATCAATTTTCCATCATTAAGAATTTAGTCCATACAGATGAAGTGAGTGAAATCATACTTGCAGGAGACTGTGAGCGTGAAGGAGAGCATATCGTCAGACTAATATTAAATCTTGCAGGAAATAAAAAACCAATGAAACGACTCTGGATTTCTTCCTTAACAGAAAATGCTGTGAGAAAAGGATTCAGTCAACTATTAGATGAAGGTGAGACAAAGAATTTATTTTTTGAAGCATATAGTCGTGCCTGTGCGGATTGGCTTGTAGGAATGAATGCATCACGTGTATATTCATTGCATCTTCAAAAGAAAGGGATTCAAGATGTATTTTCACTTGGCAGAGTACAAACACCTACTTTAGCATTGATTGTAAAAAGAGAACTTGAAATTGAAAAATTCCAATCAGAACCATTTTGGGAAGTATTTGCGACATTTCAATTTGGAAAAGATAAGTTTTTTGGTAAATGGCATAAAGATCAAGACTCGAAAATTAAAACAAAAGAATTAGCAGAAAAAATTGCAACGTTTTGTGTTGAAAAAGAAGCTCATATAACTGAAATTGAGCAGGAACGAAAAGAGTTTCATCCGCCTTTTTTATATAATTTATCTTCTTTACAAGCAGACGCAAATGCTAAATTTAAATTTTCACCACAGAAAACGTTAGAAATAGCGCAAAAACTTTATGTTAAAGGGATTATTTCATATCCAAGGTCAGATTCAAGCTTTATAACGAAAGAAGAGGCATTAATGCTGCCTGATATTCTTAAAAAACTACAAAATATTGAGCAGTTTCAAGGATTTTTTCCGTTACCAAATCCTTCGATTCTAAATAATAGTCGCTATGTAAACGAAAAAAAAGTGACAGACCACTATGCGATTATACCAACTGAACAAGTACCTTCTATGAATAAATTAAACGATGAGGAACAAAAAATATATGAATTAATTGTCAATCGATTAATTAGTGCTCACTATGAAAGTGCAATCTTTGATTATACGACTATTCATACACTTGTTGACCAACGTGCAAGCTTTGTATCTAAAGGAAAAACCTTAATTCAAGAAGGATGGAGAAAAGTAATTTTTGAAAAATCAAAGGAAAAAAATACAGACGAACAAAATCTGCCTATTGTTTCTACAGGGGATCAAGGTATTGTAAAGAAAGTTGAAGTGAAAGAGAAGAAAACGCAACCTCCTAAAAGATATACAGAAGGGCAATTGATTACATTAATGAAATCAGCTGGTAAACATCTTGAAAACCCAGAGTTAACGAAAATTTTAAATAAAACAGAAGGTCTTGGTACTGAAGCAACCAGAGCGGGTATTATTGGGACTTTAAAAAATAGAAAGTATATCGACGTAAAGAAAAATCAAGTTTATGCAACTGATAAAGGAAAGTTAATTATTTACGCACTTGGCGAAAATATTTTAACATCTCCTGAAATGACTGCTAAATGGGAGCAGAGATTAAGTGAGATTGGTGACGGTAAAGCAAGTAGCATTGATTTTATGGATCAAGCAAAAAAGCTAACAGAAAAAATAATTCATGATGCGTTTCAAAATGAATCTCAATGGAACTTTTCAGATTATCGTATAGATGAAATGAAAAGCGCCAAATTTGGTAGTAAAAAGAAATCCACTAGTGTAGGTAAATGTATTAAATGTGATGGGAAACTAGTAGATAAAGGTACTTTTTACGGGTGCGACAATTACCAGAAAACAAAGTGTACCGTTACAATTTCAAAGAAAATATTAGGCAAATCTATCACGAAAACGATTATTAAGCAATTATTATCAAAAGAGCCAACAGAAGTTATTCAAGGTTTTGTTAAAGATGGAAATCAATTTGATGCTTCTTTAAAATTTTCTGAAGAAGGTAAGATTATCTTTGTGCATACATCGAAGAATCAATCATAAATTTTGAATGCTACAATTTTACTAAAATTGAACTCCCATCATTGTATAAGAAATAAATACAAAAATAGTCAAATAGAGAATAAATAAGAAATAGGGTACTCAAAATACAACTGTATGATGAGCTACCTTATTTCTTTTTTGATAAACTTTTCCTCTTTCAAATCGTACAAAATCCCTTATTCCTTTATTGATTACCCATCATCATGTTAAACTATCAACAAATACAAACTTAGAAGGTGAGATCATGATTTGTTTTTTAGAAAATACTTTTCAATTAAAATTACATAAAAATGATAAAGATGAATACGCCATCATCGTAACTGATGAGGGGATATTTAGTGAAGCGGACTTGGAGAAGCAACCGAGTACTTATGTAAAATTTATTTTAAATGAATATGACGAATTAACAATTGATTGGTTTGTAGATAATGTGAACCGCTTTACAGTTAAAAGTTTACAAGTACATCAAATGGTATTGATTAATGATGAAGATGAATGTTCAATTCAATTCGTAATTGAAAGATGGCAAAGTAGAATGTTTAAGATTGAATGGAAACCATCATTACATATCGAATTCGGCTTGTACTATGAAGTATGTGATGACTGTGACTAAGAAGACTTATTTTTCGGTTTCAATAAAGTTAAAATGATAAAAAAGCTAATCCAACCTATTAAAGGATATAAGAATGTTAATAAAGGACCATACCCAATGACACTAATAAATAGACAACAAATTAGGATTAAAATGACAACTAAATCGTTATTTAATCGGATGATTGAACTAATCTGTCTCGACATTCCGTAAACATTCCCAACTAAAGTTGTAAAGATTTCAGCTAAAATCACCATTAGAAAAAAGTAATAAAATACTGGATGGATCTGTTTAATTACTTCAACCATAGGAATTTCATATTGGTGGAAATTTACCACTTTAGATACGTTTAAATGAATCAGTAAGAGGATAATTCCTAATATAAGGCCACCTAATATTCCACCACTCACAATAGAAGATTTGTCTTTGCATTCTGATCCAATCGGTACTAATACAGCTTGGGCTAATGCCATATTTAAGCATACATATGTAATTGGTTTAGTAAAAACTGATAGATTAAGACCATTTAATGATGGCAGCATATTGTTTACGTTAAAGTCACTAAAAGAAAATGGTAAATACGAATTAATAAACACTGCAACGATAAAAGCACACATGATTGGTACCACAGTGTTATTTAAGCTAAATAATCCACTAGTTCCTTTTCTTAAGACCATAAAAGTAAGAAAGATAAATAGAATTGAACCGATAAATGAATGAAAGTGTAAGTAGTTTTTGAATACTGCACCTGCCCCCGAAAGCATGACACTTGTAACCCCTAATAACACAAAAAATAAAAGACCATTTATGATATTCCCACCAAGTTCACCAAACAGTAATACATTAAATTGCTGGGCCGACTTTAATTGATATGTATGTGCAATCTCCATAATTTTTGTTCCAAACCAACAAAATAAAATAGTGGCAAATAATATACCTAATGCCCCATATACCCCATTTATTGAAAAGAACTCTACGATCTCTTTTCCTGTTGCAAATCCTGCTCCAATCACAGTGCCAACATATGTAAATGCAATGTTCCGAACCTCTTTATTCATATTGAGTTTCATAGGAAGTCCTCCTAAAAGTAGTACTAAATTGTATGTTTCATTTTGATAAATTAGACATGCTCTACTAATTTATCTTTATGAATGATGAGAATGGAAAAGAATGCGATGTTTTGAAATGAAAGTCAATTATTACAATTTACCAGCTTTTTATAATGTGTTAAAGTGAGTAAGTTAGAAGGGGGACGGGATACAATGAATATTCTTAAATGGAATTTCAATATGAAAGTTCGACTTGTAGCTGAATTTTTCTTTGGCTTATTTTTCTGGATGTATTTACCGTTTTTATCGATTTACTTTTCAGAAGAATTAGGAAAAGTGACTGCAGGAGTACTATTAATGTGTTCACAAGCTGTTGGTGTTTTTGCAAATCTGATCGGTGGTTATTTGGCTGATACGTACGGGAGAAAACGGATGATGGTGATTTCATCTTATATTCAAACGGCTGGAATAGTCTTAATAACAATTGCAAATTCAGCAATTTTAGAATCACCATGGCTTACTTTTATTGGCTTTGCAATTATCAGTATTACACAAATGCTATATATGCCTGCAAGTTCGGCAATGGTCGCAGATACAGTTAAAGATAAAGATGAAAGAAATTTAGTTTTCGCTGTATTTTATACGATGATTAATATCAATGTAGTGATTGGCCCGATTATTGGTGGATTATTATTCTTTACAGCAAGATTTGAATTATTTACTGCATCTACTATTATTTTCTTAGCAGTTGCACTTATGATTACCTTTTTAATAAAAGAGTCTTTACCGGTAGATGAAAATAGAGAGAAGGAAGAAAGTGTTTCAAAAGTAGTCATGAAACAAATTAAAAATTATCGCGTTATTTTTACTGATAAAGTATTCTTTTTATTTGTTTTCGCTGGTATATTAATCTCTCAAACTTTTACACAATTAGATTTATTATTGGCTGTTTATATAAAAGAATCGATTCCTGTTCAAACATTATTTTCATTTGGGGATTTTATTTTAAAAACAAATAGTGAAACATTATTTAGTTGGACAATCGCCGAAAATGGCTTGATTGTAGCATTATTTACTGTTATTATCACTAAGTTTACTAACAAATTTAACGATAGAATGTTATTCCTTATCTCATCTATTTGTTATGCATTTTCAATGCTATTATTTGGTTTTACAATCTCTGCATATGTCATATTTATTGCTATGGCAATCTTTACATTAGGAGAGATTTTAGTCGTAGGAATACAAAATGCATTTATTGCGAAAATTGCACCTGAAAACCAAAGAGCGCAATATTTTGCGGCAGCGGGGTTAAGATGGTCAGTCGGAAGAACAATCGCGCCATTGACAATACCTTTAGCAGGTTTAATTGGTTATAAATTAACATTTATTATCATTGCTTTATTGGCTTTAACAGGGGCATATTTGTTCGAAGTGATGTTTAAGGAAATGAAGAAAAGACCAGATCTTTTAATGGATGATTATAAAGCTGGATAAAAAAAGGACCCTTTCAAATTAGTGAAAAACGCTCGCTTTCTTTGTTGCTTCGCCTGCTTGCGGTGCTCATTACCGTATAAGGTAATTCTGCTCCTCATCAGTCTTCGCGCCTCGAAAGACAAGCGTTTTCAATCAGTTTGAATCTCTAAGTTTATGTTTTTGTCAAAAAAATAAAAGGACCCATTAGGGTCCTTTTATTTATTGTTTAAAGTCTTATCTAAAATTTGAATATTTTCTTTCATTAAGTCAAAATAGTCTTTCTTATTTTTTAAATCTTCTTCAGATACTGTAGCTAAGTGATTCAATCTTAAAATCTCTGCATTTGTTTCATCTTTTACAACTGAAGCAACCTTAGGTGTAGCAAAGGTTTCAAATAAAATATATTTGACATTATGTTCTCTTGTGAAATCAACAACTTTTTTCAGTTCTTTTTGAGATGGCTCTTGAGAAGGTGATAGACCAGTAATTGGTATTTGTTCGATTCCGTAACGGTTTTCCCAATACCCATATGCAGCATGAGAAACGACAATATCCTTGCGCTCCGAGTGAAGAATCAAACTTTTTAGTTCGTTATCAAGTTCATCGAATTGCCCTTCAATTTTGTTGAAGTTATCTTCAAAATATTGCTTGTTTTTTGGCATTAGTTTCGTTAATTCATTTTTAATATTTTCTGCTTCTATCTTTGCAAGAGTAGGATCCAACCAAACATGTGGGTCAACATCATGATGTTCTCCTTCGTGATCATGTTCATCTTGGTGCTCTTCTTCGCTAGAATGAATATATTCGATATTTTTTGAAGCTTCAAGAATGGCAACATCATTATTTTTTAACGTTTCATTTATTTTCTCTGCAAAAGGTTCCATACCTGCACCATTATAAATAAATAGGTCAGCATTAGCGATCTTTACGATTTGTTTGGATGTAGGCTCAAAATCATGAGTATCTACACCTGCAGGATATATAGATGTAACATCAACGTATTTTCCGCCTATCTTTTTCGCAAAATCCATTAGCGGGAAAATTGTAGTATAAATTGTAAGATGATTTTTATTTTCATCATTTGCAGTATTTTCTTCCTTACAACCTGATAGAATGGCACCTGATAGCAGCAATGTAATCATTGCTAATTTAGTAAATTTCAAATTGATCTCTCCCTATGTAAGAACTCTATTTAGTAATTTGTCATGAGTATAAAAATTAAACGAGCTAAATGGAATTATCTCTGTTTTAATACGTAATCATTCCTCTTTATGCTTCAAAAAAATAATAACTTCTATGTAACCTAAGTGAGATAATAGGCTAAACTAGTAGTTAAATTCGATAAAACGTAATAGGTACGATTTAATACTTTGTTATTATAAAACACGTGAAATTAATTTGCAAGAAATATATTTATCTGTTTGAACATTAGAGATAACAGTAAAAAAAGTATGTTTAATCGTATCATTTGGACACGATCAACATACTTTTTGTTTACGATTTACGTTTTAAACGAAATCTTCGAGGTTTTTGATTTGGTTGACCAGAATGTTTCTTTTTACTTTTAATGAACTGGAAAAATATAAAAAATATGTACAATGGAATAGCAATGTATATGAAAAATGGCCATTGTTCTTTTTTTGCATGCCATACTAGATAGAGAGCATAACCTAAAAATAATGTAACTAGTGTGCCATATTTCGGAATTGGAATATCTTTAAAACTAGGAATTTTAATTTTACTAACCATTAAAAAGGCTAAAGCAATAAATATTGTGATCATGACAATTTGAGGGATACGATCACCAAATAATGTTAAAAATGCGACTAATCCACCAGCAGCCGTTATGGGAACACCGGTAAAATATTTTAACGAAGTAGCAATTGGTGTTACGTTGAATCGTGCTAATCGATAAGCTCCAAATAATGGGAATAACCCTGCAATCGCAAGCCCTAGTAAGCCCTCATTTGAGAATTGAGTGCAATAAACTAAATATGATGGGGCAGCACCAAAGGTTACGATATCAGCTAAAGAATCAAGCTCCTTTCCTAATTGTGTTTGTACACCTAAAACCCTAGCTAAACGGCCATCCATACTATCAAGCATCATTCCGATTAGTATAAGAATTGCTGCATTTCTCACTTGACCATCTGCAGCAAAACCAATCGAAAGGAATCCACAATACAAATTACCAAGCGTAAAGAGGTTTGGAATACTTCGTTTAATCATAATTTCACTTCCTAAAATTGAATTAAATAATAATAAAATAAAGTCTATTATACCCCAAAAATTAGTAAGAATGGAAACTTATAAATTTTATGTTCACGTTTTAGAAATATTTATAAGATTTTTAAGATTGTATTTAAGATTATAATAAATATTATTTTGTGAATAACGGCACAAGCATATTTTACTATGTTTTAATACAAGAGAAATAAGCTTAATTTACTAAAAAATCGCAATTTTTTTATAAAAATTAAATTAAATATTAAAAAAATACTTTTTTTTCTGAAAAATGTGTAGTATATTGAAAAAGTAATAAGTGATTATTCAGAAAAATAAGAAAAACAGAGGGGATAATCACTAAACTATGGAGGTGCTCGAATGAAGCGTAGATTAGCGACAACAGTCACAAGTCTTTTAGTACTAAGTACAGTGCTAGCAGCTTGTGGCAAAGACACAGAAACAACATCAAATGAACCAAAAAAGGACAAGAAACAAACTCTTAAACTTACTACTACTACTGAGATTCCATCAATGGATTCTGCAAAAACTACTGATGCAATGTCATTTGAAGTATTAAATAACGTAAACGAAGGATTACTTCGTTTAGGTGAAGGCGATGAAGTTGTTGATGGAATCGCGAAAAAAGATGAAACTGAAATCAGTGATGATGGTTTAACATACACATTCCATTTACGTGATGCGAATTGGTCTAATGGTGAGCCAGTAACAGCTAATGATTTCGTTTACTCTTGGCAACGTGCAGTAGATCCTAAAACTGCTTCTGAGTACTCATTCATTTTATACTATGTAAAAAATGCTGAGCAAATTTTCAATGGTAAATTACCAACTGACCAACTTGGTGTTAAAGCTATCGATGATAAAACTTTACAAGTTACATTAGAACAAGCTACACCTTATTTCTTACAGTTAACAACTTTTGGTACTTACTTACCACAAAATCAAGCTTTCGTTGAGTCTCAAGGTGACCAATACGGTTTAGAAGCTGATACTCAATTATATGATGGACCATTTACACTATCTGAATGGAAGCATGCTGAGAGCTTTACATTAACTAAAAATGATAGTTACTGGGACAAAGATACTGTAAAATTATCTGAAATCAAATACAATGTTGTAAAAGATACTTCTGCAGCTGTAAACTTATACGAAAATGGCGACATTGATAAAGTAATGTTAGATTCAGAATTCGTTGATAAATATAAAGACGATCCTGAATACCAAACACAATTAGATGCTCGTTTAGTTTTCTTCCGTTTCAACCAAAAATTAGATCTATTCAAAAATGATAAAGTTCGTAAAGCATTTGACTTAGCTTATGACAAAGAAGCGATTACGACTGCAATCTTAAATGATGGATCTAAACCAGCTAATTGGTTAGTTCCTTCTGAATGGGTTAAAGGTCCAGACGGAAAAGACTTCCGTGAGCACAATGGCGACTTCAACAAATACAATGTAGAAGAAGCACAAAAATTATGGGCTGAAGCGAAAAAAGAATTAGGTAAAGATAGCTTTGAATTAAAAATGCTTTCTTATGATGATACAACTAGAAAGAAAGCAGCTGAATATATCGCTGGAGAACTTACTAAGAATCTTCCAGGTTTAAAAATTACTGTTGCACCACAACCATTTGAAATCAAACTTGATCAAGAGAAAAAATTAGAGTATGACTTCTCATTCTCTGGATGGGGACCGGATTATCCAGATCCAATGACATTTATTGATATGTTCATTTCTAGCAGTGCATTCAATGAAATGGATTACAAAAACCCTAAGTATGATCAATTAGTAAGTGATGCGAAAAAAGAAGCAGATCCTCAAAAACGTTGGGATTACATGGTACAAGCTGAGAAAGTAATCATGGACGAAGCTGGTATCTCACCAATCTATCAACGCGGACGTGCTTACTTACAAAAAGATTCAGTTAAAGGTATCATTGCTCACAAATTTGGTGGAGATTTCTCTTACAAATGGGCAACTAACGAAAACTAATATTTTCAAAAGAGAAGGGGATTCCCTTCTCTTTTTTTTCGTTGATAGAGTAGACCTTGAATCGTTCCGTTTAAAATTTTGTAATAAAAGGAAATGTTTATTTATATATAAAATAGGGGAGCTTATCTTATTATATGGCATGTTAATATTTAAAGTTGGTTAATAAGTTATTGAGATAAAATCTGCGAGATATGAGCTTAAAAACAAGTCTTACAATCCCAAATGATCAAGACGAGAGAATTGATACAATCGTACGTCTCGAGAATTCAAGTAGACTTTATCGATATTCACCAATCTACTTTAACTGGCCAAACTTTATTAGAGGAGGTAAATTAATTTTTATTAAACTGAATGAGGAATTATACAAAAAAATGGAAAAAAATGTGTGAAAACTAACAAAAAATTAAACTTTTATGTTAAATTTATTAATTTTTTTGAAAAAAATGTCGATTTTTTGTTGATATTTTCTAAAAGTTATGTAAAATAAGAGTATATTAAAGATTATTAAAAATTCATACAATAAATTGTTCGAATATTTTAATAGTTTTTAAGTCTAATTGTTATATTTTTATTGGGGAGGCAAACAAATGAAAAAGAAGGTTTCTTATTTTTTATCTCTATCTGTTGCTGTAAGCATGCTTTTAACTGCTTGTAATTCAGGTAAAGATGAAAAAGACACTGCAAAAGACACAGACAAAAAATTACCACAGGTTCTTAACTTAATCGGTCCTGCTGAACTTCCAGGTCTTGATTCTGGTACAACTACTGATGCTGAATCTTTCAACGTTTTAGCTAACGTAATGGAAGGTTTAAATGTATTAGGTGAAAATGATGAAGTTAAACCAGGTATCGCTGAAAGTGTAGACATTTCAGATGATAAATTAACTTATACATTCCACCTTCGTGATGCAAAATGGACAAACGGTGACCCAGTAACTGCTGCTGATTTCGAGTATGCTTGGAAACGTGCTGCTGATCCAAAAACTGCTGGCGAGTATGCTTTCATGATGAACGCACTTAAAAATGGTGAAGCTGTAACTACTGGTAAAGCGAAAGTTGAAACTTTAGGAGTTAAAGCTGTTGATGACAAAACTTTAGAAGTTGTTTTAGCTAAAGCGATTCCTTACTTTGATTCTTTAGTAACGTTCCCTACATTCTTACCATTAAACCAAAAGTTCGTTGAAGCTCAAGGTAAAGATTACGCTCTAGAAGCTGATAAATTAATCTTCAATGGTCCATTTGAATTAAGCGAATGGAAACATAACACTAGCTACCAATTAGTGAAAAATGATGATTACTATGATGCAGATGCAGTTAAATTAAAAGAAATCAACTTTAACATTGTTCTTGATGAGCAACCAAAAGTTAACTTATACGAAAGAGGAGAAGTTGATCGTATCACTTTAAGTGCTGAGTTTGTTGATAAATTCAGAGAAGATCCTAACTTCGATTCATTCTTAGAGCCTACAGTATTCTTCTTACGTGTAAACGAGTCGAAGAACCCAGCTCTTAAAAATGTAAATATCCGCCAAGCTTTAAATAAAGCTTTCGATCGTGAAGCAATTACAAGTGTAATTTTAAACAACGGTTCAGTACCATTAACAGGTTTAGCTCCAGCTGATTTCTTAACAGCTAAAGGCGAAGACTTCCGTAAAGCTTCTGGCGATTTAGTATCATTTGATGCTGAAGCAGCTAAAACAGCTTGGGAACAAGGATTAAAAGAAATCGGTAAAAAAGAAGTTAAATTAGAATTATTAGGTTCTGATAGCGATGTTAACAAAAAAATCTCTGAGTACCTTCAAGGTGAATTCCAAAAGAACTTACCAGGATTATCTGTAAGCATCAAAACAGTTCCATTTGGTCAAAAATTAGACTTAGAAACTGCTAAAGATTATGATATCTCATTCGGTGGATGGGGACCTGACTACAAAGATCCAATGACGTTCTTTGATATGTTCATCACTCCTTCTTCATTCAACCAAATGTCATTCTCTAACGCTGAGTACGATAAATTAATCGCTCAAGCTGGTGGAGAATACTTAACAAACCCAGAAAAACGTGAAGAAGCATTCTTAGCTGCTGAAAAAATCTTAGTTCAAGATCAAGCTGCTATTCTTCCGATTTACCAACGTGCAGTTGCATATGTACAACAACCAAAAGTTAAAGGTTTAATCAACCACAACTTCGGTGCTGACTACACTTACAAATACGTTGAAATCAAAAACTAATTTTTAAATGAGAGGGCCACTTTATAAGTGGTCCTTTTTTTTCTAAATTTTGACATAAAACAGTTTCCTTTGTATTATCTTGATAGTACAAGTTGTAATTTGAGAGGAGAGTAGCTTTTGACTGAAATCATACATCAAATATTAGAGTTCTTTGCGTCATTAGGCTATTTTGGAGTGGCATTAGGTTTAATGATTGAGGTTATACCAAGTGAAATAGTACTGGCATATGCTGGATATCTTGTAGCGGAAGGTCATATCAATTTTATTGGAGCAATCATTGCAGGGGTGATAGGTGGGACGATTGCCCAATTATTTTTATATTGGATCGGCTATTATGGTGGAAGACCGATTATTGAAAAATATGGAAAATACATACTGATTAACAAGCATCATCTTGATTTGGCAGAAAAATGGTTTTCAAAATATGGTGTTGGTGTAGTCTTTACAGCTAGGTTCATTCCCGTAGTAAGACATGCTATTTCAATTCCTGCAGGCCTTGCGAAAATGCCAATTAGTCAATTTACTATTTATACCATATTGGCGATTATACCTTGGTCTATTTTCTTTGTACTAGTAGGAGAAAAACTGGGTAGAAATTGGGATACGGCTAAAGAAGTATTAGCACCTTATACACCATTGCTTATTGCGATTGCGTTTGCTTTATTTGTCGTTTACTTCTTAATTAAGAAACTAATCTCTAATAAAAATAAATAATATGACGAGTGGTTTGTCCTGTTTCTACATATAATAGAAAAACTTAATGTAGAAAGGATGAGTTTATTTTATGCATTCAATGAATTACGAGGATGTTAAAAACAATGTTTCGAATACTCTTTCAATTGTTCAAGAACAATTAACGGCTGGAGACTTTTCTAAATGTACAAAAGAAGAGCTTGAAAGTCAGGCTAAGTTATATGAATATGTAAATGATATCACTGAAATGAATCATCTGTATCAAAATGGATACTAAGAAAAAGGTCACTATTAGTGACCTTTTTCGTTCTAATTAATATTGTATGTAATATTAAATATTAGAAAAAATTTCCAAATAAAACTGATTATTAGAAAAACCGCTTTCTTTATAATAAAGGTTGAAACAAGCATGAATGTTTCGTATGCTAGTAATGTGACTTGTTGTTTTAGAATTAGAGGTGAGTATATATGTTAAATTTTTACGTATCTGATGCAGGGGGAAAATTGAATCAAGTCGATACAATTGAAAAAGGTTGCTGGATCAATGCGATTAATCCAAGCGAACAAGAGATTCAATTTTTAGTCCAAAAATTAGATTTAGATTTAGACTTCATTAAAGACCCTCTTGATGATGAAGAGCGTTCAAGGATTGAAATTGAAGGAGAACATACTCTTATTATCGTGGACATTCCAATTGTAGCTCATGATGATACTGGAAATACAATTTTTGATACAATTCCAATCGGGATGATTATATCTTCTAATACGTTTGTAACGATTTGTTTAAGTGAGAATCCAATCTTCGAACGATTTATATATCAAAAAGTTAAAGGATTTTTTACATTTAAGAAGACTCGTTTTGCACTTCAGCTCTTGCATACATCTTCAACTTACTATTTACGTTACCTTAAACAAATTAATCGAAAAACCAATGAAATTGAAGCTGAATTACATCAGTCAACGAGAAATCAAGAATTATTTACAATGCTAAATCTTGAAAAAAGTCTTGTATACTTTACGACATCACTAAAAGCAAATAAAATTGTGATGCAAAAAATTCTTAAAGGTAATGTGTTAAAAATGTATGAAGATGATGAAGACTTATTAGAAGATGTAATCATTGAAAATAAACAGGCAATTGAGATGGCAGAAGTTTATAGCAATATCTTAAGTGGTATGATGAATACTTTTGCATCTGTTATTTCTAATAACTTAAATATTGTCATGAAATTCTTAACTTCAATTACTATTATCCTTTCAATTCCAACGATGGTGTCTAGTTTCTTTGGAATGAATGTACACATTCCTTTAGCAAAGATTCCACATGCTTTTCCGATCGTTATTGGAATCTCAGCGTTATTATCTTCAACAATTGCATTTATATTTTGGAAAAAAAGGTATTTTTAACTCACATGACCGACCTGTTTTTAGGGAGGTTTTGTGAGTTTAATTTTTAGCAAAATGGGGTGAGAACATGACTTCGAATTTATATCATTCATTTTTACAAATGAACACGATTTTTATTTCAATCGTAGTTGAAGCATTGCCATTTATATTAATTGGTGTCTTCATTTCAGGGATCATTCAAATTTTTATAACAGAAGAAATGTTATCAAAAATCATTCCTAAGAACAGATTTGGTGCCGTTTTTGTGGCAATTTTATTAGGATTTATTTTCCCGGGTTGTGAATGTGGTATCGTTCCGATTGTTAGTAGATTAATAAAAAAAGGCGTTCCACATTATGTGGCAGTTGCTTTTATGTTAACTGGTCCTATCATAAATCCTATTGTACTATTCGCAACATTTATCGCCTTTGGGAATAATATTGAACTCGTAATCTATCGAGCTGGAGCTGCAATGATAGTAGCTTATATAATCGGCATCATCTTATCATATCTTAAAATCGAGAACCCATTAAAGCATGATATAGAAACAATTGCAGTCAATCATACAATGCCAGTTAAAAGGAAATTATGGAATGTGTGTGTTCATGCGATTGAAGAGTTTTTCTCAATGGGGAAATTTTTAATTTTAGGCGCATTGATCGCTGCTTTTGTCCAAACTTTTATACCGACATCGACATTAATGAAAATTGGAAATGGTCCAGTTACAAGTATAATTGTTATGATGCTTCTTGCATTTATATTATCACTTTGCTCTGAGGCAGACGCATTTGTTGCATCTTCATTCCAAAGTACATTTTCAATCAATTCGATTGTAGCATTTATGGTATTTGGACCAATGGTAGACATTAAAAATACTTTAATGTTATTTCAACATTTTAAAAGTAAATATGTTTTCACTATTATCGGACTAGCTGCAATCTTAACATTTGCTGTGACAATTTTAATATAAGGGAGAATCTATATGGCAAGAGCATATGTATTATTAGGTTTTACATTTTTCTTAATGCAAATGCATATTACAGGTAGTATCTCAAAATATATCAATATGAAATACTCTTATTTATCATTAACTGCTGGAATTCTCTTTGCATTTTTAACAATCATTCAAGTTATTCATACATTTAAAACATCAGACCAAGATCACGACCATGATCATGAATGTAATCATACATGTGACCACGGACATGTTCATAAAGAGTCAAAAGGAATCAGAAAAGTTTTAAATGGTATTATATTTTTGTTTCCATTAATAACAGGGATTTTCCTGCCGATTGCAAGTTTAGATTCTACGATTGTTCAAGCAAAAGGATTCCATTTTCCAGTTTCTGAACCAGATAACAACGACCCGTTTATGCAAAGACAATATTTAAAACCAGATTTAAGTATTTATTACGGTCAAGAAGGATACCAGAAATTAATTGATAAAGAATCTAAGGAATATATTAACAAGGATCATATTGTTTTAAATGATCAGGATTTCTTAAAAGGGATGGAAGTACTTTACGATGAGCCTGGCCATTTTATCGGCAAAAAGATCACGTTTAAAGGATTTATTTATAAGGAAAAAGGTTTAAATGAAAACCAATTATTCTTATTCCGATTTGGCATCATCCATTGTGTAGCAGATTCGGGTGTTTATGGATTGCTAATAAATTTACCTGACCATCAGTCATTTGACAATGACCAATGGGTTGAAGCGACAGGTGTCATAAAAGAAATGTACTATCAACCATTTAAAGTAAACATTCCGTACATTGAAGTAACTGAAACTAAAATGATTGAACCTCCTAATAATCAATATGTATACAGAAATAAATAAAATGGGCATATAGCCCATTTTTTTTTGAAAAAATGAATTTAAAAGATATACAACTAATAAAATTTAATTTCACGTACCGAAATAAGTGTTCTTATTAATTTTATGTATCTTTTAAGGATTAGTTTTGTTCCTAAATCATCATTTAGTAATGAACATGCCTAATTTTGTGAAAAAACTTGTTCATATATAGGTATGTACACATTCATAAACGACCATCTCTACGTATGTTAAGTATGTACAATAAAATAATTATAGAGGTGTTTTTAAATGTGGGGATTTTGTGGTGGTTGTAACAGACGACGTACTGAGCCAGTAAGAGATGATAGAGAGTGGGTAACTGTACGTAAACCATGCAATAGAAATAATGACGAGGACTGTGACTGTCACAGAGACAGAGACAGAGACAGAGATCGTAATAACGCTGTATCACCAAGCTCTTTCTGCGAACGCCAATTGCGTGCAGCTGAAAATAGTTGCATAGCAAATCCAACAACAAACTTTTCTGGTTGCAGAAGAACATTTTAGTATTTTAGTCTAGATTGTTACGGTTAAATATAATTTATGTCTTTTCCTTAAGAAAGGTGTCTAATAAGACACCTCTTTTTTTATATAGAAATTTTCATTCTATTTAAAAGTGCTTGTACATAACATTTAGTAGAGGTGATTGAATGAGACAAGCAATCTATATAAAATCTATTAATCTGAAACGAGTCACGGCAAGTGTCTTTGTTGGCATTGTCTTATTATTTTTAGTCGCAAGTCTTTTTGTTACATCAATGAAAAATACAAAATCATACTATATACATCAATGGTTTGAAAAAATGAGCTATGAAGGATTTATCAAAGCATTTGAGTATGAAAATGGTCATTTCAAATTAGGAAACGAATTATCAAAGAATGGACAACCTATCAGCAATATATTATTTTCATTCATCACAAATATCAGACTGTATGATCCAAAAAGTCTTTTAGTTCACGAAATTTCAAGTATGACTAAATTTGAAAATAATATATTAGTTGCAGGTGAGGGAACAGATTTTACGAATTTACCGATTGAATCTAGTTTAACGATTCATGAAATCAATCAGAATCCAGATGTAAAGGATCCAGTTAATGAACCGCTGAAACCAACTAAACCACCTAGTAAAACAACTGATGGAGATGTGTTCTTTATTTATCATTCACACAGCTGGGAATCGTTTCTACCGTTAATTCCTGGAGCAAAGACTCCAAACCAAGCATCATCTCCAAAAGTAAATGTAAGTTTACTAGGTGAGCGTTTGAAAAAGAATTTGGAAGCTGCTGGTATTGGTGCTGTTGATGATAAAACAAATATCGGAAATGAATTATCAAAAAGGGATTGGACTTGGGGATCATCTTATAAAATGTCTCGACTTGTTGTACAAGAAGCAATTGCTCAAGATAAGAATTTAGATTATTTAATTGATATACACAGAGACGATCAAAGAAGAAAAGTAACAACAATTGATATTGATGGCGAAAAATACGCTAAACTCTACTTTGTTGTTGGCGTTGAAAACAAAAATTACAAAAAGAACTTAGAATTCGCCAAAGCAATTAACAATGAAATTAAGAAAGTTAATAAAGGATTAACAAGAGGGATTTATAGTAAGAACTACAAACAAGGTAATGGTGTTTATAACCAAGATTTATCTCCTAATTCATTATTAATTGAAGTAGGTGGAGTTGATAATACATTACCTGAGCTTTATCGAACTATTGATTTACTTTCGGAAATTTTGAGTGAATACTATTGGAATGCCGAAAAAGCCAATAATTAAGAAAACAGCAGAGTGAAGAAAAATACGGAAATATAAATAATGAAACCCTTAAAAAGGCGACTAATTAATTTTTAATTAGTTGCCTTTTTTATTTAACCCAAAATATTAATGAGTGATTCAATTAACTTACTTTTAGATTGTATCGAATAATATTATTATGTAAACTAATAACTTAAATAGATTTAATTTTTTAAATATTATTATATTAAACTTCCAATATATGTTTCTTTCTTATATGATAAATATATACAGAATTTGACAAAAGGAGACATAAACATGAGGAGTTTAAAAATCCTTATCATATTTTTGATTAGTAGTGTTTTATTCATTTCGAATTCTGTAAATGCCGCTATAAAACAACCTAATATATTTACAGATGAGAAAGAGCAACTATCTTATTTGCAAAAAGGAAAAATTTTACCAAAGTATATAAATATAGAGGGTACCATTACGAATATTGAGTTTATAAGTTGGCTTCAATATTTTACATATGATGAGAAAAAGAATTTACGTTCAAAGTCAATTTCAGATGATCAAAAAACGAAGTTAGTTATAAAAGAGTTAAAATTAGAAGCTATTTATCAAAAGTGGGAAAAAAGTGGAAGTTTAAAGAAACAGTTATCTTATTTTGAAATGATGTCAATTTTATATCAGTTAAATGGTTATGAAAAATTAAGTGAAACGCAATTAAATCAATTAATCGAATTAGAAAATGTAATGACAAAAGAAGAAATAAGTTATGTTACGAATAATACTAACTTGAAGAAAAAAACAGCTGCGGTTCTTTTTGCTAGATTTATCAAGCAGTTTCAAAAGAATCAGTACAATACATCAGGTCAATCAATCACCTCAGACAGTACACTATTCCTTACCGAAGGACCATCCTCCAACTTTCAACACATCATTGAGATTCCAAAGAAAAAAAGTTATATGGTGATCACAAAAATAGGTAATGTAATTCTTGCAAAATTTAATGGGAAAATTGGTTTTTTATCAAAATCAATTACATATTCATTTGAAAAAAATGTTTATAAAACGAATGCAAATAAAGTCAATATGCGATTAGGACCTTCAACATCTCATCCAATCATAAAAGTAGTAAATCAGAATGAGCAACTTGAAGGTAGGCAATTTAACTCAGAATGGGTACAAATTACTTCTTATAATGGTAAAGCTTTTATTTCAAGTAAATATGTGAAAAAGGTAGATTCACCACAAAAAAATAATGAAAATAAAGATGATACTGAAAATTTAGTAAAAAAAGTCTATGTATTAGCCGATAAATTAAATATCAGAGCAGAACAATCTGTATCTTCTAGTATAATAGGCACAGTTTTAAAGGGTGAAGAACTAGAATTAATAACAAAATATACAAATTGGTCAAAAATTAAGTATAAAAAATTAGTTGGATTTGTAAGTAATGATTACATTTCTACTAAATCGAATTCACTTGATAAAACCATTGTGATTGCAATTGATGCAGGTCATGGTGGCAAGGACCCAGGAACACATTTTAAGGAGCTTAATGAAAAGAACATTACACTAGATACTGCATTGAAAATAAGGGAATCATTTGAGTTCTCAAATGTTCAAGTAGTTCTAACGAGAGAATCAGATGTTTTCTTGGATTTAGGTGAAAGAGTTAAAATTGCTAAGCAGAATAAAGCAAGTTTATTTGTAAGCATTCACGTAAATTCAGGCAGTGGTGCAAACGGTGGCGGTTCTGAAACTTATTACTATGGTAATACCGGTAAAAATCCGTTCATAGCAGAAAGTCAGTTATTAGCAGCTTCTATTCAAAAAGAGATGCTACAGGCTTGGGATTTATCTGACCGAGGAGTTCATCATGGTAATTTTCAAGTGATCAGAGATAATTCAATGCCAGCTGTGCTTACAGAGTTAGGTTTCATTGATTCAAAAAAAGATCAAGCGTATTTAAGCTCAAATGAACAATTAACTTTAATCGCAGAAGCAATCCATGACGGAATTGTTAACTACTTACAAAAAGAAGGATATATCTTTAAACAAAGTACTTAATTGATTCAAAAGGAAAATGACATAGATAAATTTACATATTATTTTTTGAAAATTAAATATATAATAAAGGGGTTTTCTGTAATGATTCGTTTTAAAAATATTCGAATAAGTGGGAAATATGGAATTGTGACGATCGGAACAATTTCTGTATTTGTTGTCTCATCAGCATTAACATTTGGGTTATTAAACTCAATACATACGGAATATAAAAATGCAAATCAAATTAATCAGCAAGCATTAATGGCTGAAAAATTATCATCAACCTTTTATAAAAAGTATGTAGCATTATCTGCATATGCTACGTTTAAGGATCAAGCATCATTAGACAGCTATCGTGCGATTGATGAAGCGTTTTTAAAATCAATTAAAAAAGCAACTAAAACAATCGATGATAAAGAAATCAAAAAATCTATTGGTGATGTAGTTGAATACAACACATTAATGAATGATATTTTAGAGAAGAAAATCGTACCAGCTGCTAATGAACGTGATGATTCATATGTAAAATTGCTTGTTCAACAAGCATATGGTACACAAAAATATATTGATGGGATTTCTAGTAAAATTATCAATATTTTAGAGAAGAAAAATAGTAAAGTTGATGATAAAGTTCAAGGTGCAATTAAAACTGTTAAATCAGTTTTAGTTTTAGCTGTTCTAATTAGTGCGCTACTTTCAAGCATAGCTTTATATGTTGCTAATCGATTAATCAATGGAAAAATGAATAAGGTATTACATTCTATTAATGAAATTTCAGAAGGAAACTTAGCGGTAGAAAATGAAGTATTCGAAGGTAAAGATGAAATTGCTTTACTATCTAGTGCAACGAATAAAGTTAAAGAAAATCTACTACGTATTGTTAAACAAATGAATAATGTTTCTACTGAAATGAACGAACGTAGTAATGAATTAACGCAATCAGCTTCAGATGTTCAAAAAGGTTCACAGCAAATTGCAGCTACAATGCAAGAATTAGCAACTGGATCTGGTATTCAGGCTGAATCTTCAAATCAAATGGCTGAAATGATGAGCGATTTCAATGATAAAATGTCTGTAGCTGGTCAAGCAGGTGAAACATTAAAAGTAGCTTCAAATGAAGTACAAGATCGTACAAGCCTTGGTTATAAGCAAATGAATGAATCATTACAACAAATGACAATCATTCATGATGTAGTAAAAGGTTCAGTTGAAAACGTAGAACAGCTAGTTTCTCATGCTAAATCAATTTCAAAAGTAATTAAAGTTATTCGTGATATTGCCGACCAAACGAATTTATTAGCTTTAAATGCTTCAATTGAAGCTGCTAGAGCAGGCGAAGCAGGTAGAGGATTTGCGGTTGTTGCAGAAGAAGTTCGAAGATTAGCTGAAGGTGTTAAATTATCTGTTCAGGATATTACTTCAATCGTACAATCAATCCAAACAGAGGCGACTACAATGGCAACTTCTCTAAATGCAGGATTTAAGGAAGTTGAAAAAGGGACACAATCAATCGAAGCTACAGGTGAAACGTTTAATGGTATTAATAGCCGAGTAGAAAATATGAACTTAGAAATTCAAGAGATTGCAACTACATTATTTACAATGCAAGACGGTAGCATGGAATTAATGAAATTTATTGAACAAGTTGCAGCTGTAACAGAGGAAAGCGTTGCTGGTGTCCAACAAACTGCAGCTTCAGTAGAAGAACAAAGTGCAACAATGGATGATGTAGCATCAAGTGCAGTTCTATTAACAGAACTTGCAGGTCAATTAGATCAAGTAATCAGTCAGTTTATTATTGATGATTCTGTCGAGAAAGTAAGTGTTGGTTTTGTTTCTGAACAATTTATTGATCAAAACGAAATCATTGAACCAGCGAAAAATAATATTGTTGAGACAACAGAATTTCAGAATGAAAATACGGATGAACTTGTTAAGGAAGAAATGATTCTTGAGGATGACAACGCTGAAGTAGAAAACATGATTCTTGAAGAAGAATTTGAAGTAGAAGAAGAAGATGCTGTAGAGTCGAGCGCAGTTGAATCTATTGAAGAATTAAAAAATGAAGAAGTAGATGTAGAAGAGCTGACAAAAAAATGATTAGACTAGGAAACTGTTTAGTAATCTAAGCAGTTTTCTTTTTTTTTGTTTGGTTTTTTTAATACAAATTTTTGATTTTAGCTAATTACAATTAGAGTATAAAAAGAAAAGAATAGGTTCTGAGAGTGATTGGAATGAAAAGTGACAAGACTCCCTTGGGAGATGGAGGAAACTAAAGACCCCGCAGGGCAAACAAGGTAGACATGCTAAAACCACGACGTCCTATCGTAACGAATGAATGATTCACATTATGTGGACCCGAGGCTCAAGTCGTCACTCCCCATAGAAAGCGAAGTACCTGGAATGTAAATCAACATTCTTTTTTTAAAGAACCTTTTGTTTAATAAATTATAGAAGTTTTCTGAACGCACTGCACCCTAAATCAATCTCCATAAGAAGGAAATAGAACATCCTTTATATTTAGAAAGTTGTAACATAACCTTATCAAAATTGTAAAGAATAGAAAGTATGTAAATCAAAAATCTATTTAGTGGAGGTCAGTACATGAAGAAAAAAATCATGATATTATTTGTTTTCTTATTATTTTCAAATTCAAAACCTACATATGCAGTGACTGCGCAAAATGAAGTTCTTGAAGATGCAGTATTATCGATTTTATTTCCAACTATTAATAAGGAATTGTTCAAAATGTTTGGACCAGGTGAAAAATATAATTGTGCAGCAATTACAAATATCAAAAAAAAATATAATGGTACTTATGTTTTTGGAGCAACAATTCAATTGGTGGCATATAAACCACAACAAAATCCACCCTATACTTTAGTAAAGTTCAATTTTTCAAACGACGATGGAGTTTGGAGCATTAAATCTGTAACAAAAGAACCAATTCAAACAAAAACAACTGATTTATGTAGACCTCCTGTATAATTTATAGGAAAAAAATCATTTTTATTAAAAAAAATGACAAATATTAGTAATTTTTGTAGGTAAAAAGAATCTATTTTTTCATATTCAATGATAATTATCCAATAAAATATGATATGATAAAGAAAAAAATTAAAGGTGGCATTTTCGTTGGCAGGAATTGATTCGGTAAAGGAGATTATCTATATTTATGGTGATAAGCATAATCATTGCTTTATTACTTCTGGCATAAATTATAAAGAATTTGTACAAGGGCTGCCATTTCCACTTCAAAATATTCTTTTATTAAAACATGATGTACAATGGTCAGATTTTAATTTGAATTCTTCTTTTTTTTATGTTGAAAAAGATTATATAAATCAATTTATTTTAGATCAAACCGAAAATGATGAACTCTGTTGGATCGATTTCGAGGAATTAGCAGACTTAGATGAACTTGAGCCTAAAGAAATTGCAGAACTTTTATATCTTGCTCATAAAAAAGAACCATTAAATAAGCCATTTATACCAAGATTAAATAACTCATTTGCTTATATGAGTATAAGTGATGGTATGTATCAAAAAGTTTATTATAAACGGATGAATGATTTTATCATTATGTTGTGTAATGTTATTTCATATAAAATGTCACATCTTCAACGTAGAAGCTTAAACATTTTTCAACGTTCGAAAGCCATTACACCAATCAATCTAAAACTTATGCTAACACTATTTCCTCTTATGGAGGATGGATTAATAATAGATATAAGTGAAAGAGTTGAAAATAGAAAGGTTATTGAAATACCTATTTTCCGCGTTGATTTTTACTCTGGTGTTGATGAAGTATTAGAAAATGTAGAAGAATATAAAGAAATAACAAATCACTTCGCAAACTTAACATACTCTAAAAAAGATGATGAGTGGAGCGTTGTTGAAGTATAAAAGAGGATTCCTCAGAATCCTTTTTTCAATGTATAGACATATATATAAAATAGATATTAAGACTGGCTGAAAACGCTTGTCTTTCGAGGCGTGAAGCTTGGTGAGGAGCGAATTTACCTTAGAGGGTAATAAGCACCGCAGACAGGCGAAACAACAAAGAAAGCGAGCGTTTGGCAGCCAGTCTTAAAAGAGGATTCCGTGGAATCCTCTTTTTTATGCTATAAAATTGCACTTAAGACAAAGAGTAAATTGTAAAAAATGGATACGACCACTGAAAAGAGACCAAATCCAATTGCAGTATAACCTAAGGTTGAGTGACCTTTTGTAACAGTATAAATTCCGAGAACAATACCGATTAAACCAAATAATACAGGCATTAAAAATAATGAAAATAGTGAAAAAAATAGAGCGGTATATCCAATAACTAATTTCCAAAGATACGTTTTTGATTCAGAATCTGTATCACTATAGTAAATATTCCTAGTAGGATAGAATTCTGTACTGTATTCTTCATTATGATCATCTGAAAATGTATGATTTCGTTTATTCAATTTATTTTTTTTATGACGATACATAATTCCACTCCCTTCTTTTATGCCTTACATTTAGTATGCATCTAAGCGGGTCTTTGATAAGTAGAAAGAATTACTAATTCAAACATCAAACGCTATTTTTAAATGGATGATTGATAAAATGAAAAAAGTGTCAAATCATGCTATAATTTGGATATAGAAGAAGAGTTAATGGAGATGATTTAATGAGCAAGTCAGATTTAGAAATTGCATTTGAATCAAAAATGAAAAAAATGTCGTATATTACTAAGGATTTAGATCTATTTGAAGATGATGTTGAAAATTACGGACATTATAAAGCAAAATTATCATTGTCAGTATTAGAACGATTAAAAAATAATGATGATGGAAAGTTAATATTAGTTACATCAATCAATCCGACACCAGCAGGTGAAGGAAAATCAACTGTAACTGTTGGATTAGCACAAGCTTTTCATAAAATAGGGAAAAAAGCGATTGTTGCATTACGTGAACCTTCATTAGGACCTACAATGGGTGTAAAAGGAGGGGCAACTGGAGGAGGATATTCTCAAGTTTTACCAATGGATGATATCAATTTGCATTTTAATGGTGACATTCACGCAATCACAACAGCAAATAATGCACTTGCGGCTTTTATCGATAACCATATACAACAAGGAAATGAACTTGATATTGATGTCAGAAGAATTACTTGGAAACGTGTTGTTGATTTAAACGATCGTGCATTAAGAAATATTATAATCGGCCTTGGTGGACCTACTGAAGGGGTACCAAGAGAAGATGGATTTGATATAACTGTAGCCTCTGAAATTATGGCTGTTTTATGTTTAGCTTCTGATATTCAAGATCTGAAAGCTCGTCTAAAACGCATAGTTGTTGCTTATACTAATGAAAAAAGGCCAGTAACGGTTGGAGATTTGAATGTTCAAGGCGCATTAACATTATTGTTAAAAGACGCAATTAAACCAAATCTTGTACAAACAATTGAACATACACCTGCAATTATTCATGGCGGTCCATTTGCCAATATAGCTCATGGATGTAATAGTGTAATCGCAACGAAGATGGCATCAAAATTAGGTGATTATGTCATAACAGAAGCAGGTTTTGGAGCAGATTTAGGTGCGGAGAAATTCTTAAATATTAAAACAAGAGCGCTAGGTGTTACTCCTGATGCAGTTGTAATAGTAGCTACAATTAGAGCTTTAAAAATGCATGGCGGCGTTCATAAAACTGAGCTTGCGACTGAAAATGTTAGTGCGATTAAAGATGGAATTTGTAATTTAGAAAAGCATGTTGAAACGATTCAAAAATTTAATGTCCCTGTTGTAGTTGCTGTTAATAAATTCATAACTGATTCCGAAGAAGAAATTAGTTTTATTCAACAGTGGGGCAGGGAAAACAATATAGATGTTGTACTAACAGAAGTATGGGAACATGGTGGATTAGGTGGCGTTTCACTTGCCGAGACAATTGTTTCATTACTTAAAAAGCCGAAAGAGCCATTTCATTATTTATACGACTTAAATGATTCTATTGAAACAAAAATCACGAAAATAGTGAAGGAAGTATATGGTGCTGATGGGATTAATTTATCTACAAAAGCAAAAAAACAAATTCAAGAATTTAATGAAAACGGTTGGGGAAATCTTCCAATTTGTATGGCGAAGACTCAATATTCTTTGTCTGATCAGCCTCAAGCATTAGGAAGACCATCTGGATTTAAGGTAGAAGTTAGAGAATTAAAGGCGTCTATTGGAGCAGGTTTTATTGTTGCTTTAACAGGAAATGTACTAACAATGCCAGGGCTACCAAAAAAACCTGCTGCATTAAACATGGATATTGATGAAAATGGCCGAGCTTTAGGATTATTTTAATTTTTAGTTCTGTTAATAGCTCTCGCCTCATGGAAAGCGAGTATCCTGAAACGGAAATCAACATTTTTTCAAACAGAAGCTAATTTTTAAAAAGAGGTAGAGGATACCAACTTACTGGATATCCTCTTTCTTATGTAAAGGGGAAATATTTATGTTTGATCCAACAGCATTTGATAATATGAAAGTGATTGTTGAAGGAATATTATACGATAAGGATTTAGACGGTGACTATCTCATTATCGATAGAGACGATTTTATGAATTTATCGAAAATGAATCGTGAATTTTCGATTACGTATAAGAAGAATAATGTGAAAAGCAATGTTAGCTGTAAATTCACTTTAGCCGCAACTGCTAAAGATTTATACTCGGAATTGTTAACTTCTAGCGAAGATGTTGGTTGTTATGTAGAACAAACATTTTTTTTCAATAAAGAAATAGAGGCTGAAATCCTACAAAGAAGCTTGATGCTGCTGCAAAATCACACAGAACAACAATTCAACGTTTTTCATAACATTAAACAATCATTTTTTGAGAAAAATAAAACAGAAACATCGTTAATCATTAAGTTTATCAATAAAATAACAGAAGAAGAATTTGATCAATTAGAAGAATTGATACATATTACGGAAATAATGTTACAATGGTTTGATGAGAAATATTAAAGGAGATTTAAATGGAACATTTTCAGTTAACAGAAAAAACAATTTTAAAAATAAAAGAAAGTAATATTACAAAATGGACTTCTGTCCAGGAAAAGGCGATTCCAGCAATTTTAGAAGGAAAAGATGTTGTCGTACAATCGCCAACTGGTACAGGTAAAACACTTGCTTATGTATTACCATTACTTAAACTAATTGATGAGAATGAGGAAAATCCACAAGTGGTCATTATGGCGCCAACTCGCGAGTTGGTAATGCAAATTTTCCAAGTTGTGCAAGACTACACTCAAAATACAAATATAAAAGTAGCTTCAATTGTTGGTGGTGCTGATGTTAAACGCCAAGTTGAGAAGCTTAAACAAAAGCCGAAAATTATAGTAGGTTCTCCAGGAAGAATTTCGCAGCTGATTAAGTTGAAAAAACTTAAAATGCATGGCGTTAAAAAGATTGTATTTGATGAAGTTGATGAATTAATTAAGACAGATGATCAAAAAGACCTTCCTCAAATTGTGAAAGCAACATTAAAAGATCGTCAATTATTATTCTTTTCAGCTACAATTACTCCTCAAGCGATGCAGTTTGCAAAAGAACAAAGTACGAACTTAACTGAAATAACTGTCGATCAAAGTCTTGAAGGTAATATTATGCACGGATTTATTCCTTGTGAAGAAAGAGAAAAATTAGAATTACTAAGAAGAATTGGATCAATTCAAAATATGAAAGCACTTGTATTTAGTAATGATCCATTTAAATTAGAAGGCTATGCTTCAAAATTAAACTTCAGAGGGATAAAAACAGCAGTGCTTCATTCGAAATTAGGTAAAATGGAACGAAGTAAAGTATTAAAAGACCTTCAATCAGGGAAAACATCACTGTTATTTTCAACTGACGTAGCTGCAAGAGGCATCGATCTTCAAGACTTACCGTATGTCGTTACATTAGACGTACCTGAAAAGGTTGAACAATATACTCATCGTAGTGGTCGAGTTGGTAGAATGGGGAACCAAGGTACAGTTATAAATTTAGTAACTCCTCGTGAAAAGAAACATCTATTTACACTAAGAGGAACACAAAAGTTATTTTTTGAACAATTATCTGTTACACATGGTGAAGTACGAAAAGTTGAAATGTCTGAAAAAGTAGAAGATAAAGTAAGCATCGAAAATAACAAGAAATTGCCGACAAATAAAAGTCCTAAAAATAATGTAAAAAAGATTAAAAAACAAAAATAACATCGTATCTACATTTTAAGAACATGATTTCGTAACAAAATAATAATCATATATTAAAAGGCGTGTGTATGAACACACGCTTTTTTTATATAGTAAAAAATCATTTTTCAAGGGAAATTCAAATATAAAAGACCAAGTCGAATACGAAATGGTCTTTAATACAGTCAATGTAACCTTTAATTACTGGTTTTTATTTTTTTCAACTGAAAGAATTAGTCCCATTGCTGAAACTTCTATATCTAATTTCATGATGTTAAATACAGGATGATCTGCTTGAATGTTTTTGCTAATTAATTCTTGTTTAATCTCTTCAAATAAAGCATTACTCAAAAATGTACTTTTCTCATAGAATGTTAAATGTGGATGTTGTTCAATAATTGTAGTTGTTTTATTCATAAAAAAATCTAGATAAGAAGGAATTGTTTCATAGATAAACTGTGTTTGATTCGATAAGCCAAAATGACCGAAACAAATGGCATCTGGTTTATATGATTTTATTAAATTTAGAGATTCAATCATTAAGTCGTATGAAAATTGGTTAGGTGAGGTTGATGGCAAGACAAACGCTCCAATTTCACTTTCTAACTGTGGATAATAAATCCCGATTGTATCACCTGTATACATATATCTACTATTATGATCAAAGATTGAAATGTGATGATTTGCATGACCAGGCGTATATAAAAATGACAGTTTATGATTCTTTCCAATCATAAGCTCCTCGCCGTTTTGAACTGAATAGATTTTACTTTGGTCCACTGGAAGAATTGGATCAAATAAGCGGTCGAAATCTTCTCCATAAACTTGTTTTGCACTTGCTATTAACTTAGTTGGATTTTCTAAATGGGGTGCACCTTTTGGGTGAACATAAAGGGTAGCATTTGGACATTTCTCCATTAATAAGCCTGCTCCACCAGAATGATCTAAATGAATATGTGTCACAATCAAATTTTTAACTTTTTCAAGTGGAATGTTTAATTCGTTTAGTCCATTTAATAAGTATTCATGGGACGGACTTGCACTTGTTTCAATTATCGTAATTTCATCTGAAAGTATGACATAACTGCCTGTTCGATACGGATAAGAAAGATCATATAGATCTATTAAATAAGTCAGTTCGCCTATTTTTTTCATTTTCATTCCTCCAATTTCATATGTAAAAATGGTGTAGAAAGAACAAATTCATATCTTAACTATAATAGATTGAAGAAATTTTTAAAATAAGACTTTAAAATTAGACATTTAGTTGGAAAAAAATTACTATAAAAGTAAATGGAAATAGGAGGAATGAATAGTGAGTATCTATGATTTTCAAGTAAAGGATAGTAAGGGACAATTAATACCTTTATCAAATTATAAAGATCAAGTTGTCATCGTAGTAAATACTGCAAGTAAATGTGGATACACTCCTCAATATAAAGATCTTCAAGCACTTTATGAAGAATATAAAAATGAAGGACTTGTTGTAATAGGATTTCCATGTAATCAATTTATGAATCAAGAACCGGGTTCAAATGAAGAAATTCAAAGTTTTTGTGAATTGAACTATGGTGTAACTTTTCCAATCTTTGGGAAAGTAGATGTGAATGGAGAAAATGCGGATCCACTATTTAAATATTTAAGTAAAAACGCTCCTGGAATCATGGGACTAAAATCAATCAAATGGAATTTCACAAAATTTATTATTGATAAAAATGGTGAAGTTGTTGAGAGAGTAGCTCCACAAACAAACCCACAAGATATGAAAGCAACAGTTGAGAAATTATTAAAAGCATAAAAAAATGCCTTCACATATTATGTGAAGGTTTTTTATCGCACATTTATCGTGCTAGAATCATACTCTCATTGTTTTTCATTCGAAGAAAAATGTTATAATAACTCTAGTCTATTCTTGGGAGGACAAAGAATGAATCAGCAACAAATTATTACCAATTTAGAAAATTACGTTCGAAATATACATAGCGGAGATAGTAGTGGTCATGATTGGTATCATATCGACCGTGTTAGAAATTTAGCTGTACACTTAGCGCGAAAAGAAAAAGCAGATGAATTTATCGTTGAATGTGCAGCACTCGTACACGATGTGATTGATGATAAGCTTCACACTGACCTAATTAGTCAGAAGGAGCAATTAGTTGAAACACTTTCTAATCTTTTAAAAAATAGTGATCAAGTCAAAGATATTATTTACATAATAGAAAACATTTCATTTAAAGGTGGAAATGGCGTCATACCAAATACACTTGAAGGAAAGATTGTCCAAGATGCAGATCGACTAGATGCAATTGGAGCAATTGGAGTTGCGAGAACATTCGCGTATGGTGGAAAAAAGAATCGTAGCATGTTTAATCCAAACTTTGAAATTAGAGAAAATATGACTTTGGAAGAATATAGAAGTGATCAAAGTTCGTCACTTCACCATTTTTATGAAAAGATATTAAAATTAAAAGAATTAATGAATACGCCCAGTGCTTATGAGATGGCAAAAGAAAGACATTCATACGTGGAGAATTTCATTGAACAATTTATGAAAGAGTGGAATTTTACAAAATGAAAATATTAAGTGTTGAAAATTTAATGAAAACGTACGGCGAAAAAACCTTATTTAATGAAATTTCATTTACCGTAAGTGAAGGGCAAAAAATCGGATTATTAGGTGTTAATGGAACCGGTAAGTCAAGCTTATTAAAAATTATTGCTGGTACAGAATCAGCAGATGACGGGAAAATTATTAAACCGAAAGATTATGTCATAAGTTATTTACCACAGCACGAAGATTTTGATAAAAACCAAACCATTTTAGAAGCAGTTTTTGAAAGTGAAGATAAAATCATGATTTTAGTAAAAAATTATGAAAAAACGCTTCAAAAACTACAGGCTGATCCAGTAAATGATACATTACAAAATGAGTTAATAATTTTGCAGGCAGAAATGGATTCGAAAAATGCGTGGGATTTAGAAGCAAATGCAAAGACGATCTTATCAAAACTTGGTTTAAACGATTTAAACTTAGATGTAACCTTACTTTCTGGTGGTCAGAAAAAAAGAGTAGCACTAGCGAAAGCTTTAATTCATCCTTGTGATTTACTGATATTAGACGAGCCTACAAACCATTTAGACTATGAATGTATTGTATTTTTACAAGAATACATCAAGAGACTTCAAAATGCTGTTTTATTCGTAACACATGATCGTTATTTCTTAGACGAAGTGACAACTGCTCTTTTAGAGTTATCGAATGGGAATATCTATCGCTATGAAGGAAACTATCAGTACTATATTGAACAAAGAGCAGCTAGAGAAGAACAGGAAGCTGCAACAAATGAGAAAAGAAACAACTTATTCAGACGAGAGCTTGCTTGGATGCGCAGAGGAGCAAAAGCAAGAACAACTAAACAAAAAGCTAGAATTCAAAGATTTGAAGACCTATCAGGTAAAATGGGTCAACAAGAGCAAGTCGAATTAGAAATGAACTTTAAGCAAACTCGATTAGGGAAAAAGGTTGTTGAGTTTAAGGATGTTAGTAAATCATTTGGCGAGAAGAAGATCTTAGATCATTTTAATCTATTATTGATTCAAAATGACCATATTGGTATTATTGGTGAAAACGGAGCAGGTAAAACAACACTTCTAAAAATGTTAATTGGTAAAGAAAAAGTTGATGATGGTGAGATAGAAACAGGTCAGACAGTAAAAGTGGCATACTATTCTCAAATTCAAGAGGTTCAATCACCAACTATGAGAGTAATTGATTATATTAAGGAAGAAGCAGAAGTTATTTATACACCGGACGGTAAAACAATTTCTTCATCGCAAATGTTAGAAACCTTTCTTTTTCCAACTCATTCACATGGTGTTCAAATTGGTAAGCTTTCTGGTGGAGAAAAAAGAAGGCTATATTTATTAAAACTATTAATGACAGCACCGAATGTATTATTACTAGACGAGCCAACAAATGATTTAGATATTGATACATTAACAGTACTTGAAGATTATATCGAAAACTTTAATGGGGTTGTTGTAACGGTTTCCCATGATCGTTATTTCTTAGATAAAGTCACAAATAAACTACTTATTTTTGAAGGGAACGGGAAAGTTTCTTCAACGTTAGAGAGTTATACAGAATATTTAGAACGAAAAACAATTGAAGCAAAAGAAATTCAATTAGAAAAAGCAATAGTTGAAAAACCAGTGTATCAAAAAGAACAGAAAAAAAAGCGCTTAACATATCAAGAGCAAAAAGAATGGGATAGTATTGAATCTGATATTGAAAAATTAGAAAGTGAGATCGAAAGACTAAATGAAAAGTTGTTAGAAGTCGGTTCAAACTTTGAAGAAGCTTTTAAACTGTCAAAGGAAATTGAAGAAAAAGAAGGACAACTTGAAAATAAAATGGAGCGATGGTCCGTTTTAAGTGATCTTGTAGAAAGTTTGTAATAAGGTGAAATATGATTTTTGAAATGCCAATTGTCTTTAACAGATTTGTTTTTTACATTTAAATTGTAAAATTTGTTAAATAATATTATTTAAAAGGCCATTTCCATGTTTTTACGAGCTACGTTCAAAAGTGTATTGTAGTAAAAAAAAGGAGATGGTCATAATGATTAATCATGTTGTCATTTTAGGAAGATTAACAAAAACACCAATGTTACAAACTACTAATAGTGGAAAGAAATCAACTTTTATTAGTATCGCTACAACTACTTACAATGTACATATGAAAAGAAACAAAACGAATTATGTTTCCATTAAGTTATGGGGTCAGACAGCAGAATATGTTGTTAAAAAGGGTAAAAAGGGAATGGAAGTATCAGTTGAAGGAATACTGAAAACTTCAAGTTATGTTAACGAGCAGGATAAACAAGTTTTCGTAACTGAAGTAGTTGCTGAGAATGTTCACCTAATAACTAGTCAATTTGATGAGACAGCTCAAAATGTAAGCAATTCAAATGCTTCTGAATTTGAAAAATTTGTGAATGCATTACAATAGTGAGTTTCTCCTCTTTTTGATAAGATAATGATAACGAAAACAAGAAGAGGAGATCACGATGAAGATTAAATCAATTGAACCAACACCTAGTCCAAATACGATGAAGGTGTTACTAGATGAAGAATTACCATCTGGTAGTAGGAATCATTATTCCTTAGATAATGTAGATAAAGCACCGACAATTATTAAAGATATATTATCGATTGACGGCGTTAAAAGTGTATATCATGTTTCTGATTTCTTAGCAATCGATAGAAAATCAAATGCAAACTGGCAAAATATATTACAACAAGTACGCAATGTATTTGGAGAAGAATTGAATGACACAAAAATTGAGGATAATCATCAAATTGATTCTCATTTTGGAGAAGTTCAAGTATTTGTACAAATGTATCATAATATTCCTATGCAATTAAAACTAATTGTAAATGGAGAAGAACAAAGAGCTGCATTACCACCATTTTATAAAGAAGCAATCATGAAGCTCACTTCAGCGGCATCAAATGTCGTCTTTGAAAGACAATGGGTAGACTATGGCATTCGATATGGTGAGTTATCTACGATTGAAAAAGAAATAATTGACGAATTAACAGCTACTCATACAGAACAAGACATACAAACAATTGTAAATGAAGTTATGAATAGTGAAACGGCAGTGAAAGAAAACATTGAAGCTCCAAAATTCGAGCCATTTACGATGGAAATTTTTAGTGAAACTGACTGGAAAAAGAGATATGCACGTTTTGTTAAGGTGAATCCAACAATTGAAGATTTGCCACTACTAGAAATCGCCTTAAAAGATGAGCATGTTTCAATCAGAAGGTTAGCAACAGCATATCTAGGTATGATAAAATCAGAATTAGTCTTACCTTATTTATATGAGGCATTAAAGGATAAAGCTGTCGGTGTTAGACGAATAGCAGGAGATTGCTTGTCTGATTTAGGATTTGAAGAGGCTACACCTGCTATGATTGAAGCTTTAAAAGATCCTAGTAAATTAGTAAGATGGCGTGCAGCAATGTTTTTATTTGAAGTCGGAGATGAAAGTGCTATTCCAGCTTTGAAAGAAGCGCTAGATGATCCAGAATTTGAAGTAAAATTACAAGTTCAGCTTGCTTTACATCGAATAGAGAATGGTGAAGAAGCTTTAGGATCAGTTTGGAAACAAATGACAGAAAAAATGAAATCAGAAAACAATAAAGGGGAATAAAACAATGAATGCATACGATGAGTATATGAAAGGTATTGTAAAACCAATGAGGGAAGAATTAACTTCAAACGGTTTTACTGAATTAACTTCAAGTGAAGAAGTAGAATCATTTATGAATAATTTAGAGGATACAGCTTTTTTCGTAATTAATTCTGTTTGTGGATGTGCTGCTGGATTAGCAAGACCATCTGCAGTTCAAGCGCTTTTAGACTCAGAAAAAAAGCCAGCACATGCAATGACTGTTTTTGCTGGACAAGATAAAGAAGCAACTTCAACACTAAGAGAATACTTAGCTGATTTTGCACCATCTTCACCTTCAATGGCAGTTTTCAAAGGTAAAGAAGTAGTAGGTTTCATCCCAAGAGAACAAATTGAAGGTTCTAGTCCAGAAGACATTAAAGCAAGAATTCAATCAATATTTAGCCAAATGTAAAAAGAGGAATTATCCTCTTTTTTCTTAATGTAAGGAGACATATGATCGTAACAACTTGCCTAAGACCAACTTCATTACTAACAAAACAAGCACAGGAAATTGCAACAGATTTGCATAGTAAAACAGTAGCTAGAAAAGAATTTAGCTTGGAAGAACTATACGATAACTGGAATGAACCAATACTTGTCGTAGGGAAGAAGAGACTAGAATTGTATGAAAATGGACAATCTGCACCATTTTTCTTCCATCCTAATTCTTCGGTTTTTAGAATTAGAAGACTCTTAAAAGGGGAACATGACCCTTTTTGTGATGCTAGTTTATTATTAAAGGGTGACTCAATACTCGATTGTACACTAGGGATGGCTTCTGACAGTATTGTAGGGAGTTTTGTGGTAGGCGATTCTGGTGTGGTAGTAGGACTAGAAAAAAGCTCAATTATTGCATATTTGACTTCAAAAGGACTTCAAACAAATCAACAAAATATCTCAGATTGGACGAAAATTACCAATCGAATTACTGTTGAAAATATCGATTATAAAAGTTATTTGGCAAAATTAGCAGATGATTCGTTTGATGTTGTATATTTTGACCCGATGTTTGAAACGAATATTGAAGCTTCAAGTGGAATTGCTGGGCTAAAACTGCTAGCAAACTATGATGATTTAACATATGAAGTCATTGAACAAGCGAAAAGAGTAGCAAGAAAAAGAGTTGTTTTAAAGGATCATTTTAAAAGCGAACGCTTTAAAAAATATGGATTTACGCAATTAATCAGAAAAACTTCAGAATTTCATTTTGGTTATATTGAAAAATGATTAGAAAAAAGCTTTTGAAACCTTTAAAATAAATATAGTTCGTCGAAAGTTAAAAATGCTTAGGAGGGTCAATATGAAGCAATACTTAGAATTATGTAAACATGTACTAGATAATGGAATGACAAAAACAGACCGAACTGGAACTGGTACGATTAGTACATTCGGTTATCAAATGCGTTTTAACCTCCAAGAAGGCTTTCCTTTAGTCACTACAAAAAAGGTTCATTTAAAATCAATTATTCATGAGTTATTATGGTTTTTGAAAGGTGAAACCAATATTCGCTATTTACAAGAAAATGGCGTGAGAATATGGAATGAGTGGGCTGATGAAAACGGAGAATTAGGCCCAGTCTATGGTCACCAATGGAGATCATGGCAATCGATTGATGGAACAACAACCGACCAAATTTCAGAAGTAATTGAACAAATTAAAACGAATCCAGATTCAAGAAGACTAATTGTGTCAGCTTGGAATGTAGGTGAGCTGGATAAAATGGCTTTAGCACCTTGTCATTGTTTCTTTCAATTTTATGTAAATGATGGCAAGCTTTCATGTCAACTATACCAACGATCTGCGGATATCTTTCTGGGTGTACCATTTAATATTGCTTCTTACGCTCTTTTAACGATGATGATTGCGCAAGTATGTGATTTAGAATTAGGTGATTTTGTTCATACATTTGGAGATGCACATATTTACACGAATCACCTTGAACAAATTAATTTACAACTAACTAGAGAGCCAAAGAGCTTACCAAAAATGAAGATAAATCCTGAAATCAAAAATATTTTTGATTTTACATTTGAAGATTTTACATTAGAAGATTATGATTCTCACCCGGCTATTAAAGGGGTTGTTAGTGTATGATTGCTGCAATTGTTGCTATGAGTGAAGGAAATGTCATTGGTATTCATAATGACTTACCTTGGCATTTACCACAGGAATTGAAGTACTTTAAACAAATAACAACTGGTCATACGATTATCATGGGTAGAAAAACATATGAATCAATTGGACGACCACTTCCAAATCGTAAAAATGTCGTAGTCACAAGACAGCCAGATTACGCAGTGGAAGGTGTAACAGTTATAAATAATCTAGAAGAATATTTGAACGAACATAAGGAAGAAGTTCTATTCGTAATTGGTGGGGCAGAATTATTTAAAATGGCTTTTCCCTATTTTGATACATTATATATAACTGAAATTCACCACCATTTTGAAGGTGATACTTTCTTTCCTGAGTTCAACAGAAATGAATGGATTATCAAATCAAGATCTGAAGAACAAATTGATGAAAAATCAAAAATAAAGTTTACATATTTTGTTTATAAAAAACTGTTGACATCTTGAATTAAAGATATTATTATGAAGATGAGGGATTTAAACATCCCTTAATTTTCTGTAATATATCTCGAATTAAAGATAAACGAAACTGAGAGGAAGAATAATATGACAAAATTACTTTACATTACTGCAAATCCAAATGCGATTGAAAATTCATTTGGTCTATCTGTTGGGGAAGCATTCATTAACGAATACAAACAAGCGAATCCTACACATGAGGTTGTTCACTTTGACTTATTTAAAGAAAATGTTCCAATGATTGATGGATCTGTTTTAGATGCATGGGGTAAATTAGGAAGCGGTACTTCTTTTGAAGATCTAAGTGCTGAACAGCAAGCAAAGATTGCGGCAATGGGGAAAAATCTTGAATTATTCTCACAAGCTGACGAATATGTATTCGTAACACCATTATGGAACTTTAGTTTCCCAGCTGTTGTGAAAAACTTTATCGACAACTTTACTGTTGCTGGCCAAACTTTTAAATATACTGAAAATGGTCCAATCGGATTATTAGAAAACAAAAAAGCATTACACATTCAAGCTAGTGGTGGTGTTTATTCAGAAGGTCCTGGAGCAGCAATCGACTTCAGTAGCTCATTCTTAAAAAATGCTTTAAACTTCGTTGGTGTGTCTGATGTAACAACTCTTTTCGTAGAAGGAATGGCAGCTATGCCAGACAAAGCAGCTGATATTAAAGCTGACGCAATCGAAAAAGCTAAAGTATTAGCAAGAGAATTTAGTTCAGTTAAAGTTTCAAACTAAAGATAATTTAATTAAAGGGAATTGGCTGGAAAAGCCGATTCCTTTTTTTATTTTTATTACGTAAATTCAGTATAAAATGGTAAATACTTTTCAAGTATAAGTACATTTTGTATAATAATTAACATATTCAATTTACGGAGGAATCATATGTTTCGCACATTATATGCTGCAACGCGTATCGTCGCTGGTGTTATAGAGGCTAAGCTTAAATTACCGGCAGTTAAAAAATTACCAAAAGAGTTACCTGTACATGAAAGAGATCGAAAAATGCACCAATTCCCTGATTATTTTGGAAAAATGATGATCGGATGCACAGGGAGTAAAGTTACGGTTGAAGGATTAGAAAATATCCCAAAGGACCAGTCAGTTTTATTCGTAAGTAATCATCAGAGTAATTTCGATATTCCTTTACTATTAGGGTATTTAAACAAACCGATCGGCTTTATTGCAAAAATGGAAATAACTAAATTACCAATCGTTCCAGGTTGGATGGAACAAATGCATTGCGTTTTTATGGATAGAAGTGATCGTAGACAATCATTAATGGCAATAAAAGACGGTGTAGAAAAACTGAAAAATGGCCATTCATTAGTCATTTTCCCTGAAGGTACAAGAAGTAAAGGGAGTCAAATGGGTGAATTTAAATCAGGTAGCCTTCATTTAGCTACAAAATCAGGTGTTCCTGTTATCCCTATAAGAATCGAAGGCACTTACAATATTTTAGAGGCAAATGGTAATAGAATCAAACCCGCTAATGTTACTTTGAAAGTATTCCCACCTGTTTATCCTGAACAAATCGGTATGACAGATGCAAAGGAACTAACAAACTACATTAAAGATATAATCGAACAATAATTAATAATACCTATATTTACTTTTTGTTCGCTTGAGTGAAAAACTTTAAAGTAAAAACTTTTTTCAATAGATTTAGCAATATAGCTAAAATTTTGATTTAAGAAATAAAGGCATTGCCAACTGGCAATGCCTTTTATTTTTGATACTCAGTTCTTTTAATAGAAACATATACAGCCTTCGAATACATTGGAACGGTGCTACTAATGTAACTGCATTTTCTTAGCATTTACAGTATTTCAATATACCCATCAGTACCATTCACACGAATTCGTTGACCGTCTTTTATCACTTTAGTGGCATTTTCTACTCCAACAACTGCTGGTATTCCATATTCACGTGCGATAACTGCTCCATGGGTCATTAGTCCACCAACCTCTGTGATTAGTCCTTTTATCGACACAAACAATGGTGTCCAGCTAGGGTCAGTAAATGTGGTGATTAAAATATCTCCATCCTTCAAATCAGCATCTTCCATGTTTAAAATGACACGTGCACGTCCTTCAATTATTCCAGAAGAAACAGGTAGACCAACAATCGCTTTGTCTGGGAGATTTTCTCGTTTGTATGCACCAGCAATGATTTCTCCATCGGACGTGATAACACGAGGGGGAGTTAGTTTTTCAAATAATTTATACTCATCTTTTCGTTTGTTGATGATTTGATAATCCAGTTTATTTGTGCGTATGACTTCTTGAAGTTCATCAAGAGTGAGATAGAATATATCTTTTATTTCATGAATTACATCGGTGTGTAAGAGTTTTTTTGCTTCCTTCAGTAAAGATTGTTTATAAACGAAGTAGCGATTAATCATACCGTATTTAGGATATTCGCGATAACCGATGAAATTACGGATAAGGCTGATTTTTTCTATTGTCTCTTTAGCTTTTAGATCACCATCTGGTAATTGCTTCAATCGTTCTATTAATTCCTGTTCTTTTTCCAAAGCTTCCTGTCGTCCTTGTTCAAATATCCGTTTACTAGTATTAGGCTCAAAGTTTTTGATGTTATTGAGAATCATAGGGATAAGTGTTATTGGTTTTTCACTCCAACGTGTTTTAGAAATATCAATTTCTCCGCTACAACGCATTCCGTATTTATTCAAATAAGCAAAAATAGCTTCTTGGATTTTTTGTCCACCTTCAAACTTAACCAATTCATCCAAGAATGTATCATCTTTCACGTCTTGTAAATAATCAATTACCTCTGGATAAGGACGAATCACATCTGCAACATCTAATAATGCTAAACCCATTTCCGAAGTAATATTGTTTGGTACAGATTGAGAAAGAGTATCTGCTACGTTTTTTTCTCCTAACCAATCGTTCATTTTTTCATTAATCCAAGTTGAGGCATTTATAGCAGCCATAAATACAGCTGTACTTTGTGGATCAAATAATATCTTCTTTAATTGTTGAATGTCCTCTTTTATAAATTCTATTAAATCTGTTCCTGATTTCGTTTGGATGTTTTGCTTTAATTCTTCTACCGATGCTTGATTCTTATTAATCAATTCAGAAACAATGGTCGGATTATTTTCGAATGGTACTTGTGAATCAGAGGGAGGAACATTTTTATTGGAACTCTGTTCTTGCTTATTATTTGGTAAAGATTTTATGAAATCATTTCGTTTTAATATGGTCATAAGTGCGTCTTTCATGAGCGGATCATGGTGTCTCCCATGGTATCTAAAAACTTTTCTCTGTTGTCAGGTGTAGCCAGAATATGTGTGACATCAACAAACATTCTTCCGCCTGCTTTAAACCTTGGTCCAAAAGATGTTAACTCGTATATAGACATTCCCAAAGGTTTTAAGGGGTCTGTCATCATTTGTTGGTGGCCGACAGATACATAAACGTGATTTTCTTGATCACTTGGTTCAGGGGTTGGGTATAAAGTAGTGATTGGCCGACTTTGTACAATATAAAATGTATCATCAACCAAGCACCATTCGATATCTTGTGGGCAACCAAAATAAGCTTCAATCTGTCTTCCTAAACGTGCGAGTTGTAATATTTGTGGTTCCGTAATTGTTTGAGACTTTTGAAGATCAGGCGAGATCCGCTTTGTCTCTGTTCCACCTTCTTTTTTAGCATAAATAGCCAATTTTTTAGTTGAGATCATCTTACTGACGATTTCATCTTGCTGTACTTTATAACAATCCGCAGATACCAGCCCTGAGACCAATGCTTCACCAAGCCCAAAACTGGCATCGATTGATAGTTGTTTTCGGTTAGAAGTAATTGGATCAGCGGTAAATAAAATGCCTGAAGTCTTTGGGAAAACCATCCTTTGGACGATTACCGATAAATAAACTTGTTTGTGGTCAAATCCGTTTTGTATTCTGTAGATTACCGCGCGGTCCGTAAATAGGGAAGCCCAACATTTACTGATATGCTGCAAGATTGCTTCTATACCGAAGATATTTAAATAGGTGTCTTGTTGTCCAGCGAATGAGGCATGTGGTAAATCTTCAGCTGTTGCACTAGAACGCACTGCATAAGCATACTCTTCTCCATATTGGGAGAGATAGTGAGTAACTTCATTCACAACATTTGAGGGGATCTCTATTTCCATAATGACTTGTCGAATCTGACTGCTGATCTCACCAATTTGATCTCGATCTTCTAATTTTAGCAATGATAGTTGATCCAACAAAGCACGATACGATTCATTTTGTTCGATGGCATTTTGATATCCCACAGTTGTTATACAAAATCCTTCTGGTACTTTTATTCCTGGGATTTTTGATAATTCCCCTAAATTTAACCCTTTACCGCCAACGAGCAAAAGCTGTTTATTTTCAATCTCATGAAGACCAAGAACCAAAGAACTCATTCAACATCTCTCCTAACCATTAATGTTCTATTGATTTTAGCAGTAGAAAATGAGAATAAACAGTCTATATTAACTTTTTTTTACATGGTATAATTAACTTAGGAAGAGAAATTAAAACTTAGTTAGACCATACCAAAATTCCCCGATTTTAGAGTCGGGATCGAAACTATTTAATGCTTGAAGTTCTTACTGCTAAGTTAGTAAAAAATGCAGTGAAAATAGTTGAAAAGCGAATTTCGTTTATCAAATTATTACAAGATTGGACATCGCCAATTCATAGTCAATTTTCTCGCTACATACTTGATATTGAAAAGTAAAAAATAAGGAGATGCTAATTCAACTGGGAATAGCATCTCCTAAATTATTTATATTATCTACTTATAAAAGGAACCCATTTATTTAATAATGAAGTTTTTTTTGATACTTTTTTAAAAGGATTGCTTCTAGAAAAAATAAAGACAAAAGTTGATTGCAATGAAAGGTGCGAGATCCTGTGGTAGATGCGGAAAAGCTGAGACCCCGCAGGCTAGCCAAGGAGGCTCAGCTTTCGCCCCACGGAAAAGGAGCATACTGGAGTTGTAATTCGCAACAAAATACGAAAACTGCCTCTTTTAAACTACAAACTTAAAGACACATATATACATCGATGCACTTCCTAATAAGACAAAAAGATGCCAAATTGCATGACTATAAGGTATTTTTTTTGCGAGAAAAAAGATAGAACCTACCGAATATAATAATCCACCTAATAATAAATAGAAAAATCCATCACCTGTTATCCCATAATAAATTGGTTTAATTGCAAATATGATGAGCCAGCCCATTATTAAGTAGACGATTGTTGACATTAATTCAAATCGATTAACAAAAATAAATTTAAAAAAGACACCTGATACAGCCAATGTCCAAATGATTGTAAATAAGGTCCAGCCTATCGTACCTCTCAATGTAACTAGTAAAAAAGGCGTATATGTGCCAGCGATTAATAAATAAATAGCGGAGTGGTCTAATATAGTAAAAATTCTTACCATATTAGGATGACGAATGCTATGAAGAAGTGTAGAACAAATATAGAGTAAAAGCATAGTTGCCCCAAAAATTGTAAAGGAAACAATATGCCAAGCACTTCCATAATTAATTGCTTTTATGATTAATAAAATCAAAGCGGGAATACTTAATATTGCGCCAATACCATGAGTGATTGCATTTGCTATTTCTTCTTTCAGTTCTCTCTTCATAAAATAGCCTCCTATAACAAATGTGATAAAAAGTTTCTTCAAATAAGCCATGGTTCCTAGTAGTTGTCCGATTGAATATCTAACATTTTATCATTTAAATATGATAACCTAAAATCAAACGATTATAACAAATTGGAGGATGCTATGATTCTAATAAAAAATGGTGAAGTGTACTCACCGACAGCAAAAGGCGAGCAAGATATTTTAGTTTCCAATGATAAAATTGCATTTATACAAAAAAGTTTAGCACTTGAAAATACATCATTGCCTATACAAATATTGGATGCATCAAATTGTTATATTGTGCCTGGCTTTATCGATTCACATGTTCATTTAATAGGTGGAGGCGGTGAAGGTGGATTTAAAACTAGAACACCAGAGCTATTACTTTCAGATTGTATTAAAAGTGGGATTACGACCGTAATTGGCGTTCTTGGAACCGATGGGACAACCCGAACAATGCCCAGTCTTTTAGCGAAATGTCGAGCTTTAGAAGAGGAAGGTATTACTTCATATGTTTATACTGGATCTTACCAAACACCTGTGAAAACACTTTTCTCTAAAATTGAGGAAGATATTATATTAATTGACAAAATAATAGGGGTAGGAGAAATAGCTATTTCTGATCATAGATCATCGCAGCCTACGAAACATGAATTGGCTAGAATAGCAGCTGAGGCGCGAAATGGGGGCTTACTATCTGGTAAATCAGGGGTCGTAAATTTACATATTGGAGATAGTAAATCAATGCTTTCTATGATTGAAGAGATCATTGACGAAACTGAATTACCAATTACTCAGTTTTATCCAACACATATTAATCGAAATAGCTACCTATTTGAAGCTGGTATTCATTATGCCAAAAAAGGTGGTTACGTTGATTTTACAACGAGTACAATTCCACACTTCATTGAAAATGGAGAAGTAAAATGCAGCGTTGGATTAAAACGTATGTTGAATAGTGGTGTAAATATTGAACAAATAACATTTACTTCAGATGGCCAAGCGAGCCTACCAGATTTTGATGAAAATGGTGTATTACGCGGCATGAAGATTGGTAGGGTAAATAGTTTATATCAAGAGGTAAAAGACGCTATTATTAACGAAGGAATCCCAATAGAGGAAGCGTTAAAGGTAATTACGAGTAATCCGGCTAGAATTTTAAAATTACATAATAAAGGACATATCAGTGAAGGTTATGATGCTGATCTTGTCTTTCTAAATAAAAAGACTTTAGAAATTGAAACAGTTATTTCAAAAGGTAGAGTCATGCTACAAAATGGGGAATTATTAGTAAAAGGAACATTTGAATAACCAAATAATTAAGTAGGAAACTGAGACTTCGTATAACAGGTCACTGATTCCTACTATTTTTTTACATAAAACATGATTTCGTATTCATACTATAAATATTACGAAAAAATGAGGTGAAAGGTATTGAATAGATGGAGGACTGCATTGGTAGTAATAACTTTATTTGCAGTCACTATCTCTGCATGTGATGTTAAAAATACTTCAAAAGAAAAATATAAGATAGGATTTGTTTCAAACACTTATGGAATAGATGATCAATATTTCAATCAAGCATTTATGGAAGAAGGTTTAAGCAAATTTGCAAAAGAAGAAAATATATATGTAAAAAAAGAATACCAAAAAATTGATTCTACAAGTGAATATAAACTTGAAAAAAATTTGAGAAAATTAGTGAAAAAAGACTATCAACTAATTTTTGGAACAGGCTATAACATAGATTATGCGGTAAACAACGTTTCTAAAAAATATAAGCATACCAATTTTGCAATCATTGATTCAAAAGTCTATCAACCAAATACGGTTAGCATTCTCTTTAAAGAAAATGAGGGAAGTTTTTTAGCGGGAGTAATTGCAGCAATGAAAACGAAAACGAAAAAGGTAGGTTTTATTGGTGGTAGTAATAACGATTCGATTAATCGTTTTAAATATGGATTTCTCGCTGGTGTGAAAATGACCGACCAACATGTTGAAGTATTTATTAAGAATGCAAATACATATGAACAACCTAAAATTGGAACTAAAATAGCTGCTAATTTTTTTAATCAAGGTGCAGATATAATTTTTCAAGCAGCAGGTTCAACAGGAATAGGTGTTTTTAAAGAAGCAAAAAATCGAAAGAAAGAGCTAAAGCAGGATGTTTGGGTAATTGGTGTAGACCAAGACCAATATCAACAAGGATTACCAGAAAATGTTACCCTCATATCGGTCGTCAAACGTTTTGATAAAGTAGTATATGATGTTTCAAAGCAATCAAAGAATCATCAGTTCCAAGGTGGTAAAACATTACTCTATGGACTGAATGAGGATGGCATTAAACTTGTTAAAGCAAAGGAAAATATAGAAGATAGCATTCTAAAAAAAGTTAATTTGTATAAAGACCAAATTGAAGAGGGTAAACTAACTGTACCAGGTACTGAAGAAGAGTATAAACAATTCGAAAAAAGTCTATAATTTGACTTTTAGTAAATATTTAATTTTAATCGAAATAATAATATTATGTAAACTAAAACTGCAAATATTATTATAATTGTTTAATTTTATATAAAATGATTTGACGTACGACGATATTTTTGACAATATTACTATATAAGGAAAGTAAGGCAAAAGTACTTACTTTTTATTCGTGGATGGAAGTTGGGGGAAAATAATGGCTAACATAGGTGTTCCAGGTTTAATATTAATTTTAGTATTAGCTTTAATAATATTTGGTCCGAAAAAACTACCTGAGATCGGTAAAGCATTTGGGGAAACTCTTAAAGAATTTAAGCGTTCAACTCAAGGACTTACAAATGATCTATTAGAAGACAAAGACGACAAAAAATCTAGCAAATAAATGATTGAAACTCGGTATTTTACCGAGTTTTTTTATTTTTTAAGGATTTTTTTATGATTGTAGGATGTGAATTTGTGACTTTGGAAGGTGCAAATATCAGCTGGGAGCTACAGAAAGGCTAAAGACGATCAATATTAATAAAAATTATAAGACTACCTGCTTACTTGTTTACATGTGTTGATCAAATGGAATACTCTAAGAGTTATCAGTAGTAATTAACTAGTGAATCAATTCAAAAGTACTAGAGTTTTTTCTTGCTACTCCACTGAATTAAGACAAAAATTTGTAACAATTGATTACGAAGTACTCTTCTTGACCTTAATAATTAATGTTTTGTTAAATTAATAATGTTATAATGAAATTACTTTGAAAAAATGATAATTACTTTTTTAGGATTATGAGAATGATGGAAAAGAGAGATGTATAAATGTCAAAAATTAAAATTGTTACTGATTCTACGGCTGATTTATTAAAAGAAGATATTGAAAATTTACATATAAATGTTATTCCATTATCAATACAAATAAATGGTGAAACTTATTTGGATGGTATTGACATATCTCCAAAGCAATTTATTCAAGAAATGAAAAAATCAAATGAGTTGCCAAAAACATCACAGCCAGCGGTCGGTAAATTTGTAGAAACATATGAGAAATTAACTGCAGATGGGAGTAAAGTCATATCAATCCATTTAACAAGTGGAATGAGTGGAACATATTCAACTGCTTGTGCAGCAGCTAATATGGTTGATGGTGATGTAACTGTCATTGATTCTGCATTTATTACACAAGCAATGGCATTTCAAGTTGTTGAAGCCGCGAAAATGGCAAATCAAAATGCAAGTGTTGAAGAAATAGTATCAAGACTTACAAAAATCAAAGAAAATACGTATCTATATATTATGGTAGATACACTTGATAATTTAGTTAAGGGCGGAAGAATTGGAAAAGGGAAAGCATTTCTTGGTTCTTTATTAAGTATTAAACCAATTGCCTCATTAGAGGGTGGTGTTTATTCACCAGTTGGAAAAGTTCGTAATCATTCGCAAGTAGTAAAAACCTTAACGAAATACTTCGAGCAAGATACGAATGGGAAAAAGGTAAGTGGTGTTGGAATTTTACACGCCGAAGCACCAGAATTAGCAAATTCATTAAAAGAATCTGTTCAAAAATTTACAAGTTTTCATATTCCTGAACCTGGTTATACTACGCCGGTTATTAGTACACATACTGGTGAAGGTGCAATTGGATTCGTCTTTTATACCGAATAATTTTGTAAACGTTTAAAGAAGCCTAAAATAAGGCTTCTTCTTTTTTATTTGAATTGATCAATGGAAAAATTGTTTCACCAAGTAATGCAATTTTTAATTGATCTTCAGGAATTTGATTTTCTTTCCAAGCTTTTTGTAATCTATCAATTGCTTCTTGTGGTGTATCATCTGCTAATTTAAATGTACCATAATGCATCGGTATAAATTGATTGGCATTTAGATCTAGAAAAGCAGTTACTGCTTCCTCAGGAGACATATGGTCGTGCTTCATAAACCATTCAGGTTCGTATGCACCTATTGGCAGTAATGCTGTATTAACCTGAAATCTTTTTCCTATTTCTTTAAACCCTGAAAAATATCCACTATCCCCGGCATAATAAATGCATTCATCCTTCGTTTCGAAAACAAATCCTCCCCAATGTGATCGATTTGTATCAAATAAAGTTCTTTTTGTCCAATGTTGAGCCGGAACAAATGTAATATTCAATCCAATAAGATTTTTTGTTTCCCACCAACTCATTTCAAATACATTTTGAAATCCGCGATTTGTAAATTTATGTTTTAGGCCAATTGGTACAAGAAACATTGTATCTTTTGAAAAGTAGCGTAAAGTATTAAAATCCAAATGATCATAGTGTCCATGAGATATACAAATCATATCAATTTGAGGTAATTCAGTAAGCTCAATTCCAGGTTTTGATAATCGCTTCGTAAATGCCATTTGATTTGCGTAAACTGGATCTGTCATGATATTAAAACCATTTACTTGAATTAAAAATGTAGAATGTCCAATCCATGTAATAGTTGTTTCACTTTTATTTTTATCTAAATAAGAAACCATCTTTTTCTCGATTTGAGGAATGGATTGACTATAATCTTTACGTTTTTTACTTCTTTCAATTCTCCAACTAATAAAATCTTTAAAGTTATTTCGATAAGCTGGTTTGTCATAATTCTCATATACTTTTTTTGACATAAACAATCATCCCTTCTAAATGATTATTTGTTCATATGTACCATTTTACATTTGGTTTGTAAAATTTCTTGTGCTAATTCTTAAAAAATTATGTAAATACGTCCAAATTGTTAGAAAGGAGGATAAGCATTTGTTACAATAAACAAGTACAACGCGACCTAGGGGGATATTAGATGAAAAAGTATTTAGTAACGATGCCACTGTTCTTAGTGCTTTGCTTAGCATTCTTAAGTGGATGTGGAAATAAAATTGAAAATCCATTAAATTGGGATTTAGAAAAATTTACATACACAAATCAAGAAGGTAAATCTTTTGGTACGGAAGACTTAAAAGGGAAAGTGTGGGTCAGTAATATGATTTTCACTAGCTGTGAAACAGTTTGTCCACCAATGACTGCAAATATGGCTAAATTACAATCAAAGGCTGCTGAAAAAAACTTAGATGTTGATTTCGTATCATTCAGTATTGACCCTGAAGTAGATTCGCCTGAAGCGCTAAAAACTTATTCCGAAAAATTTAATGCAGACTTATCAAGCTGGCATTTTTTAACTGGTTATTCTCAAGCAGATATCGAGTCATTTGCATCTGAAAACTTTAAAACTATCGTTAAAAAACCAGAAAATAACTCTCAAGTAATCCATGGTACAAAATTTTATCTGATTGATCAAAAAGGCAAAATTGTAAAAGAATATAGCGGTGTAAGCAACGTTCCATTTGATGATATTTTATCAGATATTGAAAAGTTAACTAAATAAAACACAATAAAGATTCTTATCTTGGAAAAATTAAAGAAAAAAAGAACACCAATTATTTAGTTGGTGTTCTTTTTTTTTATGGGCATATTTTATTAATCTAAAAAGATTTGTTTTTGGTATTCTGGAAGTTTTTGACCTTTAATCACTAACATACCATTTTCATAGCTTGCAGTAGCAGTTGTTGCGTTTATAGGGAACGGTAGCTTTACAATACGTTGAGACTGACTATATGAATATTTTTTAAATGAATAATTTAATTGGTCATCTTTTACTTCTTGAGTCGCATCATTTTTTAAACCAATCGTTAAGATTGTACCTTCAATATCCATATAAATCTGTTCTTTACTAACGCCAGGCAAACTTGCTTGAATGACTAATTCGTCCCCGTTTTCGATAATATCAACACCTATTGAGGAAAATACACCATGCTTGTGGAAGAATTTATCAATTTCATCAAATAAACCACGAATAGGTGAATGATCAATTAATTCGTCCACCTTTTTTAAATAATGTTGAAAGTCTACTGACTGATTTTGCTTTTCTTCTGGAGTGTTTTTTTCTTTTTCACTCATATCCATACCTCCTTACGGTTTGACTATCGCAGTATATGAAATTTACTCAAACCCTGTGCATGTATATGGAAATGAAACATATAATAACTGATTTTATTTTTGTTTCAAGGTAAAATAGTGTTAAACGATCTAATTGAAATGAGGTTAATAAATGAGTACGATAATTGAATTCGCTACTGCAGAGGATGTTAAAGAAATTCTAACAATTTATAATGATGCAATACTCCATACAACTGCAACTTTTGATAAAAAAGTAAAGACCGTTGATGAGATGTTAGGATGGTTTCGTCATCATTCAGAGCTATACCCTGTCATTGTTTCAAAAGAGAATGACATTGTTACTGGCTATTGTTCACTTACTCAATTTAAAGAAAAGGATGCTTATAAACATACAGTTGAATTATCTGTTTATATACACCCAGAGCACAGACGTAAAGGTCTTGCAAAAAAATTAATGGAAGAAATCATAAAAATTGCTAAAGTTTTAGGTCATCATACAATCATCTCATGTATTACGAGTGGAAATGAAGTAAGCGAAAAATTACATGAAAAATTAGATTTTCAAAAAGTAGGACATATCAAAAAAGCTGGTCAGAAATTTAATGAGTGGTTAGACATTGTTTATTACCAAAAAATGATATAATGCATATTCGATCATTGAACTGCCCCCCAACCGGAAATATTGGGGGGCAGTTTTTCTTTGATAATGCAGCTTAACATAATGTAGTAGAAAAGGTCCGGTGCAATATTATTTGCCTTTTTAATAAAATTTTATGATCAGTTATTGTACAAGCCAATCAATATAGAAAAATAAGCGAATATTCATAAATTACGAGAAAGCAACGTAAAATGAATGAGGAATGTCGGAAAGTGGGGGAAATGACCTTGAAATTAAAACGCGCATTGACCCAGAAATTAGCTAAAAAAATGCATAACTTTTTATTTTTGGGAAAAATCGTTACTGAAAGAATAGTAGATAATGAGAAGCAAACTTTATTGTACTATGAAGACGAGGATTATATCCGATTTTATGTTGAATGTTTATCACCAATACCACAAAAATTAAAAGTAAGTTTTTCAACACAAGAGGTACTCTTTGTAGGAACAACAGCAAATAAAAATAATGAAAGTAAAATAAAGCCTCTCATTAAAAATAAGAAAAAAGATGAAATTATAGCAGGGTTAAAGAAGATTTTTGACACAAAACTAGTTATGTTTCGCCTTGAATACGCAAATGAAGTCATTACGGTTGATATTGTGGACTTTTATGATGGAAAGAGAGACACAACGTATTCATTATTACCAGTTATTGAATTACGAGGTGAAGGAAAACGTGAAGAAGTAGAAAATCGCCTGATTAAAGGCTCTTTACCGATTCATTTACCTAAGTATTATAATGATTTCGATCAACCAGAATTTGTATACTATGACAACAGACTATATGGAAATCTATTTTTAAAGTCTATGATGAACGATATAAGTTATTTAGAAAAACAAAATCAAGTTACTTACCAAGAATATGAGGTAGAAGAACTAAATAATTCGTTTATCCATTCAAATCATTTAATCTATTTTATCCCGGAAAAACATTGGGAAGAATTGAAAAAGAATTATAAAAAAGAATGTAAAGAATTAATTTATACACAAGATTATCAAGAAAAGCAGACATTTCCTATTGAATGGACAATTGATCAAAGCGAAAATGCATTTATTGAGCGATTTTATCAAAATTGTTTACAACAAGGATTATTATATGAAAAGAAAGATATCATTAATTTTCATATTTGCTGTAAGTTCCAAGCATTAACCATTTTAGGTGGCGTAAGTGGAACTGGTAAGTCACAATTAGCAAGAATTTATGGTGAAACACTTGGTCTAGAATTTAGTAAAGAATTACTTTTTGTGCCAATCACACCTTCTTACAGGGAACATTATGATCTACTAGGCTATTTGAATCCATCAACTGGAATATATATAGATTCTGAGACTGGATTAACAAAATTATTAATAGAAGCCGAACAATTCCCACATCGTATGTATATGGTCATATTTGATGAGATGAATTTATCTCAAATTGAGCATTGGTTTAGCAAATTTCTTTCGATTCTTGAAATGCCACTAGAAAAACGAGTCATTACTTTATTTCATGATCACAATGTTGTTATTAATCAATTCTATAAGCCAAAAGTAAAAATAGGAAACAATATTATATTTGTTGGAACAGTAAATTTTGATGAAACTTCGAGTGAATTTTCATTAAGATTACTAGACCGAGTTAATATTATTTCACTCCGATCAACCTCATTTGTGAATTATTACGAAAGAATGAATCAAGAAAATATATATGAGTCTGTACCACAGGTTTATATAAACGCAGAATTGTATAATGACTGGACAAATTATACATCTAGTTCTCTGGAGCTAACAAAAGATGAACTTAGTTTTTTTGATGAGTTTAATAATGTAATTGAACAGTCACTAAGCGAAAGAATTATTTCACCTCGTATGATTAAAGATTTATCCAATTATTTAGTCAACATCCCAAATCTTCCTTCACATAATCAATTTGAAAGAAAAGAAGCAATAGATCTATTTGTCAAACAGCGGGTGTTAACGAAGGTCCGTGGCCTTCTAGCAAACTTAGAAGAATTAATTGGAACAGGTGAAAATAATGAACAAGAAGGAATTTTAATTTCATTAATGCAATCAAACCTTGGGCGAAAAGTTTCAGATTTTGAACATTCCATTCATGAACTGAAAAAGAAGAGAAAGCAATTGGAGATTGATGGATATGTCAACTAATATTGCGGTTACAGAAATTAGTAATGAAGCAATCCACTTACCATTTTTATTGTCAATTCGAATAGGAACTAGAGGAAAAGAGGATAAAATACAATTAAATACATTAACATCGAAATCTAAGGATGCCTATTTATTTACGTATGAGATCCAAGAATTAAAACGATTTTTTTTCCAAATAGAAGGAGACTTTGACGGAAAAGTAACATTTATTTGGAATAATTTATATCATTTTCAACAGGAAAATTTAGATGATCAGCAATATATATTTACAAATGAAAATAGAAAAATTTTAATTTACGAACATGGGAAGACGGAAAATGCTTATCCATGGAGATGTGGTTACTATGAGTTTTGTATTAATTATCAAGAACAACGTTACTTTGGAATGGTCAAAATCATCCCAAAGAATCTAGAATATGACCAGCTAGAGTGGATGCATGAAAATTTGAATCAACAAATAAACGGAATCATGAATGATTCACAGTATTTTAAAAAGTCATCAGCAACTTTAACTCAAAATGGTACGATGTATTTTTGGCCAATCATTCGGTTTATTGAAGCAAATGAAGAAAGATTATTAGTAGCAATACAGCAGTTTAAAAGCAAGTTGAAGCGGAAACAGAAAAAAGAATATGAATTACAAAGAAAAGTGAAAAAGCTCGATTTTACAACTTTAAGATGGAATTTAATGCATCCCGCAATATCGAATGCTACTAATTTAACAATGCAGCCGGTTTTATTAGAAGAAAACTATATAGATGAAATTAAATATGCAAAAAATAAAGTAAGGAAATTTATTTTAACGATTGAAACATTATTAGCATTTGTAAAATATGAGCTGGTTAAAGATACAAAGAAAATGGAACAAATTGATTTTCAAGTTCAAGATATCGAAAAAATGATGCAAAATGTAGTAGGAAATGGATCAATTACTGAAAGAGAAAAAGCAAAATATCGTCAATCAAAATTATTAAAAGAAATGGAATTAGATAAATTAAAAATAAGTGTCACGGAAAAAAATAGAATTACAACATCACTTGAAAGTTTATATGAAGTATATTTTAGAGAGTATACGCTTGGTATTTTTCGAATTACATCAGATACGCACACTTCGAAATATCCGACGAGTCCTTCTAAAGTATTTTTAAATTTTATCCATTCATTAAGCTTATTTGATAAAAAAGTGAAAGAATATGGCAAAAAACAAATGTTATTGCCAGTTTATAAACCAACTTTTTTATTATATGAATATTTTGTTTATTTCTCGATATGTTCTATCTTTTTAAAAATGGGATTTAATAATCCAAATGACCCATTAGATGAACAAATATTAATGCATATTAAAGATGATGAATTAATGGATGGAGCGAATGTAAAACTTGAGAATAAAGAATGGGTTATAGATTTGGTATACAATGAGATCATTGAAGGTAGTCCACAAGTCTCATTATTAAAAGGAACTAATTTTTTTAGCGGAGAAGAGTCAAAAAAACCAGATATCCGACTAGATTTTTATAAAAAGAAGACTGGTGAATTTGCAGGTTCAATTATTTTTGAGATTAAATATAGTCCTATGTTTAATATTTTTCAACCGGTTGGAAATACAAAAGCGATGGAACAGATGTATAAATATTGGGGTTTAAAATATGTAGAACGTGTAAATGGCAAGCTTTCATATGTCAGAAAACCGATTCAAGAAGTAATTTGTTTATATCCTGGCAGTAATGTTCACCGAAAGGTTCTAGAAGCTGGATGTGGAACATATATTCAGTTTTATCCTAAGAAAAAAGGTGAGGATCATTATGAGCTAATCGGTGAAAAAGAATTACTAGAGATCATTAATCGGACAATCGTAAATTTATTGTGAAATTTATACAAAAATATAAATGTATGCGTTTACAAATATTAGAATATTTTGTTAAGATATTAAAAATGGGATTTTTTAATAAATTGTTAATCTAACAATTATATACAAGGATGGGGTTATTGTGTTTCGTATTATTCATACAAAAGAAGAGAACTTATTATTTGATGAGCTTTGGGGAGATTTTTGTGAAGAAAACGAAATACCTTTCTTAAAAAGAACGAATGATGTAATGCGATATGGAATCTGTGATACAGAGAAGAAACTAATTGGGACAATCGAATTTGATAAATATGATGTAAATAATAAAAATAATAACGAGTATTATTATAATTTTACAGATAATAAGTATATTAAATATATTCAAAACGAAGAAATCTATGAAATTAGTAAATTATTAATCAATCGTGAAAATAGGGGTAAAGGGTTTTTTAAACAAATCTTATTAGCTTGTTATGACCATGCAAACCAAACGAATGCTGATTGGTATATAGGTACGATCAACAAAAGATTATACATGTTTGCAAGGAGTGTCGGATTTAAAATATTGCCGATTGATGAATACTTTGATATTAACGAAAATATTATTGCCGTACCTTTTTTACTGGATATCAAACATGCAATTAAATTATTAAAATACTCAAATGAGTTTAAAGAAATATTAATGTATTATGATAAGTAAACAAAAGAACTCAGGTTTATGGACCTGAGTTTTTTTGCTTTACCTTATTCTTGTGCAAGCACTGATGCAGTACTGTTTGTATGATTGTAGGCATTCTGACATGCTTGAAGTGCCTGTTCAATTAATTCATGGTTTTGTGGTTTTTCAACTGTTTCAAGTGCTGACTGTAGATTTTCTACCGCATGCTTTAAAGCTGAAGTTGCGTCCTCTGTGTATTGACGAGCATTTTTGTTCATTTTTATTCCTCCTTTCATCCTAAAAATTATTTTCACCAACTGAATCCAGAAGTATGTAAAAAAACGTAGAAGACGTTCTTCTACGTTTTAACTATTAGAGACTATACAAGTAAAGATTTGTTCCAAATTCAATTCTTACACACCAAAGATTGATAAAATTGCAAATCTTTTCTTCGGCTTAAATGCAACAATCTTCTTTTGATCTTCTAATTCCGTTTTTAATGTAGTAATGTTTTCATTTAATTGAAGTACTTCGTCTCCAAGCTTACTTACTAATTTTTTTAAATCTTCAATTTCTCTACGGTGTTCTAAAATTTGAACAGACACGACTTCATTTGCTTTAGTTTCAAGTTTTTCTTCGATTTTTTCTAATTTTTGACCTAATTCAATGATGTGTGATGAGTTAGCTTGGTCATTTTGTTTTGTTTCCACAGTCTGGATAGAAGCTTCGTAAATTTCTTTTATTTGCATCATTTGATCTTCTGTGAATAAATACGTACCATTAGACGATTTCTCTACATTAAGCTTCCCTTTTTTTGAAAATAATAAAACTTTTTTATTAGTTAATTGAAGCTGCTCAGCTACTTGAGAAGTTGTATACATTTTCGTTCCTCCTCTAAATGGTTTATATAATTAACATTCTTTTTGTGCTTAAAATGTCCTTCACGAATGACAAAACTAGTGCCCGCTCGTCAAAAGTTCTTATAATGCGTACATTATGAAATGAATGGTCGAAATTTGAAGCCAGAAATATTTTTGATAACAAGTCCGATATCTGAATATACTAAGTTAAACCTGTAATAAAATAAGTTATAAGAAGAGTGTTTTCTACTTCCAATTGGAGGGATGAAATAGTTGTCGGATATAGGTACTAAATTATTATTAGTTGTTCTATTAATTGCCTTTACTGCTTTTTTTGTGGCATCTGAATTTGCGATTGTTAGAATTCGCAGTTCACGAATTGATCAATTAATAGGTGAAGGAAATAAAAAAGCGCAAGCAGTTAAAAGAGTGATTTCTCATCTTGACGAATATTTATCTGCATGTCAATTAGGCATTACAGTTACTAGTTTAGGTTTAGGGTGGTTAGGTGAACCAACGATTGATAAATTATTACATCCAGTGATTGATCAATTAAATCTTCCTGCAACTGTAAGTGAAACAATTACTTTTTTAATTGCGTTTGGATTCATTACTTTTATTCATGTTGTAGTAGGAGAGTTGGCACCAAAAACTGTCGCGATCCAAAAAGCAGAGGCAGTAATTTTACTATTTGCACCACCATTGATTTTATTTTATAAAATTACGTATCCATTCATTTGGCTATTCAATAATTCAGCAAGACTTGTCTTGAAATTATTCGGAATTCCGCCTGCAAGTGAGCATGAAGTAGCTCATTCAGAGGAAGAATTAAGAATTTTACTCTCTGAAAGCTATGAGAGCGGTGAAATTAATTCATCCGAATATAAATATGTAAATAATATTTTCGATTTTAATATGCGTGTTGCCAAAGAGATAATGGTTCCAAGAACAGAGATGGTTGCAATTGATATGAAAGTACCTTTTCATGAAAATATTCAATTTATGAGTTTAGAAAAGTACACTCGATTTCCAGTTGTAGATGGCGATAAAGATCATGTTATTGGACTTATTAATTTTAAAGACGTTTTTACTGATTTCGTATTACATAAAGGTGAACCTGAAGTAAAAACGCTCGAACAGTATATTAGACCCATAATTCAAGTGATTGAGTCAATTTCAGTGCATGATTTACTTGTTAAAATGCAAAGAGAGCACATTCATATGTCAATTCTCGTTGATGAATATGGTGGAACTTCTGGTTTAGTAACGGTAGAAGACATACTAGAAGAAATTGTCGGTGAAATTCGAGATGAATTTGATGTAGATGAAAAAGAAGAGATTTTTAAAGTTAATGAAAATAAATATACAATAGCAGGTAAAGTTCTAATCAGTGAAGTAAACGATGTATTTAATTTAGATATTGATGATACAGATGTTGATACAATTGGTGGCTGGATCTTAACTGAGAATTTCGAAGTTCAAGAAGGGGATACAATCAAAGTTCATCCATATACATTTAAAATTCTTAAAATAGACGGTCATTATATTAAATCAATAGAAATAACGAAAGATCATATTAAAAATCAACAAACAAATGAAGAAAGCGCAAATGATTAATGTAAATCTATTGCGCTTTTTGTTTATTTTGATAATAAATTTCACGTACCGTAATATTAAAACTGCGTAGAATGATACAACACGTCTTTAATGAAAATTTCATTTTTATCAACCGCATTTTTATGTGCAAGAACTAAGCCGATCGGAGTTGGAGTTGGCAAATTATTAACGAGAGAGAAGGGAAGGTTCGCTTTTTTAGCTAATTTAATATATTTTGAAATAGCTGTGTATGGAAGAGTGCCATTCAATAATAAAGTTAGACTTTTATTTGAGAAATTAGCCTCAATTTGAGAATAGATTGAATTTGCCATTACTTGGCTTGTTGTAAGTGCGATCTCAACTCTTTCTCGAATTGTACCTAAAAAAACATTTCGCTCTTCAATTTTTATTTGCTTTTCACCATAAATTCCTTTTATCAAATAATCTTCAACGTTATTTCCAGCCATTTTTTATACCTTCCTTCTTTCTTTTCTTTATTGTAACTAATTGTATCGTATTCTTCCTTGCTCATTATTGACAATTTTGTATATATTTAATGGATATAAAGTATGATAAAATCAGTGATATACGTAAAAAAATGTAATATTGTCGCATAAGAATACAACCATATTACTAATTCGACATTTTTTGTAATTTTTACTTAACGAATTTTTAAAAATTTGTTACTATTTAATTAATAATGTATTTACTTGGAGGTGTTCCTTATTGATATGACAATTGAAAGTAGGTATAGTTCATTTATTAAAGACAATATGCCTACGCTAGTTAAAAATTGGGTCTCAGAAGCGTTGATTAGCGATCATGATCCTTTTAAATCTGAAATTATCATTAATGGAACAAAATTGATTGATTTCACTTTATTATATTTAGAAGAAAAGATCGATGAAGCGCAAATTCAAGATTTGGCTTTTAAAATTGCTGAAGAACGAGCGCAAGCAATCGCGAACATAGGAGAATTTGTATATAATTCGAATTTAGGTAGAAGTGAATTATTCAAACATTTATCCGCCTTTGGTGAGAATATTGGAGATGTACAACCTTTAATTGATAAAATCAATTATGTATTTGATCAATTTATTTATTATACTGTCAAAAGATATTCATACATAATAACACAGGACATTGAAGAAAAAAAACAATTTATTGATGAGACACATAAGGAAAGACTCACAATTCTAGGGCAAATGTCAGCTAGTTTTGTACATGAGTTTAGGAATCCGCTCACATCAATCATTGGCTTTGTGAAGCTCTTACGAGTAGATCATCCACAATTAAAATATTTAGATATTATAGACCATGAATTACATCAATTGAACTTTAGAATTGATCAGTTTCTACATGTTTCAAAAAAAGAACATGATCAGGTTGTAGAATACTTCTTGATTAACGATCTTTTCAAAGATATCACAGAATTTCTATATCCAAGTATTGTGAATTCAAATGTTGTCTTACAAGAAGGTTTAACACAAACTATTTATATACCAGGCTTTAGAAATGAATTGCGTCAAGTATTATTAAACATTTTTATGAATTCAATTGATGCGTTGTCCGAAAATAAAGGTCAAAAAATTATCCAATATCAAGTAGCAGACATTGGAGATAAAGTTGTCATTCAAATTCGTAACAATGGTCCTAAAATTAATGAGGAAAATATATTAACGATATTTGAACCATTTGTAACCACAAAAAATCATGGTACAGGTATTGGATTATTTGTATGCAAGCAAATAATCGAAAAACATGAAGGCGAAATAAAATGTTTATCAGATGATCAATGGACCACATTTTACATAACATTACCAAAGAGACCATAAAAAAACTCGGTTATATAACCGAGTTTTTTATTTTAACATCAATACCTCAAATGCTGTATCCTCATTCATCAATCCGATTGAGATAATATCATAAATCTTATTTTTTTGAAATGTTGATTTATATAAAGGATAGAGGATTGACTTTGTTCCCGATAACCGAAGTTCCAAATTGACTGACATAGGTGTTAATGAAAGATAGTCTGATGTTTCTTTGTAGGAAACATTTGAAAAGACAACATCACCTTCACCTTGTTTAACTGCTAAATCAAGTTGTGGCGCTGTGTTAGCAAGGTGAATAAAACGGATTTTTGTTTCATTCATTGGTAAATATGGGTCATCAACTATTTGTAAAATGCTTAACTGGTTTAATTGAAATGTCAGTGCAATAGTGTAATAACGATTTTTTTCAAGAAGAAGTGATTCAGTTTGTAAAGGTTGAGATAAATTATTTGAATCATATATGTCAATTTGATGGTTCCCTGGAGAAAGTTCAAGATAATTAGAAGTGTTTTTATAAGATAAATCTGTAAGTTGAAATCCATTAAGAAAGATATGAAACGTAGACATAGTTGGAACGACATTCAAAAATCTAGCAAACGATTTTTGTTTCATTTTCTCCATATTAATATCGTCAATTCTCTGAAGCGTTATAGCGTTAATTTTTTGAACAAAATTGCTTTGTTTTTCATAATATTGATGTAAAAAGTTAGTTAGAAGATGATGAAATTCAGATGATTGCACATTTTTTAATGAATTCAGTGAATCATTTTCTTTCTTTTTTCCTTCATTCAAAATGATACCTCCCTTTATAGCCCTCGCATGTAAAAACGTATTCAATAACGAGAAAATTATGAATTATTTTTTATTTTTTTTAAATGAAAATAGTCATTGATTTTTATAGTCATAATTTAATAGAATACTTTTAATATAGTTTTTAACAGACAACTAAATATTGGCTAATTAAGTTCTTACACTGATTGTTTTAGGTGTTTCTTAATGCGCTCGTATAATTTTGGAAATAAACGGTCCAAGAGTTTCTACCAAACTGCCGCATAGTTTGACTACGAGAGATATGACATAACATATTCTCTCCTAATTTTAGGAGGAGTAAAATGAACTTACATGAAATGAAAGCTTCTATAAAAGCTGAAAAAGCGGATTTTTTAATTATTAACGGTAAAATTCTGAATGTTTTTACAAAAGAAATTATTGAGGAATCTATTGCTGTGACAAACGGGATCATTGTGGGTATTGGTGATTATGAAGGAAAAATAGTCATTGATGCAAAAGGGAAATACATTTCTCCAGGTTTCATCGACTCACATGTTCATATAGAATCTTCAATGGTTACCCCTAGCGAATATGCTAGAACAATATTGCCGCATGGTGTGACAACAGTAATCACTGATCCCCATGAAATAGCAAACGTATCTGGTGTTGAAGGGATTCAATTTATGCTAGATGAATCTGAACATTTACCACTTGATGTTAGAGTCATGTTACCTTCGTGTGTTCCTGCCACATCACTAGAACGTGGTGGAGCAATTTTATATGCTGAACATTTAGAGACGTTTATGGAGCACCCGAGAGTACTTGGTTTGGCCGAAGTAATGGATTATCCTTCAGTCATGTCAATGGAAAAACAAATGATGGATAAAATTCAATTAGCTCATAAATATCAAAAACCGATTGATGGTCATTTAGCTGGCCTCGGTAAGAATGAAATCAATACGTATGCTTATAGCGGAATCCTAACAGATCATGAATGCACGAATGTAAATGAAGTATTAGATAGACTTCGTGCAGGGATGTACGTTGCATTAAGAGAAGGTTCTGCAGCCAGAAATTTAATTGATTTACTACCTGCAGTCAATGAGAATAATGCAAACCGGATTATGTATTGTACAGATGATAAGCATTTAGATGATATTTATAAAGAAGGTTCAATTGATTTTTGTATTCGTACAGCAATCGCATTTGGAATTTCACCTATTACTGCTTATTCTATGGCAACTTTTAATCCCGCTCAATGCTATGGCCTTAAACAGAAAGGTGCGATTGCACCAGGTTATGAAGCCAATTTTGTTTTTATAAATGATTTAGAAAATGTGGATATTACTGATGTGTGGATCAAAGATCAATTTATCGTTTCAAATCAGAAATTAATCGAGTCAACTGTACAAAAAGAATCTAAAAATCATATTTCTACATTCATAAATTTAGGTGATATTAGACTAGAAGATTTTATGATTAGTTGTGATGGAATGAATTACGCAAACATCATTGAAATCAATCCAAAAAGTATTGTAACTAGCCACATAGTGGAAAAAATAGCAAACTCTGATGATCAACAATTTACTGCAAATGTAAAAGAAAATTTATGTAAAATCGCTGTTATTGACCGGTACCATTCTGAAAAAGAAATTGGATTAGGCATCGTTAAAGGTTTAAATTTAAAGGAAGGTGCGATTGCAACTACGATCGCACATGATTCACATCAATTGATTGTTGCTGGAATGAACGATGAAGATATGTACTTGGCTGTCAAAACTGTAAAGGAAATGAATGGTGGAATAGTAGTTGTTGCAAACGGACAAATACTAGCTAAATTATCACTACCAATTGGTGGTTTGGTTAGTCTAAATTCAGCTGAAGAAGTCGAACATGGATTAAATTTAATTGAAAATGCCCTATTGAAGATTCGTCCTAATAATAATTTCAATGCATTTTTAACATTATCATTTCTTGCTTTACCAGTCATACCAAGCATCAAAATTACAACTAAAGGTTTATTTAATGTAAACACTTTTCAATTTATCCCTTTATTTATTCATAATTAGATTAGATGAAAGACTCCTAGATGGAGTCTTTTTTTCGTTTTAGAGCCAATGTCTGTATTTGTAAATGATGTAAATTACTTACCATTGAAACTAGACTCATATCTAAATTGGGCATCTGTCTAGAACAAAATTGGGGAAATTACATAAGTTATAAGTGTAATATCTCATTACCTATGTGAAGGAGGCAATACTCATGAAAGGTTATTCTCCATATTATGGTGGCGCTTGCGGTGGATGCGGCGGCGGATTCGCGTTAATCGTAGTTTTATTTATTCTGTTAATTATCATCGGTGCAACATTTGTAAAATACTAAAAAACATTGAGCGTCAGCCACAGGAACCGACTAACAAATCGTTAGTCGGTTTCGTTTTTTACTTTTACTATTCCCTTATAGTTAGTAGAGCCCTTTCACCTTCTATTTATAAAATGCATATAAATAAGTAGGTATATAACTAGTAATCTACTGAATTTTAAATGACTGTCCTACAATGATTAAAGGAGGACCTTATGTGAAAAATCAACTTTATAAACCACAAAGGCATTGGAAAGACATACCTTTATGGAAAGATGTAACAGATGAACAATGGAATGATTGGCTTTGGCAGCTTACGAATACTGTGCGGACTTTAGATGACTTAAAACAAGTTATTGATTTAACAAAGGACGAAGAAGAAGGAGTTAGAATCTCAACAAAAACCATTCCTTTAAACATTACACCTTATTATGCGTCTTTGATGAATCCAACAGATCCAAGATGTCCAATTCGTATGCAATCAGTTCCGATTGGAAAAGAGTTAAATAAAACGAAATATGATGCAGAAGATCCACTTGGAGAAGATGATGATAGTCCAGTGCCTGGTTTAACTCATCGTTATCCAGATCGCGTTCTATTTTTAGTGACAAATCAATGTTCTATGTATTGTCGTTACTGTACAAGAAGACGTTTTTCGGGTCAGATCGGAATGGGTGTACCAAAAAAACAACTTGATGATGCAATATCTTATATACGTCAAAATTCAGAAATAAGAGATGTTCTGATTTCAGGTGGAGATGGATTATTAATAAATGACAATATTTTAGAGTATATATTAAAAAATTTAAGAGCAATCGAGCATGTTGAAATTATTCGAATTGGAACAAGAGCACCAGTAGTGTTCCCGCAACGTATTACTGAAAACTTGTGTGAAATTCTAAAAAAATATCATCCTGTGTGGTTAAATACGCACTTTAATACGAGCATAGAAATCACAGAAGAAGCTAAAAAAGCATGTGAAATGTTAGTGAACGCAGGTGTTCCCGTAGGAAACCAAGCTGTTATTCTTACTGGAATTAATGACAGTGTTCCGATCATGAAAAAACTAATGCACGATTTAGTTAAAATTCGTGTGAGACCTTATTATATTTATCAATGTGATTTGTCTGAAGGAATAGGTCATTTTAGAGCACCAGTTGCGAAAGGATTAGAAATAATTGAAGGATTGAGGGGGCATACGTCAGGTTATGCAGTACCTACATTTGTAGTAGATGCACCTGGTGGAGGTGGGAAAATTTCACTTCAACCAAATTATATTGTTTCACAAAGTAGTAAAAAAACTGTTTTACGAAATTTTGAAGGTGTCATTACCTCATATCCAGAACCAGAAAATTATACAGAAGATACAGCTGAAGATTATTTCTCACTTGTGTATCCTGATTATTTACAAAAGGCAGCTAAAGTAGGGATTGCGAGTATTATGACCGATCAAGTGCAAAGTCTCATTCCAAAAGATTTAGATCGAATGAAAAAAAGAGAGCAATATCAGGAAGATCCAACTCATAGTTCATTAAAAAATAAACGAGAAAAACGAGATGAACTAAAGGAGAAAAAATTTAAAGCTCAAATTCAAAAAATGGATGGAAGTGAAAAGAATGACGAATAATTCGTTAAAATGTGACTGGTGTCAGGAGGATAATTTAGAAGAATTGAAAGCTGTTGTTCATTGGGAGTTACCTGATGGCTCCCGCGCAATCACAATAACGAATGTTCCGTCATTTTATTGTGAGAAATGTAAATTTACTTATCAAAAAGAAGATGTAGTAAAAACAATAGAAGATCAATTATTACTAATTTCTACTGAGTTACTTCCAGTTTCTGTTTCATTTGAAGAATTAATGAAACAACCAAGATTATTAAAAAGAAATTATTTTGACTTCTCGTCATATAACTAGTATTTTTAATTTATAAATATTGAGAAACGATTGAGGGAGAATCATGAAAAAGTCATTTTACCATTACATGATGAAACATAGAAACTATAAAGTGCCAACAGATATTGGATTATTTGCAGATCATCTTTTTAATGATCACTCCTTTCCAAAACAAGCATTTGACTATGATGAAATTAGCTCATATTTAGAATTAGACGGCACTTTTAACATGCCAATGAGCGTCTTTGATCAAGCTTGGAATTTATATGAGGATGAAGAAACTTAAGATACAACAATAGTTGTATCTTTTTTTATTTAGTCAAATTCCGCTCTCGCCTTATGCTTGTCGGAGCAGAGCGAGTCGCTTCCACTTTTCAAATGTCTTTTTCCGGCACCTAACTCCTCGAGGTCATAAGTCAAGGACCTTTAAAGGTAAAAAGCACCTTTATTGCTCCTTGTCTTAAGCTTGTCGGAGCTGACCAGTCGCCTCCACATTTCAAATGTCTAGTTCCAGCGACTTGCCCCTCGAGTCATAAGTCAAATCTCATGAAAGTTAAAAAGCAACTTTCACTGATCTTCGTCTTATGCTTGTCGGGGCAGAGCGAGTCGCTTCCACTTTTCAAATGTCTA
>NZ_NETJ01000020.1 GCF_002128405.1 Gottfriedia solisilvae
TCAAAACTAGATAATGTCATTATCAAACTTGTTAGTTAAGTCCTCGACCGATTAGTATCAGTCAGCTCCACGTGTCACCACGCTTCCACCTCTGACCTATCAACCTGATCATCTCTCAGGGGTCTTACTAGCTTAACGCTATGGGAAATCTCATCTTGAGGGGGGCTTCATGCTTAGATGCTTTCAGCACTTATCCCTTCCACACATAGCTACCCAGCCATGCTCTTGGCAGAACAACTGGTACACCAGCGGTGTGTCCATCCCGGTCCTCTCGTACTAAGGACAGCTCCTCTCAAATTTCCTGCGCCCACGACGGATAGGGACCGAACTGTCTCACGACGTTCTGAACCCAGCTCGCGTACCGCTTTAATGGGCGAACAGCCCAACCCTTGGGACCGACTACAGCCCCAGGATGCGATGAGCCGACATCGAGGTGCCAAACCTCCCCGTCGATGTGGACTCTTGGGGGAGATAAGCCTGTTATCCCCGGGGTAGCTTTTATCCGTTGAGCGATGGCCCTTCCATGCGGAACCACCGGA